>NZ_CBDATK010000006.1:0-653290 GCF_965200135.1 Sphingomonas sp.
TATAGTCCTGCACCGCCTGATTGTAGTCGCGCCGCGCCTGCGTGATGCGGTTCTCCGTTCCCTCCAGAGAAACCAGCAGGTCGCGATACCCCTGCTGGCTCTTCAGCTCCGGATACGCCTCCTGCAATCGTTGCAGCGATACGCCGACCGTAGTCTGCGCGGCGGCGAAGCGTTGCAGCGCCGCCGGATCGGTCAGCTGCTCGGGGGACAACCGGATCTGGTTCGCCTCCGCCCGCGCGCGCGTCACCTCGACCAGAATCGCCTTCTCCTGCGCGCCCGCCGCTTTCACCGTCGCGACCAGATTGGGGATGAGGTCGGCCCGCCGCTGATACTGGTTCTGGACATCGGCCCAGCGCGCCTTGGCGTTCTCCTCGGCGGCAGGCACGCTGTTGACGCCGCATCCTGCCAGCGAGGCGGCAATTACGACGGGGGCGAGTTGGCGAAGCTGCATGGTGGGGCCTCCTGTTGGGTAGCGGTATAGGGTCGTGAGGTGGCTTGGCGAAGAGCCATTCGCGCGTTAGCTTGCGATCATCTGGATCAGGAGGCGGTCATGCTCGACGAGTTCAAGGCATTTATCGCGCGCGGTAACGTGCTCGACCTGGCGGTCGCGGTCATCATCGGCGCCGCCTTCGGCAAGATCGTGACGTCGCTGACGGACGACATCATCATGCCGGTGATCGGCAAGATTTTCGGCGGGCTCGATTTCTCCAGCTATTTCCTGCGCCTCGGCGCGATCCCGGCCGGCTATGCCGGTTCGCCCAGCGATTATGCCGCACTGAAGAAGGCGGGCGTGCCGATCTTCGGCTATGGCGAGTTCATCACCCAGGCGGTCAATTTCCTGATCGTCGCGTTCATCATCTTCCTGCTCGTCCGCGCCGTGAACCGCATCGTCCCCAAGGCACCGGAGGTCGTGGCGGTGGAGCCGGCCGAGGTCGCGCTGCTCCGCGAGATCAGGGATGAGTTGAAGGCTCGCCGAGCGGATTAGCATCGCTAATCCGCGTGGCGCAGCGAGCCTCGGCCGGCCTCGCCCCGGCGAGGACCGACGGCGTGGCTCTGCCACGCCGCGCCTTCAAGCCGCCGCCAGTTCCTCCGCAGCCGCGTCGGCCAGGCTGGTGCCGTCCAGGATGCGCGCCGTCTCGTCACGGACACGCATCATCGCGTGGCGGATCGCACAGTTCGCCTCGTCCTTGCAGTCGCCGCAAGACCGATAGGCGGTGCGGCTGACGCACGGCACCAGCGCCAACGGCCCCTCGATCACCCGGATGACCTCGCCGAGCGAGATGAGATGCGTCGGCCGCGACAGGCAATAGCCACCCATCTTGCCGCGATGCGAGTGGATCAGCCCGGCCTCGCGCAGATCGGCGAGGATCAGCTCAAGGAACTTGCGCGGGACGGTGGCGGCGGCCGCGATGCGCGTCATCGGGATCGGCGGCCCGCCGGCGGGCGCCTCCGCAAGATAGAGCATCGCGCGCATGGCGTAGCGAGAGCGTTGGGTGAGCATACTCCCCTCCCGTTAGTGGGAGTTTGTGGCGGCGCAAAGGCAGTTCTTCTCGGCCGGGCCCGGTCCGGTCTCGGCATTGCGCCGTTCGGTGGCCCGGCCTATATCGATGGGGCAGGGGCAACCCGGCTATGGCGATAAACGACGGCGTATAATAGATACAGCGGACCCGGGGGCAGTACCCGGCGGCTCCACCAAAACCCTCCTTTCAGGAGGGGTTCTGATGGGGCCGAACCAGGATCGACGTGTGTTGAAAAGCGCTGACTTTCGCTCGGAATGGGACCACCGAAACGGCCCATTACACAAGTGCCAACGATAACGAAGCACTCGCGATTGCGGCGTAACTGAGGGCCTCGCGGCCTAAGGTTACTCCAAGATAGCGCGGTCGGACCCCACCGGGCAACAGAAGGGGACTCCAGCGGTCAGGGGACGCCGAGCAACAGAAGTCCCCACCGCGCCGCGCGGCGGCCGGCCACGTCCGGCCAACTCGCACAAGCGCGGCTGGCGGGAAGCGCAGCGCTCCCGTCCGACGTCACGACGCTGCTTCGCCGCGACGCCTCTTTCTTCGACGCCAAGCCCGACCGTCGTCCCCGCGAAGGGGACCCATCGCCTACCTTTCGAATTCCGGCACCGGCCGTATTCGCCTTCACCCGAAGGCGGGTCAGTGCGTTCGTGACGACGACGATGAAACTGCCGCGACAAGGCAAGGCTCCGAGGCGAACGACGGCCTCACCAGCCAACGACAAATGCAACGTCATTCCTCCGCCGGCTCGTCATGGATCACCCACGTCTCGTTCTCGACGATCGTGCTCTCGAACGGCACACCCCGCGCGTCATGCCCCGGCCGGAAGCGATAGCGCTGGACGATCAGCCGACAGGTGGTGTCGTCCAACAGCCGGCTCCCGCTCGATCGCGTCACCGCGCATCGCGACACGCGGCCACGCACATCGACCACGAAGCGGACGCCGACCGTCCCGCTGACGCCCTGCTCGCCGGCGTCGAGCGGATAGTCCGAGTCACGAATGCGCCCCCCGGTCCGGCGCGGCGGCACGTCGCCCGCGCCGTCGCCGTCTCCATCGCCCCCGGCGCCGAAGCCGTTGCCTTCGCCGCCGGCGCCCGTCCCCGGTCCGGCGACGTCGGCGGCGCCCGCGCTCGACTGCACGTCGGTGCTCGCGACAGGCGCGACGACGACGGTCGGGGGCACCGGCAACACTATCACGGGCGTCGGTGCGACGATCTCGGTCGGCTTGGCGCGCAGGTTCGGCGGTGCCGCCGCGCCGGCGGGGCGGTAGTTGCGAACCCGCGGCGGCACGACCTTCTCGGGGGGCGGCGGGTCCGGCGGCAGGACGCCGAACAGTTTCAGCCCGTCGTCGATGCGTCCGCCGCGCCCGATCGCCAGCCCTGCGACGAGCGCCCACAGCAACAACAGCACCACGCCGCTCGCGATCGAGGCGGCGGCCAGCCGATCGCGTTTGCCGAGCGTCGTCATGTCATACGCATACCGGAGAACGGCTGAACGATCGCTGGCCGCTCTTCAGCGTCGAAAACCGAACTTCCGCTCCAACTCTTCGCGGGTAAAGGTCGGTGGTGCATCCAGCGTCCGAAGGTTGCCGCGTTCGAGCCGGAACAGATTGGGCGCGATCTCGCGATACCAGGGCCGGTCGACGGGTGCCGCATAGGCGCGCAGATGAGCGAGATAGGCGTCAAGGGTGGCAAAGGTGCGTCCGTGCGCGGATGGCAGGCCGGTTCCGACGGCTATTCCGTCCACGGCCGGCTTTCGCACGCCTTCTCTCCACGAACGGTCCGGCCCGGCCGGGGTCTGGGTGCCGATCAAGCAAGCCGCCGCACATCCAATCCCGAGCATCGGCTGGCGAACGTTCCACATATTTCGGTGAATAGCGGATTAACCGTTGAATATCACCCGCGTTCGTGGTGCTTTGGAGCATCTCAACGGCAAGCCGCCCGATCGGGCGAGGGGGAAATACCATGTCGATCGATCTGACCGCGATGGCGAACGCCAAGTTCGACGATGCCAATCTGGCGTGCGGTTGCCCGCTTTGCATGGGCAAGTCTGTCATTGCGCGCAGCCACGTCGCCGCGACCGACGAGTCGATTCGCCATACGGTCGACACCACGATCCAGGCGGCACCGATCAGCCAGGGGGTGACGCCGACCCACTTGACCGGGACGCTGACGGCAGGTGAGGAGTACGATCTGTTCGGGCTGTCGGTAGTCGCCGGCCAGACCTATTCGGTCGCGCTGCGCGGTGTCGGCGCGAACGGCATCGACGACCCGCTCCTGTCGCTGTTCGACAGCAATTTCGGGCTGCTCAACTTCGACGACGACGGCGGTCGGGGCATCACATCGCTGCTCACCTTCACTGCTGCCACGTCCGGCACCTTCTACCTGACGGCGCAGGCGTTCGGCGCCGGCGATGTCGGCGACTACGCACTCGACGTCTGGGTGAAGCCGGCGGCGGACGCCGTGCCGGAGACCTTCGCCGCCGCCCCGACGATCGGGCTGGGCACCACCTTCGGCCATATCGACACCAGCAACGACGTCGATACCTACAAGGTCTATCTCGAGGCCGGCAAGCTCTACACCTTCGAACTCGCGGCCGGGGCCGACTACGCCACGACCTCCACTGCGGTGCCGACCGGCGAGGTCGATACCGTGCTTGCGCTGTACGCACCCAACGGCTCGCTCATCACCTTTAACGACGACATCACCTATCCCCGCGATATCAGCTCGGGCCTGTCGTTCGTCCCAGAGACGAGCGGGTTCTACTATGTCGACGCCTTCGGCTATCCCGATCAAACCGGCGGCTACACGCTAGACATCAACCAGATCGATCCGTCGCAGTTCGATCCGCTGGATGCGATCAACTGGGTCAACGCCAGCAACATCCCGACCGAAACCATCGCCGGTGCCGAGTACGCCTATGTATACTTCGGCGATTCGGACGAGAACTTCAATCAGACGGGCGACGACGGTCAGCCGATGGTCACCATCGACTGGAACAACTTCGAGAAGCAGCAGGTGATGCTCGCGCTTGAGGAATATTCGCGCATCCTCGGCATCACCTATGTCATCACCGATGACTCGTCCAAGGCCACGTTCCGCCTGCTGAAGACCGAATCCGAGCAGTACGGTGCCTATTTCTATCCGCAGGACCCGGCCTATGGGGCGGAGCAGGGCGTCGGCGTGTTCAACGTCCTCAGCGGCGGCTGGAACCAGCTGAGCCAGGTCAGCCTGCTCAAGGGTGGCTATTCCTTCGCGGTGCTGCTGCACGAGTTCGGTCACGCCCACGGCCTGGCGCACCCGCACGACAATGGCGGTGGGTCGGACATCATGCTGGGAGTCACCGGCGCGACGGGCTCGCTCGGGCTCTATGACCTGAATCAGGGCGTCTACACCGTGATGTCGTACAACGACGCGTGGCAGCTGCATCCCGATGGCCCGACGCCGTACACCCGCACCAACATCGACAGCGGCTGGTCGGGCACGCTCGGCGCCTTCGACATCGCCGAGCTGCAGGACCGCTACGGCGTCGTCGATCGGAACACGGGCAACAACGTCTACTTCCTGGGCGATGCCAACGACTTCGGCACCTATTACCAGACGATCTGGGACTCGGCCGGCACCGACGAAATCCGCTACACCGGATCGCGCGACGCGCAGATCGACCTTACCGCCGCGACCCTTGACTATTCGCCCACCGGCGGTGGTGTGGTTTCGTTCGTCGACAACATCTGGGGCGGCTACACGATCGCCAACGGGGTGGTGATCGAAAACGCGACAGGCGGGTCGGGCAACGACATCCTGATCGGCAACGCGGCCGCCAACATCCTGACCGGCGGTGCGGGCAACGACACGCTGCAGGGCGGGCTCGGCAACGATACCCTCAACGGCGGCGACGGCATCGACCTGGCGAGCTACGCCGACGCGACCGCGGGGGTCACCGTCCGGCTCGACTCGGCGGGCAAGAAAACGACCGTCATGGGCACCGACACCTTCATCTCGATCGAGGGCGTCATCGGCTCCAAGTTCAACGACACGCTCTACGGCGACGGCGGCTCCAACGTCCTGGAAGGTCGCGCGGGCGAGGATGTGATTCGGGGCGGGGCGGGCAACGACACGATCATCGGCGGCGCCGGCCGTGACGCCATGGCGGGCGGAGCGGGCGCCGACCGGTTCGTGTTTCTAAGCATCGACGACTTCGCCCCGGTCGTCACCGGATTCGCCTATGGCGACAAGATCGAAGACTTCAGCTCGGCCGAGGGCGACAAGATCGACCTGTCGGCGATCTCGAACGATCCGTTCGTGTTCCTCGGCACCGGCCGCTTCCACGCGACCGGCGAGGCAGAAGTCCGCTATGTCCGCGGCACCAACTCGACCTTGGTCCAGATCGACGCCAACGGCGACGGCATCGTCGACGGCGTCCTGCAGCTGAAGGCGATGCCGCTCTCCGCCAACGACTTCGTCCTCTGATCCCGTCGGATGCCGGAGCGTCCCGTGGGACGGCTCCGGCATCGTGACGCCAAGTGGCAAGCGCGAGGATCATCACCACCTGCTTCACGAAGACGGCGGGCAGGTAGTTCCAGTCGCCGCGATGGACTAGCGTGCACCTGATGCCGACGACCGCGATTGAATCCGTGATGCCCACCGCATCTCAACGCGGCCTTTCCTTCAGGCGGTTCTCCGCCCCCTGTCGCATCGCCTTGAACGCCCCGTCGCGATTGTTCAGCCGAGGACTTCCAGCGCGTGAGCCTCAAGGACGAACAGCCGTTAGATCAGTCCGGCAGTGTGCTCAGCGCATCGGACGCGACCTGCGTCGTCGGTCTCCTTGTTCCCGCCCGGTCCGGCGTACGATGTTGATCTCAAGCCCGTCGGCGCGGCAGGGTCGGATGATTTCATCGACGACCGCGTGCGCCATCCGCGCGGCGCTGCCGTCGATCTAGAGCTCATAAGTCACAGCGTCCTTGTACCGAGCCGTCTCCCCAATGCCTCGGACGTACGGCATCGGGTCGACGATCTCGAGGCGCCAAAATTGGATGGTCCTGCCGTTATGCCGATGGGCTACCGGCACCCACGGCGCCTTTACGCCGATCCTACGGAAATTCCGCACATCGTGCACCGGAGCATTTGACGCGCCGGGCGGCGAAGGCGTCAGTCAGCCGTCTCAGCGTACCGCGACACGCCTTGAAGTCCGGCACCGTCGTCGGCCGATCCAAGCCCGGCGCCGCCCGCAGCACGGATACTAGCCGCCCGCCAGCACCGGCCCGATACCGGACCGCTCACCGATACCCGCCCGCTCGCGGACTCCAGCGTAACGAGGGGAGGGCGTGCGGCGCCAGCGCGCTCTCGCCCGCCTGATAAAGCCTGATCTCGCGCGGCAACCCCCTTTGCCAGCGCACGAACCGGACCTTGAGCATACCGGGCGCCTCGACCGGAAACTGCTCGGGAAGCGTGCCGACCTCGCGCCCGGACGGCAGGCGCAGGATCGGCCGGGGCACCGTCTGGTCCGGATGGGTCGCGAAGAAATCGACGGCATAGGCACGATCGAGCCGCACGATGTCGACGGTCAGCGCCGGTCGCCGGTCGGGGCCGGGCACCGCGCACCGCTCGACGAACGCGGCGAGTACCGACCAGTCGGGGCCGAGCGCAGCGACGGCAGCGCCCGACAGCGCGCCGCACTGCGCGACGTCCAGCGGCGTCGAGTAAGGCGCGGATGCTGCCGCCGGCAACGCGGCGAGAAGCGAAAGAAGAAAGACCCTCATCTCAATCGCGCGTCCAGAAGGTGACCCTGCCCCAGTCGGACGCGGTCCACGGATCGCGCACCGTCTTCTCGCCCCGACTGCGCGCGCCGGGCCACGAACTCGATGCGCCGGATGCGGACGCCGGGAAGGTGCCTGACGAGGGCAGGGTCGCGCCGCTGTTCATCCTGAAGCCACCCGACGGACGTGGCGGACCCGGCATCACCATCACGACATGGCCGTGACCACCCGGCACCGCGAGTCCGCCGATCACGACCTTGCCGGCATTGGCGAGTTGTCCAGCCTCGGCGAGCGCCACCTTGCGCCAGCCGCTGCCGCGCGACTGCATGTGCGTCATCAGGTCGTTGGCGGTGCGATAGGGTTCGTCGGGGCTGCCCATCGCACGCAGCATTACCTGGATCGAGTGGCTGCAATCACGCGGATTGGCGTCGTACCCCGCACGGCCCGCCGCCGCGAGGCGCTCGGCTGCCCCCGGACCGTCCTGCGCCACGCTATTGCTCCCGCCCCGTTATCGTCGGCTTGGCGCTATCGCGACGATCGTCGCCGGGCAAGAACGGCCGGTGCCCGAAGTCCGCGCAGACGCTCGGGACTGCATGGTCCGAGTCCTAAGTCGTACCTACCGTCGCTCGGCCCAGGGAGACGGTCGCGGCGACCTTGCTGCGGCGGCGGTCGGCGAAGGCGAGGCGACCGAAACCGATCAACATCATCGCGCAGGTCGCCGGCTCCGGCACCGAGCCCGTCGGCAGACCCGGCAGCGCCTCTACGTCGAACGACGGTTTATAGTCCGCCACATCGACGTCGCCGCTGCTGTTCACCAGCATGTCGGACAAGGAGAAACGTGATCCGGCGACCTGCTGGCCAGCCAGGACCTGGAACGGGATGGTGTCGGCAGAGTCGCCGGGCGCGTTGATCGATCTCGC
The DNA here is from genome assembly GCF_965200135.1 of Sphingomonas sp. Lineage (GTDB taxonomy): Bacteria > Pseudomonadota > Alphaproteobacteria > Sphingomonadales > Sphingomonadaceae > Sphingomonas. The sequence goes on from NZ_CBDATK010000006.1 coordinate 8,196, forward strand.
GAATAGGGTGCCGAACCCGAGCGGGGATCAGCCTCTGGGTCGGTTGGCCCAAAGCATCGGTCGACGTCGCAAAGGCGTCGCCACCGCCGGAGACAGCCTCGTCGTCGTTGACCTGTGCCATCGCCGGCGAGACCAGAATCGCGACAAATGCGAAGGCAAGAAGCATGGCTCCAACGAGCATCCCCTGTGGGAGTCGAAATCCCACGCCGTTCTTGATGGGCGTGGCAAGGTCGACTTGATCTCCGTTCCAAGGCGGCGGAGTCGCGTACCCGAACACGAAGAGAGGCTCGGAACCTGGGTCCCGGGCCTCTCTCGCTTCAGCCGTCGGCCCGAGTGCGTCAGTCGCGATCGCCGGTCAGGAAGGCGGGCGCGAAGCTGGGCGACGGGGCGTTGTCGTCCGTTCCGCCCTCGCGGCGCGGACCCCGATCTCCCCCATCGCGACGCGGACCACGCCCCTCTTCCCTGCCGCCGCCGTCACGACGCGGACCACGATCGCCGCCGCCATCGCGACGGGGCCCCCGGTCGCCGCCGCCGCTCCGCGGGCCACGGTCACCACCACGGCCGCCTTCACGCGGCTCGCGTGCGGGACGGGTGTCCTCCAGCTCGGCGCCGGTCTCCTGATCGACGACGCGCATCGACAGGCGGACCTTGCCGCGCGGATCGATCTCCAGAACCTTGACCTTGACGGCCTGACCCTCGGCGACGACGTCGCCCGGCTTCTCGACGCGCTCGTTGCGCATCTCGGAGACGTGGACCAGCCCGTCCTTGCCGCCCATGAAGTTAACGAACGCACCGAAATCGACGATGTTGACGACCTTGCCGTCATAGACCTTGCCGACCTCGGCCTCCTCGACCAGCCCCTTGATCCAGGCGATCGCCGCCTCGATCTGCGCGGGGTCGGACGACGACACCTTGATGACGCCCTCGTCGTCGATGTCGACCTTCGCGCCGGTGGTGGCGACGATCTCGCGGATCACCTTGCCGCCCGTGCCGATCACTTCGCGGATCTTCGACTTGTCGATCGTGAAGCTTTCGATCCGCGGCGCGTGCGCCGACAACTCGGTGCGGGTCTGGTCGAGCGCCTTGGCCATCTCGCCCAGGATGTGCGCGCGGCCCTCGTTCGCCTGCGCCAGCGCGACCTTCATGATCTCCTCGGTGATGCCGGCGATCTTGATGTCCATCTGGAGCGAGGTGATGCCCTCGGACGTGCCCGCGACCTTGAAGTCCATGTCGCCGAGGTGATCCTCGTCGCCCAGGATGTCGGACAGGACCGCGAAGTCCTTGCCCTCCAGGATCAGGCCCATCGCGATGCCGCTGACCGGCCGCTTGATCGGCACGCCCGCGTCCATCAGCGACAGCGAGCCGCCGCACACCGTCGCCATCGACGACGAGCCGTTGCTCTCCGTGATGTCCGACGTGACGCGGATCGTGTAGGGGAACTCCTCCTTGGTCGGCAGCACCGCGTGCAGCGCCCGCCAGGCGAGCTTGCCATGGCCGACATCGCGACGCGACGGCGCGCCGAAGCGACCCACTTCGCCGACCGAATAGGGCGGGAAGTTATAGTGCAGCATGAAGTGCTGATAGCTCAGCCCGTTCAGCCCATCGATCATCTGCTCGGCATCGCGCGTGCCCAGCGTCGTGGTGGCGATGGTCTGCGTCTCGCCGCGCGTGAACAGCGCCGAGCCGTGCGCGCGCGGCAGGAAGTGGACCTCCGCGCTGATCGGGCGCACCGTCTTGGTGTCGCGGCCGTCGATGCGCTTGCCGGTCTTCAGGATGGCGCCGCGGACGATCTCCGCCTCCACCTTCTTTACCAGCTTCAGCGTGCCGAGATATTCGGCCGGGTTGGCGTGCTTCAGATCCTCGAACGCCTCGCGCGCCTTGGTGCGGGCGTCGTTGATCGCGGTCTGGCGCTGCTGCTTGTCGGTCAGCTTGTAGGCCGCCTCCATGTCCGCACCGATCAGCTTCTTCAGCTTCGCCTTGTGCGCGGACAGATCGGCCGAAGCCTTCAGCTCCCACGGCTCCTTGGCGGCCTGCTCGGCCAGCTTGATGATCGCATCGATGATGTCCTGCGACGCCTTGTGCGCGAACATGACCGCGCCGAGCATGATGTCCTCGGACAGCTCCTTGGCTTCGGACTCGACCATCATCACCGCGTCGTGCGTGGCGGCGACCATCAGGTCCAGCTCGCCCTCGGCGACGTCCTTGTCGGACGGGTTGAGCTTGTACTCGCCGTCCTTGTAGCCGACGCGCGCCGCGCCGATCGGGCCCATGAAGGGCACGCCCGACAGCGTCATCGCCGCCGACGCCGCGATCATCGCCAGCAGGTCCGGCTCGTTCTCGCCGTCATACGACATCACCTGCGCGATGCAGTTGATCTCGTTGTAGAACCCTTCCGGGAACAGCGGGCGCAACGGCCGGTCGATCAGCCGCGACACCAGCGTCTCGCGCTCGGTGGCGCCACGCTCGCGCTTGAAGAAGCCGCCGGGGATGCGACCCGAGGAGGAGAACTTCTCCTGGTAATGGACGGTGAGCGGGAAGAAATCCTGCCCTTCCTTGACCGACTTGGCGGCCGTGACCGCGCACAGCACGACGGTCTCGCCGAGCGTCGCGAGCACCGCGCCGTCGGCCTGGCGCGCGACGCGCCCGGTTTCGAGGGTCAGCGTCTGGCCGCCCCACTCGATGCTGACTTTTTTGGTATCGAACATTTGATTTCCTTCACTCCCAACGCCCGATGCGGTGGGGGCCAATATGCGGGCTAAGCCGGCCCGCGGCGGTGTGGAGCGAGTTGTCGCTCCCGAGGGTCGAACCGAATTGTCCTTCCCTCCGTCATCCTCGCTAAAGCGAGGACCCAGCTCCAGCGGCTGGGGTGAGCGCTGTTGCGCCGGTGATCTGCTGGATCGGCACAGAGGCCGAATGCCAAAAAGGCGACCCGCAGGCCGCCTTCCCGTTACTTGCGAAGCCCGAGCTTCGCGATGAGGTCGAGGTAGCGCTGCCCCTCGGTCTTGCGGAGATAGTCCAGCAGCGAGCGCCGCTTGTTGACCATCATCAGCAGCCCGCGGCGCGAATGGTTGTCCTTCGCATGGCCCTTGAAATGGCCGGTCAGGTTGAGGATCCGCTCGGTCAGGATCGCGACCTGGACCTCGGGCGACCCGGTGTCGGACTCGCCGCGCGAATGCTCCTTGATGAGCTCCTGCTTGCGCTCTGCGGTGATCGTCATGCTATTTCCTTCGACATCGTCGTTACAGGTTGAAGCCCCGGACCACGCGAACCTGCCCGGCGCTGACCTCGACCAATGCTTGTGGCACGTCGTGGAGCGTCGCGAGGGTCACACCGTCGGCGGCGTCGATCCCGGCCAGCACACGCCCCTGACGGAGCGCTCCTGCCTGGTCGGGGGTCAGCGATAGAGCCGGGATGTCGTCCAGCCCCGCGCCGAGCGGCAGGAGGTATCGTTCTAGGTCGCGCGCCTTAGCGGCTTCACCCAGAATGTCCAGCGTTATCGCCTGTGCGAGCCCGAACGGGCCGGCCCGCGTGCGGCGCAGGAAGGTGACATGGCCGACGGTCCCGAGCGCTTGAGCGATGTCGCGCGCGAGCGAGCGGATGTAGGTGCCCTTGGAGACATGGGCGATGAGCGTGACCTCGTCTACCCCAACAATATCCTCGTCACCCCCGCGCAAGCGGGGGCCTATGACCTGAGCATCATCGACGTCCGAGGCAGAGGGAGTTGGGTCCCCGCTTACGCGGGGATGACGATCGAGGCGATGGATCGTCACATCACGCTTGGCCAACGTGACCGTTTCCCCCGCCCGCGCCAAATCGTACGCCCGCTCCCCATCCACCTTCAGCGCCGAATACGCCGGCGGCACCTGCTCGATCGGACCCGTGAACCGCGCCAGCACCGCCTCGATCGCGGCCATCGTCGGGCGCACTTCGCTGGTCGCGATCACCTTGCCTTCCAGATCGAGCGTGTCGGTTTCCTCGCCGAACCGGACGGTGAACGCATATTCCTTGTCGCCGTCGAGCAATCGCCCCGCCAGCTTCGTCGCCTCGCCCAGCGCGATCGGCAGCACGCCGGACGCCAGCGGGTCCAGCGTCCCGCCATGCCCGACCTTGGCCTTCGTATAACCACCCTCGCGCAAAGCGCGCTTGACCGCCGCCACGCCCTGCGTCGACCCGAGCCCGAGCGGCTTGTCCAGGATCAGCCAGCCATGCATGTCAGGCGTCGGCCAGCGCTTCGGCATGGTGGCGCCGGCACAGGGCGACGTAGCGCTCGTTGCCGCCGATCTCCGTCTGCCGCCCATGCGCGATCGCGCGGCCGTTGCCGTCAACACGCAGGTTCATCGTCGCCTTGCGCCCGCACGCGCACACGGATTTGATCTCGACCAGCGCGTCCGCCAGCGCGAGCAGGCGGGCCGACCCCTCGAACAGCGCCCCGCGAAAGTCGGTCCGCAGGCCATAACACAGCACCGCGATTCCATGCCGGTCGGCCAGCGCCGCCAGCTGCTCGACCTGCGCCGTCGACAGGAACTGCGCCTCGTCGACCAGCACGCAGGCGAGCGCGCCGCGTCCGTGCTCGTCCAGCACCAGCGCGCCGAGGTCGGTGCGCGCGTCGAAACCGGTGGCCGGCGCCGACAAGCCGATCCGCGACACGATCGTGCCCGCCGCGAACCGATCGTCGACCGCCGCGGTGAACAGCATCGTCCGCATCCCCCGCTCGCGATAGTTGAAGTCGGCCTGCAACAGGTTGGTCGACTTCCCCGCGTTCATCGAGGCGTAGTAGAAATACAGTTTCGCCATCAGGCAGGCTGCTCGATCTCGATCGGTGTGTCCGGACCGGCTTGCGCCTTAAGCCTCGTCTCGAACGAGATGAAGACGTCTGCATGGCGCGCGCCGACGAGATGCATCATGTCGGCGAAGTCCGCTCCTGCCGCGAAGCGCTCGATCGCCCAGCGCATCATGATCCGATCGCTGACGGTCAGCGACGGCAATTGGATGATGTCCTGCAACGTGGCCGCCAGATCGGCACGGTCGAAGTCGAAGCGAGACGACAAAAGCCATGCCGTTTCCAGCAGCACCGTGTCGCTCACGAAGCAGGGCGTCGCAAGCACGGCGGTAGCGCGCGGCGACTGGTCCGGATCGTCGCCGACGATGTAGCGAGCGAGGATGTTGGTATCGACGGCCCTCACTTGTCCCAGCGCGGTCCGCTACTTGTCCATAGCTTGGAGATCGCGCCGTTCATCTCCTCGACGGAAACGACCGGTCCACGATATTTCACCCGATTGCGGATGCGGGCGGTGATCTCGTCGAAACCGTCCCCGTCCGGCGCGACGGTTCTGCGGAGCAGGACGCCGTCGGGCCGCTCGACCACATCGAGCCGGTCGCCGGGCGCGAGCCGAAGGCGGTCGCGCACATCCTTCGGGATGACGACCTGCCCCTTGCCCGACAACGTAGTATACGCATTCATCAAGGTAAGATGCGTCTTACCTGCACTTAAGTCAATCCTCGGTTAAATCCCGCGCCACGCCCGGCTGCCGCAGCAACCCGTCGATCCGGCTGCCCTCGTCGAAGCTCTCGTCGGCCAGGAACTTCAGCTTCGCGGCGTATTTGGTTTGCACCCGATGCGCGACCTCGCGCTGCAGGAACGCCGTGTTCTGCCGCAGCGCCTTGAGCACCGCCTCTTCGTCCTCGCCCAACAGCGGCTTCACGAACACCGTCGCGTGGCGCAGATCCGGCGACATCCGCACCTCTGTCACGCTGACCATATGCTTCGCCAGCGTCTCGTCATGCACCTCGCCGCGCGCGAGCAGCTCCGACAGGATATGCCGCACCTGCTCGCCGACGCGGAGCAGGCGGACGGATCGTTCTTCCGGCGCACCGCTAGACTTCGGCATCGGCCAGCTCGGAAAAAAAGGTCAGCTTGTTGTGCGATGGATCATGGATCGTCATCTCGCGCGTGCCCCACGGCGTCGGCTGTGGCTCGCCGGGGCGGGCGTTGCCATGCTGCTTCGCCCGCAGTCCGGCAGCGTAGGCGATCACGTCGTCGCAAGGGATCCGCACCGCGCCGCCCGGCGAAGCGTCGCCGTAATGTTCCGACAGATGCAGCGTGCAGCCGCCAAGCACCACGCCCATGTACAACGGCAATCCGGGTTCGAACCGATGCTCGAACACCAGCTCGAATCCCAGAAAGTCCAGGTAGAACGCCTTGACGCGCGCCTCGTCGAAACTGCGTAGGACCGGGATCGGGGCGCCGAGCATCGCGAGCGGCGCCCTAAAGCGTCCGCTCGCGCATCTCGACCTCATAGGTCTCCAGATAGTCGCCGGCCTTGAGGTCGACGAAGTTCTGCGTGAACGTCACGCCGCACTCCAGCCCCGCGCGAACCTCCGCCACGTCGTCCTTGAACCGCCGCAGCGAGGCGATCTCACCCTGATAGATGATGACGTCGTTGCGCGTGATGCGGGCCTTGAGCGCCTTGCGGATGACCCCCTCGGTGACGAGCAGACCCGCCGCCCGGCCGTGCTTGCCGGCGGAGAACACCTCGCGGATTTCGGCGCGGCCGACGACGGTCTCGAACGCCTCGGGACCGAGTTCGCCCGCCATGCCGGCGCGGATCTCGTCCACCAGATCGTAGATGACGTCGTAATATTTCAGCGCCACCTTCTGCCGCTCGGCGATCTCGCGCGCCTTGGCGTTGGGGCGGACGTTGAAGCCGATGATCGGCGCGCCGGAGGCGCCGGCGAGCGTTACGTCGGACTCGGTGATTCCGCCGACGCCCGAATGCAGGATGCGGGCGCGGATCAGGTCGGTCGAGATCTTGTTGATCGACGCGACGATCGCCTCGACCGTACCTTGCGTGTCCGCCTTGACGACCAGCGGATACTCGATCGCCTGCTTGTCCTTGAGCGCGGAGAACATGCTCTCCAGGCTCGCGGGCGCGGTCGTGGTGCGCTTCTGCGTCAGCACGCTTTGGCGATACTCGGCGACCTCGCGGGCGCGCGCCTCGTTCTCGACGACCTGCAACTGGTCGCCCGCCGACGGCACGCCGGACAGGCCCAGCACCTCGACCGGCAGCGCCGGCCCGGCTTCCTTTACCTGCCGACCCTTGTCGTCGACCAGCGCACGGACCTTGCCGCTCTCCGCGCCGACCACGAACACGTCGCCGACCTTCAGCGTCCCGCGACTGACCAGCAGGGTCGCGACGGGGCCGCGGCCCTTGTCCAGCTTCGCCTCGATCACGGTGCCCTCGGCGGGCCGATCGGGGTTGGCCTTCAGTTCGAGCAGCTCGGCCTGCAGCTGGATCTTCTCGATCAGCTGATCCAGCCCGGTCTTCTTCAGCGCGGACACCTCGACGTCCTGCGTCTCGCCGCCCATCGCCTCGACCTGCACGTCCTGCTCCAGCAGGCGCTCGCGCACGCGCTGCGGATTGGCCTCGTGCTTGTCGACCTTGTTGATCGCGACGATCATCGGCTTGCCCGCCGCCTTGGCGTGATTGATCGCCTCGATCGTCTGCGGCATCAGCCCGTCGTCGGCCGCGACCACCAGCACCACGATGTCGGTGACGTCGGCGCCCCGCGCACGCATCTGCGTGAATGCCTCGTGGCCCGGCGTGTCGAGGAAGGTGACGCGCGACTTGTCCTTCAGCTGCACCTGATAGGCGCCGATATGCTGCGTGATGCCACCGGCCTCGCCGCGCACCACGTCGGTGCCGCGCAAGGCGTCCAGTAGCGAGGTCTTGCCGTGATCGACATGGCCCATGATCGTCACCACCGGCGGCCGCGTCTTCAGCGTCTCGACCTCGTCGTCGCTCGTGTCGAGCGCCAGGTCGATGTCGGACTCCGACACGCGGCTGATGTTGTGGCCGAACTCGGTCACCAGCAGCTCGGCCGTATCCTGATCGATCGTCTGCGTCATGGTGACGGGCATACCCATCTTGAACAGCGCCTTGACCAGATCCGCGCCCTTTTCCGCCATGCGGTTGGCGAGTTCCTGGACGGTGATCGCGTCGGGGACCTGGACGTCGCGGACCTGCTTCGCCTGCGCCTCGCGCGGGCCGAAGTGGCGCTTTTCCTTCTCGCGCGCACGCTTCAGCGCGGCGAGCGAGCGCGACCGTGCACCGTCGTCGCCGAGCGCGCGGTTGACGGTCAGCTTGCCGCCACGCCGCTCGTCGCCTTTGCGATCGCGCTGCTGCGGACGCGCCGGCTGCGCGCCGGTGCGCGGGGTCGCGACACCGGGGCCGAACCGCGGTCCGGCCTGCGCACCACCCTGGGCGCCGCCACTCGGCGCGGCGGCGGCGGGTGCGGCGACCGGCTCGGGCTTGGGCTGCGGCTTGGGAATTTCGGGGCGGGCGACCGGCGAGAAACGACGCGGCGCCGGCATCGCCGGGTCGCGCGCCAGTTCCGCCGACAGGGGCGGCGGGGAAGGGGGGGGCGGCGGCGTCGGCGCCGGCGCGGGAACGGCTGCTTCGACGGCCCGAGCGACTTCGGGCTCTGGCTGCGGAACGACCGCGGGCTCGATGGTCGGCGCGGGCGTGGGTGCCGCCTCGACGACGGGAGCGGCCCCGACGGGCTCCGGCGCCTCCTCAACGGCGGGTTCCGCCGGGCTCTGGGCGCGCTCGGCGATACGCTGGCGCTCTTCCTCGGCGGCGCGATCGCGCTCGCCGATCTCACGACGGCGATTGTCTTCCAGCGAATGCATCCGCTGCTCTTCGGCCTCACGCAGCAGACGTCCCTGACGCTCCTGCGCGGTCTCACCGGCCGGCGCGCGCGGCGCCACCGGCGGTGCCTGCGTCACCGGCGCGGCAACTGGCTCGGGCGCGGCCACCGGCGCGGCGGCGGCGCCGCCCGGTCCGATCACGCGGCGGCGCTTCACTTCGACCTCGACCGTATTGGTGCGGCCGTGGCTGAAGCTCTGCTTGACCTTGCCCACCTCCACCGTGCGCTTCAGCCCGAGGGGGGCGCGCATGCCGAGCTTGGGCTTTTCGTTGTCGGTCTCGCTCACTCAAAATCCTCAGTTCGTTCGACGGCCGATTGCCCGGACGGAAGTCCGGGCGCCGATGCGCCTTGCGAGGCCGTTTCGCAAGACAGGGATAGGAGTTCGGCACCGATGAAGTGCAACCAGCGGCCGAGCGCTTGCGCGAGCCGATCGGCCGCAGCCCCGTCGGTCACGCCGATATGTACCACGTTTTCGCGTCCCAGCGCCATCGACAATATGGGACGCGCGACGGGCAATGTTAACCCCTTCAGCCCGCTGCCTTCCGCGTCGCGCCCGACGCGCCACGCCTGCGCCAGCTTGCCCGCGCCGTCCGCACTCGCATCGGCGGCATGGTACAGCGCGTGCAGCTGCCCCGACCGTCCCGCCGCGGCGATCCGCTCCGACCCGGTCAGCAGCGTGCCGGCACGCGCCTCAAGCCCCAGCCGGTCGAAGGCGTTGCGCTCCAGCGCCGCCTCGATCTTCGCGGGCAGGTCGGGCGGGATGACGAACGCCGCTCCCTTGAACGCACGTGACAACGCCCCTTTGAGCTTGCCCTTGGCGAGCGCCATTTCCAGTTCCGCGCGCGTTACCCCGATCCAGGCGCCGCGACCCGGCGCCTTGGCCCGCACGTCGGGCAGGATCGCGCCGTCGGGCGCCAGCGCCAGCCGCACCAGCGATCCGGGCGATGCCCGGTCGCGGGTCAGGATGCACGAGCGGATGGGGTCGTCCTCCCCTCGATCCGTAGGAGAGAGGGGCGGACGCGCGGCGACCGGATGAGGGGACGTGCCCTCACCCTGAACGCCATGTGCGTTGGCCTCCTCCCCTGCGGGAAGAGGGCGGCTGCTGTCGCCTACAGTGTCATCGTGCCGAGTCCGCATGCGCGTCCTCCTCGGCAGGGGTCTCTTCGCCGGCCGCCGTCACGTCCTCTGACTTCGCCGACGCTGCCGCGTCGTCCTCGAACCAGTGCGCGCGCGCCGCCATGATGATCTCGTTGCCCTGCTCGTCGGTCAGCCCGTACTCGCTCAGGATGCCGCCCTTCGGCTCGGGCCGCTTGGGCGCGTCTTCGTTGCGACGGCGCGGCTCGACGCGCTTCTTCTCCACCAGTTCGTCGGTCGCGAGATCGGCGAGATCGTCCAGCGTCAGGATCTTCGCCTTGCCCAGCGTGACCAGCATCGCTTCGGTCAGATAGGGGATGTCGACCAGCGCATCCTCGACGCCCAGTGCGCGACGCTCTTCGCGCGCCGCCTCGTTGCGCCGCTCCAGCGCTTCCTGCGCGCGGCTCTGCAGCTCGTCGGCCAGCTCCTCCAGCCCCTCGATCCCGGCGATCTCCTCGGGCTCGACATAGGCGACCTCCTCCAGCGACGAGAAGCCCTCCGCGACCAGCAGCTGCGCCAGCGTCTCGTCGACGTCCAGCTCGTTCTGGAACGTCTCAGTGTTGGTGGTGAACTCGCGCTGGCGCTTTTCGCTAGCATCCGCTTCGGTCAGGATGTCGATCGCCTTGCCCGTCAGCTGCGAGGCGAGCCGGACGTTCTGCCCGCGCCGCCCGATCGCCAGGCTCAGCTGATCGTCGGGGACGACGACCTCGATCCGGTCCTCTTCCTCGTCGATGATGACGCGACTGACGCTGGCGGGCTGCAACGCGTTGACGACGAAGGTCGCGGTGTCGGGCGACCAGGGGATGATGTCGATCTTCTCGCCCTGCATCTCCTGCACGACGGCCTGAACGCGGCTGCCCTTCATGCCGACGCACGCGCCGACCGGATCGATCGACGAATCGCGGCTGATGACGCCGATCTTCGCGCGGCTGCCCGGATCGCGGGCGGCGGCCATGATCGTGATGATGCCGTCGTAGATTTCGGGCACTTCCTGCGCGAACAGCTTCTTCATGAAGTCGGGATGCGAGCGGCTGAGGAATATCTGCGGCCCGCGATTCTCGCGCACGACCTTGAAGATCAGCGAGCGGATGCGGTCGTTGACGCGCACCACCTCGCGCGGGATCTGCGCGTCGCGACGGATGACGCCCTCGGCGCGGCCCAGGTCGACGACGATGTGGCCGAACTCGACGCGCTTGACGACGCCGGTGATGATCTCGCCCGCGCGGTCCTTGTATTCCTCATACTGGCGTTCGCGCTCCGCGTCGCGGACCTTCTGAAAGATCACCTGCTTGGCGGCCTGCGCGGCGATGCGCCCGAACTCGATCGGGGGCAGCGGATCGACGATATAGTCGCCGATCGCTGCACCCGGCTGCAGCTTTTCGGCGCCCTTCACGTCGACCTGGGTGAAGTAGTTATCGACCGCCTCGACCACCTCGACCACGCGCCACAGGCGGAGGTCGCCGGTCTGGATGTCCAGCTTCGCGCGGATGTCGTTCTCGGCGCCGTAGCGGGCCTTGGCGGCGCGCTGGATCGCGTCTTCCATCGCCTCGACGACGATCGCCTTGTCGATCATCTTCTCGCTGGCGACCGAGTTCGCGATCGCGATCAGCTCGGCGCGGTTGGCGGTGGCGCCGGAGGGGGTGGGGGCGGCCATCAGTTCTGTTCCTCTGCTACGGCGTCTTCGGCCGGTTCGTCTTCCAGCTCTTCCACACCATCGGTGGAGAGGGGTTGGGTGGCGGCGATCAGGCGGTCGGTCAGCGCCAGCTTGGCGTCGGCGATAGCGGCGAACGGGATCGCGACCTCGCCCGCGTCGGTCGCGAGCAACACGTCGCCGTCGCGCGTCCCGGCGAGATCGCCCTTGAACTGTTTGCGTCCGTCACGCTTCTCGGCGAGCGTCACCCGCGCCTCGTGCCCGCGCCAGTCGTCGAAATCGGTGAGCCGGGTCAGCGGCCGGTCGATGCCGGGGCTCGACACCTCCAGCCGATACGCTCCGTCGATCGGATCGCGGCCCTCCGCCTCCAGCGCGTCGAGCACGTCCGAGATGCGCCGCGAAAGCGCAGAGCAATCCTCGATCGTCAGCTGCCGCGTGTCGGGCCGCTCCGCCATCACCTGCAACGTCCGGTCGTCAGATCCGCCGAACAGCTTGACGCGGACCAGCGCGAACCCGAGCGCGGTCGCTTCGGGCTGGATCAGCGCGGTCAGGGCGGCGGAGTCGGTCAGATGGCAATCCTTCGGGTAAGCGGGTTCGGTGCCGCGGAGCCGGACCCCGCAGCCTCTTTCATCAGCGATGTAAGAGAGTGAGCGTGATATAGGTCAAACCAGCGCAGGCGGCAAGCGGCTCCGGTGACGTCGATCCTATTCCCTCCGTCATCGCCGCGTCACCCCTCCGTCATCCCGCGAAAGCGGGGACCCATCTCCCGCGCCGGGGATTTACACCACCGTACCAACCGACCAGCCGTTCGAGATAGTGCTCTGGTGTCGCTCGACCGAACAGAAGGAACGCCCCATGCGCCGCTTGACCCTGTCCGCCCTGGCGCTCGCCGCCTGCACCTCCGCCCAGACGACGCAGGCACCGGCGCAGCCCGGCCGCGCCAACCTGTCGCCGGTCGCCAAACCCTTCGCGGTCGAGCCGATCGGACAGTTCGATGCCCCCTTCGCGATGGCGTTCCTGCCCGACGGCGGGCTGCTGGTCACGGAAAAGGCGGGCAGGCTGAAGCTGCGCCGCCCCGATGGGTCGGTGGTCGAGATCGGGGGCGTCCCCGCCGTCGCCAAGGGCGAGCAGGGCGGGCTGCTGGATGTCGCCCTCGCGCCCGACTTCGCGCAGAGCGGCGTCGTCTATCTAAGCTACGCCGAGCCACGCCCGACCGGCAGCAGCCTCGCGCTGGCGCGCGGGCACTTGGGATCACAGCAGCCTCAATGCATCCGGGCGCCTTGTCCGGCGCAGATGCGGCTCGACGGCGTGCAGGTGATCTGGCGCGCCGGGTCTGACGGCAAGGGCGGCCAGTTCGGCGCGGTCATCGCCTTTGCGCCCGACGGCAAATCGCTGTTCCTCGCGTCCGGCGAACGCCAGCGCTTCACCCCCGCACAGGACCCCGATCAGGCGCTCGGCAAGATCGTCCACCTGACGCTCGACGGCGCGCCGATGCCCGACAACCCCGGTTTCGGCCGCACCGGCGCCGCCGCGATCGGCGTGATCGATCCGCCGAAGAATACCGCCGCGGCCGCCAGCGCGCCGGTCCGCGAGTGGCGCAACCCCGGTCCCAACACCGCGCCCGCCGTCACCTGGTCGAGCGGCCACCGCAACCCGTACGGCCTCGCCTTCGACGCGGGTGGGCGACTGTGGGAGGTCGAGATGGGGCCGAAGGGCGGCGACGAGCTCAACCTGATCCAGCGCGGCGGCAATTACGGCTGGCCGCGCGCGTCCAACGGCAGCAACTATGACGGCCTCGATATCCCCGATCATCGGTCCGGCGACGGCTTCGTCGCGCCCAAGGCATGGTGGAACCCGTCGATCTCGCCGGGCGGCATGATGATCTATTCGGGCAACCTCTTCCCCGCGTGGCGCGGCTCGGCGCTGATCGCGGCGCTGTCGGCGGAGTCGCTGATCCGGGTCGGCCTCGACGGCGACCGCGCGACGCCCGCCGAGCAATGGGACATGGGCACCCGCATCCGCGACGTGGCGCAGGCGCCCGACGGCTCGGTCTGGCTGTTGGCGGATGACGGCAAGCTGCTGCGCCTGACACCCGCCCGCTAGTCGCGCCCGCCCTTGCCGCTCCGACGAGACGAACGGGTGTAAGTGCAGCCCTGAGTGGGTGGCAAGTCGTTGCAATACCGCGTAAAGAGAGTCCACCGAGTAAGGGAGCGGGCGCGATGCGAACAACGGCGATGGCGTTGCCTCTGGCGCTCCTCCTGGCTGGGTGCGGCGATGGCGGCAGCGGCGGCGGCGCCTTCACGACGCCCGCCCCGACACCCGCACCCACACCCGCACCCACACCAACACCCACACCCACACCCACACCCACTCCCACGGCCACCCCGACCCCCACGGCTACCGTCACCGCGGTCTCGCGCACTTCGGTGGCCAGCTTCGACAATCCCTGGGCGATGGTGTTCCTGCCCGACGGACGGATGCTGGTGACCGAGAAGCCGGGCAAGCTCTGGCTGGTAACGCAGGTCGGGGTAAAGACGCAGGTCACCGGCGTGCCCGCCGTCTTCTTCGGCGGTCAGCTCGGGTTGCAGGACGTGGCGCTCGCCCCCGATTTCGCGACCTCGGGCCAGATCTATTTAAGCTATGCCGAACCCGCGACCGGCGGTCAGCGCCTCGCCGTCGCCCGCGCGACCTTGAGCATCGCGGGCGCCCCGGCGCTCACCAACCTCGCGGTCGTCTGGCGCGCGCAACCGACCACCACCGGGGGCCAGCTCGGCGCGCGCATGGCCTTCTCACCCGATGGCTTTCTCTACGTCGCCACCGGCGAGCGTCAGCAGGGCACGCCCGCTCAGGATTTGTCGGGCACGCTCGGCAAGATCGTGCGCCTGAACCTCGACGGCACGACGCCCGCCGGCAATCCCTTCGCCACCACCGCCGGCGCGCGGGCGGAGATCTGGACGCTCGGCCATCGCAATCCCTACGGCCTGGTGTTCGCCAGCGATGGCCGGTTGTTCGAGTCCGAGATGGGGCCGGCCGGCGGCGACGAGTTCAACCTGATCGCAGCGGGCAGGAACTATGGCTGGCCGAACGTGTCGGAGGGCGACAACTACGACGGCAGTCGCATTCCGCGCCACTCGACCAACACCGCCTATACCGCGCCGCTGGTCAGCTGGACGCCGGTGATCGCACCGGGCGGGATGATCCAGTATCGCGGCACCCGCTTCAGCGGTTGGACCGGCGACTTCATCCTCGCCGGGCTGGCGCAACAGGGCATCGTCCGCGTCCGCGTCTCGGGCAGCACCGCCGCCGAAGCCGCCCGCATCGGGCTCGGCAACCGCATCCGCGAGGTGGAGGAGGGGCCGGACGGCGCGATCTGGGCGCTGGAGGACGGCGACGGTGGCCGCCTCCTCCGCCTCGATCCCGCCTAGGCGGCCGGCCGCCCTCAGCCCCGCACCAGCAAATAGTTCATGCGCGCCTTGGCGATCGGCTTGTCGGGCGCGTCCTGCCAGGCGGTCGCCTCGACATTCGCCATGCGGTTGCCCAGCTTCGTCACCACGCCCGCGGCCAGCGTCGGCTTGTCGCGGCCACCGCGCATGAAATCGACGGTGACGTTGACCGGCTTGATTCTGCCACCTCCATCTTCGGCGAGCGCGTGCCGCAACGCGACGATCGCCGCCATCTCGAGCAGCCCGGTGATCGCGCCGCCATGCAGGAACCCCGGCCGCCCCAGCACCGGCTCGGCGAACGGCATCGCCAACAGCGGCGGCGCACCGTCGCGCGCCACCTCTTCCAGCCCGAGCAGCCGGGCATAGGGCGGCAGCGCGCTCATCCGCCGGTCAGCATGAAGGTGCCCGCGACATGCGCCAGCGGGTCGTCGGGATCGCCGTCATGCGCCTGCCCGCGTACGAACGAGATCGTCCGGGTAAGCCGATAGCATTCGCCGCGCCCGATCACCGTCCGCCCCGGCGTCGCGGGGCGCAGATAGTCGACCCGCAGGTCCAGTGTCGCATGCGGGACGAATGCGCCGCGCTTGATCCACACCGAAAAGCTCGTCGCCATATCCATCAGCGCGATGATCGGCCCCGACGCGATCACGCCGCTGTCCGGATCGCCTACCAGGTCCTCGTGCCAGGGCAGCTGCAATTCGGCCCAATCGGCGCCATGCGCGTGATAGGCGATGCCGAGGCGACCACCATGGCCACCGAAGCCGCGGGCGGTGAAGCGCTGAACATCGAAGGGGTCTAACACCGCGTCGCCCTACACAGTCGGACGACGGATCGGCAAACCTTTCAGCGATTTAACTGAAGCCCGTCCGAGACCCCTTCTAGCATCCTAGGAGGGGAGCACATCGATGCATTCATCGGACTTCGGCAGCGTAAGGACGCGCCACGACGGGAAGCGGCTCCGAAACGGAGCTTGATGGCCGCACCACATGGTCGTGCCACGATACAAGCCGGGCTTGCGCCCGGTCCTGCTCCTCGGCATCGACCGCCCAGGACTGACGGGTCCGCTCGCCGCGCGTGGGCTGGTAGCGCGTGCCGTTACCGCAGACCCGGTTGCCGCGCTGGTTGCCGACGGCGTGCCGCGTCCGCTTTGCCCTGCGGTGGTGGAGGCCGGCTCATTGGACGTGGCCGCCCGGCTCCTCGACGACGGTGCCGACGACGTGGTGCTGCGGAGCGACTCCGACGCCCTGGTCGCGGCGCGGCTGGACGCGCTGATCCGTCGGCTGCCGTTCGGTCAGGTGCAGTTCGGTGATATCGCGATCGACACGCTGGATCGTCGCGCGAGCAAGGCGGGCAAGCCGCTGCCCTTGCTGCCGCGCGAATATTCATTGCTCCTGTTCCTCGCCCGGCGTGGCGGCGCGCTGATCGATCATGCGACGCTGCATCAGGCGTTGTGGGACCGCCGGTTCGATCCCGGCACCAACGTCATCGCGGTCCACATCTCCCGGCTCCGCGCGAAGCTCGGCGACGGGCCGGTCACCGTGATTACCGAGCGCGGTCGGGGCTATCGACTGGCGCTCTCCACCGTCGACCGCTAGCCTGCCCGAAAATCGAGGAGAGCCAGCGATGAACGACCGCGTGACCATCACCGTCGAGGATCGGATCGCCGACGTGCGGCTGGCGCGGCCCGACAAGATGAACGCGATCGACCCCGCGATGTTCGAAGGGATCGGTGCCGCCATCGGCGCGCTGGCGGGGCGGACCGACGTCCGCTGCGTCGTGCTGTCGGGGGAGGGCAGGTCGTTCTGCGCCGGGCTGGACATGACCAGCATGCAGGCGGGCGGCTCCGGCACCAGCCGCGACCGCAACGATCAGGGCGCGATCCTGCCGCAGCATGTCAGCTGGGGCTGGCGCAACCTGCCGATGCCGGTGATTGCCGCCGTTCACGGGGTGGCGTTCGGCGGCGGGTTCCAGATCATGTCGGGCGCCGACATCCGCATCGCCGCGCCCGGCACCCGCTTCGCGATCCGCGAAACCTATTGGGGACTGGTCCCGGACATGGCCGGCTTCCCGCTGTGGCGCAGCCTGGTCCGCGACGACGTGTTGCGCGAGCTGACCTATACGGCCCGCGAGTTCGGGGCGGAGGAGGCGCTGGCCTATGGCTTCGTCACCCGTATCGCCGACGATCCCCACGCTGCCGCGATGTCGCTGGCCCGCGACATCGCGGCGAAGAGCCCCCACGCGATCCGCGGTGCCAAGCGGCTGTGCAACATGGCGCACGACGCCGACCCGCGCGCGATGCTGCAGGCGGAGACCGACGAGCAGGTGGCGGTGATCGGCAAGCCCAACATGATGGAACAGGTGCGGGCGAACATGGAAAAGCGCGCGGCGGTGTTCGTCGATTAGGCCGCCGTCAGCCGCCATTTCGCCAGACCGGCCTTGAACTCGTCCGGCAAGCCGCCGCCCGCCTCGTCCTTGTCCATCACGATCGTGACGTCGCACGTCGCGAGGCACTGCCCGCCCTGGAACATCGCCGCCAGGATCTGCCAGGAGCGATTGCCCACCTCGCCGATGCCGGTCGCGATCTCGACATCGTCGGGATAGCGGCCTTCGGCGAGATAGTTGATCTCCATCTGCGCCACGACCGCGCGCCGTCCTCGCGCCCCGTGGCCCCAGAGCTGCGCGGCATGATTGAACCGGGTCCGCCCGCTCTCGAACAACGCCGCGAAGGCGACGTTGTTGAGATGGCCGAGCACGTCCAGATCCTGAAAGCGCGTCTGGATTGCGTCGCGGTGCGGATAGGCGTCCGGCGACAGGCGCCACGCTGCGGGACGCGGCACCCTATCGCGGTGCCATGCGGATGGCGCCGTCCAGCCGGACGTCCTCGCCGTTGAAATAGCCGTTCTCGATCATCGTCAGCGCGAGGCCGGCATATTCCGCCGGATCGCCCAGCCGCTTGGGGAAGGGCACGGACGCCGCCAGCGCGTCCTTCACCGCCTGTGGCGCGCCGTTCATCAACGGCGTGTTGAAGATGCCGGGCAGGATCGTGTTAACCCGGATGCCCTCGCTCATCAGGTCGCGCGCGATCGGCAGCGTCATGCCGACGACGCCGCCCTTCGACGCCGCATAGGCCGCCTGACCCATCTGGCCGTCCTCAGCCGCGACGCTGGCCGTGTTGACGATCGCGCCGCGCTCGCCGTCGACGGGGTCGAGCGTCAGCATCCCGGCCGCCGATTTCGCGACGCAGCGGAAGGTGCCGACGAGGTTGATCTGGATGATCCAGTTGAACGCATCGAGAGGGAAGTGCTTGATCGAGCCGTCTTCCTTGGACCGGCCGGCGGTCTTGATCGCGTTGCCGGTGCCGGCGCAGCAGACCAGCACGCGCTCCTGCCCGTGCGCGTCGCGGGCCTTGGCGAAACCCGCGTCGACGCTGTCGTCGGAGGTCACGTTGACCTCGCAGAAGATGCCGCCGATGTCGGCCGCGACTGCCTCGCCCTTTTCGGCCTGAAGGTCGAAGATCGCGACCTTGACGCCCTTCGCCGCCAGCGCCCGCGCCGTCGCCTCGCCGAGGCCGGAGGCGCCGCCGGTGACGACGGCGGCGACTGAACTGTTCAACTTCATCTGATTCTCTCCTTCGTCACCCTGGCCTTGAGCCGGGGTCCCGCTGTCTTGATCCCGCGGAAAAGCGTCGTTCCGGGTCAAGCCCGGGATGCCGGTGCCGCCCTACCGCTTCACAGCCGTTCGATGATCGTGACGTTGGCGAGCCCGCCGCCCTCGCACATCGTCTGGAGGCCATAGCGGCCACCGCGCTTGTGCAGTGCATGGACCAGCGTCGCCATCAGCTTGGTGCCGCTGGCGCCGAGCGGATGCCCGAGCGCGATCGCGCCGCCGTTGACGTTGATCTTCGCCGGGTCGCCGCCGGTATGCTTCAGCCAGGCGAGCGGCACCGGCGCGAACGCCTCGTTGACCTCGTACAGGTCGATGTCGTCGATGCTCAGTCCCACGCGCTTCAGCGCCTTGTCGGTCGCGAACAGCGGCTCTTCCAGCATGATGACCGGATCGCCGCCGGTGACCGTCAGGTTGTGGATGCGCGCGAGCGGGGTGAGGCCGTGCTCCTTCAGCGCCCGCTCGCTGACCACCAGCACCGCCGACGCGCCGTCGCAGATCTGCGAGGCGTTGGCGGCGGAGATGACGCCGCCCTCCTTCAACAGCTTGACCGAGCCGATCGACTCCGGCGTCGCGTCATAGCGGATGCCCTCGTCGCGGTCGTGGCGAACGACGCCCTCCGGCGTCTCGACCTCCAGCCCGACGATCTCGTCGGCGAAGTCGCCCCGTTCGGTCGCGGCAGCGGCGCGGCGGTGGCTTTCATACGCGTACCGGTCGAGCATCTCGCGGCTGAACCCGTATTTCGCCGCGATCATCTCCGCGCCCATAAACTGCGAGAACTGGATGTCGGGAAAGCGCTCCGCCTGTTTCGGGCTCATCGCCTTGCCCAGCCCGGCCTGCGCGAACAGCATGCCCGTAGAGCCCATCGGCACGCGCGTCATCGATTCGACGCCCGATGCGATCACCACGTCCTGCGTGCCGCTCATCACCGCTTGCGCGGCGAACTGGATCGCCTGTTGCGAGGAGCCGCACTGACGGTCGATCGTGACGGCGGGCACCGATTGCGGCAATTTCGAAGCCAGCACCGCGCCGCGGCCGACCTGGAACGACTGTTCGCCGCCCTGGCTGACGCAGCCCATGACGACGTCCTCGACCGCCGCCGGATCGATGCCGGTGCGGTCGACCACGGCGCTCAGCACCTCGCCCGCCATGTCGGCCGGGTGCCAGCCCGCGAGCCGGCCGCCGCGCCGGCCGCCGGCGGTGCGGACCGCCTCGACGATATAAGCCTCGGCCATTTCCACTCTCCATAACAACTGTTATCCTCGCCTTCATTGCCCAAAGCGGGCGGGTCGGCAAGAGGTCAGCGGTGGACGTCAGCGAAGCGGTGGCCGAGCGCCGGTCGGTACGTGGGTTCCTCGATCGGCCGGTCGAGCCGGCGTTGCTGAAGGACCTCGCGATCCGCGCGGGGCGGGCGGCCACGGGGGGCAACATCCAGCCCTGGCACATCGATATCGTCCAGGGCGCACCGCTGGCCAAGCTCAAGCAGATCATGCGGGTTAAGATCGCGGCGGGCGAGAAGGAGAAGCCCGGCTACGACATCTACCCGCGCGAGATGACCGAGGCCGCCAAGGCGCGGACGTTCGGCGTCGGCGAGCTACTCTACGGCCATTTGGGCATCCCGCGCGAGGACAAGGCGGCGCGGCTGACCTGGTTCGCGCGCAATTTCCAGTTCTTCGGCGCGCCCGCCGCCTATTTCTGCACGGTCGACCGGCGGATGGGACCGCCGCAATGGGCCGATTGCGGTATGTACCTGCAGAACCTGATGTTGTTGGCGGTCGAGGCGGGACTGGCGACCTGCCCACAGGAGTGCTGGGCGATGTACCCCGCGACGCTGGAGCGCTTCCTGGGAACGCCGGTGGAGCGGATGCTCTTCTGCGGGGTGGCGCTCGGCTATGAGGATGTGGCCGACCCGGTCAACCGGATGCGGAGCGTTCGGGCCGCGGAGGAAGAATGGCTGACGGTAATCGCCTGAACGTGGCGGTACGCCATCCCAGCCTTCGCCGGATAATGCTAGCCTCGACGCCTCAAAGCACCACCGTCGCCGGCTTGCCCCGCTCCAGCCCGGCGAGGATCATCGCCTCCCACACCCCCGGGTCGCCCGCATCGGCCATCGCCTGATCCGGCTCCCGCAACGTCTTCAGTACCGCGATCGCGTCGGGCAGGTAGTCGCGCCAAATGTCATCGACCTGTCGCCCGGCCGACTCGGCGTCGCCTTCGGCATTGGCGCTGATGTGCTGCCCAGCCAGCACGCGCGCGACGCGCTCGACGGCGGGGGTGGTGGATACGTCCATGACAAGACTCCTCGCGGGTTCAGCCTGTAAACCCGCGAGGCGGCCCAAATGTCCTCAGCGCGGCGACGAACCCGCGCTGCGGCCACTGCCACCGCCGGGACGGCCACGACCGCCACCAGAGCGCGCCTGTCCGCCGCCACGACTGGCGTTGGCGTAGGTGCGCCCGTTCGGAGAGGTGCCGTGCGCGGTCTGGCCCGAGCCGCGGGTCGGCTGCGGAACGTGGCTCGCGCGCGGTCGTGCCGGGCCGCGCTGGCGATCCTCGCGGGGCGCGGGATCGGCACCGATCGCCTGCACCCGCGTCGCCTTGATCGCGTTCGCCTGTTGCAGGAAATCGGCGGGCAGCGGACGCTGCTCGATCTTCATCCGCGTCAGCTTCTCGATGTCCTTCAGGTACGGCTTCTCGTCATCCGCACAGAACCCGATCGCGATGCCGCTGGCGCCCGCACGCGCGGTGCGGCCGATGCGATGGACATATTGCTCCGGCACGTTGGGCAGCTCGAAGTTGATGACGTGACTGACGCCCGACACGTCGATGCCGCGTGCGGCGATGTCGGTCGCCACCAGGACGGGAGTCTCGCCCGACTTGAACGCGGCGAGCGCGCGCTCGCGCTGCGGCTGCGACTTGTTGCCGTGGATCGCGTTGGACGCGATGCCGTTGCCCGCCAGCAGCTTCACGACGCGGTCGGCGCCGTGCTTGGTGCGGGTGAACACCAGCGCCCGCTCGATCTGCTCGTCACGTAGCACGATGGTCAGCAACGCCTGCTTCTCCGCCTGATTGACGAAGGTGACATACTGATCGACGCGCTCGGCGGTGGTCGCCGCCGGCTTGATCGACACCGTCGCCGGGTCGGTCAGGTACGCGCCCGCCAGCTCTCGGATCGACGTCGGCATGGTGGCGGAGAAAAACAGCGTCTGGCGCTTGCGCGGCACCATGCGGACGATCTTCTTCAGCGCGTGGATGAAGCCGAGGTCGAGCATCTGGTCGGCCTCGTCCAGCACCAGCACTTCGATCGTCGACAGGTTGCAATAGCCCTGCTCGATCAGGTCGATCAGGCGGCCGGGCGTCGCGACCAGTATGTCGACGCCGCGCGACAGGTCCTGCCGGTTCTTGTTGATCGAGGTGCCGCCGAACACGGTGGCGACCGTCATGCGGCTGAACTGGCCGTAACCGCGCGCGCTGTCCGCGATCTGGCTGGCCAACTCGCGGGTCGGGGCGAGCACCAGCATCCGGCAATGCGTTGGCAGCACGCGCTTGGCCGACGCGACAAGGCGCTGGATGGAGGGAAGGACGAACGCGGCGGTCTTGCCGGTGCCGGTCTGCGCGATGCCGAGCAGATCGCGGCCCTCCAGCACGATCGGGATGGCGTCGCGCTGGATCGGCGTCGGCTCGGTATAGCCCTTGGCGGTGAGCGCACGGGTAAGCGGCTCGGCGAGGCCGAGATGAGCGAATGACATGGTAGAATAGCACTTTCGGTATGGTGCCGGGCTCGCGCGTCGACAAAGGACGGGCGAGCGGCGGGGAATAATGAACCCCCGCGTGATTTTGGGAAGCCCTGCTAGAAGCAACCGAGGCGGAGCCAGGATCGCGAAACGATCCGATCACGCTGCGTTATGACGCCTCGATATGAATGCATCTGTCATGCTGCACCGCAAAAGTCAAGGCGCGGCGGGTGACGGGGCCGTGTCGGTGTGCCAAGGCCCATGCATGACTGCGATCGGCATCTACGGCAGCGCCGGGCGCATGGGCCTCGCCATCGCGCAGGCGATCGAGGCGGCGGGGGCGCGGCTGGCGGGCGGGGCGGACGCGCAGGATGCGCCGGAGCCGATCGCGGCGGCCGCCGACGTGCTGGTCGACTTCTCCGCGCCCGGTGCGCTGGAGGATCACCTGGCGGCCGCCCGTGGCGCGGGCACCCCGATCGTCGTCGGCACCACCGGCCTGCGCGAGCGGCATCAGGCGATGCTCGACGCGGCGGCGGCGGAGATCGCGGTGCTGCAGACCGGCAATACGTCGCTGGGCGTGACGCTGCTCGCCAAGCTGGTGCAGGAGGCCGCGGCGGCGCTCGATTGGGACATCGAGATCGTCGAGATGCACCACCGGCACAAGGTCGACGCGCCGTCGGGCACCGCGCTGCTGCTCGGCGAGGCGGCGGCGGCGGGGCGGCGGATGCCATTGACGGAACTGAAGGTCGAGAGCCGCGCCGGGCTGACCGGTGCGCGGACCGAAGGGACGATCGGCTTCGCGTCCCTGCGGGGCGGCTCGGTGGTCGGCGATCACAGCGTGGTGTTTGCCGGGGAGGGCGAGCGGATCGAGCTCAGCCATTTGGCGCAGGACCGGTCGATCCTCGCCCGCGGTGCGGTGCGGGCAGCGCTGTGGCTCGCCGACCGGCCTGCCGGGCGTTATCGCATGGCCGACGTGCTGGGGCTGTGAGGCCGGCCCGATGAAACGGAAGGACGTTTTCGAGTTCTATCGCCGGCTCGCCGAGGCCGACCCCGATCCGCAGACCGAGCTCGAATATCACAATCCCTACACGTTGCTGGTCGCGGTGGCGCTGTCGGCGCAGGCGACCGACGTCTCGGTCAACAAGGCGACGCGGACGTTGTTCGAGGATGTGCGCGACCCGGCCGCAATGGTGGCGCTGGGCGAAGAAGCCCTGAAGGGGCACATCAAGACGATCGGGCTGTTCAATTCGAAGGCGAAGAACGTCATCGCCTTGTCCGAGCAGCTGCTGTCCGAGCATGGCGGCGAGGTGCCCGCCGACCGCGACGCGCTGGAGCGGCTGCCCGGCGTCGGCCGCAAGACCGCGAACGTGGTAATGAACGTCGCCTTCGGGGCGGAGACGATCGCGGTCGACACGCATATCTTCCGCGTCGGCAACCGGACGGGCCTCGCGCCCGGCAAGACGCCTCTGGCGGTGGAGGCTGGGCTGGAAAAGGCCACGCCCGCGCCCTTTCGCCGCCACGCGCATCACTGGCTGATCCTGCACGGCCGCTACGTCTGCAAGGCGCGAAAGCCGGAATGCTGGCGGTGCATCGTTGCCGACCTCTGCGCGTTCAAGCCCAAGACGCCGCTGCCCGGCCCGATGCCGGTAGCGGCCTGAGGAGATCGTCATGCGTCCCCACACCGCCCTGCTGCTCGCCGCGCTGTCCGTCGCCCCCGCCGCCGCTCGCGAGCGCGTGCCCGCCGCGATGCCGACCGGTCCGGCGGTGACCTGCCTCAACATCACCCAGCTACGCGAGAGCCGCGTCCGCGATGACCGGACGATCGACTTCTACACCAGCGGCCGCCGCGTCTACCGCGTCACGCTGCCCCAGGCATGTCCGCAGCTCGGGTTCGAGCAGCGCTTCTCCTACGAGACATCGCTGAGCCAGCTCTGCTCGACCGACATCATCACCGTGTTGCAATCCTATGGCGGATCGCTGGGTCGCGGCGCCAGTTGCGGAATGGCGCCGTTTCAGCCGGTGACGCTGATAAGGTGAGGGCTGGCGCGCAGGTCGCAGCGCTGCTAACCGGTCCATGCACGCACCCGTAGCTCAGCTGGATAGAGCGCTGCCCTCCGAAGGCAGAGGCCACTGGTTCGAATCCAGTCGGGTGCACCATTTGCTATTGTCTGTTCCCCGGCACGTGTGATGGCCGACTGAGGTAACTGGCTCGACAGCTTCCGGTCGACCTGATCCGCGACCTGCTGTTCCCCCTTGCCGGCCGGGTGGCGGCCGCACTTGAACACGCGCTCTATGCCCTCCAGCCCTGCGGCGAGCGTTCCCGTGCGTTCCGCGACGCTGCGTCACCCGACGCGGCGCGCACGGTCCCGATTGCCTCCGCGCGGACGACCAGCGCGAGCCGGGGGGGAGTATGCCCTGCGGGTCCGGTTGCCAGGTCATGGGTCGGATTGGCGGCGCTGCCCATTGCCGATAAAATCACGGCCGCAGTCAGCGCTCCAAGGCACATTGCTGCAAAAAGGGGAGCTTCAGGGGCGGCCAAAACGCAGCGGCTTCTCATCGCCGCTCAAACACTGAAAAATGGTGGACGCACTTGGGCTCGAACCAAGGACCCGCTGATTAAGAGTCAGCTGCTCTACCAACTGAGCTATGCGTCCGTGACCGCTCGGGAGCGGTGCCCCGCGATCGGAAGCGGGCCGTTAGCATTCAAGCACGTTTGTGCAAACCCTTTTTACCAACCACCGCCCTTCATGCGCTGTCGATTCTGTCGATCGATCGACATCAGGATCGCGAGGCAGAGGAGGACCGTCATCTGTGCCGAGCCGCCGAAGCTGACCAGCGGCAGCGGGATGCCGACTACCGGCGCCAGGCCCATTACCATCGACAGATTGATCGCAACGTAGAAGAAGATCGTCGTCGACAGTCCCGCCGCCGCCAGCTTCGCAAACCGGCTCTCCGCACGCTGGCCGACGTCGATGCCCCAGCGGATCACCAGCATGAAGGCGAGGATCAACAGGCACCCGCCGACCAATCCCCATTCCTCGGCCATCGTCGCGAAGACGAAGTCGGTGTGGCCCTCCGGCAGATAGTCGAGATGGCTCTGCGTGCCGTTGAGGAAGCCCTTGCCCCAGATGCCGCCCGAGCCGATCGCGATCTTCGACTGGCTGATGTGATAGCCGGTGCCGAGCGGGTCGCTTTCTGGGTCGAGGAAGATCAGGATGCGGTTGCGCTGATAGTCGTGGAGCAGGAAGTTGACCGCCAGCGGCGCCGCCACCGCGACCGACAGCGCGCCGCCGACGAACAGCCGCAGCGGCACGCCGGCGAGAAACATGACGGTCGCTCCACCCGCGCCGATCATCAGCGCCGTGCCGAGATCGGGTTGCGCCATCACCAGCAGGAACGGCAGGCCGATCAGCGCGGCCGGACCGACCACGGCGGGCCAGCGGCGCACCTCGCCCGGCGGCATCATGTCGTAGAAGCGCGCGCAGGCGAGCACGACCGCGACCTTCATCAGCTCCGACGGCTGTAGCCGGATGAAGCCCAGGTCCAGCCAACGCTGCGACCCGCCCGAGATGTGGCCGAGCGCCTCGACTCCGAACAGCGCCAGGAGCAGCGCGCCATAGACGGGCCAGACGCCCGCCTTCCACACCCGCTCCGGCACCCGCGACGCGACGATCGCGCCGACGAGGAAGACGGCCAGCTTGATCCCCTGCGACAGCGCCCAGGGCCGGACCGACCCACCGGCGGCGGAATAGAGCACCACCAGCCCGAACCCGCCGATCGCCAGCACCAGCAGGATCACCCGCCAGGGCAGCTGCGCCAACGGCTCCGGGACGATGCCGCCCGACCTCAACCGCCGCTCCTCATTCGCCGCTCCGCTCGGTCGATCCGTCCTGTGCGACCGTGTTGCCCTGCGGCCCCTCGGTCGCCAGGCTCTCCTGGACGGTCGACGCATGATCGGTCGCGGTCTCGACGGCTGGCGAGTTGGACGGCACCTCGGCATCGATCTTGGTCGCGGCCGCAGCGGCGGTCGCATCGCGGGCGCGGCGGTAGTCGTCGGCCTGCGCCGTCATGCGGGTGCGGATGTCGCCGCCCCAGCTCGGCTCGTTCAACTCCAGCGACTTCATCGCGCGATCGCGGTCGAACAGATAGGTCATCACGTCGCGCCCGATCATCGGCGTGTCCAGGTTGCGGACGGTGTGGCCGTTATGCTCCAGTACGACCGCGGCCGCGTAGCGCGGGTTGTCGGCAGGAGCGAAGCAGACGAACAGCGCGTGGTCGCGCATCTTGAAGGGCAGCGCCGCGTTCTTGAGCACGCCCGTGCGCCGCTCCGCCATGGTGATGCGCCGCACCTGCGCGGTGCCGGTCTTGGCCGCGATCGCGACGCCGGGCACTTCCATCCGCGCCGCCGCCCCGGTGCCGCCGCCGTTGACCACGCCCCACATCGCCTCGCGCACCAGCTGGAGGTGCTCGGACGCGAAGGGCAGGGCAGGGGCGTCGCGATGGACGCGATCGGCGAGCAGGCTCGGCTGAAGCATCCGCCCACTCGCCAGCCGCGACGCCATCACCGCGAGCTGCAACGGGTTGGTAAGGACGTAGCCTTGGCCGATCGAGGCGTTGATCCCGTCGGCGACGGTCCACTTCGTCTTGTACTTGCGCTCCTTCCACCCGCTGTCGGGGACGGTGCCGAAGCGCTGCGTCGACAGCGGCAGATCGAACTTCTGGCCCAGCCCCATCGCGCGTGCGACCGGGGCGACGCGGTCGTAGCCGAGCCGTCGCACCATCTCGAAGAAATAGATGTCGCAGCTCTGCATGATCGCGTTTTTGAGGTCCATCGGCCCATGTCCGCCGCGCTTGTGACAGTGGAAGGTGCCGGTGCCGACGCGCATCGCACCGCTGCAACTGACCCGCGCGGTCGGCTCGACCCCCGCCGCCAGCAGCGCCAGCCCGTTCATCGGCTTGACGGTGGAGCCGGGCGGATAGAGTCCCTGCGTGATCTTGTTCATCAGCGGCACGTGCTCGTCGTCCGACAGCATCTGCCATTCCAGATGGCTGATGCCGTCGGAGAAGCTGTTGGGGTCATAGGCGGGCATCGACACCATCGCCATGATTTCGCCCGTCCGACAGTCGATCACCACCGCGGACCCCGAGTTGGTGCCGAGCCGCCGGGCGGTATATTCCTGCAACCCGGCATCGATCGTCAGCCGCTGCGTCGCGCCGGGGCGGTCGGGCCGGGTGGCGAGTTCGGCGACCAGCTTGCCCCGCGCGGTCACCTCGACCCGCTTCGCCCCGGCCTCGCCGCGCAGCTTTTGCTCCAGCGCCTTTTCCAGCCCGTCCTTGCCCAGCTTGAACCCCGGTGCGACCAGCAGCGGGTTGTGCTCGGCCTTGTATTGCTCGGCGGTGGCGGCGCCGACATAGCCGGTCAGGTGCGCGACCGCGGCACCCGCCGGATAGCTGCGAGAGAACCCGCGCGACGGCGCGACGCCGGGCAGCTCGGGCTGGCGCAGCGACACCGCCGCGAATCGCTCCCAGCTGACGTTCTCCGCCACCTGCACCGGCTGAAATCCCTGTGCCGCCTTGAGGTCGAGCCTGATCCGCGCGACATCGTCTGGCGTCAGCGCGAGGAGGCTTGCGAGCAGCGCGAGTTCGCGATCGGCGTCGTCCAGCCGCTCCGGGATGATGTCGACGCGAAAGTCGGTGCGGTTGTTCGCGATCGGCGCGCCGTGCCGGTCGACGATCCACCCCCGGCGCGGCAGCACCGGCGTGGTGTTGACGCGATTGCTCTCCGACAGGATATTGTAATGCTCGTTCTCGGCGATCGCGAGCCAGCCCATCCGCCCGGCCAGCATCGCGCCGAACCCCGCCTGTGCGGTGCCGAGCAGCCAGGCGCGGCGCGAAAAGGTGTAGGCCTGCGTCGCCGCCGACGCGATCGGCGTACCGCGGCTCACCGATAGCCCCGCTTGCCATCGACCCACGCGACCAGCCGCGTCGCGATCGGGAATAGCAGCACCGCCGCCACGCCCTGCATCAGCATCGCCAGATCGACATGCGCCTCCAGCGGCACCGCGATGAACCGGCCCGCCGCCAGGCAGAACACGATCAGCCCGGTCGCGATCAGCCAGTCGAGCCAGAAGTCGCGGAACACCAGCCGCTGATCGATCAGGTCGACGAGCAGGAAGCAGGCCGACCACAGCAGTACCGCCGAGCCCAGCGGCTGACCGCTCACCAGATCGTCTAACAACCCCAAGGGCGCCGCCGCCCACGGCCGCATCGAGAACCGGAACAGCAGCCGCCAGGCGAGCAGCATCAGCAAACCGCACGGCGGCAGCAGCGGCACCGTCGCGATCAGCGGGATCGCCGTCACCAGCGACCCGGCCATCACCGTCAGCCACGGCAACGCACGCGCGCGATTGCGCTGCAGCGGCGTGACGAAGGCATCGAACTCGTCGGCGATCATCGCGCGGGCACCGGCATGAACGGCGTCACCACCAGCGCGAAATCGAGCGCGTCGGGCTGTGCGAAGGGCCGCGCCATCGCGGTATCGACACCGCGCCGGTCGACCCGCGCCACCGGGATGCCGGGTGCGTAGATGCCGCCGGTGCTGGTGGTCACGAACACATCACCGGGGGCGAGACTCACGCCGGTGCTGACGGCGCGGATGTCGAGCTCGCCGTCGCCGCGCCCGGCGGCGATCGCGGGCAGGCCGTCGCGGGTGCGGCGCACCGGGACCAGGCTCTCCGTGTCGGTGAGCAGCAGCACCCGTGCCACCGCCGGCCCGGTCTCGATCACGCGGCCGATCAGCCCGTCGGGGCCGAGCACCGGCATCCCCGGTCGCACACCCTGCCAGCGGCCCGCGTTGAGCAGCGCGAAGCGGCGGCCCGACGACGCGGTGGAACTGACCAGCCGCGCGGTCAGCACCACGTCCGCCGTGCGCTCGCGCACCGCCAGCAAGGCGTGCAGGTGCCGGTTATCCTGAACGATCGCGCGGGCACGGGTCAGCAGCGCGCGGTTGCGGGCAATCTCTGCCTTGAGCGCCTCGTTCTCCGCCTTGACCGCAAAGTGGTCGCCGATCGCGGTGGGCACGTTCGCCGCCCAGCCGATCGCCGTATCGGCGCCCGCCGATACCGGCGCGGTAACGCTCGCCGCCCCCATCCGCAGCGCGGCGAAGGCGGGCGGGTCGAAGTGCGACAGCGCGAGCAGGAGCGCGCCGACCACGGCGCCGGCCACGGCCAGCACATAGCCGACGAAGGCACCGTATTGGCGTCGCCGCGAGAAACCGGTGCGCCGATCGCGTGAGGGGGTCGCCATGCGTGCCGTCAGCGCGTCACCCTCACGCTTCGGGCATGCCGCATCTCCCTCCCGCTCCGGGTCGGAGCGGGGAGAGCGGCGACGCCGCGAAGGGTGAGAGTGACGCGAGCCCGGTGCATCGACTTGCCAACATAACGCAGCCGCCCGCGCGGCCCTAGCGGTTACCCGTTCTGCAGCACGCCACGGAAGATCGGATCTTCCAGCGCACGGCCGGTGCCCAGCGCGACGCAGGTCAGCGGGTCGTCGGCGACGGTGACGGGTAGCCCGGTTTCGTCGCGCAGGACCTCGTCCAGTCCCTGCAACAGCGCGCCGCCCCCGGTCAGGACGATGCCTTGATCGACGATGTCGGCGGCCAGCTCGGGCGCGGTATTCTCCAGCGCGACGCGGACGCCCTCGACGATCGTGGCGACCGGCTCCGACAGCGCCTCGGCGATCTGGCCCTGGTTGATCTGGATCTCCTTGGGCACGCCGTTGACGAGATCGCGGCCCTTGATGAAGATCGTCTGGCCGATGCCGTCGGCGGGCGGCTTGGCGATGCCGACCTCCTTCTTGATCCGCTCCGCCGTCGCTTCGCCGATCAGCAGGTTGTGGTTGCGGCGGACATAGGAGACGATCGCCTCGTCCATCTTGTCGCCGCCGACGCGGACGCTGGTGGTATAGGCAAGGCCGCGCAGCGACAGCACCGCGACCTCGGTCGTGCCCCCCCCGATGTCGACCACCATCGATCCGATCGGCTCGGTCACCGGCATGTCGGCGCCGATCGCGGCCGCCATCGGCTCCTCGATCAGGAAGACCTGGCTGGCCCCGGCGTTGGACGCCGCATCGCGGATCGCGCGTCGCTCCACCTTGGTCGAGCCCGACGGCACGCAGATCACGATCACCGGCCAGCGCGCGAACTTGCGCGGGCCGTGGACCTTGCGGATGAAGAACTTGATCATGTCCTCTGCCACGTCGATGTCGGCGATGACGCCGTCGCGCAGCGGCCGGATCGCCTCGACCGAGCCGGGCGTCTTGCCCATCATCAGCTTGGCGTCGTCGCCGACCGCCTTGACGCGGCGGATGCCGTTCACCGTCTCCATGGCGACGACCGACGGCTCGTTGAGAACGATGCCGCGGCCGCGGACATAGACCAGAGTGTTGGCGGTGCCGAGGTCGATCGCCATGTCCTGCGACATGAACTTGAAAAGGCGGGGAAAGGGCATTGGGGGTTTGTGGTCCGTCTGAACGCGCGAAGGGCCGCACACCACCGCCGGAACGCCAGAACGTCCGGAGCATTCTCGCCGACGGGGTCGCGGGATGAGGCCGATTGGGCTAGGGCTTGCCCGGTGTCAATACGCCGCCTCCCGGAGCATCTGGTCAATCGCATCGCAGCGGGCGAAGTGGTGGAAAGACCGGCCAGCGCGTTGAAGGAGCTGGTCGAGAACGCGCTGGACGCGGGCACGAGCCTCGTGTGGGTCAAGCTGATCGGCGGCGGCATTGTCCGCATGGAGGTCGCCGATCTCGGCTGCGGGATGGTGCCCGACGAGATGGCGCTGGCGCTGGAACGTCATGCCACGTCGAAACTGCCGGAGTCGCTGGTCGGCGAGGACGGCGCGCTCGACGCGGTGGCGACGCTCGGCTTTCGTGGCGAGGCGCTGCCGTCGATCGCCTCGGTCGCGCGACTGACGCTGGAGAGCCGGGTGCTTGACGGCGACGGCTGGCGCCGGGTGGTCGACAACGGCGCGGTCGTCGAGGATGGGCCGGCGTCGATCCCGCTCGGGACGCGTGTCGTGGTCGAGGACCTGTTCGCCCGCATCCCCGCGCGCCGGAAGTTCCTGCGCTCGCCACGCGCAGAATACGCCGCCTGCCTGGATGCGGTCCGCCGGCTGGCGATGGCGCGGCCGGACGTCGGCTTTCGGGTCGAGAACGAGGGGCGCGGCGTCATCAGCGTGCCGCCGGGGCAGGACCGCCCGACGCGGGTCGCCGCGCTCACCGACCGCGCGCTCGCCGAGAACGCGGTCGGGATCGACTTCGTGCGGCCCGTGACGGGGTCGGCAACTGATGGCGACATGGCGCTGGGCGGGGTGGCGAGCCTGCCGACGTTCAACCGCGGCGTCGCCGATCACCAATATCTGTTCGTCAACGGCCGCCCGGTGAAGGACCGGCTGCTGCTCGGCGCGATCCGGGGCGCCTATGCGGAGATGCTGCCGCGCGACCGGCACGCGGTGGTGGCGCTGTTCCTCGACCTGCCGACCAGCGAGGTCGACGTGAACGTCCACCCCGCGAAGACCGAGGTCCGTTTCCGCGACGCGACGGCGGTGCGCGGTCTGGTCGTGTCGGGCCTGCGCCGCGCGCTGGATAAGGCGGGCTTCCGGGCGGTGCAGCGGCCGGCGATGGACGTGGCGGCGCTGTTCACGAGCGACAACGTCGCACCGCGTGATCCCGACGATCCCCATCGTCATCCCCGCAAAGGCGGGGATTCCGCTTCTTCTTTCTTGGGGGAGGACGGCGGGGTCACCGCCTTCGCGGGACCGAGCGAGGTGAGGGAGCGCCCGACCTTCTTCACCCCGCCACCGCAGGGGCGCGCCGAACCCGCCGGCGCGCCGCCGCCCGCCACCATCGACCACCCGCTCGGCGTCGCCCGCGGGCAGGTGGCGAAGACCTATATCGTCGCCGAGGCGGAGGACGGCCTCGTCATCGTCGATCAGCATGCCGCGCACGAGCGGCTGGTGCTCGAACGCATGCGCGCTGCGATGGCCGGCGGCGCGGTCTCCAGCCAGACGCTGCTCATCCCGGCGGTCGTCGAACTCGACGAGCCCGCCTGCGACCGGCTCGAAGCCCGCGCCGACGAACTCGCCGCGTTCGGCCTGGTGCTGGAGCGGTTCGGGCCGCACGCGACGCTGGTCCGCGCGACGCCCGCGCTGCTGGGCACGGCCGATCCGGCGGCGCTGGTCACCGACCTCGCCGACGAACTCGCCGCCTATGATCAGGCGCTGTCGCTGCGCGAGCGGCTCGACCACGTCGCCGCGACGATGGCCTGCCACGGCTCGGTCCGCGCCGGCCGCGTGCTCGCGGTCGCGGAGATGAACGCGCTGCTCCGCGAAATGGAGGTCACGCCGCGCTCGGGCCAATGCAACCACGGCCGCCCGACCTGGGTGAAGCTCGCCCATGCCGATATCGAGAAGCTGTTCGGGCGGCGGTGAAAGAGTAGTCGGCTATCGGGTGCCTCTAGCCGGACCATTACGACAAGCTTGCCGAATGTCCGCTTTCGCTTACGGCCGGACATCCGTAGCCCCGGCCGGGCCGTCCGGAATTGGATACCCGTTACAGAGCTGCGGCCTTCGCTAACTCAATGAAGCGCGTGCTTGAGCGCCACGATCGGTATCACGAAATAAGCGAACTTCGCCTTATCTGCTTGGCGCTTGCTTTTCGGCGTCGCCGAGCCCGAACAAGAAGGTGAGTGCGGCTGGCAAACGCTTCGCCCATGCATCTTCGCCATGATGTGCGGCCGGATCGATGACCAGCTTAACCGTTGGCGCAGTCAGTGCGGCGGCGAGCCGATCGCGTAGCCGCTTCGCGCCGACGACGAGCCCGGCATTGATGCGCGCGATCTGCTCGCGCATTGCCGGTGGTGCGCCAGGTGGTATCGCCGCCTCCTCACCGCCCATCCCGACATAGACTCGATCAGGTAGCGTGGCGGCGTCGGTCGCGTCGCGCAGCAACTGCCCATTGCCGACCTGCAAGGATGGGCTCTCGATCAGCGCTTTGCCGAACAGCTGGGGATTGCTCAGCGCCATGTGCAGCGTGGCTACGCCGCCATAGGAGAAGCCGCCCACCCCAATCTCGGCTGGATCAGTCGATACGCGGAACGATGCCGCGACCGCAGGCATGACGTCGCCCGCAAGGAATGCTGCCATCCGATCGCCTTCCACCTGGCCGGCTGTCGGCATGAACGGGTCGGCATATGGGAGATACTCGTTGGCGCGACGCGCGCCGGCGTTATCGATGCCAACGATGACGATCGGCGAGATGGCTCCGCTTGTGATCAGCCGAGTGGCGACTTCATCCAGCGTCCACTCGTGGCCCTGATAGCCGGTGCAGGTGTCGAAGGCATTCTGACCGTCGAGAACGTACAGCACAGGATAGCGTCGCTGCCCCGTCGTATCGTAACCGGGCGGCAGCCAAATCCGCAACGTGCGCTCGCCGGGAAACACCTTGCTCTGCAGCGTGATGGTGCGAACCGTCCCGACGACGCTGGAGCGACAGGCGGGAGCGCTTGATCCCGCAGGGGGGACCTGTGCGGGGACCGACGTTGCAGCGGCGAGCATAACAGCCAGCATGATCTCACGTCCCCTTGCTCGAAAGTTGTCGTAGCAAACGGATAGCGCTCACGGATGCAGGTAGCCAGCCTCCTTGGCGATCTCGGCCACAGTCGGGTTTTCTGCTGCTCGGTGGAGAGGCCGCTTTCCACCAAAGGTGGACATCCAAAGATCAAGTGATGCTTTCGCCGCGAGCGAATTATCTCCACACCGAGTACCCACTCGGATTGCATCACGTCCCCACGCTACAATTTAACCCCGGTGATCGCGGTCCCCGCAACGGTCGTCCCGTTAAGGCGGTCATTGACCCCGCCGACGCTATTCCAGCGGTCGTAGTGCAGCGTCTCCAGCCCACCTTCGCTCTGCCACTTCAGCTCGACCTTGTCGCCGAACGCGCTGGTCACCGCGCCGGCGTCGAGCGTCGGTGCATCCACGATCGCGGATCGCGCCTGGAACGCCTTGTGCTCGACCCGGCCGTAGCGATCGAACTCGTAGATGAAGGTCTGCCCGTCGGAATAGATGACCCAGCTGCCGACCAGCCACGGCGGCAGGGCCGGCTTGCCCGAGAGCAGCAGGCGCATGTCCACCCAGCCGAGCAGATGCGCGATGTTGTACTTCTTCTTGACGCGGCAGATCCGGTCGGCCCCCATGGCCGGCCCGCCCTGACCGCCCTCGATCGTCCACCACGTCTCGCCGTCGACCTTCAGGCTGAAGCCGACGTGCAGGTTTTCGTAGCCGACGTTCATCGACCGGGTCTCGAACAGGTCGCCATGGCGCGGCTTCTCGCCGGACTTCGGCGTCATCCAGCAATGCACCTTGCCTTGGGTACGGAGGATGTTCTCGACGTTGAACCCGCCAAGCCCCGGCAGCCCCAATTCCTTTGTGACGTGACCGGCGAAGGCGTTGCAGCTGGTCATGATGCCGCCGCCGATCCAGTTCCGCATCAGTCGGGTGTGGTTCAGGCCGTCGGCGGCGGTGGTGAAGTCCGGATTGTCGCTGAAACTGCCGTAGGACATGCGTTCGAAGCGGTCCTGCTGCAGCTTGTCGATCCGCTCGCGGTCGGCCTGGGTCGCCTTCGCGGCGGCCACCGGTTTGACCATCGCCGGCGAGCCCGAATGAAGCTCGCCATAATAGTCGATGTGGAGATTGCCGTTGGAGCTGGTCAGCTTCCTGGGATCCGGCACCAATTTGGTGATCTCGTCGAACCGCTTGCTGTAATCGTCCTCGGCCATCTCGTCGCTCCCCCTCGATCGGTGGGCCGACGCTGCAGCCCGTTCGGTGCGACCCGATATGCCTGGGATGCGTATCACCCGATCGGGGTGCCGCATCCTCGCGAGAGCTGATGCTTGGTCTTCGTCGCAGCGGCAACGGCGCGGCAGGACGCTCGTCTCAAGCTGATCGCATCTTGGGAGCGCGATTAACCATCGTTAATATTTCGGTTCATCGCGCTGCAACCTTTGTTCGTCGCGGGGATTTGAACGGGCAACACAGACTTACGAACAGGGTGCCGATATGAAACAGCTCTTCCCCGTCGTTCTCGCCCTCATCCCGCTGGCCGCCGTCATCAGCGCCTGCGTCACCTGCCCCTGAACGACGTCATCTGATACGGATGTGAAAAGGGCCGCCCGGCATGACGCCGGACGGCCCTTTTCGTTTTCACGTCGACGGCAGCGATCAGTTCGCGGCCGGCTCCGCTTCGGTTTCGGCGGTCGCGCCCGGCTCGGCGTTCGGATCGTAGGCCTCGACAAAGCCGGCCTCGTCACGCTCGAACATCTGCGCCATGACGTCGACACCCGACGCCTGCATTTCGGCCTCTTCGGGCGAACGGGCGACATTGACCTTGACCGTCACCGACACCTCGGGGTGCAGCGCGACCTTGACGTCGTACAGGCCGATCGCCTTGATCGGCTTGTCGAGCACGATCGCGGACTTTGCGACCTTGTGCTTGCTCGCGGTCAGCGCGTCGATCAGGTCGCGCACCGCGACCGAGCCGTAGAGCTGGCCGGTGCTCGACGCCTGACGGATCAGCGTGACGGTCACGTCCTTGAAGCTGCCCGCCTCCTTCTCGGCATCCGACCGGCGCGAGGCGTTGTCCGCCTCGATGCGCGAGCGGTTGGCCTCGAACACCTTGCGGTTGGCCTCGTTGGCGCGCAGCGCCTTCTTGTTGGGCAGGAGGAAGTTGCGGGCGAACCCGTCCTTCACCTTGACCACGTCGCCGATGGCACCGAGCTTCTCGACACGTTCCAGCAGAATGACGTCCATGTCTGCTACTCCTTACTTAACGACGTAGGGCAGCAGGCCCAGATGACGCGCACGCTTGATCGCCTGGGCGAGTTCGCGCTGCTTCTTGGCGGCCACGCTGGTGATGCGCGAAGGCACGATCTTGCCACGTTCGGACACGAAGCCCTGCAGCAGCCGGACGTCCTTGTAGTCGATCCGGGGCGCATCCTTGGCGCTGAACGGGCACGACTTGCGGCGACGGAAAAACGGGCGGGCCATTATGCCATCTCCTCTTCACGGCGGGGGCGCGGCGCGCCGCCATCCCGACCACCGTCGCGATCACGATCACGACCGCCGTCGCGGTCACGACCGCCACGCTCGCCGTCACGGTCGGCGCGGCGCTCACGGTCGCGCTCCTGCTTGCGCATCATCACCGACGGACCTTGCTCGGTCTCGTCGATCTTGACGGTCATATAGCGGATCACGTCCTCGTTGATCTGCGTCTGACGCTCCAGCTCGGCGATGACGTCGCCGGGGGCGTCGATCTCGAGCATCACGTAATGCGCCTTGCGGTTCTTCGCGATCCGATAGGCGAGGCTACGCAGCCCCCACGCCTCGGTCTTGGTGACCTTGCCGTTGCCGTCCTGGATGATCTTGTTGGCGTTTTCCGCCAGTGCGTCCACCTGCGCCTGTGCCAGATCCTGGCGCGCAAGGAACACATGCTCGTACAGAGCCATGTTCGGGTTCTCCATGCCGATCGCTGACGCCGCCCCATGCGGACGCCCCTCCGGCCGTCGTCGAATATAAAGCGGGCGAGAGACTTGCGCCTTCGCCCGCTGGCGGTGCCCCTAGCCGAAGCGGCCCCGAACCGCAACTCTTGCCGTTTAATCGGTCTTGTCCGAAGGCCGGGCCGGCGAAACAAGCGAGAGGAAGCCATGCGCGCGTTCATCTTTCCCGGCCAGGGCAGTCAGGCGGTCGGCATGGGCAAGGCGTTGGCCGAGGCCAGTCCGCATGCGCGCGAAGTGCTGCAAGAGGTCGACGAGGCGCTGGGGCAGCGCCTGTCGCGGCTGATGGCCGATGGGCCGGCCGACGAGCTGACGCTGACCGAGAACGCGCAGCCCGCGATAATGGCCAACGCCATCGCCACGCTGCGTGTGCTGGAGCGGGAGGGCGGTGTCCGGCTGGCAGACAAGGCCGACTATGTCGCCGGGCATTCGCTCGGCGAATATACGGCGCTGTGCGCGGCGGGTGCGTTCGACCTCGCCACCACCGCCGCGCTGCTGCGGACACGCGGGCAGGCGATGCAGGAGGCGGTGCCGGTCGGCGAGGGCGCGATGGCGGCGCTGCTCGGCTGCGATTTGGAACAGGCGCGCGTGATCGCGGGGGCGGCGGTGGACGCGATCCTGGCGGAGGGCGGACCCGAACTGGTATGCACCGTCGCCAACGACAACGACCCATCTCAGGTCGTGATCTCCGGCCATCGCGCCGCGATCGAGCGTGCGATACCGCTGGCGAAGGAACTCGGCGCGAAACGCGCGCTGCTGTTGCCGGTGTCGGCGCCGTTCCACTGCCCGCTGATGCAGCCCGCCGCCGACGTCATGGAAAACGCGCTACTCGACGCCGATCTCCGCGCGCCGCTGGTGCCGGTCTATTGCAACGTCGACGCCGCCCCGATCGCCACCCCCGGCACGATCCGCGTCGCGCTGGTCCGGCAGGTGACCGGCATGGTCCGCTGGCGTGAGTCGGTGCTGGCGATGACGGCGGCGGGCGTGACCGAATTCGTGGAGGTCGGCGGCAAGGTGCTCGGCCCGATGGTCAAACGCATCGCGCCGGATGCGACCGTCACCAGCGTCGTGACGATGGACGACATCGAAGCACTCGCGGCGCGACTGTGATGCGGATCGCCCTGCTCGCGCTTGCCCTGCTTCCAGCTCCCGCTTTGGCGCAACGCGCGGAGCTGCCGGTGCGGGAGGTCGATCTGCCCAACGGCGACCGCCGCTTCGCCATGACGCTTCGGATCGACGGCCGTCCGGTCGAGGTCGGGATCGACACCGGCTCGACCGGCCTGCGGGTGCTGCCGCGCGGCCTGTGGCCGACGGGCACCGCCGCCCGCGGGCCGACGGTGACCTATAGTTACGGCGCAGGCACCGCGTTTTCGGGCCACGCCGTCAGCGTAGCCGTCGGCGCAGGAGACATCGGCGGTACGATCAAGGTCATGCGGATCGAGGCGGTCGGGTGCACCGCGGCCCGGCTGGACTGCCCGGTCGCGCACGCCGACCTGACGAGCTACGGCGTTCAGGGTGACGGTATCGCTGGGCAGGGCTTCGCGGCGATCCTCGGTATCCGTGTCCAGCACGACCAGGTCGACAACCCGTTCCTGCAGCTCGGGGTCCGCCGCTGGATCGTCGAGTTGCCGACGTCGGCCGCTCGAACCGGTCGGATCGTGCTCAATCCGACGGATGCCGAGGTCGCCGACTTCGCGCGGATAGCGGTCGATGCGAATGGCACGACGCCGGTCTGTCTCGAAGGACCGCAGAAGATCTGCGCGCGCGGCTTCTTCGACTCCGGTGCCGCCGGCCTGCGCGTCATCCGCGCCGACCCCTTCCGGCCCTGGCCCAACGGCACGGCTGCGACCATCACGATCGGGACCGACGCCGCGGCGCAGCGGATGACGGTGACGATCGGTCGGCGTGACGAGGCGAGCGCGCTGCTCTACGCGCCGGGCGGTGCGGAGACGCGGCTGTCGCTTGGTTTCGCGCCCTATTTTCATTGGTCGGTGCTGTATGACGCCGACGCGCATCAGATCGGGCTCAAGCCCCGCTAGGAGAGACGATGTTCGACCTCACAGGCATGACCGCGCTGGTTACCGGCGCCTCCGGCGGGATCGGGTCGGCGATCGCGACGGCATTGGCGGGGCAGGGGGCTCGGTTGGCGGTGTCGGGGTCGAACGCCGAGAAGCTGGCGCGCTTCCGCGACGACCTCGGCGGCGAGCATGTCGCGCTGCCGTGCGACCTGTCCGACGGCGCGCAGGTCGACGGCCTCGTACCGCAGGCGGTCGCTGCGTTGGGCAGGCTCGACATTCTCGTCAACAACGCCGGCGTCACCCGCGACAACCTCGCCATGCGGATGAAGGACGAGGAGTGGGACACCGTCATCCGCGTCAACTTGGAGGCCGCGTTCCGCCTTGTCCGCGCCGCCGCCAAACCGATGATGAAGGCGCGGTTCGGGCGGGTGATCTCGATCACTTCCGTCGTTGGGGCGACCGGCAACCCCGGCCAGGCGAACTACGCGGCGTCCAAGGCGGGGCTGGTCGGCATGTCCAAGGCGCTGGCGCAGGAGCTGGCGAGCCGCAACATCACCGTCAACTGCGTCGCGCCCGGCTTCATCCGCTCGGCGATGACCGACGGGCTGCCCGACGCGCAGAAGCAGGCGCTGACCGCGCGCATCCCCGCCGGCGACCTCGGCAGCGGCGAGGATATCGGCGCGGCGGTGGTCTATCTAGCCAGCCGCGAGGCCGGCTACGTCACCGGGCAGACGCTGCACGTCAACGGCGGCATGGCGATGATCTGACGCCGGCAGCGCTCGCCGCCCCGCCAGCGCCGCCACGACCAGAATCGCCAGCAGGTTGAGCGGCACGCCGGTCGACTGCGCTACCGCCCGCCCGATCAGCGGCGCGGCCCACGCGAAGGCGAGGCCGGTCCGCTCCCACGGTCGCCAGCCGTCGCGCATCGCCTCGCGCGCCACGAACGCGATCGCGACGCCGAGCACGACCATGTCGTAGTCGAACGCATAGGGCGTCGCGAGCAGCGCCGCCGCGCAGACGAGCGCGTTGCGCCGATCCGCCGACCCGCGCCACGCCGCCGCTGCGACCGACAGCACCGCCGCGCCGCTCACCAGCGCCTGCGCGCCATAGGCCAACGCCACGCCGCCGCCGTTCAGCCGGATGGCGGCAAAGGCGCTGACGATCTTGTATGCGCCCGTGCCCGCCCCCTCAATGACGGTGGCGCGGGTCAAGGCGAGCGACTGCGCGAAGGCGGCCCACACCTCCGTCCCCCAGATGCCGGTCGTCGTCAGCACCAGCGCCGCGACGCTCGCCGCCGCGGAGGCGAGCGCCCGCCACTGTCCGCCCGCGATCAGCAGCACCGGCAGCACCGGCGCGAACTGCGGCTTGTAGCAGAGGCAGCCGAACAGCACGCCGGCCAGCACCGGCCGACGCTCCAGCGCCAGCAACCCGCCACCCAACAGCGCCGCCGTCAGGAAGCCGTTCTGGCCGTGCCCCAGGCACACGAACACCGCCGGGAAGCCGAGTGCCAACAAGCCTGCGCCCGGTACGATCCGCCGCGCGACCAGCCAGGCGGCGAGCAGGGTGGCACCCTGATAGATCAGATAAGCGGAAACGTAAGGCAGCCAAGCCAGCACCGCCGCGACCAGCAGGAACGGTGGCGGATAATGCCACCCGTAGAAGGGCACGCCGCGTCCATGCACCGCCACCTGTTCGGCATAGTGGCGCGGCCAGTCCCACGCCGCCGCCGCCCGGCCGGTGTCCGTCATCCGCCCCGCCGTCCAGACGTTGGAGAAGTCGGTGCCGATCGGCCGCCCCCAGGTGTCGACCGTCCCGTGGCCGGTCAGGAGCACATAGCCGATCGCGAGCACCGTCACGGCGATGCTGACCCGCGCCACCCGGCGCGCGCGCCCGGCGGTCAGCCAGGTGCCGGAGCGGA
This sequence comes from Sphingomonas sp., assembly GCF_965200135.1. Lineage (GTDB taxonomy): Bacteria > Pseudomonadota > Alphaproteobacteria > Sphingomonadales > Sphingomonadaceae > Sphingomonas. Next base: position 49,068 of record NZ_CBDATK010000006.1, read on the forward strand.
GCGCGTGCCACATGCGAACTGCCTAGCGCGGAGGCGGTTAACGCCGCCTCAAGCGGGTCCGCACGGGCTTGTCAGGCAACGGACCCCGCTCTACGTGCGTTCAGGAACAACAAACCCAAGAGGGACGAGAGACATGAGCGAGACCGCCGACCGCGTGAAGAAGATCGTTGTCGAGCACCTCGGGGTCGAGGCCGACAAGGTGACGGAGGACGCCAGCTTCATCGACGATCTGGGCGCGGACTCGCTCGATATCGTCGAGCTGGTGATGGCCTTCGAGGAAGAGTTCGGCGTCGAGATCCCGGACGATGCGGCCGAGAAGATCACCACCGTCAAGGATGCGATCAGCTATATCGACGAGCACAAGGGTTGAGCCCTTGGGGCTGACCGTGCTTCGATGAAGGATCGAACGGCTCTCGCCCGTGCTACGGGCCGGGAGCCGTTTTCGTTTGGCGCGAAGGGGAAGAGCGCATGCGTCGCGTAGTCGTCACCGGACTGGGACTCGTCACGCCGCTGGGCGCGGACGTCGAGACCGCGTGGAAGAACATCGTCGCCGCCAAATCGGGCGCCGCGACGATCACCCGCTTCGACGCGACCGACTTCCACACCAACTATGCCTGCGAGGTGAAGTCGCCGGACCATGAATATGGCTTCGATCCCGGCAAGCGCGTCGACCACAAGGTCCAGCGTCAGGTCGATCCGTTCATCGTCTATGGCATCGACGCCGCCAGCCAGGCGCTGGAAGACGCCGGGCTGACCGACATGAGCGAGGCCGAGCGCTTCCGCGCAGGCTGCTCAATCGGTTCGGGCATCGGCGGCCTGCCGGGGATCGAGAGCGAGTCGCTGGTACTCGCCGCAAAAGGCCCGAAGCGCGTCAGCCCGCATTTCGTCCACGGTCGCCTCATCAACCTCATCACGGGGCAGGTGACGATCAAATACGGGCTGATGGGGCCGAACCACGCGGTGGTCACCGCCTGCTCGACCGGCGCGCACTCGATCGGCGACGCCGCGCGGATGATCGCGATGGACGATGCGGACGTCATGCTCGCGGGCGGCGCGGAAGGCGCGATCTGCCCGATCGGCATCGCCGGCTTCGGTCAGGCGCGCGCGTTGTCGACAGGCTTCCGCGACGAACCGTGGCGCGGCAGCCGACCTTACGACAAGGGCCGCGACGGCTTCGTCATGGGCGAGGGCGCGGGCGTCGTCTGTCTGGAGGAATACGAGCACGCGAAGAAGCGCGGCGCGAAGATCTACGCCGAGGTCATCGGCTATGGCCTGTCGGGCGACGCCTATCACGTCACCGCCCCGCATCCGGAAGGCTCCGGCGCCTATCGCGCGATGGAGATGGCGATGCGCAAGTCCGGGCTGGCGCTGACCGACATCGATTACGTCAACGCGCACGGCACCTCGACCCCGCTCGGCGACGAACTGGAGCTGGGCGCGGTGCGGCGGCTGTTCGGCGACGCGATCGGCAGCCTGTCGATGAGTTCGACCAAGTCCGCCATCGGCCATCTGCTCGGCGGCGCGGGCGCGGTCGAATCGATCTTCTGCATCCTGGCGATGCGCGATCAGGTCGCGCCGCCGACGCTCAACCTCGACGATCCGAGCGACAATTGCGCGGGCGTCGACCTCGTCCCGCACCAGGCCAAGCAGCGCCCGATCAAGGCGGTGCTCAACAACAGCTTCGGCTTCGGCGGCACCAATGCGTCGCTGGTGATGAAGGCGATCTAAGCCGATGCGGAAGCTCGGCTGCTTCGGGTTGCTTGTCCTGGTCGCAGGCGTGCTGGCGGTGCTGCTGGTCGTCCACAGCTGGGGCGGCGCCGGGCCGAACCCACGCACGCTGACGTTTCAGGTGACGCCGGGCATGTCGCTCAACACCGCCGCGCGCGATCTGGAAAAGGCGGGCGCGATACCGTCGGCCGGACGCTTCCGCCTGCTGGCGCGCGCGTTCGGATCGGGCGACGGCATCAAGGCGGGCGAGTACCGCATTCCGCCGCACCTCTCCCAGGCCGACATCCTCAAGATGCTGCAGGGCGGCCGGACGCTGCAACGGCTGGTCGTGGTGCCGGAGGGATGGCCCGCGGTGCAGGTGCAGGACGCGCTGACGCAAGCGCAGGGGCTGACCGGCGCCGCACCGCTGCCGCGTGAGGGATCGGTGCTGCCCGACAGCTACGCCTTTGAACGCGGCGACACACGCGCCTCGGTCGTGACGCGGATGCAGCGCGCGATGACGACCTACGTCGCCGCCGCCTGGGCGAAGCGCAAACCGGGGCTCGCGGTAACGACGCCTGAACAGGCGATCATCCTCGCGTCGATCGTGGAGAAGGAGACGGGCAAGCCGTCGGAGCGTCGGCTGGTGGCGGCGGTCTATGCCAATCGCCTGAAGCGCGGCATGCCGCTCCAGGCCGACCCGACCGTGATCTATCCGATCACGCACGGTCGCCCGCTCGGCCGGCGCATCCTGCTGTCGGAGCTGCGCGCCAGAAACGGCTACAACACCTATGCCTCGACGGGCCTGCCGGAGGGCCCGATCGCCAACCCTGGCCGTGCGTCGATCGACGCGGTGCTCGATCCGGCGAACAGCCAGGCGCTGTATTTCGTCGCGGACGGCTCGGGCGGGCATGTATTCGCCAACACGCTGGCGGAGCACAACGCCAACGTCGCGAAGTGGCGGGCGTATCGCGCGGCGCACGGAATCTAATCTCCCTGTTTCTGAAAGGGAGAGGGGAACGCTTAGCCGAACCGCTGCGCGAACGCCGCCGCCGCGCCGAACAGCCCAGGTTGCGGATGGGTGATGACCTTCACCGGCACGCCGGCCATCAGTTGCTGGAACCGACCCTTCGCCGCGAACCGTTGCGCGAAGCCGGAGGTCGGTAGGCGCTCCTTCAGCCGCAGCCCCAGCCCGCCCGCGATCACCACCGCCGTCGGCCCGTGCGCCAGTGCCAGGTCGCCCGCGATCGCCCCCAGCGCGAGGCAGAACCGGTCCAGCGCCGCCAGCGCCAGGCTGTCACTGCCGTCCAACGCCGCCGCCCAGATCGCCTTGTCGGTCTGGGGCGCTACCGTCCGTCCCTCGATCGCCGCCAGCGTCTCATAGATCGCGACGATCCCCGGCCCCGCACAGACCCGCTCCGCCGACACCCGCGTGAACTGCGCGCGCAGCCGTTTGACCAGCGCATCCTCCAATGCATCGAGCGGCGCGTAGTCGACGTGTCCGCCCTCCGTCTCGATGATGTGATAGCCGCCGTCATGGCGGAATAGCTGCGCGACGCCCAATCCCGTGCCCGGCCCGCAGATCGTGATCGCGCCGCGTTCCGGCAGCACCGTGTCCGGCCCGCAGACATGCTCGAACTGATCGGGCGCGGCATGTTGCACCGCGTGCCCGACCGCGCCGAAGTCGTTGATGAGGATATACTGGTCGACTCCGAGCCGCTCGTTCATCAGCGCCGGCCGGATCACCCACGGGTTATTGGTGAGCCGGATGACCTCCGCCCCGACCGGCGACGCGACCGCGATGGCGGCGGCACGGGGCAGGGGCCGACCGCCCAATCGCCCGAACTGCTCCCAGGCGAGTTGCAGGCTCCCGTGATCGGCGGTCTTCAACGTCACCGGCTCTTCGAGGTGGACGACACGCCCGTCCGCCACCTCGGCGATCGCGAAGCGGGCATGGGTGCCGCCGATGTCCGCCGCGACCAGCTCCATGGCCGCGCCTATGGTGCCCAGTGGATGTCGACCGGCAGCTCGACGTCGGCGAGCACCCGGCCGATCGGGTAACGCGACGACTCACCCTGCTTGATCGCGTCCTCCAGCACCTGGCGCTTGCCCGCGCCGGTGATGACCACGGTCAGCGCCTTGGCGGTCACGATCCCCTGCCGCGACAGCGTCACCCGCGGCACCGGCGCCTCGGGCGGCAGCGGCTCGGGCATCACGCCGAGCGCGCGGCGCTCGCGCGGGCCCGACAGCGCCTCGTCGTAATCGGGACCGGGAAAGATCGACGCGGTGTGACCGTCCGCGCCCATGCCGAGCAGGCACAGGTCCAGCGGCCAGTGCAAGTCCTGCATCAGCGCGTCGGCCGACCGCCCCGCTGCCTTGTAGTCCGACGTCGCCTGCGGGACGATCGGCATCACCCGCGCACCCTTGGGGATGAAGGTCTTGCCGATCATCGTGACGTTGGACAGCTTGTCGCCGAGCGGCACGATCCGCTCGTCGCCGGGGATGATCGTCACCCGCTTCCAGTCCAGCTTGGCCGCCGCGAGCTTGGCATAGATCGGCGCGGGCGTGTTGCCGCCCGCCAGCGCGATCACCGCCGTGCCGCGCGCGTCGATCGCCGATTCGATGACGAACTGCAGATCGCCCGCGACCGCATCGGCCAACTCGGCCGCATCCTCATATTCCCACCATTCGACTTCGTCGGTCATCGTTCTTCCTTGATTTCACCCGCTCCCTTCCAGGAAGAGAGCTTTCACTCGTCAGTCGTCCTGCCACGTCACCCCGTCGCGCTCGGTCAGCGCGATCGCGGCGTTCGGGCCCCAGGTGCCCGACTGATAGCTTTTCGGCTTCATGCCGTTGGCGGCCCAACCGGCGCGGATCGAGTCGGTCCAGGCCCATTGCGCCTCCACCTCGTCGCGCCGCACGAACAGCGTCTGGTCGCCCTCGATCAGGTCGAGCAGCAGCCGCTCATAGGCGATCCGCCGCCGCGTTCCCGCGAACTCGGAATCGAGCGACAGCTTCAGCGGCACCTCGCGCAGCTTGACGCCGTCACGGTCGAGGCCCGGCTCCTTCGCCATCACCAGCAGCTCGATATATTCCTCCGGCTGCAACCGGATCACCAGCGTGTTGGGCTGGAGCGCCCCGCCGCGCCCGGTGAACATCGAATGCGGCACCGGCTTGAACTGGATCGCGATCTCGCTGCGCCGCACCGCCATCCGCTTGCCGGTGCGGATGTAGAAGGGCACGCCCTGCCAGCGCCAATTGTCGAGATGCGCCTTGATCGCGACGAAGGTCTCGACGTCGGAGTCCTTGCCCAGCTCCTCGTCGTAGCCCTTGACGATCGCGCCGCCGACCGCGCCGCCGACATACTGGCCCGTGACCGTGACCTGCCTGGCGTCTTCGGGCGTGATCTGGCGCAGCGAGCGGAACACCTTCGCCTTTTCGTCGCGGATCGCGCTCGGTTCATAGCGCGCGGGCGGCTCCATCGCGATCAGCGCCAGCAGCTGGAGCATGTGGTTGGTTACCATGTCGCGCAGTGCGCCGGCACCCTCGTAATAGCCGGCGCGATCCTCAAGCCCGACGGTCTCCGCGATCGTGATCTGGACGTTGTCGATCCCGCGCGCGTTCCACACCGGCTCGAAGAACGAGTTGCCGAAGCGCAGCGCCAGGATGTTCTGCACCGTCTCCTTGCCGAGATAATGATCGATGCGGAAAATGCGGTCCTCGGTGAAACCGATCGCGACCGTGTCGTTGATCTCCTTGGACGAGGCGAGGTCGTAGCCGAGCGGCTTTTCCAGCCCGATCCTGACCGTCTCACCCGCCAGCCCGACCTTCTCGAGTCCCTTCACCGCCGGCTCGAACAGCGACGGCGCGGTCGAGAGGTAGATGGCGAGCTTGCCCGACACGTCACCGACCTTCTCCGCCAGCGCCGGAAAGGCATCCGGGTTCGACAGGTCGGTCGCCTGATAGCTCAGCCGCTCCAGGAACGCGGCGATCGCGCTTTCGTCCTTGCGATCGTCGGGCAGGAACTTGTCGAGCGCCTTTTTCGCGAAGTCGCGGAAACCGGCGTCGTCGTAATCCGATCGCGCGGCACCGATGATCTGAAGCTTTTCGGGCAACAGCTTGTCGGCGTGGAGGTTGTAAAGCGACGGCAGCAGCATCCGCTGTGCCAGGTCGCCCGTCGCTCCGAACAGGAGCAGCTTGCCGACGGGATCGCGCTGCATCGTGGGCTCCTAGACGGTGAGGCCGGCGAGCGGATCGAGCCCGGCCATGAGGTTGAGGTTCTGGACCGCGGCACCGGCGGCGCCCTTGCCCAGATTGTCGAACGTGGCGATCAGCCGAGCCTGACCGGCGGCCGCGTTGCCCAGCACGCGCAACGTCACACGGTCGCTGCCGGCATTCTCCTCGATCCGGACCAGCGCCGGTGCGTCGTCGGCGACGGTGAGGAGCGGCGCGCCGTCGTACGCCGCGGCGATCGCCTCGCGCATCGCCGCCAGCGACGGGCGGCCGGGCATCGCGTGCAGCGACAGCCCGACCTCCGCCAGCATGCCGCGATAGACGTTGGCGACCGCGGGCAGGAACACCGGCGGCTGGGTCAGCCCGGCATGATCGCGCATCTCCGGCAGATGCTTGTGATTCAGCGACAGCCCGTAGGCGCGATAGCCGGTCGCGGCGGCACCGCCCTCGAACTCGGCGATCATCGCCTTGCCGCCGCCGGAATATCCCGACGCGCCCGAATAGCTCAGCGGCCAGTCGGCGGGGATCAACCCGGCGCGGACCAGCGGCGCCACGAGCAGCAGGAAGCCGGTCGGCCAGCAGCCGGGGTTCGACACGCGGTCAGCCCCCGTCACGTCGAACCCCAGCTCGGGCAGGCCATAGGTCCAGCCGGGTGCGGTCCGGAAGGCGCTGGAGGCATCGATCACGCGCGTATCGCCGCGGATCAACCCCACCGCCTCGCGTGCGGCATCGTCGGGCAGGCACAGGATCGCGATGTCCGCGTCGTTGAGCGCCTCGGCCCGCGCGCCCGCGTCCTTGCGCCGTGCCTCGTCGATCTCGATCAGCGTCAGGTCGTCGCGCGTCGCTAGCCGGTCGCGAATTTCCAGCCCGGTGGTGCCCGCCGCCCCGTCGATGAAAACCGCTACGGTCATGCGAGCCCCAGCGCCGTGCGGTCGCAATAACCGACCAGTCCCAGCCCTGGCGCGATGCCCCAGGCGCTGTTCCCCGCCAACTCCAGCAGCTCGAACGTGTCCTTGACGGCGAGATCGGCCAGATGCTCACCGCCTGCCGCCTTACTGAGAAGCGGCGTCGCCCGGCTGACATGACAGATCATCGCCTGTGCGTAATGCGGCGCGAACACCTGTTCCGCCAGCCGCACATCGGCCAGATCGCCACGCACCGCATGACGCAGGGGGTCGAGCTTCGCCGACGGGCCGGTCAGCGCGAACTGCCTGCGCGCGCGCGGTTCAGGCGGCGGCGTGCTGGACCGGGGCGTGTCCGAAGAGCGCGGGCCGCTGCTCGCCTTCACCGATGAAATGCCCGAACTCTTCAAGAAAATCCGCCCCCTTGGGTGTCCGCGCGACGAAGATGTTGCGCTTGTCGCTATCGTCGCGTTGCCGGCGCAGATAGCCGAGCGTCCCCAGCCTGTTCAAGGCGCGCGTGACGACCGGCTTCGATACGTTGAGCGCATGCGCCAGACCGCGCACCGTATGAGGCCCAGGATCGAGATAGACGACCATCAGCAGCGCCATCTGCCGATTGGTCAGATCGGGTTCGCCCGATCGGACATAGTCGACCAGGGTCGTCATCCAGCTCGACAGGGTAGGGGCGATACTTGCCACGCCGTGAGGTGTCCGATCCATCCGTTGCGCTGCCATAACGCCTTGGCGGAAGGCTGGTTTCCCGGCGGGTCGGAATAAGCGCCCGGCCTGTCCGGTTGATCGGTCGGGCACCTGCGCCTATGTCGCGCGCCATTCGTGCATCTCCTTCAAGGCGTCCGCCAGTGTTCCAATTCCTGCTCGTCATCCATGCGATCATCGCCGCCGTGCTGGTGACGGTGATCCTGATGCAGCGTTCGGAGGGCGGTGGTCTGGGCATGGGCGGCAGCCCTTCGGGGCTGATGAGCGCACGCGGCGCCGCCGATTTCCTGACGCGGATGACCGCGATCACCGCGACGCTGTTCGTCGGCCTGTCGATCGTCCTGGCGGTGACCGCCGCGACTCGCCGCAACCAGACGATCGACACGTCGCTGGCCCGCCGCGCCGCCGCGACCGCACCGGTCACGCCGCAGACGGCGCCCGCCATCGACCCCGGCGCACCGCCCGCCGCCGCGCCGAATACCGCCTCGCCCGCATCGCCTCCGGCGAACGGGCAGGTGCCGTTCGGCCAGTAACCCACAGCTTTCGTCGCAACGTGGCGCCCGCCGGACCGGCGGGTGCTTGCCGCGCGCGTCCAATACCGGTTAGGCGAATCTTCCCATGGCCCGCTTCATCTTCATCACCGGCGGCGTGGTGTCTTCGCTCGGCAAGGGCCTCATGGCCGCCTCGCTCGCCGCGCTGCTTCAGGCGCGCGGCTACCGCGTCCGCATCCGCAAGTTCGACCCGTATCTCAACGTCGATCCGGGCACGATGAGCCCGTATCAACACGGCGAGGTCTACGTCACCGACGACGGGGCGGAGACCGATCTCGACCTCGGCCATTACGAGCGCTTCACCGGCGTCGCGTCGCGCCAGTCGGACAACATCACCTCGGGCCGCATCTACAAGACGATCATCGAGCGCGAGCGGCGCGGCGACTATCTGGGCGCGACGGTTCAGGTGATCCCGCATGTCACCGACGAGATCAAGGCATTCGCCCGCGCCGAGACCGACGACCTCGACTTCCTGCTGTGCGAGATCGGCGGCACGGTCGGCGACATCGAATCGCTGCCGTTCATCGAGGCGATCCGCCAGCTCAAGAACGAGGCGGGTCGCGGCAACGCGGTGTCGATCCACGTCACGCTGGTGCCCTACATTTCCGCCGCCGGCGAGCTGAAGACCAAACCGACCCAGCATTCGGTGCGCGAGATCGCCGCGCTGGGCGTCTCGCCCGACGTGCTGGTGTGCCGATGCGAGCACCCGCTGCCCGCGTCCGACCGCGCCAAGATCGCGCTGTTCTGCAACGTGCCTGCGTCCGCCGTCATCCCGGCGCTCGACGCGAAGAGCATCTATGCGGTGCCGCTGCAATATCATGCCGAGGGGCTGGACGAAGAGGTGCTGCGCGCCTTCGGCATCGAGCCGGAGGGCAAGCCGGACCTGACGCGCTGGGTGGAGATCGTCGATCGCCTGACCAATCCCGAGGGCGAGGTGACGGTGGGCGTGGTCGGCAAATATGTCGGGCTGCAGGACGCCTACAAGTCGCTGAACGAGGCGTTGGTCCATGGCGGCATCGCCAACCGCGTGAAGGTCAACATCCGCTGGATCGACGCCGAACTGTTCGAGGGCGAGCAGACCGCCGTCGCCGCCGCGTTGGAACCCTGCCACGCGATCCTGGTCCCCGGCGCGTTCGGTGAGCGCGGCGCGGAGGGCAAGATCGCCAGCGTCCGCTTCGCCCGCGAGCGCGACGTGCCCTATTTCGGCATCTGCTTCGGGATGCAGATGGCCTGTATCGAGGGTGCCCGCGATCTCGCCGGGATCGAGGCCGCAAGTTCGACCGAGTTCGGCCCGACGCCCGAGCCCGTCGTCGGCCTCATCACCGAATGGATGGGCCGCGAGGGGCTGGAAAAGCGCGAGGCCGAAGGCGACCTCGGCGGCACGATGCGACTGGGTGCGTATGAGGCGCGGCTCGACGGCAACTCGATCGTGTCGTCGATCTACGGCGCCACCGCGATCGCCGAGCGCCACCGCCATCGCTACGAAGTCAACACCGGCTATCGCGAGGCGCTGGAACGGGGCGGGCTGGTATTCTCGGGCATGTCGCCAGACGGCACGCTGCCGGAGATCGTCGAGCGACCTGACCACCCCTGGTTCGTCGGCGTCCAGTTCCACCCGGAGCTGAAGAGCAAGCCCTTCGACCCACACCCGCTGTTCGCGAGCTTCATCGCCGCCGCGGTGAAGCAGAGCCGGCTGGTGTGACGATCAGGGCAGCTCGAACCCGCAGCTGTTCAGATCGCAGCGTAATTTCACCGGCCAGCTGAAGCGCTGGGCGCTGCCATCGAAATTGCGCGCGGACCCGGTGATATGCGCCGAATAGGCGGGGAAGACCCGCATCCAGCGTCGGCCGTCAGGGTCGACCGCGTGCGGGTCGTTCTCTGACAGCGCGGCGATCATCTTCGGCATGTACATTTCGTTCAGCACCAGGGTCAGTTCGCGCGCCTCACCCGGTTTGATGAGGCCGACCGAGGCGCGCACGTCGAGCGGCTCTTCCAGGCGACCGCTGTCGGTCCGCAGAATGAAGCTGCTCTCCTGAAGCACCCCGGCGCGCGTGCCGTCGTTGACGACCAGCAGCCGAAGCGTGTTGTCTACCGTGTCGACCGGGGTCGCGCGGATCTCCGAGAACGCGCCACGCCAGAGCGCGAGCAGCGTCGGCGCCGCGTGCTCCGTCACGGTAATCAAAGCGGTCAGCAGAGCGAGCGTCGTGCCACTGACGACGGCGAACCGGCCCCAGCCCTGAACCGTGTTGCAGCGCAGGCATTTCGTCGCCGCCGCCGGCATCGGCTCACGGCACGCACGACAAGGCTTTTGATCTGCTGGCGTGTCCACGCTTACCCCCCACGTCAGCCTTCCACGGTTCCGGCCGGCCGACAAGCGGGCAGAGAAAAGGCGCCCCGGCCGGTCGGCCGAGGCCCCCCCTCAGCCGCACTCAACCACGCTTCCTGCACCAGCACGAAGTCGGCAAGTTCGAAGCGGCGCTCGATCGAGCGGTGGGCGATGCCGGTGTGCAGAAAGTCGCCCTGCAAGCTCTTGTCGTCCTTGCGGCCGGCGACCAGCAGGTCCTGCTGCGCGGTGATCTCGACCTCCTCACGGGTGAACCCGGCCACCGTGAGCATGCTGCGATAGCGGTCCTCGGCGACGCGCTCGAGAGCGCAGGACGATACCGAGGTGGCTTTCGCACTGGTCTCGATCAGTTCGAAATCGATGGTCGAGCGACGAAAGGGGTCAGGTCCAGACGCATGTAACAATGCCTCGTGTGAGCGAGTCGATGAAAGAGGGTCGCCCGCCGCGGCGCGGCCCCGAAGGCACCATGCTGAGCCGAAAAATGGTGAGAGTTGATTTAGGAGTTAGAGGTGGGTTTCGACCTGCTACCTTTTTCCTCCGCCGGGAACCGGGGGAGGTGGCGCGCGGCGAAGCCGCGTGACGGAGGGAGCAAGGACGCTGGCGGAACGTCGCCGCGGCAAAGCCGCGTCGTGACGTCGGACGGGTCGGCTGATGCCGCCCGCCGGCCGGTCGCGGCGCTGCCCTCGGCTTCACCTCCGAATCGGCGCGGACGTCGCCGCGCCTGCGCCCCAACGCAAACGCCCGGGCCTTTCGACCCGGGCGTCCTGCGTGACGATCGCTCGTCAGCCCCCGATTTTTGCTCCCGCCCGCACGCTTCGTCGAAGCGGGGCAGAAGGCTGTTTCCCCGAACCACGGCCGTTGCCTGTGTCTCGAACGCCACGATCGCTATGTCGACCATCGCGGTTTGTCACTGGTCCACAGCAATGCTCCGACACGATTGGCGCGGGTCTGTGGCACCGGTGCAACAGAGGTCGTCGTCGTCCGATGGTTGCCCGCCCCTCGATCCGCCCCTAGATCGCGCGTCATGCTCCTGTCTCGCTACGAACGGATGATCGCCCGGCGCTATCTGCTGCCGGGCAAGGGAGAGCGGTTCATCGTCCTCGTCGCGGGCTTCAGCCTGGGCGCGGTGATGCTGGGGGTCGCGGCGCTGGTGATCGTGATGAGCGTGATGAACGGCTTCCGCGCCGAGCTGTTCGACAAGATCGTCGGGTTGAACGGCCATGCCGTGATCCAGGGTGAGGGCGGTCGCCTGCCCGATTGGCGCGCCATCGCCGACCAGGCGCGCCGCACCCCCGGCGTAACCCAAGCCTTGCCGCTGATCGAACAGCCGCTCGCCGCCACCTACAACGGCCGCGCGGAGGCGGTGCTGGTGCGTGGGATGCGGGTGGAGGACATCCGCGCCAACCCGTCGCTGCGCGGCAAGGTCGTCGCCGGCAGCTTCGACGGCATCACCGCCGGCAGCGGCCGGATCGCGATCGGCAGCCGGTTGGCCGAGTCGCTCGGCGCCGCCCCCGGCTCGCAGATTTCGCTCTTCAACCCGCTGGGCCAGAGCACGCCGATGGGCACCGTGCCCCGGATCGTCAGCTATTCGGTCGGCGCGATCTTCGAAGTCGGCGTCTACGATTTCGACAAGGCCTATGTCGTCATGCCGATCGAGGACGCACAGACGCTGCTCCTGATGGGCGACGAGGCGGGGATGATCGAGGTCCAGACCGACGATCCCGACCGCGTCGACGAGATCCTCTCGCCGCTCGTCCCCCACCTCGGCGGCCGGGCGGTGATCGCCGACTGGAAGTCGATGAACGCGCAGCTGTTCGACGCGCTCAAGGTCGAGCGCGTGGCGATGTTCACCGTGCTGTGCATCATCATCCTCGTCGCGGCCTTCAACATCGCCTCCTCGCTCATCATGCTCGTCCGCGCCAAAACCCGCGACATCGCGATCCTGCGGACGATGGGGGCGGGCAGGGGGGCGATGCTGCGGATCTTCATGGCGGTAGGCACGTCGATCGGGGTGATCGGGACGCTCGCGGGGCTGCTGCTCGGCTTCGGGTTTCTCTCGATCCGCCAGTCGGTGGTGAACCTGGTCGAGCGGATCACCGGCCAGAACATGTGGGACCCGCAGATCCGCTACCTGACCGAACTCCCGTCGAAGCCCGACCCGGTCGAGATCGTGCTGATCGTCACCATGTCGTTGCTCTTCAGCTTCCTGGCGACGCTGTATCCGGCGTGGAAGGCCGCGAACACCGACCCGGTGCAGGTGCTCCGCTATGAATGACGTCGTCCTGCGGACCACCGGCCTCGCCCGCTCGTTTACGCAGGGTGGCGAGACGATCGAAGTATTGCGCGGTGTCGACCTCGCCGTCGCACCGGGGGAGATCGTCGCGCTGCTCGGGGCGTCCGGCTCCGGCAAGTCGACGCTGCTCCAGGCGGTCGGGCTGCTGGAGGGCGGGTTCGAGGGCTCGATCCGCATCGCCGGCGAGGAGGCCGCCCAACTTTCGGCGGCGCAGCGCACGGACCTGCGCCGCGACCGGCTCGGCTTCGTCTATCAGTTCCATCACCTGCTCGCCGACTTCACCGCGATCGAGAATATCGTCCTGCCGCAGCTGATCGCGGGCCGCACCCGCGCGCAGGCGGACGAGCGCGCGCGGGACCTGTTGACCGCGCTCGGCCTCGGCCACCGATTGCAACACCGCCCGTCCAAGCTGTCCGGCGGCGAACAGCAGCGCGTCGCGGTCGCCCGCGCGCTCGCCAACGCGCCCGCGCTGGTGCTCGCCGACGAGCCGACCGGCAACCTCGACGAGCACACCGCCGACATCGTCCTCGCCGAGTTCCTGCGCCTCGTCCGCGACGAAGGCTCCGCCGCGCTGGTCGCGACCCACAACGAACGGCTGGCGGCGAAGATGGACCGGGTCGTCAGGTTGCACGAGGGGCGGCTGGCTTAGCTTTTTTGCCACCGCTCGACCGACATGCGACCGGACCGCGCCGCGCGCATTGCCCGACCTTGGCGACGGACCTACACTTCGGCCATCAGGACAAGCGGCCGCACTGTATCGCGGCAAGCGGATCACCTCTGGGGGGAGGAGTCGTGTCATGGCATCGAACACGGGCATTATCTTTGGACAGATCAGGGACCAAGGCGCCGGTGTAGCGGGATGCGATGTCCAGCTGAACTTCGTCTACGGTGACGCCAGCATGGGACCGATCGGGGTCGGATCGAGCGGCGACGTGAACGGCAATGTATCGGGTTGGGTCAAGGGCACGACCAACAAGGATGGCAAGTTCGTGCTCGCCTTCAACTGGAGCGGCGTCGATATTGCGAAGGTAGCGGAAGGTCGCGCCACCGCCAGCCTTTACGTCGTCAAATGGGGCGAGAATTTCTCGCACCGATCGTTCAACACCCGCACGACGCTGTTCCTCGGGTTGGACCTGAAGAAGCTTATCCAGGTCGGCTACACCGATCCAACCGCTTCCGCGACGGACTTCACCAATGCCGCGAAGGATTTCTACGCTTCATACCGCGACATGTTGCCCGCGCACGGCGTGTTCCCGACGATCATGCCCTTCTCGACGGAGGTATGGGGGCTGATCGGCAAGGTGTCGGCCAGCTTGCCGGCCTGATCCGCTTGCACGGCGCGACGGCCTGATCCATCGTCGCCGGCGATCACCGGGCACGAAGCGCCCGCCGCCGCGACGAGAGAGCCGATGACACCGATCACCGACATGGACGTCCGCGCCGCCGACGGCGGGCAGGTCAGCCTCGACACCTGGCGCGGCAAGGTGCTGCTGATCGTCAACACCGCCTCCAAATGCGGTTTCACCCCACAATATGAGGGGCTTGAAGACCTGCACCGGCATTATGGCGACCGCGGGTTCGAGGTGCTGGGCTTTCCCTGCAACCAGTTCGGCGCGCAGGAGCCGGGCGACGCGGCGGAGATCGCCAATTTCTGCTCGACCGTGTTCGACGTGACGTTCCCGATGTTCGCCAAGATCGACGTCAACGGCGCCGCCGCCGATCCGCTGTTCCAGCGGCTGAAGGAGCAGGCGCCGGGCGTCCTCGGCTCGCGCGGGATCAAGTGGAATTTCACCAAATTCCTGATCGACCGCGACGGTCAGGCGGTGCGCCGCTACGCCCCGACGGTGAAGCCCGAGGCGCTGACAGCGGACATCGAGGCGCTGCTGTAGTCAGGCAAAGCTGTGGACAAGCGGATTCGCGGCGTTCCCTAATCCTGCGGCGTTCCCCATAACGGTCTGATGCACGCCGGCTTCGTCCCCCTACGCATCTTCTCGTCATATACGATGCTGGACGGCGCGATCGAGCCGAAGGATATCGCCGCTCACGCCGCGAAGCTCGGCTTTCCCGCCGCGGCGCTGACCGATCGTAACGGGCTCTACGCCGCGATGGCCTATTCGGACGCCGCGCGAAAGAAAGGGGTGCAGCCCGTCATCGGCGCGATGCTCGCCGTCGCACGGCCCGACATGCCCGAGGGTGCGTCGCCCGTGCTCGATTGGCTGGCGCTCTACGCACAGAACGAGGACGGGTATCAGGCGCTCTGCGCGCTGGTCAGCGAGGCGCATCTCGAGCGCCCGATCGAACAGCCCGCGCATGTCCGGTTCGAGGCGCTGGCGGATCGCACCGCTGGGCTGCTCGCGCTGACGGCCGGTGGGGAGGGCGCGGTCGCGCGGCTGCTCGCCGAGGATCAGCCCGCGCGCGCCGCCGCCTATCTCGATCGGTTGCAGGCGCTGTTTCCCGAGCGGCTCTATATCGAACTCGTCCGCCGCGACGATCCGATCGAGACGGCCGCGGAAGAGGCGCTGATCGACCTCGCCTACGCCCGCGAGCTGCCACTGGTCGCGACCAATCCCGCCTGCTTCGCGGAGGGCGCGTTCGGCGACGCGCACGACGCCATGCTGTGCATCGCCAGCTCCTCCTATGTCGAAAGCGAGGATCGCCCGCGCAGCTGCCCGCACGCCTGGCTGAAGCCGGCGGCGGTAATGGCGGAGCTGTTCGCCGATCTGCCGGAAGCGATCGCCAACACGCTGATCGTCGCGCAACGCTGTGCCGTCGCCGCGCCCGCGCGCAAGCCGATCCTGCCGACGCTGGCGGGCGATCTGGCGGGCGAGGCCGAGCTACTGCGCGTCGACTCGCGCGCCGGGCTGGAGGCGCGACTGACGCGGATCGAGGCGCTGGGTCACGGCGGCGACGGCGATTGGCGCCAACCCTATCGCGACCGGCTGGAGTTCGAGCTCGACGTCATCATCCAGATGGGCTTTCCCGGCTATTTCCTGATCGTCGCGGACTTCATCAAATGGGCGAAGGATCAGGGTATTCCGGTCGGCCCCGGCCGCGGCTCGGGTGCGGGCTCGGTGGTCGCCTGGTCGCTGACGATCACCGACCTTGACCCGCTCGGTCTGGGGCTGCTGTTCGAGCGGTTCCTCAATCCCGAACGTGTGTCGATGCCCGACTTCGACATCGATTTCTGCGAAACCCGGCGCGGCGAGGTGATCCGCTACGTGCAGGGCAAATACGGTCGCGATCAGGTCGCGCAGATCATCACCTTCGGTAAGCTCAAGGCACGCGCGGTGCTCAAGGACACCGGGCGCGTGTTGCAGATGAGCTATGGCCAGGTCGACCGGCTGGCGAAGCTGGTGCCCAACCACCCGACCGATCCATGGACACTCGACCGCGCGCTCAACGGCGTGCCCGAGCTGGCGCGCGAATACAGCAACGACAACGGCGTTCGCCGGCTGCTCGACCTCGCGATGAAGCTGGAGGGCCTGCCACGCCATGCCTCCACCCACGCCGCCGGTGTCGTGATCGGCGACCGCCCGCTCGCCGAGCTGGTGCCGCTCTATCGCGACCCGCGCTCGGACATGCCCGTCACGCAGTTCGACATGAAATATGTCGAGGGCGCCGGGCTGGTGAAGTTCGACTTCCTCGGGCTGAAGACGCTGTCGGTGCTGCAAAAGGCGGTGCAGCTGCTCGCCGCGCGCGACATCACGATCGATCTCGACGCGCTGACTTGGGACGATCCGGCGGTCTACAAATTGCTCCAGCGCGGCGATACGGTGGGCGTGTTCCAGCTGGAATCGGAGGGCATGCGCCGGACGCTCAGCGCCGTCCGGCCGTCCAACTTCGGCGACATCATCGCGCTGGTCTCGCTCTACCGCCCAGGCCCGATGGACAACATCCCGAGCTTCGGCCGCCGCAAGCAGGGGCAGGAGCCGATCAGCTTCCCGCACCGGTTGCTCGAACCGATCCTTGCGGAAACCTATGGCATCTTCGTCTATCAGGAACAGGTGATGCAGGCGGCACAGGTGCTCGCCGGCTTCAGCCTGGGCGGCGCCGACCTGCTGCGCCGCGCAATGGGCAAGAAGGTGAAGGCTGAGATGGACGCGCAGCGCGCCGGCTTCGTCGAGGGCTGCGCGACGGTCAACGGCATCAAGCCGGCCGAGGCGAACGCGCTGTTCGACCTGATCGACAAGTTCGCCGGCTATGGCTTCAACAAGTCGCACGCCGCCGCCTATGCGCTGCTCGCCTATCAGACCGCGTGGCTGAAGGCGCATCACCCCGCCGAGTTCTACGCCGCGTCGATGTGCTACGACATGGCGCTGACCGACAAGCTCGGGCTCTTCGTGGAGGACGCCCGCCGGCTCGGCGTCGCGGTGCTGCCGCCCTGCATCGAGCGCAGCGGTGCCGAGTTCGGGGTCGAGCCCGCAGACGATGGCCATGCCGTCCGCTATGCGCTAGGTGCGCTCAAGTCGGTGGGGGAGGGCGCGATGGACCGCCTGACCGCCGAGCGCACCGCCAACGGCCGCTTCGCCAGCCTCGACGACCTCGCCGCCCGCGTCGACCCGCGCCTGCTCAACAAGCGCCAGCTGGAGACGCTCGCCGCCGCCGGTGCCTTCGACACGATCGACGCCAACCGCGCCGGCGTCCACGCGGTCGCCGAGACGGTGCTCGCCACCGCCGCCCGGCTGCACGAGAGCCGCAACAGCGGGCAGGGCGGGCTGTTCGGTGCCGCCGAGATCGCCGGCGATACGATCGCGCTTCCCACCGGCGTGCGCTGGAGCCTGGCGGACCGCATGGCGCAGGAAAAGGAGGCGTTCGGCTTCTACTTCTCCGCGCACCCCGTCGACCGTCACGCCCATCTCGCGCGGATGTATGGCGTGCGCGCCTATGCCCGGCTCGGGGAATTGCGGATACCCGATGACGGCACGCGCGCGGGCGCGACGATGGCCGTGCTGGTAGAGGACGCACGCTGGCGCACGTCCGCGCGCGGCAAGCGCTACATGATGGCGACGCTGTCCGACGCATCGGGGCAGTTCGTCGCGACCTGTTTCGACGATGCCGTCGCCAAGGATCTGGAGACGGGCGCGGCGAACGGCGGCTGCGGGCTGGTCACCGTGGAGCTGGACCGCCGGCCCGGCGAGGAGGCGCCGCGCGTCACCGTCAAGCGCGTCCAGCCGTTCGAGGCGCTCGCCGCCGCCGCGCGTTTCGCGGTCGAGCTGACGATCGACGATCCGGGCGTGTTCCCCGCGCTAGCGGCGCTGCTCGCCGACCATCGCGGGGCGCGTGGCGAGCTGCGCGCGCGCGTCGTCACGCCCGATGGTGAGGCGCGGCTGCTGCTCGGCCGCGACTTCCTGCTCGATGCGGAGCTTGCCGGGCGATTGGAGCTGTTGCACGGTATCGCCGCCGTCGAGTTCAAGCAGGCCGAAACGCGCCTGCAACTCGTCGGCTGATCGAAGAGGAAACGCGATGTACGGCACCATGCAGGACTTCGAGCTGCGGGTGCCACGACTGCTCGACCATGCCGCGCGCGAGCATGGCGGCCGTGAGATCGTCAGCCGCTGGGCCGATGGCACCGAGACGCGCGGCGACTGGGCCGGGATCGCACGCGATGCGAGGAAGCTGGCGCAAGCGCTTGAACGGCTTGGGCTCAAGCCGGGCGACCGGGTCGGCACGCTGGCGATGAACCACGCCCACCACCTCGCCGCCTGGTACGGCGCGATCGGGATGGGCGGAGTGATCCACACCATCAATCCGCGGCTGTTCGACGACCAGCTCGTCTATATCGCCAATCACGCCGAGGACCGCGTCCTGCTGTACGATCGGCAGTTCCAGCCGATCGTCGATCGCCTGCGCGACCGCTGGACCACGATCGAGCATTATGTCGTCATGGACGGGGAGGGGGAGGGCAGCTTCCGCGCGCTGATCGACGCCGAAGCCGGCGACTATGCCTGGGTCGAGGGTGCCGAGCGCGAGCCGTGCATGCTGTGCTACACCAGCGGCACGACGGGCGATCCCAAGGGCGTGCTCTACACGCACCGCTCGTCGGTCATCCATGCGTTGGCCGGCATTCAGCCCGCGATACTCAACTTCTCGCCGCGCGCGGTCGTGCTGCCGATCGTGCCGATGTTCCATGCCGCCGCGTGGGGTATGCCGTTCGCGGGCGCGGCGGCGGGGGCGAAGTTCGTCTTTTCCGCCAGCAACGACGCCGCCGTGCTGTGCGAGCTGATGAACCGCGAGCGGGTCACGCATTCCGCGGGCGTGCCGACCGTGTGGCTGGCGATGTTCGGCCATATCGACGCCACCGGCGAGTCGCCGCGCTATCTGGAGCAGGCGACGATCGGCGGTTCCGCCGCGCCGCGCGCGATGATCGAACGGATCATGGGCATGGGGGTGGAGGTCAAGCATCTCTGGGGCATGACGGAGACGTCACCGATCGGCACCGCCGGCACACCGCCGCCGGACTGGGCGGCGATGAGCATGGACGAGAAGCTCGATCTGGTCGGCAAGCAGGGTCAGGCGCCGTTCGGGATCGAGCTGCGCGTGGTCGACGACGAGGGTGTCGAACAGCCGCGCGACGGGGTCAGCTCGGGGCGGCTCCAGGTGCGCGGGCCATGGGTGGTGCAGCGCTATTTCAAGGCCGACGCGGATGCCGTCGATGCGGACGGCTGGTTCGACACCGGCGACGTGTCGGTCATGCACCCCGACGGCACGATGCAGATCACCGATCGCGCGAAGGACGTCATCAAGTCGGGCGGCGAGTGGATCAGCTCGGTCGAGCTGGAGAATGCCGCGATCGGCTGCGCCGGGGTCGCGGAGGCGGCGGCGATCGGCATCGCCCACCCGCGGTGGGACGAGCGCCCGCTGTTGCTGGTGGTTCGCAAGCCCGGCAGCGACGTGACCGACTCGGCGGTGCGCGACCATTTGTCGAAACACGTCGCCAAATGGTGGCTGCCCGACGCGATCGTCTTCGTCGACTCGCTGCCGCACACGGCGACCGGCAAGCTGCTGAAGACGGCTCTCCGCGAGCAGTTCAAAGACTATCGGCTCGAAGCTGCCTAACCGTAGACGTTGGTGACGCCTCGCAAGGCGAAGCGTCACCCGCCGCCATCAACCCTTCTGGTCGCCTGTCCCTTCGGTGTCGCCCTTCTGCTTGTCGCCGGCGTTGTCGCCATAGCCGGCCCCTGACGGGGTCGTCGTCGGGCCGGTGCCCTGGCCGCCCTGATCGCCGCTCTTGCTCGCGCTGTCGTCGTCATGCTTGTCGGTCATGTCACTCTCCTGTCGTTGCGAGCGTCAAACGATCCGCGTCGGATCGGGTTCAACCGAACAGGTCGCCCTGCGGCCCACGCGGCGCGCGGAACAGGTCGCAGCGGAGCTGCACCCGCTCGTTGCTCACGCCATGGCGCCGGCAGGCCCGATGAAAGCGCGTGCGGAGCAGGTCCGCCCACGGCCCGCTGCCCTGCATTCGCGTGAAGAAGGCCGGATCGTTGTCGCGACCGCCATGCTGATCTGCGCGCAGCGACCGGATGATGCTCATCACCTTGCCCGCACGATCGGGAAAATGCTCGTTCAGCCAGGCGCGGAATAGCGGCGCCACTTCGTGCGGCAGCCGCACGGGAATGTAGAAACAGCCGCGCGCACCCGCCGCCGCGGCGCGTTCGATCAGATTCTCCAGCTCGTGATCGGTGATCGCCGGGATCACCGGCGCGATCGAGACGAACACCGGCACCCCGGCGTCCGCCAGTCGGCGCACCGCCGCCAGCCGCCGTTCGGGCGCCGGCGCGCGCGGCTCCACCGTCATCGCGATACGCGGGTCGAGCGAGGTCACCGACACCGCCACCACCGCCAGCCCCTTCGCCGCCATCGGCCCGAGCAGGTCCAGGTCGCGAACGACCCGGTCGGACTTGGTGGTGATCGAGACGGGATGATCGGTCTCGCTCAGCACCCCCAGCACCGACCGGGTAATGCGCCACTCCGCATCGATCGGTTGGTAGGGATCGGTGTTGGTCCCCATCGCGATCGGCCGGACGGCATAGCCCGGCTTGGCGAGTTCCGCCCGTAACAGCGCGGCGGCGATCGGCTTGGCGAACAGGCGACTCTCGAAATCCAGTCCCGGCGACAGGTCGAGATAGGCATGCGTCGGCCGCGCGAAACAATAGATGCAACCGTGTTCGCAGCCTCGATAGGCGTTGATCGAGCGGTCGAACGGCACATCCGGCGAGGTGTTGCGCGTCAGGATTGTTCGCGGCGTTTCCACCGTCACCGTGGTACGAAGCGGCGGCAGCGCGCCGTCGATCATCCCCTGCGAGTCGAGCCAATCCCCATCCGCCTCCCGCCTAGGCAGGCCGAACCGGCCGCTCTCGGCGTTCAGCGTAGCACCTCGAACGGCACGGGTCTTGACCATGCAGGAATTCTATGGCCTGAATGCGAACAGATCAAGAACGGAAACGACATGGCTAGATTGAATTATCTGGAACTGCCCGTCGGCGACATTGCGGCAGCAAAGTCGTTCTACACGGATTCGTTCGGTTGGCGCTTTACCGATTACGGGCCCGGCTACGCGGCCACGACGACCGGCGATACCGATATCGGCCTCAGTGGTGACGCGGCGGAGCACACAACATATCTGCTGCCGGTGATCGAAGTCGACGATCTGGAGGATGCTCTTGCCGCGGTCGAACGTGCCGGGGGTGCCATCACGGCATCAATTTTCGCGTTCCCCGGCGGCAGGCGCTTTCACTTTCGCGACCCCGCCGGACATGAACTCGCGGCGATGCAGCCGGACGGCCCGTCAGCCTAGGCAGCGCCCGGCAGCAGCGAGCGCATCAGCCCCTGACTGATCGGCGCGGCGAAGCGGCAGCCCGCGGCGGCATCGCGCGCCCATGCCACCGATGCGACGATTGGCGGTGCGCCCGGCAGCCGGACCCATAGCCGCTCGCCGACCGCCAGCACGCCCGCGTCACGAAGCCGGCACCCGAACGAGGAGATATCGTCCAGCACCGCCGCGAACGGCTCCTCCGTCTCGCCACCAGCGGTGAGGCGCACGCATTCCACCATGTGTCGTGCCTCGTGCCGCTGCTCGACCAGCGCCGCCTCGCGCCGGTTGAACATTACCCGCGTCGCCATGTTCACGCCCTCCCCGGCGCTTTGACCCGCGAGAAGCTAACCTGCTGCAACCTGCAGCGCAGATGAACGGATCGTCAGAAAGGCACGGCGACACGGCGGACGGTTCACTCGTGGCGACGAGATGAACATTTCCAGCAGTTTAGCCGGTAATCTTGAGATGGATCAGCGGCTCAGCGCTCCGTCAGCCGCGGCATCAGCTCGACGAAGTTGCACGGGCGGTGGCGGCTGTCGAGCTGGTCCCTCAGTATGCCGTCCCATCCGTCCTTCACCGCGCCCGTCGAGCCCGGCAGCGCGAACAGATAGGTGCCGCGCGCGACCCCGGCGCAGGCGCGCGACTGGACCGTCGAGGTGCCGATCGTCGCGAAACTGAGCCAGCGGAAAAGTTCGCCGAAGCCGGGGATCTCCTTTTCCCACACCCGCGCGTAGGCTTCCGGCGTCACGTCGCGTCCCGTCACCCCGGTGCCGCCGGTCGAGATGACGCAGTCCACCTGCGGATCGTCGATCCACCGCTCCAGCCGCGCGACGATCACGTCGGCATCGTCACGTTCGATCGCGCGGTCGGCGAGCACATGCCCCGCCTCGCTCAGCCGTGCGACCAGCGTGTCGCCGGAGCGATCGTCGGCGGGACCTCGCGTGTCGGACACGGTCAGCACCGCGATGCGGACGGGGCGGAAGGGCAGGGTGGGGTCGATCGGCATACCGATCCTTTGCGGTCGTCCTTCGCAGCATGTCCACCCCGACGGCCGGGTTCGGTATCAGTTCGTGCCCGACGGCCCCGCCGGCACGCCCGCCACCGCCGGCCGCGCCGCGATCCGCACGCCGGTCGCCCCCGGCAGTCCCGGAAAGCGCGGCCACATCCCCTGCGCAAGCGCGGCCCGGCTCGACGACGTCGCCCGCCCGGTCTGCGCCTCGTAGATCCAATAGTTCCTGAGCACGGTCAGCACATAGCCGCGCGTCTCCCAATAGGGGATGCTCTCGATGTACAACAGCGGATCGCCGCCGTCTCGCACCAGCGCGTTCCACTCGCCGACCGGCCGCGCACCGGCATTGTAGGCGGCGATGACCTTGGGCAGCAGTCCCCCGGTCGTCGCGGTCATGTCGCGCAGCCTTTCCAGGTGGCGCTGGCCGACGTCCATGTTGGTCGACGGGCGGGTGAGCGCGGCGCGATCGACGCTCGGCAATCCCCGCTCGCGCGCGAAGTCGGTCGCGGCGGCGGGCATGATCTGCATCAGGCCATAGGCACCGGCCGGGCTGACGATGCGCGACCGGAACCCCGACTCCTGCAACGTGTGCGCCAGCACCAGCGGCCGATCGACGCGCCAGCCGCTGTCCGGCCGCCAGCTTGGCGTCGGAAAGCGCGCCTCGGGCGCGGCGGTGACCCCGGCGGGGCAGTTGTGCGCCAGCCACACCGTCGTCGCGGGCAGGTCCAGCGCCTCCGCCAGCCGCACCAGCGCGGCGAACTCCGCCGGCGCGCCGATCCGCGCCTGCTGGCGGATGACCTTGTCGGCCAGCTCGGTCTCGCCCAGCTCGACCAGCGCCGCCGCGACGCGGACGTTGGGGCGGTTCTCCAGCACCGGCCAGTCGGCGGGGACCAGCCCACCCGTCGGCCGCGCCGCCTGCCGGACGCCGAGCGCCTGCCGCGCGAGTTGCCCGTAGAAGCTCTCGCTCCATTGCGCCGCGGTCTTCAGCCGCGCCTCGACGCGATCCGGCCGCCCGCCCGCCATGTCCGCGCGCGCCGCCCAGTACAGCGCCGCCGCGCGCAGATCGACATCGCCCGCGCGCGTTGCGACGCCCTCGAACCCCGCCGATGCGGTCGTAAAGTCGTTCTGACGCCATGCCGCCAGCGCCCCGGTCCAGCGCGCCTGCACCGCCCAGTCGCCGGCACCCTCGGCGCCGAGCGCCGCCAACCGTCGCGCGTCGGCGTCGCGCCCGGCGTGGTAGTACATCCAGGCGATTCGCGCCTGCCACTCGGCCGTCGCCTCCGGCGTCAGCCCCTCGGTCGCCAGCAACAGCGCCTCCGCGCCGGCGCCGTCGTCCGTCTTGACGAAGGGCTGCATCCCACCGGCCAGCGCCGCCGCGACCTCGTCGTTGCGCGTCGTCCGCACCCGCACCCGGACCGGCGCGCCGTCCTGCCAGATCAGCGTCCGCGCCACCGGCAGCGGCGGCAGATCGACCGCACC
Organism: Sphingomonas sp.; assembly: GCF_965200135.1. GTDB lineage: Bacteria > Pseudomonadota > Alphaproteobacteria > Sphingomonadales > Sphingomonadaceae > Sphingomonas. Next base: position 73,115 of record NZ_CBDATK010000006.1, read on the forward strand.
GCGCGCCCGCGCCAGCCGCGCCAGCGCGTCGGCCTGCGGCAGTTCGGGCGCCTCGTTGAGCAAATGGACCAGCGGCGCCAGCTCGACGCGCGGACTCCCACGAGCGGTGAACATCTCCGCGCGCACGATCGCGTGCAGCGGGCCGGGCCGCATCGCGGCAAGCCCCAGCTCCGCGTCCTGCCAGCGCCCTTCGCGGATCGCGGCGAGCACGGCGCGATAGCCCTCTCGCTGCCCGGCATCGAGCAGGCTCGGCACCCCGACCCGCGCGGGCGCGGATCGGGCCTCGGCGACCGGCTCCGCCGCCGCCATCGGGGTCGCCGCCGCGAGGAGAACGAGCATCGGTATCATGACAATCCCATCAGCAATTGCAGGTCGCGCCATGCGTCCGCCTTTTGCGCCGGCCGCTCCAGCAGCAGGCGCGGGTGGAAGGTCGCGACCGTCCGCGTCGCTCCGTCGCCGTGGTCGATGGCGTGCGGCGTGCCCCGCGCGGCGGTCACCTGCCTGTCCAGTATCGCCCGCGCCGCGCCGTCGCCCATCAGCAGCAGCCGTTCGGGCGCGAGCAGCCCGACATGGTGCCGCGCCAGCCGATGCAGCTCCACCTGCACCTCGCCTGGCATCCTGCCGCCCAGCGGTCGCTTCGCGCACACCGCCGCCAGATGCACCGCCTCGCGCGTCAGCCCGATCGCGGCCAGCATCCGGTCGAACAGCCGCCCCGCGTCGCCGCTCAGCAGGCAATCGCGATCGTCGCGGTCGGGACAGTCGACCAGCACCATCAGCGTCGCATCGAGCGGCCCCGACGCCGCGATCGACACCCCGCGCCAGCTGGCCTCGGGCGCCGCGTCGCCGCCGCGCCACGCCAGGAACTCGGCCAGCGTCGCGGGCAAGCTCGCGGGGTCGGGCGCGACCGGCGCAGCCGCCGCCACCGGCGCGACCTTCGCCAGCCAGTCGCGGGGGCTATCGTCGACCACCACGTCGACCCCGGCCTCGCGCCACCAGTCGAGCGTGCTCGCCGCTGCCGCTTGCCAGTCCCCCAGATGCTCCACACCCACATCTGCTCCGTGCGGCGGCATTGACGGGGCCGTCAACTTGCTTGATCGGCTTTGTCGTCAAGACGTTGCGCGGCCGCGCCCGGATGCGGGACCCGCAGGAGAGCGAGAGAATGACTGAACGCGAGTCGATGCCCTATGACGTGGTGATCGTCGGCGCCGGCCCCGCCGGGCTGAGCGCCGCGATCCGCCTCAAGCAGCTGGCCGGGGAACAGGGCCGCGAGCTGTCGGTCTGCGTGCTCGAAAAGGGCTCGGAGGTCGGCGCGCACATCCTGTCGGGCGCGGTGATCGACCCCAGCGGGCTCGACAAGCTGATCCCCGACTGGCGCGACACCGACTGTCCGCTCGCCGAGACGCCGGTGACGCAGAACCACCACTGGGTGCTGACCCGCAGGAAGAAGTTCAACCTCCCGCATCTGTGGACGCCGCCGTTCCTCCGCAACAAGGGCACCTACACCTGCTCGCTCGGCAACCTCTGCCGCTGGCTGGCCGGCCGCGCCGAGGCGCTGGGGGTGGAGATCTTCCCCGGCTTCGCGGCGGCGGAGATCCTGTTCGACGAGCAGGGGCGCGTGAAGGGCGTCGCGACCGGCGACATGGGCGTCGCGCGCGACGGCACGCACAAGCCGGACTATACGCCGGGGCTGGAGATCCACGCCAAATACACTTTCTTCGCGGAGGGCGTGCGCGGCCACCTGACCAAGGAGGTGATCCGCACCTTCGACCTCGCCGCCGACGCGCAGCCGCAGGTCTATGGCCTCGGCATCAAGGAATTGTGGGACATCGACCCGGCAAAGCACGAGCCGGGCAAGGTCGTCCACACTCAGGGCTGGCCGCTGACCGAGACCGAAGGGTCGAACGGCGGCGGCTGGATCTATCATCAGGCGAATGGGCAGGTCAGCCTCGGCTTCGTCACCTGGCTCAACTATTCCAACCCACATCTCTCGCCGTTCCACGAGATGCAGCGCTGGAAGACGCATCCGGCGATCGCCGACCTGCTGGCGGGCGCCAAGCGCGTTTCCTACGGCGCGCGCGCGATCAACGACGGCGGGTTGCAGTCGATCCCGAAGCTGGTCTTCCCCGGCGGGGCGTTGATCGGGTGTTCGGCGGGGTTCCTCAACGTGCCCCGGATCAAGGGCACGCACGGCGCGATGCTGAGCGCGATGATGGCCGCCGAGGCCGCGTTCGAGGCGATCGGCGCCGAGCGCGAGCACGACGAGCTGACCGCCTATCCGACGGCGTTCGAGCGGTCCGACCTGAAGAAGGAGCTGTCGGTCGTCCGCAACGTCGTGCCGCTGGTCAAGAAGTTCGGCGACTTCGTCGGCTCGGGCATCGCCGGGATCGCGATGTGGACCGAGCATCTCGGTATCAGATGGCCGCTGACGATGCACCATCATCCCGACAACGAGAGCCTGTGGCGCAAGGATCTGGTGGCGCCGATCGACTATCCGAAGCCCGACGGCAAGCTGACGTTCGACCGGCTGTCGAGCGTGTTCCTGTCGAACACCAACCACGAGGAGGACCAGCCGGTCCACCTGACGCTGCGCGATCCCGACATCCCGGTGGCATACAACCTGCCGATGTATGACGGCCCGTCGCAGCGTTACTGCCCGGCCGGCGTCTACGAGTTCGTCGGCGTCGAGGAGGGCAATCCGAAGTTCGTCATCAACGCGCAAAACTGCGTCCACTGCAAGACCTGCGACATCAAGGACCCGTTGCAGAACATCAACTGGGTGGTGCCGGAGGGAGGCGGCGGCCCGAACTATCCGAATATGTAGCGCGCGGCGCGGCAGCCGGCCACGCCCGGCTGACTCGCGCAAGCGCGGCCGGCGGGTGGCTCGGCCAACCCGTCCGACGTCACGACGCGGCTTCGCCGCGGCGCCGATCCCCCGCCGTCATCCCCGCGCAAGTGGGGACCCATCTCGGACGGCTTTGTCGAAACAGGCGGCGCATGTGGCGCCGACGCGGGAGTTGGGTCCCCGCCTTCGCGGGGATGACGAAAATGAAGACCATCACCGAACCCGCCCCCGCCAAGATCAACCTCGCGCTCCACCTCCGCCGCAAGCGCCCCGACGGCTATCACGACCTCGAAACCCTGTTCGCCTTCGCCCGCGACGGCGACGTCCTCACGGTGACCGAGGCGGCACAGGACAGCCTCACCATCACCGGCCCGTTCGCCGCCGCGCTGCTTTCCTCGCCACTTCAGGGGACAGAGCCGGGCGCAGCGAGGTCGGGAGAGGGTCCCTCCGACAATCTCGTCACCCGCGCCCGCGACGCCTTCCGCGCCTCCTTCGCCACCCCACCCGTGGCGATCACGCTGGAAAAGAACCTCCCCATCGCGTCCGGCATCGGCGGCGGCTCCGCCGATGCCGCCGCCACGCTGCGCGCGCTTGCCCGGCTTCAGGACATCCCCGTCACCGACCCCCGCCTCCACACTATCGCCGCCGCGCTCGGCGCCGACGCCCCCGCCTGCCTGCTCGGCCGGCCCAGCTTCGCCACCGGGCGTGGCGACGACCTCGCCCCGCTGCCCGCGCTCGGCGATCTCCCCCTGTTGCTCGTCAACCCGCGCGTGCCGCTGTCCACCGCCGCGATGTTCGCCGCCTGGGACGGCATCGACCACGGCCCGCTCGCGTCCGAAGGCACCACGCTCGATCGCGCCAGGGCAGGGCACAACGACTTCACCGCCCCCGCCATCGCCGCCGCTCCGGTCGTCGCCGAGGTGCTGGCGCTGCTGGACGGGGCCCCCTGCTGCACCCTTGCGCGCCTGTCCGGCTCCGGCGCGACCTGTTTCGGCCTGTTCGCCGATGACGACGCCCGCGACTCGGCGGCAATGGCAGCGCGTGAGCAGGGCTGGTGGGTCCTCGCGACCCGAGCAATTTAGCCGTCACCGCGGCCTTGAGCCGCGATCTCGCTTCTTCTTCATGCCTGCAAACGAATGTTCTTCTATTGTTCCCATGGAACAAAGCTGATACACTGCTCCGCACAGCGTTGAACCGGGCGGGTAGATGCCCTAGCGAGGAGCCCTCGAATGGCCGCCAATCTGAAAGTGATCGACAACAGCATGGCTACGGCAACCGCTGACCGGCAAAAGGCGCTCGACGCCGCACTGGCCCAGATCGACCGCGCGTTCGGCAAGGGCTCCGCGATGAAGCTCGGTGCCAAGGAGACGATGCAGGTCGAGACGATCTCGACCGGGTCGCTCGGGCTCGACATCGCGCTGGGCGTCGGCGGCCTCCCGCGCGGTCGCGTGATCGAGGTCTATGGCCCCGAATCGTCGGGCAAGACGACGCTCGCGCTCCACGTCATCGCCGAGGCGCAGAAGGGTGGCGGCACCGCCGCCTTCGTCGATGCCGAGCACGCGCTCGATCCGGTCTATGCCAAGAAGCTGGGCGTCAACATCGACGAGCTGATCGTGTCGCAGCCCGATACCGGCGAACAGGCGCTGGAGATCGTCGACACGCTGGTCCGTTCCAACGCGATCGACGTGCTGGTGGTCGACTCGGTCGCAGCACTGGTGCCGCGTGCGGAGATCGAGGGCGAGATGGGCGACAGCCATGTCGGCCTCCAGGCGCGCCTGATGTCGCAGTCGCTCCGCAAGCTGACCGGCTCGATCAGCCGCTCGCGCTGCATGGTGATCTTCATCAACCAGCTCCGCATGAAGATCGGTGTGATGTACGGCAATCCGGAGACGACGACCGGCGGCAACGCGCTCAAATTCTACGCCTCGGTCCGCCTCGACATCCGCCGCACCGGCCAGATCAAGGACCGCGACGACATCGTCGGCAACGCGACGCGCGTGAAGGTCGTCAAGAACAAGGTTGCGCCGCCGTTCAAGCAGGTCGAGTTCGACATCATGTACGGCGAGGGCATCTCCAAGATCGGCGAGATTTTGGACCTTGGCGTCAAGGCCGGGCTGGTCGAGAAGTCGGGTGCCTGGTTCTCCTACGACTCGGTTCGGATCGGTCAGGGACGTGAAAACGCCAAGACCTTCCTGCGCGAGCACCCGGAAATGTCCGAGCGCCTGGAAAAGGCGATCCGCGCCCGCACCGATCAGGTCGCCGAGGGCCTGATGACGGGTCCCGATGCGGATGACGACGCCTGAAGGACGGGGCGGTTCGACGATGATCTCCGCCGACGCTCGTCAGGTAACAGCAAGGGCCCGCCGGCAACGGTGGGCCTTTCGCGTTCCGGAACCCCGCTTTTGCGGACGACGTGGTGTAAGGCTCTTGAAATTCCGCGCCGGTGGCACTCCGGCATGACTACCGGCCCCGACTGGTCCGGCATCGTCGGCGATACCTGGGCGGCGGAGTGGCGTCGCACCGACCGCAGCTTCGCGGGGCTGGCCCCGCACCTCGACGCTGCCATCCTCACCCATGCCCCTGCCCACGGTCGCATCCTCGACATCGGCTGTGGTGCCGGGGCCACCATCCTCGCGCTCGCCCGGGCGCGACCCGACCTCGACTTCACTGGGGTCGACCTCTCGGCGACCCTCGTCGCCACCGCCCGCGAACGCGCCGGTGCCCTCCGCGCCACCTTCGTCGTCGGCGCCGTCGAGCGGGTCGCGGCCGACCTCGCCCCGATCGACCTCTTCGTCTCGCGTCACGGGGTCATGTTCTTCGACGATCCGGTCGCGGCGTTGACGGCGCTCCATGCGGCCGCAAGGCCCGGCGCCCGCCTCGTCTTCTCCTGCTTCCGCGCGGCGTCGGAGAACGCCTGGGCCACCGAGATCGCGACCGCCGTTCGCGGCGGGCCGGCACCGGCGCCGACCGGCTACGTGCCCGGCCCCTTCGGCTTCGCCGATCCCACGTTCACCGCCGCGACGTTGCGCCGGGCGGGCTGGACCCCCGATGCACCCGCCGCGATCGACTTCACCTACCGGGCCGGGGAGGGCGACGACCCCGTCGCCGATGCGCTCGACTTCTTCGGCCGCATCGGCCCCGCCGCCCCGCTGCTGCGCGCCGCCTCACCCGAGGAGCGCGCGCCGATGCTGGCTCGGCTCCACAAAGTGCTGGCGGCCCGCGCTACCGCGACGGCGGTCGACTTTCCCGCCGCCACCTGGCTCTGGTCGGCTCGTGCCTAGTCGACGCACCCAAAGGCTGTCCTGTCCGACACGTCCGTGCGACACCGTCCTGTCGGGCAGATAGCGCTCGATCCTCAGATCAGTATCGGAGCCGCCCATGATCGTCGTCCACCACCTCGAAAACTCCCGCTCGCAACGGGTGCTGTGGATGCTGGAGGAACTCGGTCTCCCCTATGAAATCCGCCGGTATGAGCGGAACAAGAAGACCATGCTCGCGCCGCCAGAACTGCGCGCCGTCCATCCGCTCGGCAAGTCGCCGGTGATCGAGGATGACGGCCGGATCGTCGCCGAGACGGGTGCGATCGTCGAGTATCTGGTCGAAAAGGCGGACGGCCGTCTCGGCCCGCCGCCGCACCGCGACGACGCGCTGCGCTATCGCTTTTGGCTTCATTACGCCGAGGGCTCGATGATGCCGCCGCTGCTGCTCAAGCTGGTGCTCGCGCGCATCCCGTTGTTCGGCAAGGCGGCGCTCAAGCGCATCCAGCCGATGATCGACGTCCACCTCGACTATGTCGAATCCGAACTCGCGCGCCGCCCCTGGTTCGCCGGCGACCAGCTCACCGCCGCCGACGTGATGATGAGCTTCCCGCTCGAAGCCGCGCGCAGCCGCGCCGGGCTCGACGCGAGCCGTCCCGCGACGATCGCCTGGCTCGACAAGGTCCACGCCCGTCCCGCCTACCGGACCGCGCTGGCGAAGGGCGGACCCTACGCCTACGCCTGACGCGGTTCAGGCATTCCCCGGCCGGTCGAGCACCTCGAACGCGTCGGGCCGGGGCCGGGCGGTCGTCCCGGACGGGGCGGCCGGCGTCGTGATCGCCGCGGGGTCGGGCCGGTCGAGCACGCCTTCCCACTTCGCCACCACAGCCGTCGCGACCGCGTTGCCCACGACGTTGGTCCCGGTCCGCCCCATGTCGAGGAACTGGTCAACCGCCAGGATCAGCACCAGCCCGCCCTCCGGCAGCCCGAACTGCGCCATCGTCCCCGCGATCACCACCAGCGACGCACGCGGCACCGCCGCCATCCCCTTGGACGTGAGCATCAGCGTCAGCAGCATCGCGAGCTGCTGTCCGAACGACAGGTCGATGCCGTACAGCTGCGCGATGAAGATCGACGCGAACGTCATGTACATCATCGATCCGTCCAGATTGAACGAATAGCCGAGCGGCAGCACGAAGCTGGCGATCCGCGGCGGCACCCCGAACCGGTCGAGCGCCTCCAGCGTACGGGGATAGGCAGCCTCCGACGACGCGGTCGAAAAGGCGAGCAGGATCGGATCGCGGATATAGCCGAACAGCGTCCCCACGCGCGGCCCGATCACCAGAAACCCGGCGAACAGCAGCGTCAGCCAGAGCAGCCCGAGCCCCAGATAGAAGCTGCCGATGAACTTGCCGAACGTCCACAGGATGCCCAGCCCGTTCGCCGCGATCGCCTTGGTCATCGCCGCGAACACCGCCAGCGGCGACACCCGCATGACATAGTTGGTGACGACCAGCATCACCTCGACCAGCGCGTCGACGCCCTTGACGATCGGCTGCGCCTTCTCGCCGACCGCCGTCACCGCGACCCCGAAGAAGACGGAGAAGATCACGATCTGCAGCATGGTCGTGTTCGCCATCGCCTCGAAGATCGACTTGGGCACCATCTCGGTAATGGTGGTGAACACGTCGACATGCTTGGCGTCGATGCCCGAGCTGCCGACCGCACGCGACAGGTCCAGCCCGGAATTGACCCCCGGCTGCAGCACGTTGACCAGCACCATGCCGAGCACCAGCGACACGACGGTCGCGCCGACGAACCAGGTGATCGTCTTCGCCCCGACCCGTCCCAGCGACGCGGTGTCGCCCATATGGACGATGCCCGCCACCAGCGTCCCGAACACCAGCGGCGCCACGATCATCTTGATCAGGCGCAGGAAGATGTCGGTCACCATCTTGAACCACTTGTTCGCCTCGGTGATCGCCTCCGCCGACAGCGTCGCGTGCATCACCGCGCCGACGACGATGCCGAGGACCAGCCCGACCATGATGTAGAGGGTCAGCCGTTTGGCCATGCACATGCTCCGTTGAACCTGTCGGCAAACCAAGGGGATTGCGATGACGCGGTCAAGCGCCGTATCGCCGGGCAGATGGACCGACGTCACTTCCTGCGCGCCGGCGTGGCCCTGCCGCTGCTCGCCTCGTCCGGCCTGTTGCGAGCCGCGGCGCCGGATCTGTCGGCGCTGTCGGACCTGACGACCGGCGCCCGCCCGATCGACGCCGCCGAGCGCGGCCGCCGGCTCGCCCGCGCGCAGGCACTGATGAAGCAGGCCGGGATCGGCGCGGTCGTCGTTGAGCCCGGCTCGTCGATGATCTATTTCACCGGCGTCCGCTGGGGCCGCAGCGAGCGTCCGACGCTCGCGGTGCTGCCGGTCGAGGGCGAGCCGTGCATCGTCACCCCCTTCTTCGAGGCGCCCTCGATCCGCGAGAGCCTGGCGATCCCCGCCGATGTCCGGGTGTGGCAGGAGGATCAGAACCCGTTCGCCCTCGTCGCCGGCTTCCTGCGCGACCGCCGCCTCGCCGGGCGGCCAGTGGCGGTCGAGGAGACGCTCCGCTTCTTCATCAGCGACGGTTTGGGCCAAGCGCTGGGCCGGCCGACCGTGTCCGCCAACCCCGTCGTGCGCGGCTGCCGGATGGTGAAGACCCCCGCCGAGATCGCGCTGATGCAGGTCGCGACCGACGTCACGATCGCCGCCTATCGCTGGACCTTGCCCCGCGTCGAGGCGGGCATGACCGGCACCGACATCGGCGCGCTGATGAACGCCGCTACCATAAAGCTCGGTGGCGACCCCGAGTTCGCGCTGGTCCTGATCGGCGAGGCCGCCGCCTATCCGCACGGGTCGAAGGAGGTGCATCGGGTGGGGTCGGGACAGGTCGTGCTGATGGATTGCGGATGCACCGTGCAGGGCTATCAGTCCGACGTGTCGCGCACCTTCGTCTTCGGCACCGCGACGCGCGAGCAGCGCACCGTCTGGGATCGGGTCGCAAAGGGCCAGCAGGTCGCGTTCGCCGCCGCGCAGGTCGGGGTGCCGGCGGGTGCCGTCGACGACGCTGTGCGGCGCTTTTACACCGGTCTCGGCTATGGCCCCGACTACAGGCTGCCCGGCCTGTCGCACCGCACCGGCCACGGCATCGGCCTCGACGGGCACGAGCCGGTCAATCTGGTGCGTGGCGAGACGACGCCGCTGGCGCCGGGCATGTGCTTTTCCGACGAGCCGGGGCTGTATCTGCCCGGCCGGTTCGGCGTGCGGCTGGAGGATTGTTTCCACATGACCTCTCAAGGCCCGCGCTGGTTCAGCACGCCACCCCGCTCGCTGGACGCGCCGCTCGGATGAGCGAGGCTGTCCCGGTCCTAGTCAACGGCGGCGGCGGCACCGCCAAGGCGCGCGGCGACGCCCTGCGTGGCGACATCGAGGTGGCGTTCGCGGCGTCGGGCGTCGCGATCGACCTCCGTCTGCTCGACGGCTGCGACATCGCGGCGGCGGTGGGCGAGCTGTCGGATCGGCAGCTCGTCGTGGTCGGCGGCGGCGACGGCACGCTGGGCTGTGCCGCGCAAGCGCTGGTCGACGGGGCCAAGGGGAAGGGAGGCGCGACGCTCGGCATCCTGCCGCTCGGCACCCGCAATCATCTGGCGCTCGAACTCGGCATCCCCGCCGATCTCGCCGCCGCCGCCACGCTGATCGCCGGCGGCACGACGCGGCGGATCGACCTCGCGCGCGTCAACGGCCACGCCTTCATCAACAACGCCTCGGTCGGATTCTACCCGCAGTTGGTGCGCGAGCGGGAGGGCATCAGCCTGCCCAAGAAGCTCGCCGCGATCCCCGCCACCGCGCGGGCGCTCGGCCGGATGCGTCATCATCGCCTGCGGCTAACGCGGTCCGGCGAGGAGAGCGAGGTCGTCACGCCGATGCTGTTCGTCGGCAACAATCGCTACACGCTCGACGCCGGGCACCTCGGCGAACGCGCGGCGCTCGATGGTGGCGTGCTGTCGATCTATGCGGTCGCCTCGCGCCGACGCCTCGCGCTGATCGGGTTCGCGTTGCGGATGCTCGTGGGCCGCGCGGACCCGGACAAGGACTTCGCCGCGATCGGGGAGGCGGCCAAGCTGACCGTGACGGGCCGATCCCACCACCTCGACATCGCGCTGGACGGCGAGGTGATGCGGATGGCGATGCCGCTGGCGTTCACGATCGAGCCGGGGGCGCTCACCGTCGTGGCACCGCTTGAGGGCGAACCCGCTTCCGCCTAAGTCGCGCCCATGACCTCGACCAACGACATCCGCCGCGGGTTCCTCGACTATTTCGGGCGGCACGGCCACCGCATCGTGCCCAGCGCACCGCTGGTGCCGCAGAACGATCCGACGCTGATGTTCGTCAACGCCGGGATGGTGCCGTTCAAGAACGTCTTCACCGGACTGGAATCACGACCCTATTCGACCGCGACGTCGTCGCAGAAGTGCGTCCGCGCCGGCGGCAAGCACAACGACCTCGACAATGTCGGCTATACCGCGCGCCACCATACGTTCTTCGAAATGCTCGGCAATTTCTCGTTCGGCGACTATTTCAAGGAACAGGCGATCGTCCATGCCTGGACGTTGCTGACCAAGGAGTGGGGGCTGCCGGCGGATCGGCTGACCGCGACCGTCTATCATACCGACGACGAGGCGTTCGACCTGTGGCGCAAGATCGCCGACTTGCCCGAGGAGCGGATCATCCGCATCGCGACCAAGGACAATTTCTGGGCGATGGGGGACAGCGGTCCGTGCGGGCCCTGTTCGGAGATCTTCTACGACCATGGCGACCATATTCCGGGTGGGCCGCCGGGATCGCCGGACGAGGACGGCGATCGCTTCGTCGAGATCTGGAACCTCGTCTTCATGCAATACGAGCAGGAGGCGAACGAGATCACGGGCGAGCTGCCCAAGAAATCGATCGACACCGGCATGGGGCTGGAACGTGTTGCGGCGGTGATGCAGGGCGTCACCGACAATTACGATACCGACACGTTCAAGGCGCTGATCGCCGCGTCGGGCGAGCTGACCCGCACCGCGACGACGGGCGACAATCAGGCGAGCCACCGCGTGATCGCCGACCACCTCCGCACGTCGGGCTTCCTGGTCGCCGACGGGGTGCTGCCGGCGAACGAGGGCAGGGGCTATGTCCTCCGCCGGATCATGCGCCGCGCGATGCGCCACGCGCACCTGCTGGGCGCCGCCGAGCCGCTGATGTGGCGGCTGGTCCCCGCGCTGGTGGCGGAGATGGGCGCCGCCTATCCCGAGCTGCTCCGCGCGCAGCCGCTGATCGAGGCGACGTTGCAGCAGGAGGAGACCCGGTTTCGGCAAACGCTCGATCGCGGGCTGAAGCTGCTCGACGAGGCGACCGCCGGGATCGCCGCGGGCGGGACGCTGGCGGGCGAGACGGCGTTCCGGCTCTACGACACCTTCGGCTTTCCCTACGACCTGACCGAGGACGCGCTGCGGACGCAGGGCTTGCAGGTCGATCGCGCCGGCTTCGACGCGGCGATGGCCGAACAGAAACGCGCCGCGCGGGCGGCGTGGAAGGGCTCGGGCGCGAAGGCGTCGGACGAGCTGTGGTTCGACATCGCCGAGGAGCATGGCGGCACCGAGTTCACCGGCTATGCCGCCGATACGGGCGAAGGCCAGGTGCTGGCTCTCGTCAAGGACGGCGCGCGCGTGGAGCGGGCGGGCTCGGGCGACACCGTGTCGGTGATCGTCAACCAGACCCCGTTTTACGCCGAGAGCGGCGGCCAGGTCGGCGACGCCGGCGCGATCACCACCGACACCGGCATGACCGCGCGCGTGACCGAGACCGCCAAGCAACTCGGCCGGCTGTTCGTGCATCAGGCGACGATGGAGGCGGGCGAGATCGCGGTCGGCGATACCGTCCGGCTGGCCATCGATCGCGAACGGCGCGGGCGCATCCGCGCGAACCACTCCGCCACGCACCTGCTGCACGCGGCGTTGCGCGATCGGCTCGGCAAGCATGTCGCGCAGAAGGGGTCGCTGGTCGCGCCCGACCGGCTGCGCTTCGACGTCTCCCACCCGGTCGCGATGACGCCCGCCGAACTCGCTCAGGCCGAGGCCGACGTCAACGCGCAGATCCGCGGCAACGGCGCGGTGACGACGCGACTGATGACCCCGGACGATGCGATCGCGATGGGCGCGATGGCGCTGTTCGGCGAGAAATACGGTGACGAGGTCCGTGTCGTCGGCATGGGCGAGGCGGCGGACGGCACCTATTCGGTCGAACTGTGCGGCGGCACCCATGTCGCAGCACTGGGCGACATCGGCCTGTTCAAGGTCGTCGGCGAGGGCGCGGTCGGATCGGGCGTCCGTCGGGTCGAGGCGCTGACCGGCGAGGCGGCGCGCGCCTATCTCTCCGCGCGCGACGACAAGCTGCGCGAGGCGGCGGCGGCGCTGCGGACGACACCCGACGAGGTGCCCGCGCGGGTCGCGGCGCTCATCGACGACCGCCGGCGGCTGGAGCGCGAACTGGCCGACGCAAAGAAGGCGCTGGCGAGCGGTGGCGCCGGCGGTGCGGCGCAAGAGGCGGAACAGGTCGCCGGTGTCGGCTTCGTCGGTCAGGTGCTCGACGGCTTCGAGGCGAAGGGGTTGCGCGGCGCGATCGACGAGGCGCGGCAGCGGATCGGATCGGGCGTGGCGGCGATCGTCGCCGTCAACGAGGGCCGTGCCTCGATTGCGGTAGGCGTGACCGAGGACCTGCTCGACCGCTTCAACGCCGTGGATCTGTTGCGTCAGGCCGTCTCGGTGCTCGGCGGACAGGGCGGTGGCGGTCGGCCCGACATGGCGCAGGGCGGCGGGCCGGACGGCGCGAAGGCGGCGGACGCGGTGGCGGCGATCAAGGCGGCTTTGGCGTCGTCCTCGGCCTGATCTTACTCTGCCCCGTGGTCGAGCCGCCCGCTTGCCAGCGCCGTCAGCTCGACCGCGACGTTCGCGGCCAGCGCCTCTGCCCGGTGCCTGTCGAGCGTCGGCGTCAGGCTCTCGCGCAGCTGCGTGAGGACGGCAGACCGTCCGCTCCGATAGGCAGCGTCGGGCACATGGGCGTATTCGGCTCTGATGCCGCGTGCATAGAAGTCGTAGAGCCGCGCGCTGCCGGTCCACAGGATCGCCAGGTCCGCCTCCAGCAGCGTCCGTGTGACCGGGTCGGTGTCGAGGTCGTGGCGCTTGGTGGCGAGGATCATCCTGACGACCTCGTTCCGTTCCGACCCGCTCAGCCAGTCGCTCGCGATCGCGGCGGACGCTTCCTCGTTGTCGCCGCGCCGCGCATCGTAGACGATGTCGTGGAACAGCGTCGCCAGCACTAGCAAGCGTCTCTCGCTCGCCGGATGCTCCGCCCGCGTCACTGCCCGCAGCATCAGCGCGTGGTGGACCAGACCGTGCCAGCGACGCGACGGAGATCCGAGTTCGGCCAGCACGTAATCGCGCAACCGCGACGGCGCCGGGACCAGATCGAAATAAGGACCGAACAGGCGTTCGCCGCGCATCAGCCGACTTCTTCGCGCCGTCCTCGCATCCGCCGGATGCGTGGTTCGCGATCGAGCGCGGCGGCGTCCTGGATCGCGCGGCGGAGTTGGTCGCGCTTTTCATGGATCGAGGCGATCACCGGTCCCATCGCGACGCCCAGATCGACCAGCACCGCTTCCGACAGCTGCAACGAACTCTCCAGCGTCTCGGGCACCGCGTCGGTGACGCCGGCGCGGTAAAGCTCGGCCGCGTGCCCCGGATCGCGGGCGCGCGCGATCAGCGTCAGCGACGGCGCCGACTGGCGCACCTGGCGCGCGAGGCGGACCGACAGCGCGGGATCGTCCATCGTCAGCACCAGCGCGTCCGCCGCTTCGAGATGCAGGCGCTCGACCAGGTCGCCGCGCACCACGTCGCCATAGAGCACCGCGAAGCCGTCGCGCCGGCCAGACGCGACGCAGTCGACGTCGGCGTCGACCGCCACGAAGAGCCGGTCGTGCGCGCGCAGCATCTCGGCGACCATCCGACCAACCCGGCCGAACCCGATGATGACGGTGCCCGGTCCCTCCGCCGGCACGTCGATTTCCGGCAGCGGTGCGTTGCGCCCCTCAAATCGCTTCATCGCGACCTGACCGACCTTCACCAGCAGCGGCGTCATCGTCATGCCCACCGCGGTGACGGTCTGCCAGAACGACGCATCGGCCTGCGTCACCAGACCGGCGGCGACCGCGACACCGAGCACGATCAGCGTCGTCTCGCCGGGACTTCCCAGCAAAAGCGCCGCCTCGGCCGCCACGCTCCAGGTCTCGCCACGCCAGCGCAGCAGCACGGCGGTGAAGATCGCCTTGACTGCGACCACCGCCGCCAGCGCGCCGATCACCAGCGGCCATTGCGCGAGCAGCCGCGCCGGATCGAGGCCCATCCCGACGGTGATCAGGAAGACGCCCAGCGCCAGACCCTGGAACGGCTTGACGATCGACTCGACCTCGTGCCCGTAGGCCGTCTCGGCGATCAGCAGCCCCGCCAGCAGCGCGCCGACGATCGGCGACAATCCGACCGCGGCAGTCGCCAGGCTGGCGACGATCGCGACCAGCAGCGAGGCGGCGAGGAACAGCTCGGGGCTCTTGGTCCGCGCCGCCTGCGAGAACAGGCGCGGCAGGACGACGCGCCCGGCCCCGAACATCACCACCACCGTCAGCAGTCCCAGCACCGCCGTCCGCCCGATGCTGTCGAGGCCGCCACCCGCCATCGCGCCGAGCGCGAACACGATCGGGACCAGCGCCAGATCCTGGAACAGCAGTAGCGGAAAGGCGCTACGGCCGAGCGGCCCGCTGGTGCCGGTGATCGGCAGCACCAGCGCGGTCGACGACAGCGCGATCGCCATCGCCAGCGCGACCGCGACCGGCAGCGTCTGACCGCTTACGAGCAGGCCGGCACCGATCGCCAGCGCCGACAGCAGCAACTGGATGCCGCCGGTCCCGAACACCGCACCGCGCATGCCCCACAGCCGTTTGAACGACAGCTCCAGCCCGATCGAGAACAGCAGCAGCACGATGCCGATCTCCGCCACCGGCTGCATCGCGGCGGGATCGGTGATGGTGACATGGTAAAGCCAGGGGAACCTGGCGATCAGCGTGCCGAGCCCGCCGGGGCCGACAGCGACACCGACCAGAATGAACCCGATTACCGGGCTGATCCGGAACCGCGCGAACGCCGGTATCACCAGTCCGGCCGCTCCGAGCACGACCAGCGCGTCGCTTATTGCGTTGCCGCTGAGATCACCTGCCATGGTCGACCGCTAGAGTGTCGAGTGGCGACCTGTCACTACCCAATCACCGTGCGCGTCCGCGCAGGACCGACTTACCTCGATGCTCGCGATACCGCGGCGACCTGCCTCCGCGTCCTGCCGCCGGGGGTCCGCCGAGAACGCATCCCCGGCCCGGTGCCGGGACCTCCTCAGCGACGGCGAGTGGCGCGACGCGTCGGGGTTGGGGCCGGTGACGCAGGCTGCTGCGCCGCGGCGGCCTGCGTCACGGCCGCGTCGAGTTGCGCGGCGGTCAGCCCGATCACCGGACCGTTCAGCCCCGGACCGACACCTGCTGCCGGCAGCTTCACCTCGCCCTTCGCGGTCGCAAGAGTCACGTACTGGCTGTCCATTGCCTTGATCGTACCGACGGGTGTCCCGGCCGCGCCGTAGACCGTAGCGCCGACCGTGGGCGGCACCGGCGTCGCGGCGGGCGCAGGGGCGGCCGCCGGATCGGTGGTCGGAGCGGCGGCGTCGGTGCTGGGCGTCGTGCCCGCGGGTGCCGCCATCGGTGTGCCCGAAGGCGTCGGCGTCGGAGTACCCATCGGCGTCTGGGTCGACGGGGAGGTCTGCGTAGACGGAGCAGGAGCGGTCTGTGCCAGCGCCGCCGATGCCGCGAGGATCAGTGTACCGGTGGTAAAAAGGGGAACGAAGCGCATGATGTGGTACTCCCGTGATTGTTTCGGGTAACCAACAACATCGGCACGCCGGCGTTCCCCTTTTGCCATCAGTCTATCGCTCAGGCCCAGCCGTCCATCGCTTTTTCGAGGTTAAGGCGGACGGCCTCGAAGAACTGCTCGGTGGTCATCCAGGGCTGGTCGGGACCGATCAGGATGGCGAGATCCTTGGTCATCGCGCCCTGCTCCACCGTCTCGATGCAGACCCGCTCCAACGTCTCGGCGAAGCGCGTCACGTCGGGCGTGCCGTCGAACTTGCCGCGATACTTAAGCCCGCCGGTCCACGCGAAGATCGACGCGATCGGGTTGGTCGAGGTGGCCTTGCCCTGCTGATGCTGGCGGTAATGGCGGGTGACGGTGCCGTGCGCCGCCTCCGCCTCGATCGTCTTGCCGTCGGGCGTCATCAGCACCGAGGTCATCAGCCCCAGCGAGCCGAAGCCCTGCGCGACTTGATCCGACTGGACGTCGCCGTCATAGTTCTTGCACGCCCAAACGAACTCGCCGCTCCACTTGAGCGCGCTGGCAACCATGTCGTCGATCAGGCGGTGCTCGTAGACGATGTTCTTCGCCTTGAAATCGGCGGCGAACTCCGCCTCGTACACCTCGGCGAACAGGTCCTTGAAGCGGCCGTCATAAGCCTTGAGGATCGTGTTCTTCGTCGACAGGTACACCGGCCAGCCGCGGCCCAGCCCGTAGTTGAGCGAGGCGCGCGCGAAGTCGCGGATCGAATCGTCCAGATTGTACATCCCCATCGCGACACCCGACGAAGGAAACTGGAACACCTCGCGGTCGATGACCTGACCGTCGTCGCCCTCGAACACCATGCGGAGCTTGCCGGGGCCGGGGACCAGGAAGTCGGTCGCGCGATACTGGTCGCCGAAGGCATGGCGACCGACTACGATCGGGTGCGTCCAGCCGGGGATCAGGCGCGGCACGTTGCGGATCACGATCGGCTCGCGGAAGATCGTCCCGCCCAGGATGTTGCGGATCGTGCCGTTGGGCGACTTCCACATCCGCTTGAGGCTGAACTCCTCGACCCGCTGCTCGTCCGGCGTGATCGTCGCGCACTTCACCGCGACGCCGTATTTCTGGGTCGCGCGCGCGCTGTCGACGGTGACCTTGTCGTCGGTGGCGTCGCGATGTTCGATGCCGAGGTCGTAATAGTCGAGCTGGATGTCGAGATACGGCTTGATCAGGCGCTCGCGGATCCACTCCCAGATGATCCGCGTCATCTCGTCGCCGTCGATCTCCACGACCGGCGTCTTCACCTGAATCTTGGCCATGCTCTACTTCCTTTGAAGGGTTGCGGGGCGTCTACGGATTTGGGGTGGGGCAATCAAGGCGAGCGCGGCGGGCCGGAAGTTCACGATCTTCACGGAACGTCGGCGCAGGATTTCCTTGGCGGCGTGCAGCGGCGGCGGTCGGCGAGCGGCGGCGATCAACATCCGGTCGGCATGACGGACGCGCCGCCCCGTCGGACGAGGCCGAGGAGGGACGGCACCGATTGTCTTGTGCCGGTGCTGGCGATAGGACGAGCCGATGGCATCGTTAGACAAGCCGCCGGTGGCGACCACCACCGTCAAGTGGCGTTTCCCCGCCGTCCATTCCGAGGGCTACAAGTTCGTCGCGATCTCGGCCGGGATCACCTTGCTGCTGACGATCGTCTGGAACGTGCTGTTCTGGCCGATGGTCGGGGTGACGATCTGGGTCGCGGCGTTCTTCCGCGACCCGATCCGCACGACGCCGCAGGGAGCCGGGCTGATCGTCGCGCCCGCCGACGGCCTCATCACGATGATCGAGCGGGTGCCGGTGCCGCGCGAGCTGGACGGGCCGAACGGCCTGTCGGAAGGGCCGCTGACGCGCGTGTCGATCTTCATGTCGGTGTTCGACGTCCACATCAATCGCACCCCGATCGCCGGCACGGTTCGCCAAGTCGTCTATGTCGCCGGCAAGTTCCTCAACGCCGACCTCGACAAGGCGTCGGAGGAGAACGAGCGGCAGTATTTCGTTGTCGAGGGGCATGACGGTCGGCGGGTCGGCTTCACCCAGATCGCCGGGCTGGTGGCGCGCCGCATCCTCGGCTTCGTCAAGGCGGGCGACATCGTCGCGGGCGGGCAGCGGATCGGGCTGATCCGGTTCGGCAGCCGGGTCGACGTGTTCCTGCCGGAGGATTGCGTCTGCCAGGTCGCGCTGGGGCAGCGGAGCATCGCGGGCGAGACGGTGTTGGCGCGGGTCGGCGGGACGGCCGTGACGGGCGTGGCGCAGTGAAGACGCGTTGCGATCGAGGCATTTCCAGCCATCGGCGCCGTGTAGGCGTGCGCCCATCGTCCAGGCGCAGCCGGGACGGCCATCTTGCAAGCCGGATTTCCGCCGCCGCGGCGATGACGACGTAGGACGATGGCCTTTCCACCACCTTCGGGTCGCCGTCTGCCACGGGGCATTCCGTTGCGCGCGGTCGTCCCCAACGTCATCACCGCGCTGGCGTTATGCTCCGGCCTGTCCGGCGTCCGCTTCGCGATCGGGTGGGAGTGGGAGCGGGCGGTGATGATGATCGTCGTCGCGGCCGTGCTCGACGGGCTGGACGGCCGGGTCGCGCGGATGCTGCGCGGCGAGAGCCGGTTTGGGGCGGAACTTGATTCGCTCTCGGACGCGATTTCGTTCGGCGTGTCGCCGGCGCTGGTGCTCTACCTGTGGTCGTTGACCGGGATGCCGCGGGTGGGGTGGATCGCCGCGCTGATGCTGGCGGTGTTCTGTGCGTTGCGGCTCGCGCGGTTCAACGCGCAGATCGACGCCGACGAGCAACCCCATAAATCCGCCGGTTTCCTGACAGGCGTGCCCGCGCCCGCCGGGGCCGGGCTGGCGCTGCTGCCGTTGATCGCTTGGTTGTGGAGCGGCGAGCCCGTGCTGCGCTCCTATTGGCTGATCGCGCCATGGGTAGCGTTCGTGGCTACATTGATGGTGTCCAGCGTCGCCACCTATAGCTGGAAGTCGTTCCGCCTGCGCCGCACCGTCCGGTTCGAGGCGATCGCCGCGGCGGTGGTGCTGTCGGCGGCGCTGGTCTCCGCACCGTGGCCGACCCTCACCATCGTCGCGAGCCTCTATCTGTTGTCGATACCGTTCAGCATCTTCGGCTATGCGCGGGTCAGGCGGCGCGCAGCCGCCGCTCCGTCGGCACCGACGCCGTCGCCCAGCGCCTGACGGCGATACGGCGCTCGGCCTTCGCCAGGGCCAGCAGCGGCTGAAAGGGCTGCTCTGGCTGACCGGCGGCCAGCCGCGCGATCCGTTGCCACTGCGGCGCCACCGTCGACCACATCGACGCGATCGCCAGCGCCATCGCGCCCATGAATACCACCGTTGCCGTCAATGCCATCATTGCTCGCCTCCACCGCGCGAACGCTCTCTGTCGAGGGCGTTAACCATCCACTTATCCACAGGTTCCGATCCGCCTGTGGAAAACCGTTATCGAACAGCCACCTAGCAACCTGCATTGCTGGGGTGGCCACCGACGTATCTGCTTCGCACCCTCTATGTTCCACTCACGTTCTCATCGTCAAGCCTTGCGGGAAAATAATTCCGCGACTATGTGGCGCGCCTCTAACCCCGCATGGGAAGCAACATAGCCCGGTGTCTCCGCTCGCGGGGATCATCCGCTTCCCAGAGGCTCAACCGGAAGGATCTATCCCTATGGCGGCACCTGTCGTCTCCATGCAGCAGCTCATCGAAACGGGCGCGCACTTCGGCCACCAGACGCATCGCTGGAATCCGAAGATGAAACCCTACATCTTCGGCGACCGCAACGGCGTCCACATCCTCGACCTCTCGCAGACCGTGCCGCTGTTCGCGCGCGCGCTCGAGTTCGTCAGCTCCACGGTAGCCGGCGGCGGCAAGGTCCTGTTCGTCGGCACCAAGCGCCAGGCGCAGGAGCCCGTCCGCGACGCCGCGCAGCGCTCCGGCCAGCATTTCGTCAATCACCGCTGGCTGGGCGGCATGCTCACCAACTGGAAGACGATCTCCAACTCGATCCGCCGCATGAAGACGCTGGAAGAGCAGCTGGCGGGCGACACGGTGGGCCTGACCAAGAAGGAAGTGCTGCAGCTGACGCGCGAGCGCGACAAGCTGGAGATGTCGCTGGGCGGTATCCGCGACATGGGCGGCATTCCCGAGGTCATGTTCGTGATCGACGCCAACAAGGAAGAGCTGGCGATCAAGGAAGCCAACACGCTGGGCATCCCGGTGGTGGCGATCCTCGATTCCAACGTCTCGCCCGACGGCATCGCGTTCCCGGTGCCGGCGAACGACGACGCCAGCCGCGCCATCCGCCTGTATTGCGAGGCGATCGCCATCGCCGCGACGCGCGGCGGGCAGGAGCAGCAGCAGCGGTCGGGCCGCGACATGGGGGCGATGGAGCAGCCGCCCGCCGAGGAGGCGCTGAGCGCGCCGGCCGAGACGGCGCCGGTCGATCCTGCCGCCGAGCTGGGCACCGATCCCACGCCGGTCGATGCCGCCGTGGCCGCGGAGGAGGGTGCGCAGGCGACCGCCTGACCCTATCTGTCGCATTGATTTCACACGGGTGGGGCAGGGCCGGACGGCTCCGCTCCGCCCGTGTTCACGTTTCCGACTAGAGGATATTCGATATGGCCGACATTACGGCTTCGATGGTCAAGGACCTGCGCGAGAAGAGCGGCGCGGGCATGATGGATTGCAAGAAGGCGCTGAGCGAGACCGGCGGCGACATCGACGCCGCGATGGACTGGCTGCGCACCAAGGGGCTGGCGGCCGCGCAGAAGAAGTCGAGCCGCACCGCGGCCGAGGGGCTGGTCGGCGTCGCCGTGGCCGGCACGCGTGGGGCGGCGGTCGAGGTCAATTCGGAGACCGACTTCGTCGCCAAGAACCAGCAGTTCCAGGATTTCGTCCGCGAGGTAACCCAGATCGCGCTGGCGACCGGCGGTGATGTCGAGGCGCTGAAGGCGGAGGCGATGCCGTCGGGCACGACCGTCGCCGAAGTGCTGACCAACAACGTCGCCACGATCGGCGAGAATCAGTCGCTTCGCCGCGCGAAGTCGCTGGAAGTGAGCAAGGGCGCGGTGGTCAGCTATGTCCACAATCAGCAGTCGCCGGGGCTGGGCAAGATCGGCGTGCTGGTCGCGCTCGAGAGCGACGCGCCCGAGGGCGTTCTGCAGGACCTGGGCAAGCAGCTGGCGATGCACATCGCCGCCGCCTTTCCCAAGGCGCTGAACGAGGCGGACCTGGACGAGGCCGAGATCGAGCGCGAGCGCGCGATCGCGACCGAAAAGGCGGCCGACAGCGGCAAGCCCGCCGACATCATCGCCAAGATGGTCGAGGGCGGCATCGCCAAGTACCGCAAGGAGCACGCGCTGGTCAGCCAGCTGTTCGTGATGGACGGCAAGACCAAGATCAGCGACGTCGTCGCCAAGGCGGGCAAGGACGCCGGCGCGACGATCGTGCTCAAGGACTATGTCCGCTTCCAGCTTGGCGAGGGCATCGAGCGCGAGCAGAGCGACTTCGCCGCCGAGGTCGCCGCCGCGAGCGGCGTGCCGCAGAAGGACCCGCAGCCGACCGCGTGAGGTCCGCCGCCGGCAGCTGAACAGGGGGCGCTTTCCACCCGGAAAGCGCCCCTTTTCGTGTCCGGGCCGATCGTTCGCGGCGGCCGCCACAACTTCGTAACCGATCCGTCACCGCATTGACCCTTGCCCTGCCTAGGGCCCCCTTCGATCAAAGGGGAAAAGATCATGCTGACCAAGTTCGCGCTGCTCGCCGGCGTCGCCGCCGCGGGCCTGTCGATGCCGGCCTTCGCGCAGGAGGTGCTGCCCGCCGCCACCGCCGCTCCCGTCGAACAGACCGCGACCGATCAGACTGCGACCGACCAGCCGGTGCCAGACGCCAGCGGCGACGTCGTCGTGCTCGGCTTCGGCCAGAGCCGGCAGGTGCAGACCGTGACCGCGCTCGATCTGGAGCGGCTGACCCCCGGCACCTCGCCGTTGAAGGCGATCGCCAAGCTGCCCGGCGTCAATTTCCAGTCGTCGGATGCGTTCGGCGCCTATGAATGGTCGACGCGCATCAGCTTGCGCGGGTTCAACCAGAACCAGCTCGGCTTCACGCTCGATGGCGTGCCGCTGGGTGACATGAGCTACGGCAACGTCAACGGCCTGCACATCAGCCGCGCCAGCATCTCCGAAAACCTCGCCAGCACCACCGTCGCGCAGGGCGCCGGCTCGCTCGGCACCGCGTCGACCAGCAACCTGGGCGGCACGATCCAGTTCGTCAGCCGCGCGCCGTCGGACACCGCCGACCTGGTCGCATCGGGCACCTATGGCAGCGACGATACGATCCGCGCGTTCGTGCGCGCGGAGAGCGGCGATATCGGCGCCGGGCTGAAGGGCTATGTCAGCTATGGCTACCTGACCACCGACAAGTGGAAGGGCTATGGCAGCCAGCGCCAGCATCAGGTCAACGCCAGGGTAATGGAGGACCTTGGCGAGCGCGGCAGCATTACCGCCTTCGTCAATTTCTCCGACCGGCGCGAGGTCGACTATCAGGACCTCAGCTACGACATCATCCGCCGGCGCGGGCTGAACAACGACAATATCGGCGACAACTTCCCGCTCGCGGTCCAGATCGCGCAGGTCTACGCCAACCAGAACGCACGCGCCGCCAGCGCCACCGCCGCGCTGCCCTATCCGACGGCGGGGCTGGCGTTTCCGGCCGGGATCGGCACGGTCGACGACGTCTATTACGACGCGGCCGGCGTGCGTCGCGACTGGTTGGGCGGCGTGACGGTGGACGCGCGGCTGACGCCCGAGCTGTCGCTGCTGTCGACCACCTATTACCACCACAACAAGGGCCAGGGGTCGTGGATCACGCCCTATGTCGCGACCCCGGTGGGCGCGCCGAACGTCGACGGCACGCCGATCGCCAGCCCCGCGCCGCTCTCCTTCCGCACCACCGAAT
The DNA here is from genome assembly GCF_965200135.1 of Sphingomonas sp. Lineage (GTDB taxonomy): Bacteria > Pseudomonadota > Alphaproteobacteria > Sphingomonadales > Sphingomonadaceae > Sphingomonas. The sequence continues at coordinate 96,224 of NZ_CBDATK010000006.1, forward strand.
ATTCGATCGATCGCGGCGGCAACCTGACGCGGCTGACGCTGGAGACCGGCGCCAACCGGCTGGAGGTCGGCGGCTGGTACGAGAGCAACAGCTTCAACCAGGCGCGTCGCTTCTACGGCATCGCGAACGGGACGACGTCGAACCGCCGCGCGATCGACTTCCAGTCCAACCCGTTCTTCACCCAGTGGGACGGCAAATACGACACCGAGACGCTGCAATATTTCGTCGCCGACACGCTGCATCTCGGCGCGCTGACGCTGAACGGCGGATGGAAAGGGATGCGCGTCCGCAACCAGGCCAATCTGCTGACCGGCACGCTGGTCAACGGCGGCATCGAGGCGCGGGACTGGTTCCTGCCGCAGGTCGGCGCGGTGCTCGGCCTGGGCCAGTGACTGGAGGTCTTCGCCAGCTACACGGAGAACATGCGCGCCTTCGTGTCGTCGGCCACCACCGGCCCGTTCGCGACGACGCAGGCCGGGTTCGACGCGATCCGCTCGACGCTGAAGCCGGAGACCTCGCGCACCGTCGAGGGCGGCGCCCGGCTGCGTGCCGGTGGGCTGCAGCTTTCGGCGGTCGGCTATTATGTCGACTTCTCCAACCGCCTGCTGACCTTCTCGAACGGCGCGGGGATCGTCGGCAACCCGCCGACGCTCAACAATGCCGGCGACGTCGAGAGCTATGGCGCCGAGCTGTCCGCCTTCTATCGCATCATGGGGTCGGTCAGCGCGTTCGCCAGCTATTCCTACAACCACGCGACCTATCAGGACGACGTCCGCAACGCGGCGGGCACCGTGCTGACCGCGACGCGCGGCCGCACCGTCGTCGATACGCCCGAGCACATGGCCAAGGGCGAGCTGGTCTATGACGACAGCCATTTCGTCGCGCGCGCCGGCGCGGACTATATGTCGCGGCGCTACTTCAGCTACCTGAACGATCAGTCGGTCGGCAGCCGCCTGCTGGTCGATGCCAGCATCGGCTATCGCTTCGGCGAGGGGCTCGGCTTCTTTCACGGGTTCGCGATTGAGGGCAGCGTCACCAACCTGACGGACAAGCGCTACATCTCGACGATCGGTTCGAACGGCTACACCGCCAGCGGCGACAACCAGACGCTGCTCGCGGGTGCGCCACGGCAGTGGTTCGTGACGCTGCGCCGGGGCTTCTGATCGCGCCGGCAGCGGCGGTGGGCGAGGGAGATTTGGTGCAGACCGTTGCCCTTGGGGCGAAGCCTGTATAGCCACCGCCGCATGTCGGATCGCCGTTTCAACCGTATCCTCCTGAAGCTGTCGGGCGAGGTCCTGATGGGCGGAGCCGCCCAAGGTTCCGGCGATCCGCAGGATCGTGGGAAAGGCGGCGGAGGGGAGGGTGGCCTGGCGATCGACCCCGCCGTCACCGCGCGCGTCGCGCAGGAGATCGCCGACGTGCGGGCGCAGGGCTATCAGCTCTGCATCGTCGTCGGCGGCGGCAACATCTTTCGCGGGCTGTCGGCGGCGGCGAAGGGCTTCGAGCGCGCGACCGCCGATTACATGGGCATGCTCGCGACGGTGATGAACGCGCTCGCGGTGCAGAACGCGCTGGAGCAGATCGGCGTCGAGACGCGGGTGCAGTCGGCGATCCCGATGGCGGCGGTGTGCGAGCCGTTCATCCGCCGCCGCGCCGAGCGCCATCTGGAAAAGGGCCGCGTCGTGATCTTCGCCGCCGGGGTCGGCTCGCCGTTCTTCACCACCGATTCGGGCGCGGCGCTGCGCGCGGCGGAGATGAAGTGCGATGCCCTGTTTAAGGGCACCAGCGTCGACGGCGTCTACGACGCCGACCCGAAGCAGGTCGCGACCGCGAAGCGTTACGACACGGTGACCTACGACCGTGTCCTCGCGGACAATCTGAAGGTCATGGATGCCAGCGCGATCGCGCTGTGCCGAGACAACAACATCCCGATCGTCGTCTTCAACATCCGCGAGCACGGCAATTTCGCCGCGGTGCTGGCGGGGGATGGCGTGTCGACGATTGTGAAGGGAGAGAGCTGATGCCCGCCTATGACAAGGCCGATCTGGAGCGCCGCATGACCGGCGCGGTCGAGGCGCTGAAGAGCGACCTCGGTGGCCTGCGGACGGGTCGCGCGTCGACCGCGCTGCTCGATCCGGTGACGGTCGAGGTCTATGGCAGCCACATGCCGCTCAATCAGGTGGCGACGGTGTCCGTGCCCGAGCCGCGGATGCTGTCGGTGCAGGTGTGGGACAAGACGAACGTCGGCCCGGTCGAAAAGGCGATCCGCTCGGCGGGGCTGGGGCTCAACCCGATCAACGACGGCAACAATCTGCGCCTGCCGATCCCCGACCTGACCGAGGAGCGGCGCAAGGAACTGGCCAAGCTGGCGGGGTCCTATTCCGAAAAGGCCAAGATCGCGGTCCGCAACGTCCGGCGCGACGGCATGGACGCACTCAAGACCGACGAGAAGAAGAACGTCTTCGGCGAGGACGAGCGCAAGCGCCACGAGACCGAGCTGCAGAAGCTCACCGACAAGACGGTCGCGGACATCGACACGGTGGCGAATGCCAAGGAAAAGGAAATCCTGGGCAAGTGACGGACGTCGCGTCCTCCAGGGATCGCTAGGTGGCGACCGCGCTCGCCCCCCGGCCCGATCCCGAGCTGATCCCCCGCCATGTCGCCATCATCATGGACGGCAACGGCCGCTGGGCGAAGCAGCGGCATCTGCCGCGCCTCGCCGGGCACAAGGCGGGGGTGGAGGCGGTGCGGCGCGTGACGCGCGCGGCGCGGGCGATGGGGATCGAGGCGCTGACGCTGTACGCGTTCAGCAGCGAGAACTGGCGGCGGCCCGAGAGCGAGGTCAGCGACCTGATGGGCCTGTTGCGCCTGTTCATCCGCGCCGACCTGGCCGAGCTGGTACGCGAGAACGTGCGGTTGCGGATCATCGGCGACTATCGCCGTTTCGCGCCCGATCTGGTGGCGATGGTCGACGACGCGGTGGCGCGGACGGCGCGCAACACCGGGCCGATCCTGGCGATCGCGCTCAACTACGGCGCGCAGGCGGAGCTGGCGGCGGTGGCGCGGCGGCTGGCGGAGCGCCTGCCGCCCGAACAGATCGACGAGGCGGCGATCGAGGCCGAGCTGGAGACGCGCGAGCTGCCGCCGCTGGACCTGCTGATCCGCTCGTCGGGCGAGCAGCGGCTGTCGAACTTCCTGTTGTGGCAGGCGGCCTATGCCGAGCTGCTGTTCGTCGACACGCTGTGGCCCGACTTCGACGAGGCGGCGCTGCGTGACGCGGTGGACGCCTTCGGACGGCGGCAGCGGCGCTACGGCGGACTGTGACGGCGGCGAAATCCGACCTGCCGGTCCGCGCCGCGGTCGGTGCCGCGCTGATCGTCGTCGCGCTGGCGGCGCTGTGGCTGGGCGGGTTCGCGTTCTGGCTGCTGCTCGCGCTGGCGGGGGTGCTGATGATGGGCGAGTGGGCCGATCTCCACCGCGCCCCGGCGCGCGCCAAACGACTGGCGCAGTTCGCGCTGTTCGTGCCGCTGGTGACGATGGCGCCGGCGTGGATCATCGGTGAGACGCGCGACTTCTTCACGCTCGGGCTGCTCGCGGGCGCGGCGTTCTTCGTGGTCATCGTCACGCGGCTGCCCCGGCTGGGGCTGGGCGTCCTCTATGCCGGCGTGCCGGTGCTGGGTCTGATCGTGATCCGGCGGCAGATCGGCGTCCTGCCGGTCGACGGGCATCGTTTCGTCGAGGGGCTGGTCTATGCGAGCTGGGCGCTGGCGCTGGTGTGGATGACCGACATCGGCGCGTATTTCAGCGGTCGTGCGATCGGCGGGCCGAAGCTGTGGCCGTCGGTCAGCCCCAACAAGACCTGGGCCGGGCTGATCGGCGGGGTGGCGGCGGCGAGCCTGTTCGGTGGCGCGATGCATGTCTTCGCCGGACTGCCGTTGCGGCTGACGCTCGCGACGCCGGCGCTGGCGGTGCTGGCGCAGGGCGGCGACCTGTACGAGAGCGCGCTCAAGCGGCGCGCCGGGGTCAAGGATTCGGGCACGCTGCTGCCCGGTCATGGCGGCGTCATGGACCGGCTCGACGGGCTGGTCCCGGTCGCGCCCCTCGCCGCCGTGCTGGTCGTGCTGCCGAGCATCCTGCGCTACGTCCACGCGCAGTTCGGATGAGGAGCGTCACCGTTCTCGGCGCGACCGGCTCGGTCGGCACCTCGACGCTCGACCTGGTCGAGCGCGAGCCGGAGCGGTTCAGTGTCCGCGCGCTGACCGCGAACCGCGACGTCGAGGGACTCGCCGCCGCCGCGCGGCGAACCCGCGCCGAGCTGGCGGTGGTCGCCGACGAGAGCTGCCTGCCCGCGCTGCGCGAGGCACTTGCCGGCACCTCGACCCGCGTCGCGGGCGGACGCGACGCGCTGATCGAGGCGGCGGCGGGGGCCGACTGGACGATGGCGGCGATCGTCGGCTGCGCGGGGCTGGAGCCGGTGATGGCGGCGATCGCGGGCGGCGGCACGGTGGTGCTCGCCAACAAGGAGCCGCTGGTGTCGGCGGGCGAGCTGGTCCTCGCGGCCGCGCGCGCGTCCGGCGCGACGCTGTTGCCGGCCGACAGCGAGCACAACGCGATCTTCCAATGCTTCGACTTCGACCGCCCCGACCGCGTCCGCCGCATCGTCCTGACCGGCAGCGGCGGGCCGTTCCGCGACTGGTCGTATGACGCCATGCGCGGCGTCACGCCCGATCAGGCGGTCGCGCACCCCAACTGGTCGATGGGCGCGAAGATCTCCGTCGACAGCGCCACCATGTTCAACAAGGGGCTGGAGCTGATCGAGGCGGCGCGGCTGTTCCCGGTGCCGCACGACCGGATCGAGGTGGTGATCCACCGCCAGTCGGTGATCCACAGCCTGGTCGATTATGTCGACGGCTCGATGCTGGCGCAGCTCGGCGCGTCCGACATGCGCGTGCCGATCGCGCATACGCTCGCCTGGCCCGATCGGATGGCGACGCCGATGCCCCCGCTCGATCTGGTGGCGCTCGGGCGGCTCGATTTCGAGGCACCCGACGAAACGCGCTTTCCGGCGCTGCGGCTGGCGCGTGAGGCGCTGACCGCGGGCGGGGCGCGACCCGCGATCCTCAACGCCGCCAACGAGGTGGCGGTGGCGGCGTTCCTGGCGGGGCGGATCGGCTTTCTTGAAATCGCCGCAATCGTCGCCGATACGCTCGATCGCTACGACCCGCCCGCGCCGGTGACGCTCGACGCGGTGCTCGCCGTCGATGCGGCGGCGAGGGTCCGAACGGTCGAGCGCATGAAGGATGGCGTGGCTTGATCGAATCCCCCGGCCTGCTGCTGACGATCGTGGCGTTCCTCGCCGTCATCGGGCCGCTCGTCTTCGTCCATGAGATGGGCCATTACTGGGCGGCGCGGGCGTGCGGGGTGAAGATCGACGCCTTTTCTATCGGCATGGGGCGAGAGATCGCGGGCTGGACCGACCGGCGGGGCACGCGGTGGAAGCTCGCCTGGCTGCCGATCGGCGGCTATGTCCGCTTCGCCGGCGACATGAACGCGGTCAGCCAGCCGACCGCCGAATGGCTGGCGCTGCCGGCGGCCGAGCGACAGCGGACGTTCCAGGCCAAGCCGGTGTGGCAGCGCGCGTTCATCGTCGCGGCGGGGCCGGCGGTGAACTTCGTCGCGGCGCTGCTGATCCTCGCCGGCTTTGCGATGGCCTATGGCGAGATGCGGATCGCGCCGGTGGTGGATCAGGTGCAGGCGGGCAGCGCGGCGCAGGCGGCGGGCCTGGCGCCGGGCGATCGCATCGTTGCGGTCGACGGCACGGCTGTCTCGCGCTTCGACGACATCGGCCGCGCGGTGATGCTGCGCGGCGGCGAGCGGCTGCGGATCGACTACGACCGCGCCGGACAACGGCAGAGCACGACGGCGCTGGTCCGCGCGGTCGAGGAGAAGGACGAGTTCGGCAACAAGACGCCGATCGGTCGGCTTGGGATCATCGCTTCACGCACGGAGGTGACGCCCGTCCCGTGGTACGATGCGCCCGGCGTCGCGGTGCGGCAGGTCGGCGTGGTCGTGTCGATGACGGTCACCGCTTTAAAGCGCGTCGTCACCGGCCGCACGCCGCTGTCGGTGCTGCACGGCCCGGTCGGCACCGCGAAGATGGCGGGCGAGCAGTTGACCGTGGGATGGACGCAATTCGTATTCTTCGTGGCGCTGGTCTCCATCAATCTCGGGTTCATCAACCTGCTGCCAGTCCCGATGCTGGATGGCGGCCACCTGTTCTTCTACGCGATCGAGGCGGTGCGGCGGCGGCCGGTGCGGCCGGAGGCGATGGAATGGGCGTATCGCGGCGGGCTGGCGGCGCTGCTCGCGCTGATGGTGCTGGTGACGTTCAACGATCTGGGGGCGGTCGGCGTGTGGCAGCGGCTGTTCGGCTGAGCCTCCTGATCGGCCGGGTTGATCGAAATTACGGGATAGGGCAGGGGCGCGCGTGGGCGCGACAGGGTTGGTTTCTCGCGGGTTGGGGTTTGTAGTGGTAGTTTCGAAGCTCTGTTCGCGTCGTTCCCGGTCGCTCGGCATCCTGTTGATGGGCAGCACGGTGCTCGCCAGCGTTCCGGCGATGGCGCTCGCCCAAGGTGGACGTCCGCCGCAGCGTGGCCGGGGTGGCCCGCCGCCCGGCGCGCGTCCCGGCGGTGTCGCTCCCAATGCCCGTGCGGAGGCGCTGCCCGCGCCGCAGCCCGCCGCCGCGGCCGCCGTCACCGATCCCAACGCGAAGATCATCAAGACGCTGCGGGTCGAAGGCTCGCAACGGATCGAGCCGGAGACGGTGCTCTCCTACACCCGCCTCCGCATCGGCGTGCCGTACACCGCCGAGACGCTGGATCAGGCGCTGAAGGACCTGCAAGCGTCCGATCTGTTCGCCGACTTCTCGATCTCCGGCGTCGAGAGCGGCGACATCGTGCTCCGCGTGCGCGAGAACCCGATCATCAACCGCGTGATCTTCGAAGGCAATCGCGCGATCAAGACCGACAAGATCACCAAGGAGGTGAAGCTCGCGCCGCGGCAGATCTTCACCCGCTCCGCCGTCCGCCAGGACGTGGCACGGATCATCGAGCTCTATCGCCGCCAGGGCCGCTTCGCCGCGGTGGTCGAGCCCAAGATGGTCAACCTCGACCAGAACCGCGTCGACGTCGTGTTCGAGGTGACGGAGGGATCGAAGTCCAAGGTCCGCCAGATCAACATCATCGGCAACACCGTCTTTTCCGACGACACGCTGCGTGGTCAGATGGCGACCAAGCAGGCACGCCTGTTCCGTCTGCTGTCGTCGGGCACCAGCTACGACCAGGACCGGCTCAACTACGACCAGCAGAAGCTGCGCCAGTTCTACCTGACCAACGGCTATGCCGATTTCCGCGTCGTCTCCGCCGTCGCCGAGCTGACGCCGGACAAGAAGGACTTCATCATCACCTATGTGGTGGAGGAGGGGCAGCGCTACAAATTCGGCGACGTCACCGTCGACAGCGAGATTCGCGATTTCGACAATACCCGCCTCGCCTCGACGCTGCCGGTCAAGAAGGGCGACTGGTACAACGCCAAGCAGGTCGAGGATTCGATCGATCAGCTGAGCGAGGCGGCCGGCCTGTTCGGCTATGCCTTCACCGACGTCAGTCCGGACTATACGCCGGATCGCGAACACCTGACAATGACGATCAACTTCCACATCGCACAGGCGCAGCGCACCTATGTGGAACGCGTCGAGATCAACGGCAACACGCAGACGCAGGACAAGGTGGTCCGCCGCGAAGTCCGGCTGGCGGAGGGCGACGCCTTCAACAGCTTCCAGGTCAAGCGCTCGCAGGATCGCATCAACTCGCTCGGCTATTTCCAGGACAAGTTCGAGATCAAGCAGACGCCGGGGTCCGCACCGGACCGCGTCGTGCTGGAGGCGAACCTCGAGGAGAAGTCGACCGGCGAGCTGCAGCTGTCGGCGGGCTATTCCAGCCTGGAGAAGTTCATCATCCAGGCGAACATCACCCAGCGCAACTTCCGCGGCAAGGGCCAGGAGCTGCGCGCCGGCGTCAATTACTCCAGCTACTCGAAGTCGATCGAACTCGGCTTCACCGAACCGTATCTGTTCGACCGCAACATCGCGGTCGGCGTCGACCTGTTCCGGCGCGACTACAATGCGTTCAACTTCGTCGGCACGCAGCGCCAGACCACCTATTCGCAGGTATCGACCGGGTTTCAAATCCGCGCGGGCGTCCCGCTGACCGAATATTGGTCGCTGTCGGGACGGTACGGACTATCCTATGACGAGGTCGGGCTGGACCGGTCGAGCTACTTCACCAACGGTCAGTGCGATCCGCTCAAGGCGGGCCGCTATCTTTGCGAGGCGCTGGGCAACCGCTACACCTCGTCGGTCGGCTTCTCGATCATCAACGACAGCCTCAACAGTCGCCTGCGTCCGTCGGCCGGGTCGCGTTACACCTTCGGTCTCGACTTCGCCGGGCTGGGTGGCGACGTTCGCTATGTCCGCGCGCAGACCAACTTCGCGAAATACCAGAACCTCGGCAGCGGCTTCATCGGCTCGATCAATGCCGAGGGCGGCTGGATTCGGTCGTTGGAGCGGAGCCGGGGCCTCGGCGTCGACCGGGTCCGCATCACCGACCGCTTCTACCTCGGCGAGCCGCAGTTCCGCGGCTTCGACATCCGCGGCGTCGGACCGCGCGTCCAGCGCGTGCCCTACACCACCAATGCGTCCGGCGCGCAGATCCTGGAGACGAACCGCGATCAGATCGTCGACGACTCGCTCGGCGGCCGCGCCTATTATCTGGCGCGGCTCGAGATCGAGCTGCCGCTCGGCTCGGGCGCGCGCGAACTGGGACTGCGGCCCTCGGTCTATCTGCAGGCGGGCAGCCTGTTCGGGATCACCCGGCCACAGCCCACGGCGGTGTTCCCGGTCGTGAACGGGGTAGTCCAGCCGCTCATCACGCCGATCCTCACGACCGACGGCCAGCCGCTCTACATCGTGCCGGCTGCCGACACGACCAATGCGGGGCTGCTGACCACCTGTCCGACCGGCTTCTCGTCGACGCTGGGCGGCGCGTGTACGGGCACCTCGGTCAACACCACCTATGCCAGCACCACCAGCCCGTTCCTGGAGCGGTTCCTCGGCAGCTCCGCGACGCCGCGCGTGTCGATCGGCGTCGGGGTCAACTGGAACTCGCCCTTCGGCCCCTTGCGGATCGACGTCGCCAAGGCGCTGCTCTCCCAACCCGGCGACGACCGGAAGCTCATCACCTTCAACGTAGGAACCCAGTTCTGATGACCAAGCTCGCCAAGCTCATGCTCGCCGGCGCTCTCGCCGTGCCCGCCGCTCTCACCGTCACCCCCGCGCAGGCGCAGGTCGGCGGCATCGCCGTCGCCGACGTGCAGGGCGCGATCGCCAACACCAAGGCGTGGCAGGCCGCGCGCACGCAGATCCAGGCCACCTACGCCACCCAGCTGAGCCAGGCCGAGACGCGCAGCCGCGCGATCCAGGCCGAGCTGCAGCCGCTGGTGACGCAGTTCCAGGCCGCGCAGAACACGCCGAACCCCAACCAGCAGGCGCTCGCCACCCAGTATCAGGCGATCCAGGCCAAGCAGCAGGCCGGACAGGCTGAGATCGGCCGCATCACCGCGCCGGCCGAGCGCGCGCAGGCCTATGCGATCGAACAGATCCAGGGCCATCTGCAGGAAGCGGTCCAGGCCGTCGTCCGTGCGAAGAACGTCAGCCTGCTCGTGTCGCCGCAGGCGGTGCTGTTCGCGCAGCCGACCGCCGACGTGACCCCGGCGATCACGACCGAGCTCGACCGCGTCGTTCCGACCGTCGGCACCACGCCGCCCGCCGGCTGGCAGCCGGGCCGTCAGGGCGCCGCCGCCGGTGCCCCGGCCGCAGCGGGGACGACGCCCGCACCCGCGACGACCCCACGCCGGAACACCGGCGGCCGGTGATCGAGCCGCGGAACCGGTCGGGCGAGAACATGGCGGGGGAGGGCGCACCCGCCCCCGACCGGGTCATGCCGGACACGCTCGATATCGGGCGGGTCATGGCGGCGCTGCCGCACCGTTATCCCATGCTCCTCGTCGATCGCGTCGAGGAGCTGGTCCGTGACGAGCGCATCGTCGCGGTCAAGGCGGTGACGATCAACGAGCAGTTCTTCCAGGGCCATTTCCCCGGTCGCCCGATCATGCCCGGCGTTCTTCAGGTCGAGGCGCTGGCGCAGGCGGCGGGCGTGCTCGCGGTCGAAAGCCTCGGCCTCGCCGGGTCGGGCAAGCTGGTCTATTTCATGTCGATCGACGGCGTGAAGTTCCGCAAGCCGGTCGAACCCGGTGTCCTGCTGCGTCTGGAGGTCCGCTTTCTCCACAAGCGATCGCGGGTCTGCAAGTTCGCCGGTCGTGCCATGCTCGACGGCGAGGTCGCTACCGAATGCGAATTCACCGCGATGATCGCAGACCCGCCGGCGAGCTGACGGCCGCTGACGGCTGAACGCTGCGGGGCGCAGGTGGCGGACCTTCGGTCGATACCGGTGGGGGTAGCGGCGCACCCGCCAGCGTGATCGTCGGCGGCTGGACAGGCGCGGGTCTGGTCGCATGGTGGTTCGGCCCGTGCCCCGCCATCGCCGGCGAGGCCGACGCGACCAGCGCCGCCGCTGCCAACGCAGACGTTACCGGCACCCGATAGCTGACGCACACCTCCGTCTCGTCACAGCGGCGCAGCAGCGCCAGACGCTCGGCGTCGGTCCAGTCGGTGATGTCGTGGACCTGCTGTTTGCACATTCGGCAAAAGCTGCCCTCCATCACGGCGGACAGGTTCGCCTGATAGGGACAGGGACGACGGAAGGACGGCAGGAACGGCATGGGAAACCTCCGAACTAAGGAAGATATATCATCACGTTTCTGGCACGGCAAGAGGTTGTCGGGGCGCGCGACCTCTGCTAGGCGCGCGCCTTCTCTTCGGGCTGGTCGGAACCAGCCGTTCCAGGAGCTTACCCATGAAGGCCGAAATCCACCCCGACTATCACACCATCAAGGTGCAGATGACCGACGGCTCCGTGTTCGAGACGCGCTCCACCTGGGGCAAGGAAGGCGACACGATGACGCTCGACATCGATCCGCTGGCGCATCCGGCGTGGACCGGCGGCCGTGGCTCGATGCTCGATACCGGCGGGCAGGTCGCGCGCTTCAACAAGCGCTTCGGTGGCGGGCTGACGCTGAAGGGTCGCTGAAGCCGTGGGCGGTGTTCCGCAGCTCTTCGGAGCAGGCAAACACCGCTAACGAGGCGTTTACCATCGGCGCGTAGGCTCACGCCATGTTCGCTGCCGAATTCGAACCCGCCATGATGACAAGCCGGCGTCGCGCACCCCGCGCGCCGGTGTCGCTCGATGCCAAACTCGGTCGCGGAGGACTCGGCCGCGCGTTGTGCAAGGTGATCGACCTGTCGATGCATGGCGCGCGGCTCCAGACCTATTCGCCGATGAAGAAGGGCAGCGCGATCTGGCTGACCCTGCCCGGCTGCGCGCCCGTGTCGGCGGACGTGACCTGGGCGGACGACTTCGTGGCGGGCTGCCGGTTCCATACCGCACTCAGCGCGGAGCGGTTCGGAGAGCTGGCGATCCCCTGACGACGCCGCCCGCTGCGCGTCGGACAGGGTGTCCGTCGTGATTGTGCTGATCAACGGCGAATTCTGCGGGCTCTTGGCTTTGCCGGTCTCGCTCGATATCCCGAAGTAGAAAATGTGCTTTTGACAGGCGCTATAGTCTCAGCGCGCAGCCACGGTCGCCGCGCTTGCCACCAGAGAGGCTGAGCTTTGTACGGGCAAGGCGTCCATCCAGCTGACCGCGCCGTTGTAGGTTTGCCGCTGCCAGGCTGAGTAATCAAGTAACCGCGCCCGCTGCAATGTAGGACAACAGTGGGAAGCCGCCCGGCAGCTACTGGGCGCTGAGCAAACGTAAGCGGCCCTTCGTTCAGGCGGCGGAAGAAAGAGCGTGACCGGCTGCTGGTGGTGAAAAGCGGCCGGTCTGCTTAAACTTAGCCGAGCACGCCCGACAGCACGGCCGGGTGGAATGCCCAACCCATAAAGCCGCACAGTCCTAGAAACACGGCGCCCGCCGCGAAGCTCCAGCCGGCGATCAGCAGTGCGAAAGTGTCGACCAGCGCGGCCATCGCCGCCAGCGAAATCGCCGTGGAGCCCAGGGCTTCGGCGGCGTCGAACTGGTCGTCGTGCACGTTCAACGCTTCATACGCCGCTGCGAAATCCTTCGCCTGCCGAGCCAGAGCGGGCGCTTCGACACGGTATTTGGCGATGTCGCTGTCCAGCGGCCTCAGCGCGGCGGCGGCGCGCGGACCGGTGGCGATCGCTGCGATCTCCAGCCGCGCCGTCTCGGCAACACGCAGCTTGGTCTTGTCCGCCTGATACTCTCCCCATCGGTCGACGGCGTCCGCCTGCGCCTGCTGCATCGCCTGGACGATGTTGCCGTCCTTGATGTTGCACAGCCCCGCCCACACGGCGAGCGCCATCACCGTGACCGCGACGCGGCGGTTCAGCCGGCGGTCCTTGGCTTCCGCGCTCATCTCCAGCTCCATCAGCTCAACTCCCTATGGACCCGGCGGCGGTCGCGTCGATCACGCGCAGGATGGTGGTGGTTACCAGATGGTCGTCGTTCTGGAGGAAGTGACCCCCGGGGAGCACCACGCGACGCGCCGCGCCGCCGGCGAGACCGGGGCATAGGCTGTCCGTCTCCTTCATGCCCTGGATGCAGAGCACCGACGTCCACCCGACGGTGCGCAGCGCAGCCGCGGGGGCGGCGTCGGGCGTGCCGCGATAGGCGAAGCCGAGCGGATCGGCACGGAAGTAGACGGCGCGCCCTGGCACCACCAACACCGCGGCGAGGACACGCGATCTCAGGTCCGCCGGCAACGCCGGCAGCGCGGTCGCGATCATGTCGGCGCCGAAGGACTGACCGATCAGCACGACCTTGGGGGCGCGCGTCCGGGCAAGCGTCTCCCGCGCGCCCTGTGCGACGATCGCCTCGACCTCTGCCCGCGTCCGGTGGTGGCCGAACAGCGTGGGCGAGTTGAGGCCGAGCACCGGAATGCCGCTTTTCGCCAAGGCCGCGGCGACGCGCGGGCCGATGCCGAAGCGCAGGCCCATGTCGCCTGACAGGTACAGCGCGGCGAACGGTCGGCGCGGGCCCGTCGCCGCGAACTCCGAGACGGGGTCGCTGCGAAGGAACCCCGCGGCGAGAAACAGCGCACCGGCAACGAGGCCGACGAGCGCGGCGGCGACGGTGGCGAACCTGAGCGCGCGGGCGTGCCTCATCCCATCGGTCCCGTACGATACCAGCGGCGGATCGCCGGAAGTCGGGCCAGATCGCAGCCGCAAAGGCGGCACCGCGCCGTCTCGATCCCGCGCGGGTCGACGGTGATCGCGGTCGGCTTGTGCCGCTTGGGCGGCTCGCGGCGAGGGAGGCGGGGCCGCATCGCGCCTACGCCGGCTCGGCGCATGACAGCGGCAGCGCAACGTCCTGGCATGCCGTGCGGGCGGTCGGGATCGACCCGAACCGCCGCTCGACGGTGCGGCGAGGCTTGCCGATCAGCCGCGACAGATCGCGGAGCGCCTGGATCAGCCCGATCCCCTGCGGCCCCGCGATGTAGCGCGGCTCCCAATCGGGCGCGAACTTGTCCTTGTAGGTGCGCAGGCCCTTGAAGCCGTAGAGCCGCTCGCCGTTGCGGAACACGAAGGCTCCCGCCTTCGCCCATGCCGGCGCCAGCCGCCGCCCCTCGATACCGGACAGCGGCGCCATGCCAAGCGAGAAGCGCCGGTAACCGCGCGCCGCCGCCCAGCGGATCAGGTTGGCGAATAGGAAGTCCATCGTCCCCGCCGGCGCCGCCTCGCGATGACGCATCAGGTCGACCGACGCCTCGCGCCCGTTCGCGGTCAGCCACAGGTTGGCGAAGGCGACGATACGGTCGTCGATCGTGACGATGCCGATGTCGAACTGGCCGACATAATTGGGGCTGAATGCGCCGAGGCTGAACCCTTTTTCCGAGCTGCGCCTGAAGCGCAGCCACTCGTCGGACACCGCTGCCAGCTCGGGCAGGATTACCGGCACGGCGTCGGCGGGCACCAATCGGAACGTCGCGCCCTTGTTCGCCGCCGCCTTTTCCGAGCGACGCACCGCGCGCAGGCGCGGCGTGTCGAGCGCGAAGCCGGGCAGGTCGACGATCGCCTCCTCGCCGAACTTGATGATGTTCAGCCCCAGGTCGATCGCCAGCGCGACCGCCGCCGGCGAGATTTCGTAGAGCATCAGCCGTCCCTGCGCGCAGTCCGACAGGTCGCGCAGCCGCCATAGCAGGTCGCCCCATGCCGCCCGCGGGCCGACCGGATCGCCCATCACGATCCAGCTCGCACCCCTGACCTGATACATCACGAACGCGTCCCCGGCCTCGGACACCAGGAACCTCTTGTCGCCGGTCAGCGCCAGCATCGCCTCCGTGCGGTCTGCCCCCGCCAGGATCGGGCGGATCGCGTCCAGATCGGGCGCGCTCGCCGCCGGTTCGGCACGGACCGCCGCCGGCGACATCAGCCGCCACACCGCGACGCCCGCGAGCAGCACGGTGGTGGCGAGCAGCGCGCGCAGGAAGCGTGGCGCATCGCCCTGGACGGAGAACCGCCACCACAGGTCGGCGGAATAGTCGACGTGGCGCTCCGCGAAGAAGCCGATCCACGCCGCCGCCCCGGCGACGGTGCCGATCGACGCCAGCGTCGCCGGGCTGAAGATCGGGCCGGTCAGCGCCGTCCGCCGGTAAAAGGCGGGCCGGGTCCATTGCAACAGCGCGGCGACGGCCAGACACACCGCCGCCTCCTCGTAATCCACCCCCTTGGTCAGCGAAAACAGCGCGCCCAGGATCAGCAGTGCGCGCGTCGCCACCATGGCGCCGTCCAGCCGGCGGTAGAGAAAGGGTGACATCAGCAGCAGCGCCGTGCCGACCAGGCTGGCCGCAACGTGACTCGCCTCCACGAACGGCAACGGCAGGACGGACGTCAGCGCGCCGATCCTCGCCTTCAGCGCGGGCAGCGACCCGGACACCAGCAGCATCGCGCCGCTGAGGAACGTCGTCGCGGCGAGCACCGGCGGCGCCACCGCCACCGCCACCACCCGCGCATCGACCAGCAGCCCGAACGCGACGCGGCGCCTGACGCCCTCGTGCCAGGCGAGTATCGCCAGGCTGACGGCGAGCGGCAGCAGGTAGTAGATCAGCCGGTAGGCGATCAGCGCCGCGAACAGCGCCGTGCGGTCGACCGGCACCACCGCCATCACCACCGCCTCGAACACGCCCAGCCCGCCGGGGACGTGCGTCACCACCGTGGCGACGATCGCCAACGCATAACCGAGTACGAAGACGGGCAGCATCGCGGGCGTCGCGGCGGGGATGAGCACGAACAGCGCCGCGCTGGCGAGCGCGATGTCGGCGACCGCAATCGCGACCTGCGCGATCGCCTGACCGGCGCGCGGCAGCGGGACGGCGGTGCCGAGGAGCGACACCGGGCGCCTAGCGGTGCCGCACGCCACCACCAGCAGCGCTGCGAGCATCAGGATCGCGGCGCCGGCGACCTGCAAGGTCGCCGGGTCCATCGTTCGGCCGGCGATCGTCAGCGGTATTTGATGGGTAAGCAGCGCCGCGCCGGTGACGGTGACGACACCCGCCCAGAAGGTCGCGCTGGCGACGCCGACCACGCGCGCGATATCGAGGGCGTCCAGCCCCGCCGCCGAGTAGACGCGATAGCGCGCCGAACCGCCGGTCAACAGCGCCAGGCCCAGATTGTGGCTGAGCGTATAGCTGGTGAACGACGCCAACGCGGCGGTACGCCACGGCAGCGGGCGTCCGATCACCCTGAGCGCCAACACGTCGTAAAGCGTCAGCACCAGATAGCTGCCCGCCGTCAGCGCCAGCGCCAGCCCGATCTGCGTCATCGACAAGGCGTGTACCGCCGCGCGGACCTGGCCAAAGCGCAGCTCGTGCGTCAGCCGGGTCAGCGCGCCGAAGCCGAGCGCGACGAGCGCCAGCGCCGCCGCCGCTCCCAGCCAGCGGCGATGCCGCCGGGCGAGGGATGCGAGGTCAGGCACCGGGCAGGCGCTCGATTCGATTCCACACCTGCGACTTGCAGATCAGGCCGCCCAGGATGCAGCCGCTGATCTTCAGGCTGGCCGGCGACAGCTGCTGGATGGTAGAGGCGAAATGTCGTCCCTTGTCGGGTACGAAGACGGTGCCGGACCATGCCCCCGGCCCGTCACCGCCATAGTCCTGCAGCAGCTCGGTGCCGAGCAGATCGGCGACGCCGCCGTCGCGCGCGTCCTCCTTCGCCTGCCGGCTCCCCCACACCACCCAGCCACACAGCTTGGCGCCGCACGGACCGGTCCGCACCACCACGCTGTTGTGCGGATTGACCCAGAGCCCCTCTGGAATCGTCATCGCGGGGGCGGCGGACACGGATGCCGCCACCGCCGTCATCATTAGCGCGGCAAGCGCGCCGGTCTTGAACATGGTCGTCCTCCCTTGTTGCGGTCGCGCCCTTACGGGGGGCGAAATGGCCCCCGCCCCAGCGGCGCATGAACTTTTCGTCATGCGAGGGCGGGCGCCGGCCGGGCCAACCGCCGCAGCAGCGTCGCAGTGACCAGCGCCGCGTCGTGATGGAGGTAATGGTCACCGGGCAGCACGGCGCGCGTCACGTTCGGCTGCTTCCAGCCGGGGCAGAGGCTGTCGTCCTCCTCTGCGCCGGAGACGCAGAGCACGGGCACCCAGTCCAGCCGTCGCGCCGCCGGCAGCGCGGGGCCGTCGTCGCCGATGTCGAACGCACCACCCGGCGTCGCGCGGCGCAGCATCGTCTGCCCCGGCACCACCAGCGCCACCAGCGCCACCCTGGCCCGCCATGCCGCGGGCAGCGCGCCCACGCCGGCAAGCAGCGCGTTGGCGCCGAACGACTGGCCGATCAGCACGACCCGCCGGGCGCCGGGGATCGCAAGCGCGCGCGCGGTCGCCTCCCGCACCAGCGCGTCGATCTCCGCGGGCGTGCGTCGATAGGCGAACGCGGCGAGCGAGTTGACCCCGATCACGGGCATGCCGGCGCGCGCCAGCCGGTCGGTAATGCCTACGGCCATGCCCGTGTTCAGACCCATGTCGCCCGACATGAACACCGCGACGGTGCCGTTCCGGGGCGCCGCGCCGGCGGCTGTATAGGCCCGCCAGATCGGCCCGGACGGGTAGCCTAGATGCCGCGCATAGACCCCCAGCGCCAGACCGACCGCCAGCAGCGCGGCGACGATACCGGCACCGATGCGCCGGCGTTGCTCACGACGGGGTGGGGTGGTGTTCGTCGATAGTTTCTGGAGCCTGCTCACCGCGTCGCTGTGCCGGACCCGACGCTGCGACGGCGTGGCGGAAACATTAGCGATTGTTCATGCCGTGCTCAGTCGCCGAACGGGCACCGGCGGGCATCGCGGCGCCGAAAGGAGACGCGCTGATGACCGGTGATCCCGCGCAGACACTCGCCGAGCGCCTGATCGGCAGCTCCCACGCGTTGCTCGACACGGAGCAGCGCCACGTGCTCGCCAAGATCGAGGAACGCCGCCCGCTGTCGCGCGACGCGGCCGACGTGGCTGACGAGACCGCTACCTGGGCCAATCGGCTGTCCGACCGCGTCGCCGCGGTCGGCGGTTCGTGGCGCTTCATCATCGGCTTTTCGGTGGTGCTGTTCGGCTGGATGCTGCTCAACAGCGACGTGCTGTCGCATTGGGGGCTGGCATTCGACCCCTATCCGTACATCTTCCTCAACCTGATGCTCTCGACGCTCGCTGCGGTACAGGCGCCGATCATCATGATGAGCCAGAACCGTCAGGCATCGAAGGACCGGCTGGCGGCCAGCTTGGACTATGAGGTCAACCTGCGGACCGAGCTGGAGATGCTGCGCCTGCACGAAAAGATCGACATGCTGGTCGCCGACAAGCTGGACGAAGTGCTCGCCGCGGTACGCGACGTGCCGGCGGCGACACGCTAGCGGAGGAAATATGGGGCATCGCATTCTGCTGATCGAGGACGACGCGGCGACCGCCGGCTATCTGGCCAAAGGGCTGGGCGAGGAGGGCTTCTTGGTCGATTCCGCCGGTACCGGGCGTGACGGCCTGTTCCATGCTACCGACATGGGGTACGACTGCATCGTTCTGGACCGCATGCTGCCGGGTATCGACGGCATGGGAGTGCTATCGGCGATGCGCGCCGCCGGCATCGAGACGCCGGTCATCATCCTGTCCGCGCTCGGCTCGCCCGAGGATCGCGTGAAGGGGCTGACGGGCGGGGCGGATGACTACCTCGTCAAGCCGTTCGCCTTCGCCGAGCTGCTGGCGCGCGTGCGCCTGCTGATCGGGCGCGGCGGCGCCAAGGTGCCGGTGGCGACCGCGCTGCGCTGCGACGACCTGGAGATGGATCTACTCGCCCGGCGCGTGCAGCGCGACGGCCGCACGATCGAGCTGCAACCGCGCGAGTTTCGCCTGCTGGAGTTCCTGCTGCGTCATGCCGAACAGGTGGTCACACGCACCATGCTGCTCGAAGGCGTGTGGGACTATCATTTCGATCCGGGCAGCAACGTCATCGACGTCCATCTGAGCCGGCTGCGCCGCAAGGTTGACGACGGGCATGCCCGGCCGTTGCTGCACACCATCCGCGGCGTCGGCTATCGACTGGGGGTCAAGCCGTGAGCGACCGGGCGTGACCTGGCGATCGACCACATTGCGCGTCGCGCTGCTCGTCTTCCTGCTGCAGGTCGCGGCGGGCGTCGCGCTGCTGCTGGTGCTCGACCTGAAGGTGCAGAACGGCGTGCGCGCGGCGGCGGCGCTGCAGGCGAACACCATGCGCGACGACCTGCTCGCGACCTATGGCGAGGGCGGTCTGTCGGGGCTGGTCAGTGCGGTCAGGACGCGGTCGCTGACCGCGATCACGCCGGGCGCGGTGCTGCTGGTGACCGACGCCGCCGGCCGGCCGCTCGCCGGTGACCTGCCGGCTTGGCCCGCCGGCCTTCCCACCAAGCCGGAAGCTCGGCAGGTCAGCGTCTACCGCACCGGCCGCGTCGCGCCCGAGATGATGTGGGTGCGCGCCACCGTCCTGCCCGGTGGCGGTCGCCTGCTCACGGGCGGCGTGGTGGAGGGGGCCGGCAAGGTGCTCCACTCGTTCGAGCGTGCCGCGATGCTATGCCTCGTTCTCGCGATCGCGTTCGCCGCGCTTGCCGCGTCGCTGTCGGCGCGGATGATCGTCGGCCGGCTCGACCGCACGGTGGAGACGTTGCGCGCGGCGCGGTCGGGCGACCTGTCGCGCCGCGTCGCGCCCGACCCGTCGGGCGACGCGTTCGCGATGCTGGTGGCCGAGGTCAACCGGACGCTGGAGCGGGTGGATCTGCTGGTCGGCGAGCTGAAGATCGCGACCGACGGGCTTGCCCACGACCTGAAGTCACCGCTCACCCGGCTCCGTTCGGCCTTGGAGAGCGCGGCACGTCGGGCGATCGAGCCGGACGAGGCGGCGATCATCGAGCGGGCGCTGGTGGAGAACGATCGGGTGCTGGGCATCGTCGGGACGGCGTTGCAGATCAGTCGCGCCGAAGCCGGCATCGGTCGCGAGCACTTCGCGGTCATCGACCTGGCGGACGAACTGCGCGGGATCGCGGAAATATACGGCCCGGTCGTCGAGGAGCATGGGCGCGACCTGGTGATCCTAGCGTCGGGCCCAGCGATGCTGTCCGTGCACCGCGAACTGCTGGGGCAGGCGTTGGGCAATCTGATCGACAATTCGCTGAAATACGGCACCGGCACCATCACACTGGAACTGGCGCGCGT
Source organism: Sphingomonas sp. (assembly GCF_965200135.1). Classification (GTDB taxonomy): domain Bacteria; phylum Pseudomonadota; class Alphaproteobacteria; order Sphingomonadales; family Sphingomonadaceae; genus Sphingomonas. The sequence continues at coordinate 116,143 of NZ_CBDATK010000006.1, forward strand.
CGACGGGCGCGCGAAGATCACGGTTACCGACCGTGGCGCCGGTATCGAAGCGTCGCAACGCGGGCAGGCGCTCACCCGTTTCGGCCGACTGGATCAGGCGCGCGGCCTGCCTGGTGCCGGACTGGGATTGCCGCTGGCTGCCGCCGTCGCCAGCCTGCATGGCGGATCCATCGAACTTACCGATGCCGAGCCCGGCCTGTCCGTAATTCTATTGCTTCCCGACCTCCGCGGCAGGACTTCAGCGCTTCTCGATTAGACGAGGTCGGTCAACCAAGACTTCACAGTGCTCGATCAAGTCGCGGTCTGCCGTTTGCCGCCGGCAGGAATCGCCACCTTGATAGATCGCGGCCCTTTGCCAGACCGGTCTGATCCTACGCCGTGCACTCCGCACCGGAATCGCCCCGGACTCAGCACCCTCGGAAGGCGAGCGGCACGCCGGTGAACACGATCGCGGCATCGCGCACGCTGAGCAGCGCACCGTAGAGCAACAAAAGGATCAGCGCGAAGCACGCGGGCACGACCAGCGCGAGCCGGTCGCGCGCCGACGCGAGATTTTCGAATGCGCCACCCCATTCGAGATAGGTGCCGGCCGGCAAGCGGACCTCGCGACCGATCGCTCCTTGCGCGTCGGCGACGACACTCGATACATCCCGGCCGCGAACGTTGGCCTGCACCACGACGCGGCGCTTGCCGTTCTCGCGGCTGATCTGGTCCTCGCCAACCGAAGGGCGCCCGTCGAGACCACCGCTCAACGACCTTCGACAGCAAGCTCGGCGCGCCCCGAACCGCTCGTCGAGCCAGATGAACCAAGGTCCGGCTCTGCGACATGGCGAGTTGCCCATGACTGTCTGCAACTGGGTCAAAGCAGCTTTTCGGCTTCTCGGAGCAGTGGCATGTCTGGAGGATGTCCGTCCGGGTTCCCTCCGTCGCACACGACTACGCTCCCCCCGGATCTAGGATTGTCCGGGTGGAACGGATGTCGCCAGCCTTTATCAAGTACCATCTTGACGATGGCCGGGTACTGCACCGGTTTACACGTCCTGAGCCTCACGCCCATCCGCACGATCATCCCTGGTCGTTCGAGACAATTATTCTGTCGGGCGGGTACGTCGAAGAGGTCTTCACATTTCGTCCGGACGGCGGTTGGGAAAGCGGGCTCATCGAGCGTCCAGAGGGTTCGCATTTTCGGATCGAAGCGAGCCACATACACCGCATTGTGGCCCTGCCGCACGGAGAGAGCTGGACAATAGTTCGGGCTGGTCCGCACGAACGCAAGACCCTGTTCTGGCGTTTCGGCGACACGGTGCAACGCCGAGCCTGGAATGTCAGGCGTTGGAGCAACTACCGCGCGCCCATGATCCGCAGTGACCGCCAGCTTCGGTTCGATAGCGGCTGGTGAGAGTAACAGTCCTGCTAACCTGAACAAACGTCCGTCTCCGGGAACGCCTCGGCGGTTCTGACAGCCGAGAGTGGGTCGCAGCAGTCACGCACCAGCTACCAAGATGCATTGTCGAACGCGGCGCCATCTTCCGTGATCCAGAGACATCGGTTTGCCGGTTGCCATTGCTAGTATTTGGCGGGCGGGGCGGCCAGCGCTAGTCCCGCACCGATGGCCAAGTTCGATATCGCTGTGGCGGGTTGCGGACCCGGCGGACTCGCTGCTGCGCTGTTGCTTCACCGCGACGGCCATCGCGTGCGGTTGTATGAGCGGTTCGACAAGCCGCAGCCGATTGGCTCCGGACTAATGATCCAGCCGACCGGACGCGCGGTGCTACGCGAGCTTGGTCTTGACGGACAGGTCGCAGATCGTAGCGCGCGGATCGAGCGGCTGTTCGGGCGGGCAGCAGGCCGCACCGTACTGGACGTGCGCTATGCGGCACTGGCAAGCGGTAACGCCTTTGGCCTGGGCACTCACCGTGCCGCGCTATTCGACATCCTCTTCCGGGCGGTGCGCGCAGCGGGCATTCCGATCGAGACCGGTCGCACGGTGACGGGAAGCGAGATGGACGGTTCCGGTAGGCGGCTGCGGTTCGCCGACGGTAGCGAGGATGGGCCGTTCGACCTCATCGTCGATGCGCTGGGTACTCGCTCGCCGCTCGCGCCGCCGACCGGCAGGCCGCTAGCCTATGGCGCGTTGTGGACGAGCCTCGACTGGCCCGCTGCCGGACCGTTCGACGGCGCGGCGCTGGAGCAACGCTATCGCCGCGCCAGCGTCATGGCCGGAGTCCTGCCGCTCGGTCGACCGACGCCGGGTCGACCATCACAGGCCGCCTTTTTCTGGTCGCTGCGCGCGGACCGACTTGAGCGCTGGCAGGCGCAGGGGCTCGACGCTTGGAAAGTTGAAGTCGCCGACCTGTGGCCCGCGACCCGACCGCTGCTCGACCAGATCGTCGCGCCCGAGCAATTGACCTTCGCCCGTTATGCGCATCGCACGCTGGCCATGCCGATCGCCCCGGCCCTGGTCCATCTCGGTGACGCCTGGCATTCGGCTAGTCCGCAGCTTGGTCAGGGCGCAAACATGGCGCTGCTTGATGCCTATGCGCTCGCGCTCGCGCTCCGGCGGTCCGGCGAGATTCCAACCGCGCTTGCCGCCTTCCAACGGCTACGTGGCCGTCACGTCCGGCTTTACCAATCGGCAAGCGCGATGTTCACGCCGGTCTACCAGTCGGACGGTCGGATACTACCGATCTTGCGCGACCGGCTGGTCGGGCCGATCTCCAGATGCTGGCCGGCGAAGCGTATCCTGGCGCAAATGGTAAGCGGGCTGATCGGGGACCCCCTGACGCCGCTGGGGCTGGTCGCGTGACGGGATGCTGCAGACCAAAACCCCGGGTAGATTGACGAGCCAGCTGCGAGATGAACGGGCGTCCGATTACGGCGAGCGGCAAGGGCGACCTGAATGGCCGAAAGTGGGTCAAAGCTGACAGACCGCCGAAAGGCTAAGCCTCGCTTGTCCGATAGCGCATCGCGACGTCCCGGCGCGACAGGTTCGGGGCCATCGCCAATCGGGCCGCGGTCATCGCCTCCCACTGGGCGACATCGGCGAGCGGCGGAATCGTTACCGCCTCGCGGCGGTCGAACCCGATCAACGCGGCGTCGACCAGGTCGTCGACCGACATCACCATCTCCTGCGGGAAGGCATCGATGTCCTTGCCCGATCGCGCCCAGATTTCGGTCCGTGTCGCGCCTGGCAGCACGGCCTGGACGTAGACGCCCTTGTCCTTCAGCCTCGCGGCGAGCGACAGGCTGAGATTGAGAACATAGGCCTTCGACCCGCTGTACACGCCGTCGAACTGTTCGGGCAGGAGGGCGAGGACCGAGCCGATGGTGACGATGGCCCCGCGCCCGCGCCCCGCAAACGCCCTGGCGGCGGCGCCCGCGAGCATCGTCGCGGCGGTGATGTTGAGCGCGATCAGCCGCGCGACGTTGGCGTCGTCGCGCGACAATACGATCGGCCGCCTCACCCGAGCGGTCGGCACGCCGCGCGGCTACACCGAATATGCGATCGGCACGCAGGCGTCGTGGGAGCTCGACCTGTTCGGCGGCCTGCGCCGCGGACGCGAGGCGGCGCGCGACGATCTGGCCGCGAGCGAGGCGAGCGCGGGCGCGGTCGCGGTGGCGGTAGCCGCCGAGACCGCGGACGCCTATCTGACGCTGCGCGCGTTCCAGGCACGGCTTGGGGTGGCGCGCGATCAGGAGGCGAACGAGAAGCTGCTGGTGAGCCTCGTTCGCCAGCGCTTCGATCAGGGCATTGCCGCCGAGCGCGAGCTCAACCGGACCACCGCCGAGCTCGTTGGCGTGCGTGCCGCGATGGCGCCGTTGCGCGCCGCGATTGAGGCACAGCTCAACCGCCTCGACGTGCTGGTCGGCGATGCGCCGGGCAGCAATCGCGCGTCGCTGGTCGAGGCACGCCCCGTGCCCGTCGCGCCTGTACCCGCCGGCAGCGCAGCGCCCGACCTGCTCCGCCGCCGCCCCGACGTCATCGCCGCCGAACGCCGGCTCGCCGCGAGCAATGCTCGGATCGGCGTCGCGGTTGCGGACTATTATCCGCATGTGTCGCTCTCGGGCCTGTTCGGGGTCGCGAGCCTTGGCACCAGCACCCTGTTCACCGGGGGCGCGGTGCAGGCATCGGGCGGGGCGGGGCTGCGCTGGCGGCTGTTCGACTTCGGTCGCGTCGATGCCGAGGTCGCGGGCGCCCGCGGTCGCCACGCCGAGGCGCTTGCCGCGTGGCGCGGATCGGTGCTCGCCGCTGCCGAGGATGTCGAGACGGCGCTCGCCCGGCTCGGCGAGGCGCATGCCGAGCGCGCGAACCTGGAACGACAGGTCGCCGCGCTCGACCGCGCCCGAACGCAGGCGCGGGATGCCTATGCCGGCGGGGTGACCGGCCTGATCGACGTCACCGACGCCAATCGCGAGCTGCTCGCCGCCTCCGATCGGCTTGCCACGGTCCGCGCCGAGGAAGCGCGCAGCGCGGTTGCCGCGTACCGGGCGCTGGGTGGTGGCTGGCAGGCGGCGAACGTTCCGGCTCTTGCATCTGTCGCGGTAGACCACAGGTAACGCCGATGCGCTACGATAGCGAACACAAGGCGCACACGCGCGATCGGGTTCTCAAGGCGGCCGCCGCTGCGATCCGCGAGGACGGGCCCGACCGGGTCGGCGTCGCCGCGATCATGAAGCGGGCGGGCCTGACTCACGGCGGCTTCTACGCGCATTTCGGATCGAAGGACGACCTGCTGAGCGAAGCCGTCGGCTATATGTTCAAGGATCGTTACGACGCATTCTTCGCGGATATCGACATGGTCGAACCGCACGCCGGTCTACAGCGGCTGGTCGACTATTATCTTTCGATGCGACACCGCGACGCGCGCGAATGGTCCGTGCGACGTGTCGTGCCGCTGTTGGGCATCCGGGTGTCGGTGGCGATACCGCCATGTATATCGCAGAAGCCAAACGGCAGATGCAGAGTTGGTCAACGGATCGCGTATCCGTTATCGTATCCTAGTACGAAAAAGGAGGGAAGGCGTGGCCAAGGAAATCGACAACCGGCCGACGCCGGAGACGGACAAGCCGGAGTGATCGCGCTTGTGCTAGTCATGCTTGCTATGACACCTAGCCGGGCCACGCCCAGGGAAGGAGCTACGGCTACCAACCCGAAGACTGGCGAGCGGATTGTCCTCCGCGATGGTCTCTGGCGACCAATCCTCGGGCCTGGCCCACACACGCTTGTTATCTCAGACGGTAGCGCGATGACGCGGATGGAGTACCAATCCGGTCCAGCATGTGAGCGTGCCCGTGATACGGTCGACCGACAGCTTAGACCGCGTTCCGTCAAAGCCTTCTGCATCCCGCACTAGCCACGCGTTTGCAAACTACATAATCGCCTAGAAAAGGTTGGTTTGGCTGATGCAACCTGTCGCATTCTAACGCAAACTAATGCAAAGCATGATGGTGGGCAGAAGGATGAATAAAATCACCGTTCGGGAAATTATTAAGCAATCTCAATAGCTTCCCTAAGGTAATTGGCGGACAGGGTGGGATTCGAACCCACGGTGGGCTTCCACCCACGGCGGTTTTCAAGACCGCTGCCTTAAACCACTCGGCCACCTGTCCTCGCACGCCTGCGATAGAGCCGTCGCGCCCATCGGTGCAAGCACCGCGACGAGGTGGGTTCCCGGTGCGACGTGCGCGTGCCACTAGTCCGCGCATGATGGCGTGGATCAGAGCGGGGGCGGCGGCGGCGCTGCTGACGATGGCGGGCGGTGCGGCGGCACAGGACGACGGGGCCGCGTTCCAGGCGTATCTCGGCACGTTGCGGGCGCAGGCGGTCGCCGCCGGGGTTCGACCCGATACCGTCGACGCGGTGCTGCCGACGCTGACGCTGGACCCGCAGGTGATCCGCAACGATCGTGCGCAACCGGCACCGGTCAGCAGCACCAGCTTTTCTCCCTTCGCGCCGTATCGCGTCCAGCACGTCAACGCCGCGTTGATCGCGGGTGGCCGCCGGGTCTGGGTGGCGCAGCGCCCGCGCCTCGCCGCCGTCGAGCGGCAGACCGGCGTTCCCGAGTCGATCACCGTCGCGATCTGGGGCCACGAGACCTCCTACGGCGCCGTCACCGGCCGCTACGACCTGCTCCGCAGCCTCGCGACGCTGGCGTTCGAGGGGCGTCGCCGCGCGCTGTTCGAGGGCGAGTTCGTCGCCGCGCTCAAGATGATGGACGGGGGCGTCCCGCGCGAGAAGATGCGCGGCAGCTGGGCGGGCGCGTTCGGCGGGCCGCAGTTCCTGCCGTCGGTCTATCTCCGCCTCGCCCGCGACGGCGACGGCGACGGGTTCGCCGACGTCTGGACCAGCGACGCCGACACGCTCGCCTCGATCGGCAATTATCTCCAGGACGCGGGGTGGCGCGCCGGTCAGCCGTGGGGCGTCGCGGTCGGCGTACCGCCGCAGTTCGACCGGTCGAGCTTCCGCACCCGCCTCGTCGCGCCGCGCTGCCCGCGCGTGTTCGTGCGCCATTCGGGCTGGCGCACCATGGCGGAGTGGCGCGCGGCCGGGCTGGTGCCGCAGGCGGGCGGCTGGCCCGCCGACGACGTGCTCGCGACGCTGATCGAGCCGGACGGGGCGGGGGCGACCGGCTATCTGCTGACCGGCAACTACCGGGCGATCCTCGATTACAATTGCTCGAATTTCTACGCGCTATCGGTCGGGCTGCTCGCGGATGCGGTGGCGCAGTAGCGTTGTCGCGGCGACTTTGGTCGTCGCCGCCTGCAGCGGCGGCGAGCGACCGCGCGTCGACGGCCGCTATGCCGCGACGGGCATCGCCAGCTGGTATGGTGCGGCCTTCGCCGGCCGCCGCACCGCTTCGGGCGAGCGCTTCGATCCCCGTGCGATGACCGCCGCGCACCGGACGCTGCCCTTCGGCACGCTGGTCGAGGTCACGGCGCTCGCCACCGGCCGCGCGCTGGTCGTCCGCATCAACGATCGCGGTCCCGGTCGGGGCGACCGCCTGATCGACCTGTCGCAAGCCGCCGCCCGGCGACTCGGCATCGACCGTGAACCCAGCCGTGTCAGTGTGCGAACGCTGCAACGCGGACGTGACGCGGCCCCGGCGGGTGGTTATGACCGGCCGACACGTCACCTACGCCAACATCCGGATCCGCAATGACACGGTACATCGCCGCCCCGCTCGCCGCCTCGCTGCTCGTCGCCCCCACCCAGGCGGCCGCCCCGCAGTTCTCCGGCGCCGCCCCGATCGCCTATATGGAGGACCTGTCGACCGGCGCGGTCCTGTTCGCCCGCGACGCCGATCGCCGCATGCCGCCGGCGTCGATGGCCAAGATGATGACCGTCTATGTCGCCTTCGACATGATCAAGCGTGGCCAGCTGAAGCTTGACCAGACCTACCCGGTGCGGCCGGAAACCTGGCGGAAATGGCATGGTCCGGCAGCGGGTTCGACGATGTTCCTCTCAGTCGATGAGAACGTCAGCGTCGACAATCTGCTCAAGGGGATCGTCACGCTCTCGGGCAACGACGCTTGCGTCGTGCTCGCGGAGGGCATCTCCGGCACCGAACAATCCTTCACCGATCGCATGAACGAGACGGCGAAGCGGCTCGGCCTTGCCAACAGCCACTTCGGCACCTCCAACGGCTGGCCCGACAACGGCGTCACCTATGTCACCGCCCGCGATCTCGCCAATCTCGCGGCGGCAACAATCCGAGACTTTCCAGACCTTTACAAGCGGTTCTACTCACTGCGTGAGTTCACCTGGGGCAAGACGCTGGGTGCCGGTGCCGACATCACCCAGGCCAACCGCGACCCGCTGCTGGGCCGCGTCGCCGGCGCCGATGGGCTCAAGACCGGCCACACCGACGAGGCGGGCTACGGGTTCACCGGTTCGGCGGAGCAGGGCGGGCGGCGGCTGGTGATGGTCGTCGCGGGGCTCAACAGCTTCAACCAGCGGATCGAGGAGTCGGTCAGCTTCATGGATTGGGGCTTTCGCGCCTGGCAGGCCCGCCCGATCGTCGCCGCCAACCGCCATGTCGCCGATGCCGAGGTCCAGCTCGGCGACGCGGGCACCGTCGGCCTGACCACGCCCAAGGTCCTGTCGGTCGCGCTGCCGAGTGGCGCTACCCCGGTGCTGCAGGCGCGCATCGTTTATGACGGGCCCATCAAGGCCCCGATCGCCAAGGGCGCGCACGTCGCCGACCTGGTCGTGACCAGCGCCGGCCTCCCCGAACAGCGGCTGCCGCTGGTGGCGGAGAACGCGGTCGGGGAGGCGGGCTTCTTCCGCCGGGCTTGGTCGGGACTGACCGGCCTGTTCGGCTGACGTCGTGACGTCGATCGTCGGCAACGCGGCCGCACAAGCGGCGTTCGCGAGCGCGCTGGCCGAGGATAGTCTGCACCACGCCTGGCTGATCGCGGGGCCGGAAGGGGTGGGCAAGGGCAGCTTCGCGCGGTCGGCCGGCGCGCGGCTGGTCGGTGGCGGCACGCAACGCGACGACCTGATCGCCGCGCGCGCACACCCGGACTTCAAGGTCGTGGAACGAGAGGTCTGGGGGAAGACCGACACGCTGGTGCCCTATGACGAGCGCAAGGAGGGCGACGCCCCGGCACGCAGCATTCGCGTCGCGCAGGTCCGCTGGCTGCGCAACGAGCTGACGACCCGACCGTCGCTCGGCGAACGACGGGCGGTCATCATCGACGCGGTCGACGATCTTGAGGCGTCCGGCGCCAATGCGTTGCTCAAGAGCCTGGAGGAGCCGCCGCTGGGCACGATCTTCCTGCTCGTCAGCCACGCGCCAGGGCGGCTGCTGCCGACGATCCGGTCGCGCTGCCGCCTGCTCCGGTTCGGATTGTTGAACGACGAGGAGGTCGCGACGGTGGTCAGCCGCGAGCAATCGGACCTGTCCCCGGCCGAACTCTCCGCCCTGGTCGCGGCGGGGGAGGGCGCACCGGGGCGGGCGCTGCGCTTCGCCGGTCTCGACGTGCACGGCCTCGACGCGGCGATCGCGGCGATCGCGGGGGACGGGGACGTCGACAATGCGAGGCGCAGTGCTCTGGCGCGTTCGCTGGCGGGCAAGTCGGCATCCCCCCGCTACGAGGCATTCCTGGAGCGGGTGCCTGCCTTCATCGCGCGCGAGGCGCGGCGCCGAAGCGGGCCCACACTCGCGGCCACGCTGGACGCTCATGGCCGCGCGCGCGACCTGGCGGGGGCGTCGCTCGGCATGAGCCTAGATCCGCAAGCGACGGTCTGGGAAATGGCAAGGCTGCTCGCCGGGTTGCCGCGCTAGGCGTGGCGCGATGGGGGTGACGCGCGTGCGCCGGCTCTGCTAATCGCGACGATATGGCCGACCCATTCTACATCACCACGGCGATCCACTACCCCAACGGCCGGCCGCATATCGGCCACGCTTATGAAATGGTCGCCGCCGACGCGATCGCGCGGTTTCAGCGGCAGGCGGGACGCGACGTACGGTTCCTGACCGGCACCGACGAACACGGCCTCAAGATGACGCAGGCCGCACGCGACCGCGGCATTCCGACGCGCGCGTTCGCCGATGAAATGTCCCTGCATTTCAGCCGCATGGCTGACAGATTTGAGATCTCGTACGATCGCTTCATCCGCACCGTCGACACCGATCACTATGCCGCCAGCCAGGCGATCTGGCAGCGGATGGCGGACGCGGGCGACCTTTATCTGGATCGATACGAGGGCTGGTACTCGGTCCGCGACGAGGCCTTTTATGCGGCGGACGAGCTGACGGGGGAGGGCGACCAACGCCTGTCACCGCAAGGCACGCCGGTGGAGTGGACGGCCGAGGAGACATGGTTCTTCCGTTTGTCCAAATACCAGCAGCCGCTGCTCGATTTCTATGCCGCCAATCCCGACTTCATCCGCCCGGAAAGCCGTCGCAACGAGGTGCTGCGCTTCGTCGAGGGCGGGCTGTCCGACCTGTCGGTGTCGCGCACCAGCTTTGATTGGGGCGTGCCGGTGCCGGGTAGCCCCGGCCATGTGATGTACGTGTGGGTCGACGCGCTGACCAATTACCTGACCGGGACCGGCTGGCCGGGCGAGGCGACGGAGAACCGGTTCTGGCCGGCCGACCTGCACCTTATCGGCAAGGACATCGTCCGCTTCCATGCGGTCTATTGGCCGGCGTTCCTGATGTCGGCGCAGGTCGCGTTGCCGAAGACGGTGTTCGGGCACGGCTTTCTGCTCACGCGCGGCGAGAAGATGTCGAAGTCGGTCGGCAACGTCGTCGATCCGATGGCCTTGGCCGACGCCTTCGGTGTGGATGCGCTACGCTATTTCTTCCTGCGCGAAGTGAGCTTCGGTCAAGACGGCAGCTACTCGCCCGAAGCGATCGTCACGCGGGTCAATGCCGAGCTGGCGAACAGTTTCGGAAATCTCGCGCAGCGGACATTGTCGTTCATTGCCAAGAACTTGGAGGGCGCTCTTCCTGCGACCGGCAAGGCCGCCGATGCCGATGGCATTCTGATCGAGGAGGTCGTCTTGGCGTGCGCGGGGCTGCGGACCGCGTTCGACGACCTGATGCTCTCGCAAGGCGTCGAAGCATGGTTGCGAGGGGTTTACGCCTGCAACCAGTATATCGATGCGGAGGCACCTTGGGCGTTGCGGACGACCGATCCCGAGCGAATGCATGCGGTGCTCGGCACGTTGCTGCGCGCGATCCGGATGCTGGCGATCGTGATCCTGCCGGTGGTGCCCGAGGCGGCGGGCAAGGTGCTCGACCAACTCGGCGCGAGCGAGCGAGACCATGCGGCGGTTGACGACGACGGCTGGCTGGCGCGGACGGCGGCGAGCGGGTTCCGGATCGCCGCGCCAACGCCGGTACTCCCGCGGCTCGAAATGCCTGTCGATCCCGCCTGATGCTCGCCGACAGCCATTGCCACCTGAATTACAAGGGTCTGGTCGAGGAGCAGGCGGCGGTGCTGGCGCGGGCGCGGGCGCGCGGCGTCACCGCGATGCTTAACATCGCGACGCGCGAAAGCGAGTGGGACGCGGTGCTCGCCACCGCCGAGCGCGAACCCGACGTCTGGGCCACGGTCGGCATCCACCCGCATGAGGCCGATCAGCATCCGCATGTCGACACTGCCAAGCTGGTCGAGCGGGCACGTCACTCCCGCGTCGTCGGGATCGGCGAGAGCGGGCTGGACTATTATTACGACCATTCCGATCGCGCTCGCCAGCAGGCGAGCTTCCGTGCGCATATCGGTGCCGCGCGTGAAGCGGGCGTTCCGTTGATCGTCCATACGCGCGACGCGGAGGACGATACCTACGCGATCATGGCCGACGAGATGGGGAAGGGCGCCTACACCGCTGTGATCCACTGTTTCACCGGCACGGGAGCTTTCGCCGACAAGGCATTGGAATTGGGCTTCTTCATTTCCATTTCGGGGATCGTGACGTTCAAGAGCGCGCGTGATCTTCAGGAAACGGCGGCGCGGCTGCCGATCGATCGGCTGCTGATCGAGACCGATGCGCCGTTTCTCGCCCCCGTGCCGCATCGCGGCAAGCCGGGCGAGCCGGCGTTCGTCGCCGACACGGCCGCTTTCCTGGCGACCCTGCGCGGCGAACCGGTCGAGCACATTACCCGACGGACGGCCGGGAACTTCCATGCGCTTTTCGCCAAGACGGTCGCCGCGTGAAGGCGCGCATCCTCGGGTCGGGAACGTCGTCGGGGGTGCCACGCCTGGGCAACGATTGGGGTGCCTGCGATCCGGCCGAGCCACGTAATCGACGCACGCGTGCCTCGGTGCTGGTCGAGCACGACGGGGTCCGCGTGCTCGTGGATACCAGTCCGGACATGCGCGAGCAGTTGCTCGCCGCCGATGTCGCGACGGTGGACGCGATCATCTGGACACACGATCACGCCGATCATCTGCACGGGATCGACGATGTCCGTCAGATCTACCATGCGACCGGTCGACCCGTCCGCGGTATGGCGCGCGCGGGCACGCTGGACGTCATCAGGCGCCGCTTCGCCTATGCCTTTGTCGGGCGGGACGGCTATCCGGCGACGATTGCCGCCGAGGTCCTGCAAGACATGGTGCGGATCGGCGGTTTGACGATACGGACGGCGGATCAGCCGCACGGCAGCATCACGTCGACAGGTCTACGCTTCGAAGCTGATGGCAAGTCGATCGGCTATGCGACTGATTTTCATGCGATGACGGCGGCCATGCGGTCGCTGTATACCGGGCTCGACACCTGGATCGTCGACGCGCTGCGACACGCGCCTCATCCGACCCATCCCACGGTGGCGGCGGTGCTCGGCTGGGTCGCGGAATTGACGCCGGCACGGACCGCGCTGATCCACATGGACCACTCGATGGATTACCGCACGGAGGCGGCGCTGCTGCCCGCCGGCGTCGAGCCCGGCTATGACGGTCTGGAGTTGGTGCCATGAACGACGGGTTCGGTCCGAACGCCTGGATCTATCTGGTCCTGCTGATCCTGCCGATCTCCGCCCTGATCGGGCGGCGGGTGCCAGTTCTTCGGATGGTGACCATGCTCGCGACCTGGGGCGCGTTGTTCGTCGTGCTCGCCTTCGTCGTCGCGCAGCGCGAGCGCTTCGATCCGTACCTGGCACGCTTCACGAGCATGCTTCATCTGTCGCAACAAGAGGTGATCGGCAGCGAGGTGCGGATCAGGATGAGCGCGGATGGGCATTTCTGGGCGGATGCGACGATCGGTGGCGTGTCACGGCGGATGCTGGTCGACAGCGGCGCGACGATCACCGCCTTGTCGAGCGGAACCGCGGCGGCTGCGGGTATTAGGCCCGAGAAGCCGCTGTTCCCGGTGCTGATCCAGACGGCGAACGGGCAGATCTCTGCGCAGACTGCGGCAGTGCCGGAGCTGAAGCTCGGCACCGTCGTCGCTCGAGATTTGCCGGTCGTGGTTGCGCCGGCGTTCGGCGACACGGACGTGCTAGGGATGAATTTTTTGTCAAAGCTGAAGTCATGGCGGGTCGAGGGGCAAACGCTCGTCCTAGAGCCTCACCATCCCCAGAGTTAAACATAATGTGTATTATCGCTCTTTGGCTTTGACTGAAATAGTGTCCCCTTCGTCTCCCATCGATCGTCTGGTCGCGATCATGGCGCGACTGCGCGACCCGACCTCCGGGTGCGAGTGGGATCAGGCGCAAAGCTGGTCGACCATCGCTCCTTATACCATCGAGGAAGCCTATGAAGTGGCCGATGCGATCGCGCGTAACGACACGGCCGATCTAAAGGACGAACTCGGCGATTTACTGCTTCAAGTCGTGTTTCACAGCCGGATTGCCGAGGAAACCAAAGCCTTTACCCTGACCGACGTCGCATCCGGCATCGCCGACAAGATGGAGCGGCGCCACCCTCATATCTTCGCCGGGGCCGACAAGCTCGACTGGGAGGCGAGCAAAGCCGATGAGCGACGTGCCAAGGGCGTGGGTGGTGCGTTGGACGGCGTCGCGCTCGGTCTGCCGGCATTGCTGCGCGCGGAAAAGCTGCAAAAGCGCGCGGCGCGGGTCGGGTTCGACTGGCCAGATGCCAGCGGCCCACGGGCGAAGATCGATGAGGAACTCGAAGAGGTGGAAACAGCGACGGGGGATGCGGTGGCGGAGGAGGTCGGCGATCTACTCCTCGCCGTCGTCAATTGGGCACGTCACCTCGGCGTCGACGCAGAGGGCGCTTTGCGGGTGGCGAACCGGAAGTTCGAGCGGCGGTTCGGCGCTATGGAAGCCCAGGCTGGTGACGTCTTTTCGACGCTTTCGCTCGATGAGAAAGAAGCGCTGTGGCAGGCGGTCAAGCGCCGCGACGGGTGAACCGGTCATAGTCCGACGGTGACAGCCGTACGTCATAAGCCGTAACGTCCTCTCCCTGCTCCTGCGTCAACACCTCGCCATGGGCGTGAAGCCACGCCGCACCGGCGCCGTCGCTGTCCGGCAGGACGACACGGTAGCGGCGATGGCCGGCGGTCAGGTCGCCTGCGATGCGGCGGGTGAGTTCCCCCACCCCTTCCCCGTTCAGCGCCGAGATCGCCACCACGTCGGTACGGCGCGCCGCGTCGGCGAGGAGCGCGTCACGGCGGCGGGTGTCGAGCAGGTCGAGCTTGTTCCACGCTTCGATCCGCGGTGCTTCGGGAGCGACGCCGATCTCCGCCAGCACCGCCTCCACGTCGGTGCGCTGAGCCTCCGCGTCCGGGTGAGCGACGTCGCGGACATGAATGAGCATGTCGGCCGCGACCACTTCTTCCAGCGTCGCCTTGAATGCGGCGACGAGTTGGGTCGGGAGATCGGAAACGAAGCCGACCGTGTCGGACAGGATCGCCTTGTCGAGACCGGGCAGCGAGATCTGCCGCAGCGTCGGGTCGAGCGTCGCAAAGAGCAGGTTTTCCGCCATGACGTCAGCGCCGGTCAGGTGATTGAAAAGCGTCGACTTTCCCGCGTTGGTATAGCCTACCAGCGCGATCACCGGCCACGGCGCGCGCTGACGGCGATCTCGATGCAACCCGCGGGTGCGGCTGACCTGTTCCAGCTCGCGCTTGAGCCGCGCCATGCGATCGCGGATCAGGCGGCGGTCGGCCTCGATCTGTGTTTCGCCGGGCCCGCCGAGAAAGCCGAAGCCGCCACGCTGGCGCTCGAGGTGAGTCCAGCTGCGGACCAAGCGTCCGGCCTGATAGTCGAGATGCGCGAGTTCCACCTGCAAGCGGCCCTCGGCGGTCGCGGCACGTTCGCCGAAGATCTCCAGGATCAACCCCGTGCGGTCGATCACCTTCGCTTCCAGCGTGGTCTCCAGATTGCGCTGCTGCACCGGCGTCAGGCCGGCGTCGAAGACGACCAGCTGCGCGTCCTCCTGTCGCACGCGGATCGCCAGTTCGTCGGCCTGCCCGCTACCGATCAGCGTCGCCGGGCGCGGCTGGCGGACCTTGAGCGCGATCTTGTCGGCGACGACGAGGCCGATCGCAGCCGCGAGGCCGGCGGTCTCGTCAAGCCGCGCCGCGGCATCGCGCGTGGCGTCACCTCGATCGGGCAACACGATCAGCGCGCGCGCACCCCGCGCGAAGTCGTCACGATCGCGGTCGAAGCCACCGCCTTGCACAGTCGAGCTCAATCCGACTCGTCCTCGGGCTCGACGCTCTCTTCGGCGAGGTTGAGCGGCCGCGCCGGCTGGATGGTCGACACGGCATGCTTGTAGACCAGCTGCGCCATGCCCTCGCGGGTCAGCAGCATGCAGAACAGGTCAAAGCCGGCGATATAGCCCTGCAGCATGACGCCGTTGATGAGGAACATCGTCACGCTCTCGTCGGAGCGCTTGACCGCGTTGAGGAAAACGTCCTGCAACAACGGCTTACGCCCGGTTTCTCCCGTCGCGCCGACGATTGCGTCGAGGTCGATCGGCCCGGCGGGCATGATCGTGGAGATGGCGTGCTTGTAGATCAGCTGCGACTGGCCGTCGCGGCGAAGCAGGACGGAGAAATTGTCGAACCAGGTGACGATGCCCTGGAGCTTGACGCCCTTGACCAGGAACATGGTGACCGGCGTCTTGGTCTTGCGCACGCCGTTGAGGAAGAGGTCCTGCAGCGAGCCTTGCTTGTCGGCCATCTTGTGTGCCTTTCGTCATTGGCGGGGTCGTGCCCCGCGGCGCGCCGGTGCCCGGCGTCGGATTGCCCCCGCTCGATCGGGGAAGCGGGCGGTTTAGGCCGGTCCGGGGTCCGGGTCTATTCCTCTCTCGTCTCCGCGATACCGAGCAGCTTCAGCTTCCGGTGCAGCGCGGAACGCTCCATGCCGATGAAGCTCGCCGTGCGCGAAATGTTCCCTGAAAAGCGCCGGATCTGGACGCGGAGATATTCGCGCTCGAAAGTCTCGCGTGCCTCGCGCAAGGGTGCGCCCATCATAGCCCCCGCGCCTGCCCCCCCACCGTCGTCGCCAAGCACCTCCGCGGGGAGCAAATCCAGGTCGATCCGTCCGATGCGATCCCCCGGCGCCAGGATGATGGTGCGTTCGATGACGTTGCGAAGCTGGCGAACGTTGCCCGGCCAGTCATAGGATTGCAGCACGACCATGGCGTCGGACGCAACCTCCGGCGTCGGCACGCGGCGATCGTTGGCGTAGTGGGCGGTGAAATGCTGGACGAGCGCCGGGATGTCCTCGCGGCGCTCGGCGAGCGAAGGGATCGCGACCGGTACGACGTTGAGGCGGTAATAGAGGTCCTCGCGGAAGCGTCCCTCGGCGATCTCGTCGGTCAGGGTGCGAGAGGTGGCGGACACGACGCGGACATCGACCTTTACGACGCGGGTGCCGCCGACGCGGGTGAAGCTCTGGTCGGTGAGGACGCGCAGGATACGGGCCTGCGTCGTGACGGGCATGTCGGCGATTTCGTCGAGGAACAGCGTGCCGCCATGTGCCTGTTCGAGCAGGCCGGGGCGGACGACGTCGCCGCTCTCCTCCACCCCGAACAGTTCTTCCTCGACCCGCTCCGGCGTCATGCGGGCGGCGGAGACGATGACGAATGGCGCATCGGTACGCTGGCTCCAATTGTGGAGCAGCCGCGCGGCTACTTCCTTGCCGACGCCGGCCGGGCCGGTGACGAGGACGCGGCTGCCGGTGGCGGCAACGCGCTTCAGGGTGGCACGGACGCCGTTGATCGCGCCGGAGCTGCCGGTCAGGTCGACATCGCGCCCGGCCGTGGCGCGTAGCGACGCGACTTCGCGGCGAAGTCGCTCGGTTTCGGTCGCGCGGGCGACCATCAGCAGCAGACGCTCGGCCTCGAACGGCTTTTCGATGAAGTCCGCGGCGCCCCGGCGGATCGCGGCGACGGCGGTGTCGAGGTTGCCGTGACCGGAGATGACCAGCACCGGCACCGTCGGATCGCGGCGCTTGATCTCGTCGAGCAGTTCGAGACCGCCGAGCCGCGAGCCGTGGAGCCAGACGTCGAGCAACACCAGCGACGGGCGGCGCGCGGCGATCGCCTCCAGCGTGTCGTCGCTGTTGGCGGCGCTTCTCGTGTCGTAGCCTTCGTCTTCCAGCACGCCGGCGACCAGTTCGCGAATGTCCTGTTCGTCGTCGACCACGAGGATATCGAGCGCCATGGTGTCAGGTCCGTATCGGCATGAGTTGGGCGAGCTGTTCCTCGCCGGAAGGGCTGGCGGGGTCGGCGCCGTCGTGGAGTGCGGCAAGCGCGGCGACATCGAAGGACAGCGTGACGACGGTGCCGCCACCGCGACCGTCGGACAGCGTCATGGTGCCGATATGCTCCTCGACGATCTTCTTGACGATCGCGAGCCCCAGGCCGGTGCCGCGCGCGCGGGTGGTGACATAGGGCTCGACGATGCGATCGCGGTCGGCGGGTAGGCCGGTGCCGTTGTCGGAGACTTCGATAATCACTCGGGCCGCGGCCGCCCGAAGCGTCAGGGCTACTTCCCCCTCCCCTCGTCCGGTCGCCTCGATCGCCTCGGCGGCGTTCTTGACGAGGTTGGTGAGCGCCTGGCCGATCTGACGACGGTCGCAGACCAGGTGCGGCTCGGGGTCGGGGGTCGAGAGCATGAAGCGGATGCCTGGATGCGCGACCTCGTGCAGGAACAGCGTCTGGCGCGCGATGTCGGCGAGCGGCTCGTCGCGGAACATCGGTTTCGGCATGCGCGCGAAGGAGGAGAACTCGTCGACCATCCGGCGCAGGTCGCCGACCTGACGCACGATGGTATCGGTCAGGCGCGCGAAGGTAGTGTCGTCGGGATCGACCTTGGCGCCATAGCGGCGCTGGAGCCGTTCGGCGGCGAGCTGGATGGGGGTGAGCGGGTTCTTGATCTCGTGCGCGATGCGGCGCGCGACGTCGGCCCAGGCGGCGCGACGCTGATCCAGCTGTTGCTGGGTGATATCGTCGAAGGTGAGGATGTTGCCCGCAGCACCGCGCGCGATCCGGACGGCCAGCGTCCGGGGCTCCCCCTCCCCCACCTGAACGATCGCCTCGCGCTGACCGTCGCGTAGCAGTAGGTCGAGTGCGGGCGCGATCTCGATCAGCGGGCGGCCGACGAGCGCGTCGATCCCGAGCAGGCGTGCCGCCGAGCTGTTGGCGATGGTGATCCGCCGCTCCGCATCGCTGGCGACGACGCCGGCGGAAACCCCGGCCATCACCGCCTCGATCAGCGCGCGGCGGCTTTCCAGCGCACTGTTCTGCTCCTGCAATCGCCCTGTCATCTGGTTGAAGGCGCGGCCGAGCGTGCCGATCTCGTCGCGCTCCTTGGTTTCGTGAACGCGGGCGGCGAGGTCGCCGTCGGCGACGCTCCGCGCCGCGCCGACCAGCTCGTCGATCGGTCGGATCAGGCGGTCGGCGACGCGCAGCGCGATCCAGACCGCGATGCCGACGATGAGCAGCCCGATGAGCAGGAGGCCGGCGTTGAAGCGAAGCTGGAGTGCGCGCGAACGGGTCTGCAACGCCTGGAAATCACGGGTGATCGCGTCACTACGCCGCAGTTGCTCGGCCAGCTTTCCCTCGAATATTCGAGAGCCGAACAGATAGCTGCGGCGACCGTAATCGAGACGGACCAGCATGCCGATCCGATCGGCTTGTTGCACGAGTACGTAGGGCTTACCCGCGTCCAGCTCCCGCATCATCTTTGGGGTGACGACGTTAACGAGCGGTCGCAGATACGGATTGACGACGGCGAGCGGCGCACGGTCCGACGCGCTGACGATCATCCCTTCAGACATTTCCCGCTGCAAGACCTGAAACGACAGGTATCGCGCGAAGTACGGGTCCTCGATCGGGGTCGTATGGAGCTGATCGGCGATGTCTATCGTCATTGCGCGCATCTGCGCCGCGATGTCATCGACTTCGCGCTGATAGTTGCCACGCACCAGCTCGCGGGTGTTACCCAGCATCGCCTGTGCCTGTGAGGACGACCAGAACGCCGCGCCGTATTGAAACAGCAACGACGCCGCGATCGTCACCAGGATCATCGGGACCGCCGCCGCCATCGAGAACAGCGCGACGAGGCGAACGTGGAGCTCCCCGTTTCCCCCCGATGGCGAGCGGGCGGCGCGGCGGCGCGCGATGCTGCGGCCGATCAGGACGAGGACGACCGAACCGGCGATCAGGTTGCCGACCAGCAGCAATGCGATCAACAACGGATTGTAAGGCGTAGCCGAGCTGCCCTGCCGCATCACCAGGATGTAGCTGACGGAGCCGACCGCGATGAGAAGGGCGACCAGCAGCGCGCGCAGCACCGGCATCAGCGTCGGTGGAGAGGAACGCTCCTCCCGACCGACTTCAGCGAGCACCGACAACGCCATTGCCCCATCGCTACAGCCTCAACTGTTGCAAGGAAAGCACATATTACGAATCCGTTAACCCGCCGCGTCGCTCCTGGCGGCGATTCCAAGTGCGTCCAGGCGCTTCTTCAGCGTGTTGCGGTTGAGGCCGATCGCACGGGCGGCGCGAAGCTGATTGCCGCCATGACGGGTCAGCGCCGCCTCAATCAACGGGCGTTCCACCTCAGTAATGATACGGTCGTAGAGCGTGCCGTCGTCGAGCGCGCCGGGGCGCTCGCGGGCGATCTTCTCGATCAGCGCGCGGACGGCGGCGGCGAAGTCCTCGCCCCTGCCCTCGACCTCGCGCGGCTCGCCCAGCATCGCGCGCACCGCGTCGGCATCGATCACCTCGTCGCGGGCGAGGACGGCGAGGCGCCGCATCAGGTTCTCAAGCTCGCGGACGTTGCCGGGCCAGTCATAGGCGACCAGCGCCGCGATGGCGTCGGCGGCGAGCTGACGTCGCGGCAGGCCCTGCGCGACCGCTTGTTCCAGGAAGTGACGGGACAGGAGCGGGACGTCCTCGCGTCGCTCGCGCAGCGGCGGCAGGCGCACGGGCACGACGTTGAGGCGGTAGAACAGGTCTTCGCGAAAGGCACCGCTCGCGACCTGTTGCCCCAGATCGCGATTGGTGGCGGCGATGATCCGCACGTCGGTGCGGATGGCGCGGGCACCGCCGACGGTGGTGAACTCGCCTTGTTGAAGGACGCGCAACAGCCGGGTCTGCGCCTCGATCGGCATGTCGCCGATCTCGTCGAGGAACAGCGTACCGCCGCCGGCCTGCTCGAACCGCCCGGCGGTACGCTGCGTCGCGCCGGTGAAGGCACCGCGCTCGTGCCCGAACAGCTCCGCCTCGATCAGCTCGCGCGGGATCGCGGCCATGTTGATCGCGACGAAGGGCTCGGCGCGGCGAGGGCCGAGATCGTGGATGGCGCGGGCCACCAGCTCCTTGCCCGTGCCCGACTCGCCCGACACCAGCACCGTCAGGTCGTTGGCGACGACACGGGCGATGACGCGATAGACGTCCTGCATCGACGGCGAGCGGCCGATCAGCGGCAGGCTGGGGTCGTCGTCGGTCGCCATGGCGTCGGCGGTCGTGCCGCGCCGTGCGACCGCGCCGGCGACCGCGCGGGTCAGGTTGTCGAGGTCGAAGGGCTTGGGCAGGTACTCGTACGCACCCGCCTCCGTCGCGCGCACGGCGGTGGTGAGCGTATTGCGGGCGGAGAGGACGATCACCGGCAGTTCGGGGTGGCGGTCGGTCACCTCTGCGAGATGATCGAGCCCGTCGCCATCGGGGAGAACGACGTCGGTGACGAGGACGTCGGGCGCCCGGATCGCAAGCGCGCGGCGGGCCGCCTCAAGCGTATCGACCGCCTCCACTTCGTGACCGGCGCGGCGCAGCGCCTGAACGATGACCGTGCGGATCGCGGCGTCGTCCTCGATCAGCAGGACGCGGCTCACGCCGTCGCTCTCGGTAACAGCAGGCGCAGGACGGTGCGCTCGGGCGTGCCCTCGCGCCCATATTGAACGATGCCGCCCATGTCGCGCATCAGCTTGTCGACCAGGGCCAGTCCCAGCCCCTGCCCCTCCGGACGGCCCGACACGAACGGGTCGAACAGGTGGTCGGCGATGTCGGCAGGCGCGCCGGGACCGTTGTCGATGACGCAGATCTCGATCGGCAACGGCAGGCGCGGGCGATCCGGGCCGGCACTGACCGCCATGCCGTGGCGGTAGGCGGTGGTGAGGATCAGGCGCGGTTCCATGACGTCACGCACCGCCTCGCGCGCATTCTTGAGCAGGTTGAGGAGGATTTGGGTCAGCGCGTCGCCGTTGATGAGCGCCGCCGGCAGCGAGGGGTCGAACCGCTCCTCGATCGGCACGCCCGCCGCGAATCCGGCCGCCGCCAGGCTGCGGACATGCGCGAGCAACGGATAGATGTTGCCGGCGCTGGTCGGCAGCGGGCGAGTGTCGCCGAAATCCTGCATGCGATCGATCAGCGCGGCGATGCGGTCCACCTCGGTGACGATCAGCTGGGGCAACTCGCCCCCGGTCTCGGCGGCGCCGATCAGTTGTGCGGCGCCGCGAATGCCGCTCAGCGGGTTTTTGATTTCATGCGCGAGCATCGCCGCCGCGCCGACAGCGGCCCGCGCGCCGGCGTCCCGATCCGCGGAATGGCCCAGCCGGCGCGACGCGGCGACGGGGTGGAGCGTGACCAGCCGCCAGCCCGGTCGGTCGGGCAATTGCGCCTCCAGAAAGTCGACACGCAGCTTGTGGCCGCGGGCCGTCACGATCTCCGTATCGTATGCGGCGAAGCCGTGGCCGTCGTGCACCTCGCCATGCGTCGGCGACGGCATGACGGCCGCGAACGGCTGGCCCGCCATCTGCCGTTCGGACGTGTTGAGCAGCTGTTCGGCGAGCGCGTTGGCCTGCGCGACGCGCTGTTGCGGATCGACCAGCATCGCCGCCACCGGCAGCGCCGCGAACAGTTCGTGCGCGGCGGGAGCGCCGGGATCAGGCGGCAAGCTGACGACGATCCGGCTCGGCCTCGCGATGGGGTGCGTAAAACTCGGCGAGCATCGCGCGGACGCGGTTCGGGTCCGGTTCCTGGTTGGCCGCGTGGCGGAACTCCGCCGAGCCGGGCAAACCCTTGGTGTACCAGCCGATATGTTTGCGGGCCATGTTGACGCCGGTGACGGTGCCGTAATGCTCCAGCATCGCCTCATAGTGGGACGCGATCGTCCGGTATTGCTCGTCGAGCGACGGATCGGGCAAATGACGGCCGCTGCGGAGACCCTCCATCACCTGCCCGAGCAGCCACGGGCGGCCATAGCTGCCGCGACCGATCATGACGCCGTCGGCGCCGGACTGATCCAGGGCGGCTTCGGCGTCCTCGACCGAGCAGATGTCGCCGTTGACGATCACCGGCACCGCCACCGCATCCTTGACGCGGCGAACGAAGCCCCAGTCGGCGTCGCCCTTGTACATCTGATTGCGGGTGCGGCCGTGGACGGTAATCATCTGGGCGCCCAGATCCTGCGCGATGTGCGCGAGTTCGGGGGCGTTGAGGCTGTCGTGGCACCAGCCCATCCGCATCTTCAGCGTGACCGGCACCGACACCGCCGCGACCACGCCCCGAACGATCGCGGCGGCGAGCTTCAGGTCGCGCATCAGCGCCGAACCGGCGTCGCCGCTGGTCACCTTGCGGACGGGGCAGCCCATGTTGATGTCGATGATCGCCGCGCCGCGATCCTCCGCCAGCCGCGCGGCCTCTCCCATCTCGTAGGGTGTACAGCCGACGAGCTGCATCGATACCGGCTCTTCCGACGGGTCCCAGGCGAGCTTCTGGAGCGACTGGCGCGTCTCGCGGATCGCGGCCTGACTGGCTATCATCTCCGTGACGTTCAGTCCGGAGCCATAGCGGCGGACGAGCGTGCGGAACGGCAGGTCGGTGACACCGGTCATCGGCGCCAGGATCACCGGCGTCTCGATGCGGACCGAGCCGATCTGGAGGGGAGCGAGGGAGCGCATTCGGATTGCCTGAAAAACGGGCAGTATCTAGGCGCGGCGGCGTGGGCTGGCAAGGCGCGCGGTCAGCGACTAGCGCTGGCGTCATGACCACCGCGCTCATCGTCGCCGCCGGATCGGGCAGTCGCGCAGGCGGTGCGCTGCCCAAGCAATTCCAGCCGGTCGCGGGGCGGCCGATGCTTCGACATGCGGTGGAAGCGTTCCGACACAACCCGGCGATCGATGCCGTGGTCGTCGTCGTCGCCGTGGGACAGGAGGACTTCGCCCGCGAGGCGGTGGACGACGTCCGGCTGGTGATCGGGGGAGCGACGCGGCGGGAGTCGGTGGCGAACGGGCTGAAGGCGGTGGAGACCGCTCGGGTGCTGGTCCACGACGCGGCGAGGCCGTTCGTGCCGGCGGCGGTGATCGATCGTGTGCTGGCGGCGCTCGACGACGCGCCGGGGGTCACGCCGGTGCTGCCGGTCGCCGATACGCTGGTGCGCGGCGAGGCGCTTCTCGGCGAGGTCGTGCCCCGCGACGGCGTGTGGCGGGTGCAAACACCGCAGGGCTTCGACACGGCGACGCTTCGGCGCGCCCATGCGGCGTGGGACGACAGTGCCGAGGCGAGCGACGATGCGCAGATGGTGCGGCGGCTTGGCTTGCCGGTAGCGTTGGTGCAGGGCGATCCGATGCTGGACAAGGTGACGCAACCGCAGGACTTCGCCGCCGCCGAAGCGCGCGCCGGGTGGGAGTGGCGCAGCGCCACCGGCTTCGACGTGCATCGGTTGGAAGCGGGCGAGGAATTGTGGCTGGGCGGCGTGCTGGTGCCGCACGATCGCGGGCTGTCGGGGCATTCGGACGCGGACGTGGCGCTGCATGCGCTGACCGACGCGCTGCTCGGCACGATCGCGGCGGGGGATATCGGCACGCACTTTCCGCCGAGCGATCCGCAATGGAAGGGCGCGGCGTCGCACCGGTTCCTGACCCACGCCGCCGAGCTGATCGCGGCCAAGGGCGGGCAGATCGCGTTCGTCGACCTGACGATCATCTGCGAGGCGCCGAAGATCGGGCCGCACCGGGCGGGGATGCAGGCACGGATCGCCGCGCTGCTCGGCCTTTCGCCCGAGCGGGTGAGCATCAAGGCGACGACGACCGAGCGGCTGGGCTTCACCGGTCGTGGCGAGGGCATCGCGGCACAGGCATCCGCGACGGTGCGGTTGCCCGGCTGGACGGGAGCGACGGCATGAGGGTAGCGGCGATCGTCGCGATCGGGGCGATGATGGGGGCGACCGCAGCGCAGAGCGCCACGCCGCGATGCGTTCCGCCCGCCGAGCTTGAGGCGCTGGCGGTCGTGCTGCTGCCCGATGCCGTGCAGGCGGTCGGTCTCAAATGCGCGACCTCGCTGCCCGCGACAGCGACGCTCCGCAGCGGGCTGACGCCGCTGGTGACGC
The DNA here is from genome assembly GCF_965200135.1 of Sphingomonas sp. Taxonomy (GTDB): domain Bacteria; phylum Pseudomonadota; class Alphaproteobacteria; order Sphingomonadales; family Sphingomonadaceae; genus Sphingomonas. The sequence continues at coordinate 140,402 of NZ_CBDATK010000006.1, forward strand.
GCTGGCGTGAGGAGGCGCCGGCCGCGATGGCGGGCGCCGCGGCGGCGATCTCACGGTTCGGCAGCGCCAAGATCAGCGCGGCGGACGCGCCGGCGATGCTGACGATGATGCGGGGGATGATGATCGACGAGATGATCGATGACGTCTCACCCGCGACCTGCGCCAAGGTTGAGCGCGCGGTCACGCTCGCCGCCCCCCTGCCCGCGCGCAACGTCGCCGGGTTGTTCGTCATGGCGGCCCAGCTTGGCGGCCGAAGCACCCGCGGGATCGAGCTTTGCCCCGAACCGCGCTGAACGCGACCGCCATCGCCGCGTTGATGCTGGCGACCGCTGCCGCGCCGGCGCAGCAGCCGTGTCTGTCGCCGCCCGAGGCCGAGTCGCTCGCCGCCGTCGCGCTGCCCGAGATCATGCGGCAGACCGGCACCGTTTGCGCCGCGCAGCTGGCCGCTGCCAGCCCGTTGCGGCGACGGCCGAACCCGCTGCTGCAACGTTATCAGGCCGAAGCCGACCGCGCCTGGCCGGCGGCGCGCGCGGCGATCGTCAAGCTCAGCAACCCGACGGCCGAGGCGCTGCTCGGCTCAGACTATGCCCGCCCGCTGCTCGCCTCGCTGGTCGCGCCGCTGATCGTCGGGCGGATCAACCCGCGCGATTGCCCCACGATCGACCGGCTGGTCACGCTGTTGGAGCCGCTGCCGCCGCGCAATACGGCGGGCGTGATCGTCGCGGCGCTGCGTTATGCCAAGCGGGCGCAGCCGGGCGACCGCAACCCCGTCGCCGCGCTGCCGTTGTGCCTGGCGGAGGCGCGCTGATGGACACGATCCTGCCGCCCGAGCTGGTCGAGGCGGCGCGCAAGGTGATCGCGGCGAACCGCGCGGCGGGGCGGCGCATCGCGGTCGCCGAGAGCTGCACCGGTGGGCTGGTGTCCGCCGCGCTGACCGAGCTGCCCGGCGCGTCCGACGTGTTCGAGGCGGGCTATGTCACCTATTCCAACGAGGCCAAGGGGCACATGCTCAAGGTCAGCTCCGACGTGCTGGAGACGTTCGGGGCGGTCTCGATCGCGACCGCCTGGGCGATGGCGCAAGCGGCGTTGACCAAGAGCGACGCCGATGTCGCGGTGGCGATCACCGGGGTCGCCGGGCCGGACGGCGGCTCGGCGCGGAAGCCGGTCGGCACCGTCGTCTTCGCCCGCGCGATCCGGGGACAGGACCCCGCCGACATCCATGCCGACCGCAAGGAGTTCGGCGATCGCGGGCGCGGCGGGATCAGGCTTCAGGCGGCGCTGTGCGCGCTGGAACTGCTGATGCCGACGGCGCCTAACCCGTCGTAGAGCTGCCCCGCGCGCGTCTCGAACGCGCCGATCATCTTGCGCAGCGCGACGCCGAAGACCTGCCCCGCCAGCATCTCGAATACCCGGTTCTTGAACGCGAAGTCGACCGTGAAGTCGACGGCGCAGCCCCCCTGCCCCTCCGGCCGGAACACCCAGTCGTTACGGAGGTGCTTGAGCGGACCGTCGACGTAATCGACGTGGATGCGGGTCGGCCGCTCCTTTTCGACGCGGCTGGTGAAGGTCTCGCGCAAGCCCTTGAAGCCGACGATCATGTCGGCCAGCGTTTCGGTCGGGCCGTCTTGCCGCACGCGCATGGCGCTGACCCAGGGCAGGAACTCCGGATAGCGTCGGACGTCGGCGACCAGGTCGTACATCTGCTCCGGGGTGTAGGGCAGATGGCGGGTTTCGTGATGGCTAGGCATGGATCGGGGCACGCGAAAGCTTCGCCTCGCGCGCCGCCCTCATCTTCGCGAAGTCGTCGCCGGCATGGTAGCTGGACCGCGTCAGTGGGCTGGCCGCGACCAGCAGGAAGCCCTTTGCACGCGCGATCGCGGCATAGGCGTCGAACGCCTTGGGCGACACGAACTCGGCGACCTTGGCGTGGCGCGGCGTCGGCTGGAGATACTGGCCCATGGTCAGGAAATCGATGTCGGCGGAGCGCATGTCGTCCATCACCTGATGCACCTCCAGCCGCTCCTCGCCGAGCCCGGTCATCACGCCCGACTTGGTGAAGATCGACGGGTCGTGGCGCTTGACGCTCTCCAGCAGCCGCAGCGAGGCGTAATAGCGCGCACCGGGGCGGATCGTGGGATACAGGCGGGGCACGGTTTCCAGATTGTGGTTGTAGACGTCGGGGCGCGCCTCGACGATCGACTCGACCGCAGCCTGTGCCTTGTTGCGGAAGTCGGGCGTCAGGATCTCGATCGTCGTGGTCGGCGTGTTGCGGCGCAGCGCCTGGATCACCTCGACGAACTGCGACGCGCCGCCGTCGGGCAGGTCGTCGCGATCGACCGAGGTCACCACGATGTGGCTGAGGCCGAGCTCGGCGGCGGCGACCGCGACATGCTCGGGCTCCAGCGCGTCGACGGCGCGAGGCATCCCGGTCTTGACGTTGCAGAACGCGCAGGCGCGGGTGCAGGTGTCGCCCAGGATCATCACCGTCGCGTGCTTCTTGGTCCAGCACTCGCCGATGTTGGGGCAAGCGGCCTCCTCGCACACGGTGGCGAGGCCGAGGCGACGCATCAGCTTGCGCGTCTCGCCGACGCCGACGGAGGTGGGCGCCTTGACGCGGATCCAGTCGGGCTTGCGCTGGCGGGCCGGAGCGGCCAGCGGGAGAGGCTCGGTCATGACGGCGCAGATAGCGACTGCGCCGCCGCGAAACAACGCGAAGAGGGCATTGCGTGACGCACTTCAGCAATCTGGTCGACGGCTATTACCGGTTTCGCGGCAACGAATGGCTTGCCGAGCGGGAGCGCTGGCAGGAGCTGGCGAGCGGCCAATCGCCCAAAGTGATGGTGATCGCCTGCTCCGACAGCCGGGTCGAGCCCGCGACGATTTTCGGCAGCCGGCCGGGCGAGGTGTTCGTCGTCCGCAACGTCGCCAATCTGGTGCCGCCGTTCGAACCCGACGGCGGGCGGCACGGCGTGTCGGCGGCACTGGAGTTCGCGGTCACCAAACTGGACGTGGAAGAGATCGTGGTCCTGGGACATGGCGCGTGCGGCGGCGTCAGCGCGGCGCTGACGCGCAGCCTGGCGGGGGCCGAGGAGGGCGAAGGCGGGTTCGTCGCCAACTGGATCTCGCTGCTCGACGAGGCGCGCGAGCGGGTAGTGGCCGCGCACGGCACCGGCGCGGACGGGCAGCGCGCGCTGGAACAGGCTTGCGTCGAGGTGTCGATCGCCAACCTGATGACCTTTCCCTTCGTGCGCGAGCGGGTCGAGGCGGGGACGCTGGCGATCCACGGCGCGGTATTCGCGATCGCCGACGGCAAGCTGCGCGTGCTGGGTGCGGACGGGCGGTTCGAGGCGGCGTGAGTTGCTGAACGTCACGATCCTCGCGGGAACCGCGCTTACGTAGAGATCGGGCGCCGGCGTGGCGGGTACAGCATGCGTCCCGTAGCGTGTCGCGGCGGGCGTGTAAGATAGGCTATTCGGGAACGTGGACCGTCCACGCGCCCCGGCGGCGGAGCACCAGCCGGTAATAGGCTGCGGCGACCGCGATCTGGAGCGCGGTGGCGATCAGCGCGGGGCGGCCGGTCGCCACGTCCAGCCAGTTCGTCCAGACGACGTACCCGAGCGCCGCGATCGTGATGAGCGGCGCCAGCGGATAGAGCGGCATCCGGTAGCGCCCGTGCGCGCTGCTGCCGCGTCGTCGCCCGATCATCGCGGCGACCGCGATGCCGGCATAGATCGCGATCAGGCCGGTGCCGCTCCACACCTCCAGCAGCGCCTTGTCGATGAAGCACAGCGCCATGCCGACGCCGCCCAGCAGCAGCGTCGCCAGCCAGGGCGAGCCGAAGCGGGGGTGGATCGCCGTCAGCCAGCCGTCGATCGGGCGTCCCCAACTATTGTCGCGCCCGGTGCCGTAGAAGAAGCGCGCGCAGGCGAGCACCCAGGCGATGATCGCGTTGACGATGGCGAGCGCGACGCCGACCGCGACCCACTTGGCGAGGCCGCTGCCGCCCGCCTCCGCGACGAACGCGCCGAACGGATTGTCGCCGGCGAAGGTCGCCGCGAGATCGGGCGCGGCGGTGAGCAGGGCTAGCAGCGGCAAGCCTTCGAGCGCCAGCGTCACGACCAGCGCCAGCATGATCGCGCGCGTGATGCGCGCCGATGCGTCGTGCATCTCCTCGCCGAAATAGACGGCGGCGCCATAGCCGTTGAGCGCGAAGATCGCGATCGAGGTGGCGACGCCGATCGACGCGGCGCTGACCGGCTGAAGCGCGGCGCCCGCGACGGGATGGCTGAGGAACGCCAGCGGCGAGCGGACCGCGTCGCCGAAGCCGAGCCATGCGACGATTACCAGCGTCACCACCTCCAGCAGGAGGAAGCAGCCGGTGATCGCGGCGTTGAGGCGGATGTCGAACAGCCCGACGACGGTGCACGCGGCGACCACCGCAAGCGCGACGGGCAACTGCGGCAGGCCGGGGATGACGACGGAGAGCACGTCGCTGATGCCGAGGCCGGCGACCGGCAGGAAGATCAGGTTGTTGAACACGTTGACGCCGAGCATCACGAACCCCGCGAACGGCCCCAGCGTCTGCGCCACCATGACATACTCGCCGCCCGCGACCGGCCACGCGGACGACAGCTCAGCATAGATGAAGGCGGTCGCGACGCAGACGATCGCGGCGATGACGAACGCCCAGATCGCGCCGGTGCCGGCGGCGGCCAGCATGTCGGGGACGAAGACGAACACCGACGAGGCGGGAGTGGTGACGGAGAGCGTGAGGAAAAGCACGCCGAGGAGGCCGAGGGAGCGGGTGAGCGGCCCGGGCGCGACGGGTCGGAGTTGGTCGTCCGGCATGGCCGATCTTTGGCAGGGCTGGACGAAACGGGCCAGACCCGTGCGTGAAACGCGCGACCTATGCTGCTAGGGGTGTGTCATGCTGTCGATCACACGCGCCGCCGTCACCTTGGCCGTCGGCATGGTCGTGGGCGCGGACTCCGAGACCATCTGCACCAACGCGACCGGGACGCGAGGCGGGAGCTTCCACACCTTCTGGCGTGATAGCGGATCGGGCTGCATGACGTTGCGGCCTGCCGGGGGTTATAGCGTGATTTGGCGGCTCGGCGCACGTGGCAACATGGTTGCGGGTCGCGGCTGGACCACGGGCTCGCCCGATCGCGTCGTGCACTACGAGGCGAACGTGTTCGAGCCGGGTGCCAACGGTTACCTGTCGTTTTATGGCTGGTCGAAAAATCCCTTGGTGGAATATTATGTGGTCGAGAGCTGGGGCGACTTCGTGCCACCGGGCGCGTGTGCCGCGCCGCTCGGGACGATCACCAGCGACGCCGGAACCTATCGCGTATACCGCACGCGCCGAGTCGATCAGCCGTCGATCGCCGGCACCGCGACCTTCGACCAATATTGGAGCGTTCGGACCTCCCGCCGTGCACCGCAGAGCAACCATACCATCACCTTCGCCAATCACGTCGCGGGCTGGCGCAGGCTAGGTCTTCGGCTCGGCACGCTGGACTATCAGGTGCTGGCTACCGAAGGCTATGGCAGCGCGGGGCGATCGGATATCCGAATGACGAACCGCTAGCGGCAGTTCCCGAGCCGCTACGCTGCGCCCGGCGCAACCGCCCCGGCCACGTCCTTCCGTTCCACCGTCGATTGCAGGTTCAATTCCTTGAGCTGCTTGGCCGAGACGAAGCTGGGCGCGCCCATCATCAGGTCTTCGGCCTTTTGCGTCATCGGGAAGGTGATGACCTCGCGGATGTTGGGTTCGTCGGCAAGCAGCATGACCATGCGGTCGATGCCGGGCGCGGAGCCGCCGTGCGGCGGGGCGCCGAACTTGAAGGCGTTGATCATGCCGGCGAACTCGCGATCGACGTCCGCGCGCGTGTAGCCGGCGATCTCGAACGCCTTGTACATGATCTCCGGCCGGTGATTCCGGATCGCGCCGGACGACAGCTCGATGCCGTTGCAGACGATGTCGTACTGATAGGCGAGGATATCGAGCGGGTCCTTGGTCTCCAGCGCCTCCAGCTCGCCCTGCGGCATCGAGAAGGGGTTGTGGCTGAAGTCGACCTTCTTCGCGTCATCGTCATATTCGAACATCGGGAAGTCGACGATCCAGCAGAACTCGAAGCGCTTGGGGTCGATCAGGCCGAGCTGCTCGCCGACGCGGGTGCGGGCGAGACCGGCGAGCTTGGCGGCCTTTGCGGCAGGACCGGCGGCGAAGAACAGGCCGTCGTCGGGGCCGAGGCCGAGCGCGTCGGCCATCGCGTTCATCCCTTCTTCGCCATGGTTCTTGGCGATCGGACCGCCCCACTCGCCGGCCTTGCGCGTGGCATAGCCGAGTCCGGCGAACCCCTCCGCCTGTGCCCAGGCGTTCATGTCGTCGAAGAACTTGCGGCTCTTGTCCGCCGTGCCCGGCGCGGGGATGGCGCGGACGACGTCGCCGGCCTCGACGATCGACGCGAACCGCCCGAAACCAGAGGCTTGGAAGCGGTCGCTGACATCGGTGATGAGGATCGGGTTGCGAAGATCGGGCTTGTCGTTGCCGTATTTCAGCATCGATTCGCGATACGGGATGCGCCGGAAGGGCAGCGCCGAGACCTGACGCCTCTTGCCCTGCCAGTCGGCGAACTCCTCGAACAGGCCGTGCAGCACCGGCTCGATCGCGGCGAAGACGTCCTCCTGCGTGACGAAGCTCATCTCGAAGTCGAGCTGGTAGAACTCGCCGGGCGAGCGGTCGGCGCGGGCGTCTTCGTCGCGGAAGCAGGGTGCGATCTGGAAATACCGGTCGAAACCGGCGACCATCAGCAGCTGCTTGAACATCTGCGGCGCCTGCGGGAGCGCATAGAACTTGCCGGGGTGGACGCGCGACGGAACGAGATAGTCGCGCGCGCCCTCGGGGCTGGAGGCGGTGAGGATCGGGGTCTGGAACTCGGTGAAGCCGCCCTCGATCATGCGGCGGCGGACGCTGGCGACGACGCTGGCGCGCAGCATGATGTTGGCGTGGAGCCGCTCGCGGCGGAGGTCGAGATAGCGGTAGCGGAGCCGGATCTCTTCCGGATACTCCGCCTCGCCGAAGACGGGAAGCGGCAGCTCCTGCGCGGTGGACTGGACGATCACCTCGGCCGCGACGACCTCGATCGCCCCGGTCGGGAGGTTGGGGTTGGCCTGACCGGCCTCGCGCGCGACGACCTCGCCGGTAACGGTGACGACCGTCTCGACGCGAAGTGAATCGAGGAGGTCGAGCACGGGGCTACCGGCCTTGGCGACGATCTGCGTGATGCCGTGGTGATCGCGCAGATCGATGAACAGCACGCCGCCGTGGTCGCGCTTGCGGTGAATCCAGCCGGAGAGGCGGACCGTGTCGCCGACCGCCGTGGCGTCGAGCGCGGCGCAATTATGGGTGCGATAGGCGTGCATTTTATTGTTCTCGCGAATTGGTGTTCGTCACCCCCGCAAAAGCGCGGCCTATCTCGTGCAGTTGAGCTTGGGCCAGCCTCTGGAGATGGGTCCTCGCGGGCGCGGGGATGACGGATAAGGCGGACATTTGCTTCCCCACCCCTCCCCGGTTTGTCAACCCGCGTCCGCATGCGGGCGGAAGCTGTTCCCTAGCGGTTCCGGGAGGTTTTGCGAGCAGCGCGTTGCGATAGGACGACAGCGACATGGAGAACCATATGATCGTACGTCTTGTCGCCGCCGGCGCCGCAATGATCCTGGCCGGTTGCGAAGCACCGGCGCGGGTCGATAATCAGGCGGCCGCGAACACCGCCACGCCCATCGCGTCTGAGGACCCGAACCGCTTCGAGCAATTCGCGGCTTGCGCGAGTACGATGACCGCGCTGTCGCGGCTCTATTCGTCGTTGGCGACGCAGGAAACCGGCGCCGCGAGGACGGACATGCTGGAACGAGCGCGCGCGCGGGGCGCGGGGTCGGCGGCGTTCCACGATTATGCCGTCACGCAGGCGACGGCCGCGGGGAAGACGGCCGCGGACGTCGACCGCATCCAGCGACAGAAAGACGGCGTCTATGCGACGGCGGTGGATCAGCAGCCGCTCGAGCAATTCGCCCGGATGCTGGCGCGGGACGGAGACGCTTGCAAGGCGCTGTCCGATAGCGCCGTCTGAACCCGCTACCTGCGCGCCCTGTTTGTCAACGCGCGTCCGCCCGCTATGGCTTGCCGATGCACGTTCATCCGCTCGTCACCGACACCGATACGCTCCGCCGGCTGTGCGACCGCTGGTCGCAATGCGACTTCATCACGGTCGATACCGAATTCATGCGCGAGAGCACGTTCTGGCCGATCCTGTGCCTGATCCAGGTCGCGGGCGGCGACGATGCGGCGGCGATCGATCCGATGGCGCCCGGTCTCGACCTGAAGCCGCTGCTGGACCTGATGGTCGAGGACGAGGAGGTGCTGAAGGTCTTTCACGCGGGCGGGCAGGATCTGGAGATCATCTACAACCTGACCGGGCGGACGCCGCACCCGCTGTTCGACACGCAGGTCGCGGCGATGGCGCTGGGGCAAGGCGAGCAGATCGGCTATTCGAACCTGGTCGACAGCTGGCTGGGCGTGCAGATCGACAAGGGCGCGCGCTTCACCGACTGGGCGAAGCGGCCGCTGGAGGCGCGGCAGATCGACTATGCGATCGGTGACGTCACCTATCTGGCGCAGATCTTTCCCAAGATGCTGCAGCGGCTGAAGAAGACCGGGCGCGGCGCGTGGCTGGATCAGGAGATGGAGCGGCTGGCCGATCCATCCAACTATGCCAACGACCCGGATCAGGCATGGCGGCGGGTGCGGGTGCCGAGCCGAAAGCCCGACGTGCTGGGTCGGCTGAAGGCGCTGGCACGGTGGCGCGAACAGGAAGCGGCGGCGAAGGACCTGCCGCGCGGGCGGATCGTCAAGGACGAGACGCTGGCGGACCTCGCCGGCCACCCGCCGCGGCGACAGGCCGACCTGGCGAAGGTCCGCGGGCTGTCAGCGACCTGGGCCGGGAACGATATCGGCGCGCGGCTGATGGCGTCGCTGGAGGACGCGCCGCCGCTGAACGACGACGAGCTGCCGCCGCGCGACGACCGCAAGCCGGGACTGGGCAAGGACGGCGCGCTGGTCGCGGACCTGCTCAAGCTGCTGCTGAAGATCAGGGCGCGGGACATCGACGTCGCGTCGAAGCTGCTGGCCCGGTCGGACGAGCTGGAGGCGCTGGCCGCGGGCGCGCGGAGCGGGCTGCCGATGCTGGAGGGCTGGCGCTACGACCAGTTCGGGCACGAGGCGCTCGACCTGGTCGAGGGACGCGTGGCGTTCGCGGTGGTCGGCGGCAAATTGAAGATGACGCGATCGAACCCCGAGGCGGAGGAAGAAGCATGATGTTCACCCTGCTGCTGTTGGCGGCAGTGCCGCAGGAGCCCGCCGCCGTGTGCGCGGCGCGGCCGGCGGAGGTGCTGGTCGGCGAACGCTATCGCCGGCACGTCCCGTCGCGTGCGAAGCGACTGTCGGGCGCCCGGACCGTACGGGTCGTGCATCCGGGCGAGATGACGACGATGGATTTTCGCGAGGATCGGCTGACGATCCGGGTAGATCATCGGCGGGTGATTACTGCGGTACGGTGCGGGTAGCGCGTCAGGCGCTCAGGCGCTCAGGCGCTCAGGATCGGTAACCTACCCAGCGAAGTCGCCAGAGCGGCGTGGCGGCGTTCCACCGCTTCGCCGTAGAGCGCGCGGTCTTCGGCGGCGAGGTGGAGGGTGACGGTGCCTTCGTCCGCCGACAGCCGCGAGCGCCGCAGCGGACCGGCGAGGCCGCCACTCAGCCGTTGACCGAGCCGCATCGCGAGGCCCCAGGCGGTGGCGCGGTCGCGTTGGCCCTTGCCGGCGAGGCGCTCCAGCGGTGCGGGCACGCCCTGCCCGCCCATGCTGGCGTGAAGCGCTTGCGCCACCTGCGCGCGGCCGGCGGCGTCGATGCCGACCCAATTGCCGTGCAGCGCGACCTCGACACTGCGTTCGGCGCGGAACTCCGGATTGGCGCGCCAGCCCACATCGGCGAGCTGACAGGCGGCGTTGCGTAGCCGCGCGGCGGCCGGCGGGTCGCGATCGAACAGCGGTTGCAGCCAGCGGTCGAGCAAGTCGCCATGTTCGGGGAAGCGGCCCGCCCGCCGGCCCTCGTCACGGGTGGCGACCAACAGCGGGTCCTGCGCGCGGGTAGCGACGTCGAGTTCCTCGAACAGCAGGCCCTCGCGCAGACCGTAGGCCGACACGATCGTGCTGGTGCTGCCGAGCTCGCGCATCAGCAATTGCAGCAGCCCGGCGGCGTCACCCAGCGTTGGGATGCGCCCGGAGGAGAGGCCGGGTGTCGCGCGCAGGCGGCTGCGCGTCGCGCCCTCGATCGTGGCGATCAGCCGCGCGATCGTGGCGGCGTCCATGCAATAACCTTGGATGATCGGCAGCGGATAGCCGGTCAGGTCCATGTCGAGCCGCGCCAGCGCGCGCCACGACCCGCCGACGAGGTAAAAGGGCAATCCCCTGCCCCGCCCGGTCCAGCCCGCCCCGTCGATGGCGCTCGCGACCTTTGCCTCGGCCGACCCGTCTCCGTTCGCGCGTGCGGCGGCGAGGCGCAACACGCCGAAGGGAAAGGAAACGCGCTCGGCGGGCTGACCGTCCTTGACGCGGATCAGCTCCAGGCTGCCGCCGCCCAGATCGCCGACGATGCCGTCGGCCTGCGGAAAGGCGGAGAGCACACCATAGCCGGCGCCGAGCGCCTCCTGCTCCCCGGACAGGATTTCGACCGACAGCCCGACGTCCTCGGCATGGGCGATAAGCTCGGCCCCGTTGGCGGCGTCGCGAACGGCGGCGGTGGCGACGGTGCGGAGCCGCGTCGCCTCCATCTCGCGCGCGAGCCGGGCGAATCGGGCAAGTGCCACGCGGGCGGCGGCCATGGCGCGGGCGTCGATGGCCCCGGTCGCGGCTAGCCCACGGCCGAGGCCGGCGAGGACTTTTTCGTTGAAGAGGATGGCAGGGAGCCGCTCGGGCCCCTGATAGACGACGAGGCGGATCGAGTTGGAACCGATATCGACGATGGCGGTCCGGGGTTCGGCGAGAGGCTTCGATAGTGCGCGGGCGATGGGGGCGATGAGATTCATCGTGCGGGCCGCAGCGACAGCGTGGGCACTTCGCCGCCTTCTTCGGCCGCCGCGCCACGGCCGGACAGCGAGGGGTTGGTCATGAAGTAGCGGTGGAGGTTGAACGGCCGCTCGCCCGGCTGGATGCGGGTATAGTCGCCGTCGGAACCGAGTACCCAGCTCTGTTCGTCGTCGATCAGGTTAGCGACCATGACCTGATCGAGGATCTGTTCGTGGACGGTCGGATTGTCGATCGGCAGCATGTATTCGACTCGCCGGTCAAAGTTGCGCGGCATCCAGTCGGCGGACGAGATGTAGAGGCCGGCGCGGTCGTTGGGCAGCGCCTGGCCGTTGCCGAACGCCCAGATGCGGCTGTGCTCCAGGAAGCGGCCGACGATCGACTTGACCCGGATGCGTTCCGACATGCCGGGCACCTGCGGGCGCAGGCAGCAGATGCCGCGCATGACAAGTTCGATCTCCACCCCCGCGCCGCTCGCCTCGTACAGCTTCTCGATGATCGCGGGGTCGACCAGGCTGTTCATCTTCGCCCAGATCGCCGCCGCGCGTCCGGCACGGGCATGTGCGATCTCCCCATCGATCAGCGCGGTCAGGCGCGGGCGCAGGTCGCGCGGGCTGAGTGCCAGCTTGGTCATGTTCGTCGGCTCGACATAGCCGGTGATGTAGTTGAACATCTGCGCCGCATCGCGCGCCACGGCAGGGTCGGCGGTGAAGAAGCTGAGATCGGTATAGATGCGCGCTGTCACCGGATGATAGTTGCCGGTGCCGAAATGGCAGTAGGTGCGATACCCCTGCCCCTCGCGCCGGACGACCATCGCGCATTTGGCGTGGGTCTTCCAGTCGATGAAGCCGTAGACGACCTGCACGCCGGCGCGTTCCAGCGCGGATGCCCAGGCGAGGTTCTGTTCCTCGTCGAAGCGCGCCTTCAGCTCGACCACGGCGGTGACGCTCTTGCCCGCCTCGGCGGCGGCGATCAGCGCGTTGATGACGGCGGACTGCTTGCCGGCGCGATACAGCGTCTGCTTGATCGCGACGACGTCGGGATCGGCCGCCGCCTGCTTGAGAAAGGCGATCACCACCTCGAATGTCTCGTAGGGGTGATGGACGACGATGTCCTTGGCGCGGATCGCGGCGAAGCAGTCGCCGGCATATTCGCGGATGCGTTCGGGAAAGCGCGGCGTGAAGGGAGGGAACTTCAAGTCCGGACGATCCTGATCGACCAGCAGCTCCAGGTCGGCGAGACCGAGGAGCTGACCCGATTCGGTGACGATCGCCGCCGCCCCGCCGAGTTCCTCCTTCAACACCGCGACGAGGCCGTCGGGGGTGCCCGTCTCCAGCTCCAGCCGGATGACGCGGCCGCGGCGGCGGCGTTTGATCGCGTTCGCGAAGTAGCGGACGAGGTCCTCCGCCTCCTCCTCCAGCTCGATGTCGCTGTCGCGAAGGACGCGGAAACTGGCCGCGCCATGCATCGCGTAGCCGGGGAAGAGCACGGGCGCGAACCGCTTCAGCACCGATTCGATCGCCACGAAACGCGCCGGGATGCCCGGCAGCTGGACGAAGCGCCGGGTCACGGCGGGCAGCATCACCAGCTCGCGGATCGGCTCGCCGTCCGAGTCGCGGACGAGGTCGAAGATCACCGACAGCCCGCGATTGGGGATGAAGGGAAACGGGTGCGCGGGATCGAGCGCCTGCGGGGTCAGCGTCGGGAAGATTTGTTCGCGGAAATGCTCCTCCAGCCAAGCGGCCGCGTCCTCGTCGACCTCGTCGCGGCGCAGCACCATCAGCCCGGCCTCGTCCAGCGCGGTGCGAAGGTCGCCCCAGACGCGTTGCTGGGACGCGAGCAGCCGGTCGGCCTCGGCCGTGATCGCTGTCAGCTGCTGAGCCACGGTCAGGCCGTCGGCGGAGCTGTGATCGACGTCGCGGAGCTGCTGCCCCTTCAGCCCGGCAACGCGGACCATGAAGAACTCGTCGAGGTTCGAGCCGGAGATCGACAGGAAGCGCAGCCGTTCCAGCAGCGGATGCGCCTCGTTGCATGCTTCTTCGAGCACGCGGCGGTTGAAGGCGAGCCATGACAACTCGCGGTTGAAATAGCGCTCGCCGCTCGGCCCGGCGTCGGCGTGATCGTCGGGGTGGGTCAGCCTGGCGAGGTAGGGACGGGCGGTCATGGTTGTTCCGAACGCTTCAGGTCGGCGATCAGCCCAGCCGCCGCGAGCGTGGTGCGGGCGAGCGGGACCGAGAGGCGCTTTCGGGTCTCCAGCACCTCCTGATCCAGCGCATCCACCGCGCGCATGACAGCTACGTGACTCCGCTCCAGGCGGGGCACCAGCCAGTCGACCAGGTCGGCGCGCGCGTCGAGGCCACGCCGCGCGAACTGCGCCTCCAGCAGCGCGTGGACGAGCCGATCGTCGGGGGCGCCGATATCGGCCACGATGCCCGCCGCGAGCCGTGAGCGGAGGTCGGGCAGTGCCACTTCCCACACCGGCGGCGCGGCGTCGGCGACGAGCAGCAGCGGGCGCCGCGCCGCCTGCGCGGCGTTCCAGGCGTGGAACAGCTCTTCCTCGGGCACGCGGTCGGCGTCGTCGATGACGGTGCCACCGCTCTTGATGGCGAAAATGCGGGCCAGCAGGGTGCGGCCGGACTTGCGCGGGCCGGTCAGCAGTGCGGTCATCACCGGCCAGGCGCCCCAGTGATCGAGCAGGTAAGCGGCGCGCTCGTTCGACGGCGTGACGAGGAAGGCGTCCTCGTTCTGGCGCGGCGGCCAGCCGAGCGGGAGGGCGATCTGGCCGCTCATCGTGCGGTCAACCGGTCGGCCGATCGTCCGCCGGCAGGTCGGGCAGCTGCAATTGCGGCGCGCGACGAATGCGAAGCGTGCTGCCCGCGCCGACCACCTGATAGCCCCGCGACTCGAGGCCGGCGCGCAGGGTCGCGGGATCGCCGTCGAACACCACCCGCATCAGCGACACGCCGCCGAGCGCGAGGCTGGTGGTCGACGCGGAGCGGACGCCGTCGATTCCGCGCAATGTCGACTCGATGTTGGCGACCGAGGATGCGGACGGCGAATCGTACTGGACCGTGACGGTGATCCCCTGCCCCGCTACGGCCGGCAGATCGGTGGTGCCGAGGTCCTCGATCAGGTCGCCGACGTCGTCGGTGGGCACCGCGACCGGCTGCGGCGGCGGCGACAATGCCGGGTCGCGGACGAGGACTCCGAGCGTCATGGCGCGCGCGTAGATGGCGTCCATCCGCTTGACCCCCGCATCGAGCAGCGCGGGCACGCCGTCCGACGACCCGACGCGGAGCGAGAAGCCTTCGAGCAGTTCGTTGTCGGGGCCATGGCGCGCCTCGAACGTGCCGATCACCGGTCCGCCCGGCCATTGCCGCGTTAGCCGCACGACCGGGATCAGGATGTCCGATGCGCCATATTGGTCCAGAATCGCGCGCCACCAACCGCGCCCGCGCCGCTCGACCTGACCTTGGCTCAGCAGCAGCGGATCGGGGCCGGTGCCACCGAGACGGACGTAATCGACCGCGCTGTTGCCGGTGCGGAAACGGCTCCACGCTTCCTGCCAGTCGGTGCGCTGTTCGAACACCTGCGCGACGCCGCCCGATTGCTGGACGGGCACGACCAGCATCGGCGACGAGCGGCGCGACAGGTCGGCGATGCCGAGCAGCGCGGAGGTACGCGCCCGGTCGAACAGGATTCCCAGCCGCGCGATGTAGCGGGTCGGACCGATCTGTTCGCTTTCGATCACCACGCCCGAGACGAGCTGGTCGAGCGTGCCGTCGCCGAGCGGCGCGCCGCCGGCGCCGAGCCGCTTCGACAACTGCACCCACGCCTTGCGCTGCGCCAGCCGCCAGCCGCCGTAGCGTGCCTCGTCCGGGGTCTTGCCGGCGACGTCGACGGTGACGCCCGCGACCTCGTAGGACGACGAACTGCCACCGGGCGAGATGCCGTCGAACTGCGCGGCACCGGCGGCGGCAAGCGCAGTGCCGACCAGACCGGCGAGAAGAAGACGGGCGCGCATCATCGGTCCGGCTTTTGGCAAGGCGACGGTGGAAAGGAAAGCGGCAAGCGGCTAGCGAAGCGAACCATGAGCGACGAACCCTACAGCTATGCCCGCGCCGGCGTGTCGATCGCGGCGGGAAATGCGCTGGTGCGCGCGATCGCGCCGCTGGCGAGGGCGACGCGGCGACCGGGCGCCGACGCCGAGCTGGGCGGCTTCGGCGGTGTGTTCGACCTCAAGGCGGCCGGGTTCGTCGATCCCCTGCTGGTGGCGGCAAACGACGGCGTCGGCACCAAGCTGAAGCTGGCGATCGAGTGGGACCGGCACGACGGGGTCGGCGTCGACTTGGTCGCGATGTGCGTCAACGACCTCATCGTCCAGGGCGCGGAGCCGCTGTTATTCCTCGACTATTATGCGACCGGCAAGCTGGACGCCGGCGTCGCCGAGCGGGTGGTCGCCTCAATCGCGGAGGGCTGCCGGCAGGCGGGCTGTGCGCTGATCGGCGGCGAGACGGCCGAGATGCCGGGGATGTACGCGGCCGGCGACTATGATCTGGCGGGTTTCGCGGTGGGCGCGGTCGAGCGCGACGGGCTGTTGACGGGGGCGACGATCGCGCCGGGCGACGTGCTGCTGGGGCTGGCGTCGACGGGGGTGCATTCCAATGGTTTCTCGCTGGTGCGGCGGCTGGCGGCGGACAAGGGCTGGCGGCTGGACCGACCGGCGGTGTTCGACTCCGACCGGCTGCTGATCGACCTGCTGATGGCGCCGACGCGGATCTATGTCGCGAGCCTGTTGCCGCTGCTGCGGGCGGGTCGGATCAAGGGGCTGGCGCATATCACCGGCGGCGGCTTGCTGGAGAACGTGCCGCGCGTGCTGCCCGAGGGGTGCCATGCCGTCGTCGATGCGGATGCGTGGGAACAGCCGCGGCTGATGGCGTGGTTGCAGGCGCAAGGCGCGATCGAGCCGGGGGAGATGGCGCGGACGTTCAACGGCGGCATCGGCATGGTGGTGGTGGTCGCGGCGGCCGAGGCGGACGCGGTC
The DNA here is from genome assembly GCF_965200135.1 of Sphingomonas sp. Lineage (GTDB taxonomy): Bacteria > Pseudomonadota > Alphaproteobacteria > Sphingomonadales > Sphingomonadaceae > Sphingomonas. The sequence continues at coordinate 156,585 of NZ_CBDATK010000006.1, forward strand.
GCCGAGGCGCTCGGCGGGTCGGGTGAGACGGTGCTGCGGATCGGACGGGTGGAGGCTGGCCTCCGGGGGTGCACGGTGCAGGGCTCGGCGGAGACCTGGTCGGCGCGCGAGGACTGGCGCGCGGTTCATCATGGGTGACCTCCCCTCGCCGTCGTGCTCCGGGAACTAGGCGTGGCTGATGTGAAGGTCGCCATCCTGATCTCCGGGCGCGGATCGAACATGCAGGCGCTGGTCGAACAGGCGCGTCACTATGCGGTGGCGCTGGTCGCTTCCGACAAGCCGGATGCGGCGGGGCTGGCGTGGGCGCGAGCGCGTGGCCTGCCGACCTTCGCGTTGTCGCCGAAAGGGATCGGCAAGGTCGCGTACGAGGCGCAGCTGGACGACGCATTGCGCGCGGCTGGCGTGGAGGTGATCGCGCTGGCGGGCTATATGCGGCTGCTGTCCGACGACTTCGTCGCGCGCTGGCGAGAGCGGATCGTCAACATCCACCCGTCGCTGCTGCCGAAGTACAAGGGGCTCGACACCCACGCCCGCGCGATCGCCGCCGGGGACGCGGAGCACGGCTGTTCGGTGCATCTGGTCACCGAGGAACTCGACGCCGGCGCGGTGCTGGCGCAGGCGCGCGTGCCGGTGCTGGCGGACGACACGCCGGAAAGCCTTGCGGCGCGCGTGCTGGTGGAGGAACATCGGCTTTATCCCGCAACGCTGACCGAGTTCGTGACACGATGAGCCCCGATTATCCTGCCGACCTGCAACGCCTGCGCGCGATCGCGCTAGACCTGCCCGAGGCGACCGAGCGCGAGTCGCACGGGTCGCCGGGGTTCCTGATCGAGGGCGGCAGGTTCTTCGCCTATATCTGGCACGACCATCATGGCGACGGCGAGACGGCGGTGATGGTCAAGTGCGCGGATCGCGACGAGCAGGCGATGCTGGTCGAGGCCGACCCCGAAACCTATTATGTGCCGGCCTATCTCGGCTCGTCGGGCTGGGTGGCGATGCGGGTCGGCGCGCCCGACACCGACTGGGACCGGATCGGCGACCGCGTCGCGCACAGTTGGGAGCTGGTCGCGCCGCGCCGGTTGCTGGAGGCGGGCGGGCGATGAGCGAGACGGTCGAGGAAAAGACGCGGCGGCGGCGCTGGTTGAACCTGGCGGAGCTGGTCGCGGTGGCGGGTGTGGTGATCGCGGCGCTGGGATTGTACGTGACCTGGTCCGACAAGCGTCAGGAGACGGCCGAACGGGTGGCCGCGACCACGGCGGGTGCGCGACTGGAGCTGAGCGCGACGGCGGCGGACGATGGCAGGACGCTGCGTCTGACCGACGCCAAGCACGACCTGACCGACGTGACGATCCGCTATCCCAAGGCGCTGGGCATCGGCGTGCAGCGACCCGCGGGCGAGCCGGCGGTCGAGGCCGAACCGTTCCGCGAGGTATTGTTGAAGCTGACCGACGGCGGTGCCGACGAGCGCACCGGGCGGCTGCCGGTGCTCATCACCGCCAGCTATGTCGACGGCGACGCGACGCGGACCGCGAGCGGCATCTATGACGTGGTGTGGCGGACGCGCGGGCGCTTCGCCAAGGGCCGGGCGCTCGACCTGACCGGGCTGCGATTGCGACAGCGGGGCGGCAGCGCCGCGGCGCTGGACGCGGCGTGGGCGCGGGAGAAGCCTTGAGCCGGGTCGAGACGGCCCGACGATCTACAGCGCGAGCGCGTAGATCGGGTCGGTGAAGCGCTGGGTGCCGACCGCGAAAGTACGTTCGCCGACCACCACGAAACCTTGGCGTTCGTAAAAGCGGCGCGCACGTCGGTTGTCCGGATGGACGCCGAGCAGGACACGCGCGTGTCCGCGCGACTTCACCTCGCCTATCGCCGCGTCGAGCAGTGCGGCGCCGAGGCCGGAACCGTGCATCGCCGCCAGCGTGTAGATGCGGCGAAGTTCGGTATCGCCCGGCCGCAGGACCTCGCTGCGGAAATAGGGCGTGGTGAGCACCGCGTAGCCGACCGGCGCATCGGTCCCGGCCGCACCCGCGTAGAACACGGCGGACGCCGGATCGTCGATCCAGCCGGCAAAGACCGCCGCGCCGCTCTTGCCGGTGGCGTGCGCCACCAGGTCGGCGGCCGGGATGATGCCGAAGAACGTCTCCAGCAGCGACGCGCCCGCGACCAGCGACAGCGCGCCCGCGTCGTAGGTCCGCGCCGCGCGGACTGACCAGGCGGGCGTCGTTAGCGGATCAGCCAACGATCTCTTCGGGCTTGAAGAAATAGGCGATCTCGATCGCGGCATTCTCTTCGGAGTCCGAACCATGGACGCTGTTCGCCTCGATCGACTCGGCCAATTCCTTGCGGATCGTGCCGGCGTCGGCGTTGGCGGGGTTGGTCGCACCCATGACGTCGCGATTGCGCTGCACCGCGTTCTCGCCCTCGAGCACCTGCACCACCACCGGGCCGGAGATCATGAAGGAGACGAGGTCGCCGAAGAACGGCCGCTCGCGATGAACGGCGTAGAAGCCCTCCGCCTGCTCCTGCGTCATCGCGATGCGCTTGGCGGCGACGACGCGCAGGCCGGCCTCCTCCAGCATCTTGGTGACGGCACCGGTCAGGTTGCGGCGCGTGGCGTCGGGCTTGATGATCGAAAAGGTACGGGTCGCGGCCATGGCGGTCACGATGCTCCTGCATAACGGTGATGGGAAACTGCGCGCGCCCTAGGCCGCGGTGCGGCTTGACGCAAGCGGCGGAGGCGGAGCTTCGGGCGAGAAAGCCTCCGCGACCATGATCCAGTCCGTCTTCAGGACTGTTCGCCTTTCGCGTTGAGCTGCTCCCAGCGGCCCTGATCGTTATGCTTCCAATAGCGTGGCTGCACCCCCTCGCGCCCCGCCAGCGTCCGCCAGGCCGCGCGCGCTTTCGTAATCCGCTCGTCGTCGAAGAAGTAAAAGGCACGGTCGAAGTCGAGCGCGCCGTCGCGCCAGATGCCGTCGGCGAGCGCGACGTTGCGCGCGCCGTTCGCGGCATCGATGTCATCCGCGAGCAGGATCGGTTGCGCGGCATCGGCGCCTGCCCCGAGTGGCGCGTGCGGCAGGAAGCTGTCGGGTGTGAAGGTCCACAGCTGGCGGTCGAGGCGGGCGCGCTCGGCGTCGTCGCCGACGATGATCAGGAGGCGACCGCCGCCGGCGAGCACCTTCTCGGCGATCTGGGGCAGGACGCGGTCGAGCGGCTGGCGGGTGAGATGGTAGAAGTCGACCTGCATCCCTGCCCCCTCACCCCTACCCGATCAGCCCTCGAAATTGTCGCGCACGAATCGGTCGAGCAGGCGGACGCCATAGCCGGTGGCGCCCTTGTCGTGGTGCGTGCCGGGCTTGTCGCTCCACACCATGCCGGCGATGTCGAGATGCGCCCACTTCACGCCTTCGTCGATGAAGCGCCCGATGAAGTGCGCCGCGGTGATCGAGCCGGCGCCACGCGGACCGACGTTCTTGACGTCGGCGATCGGGCTGTCGATCAGCTTGTCGTAGGTCGGCGAGAGCGGGAAGCGCCACAGCTTGTCGCCGACCGCGCTGCCCGCCGCCTCCAGCTGTTTCGCAAGGTCGTCGTCGTTGGCGAACAGCCCGCCATATTCATGGCCCAGCGCGACGATCATCGCACCGGTCAGCGTCGCGAGGTCGACGACCGTCTTCACGCCGTGGCTTCGCTGCACCCAGGTGACGCAGTCGCACAGCACCAGCCGCCCCTCGGCGTCGGTATTGAGCACCTCGATCGTCTGCCCCGACATCGAGGTCAGCACGTCGCCGGGGCGGATGGCGTTGCCGTCGGGCATGTTCTCGACCAGCCCCATGACGCCGATCACGTTCGCCTTCGACTTGCGCGCGGCGAGTGTCTTCATCGCCCCGGCGACCGCACCCGCGCCGCCCATGTCCCACTTCATGTCCTCCATCCCGGCGGCGGGCTTGATCGAGATGCCGCCGGTGTCGAAGGTCACGCCCTTGCCGACCAGCGCGACGGCGGGCGCGCCCTCGCCTGCTCCGTTCCATTTGAGCGCGAGCACGCGCGCGTCGCGGGCAGACCCCTGGCTGACGCCGAGCAGCGCGCCCATGCCGAGTTCGTGCATCGCCGCCTCGTCGATGACGGTGACTTCGAGGCCGAGGCCATCGACCGACTTCATCACCTGCGCGACGAACGTCTCGGGGTAGAGGATGTTGGGCGGCTCCGACACGAGCTGGCGGGTCAGCGCCATCCCGTCTGTCACCGCCGATTGCGCCCCCCACGCCTGGTCGGTGCCGGCAGGCGCGCCCGCGATCGTCAGCGTGGCCAGCGTCGGCCTGTCCTTGTCGGCGAGCTTCGTGCGATAGACGTCGTGACGCCACGCCCGCTGCGCCGCCGCGCCGGCAAAGGCGGCGACCGCCGCCGGGGTCGCGCCCGCATCGGACAGGTCGACCGTCACGTCGGTCGTGCCGCTGGTCAGCAGCTTCGCGGTGAGCGCGCCGCCGGCCTTGGCCCAGTCGGCGTCGCCGCCCTTGCCCACGCCGAGCAGGATCAGCCGCCGCACCGGCGCGGTGCCCGCGAATACGTCGATGCTGCTGCCGGCATCCCCGGTGAAGCGCGCCGCCGCGGCGGTGGCATCGGCCACCGCGCGGGCATCGCCCAGCGTTGCGGCGGCGAGCCCATCCTTCGCGACCGGCAGGACGGTGACGGCCGCGTCGCTGGCGGTAGCCGTGAAATTGATCTGCATGGGAACCTGGCCTCGACGACATGAAGGATAGCGAGGCTCATCTAGGGTGCGGGTCAGGGGAGGCAAGCGCGCGATTGCGGCGGGGGCCGGGCTGCGATAGGCGCGACGCGAGCGGCAATTCGCCGGAAGGGGTTGAGTATCCTCGTGTTGCGTCACCTCCTGTGGGCGAGTTCGGCCGCGCTGGCGCTCGGCGCCGCGGCACCGGCGCTGGGACAGGATCTTCAGGATCGGGCCGCGGCGCCGCCGCCGCCCGAGGCGCCGGCTGCTTCCGCCGACCCCAAGCAGGTTCAGTTCAGCGCCGACGGGCTGGAATACGACAACAACACCGACGTGGTGACCGCGAACGGGGAGGTGCGGATGACGCGCCAGGGCAACCGGCTGCGCGCCGACAAGGTCGTGTGGGATCGCAAGACCGGCAAGGTGCTGGCGACCGGCAACATCGCGGTGACCAATCCGCAGGGCGACATCGCCTATGGCGATTCGATCGAGCTGACCGACAGCCTGAAGGACGGCGTCGTCGACAACATGCTGGTCGTGTTGGAGCGCGGCGGGCGACTGGCGGCGGCGCAGGGCACGCGGGCGGAGGACGGCACCGTCAACCTCCGCCGGGCGGCCTATACGCCGTGCGCGGTGGTCAACAGCGCGGGCTGTCCGAAAGAGCCGTCGTGGAAGATCACGGCGGTGCGCGTCACCTACCGCCCCGAACGCGAGCGCATCTATTTCGTCGGCGGGCGCTTCCACCTATTCGGGTTGCCGACGGTGCCGCTGCCCAAATTCTCCGCCCCGGTCGGCGGCGAGAGCGACAGCGGCTTCCTGTCGCCCGACATCCGCTTCAAGAACGTCAACGGGCTTGAGATCGTAGCGCCCTATTACTTCCGGCTCGCGCCCAATCGCGGGCTGACGATCACGCCGCATCTCTTCACCGCCGTCCTGCCGATGCTGCAAGCCCAGTACGATGCGCTGGGCACGTCCGGCGCGTTCCGCGTGACCGGCTATGCGACGGAGAGCCGACGCAGCGACGACCTGTCGACGGCGCAGGGCACGGGCACGGAGATGGCCTTTCGCGGCTATCTGGACGGGATCGCGCGCTATCAGCTGACGCCGAACTGGACCGCCAGCGGATCGCTGCGCGTCACCACGGACCGCACCTTCCTGCGACGGTACGACATCTCGCGCGACGACCGGCTCCGTTCGACCGCCACTCTGGAGCACATCGATCGCGACAGCTATTTCGCTGTGACCGGCTGGGCGGTGCAGACGTTGCGCGTCGCCGACAGCCAGGGGGCGCAGCCGATCGCGCTGCCCGAGATCGACTATCGCCGTCGCTTCGTGGGGTTGGCGGGAGGCGTCGCGCAGCTGCAGCTCAATACGCTCGCACTGACCCGGACCGACGGGCAGGATACGCAGCGTGCGTTCGCCAGCCTGCGCTGGGACCTGCGGCGGGTGACGAGCGGCGGACAGGTGCTGACGCTGACCGGCTTCGCGCGTGCCGACGCCTATCACACCCACGACACGCTCGCGACGAGCGTGGTCAGCTATCGCGGGCTGGAGGGGTTCAGCACCCGCGCGATCGGGGCGATAGCGGCCGATCTGAGCTGGCCGCTGATCGGCGCGTTCGGCGGCGGCACACAGCGGGTGACGCCGCGCCTTCAGATCGTCGCCTCTCCCCGGATCGCCAACCTGACGCTGCCCAACGAGGACTCGCGCGCGGTCGATCTGGACGACGCCAACCTGTTCGCGCTCAACCGCTTCCCCGGTTACGACCGGTTCGAGGACACGTCGCGCGCAACCTATGGACTGGAATATGCGGTCGACCTGCCGGGCGTGCGGGTCAACACGGTGGTTGGTCAGAGCTATCGGTTGAGCCGGCGACCGACGATCCTGCCCGACGGCACCGGGTTGTCCGACCGCTTCTCCGACATCGTCGGCAGGACGGAGGTGCGCTTTCGCGACTTCGTATCGGTCACGCATCGCTACCGGCTCGACAAGGACAGCCTGACGTTCCGGCGCAACGAGCTTGATGCGACGATCGGTTCGCGCAGCACCTATGCGCTGATCGGCTACCTGCGCCTGGACCGCAACATCTTCCCTGCGATCGAGGATCTGCAGGATCGCGAGGAGTTGCGGGTAGCGGGTCGCGTGCAGTTCAAGCGTTTCTGGTCGGCCTTCGCGAGCGGTGTCATCGACCTGACCAATCGCGCCGAGGATCCGCTGAGCCTCGCCGACGGATTCGACCCCGTGCGCCATCGCGTCGGTATTCAGTACGAGGACGATTGCCTGCGGCTGGGTGCGACGTGGCGGCGCGACTATCAGGACACCGGCGATGCGCGCGCGGGCAATGCGTTTCTGTTGACGCTGGCGTTCACCAACCTCGGCCGCTAAGCGCGCATTCAGGGTGCGCGCGGCATTGGCCGACGCATGGACGCGCATCGGGCGCGCGGGAGTGGGCCGAGTGTTGAGTGGTTTCGGACGGTTGAAGGCGATCGGGTTGGCGGCGTTGGCGCTCGGTGCGGGAAGCGCGCTCGCGCAGACGGTTCGGGACAACAGCGTGCCCGACAGCGGGCTGGACATCCCCGCCAACCTGCAGATCTTCGGCCGGCTGGACCCCAACGTCCGCAAGCCGACCGCAGTCGTCAACGACACCGTCATCACCGGCACCGACGTCGACCAGCGCATGGGCCTGATCGCGATGTTCAACAATGTGCCGCTGGCGCAGATCACCGCCGAGGAACGGGACCGCCTGCGGTTGCAGATTTTACGGCAGCTCATCGACGAGACGCTGCAGATCCAGGAGGCGAAGACCGCCGAGGTCACCGTCACCCCTGCCGAGATCGACCAGGCGTTCGGTCGCACCGCGCAGCAGAGCTTCCATACGACGGGAGACAAGCTGCCGGCGTTGCTCAAGCAGGCCGGCACGTCCGATCGCTCGCTGCGGCGCGAGATCGAAGCGGAGCTGGCGTGGCAGCGCTACCTGCGTCGGAAGATCTCGCCCTATGTCAACGTCAGCGATCAGGAGGTGGCGGCGATCATTGCCCGTCTGAAAGCGGCGCAGGGTACGCAGGAGTTCAACGTCCACGAGATATGGCTGCGCGCATCGGCGGCCAACGAGCAGCAGGTCTTCGCCAACGCCAAGCAGGTGATCCAGCAACTCAGCGGCGGTGGGGTTACATTCGACGCGGCGGCACGGCAGTTCTCCGATTCGCCGACCAAGAGCGTCGGCGGAGATCTCGGCTGGGTGCGCGCCGCCGTGCTGCCGCCGGAACTCGCCCAGGCCGCGCAGGAGATGCAGGTCGGTCAGGTCGCCGGACCGATCCAGAACTCCGGCGGCTTCTCCATCATGTACCTGTCCGACAAGCGGCAGGTGCTGACCGCCGATCCACGCAATGCAAAGCTCAGCCTGAAACAGCTGACGCTGCGCTTTCCCGCCAACACCAGCCAGGCGGAAGCCACCACCCGCGCGTCGTCGTTCGCGACGGGGCTGAAGGCGATCCAGGGCTGCGGTTCGGTGGAGCGCGTCGCGCAGACGCTGGGCGCGGAAGTGGTCGACAACGACGCGGTCGAGGTGCGGAGCCTGCCGGCGCAGTTGCAGACCATCATGCTGCAGATGCAGGTCGGTCAGGTGACGCCACCTTTCGGGTCGCCGCAGGAAGGCGTGCGGGCGCTGGTGCTGTGCGGTCGCGACGAGGCGCGCACCGCGGAGCTGCCGCAGGCCGAACAGGTGCAGACGCAGCTGGAGCAGACGCGCATCAACCTGCGCGCGCAGCAGAAGCTGCGCGATCTTCGCCGCGATGCGGTGATCGACTATCGCTGAGCCGATGGCGGTGCCGCTCGCCGTATCGATGGGCGATCCCGCCGGCATCGGGCCGGAGATCGCCGCCAAGGCATGGGCAGCGCGCGACGACGAACGGCTGAGCCCCTTTGCGATGATCGGTGATCCGGCGGCACTGCGTGCGGTGTGGGGCGGACCGGTCGAGGTAGTCGCTTCGCTCTCGGACGCCGCCGCCGTGTTCGCTCGTGCCCTGCCGGTGCTGGCCGTCGGCGAGGCCGGGCCGGTACAGCCGGGTGCTCCCACCGAGGCGGGCGCGAGGGCGGCGTTGTTGGCGTTGGCGCGCGCCACTGACCTGGTGCTGGACGGCGCTGCACGCGCGCTGGTGACGGGACCGGTGGCAAAGGCGCAGCTATATGCGATCGGCTTCGATGCGCCGGGGCAGACCGAATATGTGGCGGATCGCTGCGGCATGGCTCGCGCCGACGCGGTGATGATGCTGGCGGGGCCGACGCTGCGAGTGGTGCCGATCACGGGCCATGTGCCGCTCGCCGACGTGCCCCGGCTGCTGACGCGCGGGCTGATCGTGGCGAAGGGGCGGGCGACGGCGGCGGGGCTCGCCCGCGACTTCGGTATCGCCGCGCCCCGGCTCGCCTTCGCTGGGCTCAATCCGCATGCCGGGGAAAGCGGCACCATCGGCGGCGAGGAGATCGCGGCGATGGTGCCGGCGATCGCGACGCTGCGTGATGAGGGCATCGACGCGCACGGGCCGTTCGCGGCGGACACGCTGTTCCACCCACGCGCGCGGGCGCGGTGGGATGCGATCCTGTGTCCGTATCACGACCAGGCGCTGATCCCGCTCAAGACGATCCATTTCGACGAGGGGGTCAACATCACGCTCGGGCTGCCGATCGTCAGGACGTCGCCGGATCACGGCACGGCGTTCGGCATCGCGGGACAGAACGCGGCCGATCCGGGTGCGATGATCGCGGCGATCCGGATGTCGGATGAGGCGGCGGCGCGGCGTGCCGCCTGAGCTGCCGCCGTTACGCGACGTAGTGGCGCGGCACGGCTTGTCGGCGTCGAAGGCGCTGGGGCAGAACTTCCTGTTCGACCAGCAGCTGCTGGCGCGGATCGCGGCGATCCCCGGCGATCTGGCCGATGCCGAGGTGCTGGAAGTCGGGCCGGGTCCGGGCGGGCTGACACGGGCGCTGCTCGCGGCGGGCGCGAGGGTGACGGCGGTCGAGCGAGACCGGCGGTGCGGGCCGGCGCTGGCGGAGCTGGCCGAGGCGTATCCGGGCAGGTTGACGGTGATCGAGGGGGATGCGCTGGCGGTCGATCTGCCGTCACTCTTTACGGGTCGGCCGCATATCGTTTCCAACCTGCCCTATAACGTCGGGACCGCGTTGCTGGTCGGATGGCTGACGACGGCGTGGGCGTCATGGTGGGCGTCGGCGACGCTGATGTTCCAGCGCGAGGTGGCGGAGCGGATCGTCGCGGCGGCGGGGAGCGATCACTTCGGCCGGCTGGCGGTACTGGCGCAATGGCGGTCGGCGGCGCGAATCGCGATGCCGGTCCATCGTTCCGCCTTTACGCCGCCACCCAAGGTGATGTCGGCGGTGGTCCACATCGTGCCGGGCGAGGCGCCGGCCGGGGTGGATGTCCGCGATCTGGAGCGGCTGACCGGGGCGGCATTCGGACAACGGCGCAAGATGCTGCGGCAGAGCCTGAAGGGAGTGCCCGGCGCGGTTGCGGCGGCGGAGTCGGTCGGGGTGGAGCTTAGCCGGCGGGCGGAAACGGTGACGGTATCGGAATGGGTCGCGATGGCGCGGGTGATCGGCACCCCGACGGCGGCCGAGGCCTGAAGGCTACTCCCTCGCCGGGGCGGGCGGCACCACCGTCTGGGCGGCGGCGACGGGCGGTGGCCCTTTGACGATGGCGGCGGCGAGTGCGGTGGCTTCGGGGCAGCCTTGCTTGCAGAGCGTGCGGAGGCGCGTGAGGTTGGCGCGGGCCTGCGTCACGGCGCCGCGCGATACGAGCGCCTCACCCTGGCCGGCCAGCGCGACGAGGTCGTTGGGTTCGAGCTGGAGCGCCTCGCGGTACATGCGGATCGCCTTGCCGGGCAGCGCGCGGCCCTCGGCGATCTGGGCGAGCTGGATATAGGCGGCGCGATTGCGCGGGTCGACGGCGACGGCGGACTCCAGCGCATCGGTGGCGCCGTCGAGGTTGCCGGCCGCACGGGCCGCCCTCCCCTCCGCCAGCAACTGCAACGAGCGCTGGTCGATCGGCGCGGCGGGCTTTTGCCCGGCGAGCGAGGTCGACACCGACAACAGCGCGAGCGCGCCGGCGAGCGCGAGGGGCAAGGAACGCATCAACAACTCCGGGGAAAGCCGCACGCGGGACGGACTATCATGGTGCCCGGAACCGCGCGACAAAAAAGCCGTCGGTGCCGTCGCGCGCCGGATCGAGCCGCCAGCCCGGTCCACGCGCACGGCCGGCGGGGAGGTCGAGCGGTTCCGCGATCCATCCGGAGTGACGCGCGGTAAAGGCGGCGGCCTGATCCGCACCCTCCTCGTCCAGCAGCGAGCAGACGACATGGATCACCGCACCGCCGGGACGGACCAGCGCGGCGGCGATATCGAGCAGCCGCGCCTGCGTCGCGACGAGGCGGTCGAGCCGGTCGGGGGTGAGCCGCCAGCGCGCCTCCGGGTTGCGACGCCAGGTGCCGGTGCCCGAGCAGGGCGCGTCGACGAGGACGGCGTCCGCCCTGCCCCGCCAGTCCGCCAGCGCCTCCAGCTCTCGCGACGGGTCGAGCAGCAGCGGTTCGGCGATCGTCACGCCCGACTTCGCCGCGCGGGGCGCCAGCCGCGACAGGCGCCCGCGATCGGTGTCGCAGGCAAGGATGCGGCCCTCGTTCGCCATCGCGGCGGCAAGCGCCAGCGTCTTGCCGCCGGCCCCGGCGCAGAGGTCGACGACCTGTGCGCCGGGCGTCGCCTGGACCGCCAGCGTAACGATCTGGCTGCCCGCGTCCTGCACCTCGACGCGGCCGGCGAGCGGGGTGACGTCGGTGCCGGCGGGCAGGCGGAGCGCGTCGGGCAGGCCGGGGATCGCCTCCCCCGCCAGCGCCAGCGCGTCGTCGCCGGCAGTCAGCGTGTTGACGCGGACGTCGAGCGGCGCGCGGTCGATCAGCGCGTCGAGGCTCCCGCCCTCCAGTCCCGAGGCGCGCAGCCGATCGAGCAGCCAGACCGGTGCGAGGCCGGGCACGGCAGCGGTCTCGTCGACGGACAGCGCGGCCGGACCATGCGGCGAGCCGTCGAAGGTCGCGGCGAGGTCCTCCTGCGTGCAGGCGAGCGCCACCAGCGCGGCGCGCCCGTCGGCAGGGCGCTCGCCGAGCGCGCGGATCGCCGCGTACACCAACTCCCGCACGGCGCGACGGTCCTTCGATCCGGCATAGCGGCGGGTCGCGAAATAGCGGCCGATCAGCGTATCGGCGGCCGGGCCGTTGTCACGCGCGGCGGCGACGACGGCGTCGAGCAGCTCGATCGCGGCCTGGGTTCTGGCGGCGGGGGTCATCGGAAGTCCACGATCCTCTCGGTACGTTGGCGCGGAAATCGTCGGGCACGACCTCGCCACGGGCGATCTTCGCCAAGCACGCCTCGTATACCGCGTTCTCCGCCTTTCGCAGCATCTGCTCGCAGGCACGCTTCGCGTCGCCTTCGACCTCCGCCCTTTGGGGTCGTTCAAGAACCTGACCGCTGCACCGGCGCGCTCGGCTTCCGTAGCAGCTCACCCTGGCCGCGGATCGCATGCCGGGCGAGATCGCCGATCGTGTCGTGTAAATGACAGTGCGGACCTTTCGACGACGCGGCTTGTCGCGGCGCTACCCTCTCGCCAATCGTCGAGACTTCAGGTCTTCGGCTTCCTCACCCGCGATCGCGTCGCGCCGGCCTTGCTCTCCCCAGCTTGTTCCAACACCTTGATCCGCTGCGCCAGCGCATCGACCAGCGCCGCGAGTTCGACGGCGCTCGGCGCGACGGGCCGTGTCGCCTCCGCGCCCTCCAGTTCGAGGGCGCGCTGACGTCCCGCGTTGACGGCCGGACTACCGCTCGTCTCGGTACGCACCGGATCGCTGCGCAGCTGAAACGGCGCGGTCACCCCCGGCGCCAGTTCGACCTCGACCACGCGCGGGTTCATGCCGCGCAGCAGGGGCATACGATCCCCTCGCCCCGCCGGCAGCCAGCGCACCAGCTCGTCGAAACCGATGTCCGCCGCCGGCCGGGCGAACAGGTCGCTCTCTCGCAGCAGCGCCTTGGCGATCAGCCGGCCGAGGCCGCCATGCTCCGACATCACGCGCACCGGCGCCCACAGTCCCGCGAACGCGCCCGCCCACACCTGCGCCGTCGGCATCGCCGTCTCGAACCGGCGCAACAGCTCCGGCATCACCGCCGCGCCGGGCTCGACCAGGCTGGCGCCGAACCCCAGGATCGCGTCGATCGCGGCGGACTTCGGGCCGACGCGCAGGCGTTCGCCGAGGCGATCGAGCCCTTCGACGCGCTCGCGTTGCGGCCCCGACGCACATGCCAGCAGGTCCGGCAGATCGAATGCATCGGTAACCCGCTGCACCGCCGCCGCCGCGCGGTCGCTGGCCGAAATCTCTTCCGACCAGCCGAGCTCGAACACCTCCCGGAAAACGCCCAGCGTTCGCGCCTCCGCCGGTTCGCGCCCGGCCCAGCCCTCTCCGGCGAGGACGTGCCACAGGCTGGCGAGCCGCGCCGCCGGGATCGGTCGCTGGCGCGCGCGCAGACGATCGGACAAGGCGTCGTGCCGCTTTGCAAGGTCACCGAAATCGTGGAAGTTGCCCCACACCGCCCTGGCCCGCGCGGCGGCGAAGCTGGCGCTGCTCGCCGCCGAGGCGCCGCTCAGCATCTTGAGGTTGAGCTGCATCCGCGCCTGCGCCACGCATTCCGCCATGATCGCGCCGACCCAAGGTCCGGTGCGACCGTCGAGCGCGGGCCGCGCCGGCGCGTTCATCAGTTCGCCGAATTGCGCGGCGCTCCAGACGCGGCACCACTGCGTGATCGGGGCCAGCCCGCTCAGATAGGCGGAGAGCCACGCATAGGTATCGGGGACGTCCTCGTCGCGGATGACCAGGAATTCCGGGAACGGATCGTCATTGTCGCTGCCCCAGTACCCGACGAGCACCTGCTGCGGCTTGAGCGGCACCTCGGTCACGGCGAACAGCGATCGCCCCGTCGCGCCCCGCGCCGTGCGCCTGCCGATCAGCGCGTCCGCCAGGCTGTCGCGATCGACGGTCGTGACGAACGGTCTGCGCGCCGGATCTTCCATCAAAAGAGGTTCTCGATCGGCGGCAGCCGGTTGGCCGGCACCTCCAGATGCCCCGGCAACAGCGCGCTGTGGTATAGCTTCACTTCCGTCTTCGCCCGCGTCGCGGCGGTAAAGGCCAGCTCGCGCTTGTCGCGCAGCGACTCCGCGTCGAGGATGTGCACCGCGCGCGCTTCCGATCCCTTGGCGGAGTGGATGGTCATGACGCGGATCATGGTCTCGGGCCCGAACGGTTGATAATTCTCCTGATGCTGCACCATCGCGCGTTCGACAAGATCGCTCTCGCCCTCCAGCGCCGCCCAGAACCCGTCGCGCACCGCGCGCGTCCACGTCATCACCATGATCGGTTCGTCGACGATGTAACGTAGCTGGGCGCGAATGTTGTCGATGCAGCGGCGATACTGGTCGTCCAGGTCGACGCACGCCACCGTCTCGACGGAGGACTGTCGCGTCGTTTCGTCGTAGTTGCAGCCCTGGATCATCGGCTGATCGCCCTGCTGCGGCGGCAGGATGCGGTCGGCATAATCGCAGATGGCGCGGCCGATCCGATAGTGCCTGGAAAGCCGGACCGTTTCGGATGCGATTCCCTCCATCGTCCGCAGTCCCTCGCTGTGGTTGAAGATGGTTTGGCGCGCATCCCCGGCGGCGTTCATGTGCTCGGTCAGCCCGCGCAGCAGCTGGAGTTCATCTGTCCGGAAATCCTGCACCTCGTCGACGATTACCGCGTCATAGATACGGCCGATCCGATCGCGCTGGATCAGCGCCTGCACCGCTGCGATGTGCGCCAGCCGCGTCTCCTCGAAATCGTCGGACTGGGCGGGCAGGGTCGCACCCCGTTCGCTCAGAAAGCGCTTCGCCCAGCCCATGAAGGTCTGGATCTCGTCGCCCTTGATCTGGTCGGCGCGGCCGATGTTCGGGCTCGACTTCAGGAACTCGGTCAACGCGCGGGTAAAAGTCAGGAACAACAGGCGCGGTCCCAGCGAGCGCACATAGTTGGCACGCAACATCAGGATGTTCGTCTTGCCGGAACCGGGTGGCCCGACGATCAGCAGGTCGCGCTCGGACCGCGCCTGCGTCACCTGCCGCTGATCGGAGTCCAACTGGCTCGGATCGACCCACCACGTCCCGCTCATGCAACCTCTCCGTTCGAATTGCCCGGCGCGATCTCGTCGAGCGCGAGCATGATCTGGTCCTGTAATTGCGCGACGATCAGGGATGGCGGCACCGTCGGTCCGCGCTCGGTGATGTCGAGCGCCACGCGCGCCGCCGGCGGATCGCCCAGCACCACGCGCAGCACGCCCGCCGCGTCGTCCGCCACCAGCCGCACGGGCAGCGCCACCGGTATCGCGGCGAAGCGCAGCTCCCACCCGGCCGCGTCGGGCATCTCCGGCAGTTCGAACGCGCCGAACGTTCCCCGTTCCGCGAGCGCGGCGTCCGCGAGCCAGTCCCGGATGGTGGTGCGCCATTGCATCGTCGACGGCGCGGCGCGTCGTTCCTCCGCCGCCCTGAGCGCCGCCAGCCGCCGGCGCACCTGCCCGACATCGTCCTCCCCACGCGCGAAATCGGCGACGGACACCGCCGCCAGGCGTGCCTCGGGGTTCTTGGTCAGTGCCGCGCGGCACAGCGAGTTCAGGCGCGCGGGGACCCCCGCCCCGAACACCTCCGGCTCCTTGTTCAGCACCGCCCGGTACAGGCGCGCCTTGTTGAGCGAGTCCGCTTCGTCCGCGAACAGCGGCCGCTTCACGATCATGTCGTGGAGCACGGCGCCGATCTGATAGACGTTGAGCGCCTCGAACCCGACCGCGCCCGGCGGCTCTTCGCGCGCCAGATATTCGGGCGGGCTGTATTGCGCCGTGGCGACGAAGCGCGCCTTGCCGTCCTGATCCGTCCCGGCGCCCTCGCCCAGCCCGATCGCACGCAATACGCCGAGGTCCAGCAGCTTCAGCTCGCTAAAGTTGCGCGAGACGCCGATGTTGGCGGGCTTGATGTCGCGATGGACCAGCCCGAGCGCGTCCAGGAACGTGACCGCGTCGGCGAGCTGCGCGATCAGCGGCGCGACCCGCGCGTCGGGCACCTCGGCGATGACCTCGCTGAGATCGGGCCACGGCAGGAAATCCATCAACAGATACCAGGTGCCGTGATCGGGCACCGGTGCGGTCTCGATCGTGCGGATCAGATGGGGGTGATCCCTGCCCTCCAGCGTCCGCTGGAGTTTCAGCCGCTCCTCCTCGATCAGCGCGTTGTCGCCCGCGAAGAAGCGCGGGTCGTAAATCTTGAGCGCCACCTGCCCATGCGTCGGATGCTGCAGCTCGAACACCGCGCCCGATGCGCCGGCGTTGACATAGCGTGGCGCGGGCCACCCCATGTCGGCGGCGAGCGCGGTGGCGATCTTCTGTAGCGGTCCGACGTCCATCGCGCAGCGCTAGCGGCCGCGCTATGATCCGGCATCCGGGGTTGCCGCCGTTTCGGATGAAGCATCGCGTGAGCGGTGGTGGACAGGGCTGGATTCGAACCAGCGTACGCTTGCACGGGCAGATTTACAGTCTGCTGCCTTTAACCACTCGGCCACCTGTCCAGATCGCCAGTCGCACCCGCCTTGCCGGAGCGAAGCGGCCCCATGCCGTGGCGGTTCCGGCGTGTCAACGAAGGAGGTTGCCCGCTCGCCCGCGCCCGCATAGCAAGCGCGGCATACCGACAAAGGAATTCCGATGCGTCGCCTGCTGCTCGCCGCCACCGCCGTCATGGCCCTCGCCACCGTGGCGGAAGCACAGGGAGGCCGCGCGCAGAACGGAAGCGCGCAGGACCGGGGCGCGCTCAACCGTATCATCGACGAGGGCGCGAACCACAGCCAGGTGATGGTCACCGCGCAGTACATGGCCGACGTGATCGGCCCGCGCCTCACCAATTCGCCGCAGATGCGGACGGCGGAGGCATGGACGCAGGCGAAGTTCCGCGAATGGGGGCTGACCAACGTCCACAAGGAGGCGTTCGCCTTCGGACGCGGCTGGTCGATCGAACGCTCGTCGGTGCGGATGGTCAGCCCGCGCCCGATCCAGCTCACCGCCATCCCGATCGCCTGGACACCAAGCACCAACGGCACGATCAGCGCGCCCGTGATCGTCGCGCCGATGACGCGCGAGCGCGACTTCGCGAAGTGGCGCGGACAGCTGGCGGGCAAGATCGTGATGGTCACGCTGCCCGGCACCGGCGACGAGCCTGCCAAACCTGCCTTCCGTCGCCTGTCGGGCGAGGAGCTGGCGGCGCTCGACCAGTATCAGCAGCCGCGCAACGACCCCGCCGCCGCCGACCGTCGGCTGGCGCGGCTCGACTTCGCCAAGAAGCTGGACGCCTTCCTCAAGGCGGAGGGCGCGGTCGCCTATGCCAGCATGTCGGGCCGCGACGGCAAGCTGGTGTCGGGCGAGGGCTATCTGTTCGGCGCGGGCGACACCCCGGCGCTGCCCGGCGTCCAGATCGCGGCGGAGGACTATCGCCGCCTTGCGCGGCTGGCGAAGGTCGGCCCTGCCCCGACGCTGGAGATCGCCAGCGACGTCCGCTTCCACGACGCGGACCAGAACGCCTACAACGTCTTCGCCGAAATCCGCGGCAGCGATCCGTCCGCGGGCTACGTCATGGCTGGCGCGCATCTGGACAGCTGGGTCGCGGGCGACGGCGCCGCCGACAACGGTGCCGGCTCGGCGATGATCATGGAGGCCGCGCGCATCCTGGCGGCCACCGGCCAGCGCCCGCGCCGCACCATCCGCTTCGCGCTGTGGGCGGGCGAGGAACAGGGGCTGCTCGGATCGCTCGCGTTCGTCGAGAGCCACCTCGCCACGCGCGGCGGCGACGCGAGCGCCACGGGGATGAAGCGCTTCTACGGCTGGGCGAACCGCTGGCCGATCACGCTCAAGCCCGAGCATGCGCAGCTCGCCGCCTATTTCAACATCGACAACGGTTCCGGCAAGCTGCGTGGCCTGTACGCGGAGAACAACCCGGCGGTGGTGCCGATCTTCCGCGACTGGCTGGCCCCGCTGGCCTCGATGGGCGCGACGGCGGTGGTGATCCGCCCGACCGGCGGCACCGACCACGTCTTCATGCAGGCGATCGGCGTCCCCGGCTTCCAGTTCGTCCAGGACCCGCTGGATTACGACAGCCGCATCCATCACAGCTCGATCGACACCTTCGATCACCTCAAGGCGGACGACATGCGCCAGGGCTCGATCGTGCTCGCGAGCGTGCTGCTCCAGGCCGCCAACGCCGCGCAGGCGCTGCCGCGCCCGCCGGTGCCGACCAAGCCGGTGGTGACCGACCCCTATGCGTATGCCAACGATGACGATTGAGGCGGCGGACACGATGACCGTACGGGACCTATGCCGATGAAGCGCCGCGGCCATCGCCCGTCGCTGGGCACCAAGGACCGCCCCCGCTTCTGGGGCCGTCACGCCGTCACCGCCGCGCTCGCCAATCCGGAGCGGACGGTGCGCAAGCTGTGGGGCACACGCGAGGCGCTGGTCGGGCTGGACCTGCCGAGCACGCTGCCCGTCACCTTCGCCGACGCCGCCGATCTCGGCCGCCTCGTCCCCGCCGACGCGCCGCATCAGGGCATAGTCGCGGAGGTCGAGCCGCTGGAGGAGATCTGGCTCGGCGACCTGATCGAACAGGGCCGCGACGATGCGCGCCCGCTGATCGTGCTCGACCAGGTCACCGACCCGCACAATGTCGGCGCGATCCTGCGCTCCGCCGCCGCGTTCGACGCGCTCGGCATCGTCACGCAGGACCGCCACGCGCCGCCGGAGTCGGGCACCGTGGCCCGCGCCGCGTCGGGGGCGCTGGAGAGCGTGCCCTGGGTCCGCGTCGTCAACCTCGCCCGCGCGCTGGAGGAGATCGCCGAGGCCGGCTTCTGGCGCGTCGGCCTGACCGGCGAAGCGCCGCGGACGCTGGCGGAGACGATCGGCCGGCAGCGGATCGCGCTGGTGCTCGGCGCCGAGGGCGAGGGCATGCGTCAGAATACCGAGGCGCATTGCGACGAGTTGGCGAAGCTGCCGATCTCCGATCGTATCGAGAGCCTCAACGTCTCCAACGCCGCCGCCATCGCGCTCTACGCGCTCGCTGCCCGCCCGTGATCGCGGCGTGGGCGTGATCGCCCCGCCGGTCGCGCTCGCCCATGCGGGCGTCGACCGGCTGACCCTCCTCGCCCACGCCTATGCGCTCACCCCGCGGCAGGCGACGTTGACGCGGGGACTGACGACCACCGGGTCGCTACGCAGCGCGGTGCGGGCGACCGGGCTGTCGTATCACGCTGCGCGCAACGCGCTGGCGGAGCTGAAGGCGAAGTTCGGCATCGCCGGCACGCCGATGCTGATCGGGCACCTCTGCGCGGTGCTGGCCGGACCGGACCCGGCGCACCGTCCGCACCATGACCTGTTCGACCTGACCGAGCGCCAGTATCGCATCGCCGCCGCGCTGGGCGTCGCCAAGGACCGGGCGGAGATCGCCCGCGGGTTGGGCATTTCGCCGGCGGTGATCGACGCCGAGCTGAAGCAGATCTACCTCGTGCTCGGCGTCAACGAGGCGGGTGAGGTGGTCCGGCTGGTGTCGGCGGCGACCGGCGACGAAGAGGTCGACGTCGCGCATGCGCTGCCCGACGCGCGGCTGGACCTGCCCGAAGGGCGTACGGTCAGCTATTCCGACTACGGGCCGCCCGGTGGTCGCCCGGTGCTCATCCTCCACAGCACGATCTGCGCCCGCGCGCCGCCGACCCGGCTGGTGGAGGCGTTGCAGGCGCGCGGCTTTCGCCCGCTCGCGATCGACCGGCCCGGTTTCGACCGCACCAGTCCGGCCGAAGCGGGGTCCGGCTACGTCCAGGCGGCGTCGGATGCGCTGGCGGTCGCGTCGGCGCTGGGAATCGTGCGGCTGGACGTGATCGCGCGCGGCTCGGGCCATGCCGCCGTGGTGCTCGCGCTGGCGCAGCCGGCGCTGGTCGGCCGCATGGTGCTGGTCAATCCGACTCCCCACATTGCCTGCACCCAGGTCGACAACGGGCCGCTCGGCGCGGTCAAGCGCCGCTTTTCGCGCCAGCCGCAGATGGTGGAGGCGATGATCCGCGCACTCGCCGGATTCGCCACCCCCACGCGGATGCGCGACGGCATGATCCGCTCCTTTCGCCACAGCCCGCCCGACCGCGCGCTGATCGAACGCGACCCGCGCTGCGTCGCCGATTACCTGCGCGCCACCCGCGGTTTCGCACGCGGCCGGATCGCGGGCTATGTCGCGGAGCAGGTCGCCTGGGCGTCGGGCTTCGATGTCGGTGCGATGCCCGGTAGAAGCGACTGGCGCATCGTCCAGGGCCGCCATTACCTCCTCCATGAGCCCGACGCCGCGATCGAGTATTGGCGCGAACGCCTGCCCGACACGCCGGTGCGCTGGGTCGAGGATGCGGGGCAGCTGCTCGCCTATTCCCATGCCGGGACGGTGGTCGACGCGCTGATCGACTGACCACCATACAATCCGGGATGGTCGCCCGGCAGCTCCCCACGGATAGCGGCACCGGGATCGCGTCGCGACGGATGCGCGGCAAGCGGGGGAACGACATTGAAACGGACATTGACCGGCCTGGCGCTCGCTACCGCCTTTACCGCCACGACGGCCGCAGCGCAGTCCACCAGCGAGAGCGATCACGGCTCCGCGATCTATCAGAGCAAGCGCAACTGCCCGGCCGTCGCCACCACGGTATGCGACGGCCGCACCGCCGATCAGCGCACCGTGCAATCGGCGGAGACGGGCGGCAGCGGCCAGTCGGCGACCAGCATCTTCACCGCCACCGGCACCGGCGTCGGCTCGTCATCCTACGCCGCCGTCCGCTTCGGCGACTTCGGCTTTCCGGAGATCAAGGCGAGCGTCACTTCGGTCGGCAACGTCCGCCTCGGCAACAACATCTATGCCTATCAGAGCTATACCTACACCGGCGCCGACGAGTTCGACCTGCTGCTCGCCGCCAATTTCCACATCGTCGACTCGTCGACCGATAACAGCACCGGCAACTATCCCGGCGGCACGAGCGCGAGCGCGGGCTTCGCGATCTGGGATGCCGACGACTTCTATTCCTACAGCAGCCCGGACTACGCGGGCGACGACGGGTTCGCCGCGCCGGTCGGCCTGTGGGGCCAGCAATATCTGTTCGGCGCCGCCGCCTGCGGCAGTTTCGGCGGCGATCCCGCGCCGCGTGCGACCAGCAGCAACGGCCATGCCCTGTCGGGCGGCAGCGCGAACATCGCCATCGGCCAGACCAACTGCGGCGAGGAAACGCTGACGCTTTATCGCGGCGACCGGTTCGTCATCGCCAGCTACGCGCAGCTGATCGCCAACCGCGATGCGTTCGCCGACGCCACCGGCACCTTCCGCATCGGACTGGACCCGGCCGGCGGCGCCGCCAACATCGCCGCGTTTCGCGATGGCGTGGTGCTGGGCGCGCCGGGGGTGCCGGAGCCGGCGACCTGGGCACTGATGATCGTCGGTTTCGGGCTGGTCGGATCGGCCGCGCGACGGCGACCGCGCAACGTCGCCGCGCTGACCTGAGCGCAGGGACGTGCGGACGGCGATCATGCTGTCGCTCGGCACGGCGGGCGCCGTCGCGGCGATGATCGCAGGGTCTTCAGGTCCGGTCGTCTGGGGGGTGGCGATCGTCGGTTTCGGTCTGATCGGCGGCGTCCTGCGCCGGGCGCGAGTGGGGGAACCTCGCACCGGCGCCTGAGCGCCGCCGGCCGGGCCGGGAGGGAGGGCCGTCGGTTCCGCACCGGCGGCCTTCTCCGTCACGATCATGCTCGAAACGGCCGATGGTCGTTGGGTCGTTTCCCGATCCCGTCATCGCCCGCGCCGGTCACCGCACGGGGTGATCTTCCGCGAGGACGTACCGAGAGGATCGCGAAGTTCCGCGGGTCAGAGCCCGCCGCCGAACAGGTCGACCTTGCCGATCGGCACGCCCTTGGCGCGCATGATCGCATAGGCGATCGACAGGTGGAAATAGACGTTGGTGGTCGCGAACCCCGTCAGCCACCGGGCGGCGGGCAAGGTCGGCGCCGTGCCGTTGCCGAGCGGGATGGTCAGCGGCTCCTCTTCGCGCCCGTCGAATTGCTCCGAGGTCAGCGCGGCGAGATAGGCGCGCGACTCCGCGATCGCGGTCCGGAATCCGGCGAGATCGAGCGTGTCGTCGATCTCGACCGGCGGCTCCAGCCCGGCGACCCGCGCGGGCCAGGTCCGGGTGAAGTTGGCGATCACACGCAGCTGGTATCGCAGCGGCGCCATGTCCTCGATCAGCCGCCAGTCGAGCATCGCCTCCGCCTCGCCGCCGGCATGCGCCGCGCCCCGGTCGAGCAGATGCGCGGCGGTGGCGAGTTGCCGGTCGTACATGCCGATGAAAGTGAACAGATCGACGCTCATGCCATGATTCTCCCCCGCAGCCCCTGCGCCGTCCGGCAGGGGCACGCTCCTCAATCCTCGGCTGCGATCGTGACCTTCAACCCGTCCAGCTCCGGCCCGAACAGGATTTGGCACGACAGCCGCGACGTCGCGTCGCGGTCGCTGGTCGAATCGAGCAGGTCGTTCTCGTCCTCGCTCATCGGCTTCAGCCGCGCGTAATCGTCGGGATCGACATGGACGTGGCAGGTCGCACAGCTGCAACAACCGCCGCACAGCGCCAGCAGTTCGTCGATTCCGGCGTCGCGGATGTTTTCCATCACCGACAGGCCGCTCTCGCCGTCCAGTTCGCGTTCTTCCCCCTCGCGCGTGGCGACGATAAGCTTGGGCATGACATTCTCCGCAAATACCGCGTCCGCCCATGCCGCGCGCCCATCGGCCGATCAAGCGTGAACGCCGATCAGATCAGGGCCGGGATGGATGCGCTCGCCGCGATCGAGCCGGCGTTCGCGACGGCGCTGGTGCGCGTCGGCTATCCCGGACCCCGGCTGCGCGAGCGCGGCTTCGCGACCTTGCTCCGCACCATCCTCGGCCAGCAGGTCAGCGTCGCGTCGGCCGATGCCGTGTGGCGCCGGCTTGATGCGGAGCTTGGCGACGCCAGCGATCCGGTGCGCGTCGCCGCCGCCACCGACGAACAACTCCGCGCCGCCGGCCTGTCGCGGCAGAAGGCCGGCTACGCGCGCAGCCTCGCCGACGAGGTGACCAGCGGCCGCCTGCCGCTCGCCGAGTTGCCGGAGGACGACGAGGAAGCGATCGCCGCACTGGTCCGGGTCAAGGGCATCGGCCGCTGGTCGGCGGAGGTCTATCTGCTGTTCGCGGAGGGCCGTTCCGACATCTGGCCCGCGGGCGACCTGGCGGTGCAGATCGAGGTCGGCCGCCTGCTCGGCCACGACACCCGCCCGACCGAGCAGCACGTCCGCGACCTGGCGGAGGCCTGGCGCCCGCATCGCGGCGCAGCGGCGATCTTCGCGTGGCACCATTACAACAGCGACATGAGCGTGATCTGAGTTGCTTGTGAGCGACACAGCAATCGGCCAAGGCGCCGACATGCCACCCGCCACGCCCATGGGCCGTTCGCTGTCCGACAGCTACCGCACCGTCGCCGTCCCCGCCGGCCGGCGCGGCTTGGGCAAGTTGCAAGCCTATATCGGGCCCGGTTTCCTGGTTGCGGTCGGCTATATGGACCCAGGCAACTGGGCGACCGACATCGCCGGCGGCTCGGCATTCGGCTACACGCTGCTGTCGGTCGTATTGCTGTCGAACCTGATGGCGATCGTGTTGCAGGCGCTGTCGGTTCGTCTCGGCGTCGGCGCCGGACTCGACCTCGCTCAGGCGTGCCGCGCCAGCTACTCGCGTCCGGTGACGCTCGGCCTGTGGGTGCTGGCGGAGGTCGCGATCATCGCCTGCGACCTGGCGGAGGTGCTGGGCACCGCCATCGCGCTGAAGCTGCTGTTCGGGCTGCCGCTCGCGTGGGGCGTGGTCATCACCGCGCTCGACGTGTTCCTGATCCTGGCGCTGCAACGCTTCGGCTTCCGCACGCTGGAGGCGGTCATCATCGGGTTGCTGGCGATCATCGGTGCCTGCTTCGTGTTCGAGCTGGTCCATGCCCAGCCGTCGTTGAACGCGGTGCTCGGTGGCCTCGTCCCCTCGCCGGAGATCGTCACCGATCCGGCCAAGCTCTACCTCGCGATCGGCATCCTCGGCGCGACGGTGATGCCGCACAACCTCTACCTCCATTCCTCGATCGTCCAGACCCGCGCCTTCGACGACAAGCGCGAGGCGATCCGCTGGGCGACGGTGGACTCGACGGTGGCGCTCGGCCTCGCCTTCTTCATCAATGCCGCGATCCTGATCCTCGCGGCGGCGACCTTCCACCTCGGCGGGCGCACCGACGTGGCGGAGATCGACGAAGCGTATCGCCTGCTCTCGCCCATGCTCGGCGTCGGCGCCGCGAGCATCGTGTTCGCGGTCGCCTTGCTGGCGTCGGGCCAGAACTCGACGGTGACCGGAACGCTCGCCGGTCAGATCGTGATGGAGGGCTTCCTCGATCTCAAGCTGCCGGTCTGGCTGCGACGGATGATAACCCGTCTGCTCGCGATCGTGCCGGCGGTGATCGTGGTCGGCGCGTCGGGCGACGCGGGCGCGACGCGACTGCTGGTGCTCAGCCAGGTGGTGCTGAGCCTGCAACTGCCGTTCGCCGTCATTCCGTTGGTCGCGTTCACGGGCAGCCGCCGCGTGATGGGCGACTATGTCGCGCCGGTCTGGCTCCGCTTGCTGGCCTGGCTGATCGCGGCAGTGATCGTCGGGCTCAACCTGACGCTGCTGTGGGGGATGGTGTAGCGCAGGCGGGGAGAGCGCACGCTGCGCGCCACCCGGCCAAGCTCGGCCGGCGGGCGACACCGTCGCCCGACCGACGACGCGGCTTTGCCGCGACGCCTCCCGCTCAGCGGAGCCGGTCGGGTGCTTGCGCCGCCCAATATTCGTCGCGAAGCAGTCGCTTGTAGAGCTTGCCCGTCTCGTGACGCGGCAGCGCCTCGCGAAAGTCGATCCGGCGCGGCACCTTGACGTGGCTCAGATGCTCGCGCGCAAAGGCGCCGAGCCGTTCGGCCAGCGCGGGCCCCGCCTCGGCCATGTCGCGCGGCTGGACGATCGCGACGACCTCTTCCCCCATCTCGTCATGCGGCGCGCCGATCACCGCCACATCGATCACGTCGGGATGCGTCACGAGCAGGTTCTCGATCTCGGCCGGATAGATGTTCACCCCGCCCGAGATGATCGTGAAGCTCTTGCGATCGGTGAGATAGAGATACCCCTCCTCGTCCACCCAGCCGACATCGCCCAACGTCGTCCACCCCTGCCCGTTCGCGGCCGCCGCCGTCTTGTCCGGATCGTTATGGTACTGGAACGCGCCGCCGCCCGCGAAATAAACGGTGCCCTCCGTCCGCGCCAACACCTCCTTGCCCTCGTCGTCGCAGATCCTGGTCTGCGCGGTCAGGTTGCGCCCGACCGAACCGGGATGCGCCAGCCACTCGGCGGACGAGATCGCGCAGAACCCGTTGCCTTCGGTCCCTGCGTAATACTCCCCGACGATCGGTCCCCACCAGTCGATCATCGCCCGCTTGACCGGTTGCGGACACGGCGCCGCCGCGTGCCACACATTCCGCAACGACGAGACGTCGTATCGCGCGCGCGCCGTCTCGGGCAGCTTGAGCAAACGCACGAAATGCGTCGGCACCCACTGCGCGTGCGTAACCCGATACCGCTCGATCACGGCGAGCGCCGCCTCGGGATCGAAGCGCTCCATCACCACGACCGTGCCGCCGAGCTGCTGCACCGCCATCGACCAGCGCAACGGCGCGGCGTGATAGAGCGGCGCCGGCGACAGATAGACCATGTCGGGCGTGAACCCGTACAGTGCCTTGCCCAACGTCACGAGCGTGGACACGTTCTCGCCGAACGCCTCCTCGGGCAGCGGGTGGCGAACGCCCTTGGGGACGCCGGTGGTGCCCGACGAATACAACATGATCTGCCCCGGCGACGGGTCCGCGATCGGCCCGGCCGGCTGCGCGTCCCGCCCGGCCTCGTAGCCGTCGAACCCGGCGACGACACCATCGACCATCAGCGCGGCTACGTCGGGGACCAGCGGCCGCAGCGCCGCCGCGACCTCACGCACGCCGTAGCTCGCGATCAGCAGGCGGCAGTCGCCATCGCGGACGATATACTCGGCCTCGCGCGCGGTGAGCTTCGACGAGATGCAGGTGCAATAGACGCCGGTCCGCTCCGCCGCCCACATCACCTCAAGATAGCGCGCCGAATTGTCCATCAGCACCGCGATCCCGTCGCCGCGCCCCAGCCCCAGCGACCGGATCAGCCGCGCGCCCCGGTCGGCGCGGTCGTTCAGCTCGGCATAGGTGACCGTCTCGCCCGATCCCGCCATGATATAGGCGGGCTTGTCCGGCATGGTCGCGGCGTGCCCGACGGGGTGCAGCATGGCCTCTCCTCGGGCGCCTTTACCTTGGCACCTCTTCTCCGTAACATTCGTTATGGCCGTCGGAGTGTCAAGCATCGCCAACATCGCGCGGGCACCGGACCTGACGCCGCTCGTCTGGCTGGAGGCGGGGCAAACGCTGTTGCGGCGCGGCGGCCTGCGCGCGCTCAAGCTGCGCCCGCTCGCCGACGAACTGGGCGTCTCGACCGGCAGCTTCTATCACCATTTCACAGACTTCGACGCCTATCAGGGCCGGCTCGCCGACTATTGGGCGGCGGGGCAGGTCCACGAGCTGCTCGACGCGATCGCGCGGGCGGAGCCGGACCCGGTCGGACGCATCCGGCGACTGGCGCAGGTGGTGCGGCGGCGCGGACTGTCGCGACTGTCGATCGCGATGCGCGCCTGGGCCGACAGCGACCCGCGCGCCGCCCGTGCCGTCGAGCGCCACGATGCGGTGATGCTCGGCTTCCTGACCGACTGCCTGATCGAAGCGGGCGTCGAGCAGGCCGAGGCGGCGGTGCGCGGCTATGCGCTGATGACGCTGGGACTCGCCAAGGTCCATGCCCCGCATCTGTCGCCGCCGGTGCTGATGGAGGCGCTGATCGGCATCCTGTGCGTGCCGCGATGAGGGCGCTCGTCGTACGATCGCTGAGCGACGACCTGTCGGGCACCGGCGTCGCGGACGTGCCGATGCCGGTGCGGCGACCCGGCGAGCTGCTGGTCCGGGTGCGCGCGGCGTCGCTCAACTATCCCGACCTGCTGATGACGCGCGGCGCCTACCAGCTGAAGCCGCCTCTGCCCTTCACGCTCGGTATGGAAATGGCCGGCGAGGTGATCGAGGGCGACGGCGAGTTCGTGCCGGGCGACCGGGTGGTGGCGGGCACGCGGATCGGCAGCTTCGCCGAATATGTGACGGTCGGGACGACCGCCGCGCGGCGCGTGCCGGAGGGCCTTACCTTCGGCGAGGCGGCGGCGGTGGGTGCGGCCTACCTCACCGCCTACGTCGCGCTGGTGACGTTGGGGGGTATGCGAGAGGACGACTGGGTGCTGGTGCATGGCGCCAGCGGCGGCGTCGGGCTGGCGGCGGTGGACCTGGCCGGAACGCTCGGCGCACGAGTGATCGCCACGTCGCGCTCCCCGGCGAAACTCGCCGCGATCGCTGCCGCTTATCCGGTCGAGGCGACGTTGCCCGCGCCCGGTTTCCGCGAGGCGGTCAAGGCGCTGACCGGCGGCGGCGCGAGGCTGATCTACGATCCGGTCGGCGGCGACGTCTTCGACGAGTCCACCCGCTGCATCGCCTTCGGCGGGCGGTTGCTGGTGGTCGGCTTCACCTCCGGCCGCATCGCGACGATCCCGGCCAACATCCCGCTCATCAAGGGCTTTTCGGTCGTCGGCGTCCGCGCGGGCGAGTTCGGGCGTCGGGACCCCGCCGCCGGCCGCGCCGCCGCCGATGCGGTGTGGCAACTCGCCGCCGAGCGCCGCATCCGACCGCATGTCCACGCCACCTACCCGCTCTCCGACTGGCGCGGCGCGTTCGACGCGATGGCGGCGGCGACGCACATCGGCAAACTCGTCATCGTACCCTGAAGGACCGCGCGCGTGGACGCTTACGACTATATCATCATCGGCGCCGGGTCGGCCGGCTGCTGTCTCGCCGCACGGCTGACCGAGGACGCCGACACGCGCGTGCTGCTGCTGGAAGCGGGCGGCCGCAACGACAACGTGCTGGTGCGGATGCCGGCGGGCGTCGGCCAGTTGATCAAGGAAAAGAACGCGCACAATTGGGGCTTCTGGACCGAGCCCGAGCCGAACCTGGACGACCGCAAGCTGTGGTGGCCACGCGGCAAGGGACTGGGCGGGTCGTCGGCGATCAACGGCATGGTCTACATGCGCGGCCATCCGCTCGACTATGACGAGTGGCGGCAAATGGGACTGACGGGCTGGGGCTGGGACGACGTCCTGCCCTATTTCAAGCGGCTGGAGCGACACCACGCCGGCGGCGATCTGCACGGCGGTGAGGGCCCGCTCCACATCTCGAAGGGTGAGAGCGCCAGCCCGTTCTACGGCGCGCTGACCGAGGCCGGACGGCAGGCGGGCTATCCGGTGACCGACGATTTCAACGGCGCGGACTTCGAGGGCTTCGGCCCCTACGATCTCACCGTCTCGAACGGACGCCGCTGGAGCGCGGCGGAAGCATATCTGCGGCCGGTGCTCGGCAGGCAGAACCTCCAGATCGTCACCGACGCGCGCACCACGCGGATCCGGGTGGAGGACGGCCGTGCCACGGGCGTGGACTATGTCGTCGGCAAACGCCGCACGCCCCGGTCGGCGAACGCGGCGGGCGAGGTGCTATTGTGCGCGGGTGCGGTGCAGAGCCCGCAGATCCTGCAACTGTCCGGCATCGGCGATCCCGAACGGCTGCGCGCCGCCGGTGTCGCGGTCGTCCACCCGTTGCCCGGTGTCGGCGAGAATTTGCAGGACCATCTCGATGTCATCATGAACTGGCGCAGCCAGGGGCTGGAGAGCGCATTCTCCGTGACCCGCGGGCTGAAGCAGCTCGGCGTCGGCCTGCGCTACATGCTGCGCGGCACCGGGCCGGGGCGGCAACAGTTCCTCGAATCGGGCGCGTTCATTCCCTCGCGCCCCGGCCTGTCGCGGCCCGACATCCAGATTCACGGTGTGCTCGCGATCATGCGCGATCACGGCAAGGCGCAGGTGACGGAGGACGGCTTCTCGCTCCACCTCTGCCAGCTGCGCCCGGAGAGCCGCGGCCGCATCGGACTGCATTCGGACGATCCCTTCGCCGACCCGAAGATCGAGGCGAACTATCTCGCCACGCCTGAGGACCGGCGCGTGATGCGTGAAGCGGTGAGGATCGGCCGCCGTGTGGTCGCGCAGGCGGCGTTAACCCTCTATCGCGGGGCGGAACTCGCACCCGGCGATTCGGTCGACAGCGACGAAGAGGTCGACGCCTGGGTGCGCGCGACCGCCGAAACCATCTATCACCCGGTCGGCACCTGCCGGATGGGCGCGAAGGACGATGCGCGGGCGGTGGTCGATGGCGACCTGCGGGTGCGCGGACTGGCGGGGCTGCGCGTCATCGATGCCTCGGTGATGCCGAACCTGGTCAGCTCCAACACCAACGCACCGACGATCATGATCGCGGAAAAGGCGGCGGATCTGATTCGCGAGAGCAGGCGGACGCGCGAGGCGGCGTAATAGGTCCTGGCTATCGCTGCGGGATCCGCCATCGGATCGGCCAAGCACCGAACGGCACGTCCGACGGCTCGGTCCGGCGGCACCGACTGCGCCTTTGTTGCAACAGCGTGTGACAAAACGCCCGCGACCGGTCTTTACAGTTTTGTTGCGTCGCGACATCAGCGCGCCACGAGCACCGGGGGGGCCCTGTGCAGATACGATGACCGGCAGACGCCGGCACAGGAGATTCATACCATGTCGTCCATCCGCCTCAGCACCCTGCTGTCCACCGCGCCGCTCGCGATCGCGCTGGCTGGCGTCAGCCCGGCGTTCGCGCAGACCGCCGCCACGCCGCAGACGCCCGCCGCGCAGGACATCCAGGTCCAGGAAGAGACGGCGAGCGCCCAGGGCCAGAGCGATCAGGGCGCGGACGGCGACGTCGTCGTCACCGGCTCGCTGCTGCGCCGCACCTCGACCGAAACGCCTTCGCCCGTCACCGTGCTGACGTCGGAGAACCTGTCGCGCGCGGGCATCACCACCGCCGCCGACGCGATCCGCTCGATCTCCGCCGACAGCGCCGGCTCGATCGGCACCGGCTTCCAGACCGGCTTCTCCGCCGGCGGCTCGGCCGTGTCGCTGCGTGGCCTCGGCGTGTCGTCGACGCTGGTGCTGGTCGACGGGCTGCGCTCGACCAATTTCCCGATCAACGACGACGGCCACAATGCCTATGTCGACCTAAACTCGATCCCGTTCAGCCTGATCGACCGCATCGAGGTGCTGAAGGACGGTGCGTCCTCCACCTACGGTGCCGACGCGATCGGCGGCGTGGTCAACCTCATCCTCAAGAAGACGTTCGTCGGCGTCGCGGGTCAGGTCGAGGGCGGGATCGCCGAGCGCGGCGACGCCTCGCGTTATCGCGCCAACCTGACCGCCGGTATCGGCGATTACGAGGCGAACGGCTGGAACGTCTATATCAACGGCGAATATCAGCGCGACGGCCGCGTTTCGAACAACAGCCGCGGATTCCCGTACAACACGCAGGACCTGCGCGCGATCGGCGGCAACGACAACAACACCGCCGACAGCGGCCTGACCGTCAACACCCCAACCGCCTATGTCGTCCGCACCACGCAGACCGACCTCAACAACCCGCTGACCGGCGGTACAGCGCCGATCGCGGATGGCACTTATGTCGATGCGACCGGCAAGACACAGCCGTACAGCAACTATTCGACCCTGGGCCTGTCGAACTGTGCGCGTCCGACCTACACGGTAACCACCGGCGGCGCGCGCGGCGTCGGTTGCCCGTATGACCTGACCGACCTGTACCGCCAGATCCAGCCGCTGCAGGAACGTTACTCGTTTAACGGACGTGTCAGCGTCCGGATCAACGACGAGATCGAAGCGTATGCGACCGGCAGCTTCAGCCGCAGCTACGTCTCGATCACCAGCGCCTTCCCCTCCGGGGTGCGCCAGACGCAGCCGTTCGGCGGCTCGCCGCTGGTCGCATCGAGCAATCCGGGCATCGTCCTGCCGGTCTATGTCTGCGCCGCCGGCATCAACTGTGCGACCGCGGCGGATCGCCAGCTCAATCCGAACAATCCCTATGCCGCTGCCAACGCGCTGACGCCCAATCAGGGCGCCGCGCGCATCTATTACCTGTTCGGCGACATCGCTGGCGGCAGCGAGCGGACCAATGACGTCTATCGCGGCACGGCGGGCCTGACCGGCCGCTTCGGCGACAAGGTGAACTGGCGGGTCGAGGGCGTGTATGCGCGCGACAATCTGGAGATCACGCAGCACGGCCTGCTCAACATCGTCGCGCTGCGCCAGGTCATCAACACCGGCGCCTACAACTTCGTCAATCCGGCCGCGAACACGCAGGCGGTGCGCGACTTCCTGGCGCCCGACAAGACCACGCCGTCGCACTCGGAACTGTACTCGATCGACGCCTCGATCGCGGCCGAGCTGGCCCAACTCGCCGGCGGCCCGCTGCAGCTCGCGGTCGGCGGTCAGGCACGGCGTGAGAAGCTGGAGAACAACAACCAGAACGCCGCACTCGACACCTATGCGCTGACGACCTCGTCGGCGTTCGGCGCACACACCGTCGTGGCCGGCTATGCGGAGCTCGACGCGCCGCTGTTGACCTCGCTCGACCTCAACCTGTCGGGCCGGTACGACCACTACTCCGAAGGCTATGGCCGCTTCTCGCCTAAGATCGGCGTCAAGTTCACGCCGATCCGCCAGTTCGCGATCCGCGGCACCTATTCGCAGGGCTTCCGCGCGCCGACCTTTGCGGAAGCGGGTCCGCGCAGCCAGTATGCGGGCTTCGTTACGATCACTCCGCCGGCCGGCTTCGTCACACAGCATGGCGGCGCGGCCGCGGGCAACCCGTACAACTTCCAGTATTCGGTCGGCCGCGGCTTCGCGGGCAATCCGAACCTGGAGCCGGAGCGCTCGCGTTCGTTCACGCTGGGCGGCATCTTCCAGCCGGTGCGCTGGTTCAGCGCGACGGTCGACTATTACAACGTCAAGAAGACCAACCTGATCGCCAACGGTCCGCTGGCGGGTGCCGCGATCAACGCCTACTACTCGGTGGCGGGCAACGCCTATCCGTCGGCGGCGGCCGCGTCGGCGGCAGGTTGTGCCGCCGTCGCGGCAGTCGGCGCGGGTTATTCGTGCAACCTGATCGACGGCGTCGATCCGTTGTTCCCCAACGCCCTGCCGCGCGTGCTCATCGTCAACGCGCCGTTCGTCAACGTGAACTCGGACACGACGGAGGGGCTCGACTTCTCCGCCACGCTCAACGCGCCGATCTTCGGCGGCGCGAAGTTCACCAGCCGCGTCGAAGCGACCTACATCATCCGGTACGACCGCGACACGGCGAACGGCGTTCAGCGCTTCGCCGGCTCATTCGGACCCTATGACCTTTCATCGGGCAACGGCACGCCGCGCGTCCGCGGCAACTGGCAGAACACGCTCGACTTCGGCTCCTACGCGATCAGCGCGACGACCTATTATGTCGGGCGGATCAAGGAGGTCGCGACCGACCAGGGCAACCTGTCGACCGCGTGCACCGCGAACCTGTACAAGGTCGCGGCGTCGGCGCCGGGCTACAATGCCTTCTGCTACGTCAACAGCTTCATCAACGTCGACCTGAACCAGACCTTCCGTGTCAACGACAAGTTCTCGTTCACGTTCAACGTCCTGAACCTGCTCGACGCACGGGCGCCGGTCGCCCCGGCTGCCTATGCCAGCGCACCGAACTTCCTGACGACCTGGCACTATGCCGGGCTGATCGGGCGTCAGTTCCGCGCGGGCGCCGCGTTCCGCTTCTGAGCCACCGGAGAGGGTGAGACGAAGGCGGCGGTCCCCCACAAGGGGCCGCCGTTTTCGTTTTCGGATGCTGCGGCCTTGCAAAGCGCCGCGGGCAAAACCCGCGTCGTGACGTCGGACGGATCGGCTCTGCCGCCCGCCGGCCGAGCTTGCGCCTCTCGCGCTCAACTCCGTTGAAGCGCGTGGGCGCTAGCGCTGCATCCTCTGCATCGCCGCCGGGCTCATCAGCTGGTGGCTGACATGCGCCATGATCCAGACGCTGCCGATCAGCACCAGCCCGACGATCAACGTCCCGAACGCCAGCGCGAAGACGTTGTTGGTGTTGTCCGGCCCGGTCGTGATATGGAGGAAGAAGACCAGGTGGACGCCCATCTGGCCCACCGCCAGCGCCATCAGCGCCATCGGAATGCCGGGCGCCCAGACCATGCCCAGCCCCGCCGCCACCGCGAACGACGCCCCCGTCAGCGCGGTCGCCAGCGCCAACCCGATCAGATAGCCGCGCACCGCCTTGCCGATGTCGGGTGCGTCCTTGGGGTCCTGGCCCGGCGCCGTATCGCCCCGCTCGCTCATACGCCCGATCCCAGCAGATAGACGGTGGTGAACAGCGCCACCCAGATGATGTCGAGCGCATGCCAGAACAGCATGAAGCACTGGACGCGCCGGACGATGTCGTCGCGGAAGCCTTTGGTCCACACCTGCGCCATCATCGTCGTCAGCCAGGTCAGGCCGAGGGCGACGTGCAGCCCGTGGCAACCGACCAGCGCGAAGAAGCTGGACAGGAAGGCGCTGCGCCCCGGCCCATTGCCTTCCCCGATCAAATGCGCGAACTCGTAGACCTCGCCGCACAGGAAGAGCGTGCCGAGCGCGCCCGCCACCGCCATGCCGACCTGGAACCACAACCGGTTCTTCGCCAGCATCGCCACGCTCGCCATGCCGGCGGCGAAGGAGGACAACAGCAGCGCCGCCGTCTCCCACGCGACCAGCGGCAGGTCGAACACCTCGCGGCCCGAGGGCCCCCCCGCGGTCGCCGTCACCAGCACCGCATAAGCGGCGAAGAAGCCCGAGAAGAGGATGAAGTCGGAGAGCAGGAAGATCCAGAAGCCATAGGCGACAACGATGTGCTTGGGCGCGGGACCGCGCTCGCTGATCGGCACCTCACCACGACCGAGCGCGTGGGGGTCTGCGGCGGACGCGCTCATACCGGGTCTAGCCCCAGCAGCTTCGCCTTGCCGACGCGGCGCTGATCGTCGCCGCGCTGCGCCTCCTCGGCGGAGACCTCCTCCTCATGCTCGTCGCGCCACGCGAAGACGATGAAGGTGGCCCAGGCGCCAAGCAGACCGGCGATCACCAGCCACCAGATGTGCCAGACCAGCGCGAAGCCCATCAGCGTCGTGAAGAAGGCGGTGACGAAGCCGGTCGGCGAGTTGCGCGGCAAGTGGAATGCCTCATAGTCGGGCCGCTGGCTCAAACGCCGCTCCTCGCGCGCGCGCGATTTCACGCCCCAATAGGCTTCCTCGCCCTCGACGTGAGGAAGGGCGGCGAAGTTGAACGCGGGCGGCGGTGAGCTGGTCGACCATTCCAGCGTGCGGCCGTCCCACGGATCGCCGCTGTCGTCGCGCAGCGCGTCACGATCACGGATGGAGACGTAGATCTGCATCAGCTGGCACCCGATCGCGCCCGCGATCACCAGCGCGCCGAACGCCGCGATCAGCAGCGGCGGCTGCCATGCCGGCACGTTATAGTGTTGCAGCCGGCGGGTCATTCCCTCCAGCCCGAGCAGATAGAGCGGCATGAACGCGAGATAGAAGCCGATCGTCCACAGCGCGAACGCCGCCCGCCCCCACCCCTCGTGCAGGCGAAAGCCGAACGCCTTGGGGAACCAGTAGATATAGCCCGCGAACGCGCCGAACAGCACCGCTGGAATGACGATGTTGTGGAAATGCGCGACGAGGAACAGCGAGTTGTGGAGCTGGAAGTCCGCCGGCGGCACCGCCAGCAGCACGCCTGTCATGCCGCCGATCACGAACGAGCACATGAAGGCGATGGCGTAGAGCATCGGCGTCGCGAAGCGGATGCGCCCGCCGAACATCGTGAACAGCCAGTTGAAGACCTTCACCCCCGTCGGCACCGCGATAATCATCGTCATCACGCCGAAGAAGCCGTTGACGTCCGCGCCCGCGCCCATCGTGAAGAAGTGGTGGAGCCAGACCATGAAGCTCAACAGGCAGATCGCCATGGTCGCGACGATCATCGATCGATAGCCGAACAGCGGCTTGCCCGAAAAGGTCGACACCACCTCCGAAAAAATACCGAACGCGGGCAGCACCAGGATGTAGACCTCCGGATGTCCCCACGCCCAGACGAGGTTGACGAACATCATCTGATTGCCGCCGGCCTCGTTGGTGAAGAAGTGAAAGCCGGCGTACCGGTCCAGCGTCAGCATCGCGAGCACGGCGGTGAGCAGCGGAAATGCGGCGACGATCAGCAGGTTGGTGGCGAGCGACGTCCAGCAGAACATCGGCATGCGGGTATAGCCCATGCCCGGCGCGCGCGTCTTCAGGATGGTGGTGACGAGGTTGACGCCGGTCAGCAGCGTGCCGACGCCCGATATCTGCAACGACCAGAGGTAATAGTCGACGCCGACCCCCGGCGAGAAGCGCAGCTCCGACAGCGGCGGATAGGCGATCCAGCCGGTCTTCGCGAACTCGCCCACCACCAGGCTGATGTTGAGCAGCAGCGCGCCCGAGGCGGTCAGCCAGAAGCTAACGTTGTTGAGCGTGGGAAACGCGACGTCGCGGATGCCGAGCTGAAGCGGCACGGCGAAATTCATCAGCCCGACCATGAACGGCATGGCGACGAAGAAGATCATGATCGTCCCGTGCGCGGAGAAGACCTGGTCGTAATGTTCGGGCGGCAGGAAGCCGCCATGGTTCAGCGCCATCGCCTGTTGCGCGCGCATCATCAGCGCGTCGGCGAACCCGCGCACCAGCATCACCAGCGCGAACAGGCAGTACATGATGCCGATGCGCTTGTGATCGGCCGACGTGATCCACTCACGCCACAGATACGGCCAGTGGCCCGCGCGCCAGACCCAGACCAGCACGGCGAGGATCAGGCCGCCGAATACCCCGAAGGCGACCAGCGGGATGGGATTGTCGAAGGGGATCGCGTCCCAGCCCAGCTTGCCGAACATGCTAATCCTCCCGCCCGGCGTGACGCACCTGCTCGTGGACCGGCGCTCCGGCCTGACGCACGACCGCGTCGTAGAGACCGGGCTGGACCGCGCGGAAGCTGGTGGGCGCCATCGCCTCCGCGCGGGCGGCGAGCGTCAGGAAGGCGCGGCCGTCGAGCACCGGGCCGGCGCCGCGCGTCGTCGCCGCCCATTGCGCGAACTGCTGCGGCGGCACGGCGTCGACCGCGAACCCCATGTCGGCGAACCCGGCGCCGCTGTAGTGCGCGGACAGCCCACGATAGCGACCGGGCTTGTCCGCCTGCAGGTGGAGCTTCGCGTCCATCCCGCTCATCGCATAGATCTGGCTGCCGAGCTGGGGCACGAAGAAGCTGTTCATCACCGTCGCCGAGGTGATGCGGAAGGCCACCGGGCGCCCCGCCGGGATGACCAGCCGGTTGATCGTCGCCACCCCTTGGTCGGGGTAGATGAACAGCCATTTCCAGTCGAGCGAGACGACCTGCACCTGCAATGCCGGCTGGCGCGAGGCGAGCGGGCGCGACGGCTCCAGCTGATGGCTGCCGACCCAGCCGATCCCGGCGAGGAAGATGACGGCCAGCAGCGGGATCGACCAGACGAGCAGCTCCAGCTGCCCCGAATACGCCCAGTCGGGCCGATACCGGGCGCGCGTGTTGCCCGCGCGAAACCACCACGCAAAGGCGAGCGTGGCGATGATGGTCGGAACGATGATCGCCAGCATGATCGCCAGCGAGTTGAGCAGGATCGTCTTCTCGCCTGCCGCGACCGGCCCGGCAGGGTCGAGCACGCCTTGTCCGCACGCCGCGAGCGGGAGGAGGAGCAGGACTGTGAGGCGACGGGCGCTCGGCACGATTGTCGTTTAGCGCAGCTTGGCTCCGGCGACCATGATCCAAGGTTATCGCAGCGCTATTTGCTCCATCGCAAGCCGGGGTGACGATCCGCCTCGAAGCGGTGCTAGAGCGATTCGATGACCCGTCTCCGCTCCGTCCTGTATATGCCCGCGTCCAACACCCGCGCGATCGCCAAGGCGCGGGCGCTGCCATGCGACGCGGTGATGTTGGACCTGGAGGACGCGGTCGCGCCCGAGGCGAAGTTGGAGGCACGCGCGGCGGCGGTGGCGGCGGTGCGAGAGGGCGGTTTCGGCAGCCGTGCGGTGGCGGTGCGGGTCAACGGACACGACACGCCTTGGGGCGCCAACGACCTCGCCGCGCTGGCCGACGTCCCGGTCGCGGCGGTGGTGTTGCCCAAGGTGAACGGGCCTGCCGATCTGGTGGCGGCGCGCGCGGTGCTGCCGGGACCGGCGCTGTGGGCGATGGTGGAGACGTGCGCCGGGGTGCTCGCGCTACCGGCGATCGCCGCGGCGGCGCACGCGGTCGGCTTGGAGGTCCTGATCGCAGGCACCAACGATCTCGCCAAGGACATGCGGTGTCGGCCCGATGCGATGAGGATGCCGCTGCTACCGGCGCTTTCGCAGGTCGTGATCGCGGCGCGAGCGAGCGGGATCGCGGCGCTCGACGGCGTGTTCAACGGGCTCGGCGATGTCGACGGGCTGACCACCGCGTGCCGGCAGGGGGCGATGCTCGGCTTCGACGGCAAGACGTTGATCCATCCGGACCAGATCGACATCGCCAACGCTGCGTTCTCGCCGACGGCGGCAGAGATCGCCTGGGCGAGGACGGTCGCCGAGGCCTTCGCCGATCCCATCACCGCCGGCAAAGGCGCGATACGTTTGGATGGCGCCATGGTGGAGTTGCTCCACCTCGCGGAGGCGGAGCGGATATTGTCGCTTGTCGACGAATAGACCGAGAGGGGCGCGTTCCGGCAGGACGCGCCCCGCGCCGGTTTACTCCTTGGCCGTGCCCGGCTCCGCCATGTGGCGGTGCTGTTCGGCGAGGACGGCGTTGGGGGTGACATTGGCTATCGCGGACTGAACCTTGTTCTTCCAGCCCGACACGACCGACGCCTTGCCGCCCATCACCGCGTCCCAGCCGTCCTTGGCGACATCGGCCGG
Source organism: Sphingomonas sp. (assembly GCF_965200135.1). GTDB lineage: Bacteria > Pseudomonadota > Alphaproteobacteria > Sphingomonadales > Sphingomonadaceae > Sphingomonas. The sequence continues at coordinate 194,627 of NZ_CBDATK010000006.1, forward strand.
ATCGCTCTTGTTCGGATCGGTGCCGACCGAGGTGTCCATCATGTCGCCGCGCTCGAAGAACTCGGTCTCGACCGGACCGGGCATCAGGTTGGTCAGCGTGACCCCGTCGGCGTCCTTGATCTCGTTCTGGATCGCCGCGACGAAGCTGTCCACGAACGCCTTGGAGCCGTTGTAGACCGCCTGAAACGAGCCCGGAATGTATCCGGCGATCGATCCGGTGACGAGCACCTTGCCGTCGTTACGGGCCACCATCGGCGTCAGCACCCGCTGCAATAAATAGGTCGTGCCGGTGATGTTGGTATCGACGACGTGGCGCCATTCCGCCGCATCCTGATCGAGGAACGCGCGGCCCAGGCCGTGACCGGCATTTGCGCAAAGCAGGTCGATCTGGCGCCCGGCGGCCACATCGAGCAGCCGGTCGACGCCCTCGAATGTGGACAGGTCGACCTCGAGAGTCTCGACGCTGCCGCCATTCGCGCTGATCTCGGATTCGGCATTGGCGAAGCTGGTGTCGGCGGCGACGAGCAGGTCGTAGCCGTCCTGCGCGGCGAGCTTGGCGAGTTCCAGGCCGATGCCGGACGATGCGCCGGTGACGATTGCGAACTTGTTGGCCATGTCTTGCTTCCTTCTGCTCCCCTCCCGTTATGCGGGAAGGGTCGGGGGGAGGCTTGTCGGAGGAAGCATGAGAGGAACATCCCCTCCCCTGTCCCCCCGCAAACGGGAGTGGATCAGGCGGCCGCAGCCATGCCGGGCTTCAGAACGACCTTGGTGTATTCGTTCTGGTGATCCTTGAACATCTTGTAGCCGTGCGGCGCGTCGTCGAGCGGCATGCGGTGAGAGATCAGGAACTCGGTGTCGATCTTGCCTTCCATGATCGCATTCAACAGCGCGGGCATATAATGCTGGACGTGGGTCTGCCCGGTCTTGAGCGTCAGCCCCTTTTCCATGAACGCGCCGAGCGGAAACTTGTCGACGAAGCCGCCATAGACCGCCGGCATAGAGACCCGGCCGCCCTTGCGGCAGGCGATGATCGCCTGACGGATCGAGTGCGGACGATCGGTGCCGAGAAAGGTCGACGCCTTGATCTGGTCGATGACGTTGTCGACGAACAGCCCGTGCGCCTCCAGCCCGACCGCGTCGATCACCGCGTCGGGACCGATGCCGCCGGTCATCTCCATCAGCGCCTCGTAGACCGCCGACTCCTCGAAGTTGATCGTCTCCGCACCGAACCGCTTCGCCAGCTCCAGGCGGCGCGGAAAGTGATCGATCGCGATGACGCGCTCGGCGCCCATCAGAAAGGCGGACTGGACCGCGAACAGCCCGACCGGGCCGCACCCCCAGACCGCGACGGTGTCGCCCGGCTCGATCTGCGCGTATTCGGCCGCTTGCCAGCCGGTCGGCAGAATGTCGGACAGAAACAGCACCTTGTCGTCCTCGACGCCGTCGGGGATCACGATCGGGCCGACGTCGCTGAACGGGACGCGGACATATTCCGCCTGCCCACCCGCATAGCCGCCGGTCATATGGCTGTAGCCGAACAGCCCCGACATCGGCTGGCCGTATAGCTCCTGCGCGATGTCCTGATTGTCGGCGGGCAGGCCGTTGTCGCAGGCCGAATACTGATGCTTGCCGCAATGGTAGCAGCTGCCGCACGCGATCGTGAACGGAACGACGACCCGCTGCCCCTTCTTGAGCGTCGACTTCGCGCCGACCTCGACCACCTCGCCCATGAACTCATGGCCCAGGATGTCGCCGGCCTGCATCGTCGGGATGTAGCCGTCGTAAAGGTGCAGGTCCGATCCGCAGATCGCGGTGGACGTCACCTTAATGATGCAGTCGCGCGGGTTGACGATGCCCGGATCGGGAACGTTGTCGACGCGAACGTCGTGCTTACCGTGCCATGCCAGCGCCTTCACAGCCCCATCTCCTCGAACTCTTGGCGGTTCTTCGCCGGCGTCGCGATCTCGCCGGTTTCCATCAGCTGCTTGAAGCGACGCAGGTCGCGCCGCGCCTGGATGGCGGGTTCGCGCTGGAACATCTTGGCGACTATCTTGCCGACGATGCCGGCAGGAGGATCGTAGGTGATCGTCGCGGTCACCACCGTGCCGCGCGCACCGGCGTCGCGGAAATCGACGCGGCCCGAGTTGGGCACGTCGGCGCCTGGCTGCGCCTCCCAGGCGATAAAGCTGTTTTCGCTCTCGTCGGTGACGAGCGCGTCCCACTCGACGGTCCTGCCGGCTGGCGCCTTGACGACCCAATGCGACGTCTTGTCGTCGCGCACGTCGATCGAGACGACGTTCTCCATGAAACCGGGCAGGTTCGCGAAGTCGCGGAAATAGGCGTACACCTCCGCCACGGGCCGGTTGATCGTCACCGCGCGACCGATGACCGTGCCCTCGGCAGCATCGCCGAGCCATGACTTCGCCTCGGCGGCGGGGTCCTTTTTGGAGGCGGCGACAGGTGCGTCGTCGCCGCGGGGTTCGGCCTCGGCCATAGGGTCAGCATCTCCGGATATTCTTCGCTCCAACCGGCGCACGGGACGCTTGTTCCGCCTAAGAAGCGCGTTGTTGCCGCAGGTTAACGCGTTCGGAACCGGGGTCGCCGTCAACGGTTCGCCTCCTCGATAACGAGGAACCGAGATGAGCGCATTGTTCAGCCAACTACACGAAGACGGCCTGCCCGGGCACGAGTCCACGCTCGAGCCCAAGCCGGAATGGCGGCCACGCTTTCCGGGGTCGGGGCGACTGGCCGGCAAGGTGGCGGTGGTTACCGGCGGCGACAGCGGCATCGGGCGCGCGACGGCGGTGCTGTTCGCGCGCGAAGGCGCTGACGTGGCGATCGTCTACCTCGACGAGCATGACGATGCCGCCGAGACGGCACAGGCGATCCGCGACGAAGGGCGGCAGGCGCTGACCATCGCGGGCAATGTCGGCGACAAGAGCTTCTGCGACCGCGCGATCGAGCAGGTGGTGCGCGAGCTGGGCGGCCTCCACATTCTGGTCAACAATGCCGGCGAGCAGCATCCGGACAAGGACATTGTCGACATCACGGAGGCACAGCTGCGCCGGACGTTCCAGACCAACATCTTCGGCATGTTCTTCATGACGCAGGCGGCACGACCGCATCTGACCGAGGGAGCGGCGATCGTGAACTGCACCAGCGTCACGTCATATGCGGGCGAGCCGGAGCTGCTGGACTATTCATCGACCAAGGGCGCGATCACGGCGTTCACGCGCTCCCTGTCGGAGCAGCTGGTGGACAAGCGCATCCGCGTCAATGCGGTGGCGCCGGGGCCGATCTGGACCCCGCTCAACCCGAGCGGCGGCGCGAGTGCGGAGAAGCTGGCGACGTTCGGGCAAAAGACGCCGATGGGTCGAGCGGGCCAGCCCAACGAGGTCGCGCCGGCGTTCCTGTTCCTGGCGTGCGACGATGCGAGCTATATGTCGGGGCAGGTCCTGCACCCCAATGGCGGACAGGTGGTCAATGGTTGAGGAGAGCATGATGGACGACGACGCGATCAAGCCGACGACGGAAACGGAAAAGCCGAACCTGTCGACCGAGCATCAGCAACAGGGAGACGCGCGGCGGCCGTCCGATCTGCTCGACAAGGGACAGGAGGACGGCGAGACGATCCCGCGCAAATCTTCGCTGACCTGAGTTATGATTACCGGCCGCCCCGGCCGCCCCGGCCTAACGCCAGGGCGGTCTTCACTTCATCCCGGCGCCTTAGCGGCAGCGGACGTTGTTGCGGTCGACCGAGTTACCGACTGCGGCACCGGCGGCGGCGCCGAGCAGCACGCCCAGGATTTCCGAACGCCCAGACGTCACCGCCGCGCCCAATGCGCCGCCGGCGATCCCGCCGACGATCAGGCCCGTGGTGCCGTCCTTGCGGCGGCAGTAATAGCGGCCGTCGCGACCGGCATAGACACGGTCGTTGTTCGACAGGCGACGCTCACGATAGCGGCGGTTGTCGACATAGTAGCGGTCGGCATCATAGCCGTTGTAGCTCGGGTCGGGGCGATTGTAGTCGTAATTGCCATAGGTGCGGTAGCGACCGTCCCCGTAACCGTCACCGGTGGTCGCGCACGCACCGGTCAGCGTGGCAAGGGCGACGAGGCCCAATGTGGCGATACGCATTGCTACTCTCTCCCGTTGTGATGCCAGCGTAACGACTTACGCTTTGTGATGGTTGCATCGAGCAAGTCGGCGTCCGCTCGACTGATCCGCTGGCGCCGGGAGGTACCGCAATCCAACGCATGGTACGTAGCTGCGACGTCAAACGGGTAGCGGGTCGTTACCGCTCTCCACCCACACCTTGAGTGCTGCCACCCTCGTCGCTGACCAGACTCGGCGAAGGGCCGGTGGCGGGGCGCAGCGCTTCACGCTCTGCCGGGGTCATCGGCGCGTCGATATCAGGGCGAAACGCTTCGGGCGCACGGTGCATCGCGCCGAGATCCGCGCCGGCGGCGAGGTCGGGAGCGTCATGGCCCTCCATACCGGTGGGTGCGGGCTGCTCGTGCGGGGTCGGGCCGTTGTCGCCAAGCGATCGAGCGGGTGGCTGGGGAGCTGGGTTGGACTGGCCCAGCGCAGGTCGGCCGGGCTGACGACGCCCGAGTGCGACGGCGCCGACGGCAAGTGCTGCGACACCACCGGCGAAGGCACCAAGCGCGAGCAGGACATTGCGTGGACCGGCAGCGGGACTCGGAGCGGGCTTACGACGGCGGGTCGACATACGTGGTGTTCCGGGGATTGTGGGAGGACGTGGCGATGAACGGACGGGGCGTAGGGCTGTTCCGTTGCATGGCTGCGCCCACGGCGAGATGACGCGTGTGCGTGCCCTCTAGATCACGGAGACGACGCCCTCGCCGGAGCGGAGCACGCGACCGTCGCCGTGGTCTGCGAGAGTGGACAGCAGCGGCTCGCCCGACGCAGGCATCGCGCGCGCGCTGCTGCTCAGGTTGAGGGCGACCAGCAGGCGTTCGTCGCCGTGGCGGCGTTCGTAGGCGAGGACGTCTTCGTCGGCGTCGACCAGCGTCAGGCTACCCTCGTTCAAGGCGGGACGGGCGCGGCGCAGCGCGAGAAGTGCGCGGTAAAGTGTCAGCATCGACGTCGGATCGGCGCTCTGCGCGGCGACGTTGCGGGTGGACCAGTCCTTGTTGAGAGGCAGCCAAGGGTCGATCGCGGTGGTGAACCCGGCGTGGGGTGACCCGTTCCATGGCATCGGGGTGCGCGAGGGGTCGCGGCCCAACCCCTTGTTCGGCTGACGTATCTCGCGCGGATCGTGGATGCCCTCGGGCGGTATATCGACGCGGCCGATGCCGATTTCGTCGCCTTGGTAGAGCGTCGGGGTGCCACGCAAGGTGAGGAGCAGCATCGCCGCGACCCGCGCCTGCACCTCGCCCAGTCGGCCGGCGATGCGCGCCGCGTCGTGGCTGCCCATCACCCAATTGGGCCAGCCGTGGGCCGGGATAGAAGCTTCGTAGTCCGCGATGACGCGGCGTAACTCACTCGCGTTCCACGGGTTTTCTATCAACGCGAAGTTGAACGGCAGGTGGACCTCCGGCACAGTAGGTGACCCGTACCATCTCGCCAGCCGGTCGTTGGGCAGGAAGATCTCGCCGACCAAGAGGCGTTCCCGGCCGGTGTCGGCGCCATAGCCGTCCGCGATCCGGCGCAGGTCGGCGGCGATCGCATGGGCTTCGGGCTGATCGGTGGAGTGAAGCTGGTGGACGCGGTCGCGGTCGTTGTCACCCGGCCGCCAGTCCGCGTTGACCGGGTTGTCGGGCAGACCGTCGGCCTTCACGATGTGCCACAGCACGTCGATCCTGAACCCGTCGACGCCCCGATCCAGCCAGAAGCGGACCGCGTCGAACATCGCATCGCGGAGTCCGGCGGTCCGCCAGTTGAGATCGGGCTGCTGCGCCAGAAAGGCGTGGAGATAATATTGCCGCGTCGCCTCGTCCCACGTCCAGGCCGAGCCGCCGAAGTCGCTGATCCAGTTGTTCGGCGGTCCTCCGCCGGGCGCCGGATCGCGCCAGATGTACCAGTCGCGCTTCGGCGCGTCGCGTGACGACCGGCTGTCTGCGAACCACGGATGTTGGTCGGAGCTATGGTTGGGGACGAAGTCGAGCAACAGCCGCAAGCCGGCGGCGTGGACCTTCGCGATCAGCCGGTCGAAATCGGCGAGCGTCCCGAACAGCGGCGCGACGTCGCGGTAATCGGCGACGTCATAGCCGAAATCGGCCATCGGCGAGGGGAAGATCGGCGACAGCCAGATCGCGTCGATGCCCAGACCCGCCAGATAGTCGACCCGCGCCTCGATGCCGGCGAGGTCGCCGACGCCGTCGCCGTCGCTGTCCTGAAACGACCGCGGATAGACCTGATAGACGACGCCGGTCTCCCACCACGGACGCCGGCTCACCCCAAGGCCCCGATCGCGCGGGCGAGTTCGTCGAGGCGAAAGGGCTTGGCGAGGCGGGGCACGTCGGCGGGCACCTCGTCGAGTGCTGCGTAGCCGGAGATGACGAGCGCTTTCAGACCGGGACGCCGCGCGCGGGCGGCACGGACGAGGTCACCGCCCTTCATGCCGGGCATCAGGTGATCGGTGACGAGGTAGTCCTGCCCGTCTAGCAGCCCGAGCGCCTCCTCGCCCGACGCGGCGACCTCCACCTCGTACCCGAGCCCGCCGAGCATCGCGGCGGTCGCATCGCGCACGGGCTGCTCGTCGTCGACCAGCAGGACGCGACCGGACCGAGACGCTTCGATCGGCACGGGCGCGGCGGCGGTCGGCACGGGCGCGGGGGCGATCGGGAGCAACAGCTCGATGCGCGTGCCCTCGCCCGGCGCGCTGTCGATCAGCATCGCACCACCAAGCTGCGAGGCGAGGCCGTGGACCATCGACAGCCCCAGCCCGGTCCCCTTGCCGACGCCCTTGGTCGAGAAGAACGGCTCGATCGCGCGCGCGGCGGTGGCCGCGTCCATGCCGGTGCCGGTGTCGGCGACGCACAAGACGATGAACGCGCCCGTCAGTCCGGTGCGCGCCAGCGTGTCCGGCTCGGCGAGGCCCGCGACCAGCCGCAACCGCCCGCCGTCGGGCATCGCGTCGCGCGCGTTGACGGCGAGGTTGAGGATCGCAAGCTCCAGCTGGTTGCGGTCGACCAGCGCGGGCGGCAGGCCGGGCGCGACTTCGGCGTGCACCTCCACCTGCGGGCCGATGGTGCTGGCGACCAGCCCCGCCATGCCGCCGATCAGCCCCTCCAGATCGACCGGCCCCGGCTGCAACGGCTGACGCCGCGCAAAGGCGAGCAGGCGCTGGACGAGCAGCCGCGCCCGCTCCGCCGATTCGAGCGCGCTGCGGATCAACCGCGCCTGCCGCTCGTCGTCGCCCGCCCGCCGGGCGAGCAGGTCGAGGTTGCCGATGATCGGCGTCAGCAGGTTGTTGAAGTCGTGCGCGACGCCGCCGGTGAGCTGACCCAGCGACTCGACCTTCTGCACCTGCCGTAGCTCGTCCTGCGCCTGTTCCAGCTCCGCGCGCCGTTCGGTTTCCGCGGTCACGTCGCGGCCGATGACATAGGCCTCGCCGTCGCCGGGCGCGACACTCCAGGCGAAGCGGCGCCAGCTGCCATCGGCATGGCGGAGGCGGGCGTGGAACTCGCTGATCGGCTGCGCGGCGGCGCGGCGGATCGCGGCGTTGGCCCCGGCGCGCTCGTCGGGATGGATGAAGCCGCCGAGCGCACGGCCGACCACCTCGTCGGGCGTATAGCCCATCCCGGCGATCGCCGGATTGACTGCGCGCACCCGGCGGCGTCCGTCGACGACGACGAACAGGTCGCGCGACAGCCGCCACATCCGGTCGCGCTCGGCGGTGCGGTCGGCGACCTGCGATTCCAGCGTCTGGTTGAGGCGGGTCAGCGCCTCCTGCGCCTCACGGCGTTCGGTGACGTCCCGCATCGTGCCGACCGCGCGGATCGCGATCCCCGCCGCATCGCGCATCACCAGCCCGTGCGACGCGACCCACCGCACCGCACCGTCCGGGTTGACGATACGATACTCGACCGCGAAATCCCCGCCCTCCCGCACCAGGCGGGCGACGCCGGCGTCGATCCGGTCGCGGTCGTCGGGATGGGTCATCGCCAGTTGCGCAGCCTGTGTCAGCGGCTCGTCATGGGACGCGCCCATGATCTCCGCCGTCCGGCGCGACCAGCGGCCGCGGCCGGTCCGCAGGTTCCGCTCCCAGGTGCCGATCCGCGCGCCCTCCATCGCGAGCCGCAGCTGGCGCTCGCTCTCACGCAGCGCCGCCTCCGCGCGCACGCGTTCGACATGGGCCCAGGAGCGTTCGGACACCTCGCGCACCAGCGTCAGCTCGGCCGGCGTCCAGCGGCGCGGGACGGCGGCGTGGACCGCCATCAACCCCGCCAGCCGCTCCGCCTTGACGAACGGAAAGCAGATCGTCGCATGTATCCCGATGTCCCGGTGCACGCCGGCATCGGCAGGGTCGGCGCGATGATCCGTCACGACCCAGGGTTCGCCGGCGCGCAGCCGCGCGACCGCCGCCGCGCCGAGATCCGACAGGCGGTAGCTGCCGACCAGCGACGACAGCGGCGGCAGGTGCCAGGCACCGCGAGTGTGGAAGCGATCGCCGTCGGCCTCCACATCGGCATAGGCGCACCCCTCGGCACCCAGATGCTCGGCCAGCATCCGCGTCGTGATCGCCAGCACCGCGTCCGCATCGGTCAGCGCGGCGGTGGCGCGGTTGAGGCGATCGAGGAACTGGAGCAGCGCCTCGCTCTCGCGCACCGCCGACTCCGCTTCCCGCCGCGCGGTGATGTCCAGCGTGACGGCGAGGACGCCATAGGGACTGCCGTCGGGGCGGCGGATCACGGCGACCGAATTGCTGACCCAGACCGACCCGTCTTCGGGGCGGATAAAGCGCTTCTCGATCGCATAGGGTACGCCGTCGCGCACCGCGGCCTCGAACAGCGGCAGGTTGCGCGGCAGGTCGTCGGGATGCGTGATCGCCTGCATCGTCAGGCCCATCAGCGTCTCGCGCGGGCGGCCGACGATGGCGCAGAAGCGGTCGTTGACCAGCGTGAAGCGGCCGCTCATGTCGACCTGCGCCAACCCGGCGCTGGTCTGATCGATCAGCGCCGACAGCTGCTGCTCGCGGGCGCGGACCTGTTGCTCGGCGATCCGGGCGTCGGTGATATCGTGCGCAACGCCGACGTAACCCCCGTCCGCCCCGGCGCCGTCGACACGCGGACGCGACACCGACCGCAGCCAGCGCCACTCGCCGTCGTGGCGGCGAAAGCGCGCCTCGATGGTGAAGGTCGTTCCCGCCGCCACGCCCGCGACCGACTCCTGCCGCACCCGCGCCGCGTCGTCGGGATGGAGGACGTCGCGCCAGTCGGCGGCGAGCGCGTCCGCATATGACAGCCCGCTGAACTCCAGATAGGCCCGGTTGACGAAGCCGCGCGTGCCGTCGCCGCGCGTGGTCCACATCGGCACCGGCGCGGCGTCGGCGATCAGCGCGAACTCTCGCGCGGCGGCGGCGTCGAGCGGCTCGGCTGGGCTGGGGGGCTCGGGGTGCGCCACGTCGCGCGGCATGGCGAGCGGGGGCGGTACTGTCCAGCCCGCCTCAGGCGTCTCGCCGCCGCGCGAGCACGAACAGCCCCGCCGCGATGCCGGCCACCGCCGCGCCGCCGATCGCCAGCGTGGCGGTGCGACGCTGGTCCGGGCGGATGCGGTCGCCCGAGGGGCCGGGCGCACCCTGCCCCGCCGCGAACAGCACACCGTCGGTGGCCGGCGCGGGCGCGGCGTGGGCGAACCAGCTGTCCATGAAGCCGTTCATCGCCGCCGCACCGAGGTTGGGCACGAAGAACTGCGCCAGCTTCATCGCCAGCGCCGGCGCGCCGACCACCGTCGTGTCGCGCGGATGGTCGGCGAGGCGGACCACCGCCTTGGCCACCGTCTCGGGCGTCAGCGCGCCGACCGGCAGCCCCAGCGCACCGCCCGCATGGTTGCCGGCATGGTCGATGCCCGGCGTGTCGACGAAGGTCGGGTAGACGTCGCAGATGTGGATACGCGCGATCTTGCTCATTTCGCCGCGCAGCGCCTGCGAAAAGCCGCGTAGCCCGAACTTGCTCGCCGCATAGGCCGCCGCCCACGGCGTCGCGACGAAGCCGCCGACCGAGATCATGTTGACCCAGATGCCGTGCCCCTGCGCGAGGAAGATCGGCAGCAGCGCGTGCGCCTCCGTCATGTGCCCGACCAGGTTGGCGTCGATCACGCGCTTGTGATCTGCCATCGGCACGTCGACGAAGCGGCCGACGACGCCCACACCGACGTCGGAGAACCACAGGTCGATGCCGCCGAGCACGCCGTTCGCCTCCTGCACGAGGCGCGCGACCGCATCCGCATCGGTAACGTCGCAGGTGACGACATGCGCCTGCCCACCGGCGGCACGGCAGCGGGCGGCGGTGTCCTCCAGCCCCTCCACGCCGCGGGCAGCGAGCACCAGCCGCGCGCCCTTGGCGGCAAAGGCGATCGCGGTCGCCGCGCCGATGCCGCTGGAGGCACCGGAGACGACGATGCGTTTGACCTGGCTCATCGGAAAAGCCTCATCCGGTGACGGCGTCCTTGACCGCCTCGGCCGCCTTGGCCAGCCAGCCCTTCTCGGCCTCTTCCGCATCCGCCTTGGTGCGCGCGGCAATGCCGTGCGGCTCGGCGGGTGGGGCGTAGACGGAGAACAGCTTCAGCGGCTCGCTACCCTTGTTGACGATGTTGTGCTCGGCCCCTTGCGGGATGACGATCATGTGGTTGGCCGACACGGTCGACTTCGCGCCGTCGACGATCGCCTGGCCGGTGCCGGCGACGAAGAAGGTGGTCTGATCGGCGCGGTGCTTCTCCATCCCGATCTCCTCGCCGGGCTGCAGGCTCATCAGCACCACCTGCACGCGCTTGTCGAGGAACACCTCCTTCTGAAAGAAGTCGTTCTCGCCCGCGAGCTTGACCATGTCCTTGTTGAAGAAACTCATCCGCGTGCCTCCTGGGGTTCGGGAGGCATAACGGTGGTGGGGGCAAGTGTTTCCTCCGCTCCCGTTACCTCGGTGTTCGCCGCCGCAGAACAAGCGGGACCCCGGCTCAGAGCCGGGGTGACGGATGGAGGCTAGATCACCCAATCCTGCGGTGCGGTCAGCGTGTCGTCGGGACGGAACGGCGTGCCGATCGCGGTCGGCGCGCCGATCGCCAGCACCGGCGTCGCGCCCGCGCGTTCCAGCAGGCGGACCAGCGCGCCCAGCGCCGCCTCGTCGCCGCGCGGCAGCTTGAGGTCGGCGAGCGTCACGTCGTCGATCAGCGCCGGGCGGCGACCGGCCGCGTCCAGTTCCTCCATCAGCGCGCGTGCGGTCGGCGCGCGGGCCTCCGTATCGGCCTCGACGCGATAGGCGGTGGCGACCGCGGGGTCGGCGCCGCCGGTGGCGCGGACCAGCCCGGCGGCGACGGTCGCCTGCGTCGCGGGATCGATCAGGATGAAGCCGCCGAGCGCGGTGTTGCGGTCGAACGGCGCGACCGCCAGCGCGGCGTCGAAACCGACCGTGACGGTGGCGATGTCGTTCGCCGCGATGACGCGGGCGGGGCCGTGCGCGCCCGTCTCCGGCTCGAACACGTCGCGGACGCTGGCGACGCGCGCGCCGACGGTGCGGTGGCCGAGCTTGAGCAGATAGCGCGCGCCCGGCACCAGTGCCTGTTCGCCGAACCACACGAGATCGGCGGTGACCTTGTCGGCGGCGACGATCGCCGAGCCCTCCGCGACGAGCACGTCGCCGCGCGCGCAATCGACCTCTTCGGCAAGACGGACGCTGACCGCCTGACCGCTGCCGGCGCTGTCGCCGGCGAGGAACGAGGCGAGGTGTGCGCGCTGGCCGCCGGGAAGCACGCGCACGGCGTCGCCGGCGCGCGCGGTGCCGCTGGCGACCGTGCCCTGCAACCAGCGGCCGCGCTGGCCGACGCGCAGCACCGACTGGACCGGCATGACGAAGCCGTCGTCGCCGTCGCGGCGGACGTCCGCCTCCTCCAGCACGTCGAGCAAGGTCGGGCCGGCATACCAGCCGGTCCGCGCGCTGCGCTCGACGACGTTGTCGCCATGCTTGGCGGCGAGCGGGATCGCCTCGAATTGCTCGATGCCGATGGTGGCGGCGAAGGCGCGGTAATCGGCGACGATCGCGGCGAAGCGGTCGGCGGAGAACCCGACCAGGTCGAGCTTGTTGACCGCGAGCACGACGTGGGTCAGCCCCAGCAGCCGCACGACGCGGCTGTGGCGGCGCGTCTGGCGGGTGATGCCCTGCGTCGCGTCGATCAGGATGATCGCGAGGTCGGCGTTGGACGCGCCGGTCACCATGTTACGCGTATATTGCTCGTGGCCGGGCGTATCGACGACGATGAACTTGCGCGCGGGCGTCGCGAAATAGCGATAGGCGACGTCGATCGTGATGCCCTGCTCGCGCTCCGCCTCCAGCCCGTCGAACAGCCCGGCGAAGTCGTCGTCGACCGGCCGCTGGTCCGCATACAGCCCCGCGGCGTCGTGGATCAGCCGGCCGAGCAGCGTCGACTTGCCGTCATCGACCGATCCGCAGGCGAGGACGCGCAGCATCGGCCGCGAGGTAGCGGCGACGAGCGCGGGTGCGAGCAGCGTCGCCATCAGAAATACCCCTGCGCCTTCTTGCGCTCCATGCTGGCGGACTGATCGTGATCGACGGCGCGGCCAGCGCGTTCGGATTCGGTCGCGCTCAGCGTCTCCGCGATGACCTTGTCGAGCGTGTCGGCGCGGCTGTCGCTGGCGCCGGTGAGCGGATAGCAGCCGAGCGTACGGAAGCGGACGGAGCGCGTCTGCGGCACCTCGCCGGGCAACAGCGGCATCCGGGCGTCGTCGACGACGATCAGCATGCCGTTGCGCTCGACGACCGGGCGCTCGGCGGCGAGATACAGCGGCACGATCGGAATGTGCTCGCGCGCGATGTAGGACCAGATGTCCGCCTCGGTCCAGTTGGACAGCGGGAAGACGCGCAGCGACTCGCCCGGCCGCAGCCGCGTGTTGTAGAGGTCCCACAGCTCGGGCCGCTGGCGGCGCGGGTCCCAGCGGTGGCCGGCGGCGCGGACGCTCATCACGCGCTCCTTGGCGCGCGCGCGCTCCTCGTCGCGCCGCGCGCCGCCGAACGCCGCGTCCCACCCGCCCGCGTCGAGCGCGTTCTTCAGCCCCTGCGTCAGCATCGCGTCGACATAGGCGGGGACCGGCACGTCGAACGGGTTGACCGTCTTCGCCGCTTCGCCCTCGTGGTGTACGATCAGGTCGAGGTCGAGCCGCGCCGCCTCCAGGTCGCGATGGCGGATCAGGTCTTGGAAGTCCCAGCCCGACGCGATGTGGAGGCACGGGAACGGGATGCGGCCGGGCGCGAACGCCTTAAGCGCGAGGTGGAGCAGGACGGCGGAATCCTTGCCGACCGAATAGAGCAGCACCGGGTTCTCCAGCTCCGCGACGACCTCGCGGAAGATGAAGATGCTTTCGGCTTCGAGCTGGTCGAGATGGTCGCTCATGCGGGAGCCTTCACATGCAGGCCGCACTCGCGGACGTCGCCTTGCTCCCACCACCAGCGCCCGGCGCGCTCGTCCTCGCCCGGCTTGATCGCGCGGGTGCAGGGCTCGCAGCCGATCGAGGGATAGCCGCGTGCGTGCAGCGGGCTGATCGGCACGTCGTGCGCCGCGCAATAGTCCGCGACCGCCTCACGCGACCAGGCGGCGAGCGGCGACGCCTTCCACAACAGGTGCGACTCGTCCCACGCCAGGTCCGCCGGCGGCGCTGCGCCGCGTGCGCCGCGCAGCCCGGTGACCCAGCCCGTCGCGCCGGCCAGCGCGCGGCGCAACGGCTCGACCTTGCGAATGTCGCAGCAGGCGAGGCGCGCCGCCTTGCTGTCGTACATGCCGAACTCGCCGTCGGCCGCGACCAGCGCGGTGAGCGCGGCGGGCTGCGGCGCATAGGCGGCGACCGTCAGGCCGTAGCGCGCCTCGGTCGCCGTCCACAGCGCGTGGGTGGCGGCGAACAGGCGGCCGGTGTCGAGCGTGACGATCTCCACCGGCAGCGCGGCGGTGGCGATCGCGTGGGTGATCGCCTGATCCTCCAGCCCGAAGCTGGTGGTGAACACCCAGCGGCCGGGCGTGGACGCGATCAGTCGCTGGATGTCGTCGGCAAGCATGACGCGGAGATAGGATGGTGCTGCGGCGCGGCGAACCGAGGAATGCTATGCGCGGGGGAAGGTGAGCTACGCTCTCCCTTCTCAGAACGACGCCGACAGCGTCACGCCATAGGTCCGGGGATCGCCCGGCTGACCGACTATCAGCCCAGTGCTGCCCGACTGCGTCGCCAGCACCTCGTAATAGTCCTGATCGAAGGCATTGCGGAGCCAGCCATAGACGTTCCACCGCCCCTGCTTGGCACCCAACCGGAAGTTCGCCAGCGAATAGCCGTCGATATAGGTATAGGCGGACGGCGACGGATTGGCGGAAAAGCGCGAGCGGTAGCTGCCGTCATAGCCGACATACAGCTGTCCGCTGCCCACCGGCAGGTTGTATTCCGCGCCCCACGACAGCGCGTATTTCGACACGCCCGGCAGCACCTGACCCGAGATGTCGCAGGCGAGCGGGCTCAGCCCCGGCGTCCCCGCCGCCGCGGGCGTCGCGCCGTTCAGCGCCGGGTTGCCGCCCGACAATTCGGGCGGGCACGGCGCGTTGCGGAAGCGGACGTATTTCGCATCGGTGTAGGCGGCGTTAAAATAGGCGTTGACGTTGGCGGTCGGCCGAAACGCGCTGTCGAGTTCGACCCCCGCCGTGCGAATGCGTCCGGCATTGGCGAGGTAGCCGCGGATCACCGTCAGCTGGCCGTTGTTCACCGTCGCCTGATAATCGTCGATGCCGGTGTAGAAGACCGCCAGATTGGCGGTGACGCGACGGTCGAGGAACTGCGTCTTTAGCCCGAGTTCGAGATGGTCGACCTTTTCCGGCCGCACCGTCTGCGCCGACAGGTCGACGCCGCTGTTGGCGGCATTGAGCGGCAGCCCCGACAGGTTGATGCCGCCCGACTTGTAGCTGCGCGCATAGGTCGCATAGCCATGGACGTCGTCGCTGATGTCGTAGGCGACGGTCAGGTCGCCCGACAGGTTCCAGTTGTCGAACGCCGGCGCATAGCTTTGCGGGGCGAGCACGCCGAGCTGGTCGGCGGTCAGCGCGGTGTTCGTGCCGTTGGTGACGGTAGAGACATAGCTGCCCTGCTTCTTGTCGTAATTGAGCCGCAGGCCGGGCGAAATCGTCAGCCGCTCGCTGCCATGCCACGTCAGCTTGCCGAACGCGGCCGCCGAGGTGTTGGTGAAGCCGATCGTGTTGCGGCTGGTGAGGCCGTTCAGCGTCGCCGGATCGCGACCGCCCGCGCTGGTCGGGTTGAGCAGGGACGCGCTCGCCGCCGGCCCCTGCACCTGTAGCCCCTGCGTATCGATCGTCTGGCGGAAGTAGAACAGCCCCGCGACGTAATCGACCGTGCGCTCGCCGTTGGACGACAGGCGCAACTCCTGGCTGACCTGCCGCTGCTGCGACGGGTTGGCGGAGACGGTGGTGATCGGCAGCCCGATGAAGTCGCGGTCGTTCGACGGGTCCCAGTTCCAGAACCGCCACGCACTGACCGACGTCACCGTCGCCCCGCCCAGATCCCAGTTGGCGAGCAGCGCCGCGCCGCCCAGCTCCTGCTTCGCGCGCAGGTCGGTATCGACGTCGGTCACCCGGTCGAACGCATTGGTCGATGGCACCGCATAGCCCTGCGCCGCCGCCAGCGCGGCATATTGCCGGTTGAGCGGGCGCTGCGTCGCGCCGGTGCGGACATAATATTGCACGCAGCAATTGGGGTTCTGGCGGTTGTAATCGCCCGACAGCGTCAGGTCGACGTTCGGCGCCGCCTGCCACAGCAGCCGGCCGCGAAAGGACTGGTTATCCTGCGCGTTCTGCCACTCGCGCTGGCGGGTATTGTAGACCGTGCCGCGCCGTGTCGTGACCGAGGTCGACAGCCGGATCGCCAGCTTGTCGTCGATCAGCGGCCCGGACACCGACGCCTTGCCCTGGAAGAAATCGTAGTTGCCGATCGTCAGCTCCGCGCGCGCCTCCGGCTCGAACGACGGCGCGCGGGTGTAGATGTTGATCGCGCCCGCCGTGGTGTTCTTGCCGTACAGCGTGCCCTGCGGGCCGCGCAGCACCTCGATCCGGTCGGTGTCGGTGAAGTCGAAGGTCGCGGACGCGATGCGGCTGTAATAGACCTGGTCGACATAGATGCCGACGCCCTGTTCGATGCCGTCGTTGGTCAGTCCGAACGGCGCGCCGAGGCCGCGGATGTTGGCCGCCGAATTGCGCGGGTTGGTGGAATAGAACTGGAGCGTCGGCTGGATCTGGGTCAGCCGGGTGACGTTGTAGGTGCCCGTTGCCGCCAGCGCCGCGCCGCCGACGACGGAGATCGCGATCGGCACGCGCTGCGCCGATTCGTTGCGGCGGCGCGCGGTGACGACGACGTCGCCGCCGGGATTGGCGAGGACCGGGCCGGTGGCCTCGGGAAGCTGCTCCTGCGTTTGCCCTTGAGGACCGGCGGTCTGGTCGGGCGGGGTCGCTGTGCCCGCGATCTGGCCGGCGAGAACGAGCGCGAGCGTCAACGACATGGAAATCCCCCGACTGAATGGAGCCTAACATCCAGTGTTCCAGTGGGCGTTCAATGTCGCTTCGTATTGGCGGCGGTGAAGTTCTGCTTTGGAGGGCAGGGGCACTACACCGACCCAATTACGTCACCCCGGCCCGGAGCCGGAATCCCGCTGCCTTCTTCGGCGTGGAAGAAGCGGGACCCCGGATCAAGTTCCGGGGTGACGGAGATGTAGACGGAGACTTAGAGCGTCGGATCGATCAGGAATTTCTCGCCCGTCGCCTTGCGCTGATAGGCACGCACCGTGTCCGAATCGAGCGCTTCGGCCAGGCTGATCGTCTTAGTATAACGGCTCGCGAAAGTGGTGGTCAGCTCGTCCGCGACGCGCTGACGCAGGCGGGCGCCGGTGTCGCGCCCGGCCTTGACCAGGAACGGCGTCAGCAGCCAGCCGCCGAGCGCCCAGGAAAAGCCGACCCACCGGTCCAGCACCGTCGGCGACAGGTCCAGCCCGCCATAGATATAGACCTGCTTGAACGTGTCGGAGCCATAGCGCGAATAGGTCGCGGCGTTGCGGCTGGCGGCGGTCTCCATCGCCTGAAGGATGCGCGCCGCCTGATTGCCGCCGCCGATCGCGTCGAAGGCGAGCGTCGCGCCCGTTTCCGCGATGGCGTCGGTCAGGCGATCCTGGAAGTCGGGCGTGGAGCTGTCGACGATGTGGGTCGCACCCTGCTCGCGCAGGATCGCGGCCTGCGCCTCGCTGCGGACGACGCAGATCAGCGGCACGCCGTCCATCAGGCAGATGCGGTTGAGCATCTGGCCGAGGTTGGACGCGGCGGCGGTGTGGACGATCGCCTTGTGCCCCTCCGCCTTCATCGTCTCGACGAAGGCGAGCGCGGTCAGCGGGTTGACGAACATCGACGCGCCGTCCGCCGCGCTGGCGCCTTCGGGCAGCGGCATGACGTCGGCGGCGCGCAGCTTGCGGAGGCGGGTATACATGCCGCCGCCCATCATGCCGACGCGCTTGCCGATCATCGCCTCCGCGCCGGGGCCGGCCGCGATCACGGTGCCGCCGCCCTCGTTGCCGACCGGCATCGATTCGTCGAGGCGGCTCTTCACGCCCGCCATCGCGCGCGGCGGGATCGCGGCGGACAGCGTCGGCCGGTCGGCGGTGCCGCCGGTCTCCAGCGTCGCCATGTCGGCCGGGCCGAGCAGCAGGCCGAGGTCGGACGGGTTGATCGGCGTCGCCTCCACCCTGACGACGATCTCGCCGTCGCCCGGCGCGGCGACGGGGACGTCCACCAAGGCCAGTTCCAGGCGGCCGGCGCCGGTCGCGGTGGACCGCAGCTCCAGCGTGGTCAGGTCGTCGCTCATGCTTCTCTCCTCTTATGGTTTTGACCGCTGATAAAGGTTGCGACGTGAAACGCGAGGGGGTTGGTTGACCGTTGCGCCCGCCCGCTTCACACCCGCGCCCAAACAGGGAGAAGAAGATGCGGCAGGCGATCGGGCGGCGGGCGATCGGGCGGTACGCGATCGGCGGGGGCGGACTGGCCCTGGCGTTCGCGTCGGTGGCGTCGGCGCAGGACGGGGCGCCACGGCGCGCGGCCCCGGATTATGCGGTGCGCGTGGCGCGGGTGCTCAAGGCGACGCCGCTGATCGACGGGCACAACGACTGGCCCGAGGCGCTGCGCGAACAGGAGGGCGAGCGTCGCTGGACGGTGGACCTGCGCCAGGGGCTGGGCGCGCGGGCGGAGCCGTACAACACCGACATCGCGCGGCTGCGGACGGGCGGGGTCGGCGGACAGTTCTGGTCGGTGTGGGTCGACGCGAGCCTGCCCGGACCCGAGCAGGTCAAGCAGACGCTGGAGCAGATCGACCTCGTCCGCGCCTTCGTCGCGCGCTATCCCGATACCTTCGCGATGGCGCGCACTGCCGCCGACGTGCGGCGAATCCACAAGAACGGCCGGATCGCGTCGCTGATCGGGGTGGAGGGCGGCGGCCAGATCGACGGCAGCCTGTCGGTGCTGCGCCAGTATCACGAGCTGGGCGCGGGTTACCTGACGCTGACGCATGTGCTCACCCTGCCCTGGGCCGACTCGGCGACCGACAACCCGCAGCATGACGGGCTGACCCCGTTCGGCGAGACGGTGGTGCGCGAGCTTAACCGGCTGGGGATGCTGGTCGACCTCAGCCATGTCAGCGAGGCGACGATGCTGGACGCGCTGCGCGTCACCCGTGCGCCGGTGATCTTCTCGCATTCCGGCGCGCGCGCAGTCGACGACCACCCGCGCAACGTGTCGGACGCGGTGCTGAAGCTGGTGGCGGCGAACGGCGGGATCGTGATGGTCAATTTCGCCGAGAACTACGTCTCCAACGCCTATCGCACCTGGTCGAACGATCGCGGCGCGGAGCGGACGCGCCTGAACGCGCCGCCCTATGGCGGCTTATATGTCGGCCAGCCCGACAAGGCCGCCGCCGCGCTGGCGGAGTGGGTGCGCGCGCACCCCGCGCCGCGCGTGACGCTGGGTGAGGTCGCCGATCATATCGAGCATATCGCGAAGGTGGCGGGCGTCGATCACGTCGGCATCGGCAGCGACTTCGACGGCGTCGGCAACGCCCTGCCGGAGGGGCTGAGCGGGGTCGACACCTATCCGGCGCTGCTCGCCGAGCTGATGCGGCGCGGGTGGAGCGACGCCGAAGTCGCGAAGCTGGCGGGCGGCAACATGCTGCGCGTGATGGTGCGCGCGGAAGCCGTGGCGGACGGGTTGAAGGACGAGGCGCCGAACAACGCGGAGCTGCCGGTCGCCACGCCGGCGGCGCCGCGCGCGGGGTAAAGGGCCGGACGACGTCACGTTGCCCCGTTCGTGCTGAGCGAAGTCGAAGCACAGGCGAGTCTCATGCCCTTCGACTTCGCTCAGGGCGAACGGCGAGAGGTGGATCAGCGTAACGGCGTCATGTTCTAAAGCGCGGGCATCGCCGCCGAACGCAATCGCTGTTCCTCGTGGATGTCGAGCAGCGAGCGCATCAGCTCGTCGTCGCCGCTCGCCATCACGCCCAGGATCTCCGCCTCGTCGCAGCCGTCGGCGACCAAATAGGCGTGGCCCATCGTCGAATCGATGTACATCGACTGGCCGGTGTCGAGCGTGACGGGGTCGTAGAACTCGGTGTGGACCACCACCCGGCCGCTCACGACGAAGAAATATTCCTCACCGGCGTGGCGCACCAGCGGCCCGAACTGATCCAGCGTGCGGGCGCGGACCTTGGCGAGCACCGGGATCATACGCTTCCGCCGCAGCTCGGTGCAAAGATACAGATAGTCGTAGTTCGGCGTCTCGACCCGCACCGAATGCGCAAGGTCGCCGATGCTGCGCCGCGCGGTGACCGGCGCCTCGCCTTCGTCGCCGTCCTCCGCGAACAGTTCGCTCATCCGCATCCCCAATCGGCGGCTGAGTTGCTGGAGCTTGTCGTAGGTCAGCGTCAGCCGATCGTGCTCGACCTTGGACAGCGTCGAGACGGGGATGCCGCTGCGCGCGCTCATCTCCTTGAGCGTCCAGCCGTTGCGCGCCCGCAGACCACGCAACAGCAGGCCCAGCGTCGGCGCGGCACTGGAAGACACTGGGGACGGCACTGGCAAGCTCCCGGTTGACCGCGTTTCCAATTGGGATAACAGTGTCCCAATCCGATAACGATACTTCACGAGTCTATCGGGCGGCGATGACGGGGGCAATGACCTCCGCGGCACAGGGAAAGCGGCTGATGCGGTTCTGGACCTCCTTCGCACTCGGGCTGGCGGCGCTCGCTGGGGCCGCGGCCCCCGCCCGGCAGGTCGCGCCGCTGACCCCGACCGTGGTCAACCAGACCGCCGCGCCCGCGCCGACCCCGGTGGTGGCACCGCAGCAGGCGGGCGACCACGCGCTGACCGCGCCCGACCTCAACGCCTGGCTCGACGGCTACATGCCGTACGCCCTCCACGCCGGCGACATCGCAGGCGCGGTCGTGGTGGTGGTCAAGGACGGACAGGTCCTGTCGGCGCGCGGCTATGGCTGGGCCGACATCGCCCGCCATCGGCCGGTCGATCCCTATCGTACCCTGTTCCGCCCCGGCTCCGTGTCGAAACTGGTCACCTGGACCGCGGTGATGCAGCAGGTGGAGGCGGGCAAGATCGACCTCGACGCGGACGTCAACGGCTATCTCGATTTCCGCATCCCCGCCTATGACGGCAAGCCGATCACGATGCGCCAGATCATGACGCACACCGCCGGCTTCGAGGAGCAGGCCAAGTACCTCATCACCAACGATTCGGCGCACATCCTGTCGCTGGAGGCGTTCCTGAAGCGCTGGACGCCGCATCGCATCTATGCGCCCGGCACCACGCCGGCCTATTCCAACTGGGCGACGACGCTGGCGGGCTATATCGTCCAGCGCGTGTCGGGGATGCCGTTCGACGACTATGTCGAACAGCGCATCTTCGCGCCGCTAGGGATGCGCTATTCGACGTTCCGCCAGCCGCTGCCCACAGCACTCGCGCCGTATATGGCGGTCGGCTATCCGCGCGCGTCGGAAAAGGCCGAGCCGTTCGAGAACGTGACCCCCTTCCCCGCCGGATCGCTGTCGTCGTCGGGCGTCGACATGGCGCGCTTCATGATCGCGCATCTGCAGAACGGACGCGGCATCCTGAAGCCCGAGACCGCGGCGATGATGCACGACAGCCCGCTGGATCGGGTGAACCCCGTCTCGCTGGTGCCGCCGCTCAACCGTATGGAGCTTGGCTTCTTCGAGACCAACATCAACGGTCGCGAGGTGATCGGCCATCTGGGCGACCTGTCGAACTTCCACACCTCGTTCCACATGTTCACCGCCGACGGCGTCGGGCTGTACGTGTCGTTCAACAGCGCCGGCAAGGAGGGCTCCGCCCACACCGTCCGCAACGCGCTGTTCTTCGATTTCGCCGACCGCTATTTCCCCTCGACCGAACGCGACGGGCGGGTCGATGCGAAGACCGCCGCCGCGCACGCGCAGGCGATGACCGGGCTGTGGCAGAACAGCCGCCGCAGCGCGTCCAGCTTTCTGGCGCTGGTCTCGTTCCTCGGCGAGACGGCCGTCACCACCGGCAAGGACGGCGAGCTCGTCATCGACAGCCTGAAGGGACCCGGCGGCGGCGTGCGGCATTGGGTCGAGATCGCGCCGTGGCTGTGGCGGGCGACCGACGGGCACGATCGGCTCGCGGCACAGGTCGTAAACGGCCGCGTCGTGCGCTGGAGCTTCGACGGCATCTCGCCGTTCATGATGTTCGATCGCGTGCCCGCCGGTGTCGCGTCGAGCTGGCTCAAGCCGTTGCTCTACCTCTCGATCGCGGTGATGCTGTTGACCTTCCTCTACTGGCCGGCGGGTGCCTTCATCCGGCGTCGCTACAAGGCGCCGCTCGCGGTCGAAGGACCCGCGCGCCGGGCGTATCGCGCGACCCGCGTCATGGCGGGGCTGGAGGTGCTGCTGGTCGTCGCGTGGCTGGGCATGGTGACGTGGCTGTTCGGGGACCTCAGCAACCTGTCGGACGCGACGGACCTGCCGGTGATGCTGATCCAGATCGCCACCGCGATCATCACCGTCGGCACGGTCGCGATCGCGGCCTGGAACGTCCGGCTGACCTGGCGCGACGGGCGGCGCTGGACACGCAAGCTGTGGAGCGTGCTGGTGCTGCTGGCGGCGCTGGTCGGGCTGTATTTCGCGATCACGTTCAATCTGATGGCGATGACGGTCCACTACTGATGGCGCCTCTGCGTATGGACGTCGCGGCCGAGACGTTGCGGCTCGCGGAGCCGTTCCGCATCGCGGGGCACGTGTTTGAGACCGCGGAGGTGCTGACCGTCGCGCTCGACGATGGCACGCATCGCGGGCTCGGCGAGGGTGGCGGGGTCTATTATCTGAGCGACGACCTCGCGCACATGCAGGGCGAGCTGGCGCGGGTGCGCGACGCCATCGAGGCGGGGCCGACGCGCGAGGAACTGCGCGTCATCCTGCCGCCGGGCGGTGCGCGCAACGCGGTCGATGCGGCGCTGTGGGACCTGGAGGCGAAGCGTGCCGGACAAGCGGTGTGGCGGCTCGCCGGCGTGCCCGAGCCGCGGCCGATCGTCACCACCTTCACCGTCGGCGCCGGCGACCCCGCCGCGATGGCGGCGAAGGCGGCGAGCTACACCGGCGCGCGGTCGATCAAGGTCAAGCTGACCGGCGACCTCGATCTGGACCTCGACCGCATTGCAGCGGTGCGCGCGGCGCGGCCGGACGTGTGGCTGGGCGTCGACGGCAATCAGGGGTTCACGCGCGCCGATCTGCCGCGCCTGATCGACGGACTGGTCGCGGCGGGCGTGGCGCTGCTCGAACAGCCGCTGCCGCGCGGGCGGGAAGCGGAACTTGAGGGCCTCGGCTCGCCGATCCCGATCGCGGGCGACGAGAGCCAGCTGTCGCTCGCCGACGTGGCGGGCGCGGTCGGGCGGTTCGACGTCGTCAACATCAAGCTCGACAAGTGCGGCGGGCTGACCGAGGGGCTGCTGATGGCGGCCGAGGCGCGCGCGCGTGGCCTGGGCGTGATGGTCGGCACGATGGTGGGGACCAGCCTCGCGACCGCGCCGGGCTTCGTGCTGGGGCAGGTCGCCGATCTGGTCGACCTCGACGGCCCGACCTTCCTCGCCGCCGACCGCAGCCCGAGCGTCACCTATCGCGACGGCCTGCTCTTCGCCGGGCCGGAGGTGTGGGGCGCGCCCGAGCCCGTCCTCGCATGACGATGCCTGCGGGCGCGCAGCCCAGCTGGTTCGGGCAGCCGCGCGGGCTGACGGTGCTGTTCCTCACCAACATGTGGGAGCAGTTCTCCTATTACGGCATGCGCGCGATCCTGGTCTATTACATGACCAAGGAGCTGCTGTTCTCTCAGGAGCGGTCGTCGCTGATCTATGGCGCCTATACCGCCACCGCCTATTTCACGCCGATCGTCGGCGGGCTGATCGCCGACCGCTATCTGGGCAAGCGGCGCGCGATCGTGATCGGCGGGTCGATCATGGCGGCCGGGCATTTCATGATGACCTTCGAACCGCTGTTCTTCCCGGCGCTCGCCACCATCGCACTCGGCAACGGGCTGTTCCTGCCGAGCCTGCCGAGCCAGATCGACGACCTGTACGAGCCGGGCGATCCGCGCGTCGGCTGGGCGTACAACGTCTATTATGTCGGCGTGAACGTCGGCGGCTTCCTGGCGCCGCTGATCTGCGGCGCGCTGGGCGAGGCCTATGGCTGGCATTGGGGGTTCGGCGCGGCGGGGATCGGCATGTGCGCCGGCCTGGGATTCTATCTGTGGGGACAGCGCTATCTGCCCGCCGCCGTGCGCCATCCGCGCGTCGAGCGCGGCACGCCGCCGCGCGGGCGGTTCGACCGGCGCACGATCACCCTCCTGGTCGGCATCTTCGCCGCCGTGGCGGTCTTTCGCGGCGCCTACGAGCAGATCGGCAACACCGTCGCGCTGTGGGCGGACACCGGCGTCGACAAGCAGGTCGGCGCGCGCGCGATCCCGATGAGCTGGTTCATTTCGCTCAACCCGCTGTTCGTGATGGCGATGACCCCGTTCCTGCTCGCCTGGTGGCGTCGCCGCGCCGAGGCAGGGCGGCCGGAGGCGCCGGCGCGGCGGATGGCGACCGGCGCGCTGATCGTCGGCGCCTCGTTCCTGCTGCTGGCCGTGCTCGCGGCGACGCATGGCGACCGGCCGACCGCATGGCCGTGGTTCGTGCTGTTCTTCGCGGTGCTGACGCTGGGCGAGCTGTTCATCCTGCCGACCGGGCTGGGGCTGTTCGCGCGCGCGGCACCGGCGGGCATGGGCGCGACGACGGTGGCCGCCTGGTATCTGGCGACCTTCGCCGGCAGCCTGTTCGCCGGCGTGGTCGGCACGCTGTGGTCGAGTATGGACCACGCCGTCTTCTTCACGCTGCTGGCGGTGATCGCGGCGGCGGCGGCGGCCGGTCTGCGCGGGTGTGATGCCCTGGAGCAACAGGTTCGCCACACGCGAAATTCCGGCGCGCAATCGGCTTGACGAGTTTTCCGATTGGGACAACAGTGTTCCGAATAGGCGGGTGTCGACGATGATCGGCTAACAGCCATTAAGGGAGACAAATCGATGCGCACGACCCTCGCCACCCTGCTGGCCTCCACGACGCTGGTGATCGCCGCCCCCGCGCTGGCGCAGACCAACGCCGCGTCGCAGCCCGCGACCGACGTCCAGCCGGGCACCGGCGCAGAGGCGATCACCGGCCAGTCGCAGGACGTCATCGTCACCGCGCAGCGGCGCGAGCAGACGCTGCTGGAGGTGCCGCAGTCGATCTCGGTGGTGAGTGGCGAGGCGCTGGAGCGGCTGCAGGCGAAGAGCTTTCTCGATTATGCGGCGCAGATTCCCGGCCTCAACGTGACGCAGGACAATCCCGGTCAGGCGCGCCTGATACTGCGCGGCATCAACACCGGTTCGGTCGGCTCGACCGTCGCGGTCTATGTCGACGACACGCCGTTCGGACAGAGCGGCAGCCTGGCCAACGGCGCGATCCTGGCGGGTGATTTCGACACGTTCGACGTGGCACGGATCGAGGTGCTGCGCGGGCCGCAGGGCACGCTGTACGGCTCCAACTCGCTCGGCGGCGTGCTGAAATACGTCACCAACGCGCCGTCCACCGAGCGGATCGAGGTGCGCGCGCAGGCGGGCGTCGAGACGGCGAAGCGCGGCGAGACGGGCTACCTCGCCAACGCGCTGTTCAACCTGCCGCTCGGCGACAATCTGGCGTTGCGCGCGAGCGGGTTCTTCCACCGCACGCCGGGCTATCTACAGCGCACCGGGCTGCCGGGCACCAACATCGACCGCGCGGACAGCTATGGCGGCCGCGCCTCGCTGCTGTTCAAGCCGACCGACCGCTTCTCGGTCCGGCTGACCGCGATCATCCAGAACATCGAGGTCGATTCACAGTCGCAGTTCGATGCCGATCCGGCGACGTTGCGCGCGGTCAACGCGATCACCGGCGCATCCACGGGCAAGACGCAGACCCGCTACGAACGCTATCCCGAGTTCCACAACATCGACTATCGCCTGTACAACGGCACGATCGACTGGGACGTCGGCTTCGCGACGCTGACCTCGGTCAGCAGCTATGCGACGCAGAAACAGGACCAGATCACCGACATCAGCACCAACGGCGCGCAGGGGCTGGCGGCGGCGATCTATGGCGCCCAGAGCGCGTCGGGCGTCGGCATCGGCTTCGGCAACAACGCCGGGCTGAAGAAGGTGACGCAGGAAGTCCGGCTGGTGACGCCCAGCTCCACCTTCTTCGACCTGGTGGTGGGCGGATACTACACGCGCGAGACGACCTCGCTCGATCAGGATTACCTGCCCTTCTCGTTCGGGACGCTCGCGTTCATCCCGACCGCCGCCACGTTCGGACCGTTCACCTTCTCGCGCTTCGTCTTCGCCAATATCGACGCGCATTACCGCGAGCTGGCGGGCTATGCGAACGGCACCTTCCACTTCGGCCCGCGCTTCGACCTGACTTTGGGCGGGCGGTATAGCGACAACAAGCAGGACAGCCGCCAGCAGGTGATCCAGCTCGGCATGGGGACGCCGGTCAGCGGCCGGTCGCAGGAGGGCGTGTTCACCTGGTCGGTGGCACCGCGCTTCGAGATCAGCGACCGCGCGGCGGTCTATGCCCGCGTCGCCAAGGGCTATCGCCCCGGCGGCCCCAACTTCATCCCGGCCGGCGCCCCCGCCGGCTTTCCGGCCGAGTTCCGGTCGGACACGCTCATCAGCTACGAGGCGGGATTAAAGGCGGAGACCGCCGACCGCACCTTCGGCATCGACCTGGCGGGCTTCTATGTCGACTGGAAGGACATCCTGATCCTGTCGACCGCCAACTCGTCCGCCGGCCCGGTCGGCGTCAACGCGAACGGCCGCCGCGCGCGCACCTATGGCGGCGAGGCGACCGCGACGATGCGGCCGACGCCGGGCTTCGAGGTGTCGGCGAACATCGCCTATACCCGCGCCAACCTGCGCGACGACACCACCGCCAATGGCGGGCTGAACCTGGCGGGGGGCCTGGCCGGCGACGACCTGCCCTTCGTCCCGCGCTGGTCGGGGAACGTCTCGGCGGACTATCGCTGGGCGGTCGGTGACAGCACCGCGTTCATCGGCGGCGACGTCCACCTGCAGGACGACCAGAAGGCCGGCTTCGACGCCGATTACCGCGCCGCGTTCGGACGCCAGATCACGCTCGACGGCTATGCGACGGTGAACCTGCGCGCGGGCGCCGACATCGGCAACTTCACGATCCAGGTCTATGCGCGCAACCTGTCCGACAGTCAGGGCCTCATCAACGCCGCCGGTTATCCGACCGCGGTGCCGGCCGGGATCGGCGGCAACAACATCCCGCTGCTCCGCGCCACCTCGATCCGCCCCCGCACGCTCGGCGCGACGGTCGGCGTCCGCTTCTAATGGACGCAGCGGTGCTGGTGCGTGCCGACACGGCGGTGGCGTCCACGCAATTGCCGTCGCCCTATCTGCTGTTCATGGGCGACGTGGTCGAGCCGGGGTTCGCCAAGACCGCGCTCGGCCTGCGCGATTGGGCGGGCGAGCGCTGCGTCGGCGAACTGGCACTGCCGGGCGCGCGAGTCAGCACCGGGTTGCCGGCGATGACCCCGGCGGCGGCGGTGGCGGCGGGCGCGCGGGCGATGGTGATCGGCGTCGCCAGCCCCGGCGGGGCGATCCCGGCGAGCTGGCTGCCGGCGCTGCAAGAGGCGCTGGCGGCGGGACTGGACCTGATCTCAGGGATGCATAGTCGGCTGGGCGACATGCCCGGTCTGGCGGCGGCGGCCGAACGGCACGGGCGACGGCTGCACGACGTCCGCACGCCCCCCGCCGACCTGTCGGTCGGATCGGGCCTGAAGCGCGCGGGCAAGCGGCTGCTGACGGTCGGCACCGACTGCGCGCTGGGCAAGAAATACACCGCGCTGGCGCTGGCCCGCGCCTTCGCGGCGCGCGGGGTCGACGCGACCTTTCGCGCCACCGGCCAGACCGGGATCCTGATCGCCGGTGCCGGCGTGCCGATCGACGCGGTGGTGGCCGATTTCGTCGCGGGCGCCGCCGAACGGCTCAGCCCCGCCGCCGCGCCCGATCACTGGGACGTGATCGAGGGGCAGGGTTCGCTCTTCCACCCCTCCTATGCGGCGGTATCGCTGGGGCTGCTCCACGGCAGCCAGCCCGACGTGTTCGTCGTCTGCCACGATCCGACGCGCATCGGGATGCTAGGCGTGGAGGCGACCGCCCTGCCCTCGATCGCCGCGGTGATCGCGCAGACCGTCGCGCTGGGGCGCGTCACCAACCCCGCGATCCGGTGCGTCGGCGTCAGCCTCAACACCGGCGCGCTCGACGCGGCGGCGGCGAGCGCCGCGATCGCGGCGACCGCGGCGGAGACCGGGCTGCCGGTCGCCGATCCGATCCGCGGCGGCACGGCGTTCGACGCGCTGGTCGAAGCCTGCCTGGCGTGAGCGACGCCGCCCCGGACGCGATCCGGCCGAGCCGCTTCCAGCGGCTCGTGCTGCCCGGCCTCGCGTTCAAGGCGGTGGTGATCGGCGGCGGTTATGCCACGGGCCGCGAGATTGCCGAGTTCTTCCTGCCCGCCGGTGCCTGGGGCGGGCTCGCCGCGATGGCGCTGGCGACCGCGATCTGGAGCGCGGTGTGCGTCGCCACCTTCCTGTTCGCGCGGATGGCGGCGGCCCGCGACTATCGCGGTTTCTTCCAGGCGCTGCTCGGGCGCGGCTGGGTGGTGTTCGAGTTCGCCTACATGCTGTTCGTGGTGCTGGTGCTGGCGGTGTTCGGCGCGGCGGCGGGCGAGATCGGCCACGCGACGCTCGGCCTGCCGCGCCTCGCGGGCACCGCCGCGCTGATGGCGTGCATCGCCACGGTCGCCGCGTTCGGCAACCACTCGGTCGAGCGGCTGTTCGCCTGGGTCTCGATCCTGCTCTACGGCGTCTACATCCTGTTCGCGATCTTCGCGCTGAGCGCGTTCGGCGACCGGATCGGCACCGCCTTTGCCGGGCCGGTGACGATGAGCACCGACTGGGCGGGGGGCGGCCTGACCTATGCCGGCTATAACATCGTCGGCGCGGTCATCATCCTGCCGGTGCTGCGCCACCTGACCAGTGACCGCGATGCGGTGGTCGCCGGGCTGGCGGCGGGACCGCTGGCGATGCTGCCGGCGCTGGTCTTCTTCGTCTGCATGACCGGTTTCATGCCCGCCATCGCCGGCGAGGCGCTGCCGTCGGACTATCTGCTCGCGCGGCTCGGCCATCCCTGGTTCCGCTATCTGTTCCAGCTGATGATCTTCGCCGCGCTGCTGGAGAGCGGCACCGGCGCGGTCCATGCGATCAACGAGCGGGTCGCCGGCGCGTGGCACGCGCGCGGGCGGACGCTGACGCCGGTGCAGCGCGGCGCGGGCGCGCTGGTGCTGCTCGCGCTGTGCATGCTGGCCGCCGAGCGCGTCGGCCTGGTCGCGCTGATCGCGGGCGGCTACCGTTTGCTCGCCTGGGTCGTGCTCGCCGTCTATGTCGTGCCGCTGATGACGCTGGGCGTCTGGCGGCTCCTCCATCGTCCCTCTCGCCCCCCGGAGCCCGCATGAAGAAGCTCGCCCTCCTCGCCCTATCGCTCCTCGCGACTCCCGCGCTGGCCGACCCGCCGACCGGCTTCGATGCGCGCGTCGAGGCGCTGCGCCGGCAGGCGGGCGTTCCCGGCCTCGCGATCTCGATCGTCGAGAACGGCAAGGTGGTGCTCGCGAAGGGCTATGGCGTGCGCCGGCTCGGCGGCAGTGCGCGGGTCGATGCCGACACGCTGTTCATGAACGGCTCGACCGGCAAGGCGATGACGGTGGCGGCGCTCGCGACGCTGGTCGACGCGGGCAAGCTCGGCTGGGACGACAAGGTGATCGACCACCTGCCCGGCTTTCAGATGTACGATCCGTGGGTCACGCGCGAGATGACGATCCGCGACCTGCTGGTCCATCGCAGCGGGCTCGGGCTCGGCGCGGGCGACCTGCTGTTCGTGCCGCGCAGCAACATCAGCCGCGCCGAGCTGGTCCGCCGGCTGCGCTTCATCAAGCCGGCGACCAGCTTCCGCTCGGGCTACGCCTACGACAACATCCTCTATTCGGTCGCGGGCGCGGTGATCGAGGCGGTGAGCGGC
This sequence comes from Sphingomonas sp., assembly GCF_965200135.1. Lineage (GTDB taxonomy): Bacteria > Pseudomonadota > Alphaproteobacteria > Sphingomonadales > Sphingomonadaceae > Sphingomonas. Next base: position 224,581 of record NZ_CBDATK010000006.1, read on the forward strand.
CAGCGCTACGAAGACTATATGCGCGATCACGTCTTCCGCCCGGCGGGGATGCGGACCGCGACCGGCGATCAGACGGTGAAGCTGTCGACCGCCGACCGCGCCACGCCGCACGCCCGCGTCGGCGGCACGGTGCGCGGGCTGGCCGAGCAACGGGTGCTCGACGAGCGCGACCAGCTGGGTCAGGCGTCGGCGCCGGCCGGGCTGCTGTCGGTCAGTGCCAACGACCTCGCGCGCTGGCTGCAGATCCAGCTCGGCCACGGCGCGATCCCCGGCGGCGGGCGGCTGTTCAGCGAGGCGGCGTCGACGCAGATGTGGACGCCGGTGACGATCGAGCCGGTCGCGCCCGCCCCGCCCGAGCTGACCGGCGTCGCGCCGACCTATCAGAACTATGCGCTCGGCTGGGAGGTGCGCGACTATCGCGGCGCAAAGGTGGTTTGGCACGCGGGCGGCGTGTTCGGCTTCACCACCGTCGTGGTGATGATCCCGGAGAAGAACACCGGCTTCGCGATCACCATCAACGCGGAGGACTCGGTTATCCGGCTGGGGCTGATGTACGAGCTGCTCGACCATTATCTGGGCCTGCCGGCGCAGGACTGGCCCTCGCGCTACCAGGCGTACGTCAAGCGGCGGCTGGAAGGGGCCGCGGCGGCGGTGACGCAGCAGGCGGCGGCACCCGTCAGGGTCGGGCCGTCGCTGGCGCCGGCGCGCTATGCCGGCAGCTATGAGGATGCGTGGTACGGCAAGGTCACGATCGGGCAGGACGCGCGCGGGCTGACGGTGAACTTCACCGGCACGCCGGGCATGACCGGGCGGCTGGAGCATTACCAGTACGACACCTTCGTCGCGCGCTTCGACGATCCGGGGATCGAGCCGGCCTATGTCACCTTCACGCTCGACGCCGACGGCAAGGTGACGCAGGCGACGCTGAAGGCGGTGTCGCCCACCGCCGACTTCTCGTTCGACTATCAGGACCTGCTGCTCCGCCCCGTCGCGCCGCCGCCTGCGGGGTAGTGTTTTAACGGGAATGGCGGTAGCGGCGCTCGCGCCGGCCGAGTGGGCTGTGCGCGCGTGAAGGGGTTGTCAGTTGAAGATCGCGATGATCGGCTCGGGCTATGTCGGCCTGGTCTCCGGCGCCTGTTTCGCCGATTTCGGGCATGACGTGGTCTGCGTCGACAAGGATGCGGGCAAGATCGAGCGGCTGCTCGCGGGCGTCATGCCGATCTACGAGCCGGGGCTGGACGATCTGGTCGCGCGCAACGTCGCGGGCAAACGGCTGCGCTTCACCACCGACCTGGGTGAGGGCGTGAGGGGGGCCGACGCGATCTTCATCGCGGTCGGCACGCCGTCGCGGCGTGGCGACGGCCATGCTGACCTCTCCTATGTCTACGCCGCCGCCAAGGAGATCGGCGAGGCGCTCGACGGCTATGCGGTGGTGGTGACCAAATCGACGGTGCCGGTCGGCACCGGCGACGAGGTCGAGCGCATCCTCAAGGAGGCGAACCCGACGGCCGAGTTCGGCGTCGTCTCCAACCCCGAATTCCTGCGCGAGGGGGCCGCGATCGACGACTTCAAGCGGCCCGACCGGATCGTCATCGGGTCCGAAGACCCGCGCGCGACGGCGGTGATGCAACAGGTCTATCGCCCGCTCTACCTCAACAACGCGCCGATCCTGGTCACCGGCCGCCGCACCGCCGAGCTTATCAAATACGCCGGCAACGCCTTCCTCGCGACCAAGATCACCTTCATCAACGAGATCGCGGACCTGTGCGAAAAGGTCGGCGCGGACGTGAAGGACGTGTCGCGCGGCATCGGCCTGGACAACCGGATCGGGTCGAAGTTCCTCCACGCCGGGCCGGGCTATGGCGGCTCGTGCTTCCCCAAGGACACGCTGGCGCTGTTGAAGACCAGCCAGGACCACGAGGCGCCGCAGCGGATCGTCGAGGCGGTGGTCGCGGTCAACGACACCCGCAAGCGCGCGATGGGGCGCAAGGTGATCGCGGCGATGGGCGGCGAGGTCCGCGACCGGACCATCGCGGTGCTGGGCCTGACCTTCAAGCCCAACACCGACGACATGCGCGACAGCCCCGCCATCTCGGTGATCCAGACGCTGCAGGACGCGGGCGCGCTGATCCGCGCCTATGACCCGGAGGGGATGGAGCAGGCGAAGCCGCTGCTCGCCGGGGTCGAGTTCGTGGGCGACGCGTGGGCGGCGATCGAGGGCGCCGACGCGCTGGTGATCGTGACCGAGTGGGACGCGTTTCGCGGCCTCGACCTCGCGCGCGTCAAGGCGTCGCTCAAGACGCCGGTGCTGGTCGATCTCCGCAACATCTACGATCCCGCCCAGGTTCGCGCGGCGGGCTTCACCTATGCGAGCATCGGCCGCTGATCGCGGCGGTCAGACGTCGTAATATCCGCGATACCATTCGACGAACCGCCGGGTTCCCTCGCGCACGTCGGTCTGCGGCGCATAGCCGGTGAGGCTGCGTAGCAGCGACGCGTCGGCCCAGGTCGCGGGTACGTCACCGGGCTGCATGGCCATATAGTTGCGCGTCGCCGGCCGCCCCACCGCCGCCTCGATCGCCGCGATGAAGTCCTCCAGCCGCACCTTGTCCGAGTTGCCGATGTTGACGATGCGGAACGGCGCCACCGGCGACAGGCTGTCGCCCGGCGCGATCGCGGCGCGGCCGGCGGGACGGACGGGCACAGCGTCGATCAGCAGGCGGATACCGCGCACCAGATCCTCGACATAGGTGAAGTCGCGCCACATCTCGCCATGGTTATAGACGTCGATCGGCTCGCCCGCGACGATCGCGCGGGTGAACTTGAACGGCGCCATGTCGGGCCGCCCCCACGGCCCATACACGGTGAAGAACCGGAACATCGTCGTCGGCAGGTCGTGGAGATGGGCATAGGCATGCCCCATCGCCTCGTTCGCCTTCTTGGTCGCGGCATAGATGGTGAGCGGCAGGTCGGCCTTGTCCGTTTCCGCGAACGGCATGTCCTCGTTCGCGCCGTAGACCGACGAAGTGGACGCCATCAGCAGGTGATCGACCCCCAGCGTCCGCGCCGCCTCCATGACGTTGAACGTGCCGGTCAGGTTGGTGTCGATATAGGCGCGCGGGTTTTCCAGGCTGTAGCGCACCCCCGCCTGCGCCGCGAGATGGACGATCACGTCCGGCCGCTCGCGCTCGGCCAGCGCCATCAGCCGATCCGCGTCGCCGACGTCGAACTCCTCGGCGGTGAACCCGTCGTGCGCCAGCAGCCGGGCGTGGCGATCCTGCTTCAGCCGCACGTCGTAATAGTCGGTCATCGCGTCGATCCCGACGACGCGGAAGCCCTCGGCGAGCAGCAACCCGCTGAGGTGAAAACCGATGAACCCGGCCGAGCCGGTGACCAGAACGGTACGCATGGTGCTCGCCTTGCCCGCCGCCGACTTAGGACGGCGTAAACACCGGGGTACCGCTAGCACCGGACCGGCGCGCGAGCGAGCGCCGCCTCACGCGGAGGCGCCGCCGTCCTTGACGGTCTCCATCGCGACGAAGGTCGACGTGCTCGCGACGTGCGGCAGCGCGGAGATCCGTTCGCCCAGGACGAACCGATAGCGGCGGACGTCGGCGGTACGGACCTTGAGCAGGTAATCGAACCCGCCGGCGATCATGTGGCATTCCTCCACCTCGGGCACATCGCGCACGGCGGCGTTGAACTCCGCCAGCGCCGCCTCGCGCGTGTCAGACAGTTTGACCTCGGCAAAGGCGACATGATCGAGGCCGAGCTTGGTCGCATCGATCACCGCGCGAAATCTGACGATAACGCCGCTGTCGACCAGTCGCCGCAGCCGGACCTGACACGGCGTCTTCGACAGTCCCACGCGCGCCGCGAGATCGGTGACGGTGATCCGGCCATCGCTCGCCAGAACGGCCAGCATCCGCCGGTCGAAGGAGTCCAGTTCGACGGGACCAGGGGCAGCGATCATACATTTCACCTACGGAGGCGCGAAAACTAAGTCCAGTCGGCTACTCGGACGCCGCTGATAAGGCAGATCGGCGGCGCCGGTCGGCCTATATCCGGGCCATGCACGATCAGCCTCCCTTCGCCGCCTTCGCCCCGCCGGTCCGACAGCCTTCACCGCTACGGCGGGCGATCACCGCCGCCTATCGCCGCGACGAGGCGGCGTGCCTCGCGCCGCTGCTGGACGAGGCGACGCTGGACCCGGCAACCGCCGCCACCGTGCGCGCGACCGCCGCGACGCTGGTGACCGCGCTTCGGTCGAATCACAAGGGCAGCGGGGTGGAGGGGCTGGTACGCGAATACTCGCTGTCGACCGATGAGGGCATCGCGCTGATGTGCCTTGCGGAGGCGCTGTTGCGGATTCCCGACGACGCGACGCGCGATGCGCTGATCCGCGACAAGGTGTCGGACGGCGACTGGTCGGCACATCTGGGTGGCGACAAGCCGCTGTTCGTCAACGCCGCGACCTGGGGGCTGGTGGTCACCGGCAAGCTGGTCCGCAGCGCCGACGATCGCGGCCTCGGCGCCGCGCTGACCCGGCTGGTCGCGCGCGCGGGCGAGCCGGTGATCCGGCGCGGCGTCGATCTGGCGATGCGGATGATGGGCGAACAGTTCGTCACGGGCGAGACGATCGCCGAGGCGCTGAAGCGCGCGCGCAAGCTGGAGGCGGAGGGTTTCCGCTACAGCTACGACATGCTCGGCGAGGCGGCGACGACGATGGCCGACGCCGAGCGCTATTACCGCGACTACGAGCGCGCGATCCACGCGATCGGCAAGGCGTCGGCGGGGCGCGGCGTCTATGACGGCCCCGGCATCTCGATCAAGCTGTCGGCGCTCCACCCGCGCTATTCCCGCGCCCAGACCGAGCGCGTGATGAACGAGCTGCTGCCGCGCGTCACGGCGCTGGCGCAGCTCGCCAGGGGATATGCGATCGGCTTCAACATCGACGCGGAGGAAGCCGACCGGCTGGAACCGTCGCTCGACCTGTTCGAGAGTCTGGCGCTAGACCCCGATCTGATCGGCTGGAACGGGCTCGGCTTCGTCGTGCAGGGCTATGGCAAGCGCTGTCCGCCCGTGATCGACTGGATCGTCGACCTCGCCCGCCGGTCCGCGCGGCGGATCATGGTGCGGCTGGTCAAGGGCGCCTATTGGGACGCGGAGATCAAGCGCGCGCAGGTCGACGGCGTGCCCGACTTCCCGGTCTATACCCGCAAGGTCCACACCGACGTCGCCTATATCGCCTGCGCCCGCCGGCTGCTCGCCGCGCCCGACGCGGTGTTCCCGCAGTTCGCGACGCACAACGCGCAGACGCTGGCGACGATCTACCATCTCGCCGGTCCCGATGCCGCCGCCGACCGCTACGAATTCCAGTGCCTGCACGGAATGGGCGAGCCGCTGTACGCGCAGGTCGTCGGCAAGGGAAAGATGGACCGGCCATGCCGCATCTATGCGCCGGTCGGCACGCACGAGACGCTGCTTGCCTACCTCGTGCGGCGGCTGCTGGAGAACGGCGCCAATTCGTCCTTCGTCAACCGCATCGCCGATCCCGTGATCCAGATCGACGACCTGGTCGCCGATCCGGTCGCGACCGTGCGTGCGATGCCACATCCCGGCGCGCGGCACGACGCCATCGCGCTGCCCGCCGACCTCTATCCCGATCGCCGCAACTCGGCCGGCCTGGACCTGACCGACGAGACATTGCTGACCGCGCTCGGCGACGCGCTGCGTGAGAGCGCGGCGGGCGAGGCGCGCGCTGCCCCGGCCGACGACGGTGGAACCGCGCGTCCGGTGCTGAATCCGGCAAACCATCGCGACGTGGTCGGCGCGGTCGTCGAGGCGACGCCTGCGCTCGCCACCGCAGCGGTGGCGCGCGCCGCGCGCTCCACCTGGAGCGAGGTGCCCGTGGCGGAACGCGCGGCGCGGCTGGAACACGCCGCCGACGCGATGCAGGCGCGGATGCCGATGCTGATCGGGCTGGCGGTGCGCGAGGCGGGCAAATCGGTGCCCAACGCGATCGCGGAGGTGCGCGAGGCGATCGACTTCCTGCGCTACTATGCCGCGCAGGCAAGCGCGACGTTCGGCCCCGACCAGACGCCGCTCGGACCGGTAGTGTGCATCAGCCCCTGGAACTTCCCGCTCGCCATCTTCACCGGCCAGATCGCCGCCGCGCTCGCCGCCGGCAACCCGGTGCTCGCCAAGCCGGCCGAGGAGACCCCGCTGATCGCCGCCGAGGCGGTCCGGCTGCTGCACGAAGCGGGCGTCCCCGCCGACGCGCTCCAGCTCGTGCCGGGCGACGGCGCGATCGGGGGCGCGCTGGTCGCCGCACCGGCGACGGCAGGCGTCATCTTCACCGGTTCCACCGAAGTCGCCCGCCTCATCCAGCGCCAGCTGTCGACCCGCCTGTCGCCGGCGGGCCTGCCGATCCCGCTGGTCGCCGAGACCGGGGGGCAGAACGCGATGATCGTCGACTCCTCCGCGCTCGCCGAACAGGTCGTCGCCGATGTCCTCGCCTCCGCGTTCGACAGCGCCGGCCAGCGCTGCTCCGCGCTCCGCATCCTGTGCCTGCAGGAAGAGATCGCCGACCGCACGCTGACGATGCTGAAGGGCGCGCTCGCGGAACTGAGCATCGGCCGCACCGACGCGCTCAAGGTCGACATCGGCCCGGTCATCTCGGCGGAGGCGCAGGCGACGATCGAGCGCCACGTCGCCGCGATGCGCGCCGCCGGGGCGACGGTCGACCGGCTGCCGCTGCCCGCCGAGGCCGCGCACGGCACCTTCGTCGCCCCCACGATCATCGAGATCGACGCGATCGGCGACGTCGAGCGCGAGGTGTTCGGCCCGGTGCTGCACGTTCTGCGCTATCGCCGCGAAGCGCTGGAGGACCTGATCGACGCGATCAACGCGACCGGCTACGGCCTGACCTTCGGCCTCCACACCCGTCTCGACGCGACGGTCGCGCATGTCACCGCGCGGATCAAGGCGGGCAACCTCTACGTCAACCGCAACGTCATCGGCGCGATCGTCGGCGTGCAGCCGTTCGGCGGGCGCGGGCTGTCGGGCACCGGCCCCAAGGCGGGCGGGCCGCTGTATCTCCGCCGGCTGATGGATGCGCCGCCGATCGCCGGTGCCGCGACCGGCCCGCGTCCGGCCGTGCTGCACGAGTTCGCCGCCTGGCTCGACGACGCCGACGAACCCGCGAGCGCCGCCGTCGCGCGACGCTATGGCGATGCCTCCGCGCTCGGCATCGACGTCGACCTGCCCGGCCCGGTCGGCGAGCGCAACCGCTATGCGCTGCACCCGCGTGGCCGCATCCTGATGGTCCCGGCGACCCGCGCGGGGCTGTTCGAGCAGATGGCGGCGGTACTTGCCACCGGCAATCGCGGCGAGGTCGAGGGCATGGCACTCCCGACCACCCTGCCCGCCGCCGTCGCGGCGATGTTCGCACCCTCGGCCGACCACTGCGTTACCGCGCTGGTGGAGGGCGACGCGGCACGCAGGTCGGCGGTTCTGGAGAGGGTGGCGGCCCTGCCGGGTCCGATCGTCGCGGTCCACGTCGCCCGTGACGACCAGTGGCTCGCCTATCAGCCGGACTGGCTGCTGGAGGAAGTGTCGACCTCGATCAATACGACGGCGGCGGGCGGCAATGCCAGCCTGATGATGATCGACTGAAGCCCGGTCGCGCAACGGCGCCGACAGCAACCAACCGGTACCCGCAGTCGATCGCCCGAAACCACCGGCACGAATGTGCGGAATCGAAGCGGACCGTGATCGCGAGATCGACGTTGCCTAAGGGCATCGTTCGTTAGCGACCGAGTCCGCGATCCCGCCGTTCAGCCGCCTTGATCGCACCACCTGTAAGGAACGGCGCTCCGCCGCCCAGGCGGCGTGCCAGATCATCGCGAGCCAAGCCCCTGCCCTCAAGCCTGACCACAATCGTGTGGAGCCCAGCCCGCGTAAGACTGACAGCACCTTTCCCGCCAATGCAGCCGCAGCCTGGGCCGGCATCGCTACGTCAGAAATTGAGTCCGAGCCCGATCGAGGCGCTCGTGCCCACGTCGTAGCGGTTATAGTAGATGCGATTGCTGCCGGCCTGCTGGAACTCCTGATAGCGGGTGCCGGTGATGTTGCGGACCTCGAACTTCAACTCGGTGTCGATCCCCATGAAGGTGACGCCCTCGCGTGCGACGAAGTCGAGCCGCAGGCCCGGCCGCTCGGTGATGTCGGGCTGCGTGCCGGCGCCGCGATTGGTGACGCGATCGCTCGCATAAGTGAGCAACAGCGTCTGCTGCGACAGGCGGGTACGATCCTCCAGCCCGAGCTGGAAGTTCACCAGATGGTCCGACTGACCGGTGAGCGGCACGTCGTTGCGGAAGAAGTCGAGCGCGCGGGTCGAGGAAAAGGCGAACACCGCCGTCGTGTCGTCGGCACGAACCTTCAGCCTCGACCGGGTATAGGTATAGTTCGCGACCGTGACCAAGCGCCGCGTCGAGAACATCTCCGAATTGAACAGCCCGTCGAGATTGAAATATTTGGTCAGCTCGAATTCGCCGCCGTACAGGTTCGCGCGCGGCGCGTTCGCGAAGCTGCTGACCACGCTGTTGTCGTCGAAGCTCGCGAAGGTCTCGATCGGATTGTCGATCCGCTTGAAGAAGCCGGCCACCGACACGCGCTGTTCGGGCGCGAAATACCACTCGTATCGGCCCTCGACGTTATACAGCTGGCTGTCGACGAGCAGCGGGTTACCGCGAAAATTGCGGTTCGTTTCCGGATCGTAGAAGGTCTGGAAGATCAACTCGCGAAACTGCGGTCGCGCGATCGTCTTGGATGCGTTCAACCGGACCTGCATGCGATCGGCGATCGCATAGGTCAGCGTCGCCGCTGGCAGGAAATAATCGCGATTCAGATTCGTCGGCGTCACGGCGCCCGAGGTCGGCGTGGTGAACACCTGCACCGCGTTCACGGTCTCCTTCGCCGTTTCGTAGCGGACGCCCGCGTCGAGCGTCAGATCCGTCAGGAACTGCGCGGTGATCTTGGCATAGGCCGCATGATTGGTCAGCCTGGCAAGGAACACCGGGTTGGGCTCGTTGTCGGTAAGCGTGATCGTGTACCGCTGGCTCGGCGACAGCTGCGGACCCGCGATGATGACGGGCTGCGACAATAGGATGTCGGGGCGCAGCACCGAGAGGCCCTGCGGCAGGTTCGACGACCGGAAGATGAACGCCCGCCGTTCGTTGCGACGCTCCGTGTCGCTATAGGCATAGCCGATGGTGGCGGTGATGTCCGACGTCAGACGATAGGACAGGTCCGCGCCGCCCGACCACAGGTCCTCGTCCAGGAACGAATAGCTGACGTCGGCCAGACCGGTCTGACCGTTGGTCAACGTGTTGATGAAGGTCGCGCCATAAGGGTCGCAGCCCGCCGTCGCGACGGTGCCGCAGGGCGTCTGGTTGCTGCGATAATATTGATAGCTGAACTCGTCTGGCGCATTGCGCTTGGTGTTTGCGTAACCGCCGCGCAGGTCCAGGCTGAGCGCCGGGGCAAGCTTGAACTCGCCGACCAGTTGCAGGTCATATAGCTGGCGCGCGTACCAGGCGGTGTCCTGTTGCAGCAGCGTCGCGTTCGGGTTGCCGTTCGCCTGCGTTCCCGTGCCCAGCCGCGCCTGCTTCAACGTATCGCGGATATAGACGTTGGTCAGCCGCACCTTGTTGTCGCCGAACGTCGCGTTGAGGCCGATCAGGCCGTTCACGACGACACGATTGTCGGTGATGACGCGCTGGAAATCCAGATCTCGCGAAGACAGGTCTGCGGTGTTGGCGGTCTGTTGCGTCGTGTCTCGCGTACGCCACTTGCTGCTGTAGCCGGCGGTGGCGATCACGCCGAACGTCGCGCCCAGGGCATCGAAGGAGGTGCCGCCGGTGACCAGCCCGGACGCATTGGCCGGAATGTCGCCGTTACGCTGCACGACCGAGTTGCGCCCCGTGACCAGTTGCGCGGCGATCGCCGAATTGTCGGCGGTGCTCAGCTGGCCGATGGTGTTGCCGCTGGCGAGGAACGACCGCAGCGCCGGCTTCAGGTCGCGGCCGCCGTTGCCGAAGCCGGTCCAGTCGGTCCTGGTGCCGTAATAGGTATAGCCGAGCTGTCCCGTCGTCTCGGAATCGATGCCGCCGCTTACGCCCAGGCTCAGGAACGGCTCCGCCGGGGCGGTCTTGGTCGTTAGATTGATGACGCCGCCGCCGAACTCGCCCGGATAATTGACCGAATAGCTCTTCTGAACCAGCGACGACGAGACGATGTTGGTCGGGAAGATGTCGAGCGGCACGACGCGGCGAAGCGGCTCGGGGCTGGGCAGCGGCGAACCGTTGAGCAGCGCCAGCGAATAGCGATCGCCGAGGCCACGAACGTAGACGAAGCCGTTGCCGACGACGCTGAGGCCGGTGACGCGGCCGAGCGCCCCGGCGATGTCGCCCTCCCCGGTCCGCGCGATGTCGGCGCTGGACAATACCGTCAGCACCTGCGCGCCGGTACGCACGACGTTGCGATCGCGCTGGCCGGTCACGACGACCTCGGCACCGGCGCCGCCGGGAACCGAGACGTCCACCTGCTCCTGCGTCGCCTCCTGCGGCGCGGCGGACTCGCTCACGGTCCCGCCGGTCTGCGGCGCGGCGCCGGCCGGCGTGCCCGCGTCGGTGGGGGCCGCCTGGCCGGTCGCCTGGCCGGTGCTGGCGCCGCCGCCGGCGCTGCCGGCTGCGCCGCCGGTGCCGGCACCCGAAGGCGGCGAGGAGCCCGTCTGGGCAAGCGCCGCTGCGGGCGTGACCAACGCGGACGTGAATAGCAATAGACTGGCGAACGGCCGCGAGTTGGACATCTCAAACCCCCAAAGTGACGAGTGGAAAAGGGGCGAGCGTGCTCCGATCGCACCTCGCCCCCTTTATTCAGCGCCGTCGCATCAGAAGGTCGGAATGGTCGTGCACAGGCTGTTGCTCGCGCCGAGCGCGGCGGTCGCGCTGTTGCACGTCCAGCCCTGATACCAGGTGTCGTTCGCGTCCCGCACGGCGCCGATATAGGTCGTGGCGTCGAAGAAGCCGGCCGGCGTCAACGTGATGCCGTTGAACGTCTGGCCGTTGAACGTCGAAGCGTTGAACGCCGGCACCGCCGTCTCGTTGGCACCGTTGACGAACAGGCTGGTCAGCGTCGGCGTGTAGTTCGCATTGGTGTTGGTGCCGGCCGCGAAGATCGCCTGGACCTGCGCGTCGGTCACGCCGTTGGCGCCCGAGAACGGCGACGCGCCGCAGCCCGAGAATACCACCGAGCGGAACACCGGCGAGCCGAACTCGTCGATCGCGGTGTTCTGCGTCGTCGAGGCCGTCTGCGCCCGGCTGATCCGCAGGCAGGGATTGGTGACCGAGTTGACCAGGATGCCGTTGGCCGCGGTGTAGTCCGTACCGCCGCGCAGCAGGATCGACGCGACGTCGGCATTGCCGGCGACCCGGTCGATGAAGGTGAAGTTGGACAGGAACACGTTCTGGCGCGGATTGTCGCCGTCGACCGCGTTGTCCGAGTCGGCCTCGATCATCGAGTCGGCGATCGCCGGGGTCGCGTTGAGGCGCTGGGCGACGATCACATACTGGAAGTTGCCCTTCAGGCCCGTATCCGTATCGAGGTTGTCGTCCTCGGCCCCGATCGAGACGTAGTACTTCATGTTGACGCGGCCGCCGAAGAACTCGGCGCCATCGTCCGAGCTGTTGAACGACATGATGTGGTCGAGCACCGTGGCGCTGCCCACGCCTTGCGTCGTCAGCGACTGCAGCTCGCTGTTCGCCGAGAGGACATAGCCGGAGTAGCGGATCTGCACGAAGCTCATGCGGCCGCTATTGTCGTTCGCCGTGGCGCCGCCGTAGAGCGCCGGATCGACCGCGCCCTCGGTCTGCCGCTCGCACGCGACCGTGCCGGGCGCCGCGGCGGGTGCCGCGCAGTCGGTGATCGGCGCGCGACCCGACAGGACGACGCCGCCCCACTGGCCGGACGAGGAGTCGGTGGTCGTGCCCTCGACGTTGGCCCGGCTGGTGAAGATGATCGGCTGAGTGGCCGAACCGACGGCCTGAATCTGGTTGCCACGATTGATGTTGATGAACGAAGGCCCGGCGTCGGCGAAGACGATCACGCCCGGCTGGATGGTCAGCGTCACGTCGGCGGCATCGGTCGCCTCTTCGGTCGGACCTTGATCGGTGCCGACGTCGACGCGGCCGGACATGTTGTACAGGACGCCGGTCGTCCGCGGCAGGATGCTGCTTGCGTTGAGACGCGCGGGAAGCGCGCAGACGCGGTAGGTGCCGGTCGGGCCGGTGATGGTGCCGCGATCACGCAGGCCCTGCGGGTCGGTGATGACCGGGCACGCCGACGCCGGCATCACCAGCGTAGCGGTCGGGGTGGGCGTGGCGGTCGGCGCGGGGGTCGGGGCCGGATTGTTGATGACGACCGTGCCGGCACCCGGCGACGCCACGTCGTCGGCGCCGCAGGCGCTCAGGACCAACGTCGACACGCCGACGAGCATGATGTTCTTAACCGTCTTCATGGCTTACCCCTGTTGTATAAATGCTCGGCAGCAACCCGAGGGATCGGTGGCAACGCGAACGCCGCTGCCGTCGTGAAAGACGCCTTAACTCGGTTTCGTGATAGTTCCGTGACAATGTCGGCGGGTGATGTGGACAGTTCGACGTTGAAAGATACTTAAGGCGTGCTGAAACGTGGCCAGGCGATGTTAGGTCATATTATGCGGCCACGCAGCCAAGACCTCGCGCAACTGTGTTGTTACGGCAGCGCCGTGGCCGGATATCGGTCCCCCAGATACGCCACACGCCGCCATCCCGTGTCGGCCGCTTGAGCATCAAAACGCCCGCCAGATCGGAAACCTTGCCCTTGGGCGACCGGACGTGAGCGCTCGACTCGACCAGGACGAATCGCGTGTCGCCGCTGTCACGGGTCGTGGTCGGCTCTCCGGCCCGACCCTCGAACCGGCCCTGCGCCTTGGCGGCGGCGGCGAATGCCTGCCCGCCCAGCGCGACCGTGGTCGAGTCGTCGCTCCATAGCGCCAGCGCTGCCGCATAATCGTCGACGCGGAGCAGGTCGAAGTAACGCTGGGCGACCTGTTTCGCGGCCAGCATGTCGGCGGTCGGCGCCGCGGCAGTGGGCGACGGCGCGACGGCTGCGCCTCGATTCGAATCACGAGGTTGTTCGGAACAGGCGGCCAGGAGACTCACGAGGACAAGAACGGCTGAACGAAACATGACGGCCAGATGGGCTTCGTCCGCGACTTTCGCGTGACGGTTGCATGACGATTGAGTGACAGCGTCCGTCAACCGCGCGGATCGGGATCCGACTGACACCGTTTCACGTCGGCTCTCCGCTCAGTCGGTCAACGATCGCACTGAGTCACGCTCCGACCAAGGAACCACCGGCGCCATCGCGCAGGACCTCAGAAGAAGCGGCGAGCGGCGTTGACCCCGCCTCTCCCTGTTAGCGATCGGCGGCACATGCTTCGATGGACAAAGGGAGCGGCCGGCGGACGACCCGCGCACGAACAACGTCCCGGCTCGACCAACCCTAAAGACAGCCGCTCGTCACGCATCCGTCCGTCGATCCCTTCGACGAACCCGTTCTGCATCTGTCGACGACGCTGCGCGGTGGCGCGAGTGACGGGGCTCGAACCCGCGACCTCCGGCGTGACAGGCCGGCGCTCTAACCAACTGAGCTACACCCGCTTATACCGTCGGCACAGCGTGAGGCGCGGCGTTAGGCGGCGGTCCCATCGCTGTCAACGCTCTGATCGCGCCCCAGCCGCCACCGCCGCTTGCCCCGCTCCGTCCTGACCAGCGCGCCATGCTCGAACAGAAACCCCGCGATGTCGGGCTTGCCCGCCGCGCCCAGCACCGTCTGCAGGATGATGAGCAGCGGCACCGCCAGCAACGCGCCCGCCGTCCCCCACACCCAGCCCCAGAAACTCAGCGAGATCAGGATCATCAGCGGGCTGATGGTCAGCCGGTGACCGACGATGAACGGCGTGATCGCGTTCGCCTCCACCAGGTGGCAGCCGATCATGATCGCCGGCGCCACCATCGCCGTGCCGACGTCGGCAAAGGTCATCAACCCGCCGATCGCCAGCAACAGCGCCGCCACGACCGGCCCGAAATAGGGCACGTAGTTGAGCAGCGCGACGATGCCGCCCCACATCAGCGGCGACGGCATGCCGAGCAGATACATCGCGAACGCGACGATCCCACCCAGCGTCAGGTTGATGACCGTGATCGTGCCCAGATACGCCGACACGTCGTCGACCACGTCCTGGATCACCCGCGCGGTCGCCATCGCGCCGTCGAAGCTGGCGCGCTCGGTGATCGTGCGGCGTCGCATCCCGCTCCAGCCGGACAGGAAGAAATAGACGATCAGGATCGCAAACAGGATCTGGACGATCACCGCCGGCGCGCTGGTGGCGGCGAGTTCCAGCACCGACGACGGCGGCGCCACGGCGGCGGTCCGGGCCTGACGCACCGGGGTCGATGCGACCTGGGTGAAGAAGCGGTTCACCGACCGCTCCAGCGACGAATAGAGGTCGAGCAGCGGCTGGAGGTTGTGCTGGATGCGGCTGACCCGCGTCGGCAGTTGCTGGAAGAAATCGGTCGCCGGCACCACGATCGCCGCGACCGCGACGTTGGCGACGATCAGGAACAGCAATACGCAGATCAGCGCGGCGAGCGGCGACGGCACGCGATGCCGCTCCAGCCATTCCAGCAACGGCACCAGCGCCACCGCAACCACCAGCGCCGCCGTCAGCGGCATGAAGAACTCGGCCCCGGCCTGCAACGCGAACGGCAGCCCGACCACCAGCCCCAGACCCGCGATCAGCGTCAACGCCGCCAGCAACCGATCGCGACGCTCGGCGACCAGCGGCGGGTCGTCCGTCGCGGAGACGATCGGTTGCGTGGGGGTGCCCAGGTCTGCCACGGCCGAGCCGTAGCGCGTTTCCACCCCACTTGTCAGCCATGCCCGACGCCGCCATCCCGTTTCCATGACCGACTATCTGCTCGTCATCGACGAGGGCACCACGTCCACCCGCGCGATGCTCTTCACCCCCGACGGCCAGTGCGTCGCCAGCGAGGCCGCGCCGCTGACGCAGAACTACCCCCGCCCCGGCTGGGTCGAACACGACGCGGCGGAAATCTGGCGCAAGTCGCTGCGCGTCGCGGGCGCGATGGTGGCGCAGGCGGGCGGGCCACGACGCATCGCCGCGATCGGCATCACCAACCAGCGCGAGACGGTGGTGTTCTGGGACAAGACCACCGGCGAGCCGCTCGCGCCCGCGATCGTCTGGCAGGACCGTCGCACCGCCGACCGCTGCGCCGAGCTGCGCGATGCCGGGCACGAGGCCATGGTGCAGGAACGGACGGGCCTGCTGCTCGACCCTTATTTCTCCGGCTCGAAGATCGGCTGGGCGATGCGCGAGTGGCCCGAACTCGCCGCCGCCGGCGACCGGCTGGCGGTCGGCACCATCGACAGCTGGCTGGCGTGGAAGCTGACCGGCGCCCACGTCACGGACGCGACCAACGCCAGCCGCACCGCGCTGATGGCGCTAGGCGGCGGCTGGGACGACGCGCTCATCGAGCTATTCGGCGCCCCGCGCGCGGCGCTGCCCGAGATCGTCGATTGTGCGGGAGCGATCGGCGAGACGACGCTGTTCGGCGGCCGCATCCCCGTCACCGGCATGGCCGGCGATCAGCAGGCCGCCGCGATCGGCCAGGCGTGCCTGTCGCCCGGCGAGACCAAGGCGACGTTCGGCACCGGCGCGTTCATCCTCACCCACACCGGCGACACCCCGCCGACCTCGGCCAATCGCCTGCTCGCCACCGTCGCATGGCAGCTCGGCGGCAACCGTGCCTATGCGCTGGAGGGCTCGGTCTTCGTCGCCGGCAGCCTGATCCAGTGGCTCCGCGATTCGCTCGGTCTGATCGCCTCTGCCGACGAGACCGCGGCGCTGGCGGCGAGCGTGCCCGACACCGGCGGCGTCTATCTCGTCCCCGCGCTGTCGGGTCTGGGTGCCCCGTGGTGGCGGCCCGACGCGCGCGCGACGCTGACCGGCATGAGCTTCTCGACGGGCAAGGCACACCTCGTCCGCGCCGCGCTGGAGGCGATGGCCTATCAGG
Organism: Sphingomonas sp.; assembly: GCF_965200135.1. Lineage (GTDB taxonomy): Bacteria > Pseudomonadota > Alphaproteobacteria > Sphingomonadales > Sphingomonadaceae > Sphingomonas. The sequence goes on from NZ_CBDATK010000006.1 coordinate 240,783, forward strand.
CGCACGACCTGAAGGAGGCGTTCGCGGCCGACGGCGCCGACTGGGCGACGCTCCGCATCGACGGCGGCATGGTCGCCAACGACTGGCTGGCGCAGGACCTCGCCGACATGCTCGCCGTCCCCGTCGAACGCCCCCGCTTTGCCGAGACCACAGCGCTGGGGGCCGCGATGCTGGCCGGCGTCGGCGCGGAGCTGTTCGCCGATCTGAAGGAGGCGAGCGTGATGCGCGGCGAAGTGGAGTGTTTCGAGGCCGACCTGGCGGACGACATTCGCGCTCGGCGTCTGGCCGGGTGGAACAAGGCGGTGGCGGGCGTCGTCGCCGGATAACGGATCGTCAACCGGAGCGCGCTACCCCAACGGCGTGAACGCGATAACGTCCAACGAAGCGGCGACCCCGCCCGTCGCGCTCCTGCCCGCCGCGCTGTTCGTCGAGGCGACCAAGCGCGTCAACGCTTGGCGCGGGCAGTGCCAGGACAGCTTCGCCCGCGCAGAGGCCGCGGTGACCGATACCCTCGTCGCGCTGGCGGCAGTACCCATTCGGGGCGACCTCGTTACGCTGCCGCATCTCATCGGCCAGCGATACGAGGCACTTAGCTCCGCACTGATCGTCGGCGGTCCCTTCGACGACGAGGGCGCTGCCTCCCGCGCGACGTTGGAACGGTTTCGCGAGTACGACCGGCTTCGGACGACGCTGTGTCACGGTGTCGGCAAGGTGTCGCTGGACGCGCGAGGCCGTTGGACACTGATCCTGCGCGTCCTCACTCTGCGCGGCGGCAAACTCTGCCACGACAGCAAGGCGCTCGACGAAGCCGAGGCCGAACAGGTCCGCGACGATCTTGCCGCACATCGCGGCAACTGTGCTCCCATCTCGGCCACGTCAGGTACCGGCTGGTCAAGTAACCGCGACCCGCACCACCTCGCCGATCCGCGCTGCCTCCGCCTCGTCGTGCGTCACCATCAGCACCGGCACTCCCGCCGCATCGCGCGCGCGTTCGACCGCGCGCAACACCTCCTCGCGCCGCGCCGCGTCCAGCGACACGGTCGGCTCGTCGAGCAGCAGGAACGCGGGGCCCATCAACAACGCCCGCCCGATCGCCACCCGCCGCGCCTCGCCCCCCGACAGCGTCCCCGGCCGCCGATCGAGCAACGCCGTCAGGTCCAGCATCGCCGCCGTCTCCGCCAGCGCCGCGTCGTCCGCCGCGCCATAGAGCAGGTTCGCCCGCACGCTCAGATGCGGGAACAGCCGCGTGTCCTGGAACACGACTCCCGCGCGCCGCCGCTCGACCGGCACAACGACACCGTCATCGAACAGCGTCGTCCCCCCGACCCGCACATGCCCCGCGATCGGGCGTATCAGTCCCGCGATCGCGAGCAGTACGCTGGTCTTGCCCGCCCCCGACGGCCCGACCAGCACCGTCGCGCGCGCCTCGCTCCGGAACGCACATGCGATCGCCCGCTCCCCACGCGCGACCCGGACATCGACGTCAAAGGACATGCGCGTGCCCGTTGGCGCCGTGGCCCATCCGCCGCGCCAGCAGCTCCGACGCCAGCAACGCCGCCAGGCTCAGCGCCACCGCCACCGCCGTCAGCCGCCACGCCAGCGCCTCGCCATCAGGCCGCTGCAACGCCGCATAGATCGCCAGCGGTAGCGTCTCGGTCTCGCCCGGCACGCTCGATACGAAGGTGATCGTGGCGCCGAACTCGCCGATCCCCCGCGCGAAGCCCAGCACTGCACCCGCCAGCACCCCCGGCATCGCCAGCGGCAGCGTCACCGTGCGGAACACCCGCCGGCGCCCCGCGCCCAGCGTCCGCGCCGCCTCCTCCAGCCGCGGATCGACCGCCTCCAGCGACAGGCGGATCGCCCGCACCATCAGCGGCAGCCCCATTACCCCCGCCGCGATCGCCGCCCCCGTCCACCGGAACAGCACCGTCACCCCAAACCAGCCATCGAGCACCCGCCCGACCGGCCCGGCCGGTGCGAAGATCATCAGCAACAGCCACCCCGTCACCACCGGCGGCACCACCAGCGGCAGGTGGACGATCCCGTCGAGCAGCAGCTTTCCCGGAAACCGCCCCCGCACCAAGGCCCATGCCAGCGCGAACGCGATCGGCAACGTGACCAGCATCGCGACGATGCCGACCTTGAGCGTGAGGAGGATGATTTCAGTCACTCCCGCTCCCCCAAAGGGGAGAGGCAGGTCCGGCCACCCTCACCGGGTAAACCCGTATCGCACGAAGACCGCCCGTCCCGGCGCCGACAGCAACCACCGCCTGAACCCCTCCGCCTCGGGACTGCGCGACCCGTTCAGCCGCGCCACCGGATACCGGATCGGCGGATGCGAATCCGCCGGAAACACGCCCGCCACCCGCACCCGCGCGGACGCGCGCGCGTCGGTCGCATAGACGATTCCGAACGGTGCCGCACCGCGCTCCACCAGCGCCAGCGCCGCGCGGACGTTCTCCGCCCGCACCACATGCGGCGCCACCGCCGCCCACGCGCCCATCCGTTCCAGCGCCGCCTGCCCGTACCGCCCCGCCGGCACCGCGCCCGGATCGGCCATCGCCACCGGCCCCGCCGCCAGCAGCCGCCCCAGCGTCGCCCGCGTCAGCCGCCCGCGCCAGCGCAGCGGCGCCACCACCACCAGCCGGTTGCCGACCAGATCCGCCCGCGACCCCGCCGCCAGCAACCCGGCGCGGTCGAGCACGTCCATCCACTCCTCGTCCGCGCTCACGAACAGATCGGCGGGTGCCCCGGCCTGCACCTGCCGCGCCAGCGCCGACGACGCCGCGAACGACAGCACCGGCCGCGCATGCCCCGCCCGCGCCCAACGATCGGCCGCCTCGGTCATCGCCTCCTGCAAGCTCGACGCGGCCAGCACGGTCGGCCCGCGCGGCTGCGCGACGGCGGGAGTGGCGAACAGGGCGAGGATCAGCAGCAACAGGCGCATGCCCCCTCCTACCCGCTCCTCGCTCGGGTGCGAAGAAGCACGATGCCGATCCGTCCCGCCACCGCAGCAACGACGATCACGACCAATAACCGACCGGCCGCGCCGCCTACCGGCCGTTGCGCCTGTCGTCCAAATCGCAGGTCGTACGCTGCTCGCCGCAGATGCCCGCGAACCACGCCTCTCCCGTGCGCGGCCCACGCGCGGGCGGTCGCGGCAGGCTGTACCGGACCTTGGCCCAGACCCCGGCGCAGTCCGTGATGCCGAGCACCACGCCACGATCCGACAGCCAGTCCTCGCCGATGTTGAGCAGAACGGCGCCGTTCGCCGCCGGCGCCGCGCGCCCGATCGATGACTGCACCGCGACACGCACCCGCGATACATGAACCCAGCCGGCCCCGGCGAAGGTGGCGCGGCGCGGCAGGTCCGACGGTCGTCACGCATCGCTCGCACCGCGGATGTGCAACCAGCCGGCGCTGGCCCCGACAATGGCGAACCCCGGCCCGTAATCGCCATCGTCGCTGACGACGAACGGCGGCAGCTTCCCCACCACCGCGGCGCCCGCCGACGGCCCGCCCGCACGTTCAGCCCGCCGCGATTACGATCGATCGACCAGCCTTGAATCGCGCATTCTTGGCGACTCACAGCGCGTCCCGGTGCGGCGGCGCTGCCATCTGGAAGAGCGATCAGGGCGAGGATCAGGAGCAACAGGCGCATGGCCCATGCTACCCCTTCCTCCCTCGGGCGCGAAGCGGCAACGACCGTCACGGCCCCGGCACGAAGGCGCGATAGCGCTCACGCCACGCGGCGACCTCTTCCCGAAGATGCGCAGGCGCCGGGTCACCGGAGATGACGAGGTCCGCGACGTCGTTGGCGGGATGCATCAGCATCTTCTCCGACCCATCGCTGAACCACACCGGGACCAGCCGATCGCAGAGCGCGTCGAGGACCGCCGCCGCCATCCCGCTGGCGATCGCGTCGCTGCCGGGGAGCAGGCGGACGTTGACCGACACGCCTTCGAGGCAATTGCGCGGTTGCCGCTCAAAATTGAGCGAGACGAGCAGGCCGGAGCGATCGGGGCGTGCCGCGTCCGGCATCGTCGCGACCCGTCGCCACGCGCAGAACCAGGTCCGGCAGATAACCGGGCGCACCGCGTGGATGCCGCACCCGTGAGCGGTCAGATGCACGCACGCCACGCCCGCCGGCTTCTTCAACGCCGGCGTGTCGACGTGAAGAACGGTGCAGCACACGGTGCAGTCGCCGCACGCGCGATCGGCGAGCACCGGCCCCAGCAAGTCGGTTTCGAGGTCGGGCTCGGTCGTCACGGCGCGGGCGCCGCTTGGCCCCTACCCCTCATCCCCCATCCGCAACGCTGCGATGAACGCCTCCTGCGGGATGCTGACGCTGCCATATTCGCGCATCTTCAGCTTGCCCTTCTTCTGCTTGTCCAACAGCTTGCGCTTGCGCGTCGCGTCGCCGCCGTAACATTTGGCGGTCACGTCCTTCCGCATCGCGCTGATCGTCTCGCGCGCGATCACCTTGCCGCCGATCGCCGCCTGGATCGGGATCTTGAACAGATGCCGCGGGATCAGCTCCTTCAGCCGCTCGACCATCCCGCGCCCGCGAAGCTCGGCGGTGCCGCGATGGACGATCATGCTCAGCGCGTCGACCGGCTCTTCGTTGACCAGGATGCTCATCTTGACCAGATCGCCCTCGCGATAGCCGATCTGCGTATAGTCGAAGCTGGCATAGCCCTTCGACAGCGACTTCAACCGGTCGTAGAAGTCGAACACCACCTCGTTGAGCGGCAGTTCGTACGTCGCCTGCGCGCGGCCGCCGACATAGGTCAGGTTCTTCTGGATGCCGCGCCGGTCCTGGCACAGCTTCAGGATCGAGCCGAGATACTCGTCGGGGACATAGATCGTCGCCTGGATCCACGGCTCGGCGATGCGCTCGATGCGGTTGGGATCGGGCATGTCGGCAGGATTATGCAGCTCGATCTGGCCGCCGCCATGCGTCAGCTCGATCTCGTAGACGACGCTGGGCGCGGTGGTGATGAGGTCCAGATCATATTCGCGCGTCAGCCGCTCCTGGATGATCTCCAGATGCAGCAGCCCCAGGAACCCGCAGCGGAAGCCGAACCCGAGCGCGGCGCTGGTCTCCGTCTCGAACGAGAAGCTGGCGTCGTTCAGCCGCAACTTCGAGATCGACTCGCGCAGCTTCTCGAAGTCGTTGGCGTCGACCGGGAACAGCCCGCAGAAGACGACCGGCTGGACCTCTTTGAACCCCGGCAGCGCCGCCGCCGCCGGCCGCTTCGCGTCGGTCAGCGTATCGCCGACGCGCGCCTGCGCCACATCCTTGATCTGCGCGGTAATGAAGCCGATCTCGCCCGGCCCCAGCTCGGTCAGCTGCTCGATCTTGGGCCGGAAACAGCCGACCCGGTCGATCAGGTGCGTCGTGCCCGCCTGCATGAACGCGACCTGCTGACCCTTCTTCAGCACCCCGTCGATGACACGGATCAGGATCATCACGCCCAGATACGGGTCGTACCAGCTGTCGACCAGCATCGCCTTTAAAGGCGCATCGCGGTCGCCCTTGGGCGGCGGGATGCGGGTGACCACCGCCTCCAGGATGTCGGCGATGCCGATCCCCGACTTGGCGCTGGCGAGCACGGCGCCGGACGCATCGATCCCGATCACGTCCTCGATCTCCGCGCGCACCTTTTCGGGCTCGGCGGCGGGCAGGTCGATCTTGTTGATGACCGGCACGATCTCGTGGTCGTGCTCGATCGACTGATAGACGTTGGCGAGCGTCTGCGCCTCCACCCCCTGCGCCGCGTCCACGACCAGCAGCGCGCCCTCGCACGCGGCCAGGCTGCGCGACACCTCATAGGCGAAGTCGACATGCCCCGGCGTGTCCATCAGGTTCAATTCATAGGTCACGCCGTCCTTGGCCTTGTAGTCCAGCCGGACGGTCTGCGCCTTGATCGTGATCCCGCGCTCGCGCTCGATATCCATGTTGTCGAGCACCTGCTCGCTCATCTCGCGGTCGGTGAGCCCCCCGGTCGCCTGGATCAGCCGGTCGGCGAGCGTCGACTTGCCATGATCGATATGCGCGATGATGGAGAAGTTGCGGATGGTGTCGAGCGCGGTGGTCATGTCGGCCGCGCCCTAGCAGGCCCGCAGGCGGACGGCTACGCTTGCGCGGCCGCGCCCTCGATCGCCGCCAGCGCGTTGAGGTAACGCCGTGAGCCCTCGCCGCTCACCAGCGCCCAGCGGACGCCCCGCCGCTCCAGCTCGAGCTTCGACAGGTCGAAGAAGCGTTGCCGCGCCGCCTCGCTGCCGAACATGCGGGTGCCATCGTCCACCCACGGCAGGTCGACGTCGAACAGCAGGTACAGGTCGGCGGTGTTCTGCCAGCGATCGAACCAGGGATCGCGCTTGCCGAACAGCATGTCGGCCCACACCGCCGTCATCAGCGGGTCGGTATCGAGGATCACCGGCGTCCGCCCGGTCGCCAGCGCGGCCTGCGTCTTGGCGTCGTGCGCGTGCCCGATCATGATGAGGTCCGCCATCGTCAGGTCGGTTCCGAACGCCTCGCAATAGGTCCGCCCGAACTCCGCCACGCACTGCCCGTCGAAATGCGCGGCCAGCCGGGGCGCCATCGTCGACTTGCCGGTGGACTCGGGGCCATGCAGGCAGATCGTGCGAACCTTCATGGCCATCGCCGATAGCGGAAACGCGCTGCGATCAAAGCCCTGCGGTCGCGACGCGCCGGCGCGATGCCCGCCACCAGTCGACCAGCCCCCACGTCGCCAGCATCGTCAGCACCACATACAGCGCGGTGAACGCCGTCAGCCCCTTCGCCGCGTAGAGCGCGGTGGCGTTGACGTCGACCACCACCCACAGCACCCAGTTCTCGGCGAAGCGGCGGCTCATCAACAGCTGCGCCGCGACGCTGAGCATCAAATTGGCCGCATCCCACCAAGGCAGCGCCGCCGCCGTATAGGCGTGCATCAACGCGCCCCAGCCCGCCGTCGCGCCCGCGATGACGACGATCGTGAGCAGCCGCTGCGGCCAGCTCAGCCAGACGACGCCGACGCCGCCGTCCGCCTCGCGATGGCGCGACCACACCCACCAGCCGTAGAACTGGACGAGGAAGAAGAAGAGCTGGAGCAGCACGTCGCTGAACAGCCGCTCGCGCCAGAAGACGACCGCCGACACCGCCACCGCCGCCAGGCCGAACGGATAGTTCCACAGCGACCGGCGCACCACGAGCCACACGTTGACCAGCGTCAGTGCCGAAGCGAGGAGGTCGATCGGGCCCATGCGCGGTGCCATCCGTAGCCGCCCTTGCCCCGCGACGCCAAGCCGCTACGCTCTGCCGTGACGGGGCTCGGCAAGGACGGGAGAGACGCATGCGGCACGTCGCGGTGATCGGGTCGGGGCCGGCGGGCTATTACACGGCGGAAGGCTGCGTGAAGCAGTTCGCCGGGCCGGACGGCGGTGGCGTCCGCGTCGACATCATCGACCGGCTGCCCGTCCCCTACGGCCTGATCCGCACCGGCGTCGCGCCCGACCACCAATCGATCAAGGCGGTGGCGCGCCGCTATGAAGCCACCGCGCTCAGCGACCACGTCCGCTTCGTCGGCAACGTCACGATCGGCACCGACGTCAGCATCGCCGAGCTGCTCGACCTCTACGACGCCGTCGTGCTCGCGACCGGCGCGCCCGCCGATCGGCCGCTCGGCGTGCCCGGTGACGACCTGCCCGGCGTGATCGGCTCGGCGGCGTTCGTCGGCTGGTATAACGGCCATCCCGATTTCGCCGACCTCCATCCGCCGCTGGACGGCCCGGCGGTGGTGGTCGGCGCCGGCAACGTCGCGCTCGACGTCGCGCGCATTCTCGCCAAGACGGGCGACGAGTTCGCCGGGTCGGACATCGTCAACCACGCCCTCGACCATCTCGACACCGGCCAGCACGAGCGGGTGACGATCCTGGCGCGGCGCGGCCCGCATCAGATCGCGATGACGCCCAAGGAACTGGGCGAGCTGGGCCATCTGTCGCGCGCCGTGCCGGTCGTCGATCCGGCCGACCTGCCCCCGATCGACGCCGACGCGGCGCTCGATCCGGGGCTACGCAAGTCGGTCGCGCACCTGCGCGGCTTCGCGGGCGTGCCGGCGGACAAGCCGATCACCGTCGCCTTCGACTTCTATGCCATGCCCGTCGCCATCGAAGGGGCCGGCCATGTCGAGCGGGTGATCGTCGAGCGCACCGCCGTCGACGCGGACGGCCGCGCGACCGGCACCGGCGAGACCTATGCCATCCCCGCGCGGCTCGTCGTCAGCTGTATCGGCTATCGCACCCCGCCGATCGAGGGCGTGCCCTATGACGCGCGGCTCGGCCGGTTCGCCAACGACGAAGGCCGGATCGCACCGGGCCTCTACGCGGTCGGCTGGGCCAGACGCGGACCGACCGGCACCATCGGCACCAACCGTCCCGACGGCTTCCTGATCGCCGACCATATCGCCGCAGACACGAGCGACAGCGACAAGGCCGGGCGGGCGGGGCTCGACCGGCTGCTGGCGGAGCGCGGCGTCGAAGTAGTCACCTTCCGCGACTGGCAGCGGATCGAACAGGCTGAAATCGCCGCCGCCCGCACCGGCGCGCCGCGCGAAAAGTTCGTCGCGGTCGGCGAGATGCTGGCCGCCAAGGCGCGCGCGGCACTTTAGTCTTGAATGCGCCGGGCCACGCGGCTAGGCGGCGCACCTGCAATGTGTCGGGGCGTGGCGCAGTCTGGTAGCGCACTGGTCTCGGGGTCCAGGGGTCGTAGGTTCGAATCCTATCGCCCCGACCATTGCGGCGAAGCCGGCACGGTTGCAGCGACGCTGCAAACGAGACCGGCAAGCCCGGCCGGCGAGGCGGCAAAGCCGAACTCGTCCGACGTCACGGCGCGGCTTAGCCGCGACGCCCCTTTACCTTCCCCACCTCCTTCCCCATCCGAAGCATCGGCGCGACCCCGCCCCTGCCCGTTGCACTCCACCCCAACCCAGCTAAGCGACCCCGATGGCACAGGAAACAACCGGCCCCGCCGTCGTGATCGGTGCCTCGGGCGGCATCGGCGCCGCACTGGTGGCGGCGCTCGCCGAAGAAGGCGTCACGGTGCGCGGCTTCGCCCGGTCGTTCGCGGGCGCCGACCGGCTCGAGCTGACCGATGAGGACAGCATCGCCGCCGCCGCCGCGAGCCTCACCGCGCCACCGCAACTGGTGATCGTCGCGACCGGGCTGCTGCATGAGGGCGCCCACACGCCGGAGAAGAGCCTGGCCGCGCTAGATCCCGCGTGGCTGGCGCGCCAATATGCCGTCAACGCGATCGGCCCGGCGCTGGTCGCCAAGCACTTCCTGCCCACACAGCCCCGCACCGGCCGCACGCTGTTCGCGGTGCTGTCCGCGCGTGTCGCCAGCATCGGCGACAACCGGCTCGGCGGCTGGTACGGCTATCGCGCGTCGAAGGCCGCGCTCAACCAGTTCGTCCGCACGCTGTCGATCGAGCAGCGCCGCCGCAACGACCGCTCGATCGTCGTCGCGGTCCACCCCGGCACCGTCGACACCGCGCTCTCGCGTCCGTTCCAGGGCAACGTCGCCGCCGATCAGCTCTTCGCGCCCGACCGCGCCGCGGTGCAGCTGCTCGACGTCCTCGACGGCCTGCGCCCGGTCGACAGCGGCAGGCTGTTCGACTGGGAGGGGACGGAGATCGCGCCGTGACCGACATGACCAAAGTTTAATCCGCCGACCACGCGCCCGCCACTCGCCGCCCGCTAGACCCCGATCACCGCATGGAGCGGCAACGATTGGGAGACCGCTGATGACCTCGCTCACACGCCTGATGCTGCTCGCCGGCGCGACGCTCGCGGCGCCCGCCATGGCGCAGACGCCCGCGGCCCACCCGGCGACCACCCATGCCGCCGCGACCACCCGTCCGGCCGCGACGCACACGGCAACGACAACGCGTCCGGCCGCGGCGCACATGGCCACGACCACGTCCACCACAACGCGTCGCCCGGCGGCCCCGGCGGGTCGGATGGTCACGGCCAAGCTCGCCAACGGCAAGTCGGTGACCTACAACTGCTCGCTCGCCGGCAACGCCAACAAGACCGCCTGCAAGCGCGGCTGACGACCGCGTCGGCAGGCGAGGTCACGCGCGCGTCTCCCCTACGCGCGCGTGACTTCGGCGGCGTCAGCGACTACATCGTCCCTGATCCGTAACGAACCGAAAGCTTTGCCTTGGCCGACGAGACCCTGCTCGCCGAACCGTCCGACATTTCGCCCATCTCGATCGTCGACGAGATGCGGTCGAGCTATCTCGACTACGCCATGTCCGTCATCGTCGCGCGCGCGCTGCCCGACGTCCGCGACGGGCTGAAGCCGGTTCATCGCCGCATCCTCTTCTCCGCCCAGGAGTCCGGCTTCGTCGCGGGCCGCCCGTATCGCAAGTCCGCGCGGCTGGTCGGCGACGTCATGGGTAAATACCACCCGCACGGCGACAGCTCGATCTACGAGGCGCTGGTCCGCATGTCGCAGGACTGGTCGATGCGCGTGCCGCTGGTCGACGGTCAGGGCAATTTCGGCTCGATGGACCCCGACAAGGCGGCGGCGATGCGCTACACCGAGTCGCGCCTCGCCAAGGTCGCCAACGCGCTGCTGGAGGATCTCGACAAGGACACCGTCGATTTCCAGCCCAATTACGACGGCTCCGAACGCGAGCCGTCCGTGCTGCCGGCGCGCTTCCCCAACCTGCTCGTCAACGGCGCCGGCGGCATCGCGGTCGGCATGGCGACCAACATCCCGCCGCACAATCTGGGCGAGATCATCGACGCCTGCCTCGCCTGGATAGAGAATGGCGCGATCACCACCGAGGAGCTGATGGAGATCGTGCCGGGGCCGGACTTTCCGACCGGCGCGATCATCCTCGGCCGTGCGGGCACGCGCTCGGCCTACGAGACCGGGCGCGGCTCGATCATCGTTCGCTCGCGCTACGAGGTCGAGGAGGGGCGCGGCGACAGGCGCACCATCGTCCTCACCGAAATCCCCTTCCAGCAGGGCAAGAACGCGCTGGTCGAAAAGATCGCCGAAGCCGCGAAGGACAAGCGCGTCGAGGGCATCAGCGACGTCCGCGACCTGTCGAACCGCGAAGGCGTGCGGATCGTCATCGACCTGAAGCGCGAGGCGTCGGTCGACGTCGTGCTCAACCAGTTGTGGCGTCACACCCCCGCACAGGGCTCGTTCCCCGCCAACATGCTCGCGATCCGCGGCGGCCGGCCCGAGCTGCTCAACCTGCGCGACATCATTTCCGCCTTCGTCAAGTTCCGCGAGGAGGTCATCACGCGGCGCTCGAAGTTCGAGCTCGCCCGTGCCCGCGAGCGCGCCCACATCCTGCTCGGGCTGGTGATCGCGGTCACCAACCTCGACGAGGTCGTCCGCATGATCCGCGGCTCGTCCTCGCCCGCCGAGGCGCGCGACAAGCTGCTCGCCCGCGAGTGGCCGATCGAGGAAATCCGCTCCTACATCGCGCTGGTCGAGGCGATCGAGCCGCAGGCGGACGCCGACACCTATCGCCTGTCGGACCTGCAGGTGAAGGCGATCCTGGAGCTGCGCCTCAACCGCCTGACCGCGCTCGGCCGCGAGGAGATCGGCGAGGAGCTGCAGAAGCTCGCCGGCTCGATCGCCGAGCTGCTCCACATCCTCGCCGATCGCGGCCGCCTCTACGAGGTGCTGCGCGAGGAGCTGCACGCCGTCCGCGCCGAGTTCGCGACGCCGCGCCGCACCGAGATCGCGGCGGCGGGCAGCGACATCGACGACGAGGACCTGATCGAGCGCGAGGACATGGTCGTCACCGTCACGGTTGAGGGCTATATCAAGCGCACGCCGCTCGACACCTTCCGCGCGCAGCGTCGCGGCGGCAAGGGCCGCGCCGGCATGGCGACCAAGGACGAGGACGCGATCACGTCCCTGTTCGTGACGTCGACGCACACGCCGGTCCTGTTCTTCTCCACCGCCGGCAAAGCCTATCGCCTCAAGGTCTGGCGCCTGCCGGAGGGCGGGCCGACGACGCGCGGGCGACCGATGGTCAACCTGTTGCCGCTCGGGCCGGGCGAAACCATCTCCACCGTGCTGCCGCTGCCGGAGGACGAGGCGAAGTGGAGCGACCTCCACGTCATGTTCGCGACCGCCAACGGCATCGTGCGGCGCAACGCGATGGACGCCTTCGCCAACGTGCCCCGCGCGGGCAAGCTGGCGATGCGCTTCGCGGACGAGGACGGCAACGGCGAGCCCGACGACCGGCTGATCGGCGTGTCGCTGCTGACGCCCGGCGACGACGTGCTGCTCGCCACCCGTCAGGGCCGCGCGATCCGCTTCGCCGCCACCGACGTGCGCGAGTTCCTCAGCCGCACCGCCGCCGGCGTCCGTGGCGTCCGCCTCGCGCCCGGCGACGAGGTCATCTCGCTGTCGATCCTGCGCGCCTTCAAAACCGATACGGAGGAACGCGAGGCCTATCTGCGCGCCGCCCCATGGAAGGAGGGCGACCGCGAGATCACCCTCTCCGCCGATCGCATGGCCGAGTTCGAGGCGGCGGAGGAGTTCATCCTCACCGTCACCGCCAACGGCTACGGCAAGCGCACCAGCGCCTTCGAGTATCGCCGCACCAATCGCGGTGGTCAGGGCATCACCAACATCGTCACCTCCGATCGCAATGGTCCCGTGGTCTCCAGCTTCCCGGCGCATTCGGGCGAGCAGCTGATGCTCGTCACCGATCAGGCCAAGCTGATCCGCATGTCGGTCGGCGACACCCGCGTCACCGGCCGCAACACGCAAGGGGTGCGTCTGTTCAACGTCGCCGACAACGAGCACGTCGTCTCCGCCGCGCGCATCGACGAGGAGCAGGAGGAGCCGGCGACCGAGGCCGAGGCGCTGATCGCGGCGGAGCTGAGCGGCACCGACGCGCCGGCGGGCGACCTGACGCTCGACGACGGCACCGGCCCGCAGACGATGGACGAGCGCGTCGAGGAAGACGATCCGGACGGAGACGACGCATGAGGGACACCGCCGCGTTCAAGGTGCTGACCGGCGCCGACCTCGCCGAGCTGGAGGGCGGCAGCTTCGCCGGTTCCGCCGACGACCGGCGCGACGGCTACATCCACCTCTCCACCGCCACGCAGCTCACCGCCACCGTCGACAAGCATTACGCCGACGGTGGCGATCTCCACGTCGCCGAGGTCGACCTGGAGGCGCTCGGCGAGGCGATCCGCTGGGAACCGTCACGCGGGGGCGAGGACTTCCCCCACCTCTACGGCTCCCTGCCGCTCGACACGGTCGTCGCCTACTCCCCGCTGGAACGCGACGACGATGGTCAGGTTAAGCTCCCCGTCACCGGCTAAATCCTCCCCGGCACGGGGAGGTGGCGCGCGGCGCGGCCGCGTGACGGAGGGGGCGACCCGCAGGCGAGCCCCTATCGGCGACTCCCTCCACCATCCGCGACCCACCTCCCCGTCGGAAGCATCAAGCCACCAGATCCACCACCTCGCACCCCGCCCCTACCGCCGCCAGCAACAGCGTCCGGTGACAGTGACAAGGGTCGCGCTCGAAGCACAACAGCGCGCTCGGCACCGCGCGCGCCAGATCCAGCATCACCGCCGCCTGCGCCTGCGCCTCGGGCAGCTCCAGCTGCCCGGCATAGACCGAGCGCAGCGTCGCGACATCCCCCTTCTTCGCCGCGTCGCGCCCCGGCTTGGGCGTGCCCAGCGCCTTGAGGTGGACATAGCCGATCCCCGCCTCCGCCAGCCCCGCCGCCAGCGACGTCTTCGAAAACCCCGGCCGCCGCGACAGCGGCAGCGCCCGCACGTCGATCACGCGGTCCACCCCCGCCGCGGTCAGCGCCGCGATCACCTCGGCGACCGTCGCGCCTTCATAGCCGATCGTGAAGATCCTCATCCGCACCACTCCATCACCATCGCCGCCCGAACCGCCCGACCACCCCGTCAACCCGCGCCGGGAACCCGATCGGGCGACTGAACGCTGTCCTATACGTCCGTCGCCCGGTATCGAACCCGCACTACCCGTTTCCCGTCGCGATCCACCCAGCCGCGCCGACCTGTTTTGGTGTTACCTTTGATGAACTTCGATCACGACATCCACATCGTCGGCGGCGGCCTCGCAGGGTCCGAGGCCGCGTGGCAGCTTGCCGAGGCAGGCTATCGCGTCCGCCTGTCGGAGATGCGCGGGTCCGGCGTCTCGACCCCGGCGCACCACACCGACAGCCTCGCCGAGCTGGTCTGTTCCAACAGCTTCCGCTCCGACGACGCGGACAGCAACGCGGTCGGGCTGATCCATCAGGAAATGCGCGCGCTCGGCTCGCTCATCATGCGCGAGGGCGACCGCCACCGCGTCCCCGCCGGCTCCGCGCTTGCCGTCGATCGCGAAGGCTTCGCCGCCGCCGTCACCGCCGCGCTCGACGCGCATCCCAAGGTCGACCTCGTCCGCGAACGGATCGACACGCTCCCCGACGGCCCCGCCATCGTCGCCACCGGCCCGCTCACCGCGCCGCTGTTGGCCGATGCCATCGCGGCGGCGACCGGCAAGGACGCGCTCGCCTTCTTCGATGCGATCGCCCCGGTCGTCCACGGCGACTCGATCGACATGGACGTCGCATGGATGGCCGCGCGCTGGGACAAGGGCGGCGCCGACTACATCAACTGCCCGCTCGACCGCGAGCAATACGCCGCCTTCCACGCCGGACTGCTCGCGGGCGACAAGACCGAGTATCGCGAGTGGGAAAACGTCCCCTATTTCGAGGCGTGCATGCCGATCGAGGTCGCGGCAGAGCGCGGCGTCGACACGTTGCGCTACGGCCCGATGAAGCCCGTCGGGCTCGACAACCCCCGCACCGGCCGCTGGCCGCATGCCGTCGTCCAGCTGCGGCAGGACAATGCGCTGGGCACGCTGTGGAACATCGTGGGTTTCCAGACCAAGCTCAAACATGCCGAGCAGGTCCGCCTGTTCCGCACCATCCCCGGTCTGGAGAATGCGGAGTTCGCGCGGCTGGGCGGGCTCCACCGCAACACCTTCATCCGCTCGCCCGAGCTGCTCGACGCCGAGCTGCGGTTGACGTCGCGCCCGAACATCCGCTTCGCCGGTCAGATCACCGGCTGCGAGGGCTATATCGAGAGCGCCGCGATCGGGCTGCTGGCGGGTCGCTTCGCCGCCGCCGAGCTGGCCGGCGGCACGCTGGCCCCGCCGCCGCCGGCAACCGCGCTCGGCGCGCTGCTCGGCCACATCACCGGCGCGGCGGTGGCGGAGACCTATCAGCCGATGAACGTCAATTTCGGCCTCTTCCCGCCGATCGAGGGTCGCACCAAAAAGGCTGACCGCAAGAAGATGTACACCGACCGTGCGCGGATCGCGCTCGGCGAGTGGATGCACGCCTCGTCACCGGCGCCAGGCTGACGAGGCTCAGCCGTCGTCCTGCTCAGCCGGTGCCTGCCGGGTCGCCGGCGGACAGTTCACCGGCCGCCTCATCCGCGTCTGCCTCACCGTCCGAGTCGTCGAGAACTCGGCCGCGTTCATCGCGCCGGACCGGTCGCGATCGGCGGCGGCGAACTTGCCGGTCGCCTTGACCGCCCACTCGTCGAACGACAGCCGCCCGTCACCGTCGCGGTCCAGCTTGGCGAACGCCTTGCGCCGCGCCGCCAGATACTCGTCGCGCGTGATCCGCCCGTCGCGATCCTTGTCGTAACGCCCGAACCGCCGCTCCTCGCGCGTCCGCGCCGTCGCGGCGGGCACCGTATCGGGCAGCTCCTGCACCTCGCCGCCGCCCCTCTCGACCGGCTGCGCGGGCGCGGCGGGCAGCAGGTGCTGTTGCGAGGCATGGCCGCTAAAGATCATCACCCCCGCACCCGCCAGCGCCAATGCCGCCCCCGCGCCCGCCAGATACCGCCACATCGTCGTTCCCCCTGAAAGCCGGCCGCAGGCTAGCGCCCCGTCAGCCGATACGCGAGTAGCCGCGCGACCCGGCGCGGGCTTCCCGGCCGGCTTTTCGCGTCCAGATCGGATCGAGCCAGCAGTCCCAGCGCGCCGAGCACCCGCAGCGAGCGCGGCCATCGCCGCCCGTACCCGCCCGCCAGCCGCGCTCGCGCCAGTGCTGTCGCGGGAACCGATAGCGCCGGCCACCCTGCCGCCAGGTCGACCAGCGCCCACCCCTCGCCCACCGCCTCGACCCGCATGTCGCGATCGCCCGCCACCCCCGCCGCCAGCGCGAACAGCCGCCCGCCACGCTCCGCCGCATAGGCCGCGAGGTCCGGCTCACCCTCCAGCACCCGCGCCCAGCCGTCGACCAGCGACGCCATGGCCGCGCCGCCGACGCCCAGCGGCAGCACCGCCGCCGCCAGCGTCTGCAACAGCGGCTCCGCCGGTGTCGGCGCCTCCTCGAGGCGAGCCAGCGCTTCCTCCCACCAGGTC
The DNA here is from genome assembly GCF_965200135.1 of Sphingomonas sp. Classification (GTDB taxonomy): domain Bacteria; phylum Pseudomonadota; class Alphaproteobacteria; order Sphingomonadales; family Sphingomonadaceae; genus Sphingomonas. The sequence goes on from NZ_CBDATK010000006.1 coordinate 257,238, forward strand.
AGCCGCATCAGCCCGATCATCGGATCGCGTGCCGCCATGGCGATCGCCCGCAGCCGCGCGTCCAGCGCGAACAATGACGTCACCGCGTCGCGCCCGGCCGCCGGGGCATAGCCCAGCGCCAGCGCCCGCTCAGCATTCCTTGCGTCGTCGTTAACCATCTCCATGCACCCCGGCTTAGCTACGGCAGGACCATGGCCGGACGTTGAAACCCGTCCGGTCCGGATGGGGGAGCGGTGTGGCAATCATGAACCCTCGTACCTTCCTCGGCCGGCTCGCGCACGACAAGCGCGGCAACACCATCGCAATGATGGCGATCTCGCTGATCCCGATCTCGGCGCTGGTCGGCTCCGCGATCGACACCTCACGCATGTATTTCGTCAAGGTCCGGCTGCAACAGGCATGCGACTCGGGCGCGCTGGCGGGCCGCAAGTTCATGTCGGGCACCACCTACGACACCACCGCCAATACGCGCGCGAACACCTTTTTCGACAACAACTTCCGTGTCGGCGTGTTCGGCACCACGTCCGGAACCCGCACGTTCAGCAAGACCGCCGACAATCAGGTACAGGGCACCGCCAGCGCCGTCGTGCCGATGACGCTGACCCGAATGATGGGCGCGACGGACGCGACGCTGACCGTCACCTGCCAGGCGAAGCTGGAGGTGCCGAACCTCGACGTCATGTTCGTCCTCGATACCACCGGTTCGATGGGCGACACCAATCCGGGTGACTCGGTCAGCAAGATCAGTGCGCTCCGGACGTCCGTGCTCAACTTCTTCGACGCGCTGGAGGCGGCGAAGGCCGGCACCTCGCGGATACGATACGGCTTCATGCCCTATTCCTCCACGGTCAACGTCGGCCTGTTGCTGAAACGCGAATGGATGGTCGACAGCTGGACCTATCAGTCGCGCACGCCAGCCGACGTCACCACAAACACCAGCACCACCACGCAGGGTACATACAATACGACCAGCAGTAGCACAGTAATTTCGGGGTCCAAGACCAATTACACGACGTACGGAAACCCGGAAGACTGTCAGGCGCCTGCAAACACGTACACGTCCTCGTCCAGCTCGACTACTTGGACCTCGAATGGCGACGGTTCGGAGAGCCAGACAGTCACTAAAACTGAAAATGGGAGCACCTTCTCCGCGTTGCCGGGCACGGGCGTATGTACCATCACAGAAACGCGATACACCAACTACAAGACGCAGACGGTAAACACTCGGCGGCCTAACCCGAATGCCGGGCAAACCACGACTACCACGTCGAACGTGTACTGGTGGAACTATCAGCCCGTGTCGTATGACGTCTCGGGGTTCAAAGGGTCAGCAACCAGCGGCTTGATGGCAGGCGGAACCGTACGCTACCCGCAACTCGCTGGTGGAAACGGCTCAGCTTGGTCTGCGCGCGACGTGCCCTGGAACAGCAACAACGCCTGCATCGAGGAACGCGACACGGTCCGTCAGAGTGATTACTCGACGATCCCCTCGACCGCCTACGACCTTGATATCGACAGCCTGCCCGAGGTGGGTAATCCGGCGACGCAGTGGCGTCCTTGGCTTCGCGATCTCGTCTATGCGCGCAAGTACACCAGCTACACCAATCCCTCCACCACCAACACGACGGGGTGGCCGTCCGACCGGCTCGCCGCTGTTCGATATAATGGTAACTACATCAATCTCAGCAGCTTTACTAACGACTACGCCGCTTGTCCGACCCAGGCGAAGAAGCTGAACACGATTACCAAGGCGGCGCTGACCACCTACCTCAACTCGCTTCGAGTGGCTGGCCGCACGTACCACGACGTTGGCTTCGTCTGGGGTCTGCGCTTCCTGTCGCCCGACGGTCTTTACGCGTCGGAGAACCAGACCGCGCCCAACGGCAGCGCCATCGCGCGCCACGTCATCTTCATGACCGACGGCCAGACGGAGACCAACTTCGCCGACTATGACGCCTATGGCCTCGCCGCGCTCGATCGCCGCCGCACCGACCCCTCGCGGCTGCCGATGGGCGCGACCGAGCAGAACACGATCGTCGAGAACCGGCTGACCGCGCTCTGCCAGGCGGCGCAGCGCAAGAACATGACGGTGTGGGTGATCGCGTTCGGCACCACGCTGACGCCGCTGCTCAGCAATTGCGCGACGCCGGGTGGCCATGCGTATCAGGCCAACAACGCCGACGAGCTCAACACCGCGTTCGCGACGATCGCGTCCAACATCGCCAAGCTCCGGGTCTCGCAATGACCCGGCGGCTGCTCCGTCGGCTGCGGCGCGACCGGCGCGGCGTGACGCTGGTCGAGTTTGCCTTCGTGGCCCCCGTCATGCTGCTGATGATCTTTGGGGTGATGGACCTTGGTTTCAGGCTCTACGTGCAGTCGATCCTGACCGGTGCCATGCAGCGCGCGGGTCGCGACGCATCGCTGGAGACCGGTGCCAGCCGCGCATCGACGCTCGACGATGACGTCGTCAAGTCGGTCCACGCGGTCGTCAGCAACGCCACCTGGGCTAGCAGCCGGCAGTCCTTCTCCGATTACGGCTCGATCAAGCCGGAGCCGTTTACCGACTCCAACAGCAACGGCGTCTACGACGTCGGCGAATGCTATTCGGACGTGAACGACAATGGCAGCTGGGACGAAAATCCCGGAAGGACCGGACTGGGCGGGGCCAACGACGCGGTCATCTACACGATGACGATCACCTACCCGCGCCTGTTCCCGCTCGCCGGCTGGCTCGGCTGGACCGGCGACCAGGTGATCTCGTCGCGCACCGTCCTGAAGAACCAGCCCTATTCCACCCAGAACGGCTTTGCCCCGGTGACCCGATGCTCATGACCCGATTGAAGCGGCTCGCGCGCGATACCGGCGGCACCGCGATGCTGGAGTTCGCGCTGTCGCTCCCGCTGGTGCTGCCGCTCGGGTTGTTCGGCATCGAGATGTCGAATTACGCGCTCACCCAGTTGAAGCTCAGCCAGGTCGCACTGGTCCTCGCCGACAACGCCTCGCGTGTCGGCGTCGACTCCGGCCTGTCGACGCAGGAACTGCGCGAGGCCGACGTCAACGACGTCATTCAGGGCGCGCGGTTGCAGGGCGGCGCGATGGATATCACGACCGGCGGCCGCATCACGCTTTCCAGCCTGGAGGTGAACAGCGACGGCGGTCAATGGATTCACTGGCAGCGCTGTGCCGGCCTCGCCAGCGGCACCGGCAACGACTCCAGCTACGGTGTCACGGGCGACGGCGCTACCGGCACCAGTTTTCAGGGCATGGGTGAAACCGGCGCCAAGGTGACGGCGCCGCCCTCGTCCGCCGTTATGTTCGTGGAAATCAACTACACGTACACGCCGCTCGTCTCGCACTATTTCGTCGGCACGACCCAGTTGCGATCGACGGCGTCGATGATCGTCCGCGACAACCGCCTTCTCAGCAGTGCGGTCACCAACGACGCGCACGCCGACAGTCTGACCTGCGACAAGCACACGACCTGACCGGCTCGGTCAGGTCCGGTAGCAGACCTTCTTCACCGTCTCGATCACCTTGGCCGCGCTGATCAGCGCCTGCTTCTCCAGGTTCGCGGCATAGGGCAGCGGCACGTCCTCGTCGGTCACGCGCAGCACGGGGGCGTCGAGGTCGTCGAACCCCTCCTCCATCACGAACGCCGCGATCTCGCTCGCGATCGAACAGGTCGGCCAGCCTTCCTCGACCACCACCAGCCGGTTGGTCTTCGCCAGGCTCTTCAGCACCGTCTTCCGGTCCAGCGGCCGCAGCGTGCGAAGGTCGATCACCTCCGCGTCGATGCCCTCTTTCGCCAGTTCTTCGGCCGCCTCCAGGCTCAGCCCCACGCCGATCGAATAGCTGACGATCGTCACGTCGCCGCCCTGGCGCATGATCCGCGCCTTGCCGATCGGCAGCACCCAGTCGTCCAGCTTGGGCACGTCGAACGAACGGCCATAAAGCAGCTCGTTTTCCAGGAACACGACCGGGTCTTCGGTCCGGATCGCCGCCTTGAGCAGCCCCTTGGCATCCGCCGCGTCATAGGGCGCGATCACGATCAGCCCCGGCACGCTCGCATACCACGGCGCATAGTTTTGCGAATGCTGCGCGCCCACCCGCGACGCGGCGCCATTGGGGCCGCGAAACACGATCGGACAGCGCATCTGTCCGCCCGACATGTAATTGGTCTTCGCGGCAGAGTTAACGATGTGGTCGATCGCCTGCATCGCGAAGTTGAACGTCATGAACTCGACGATCGGCTTCAGCCCCCCCATCGCCGCGCCCGCGCCGACACCGGCGAAGCCGTACTCGGTGATCGGCGTGTCGATGACGCGTCGTTCGCCGAACTCGTCGAGCAGCCCCTGCGTCACCTTGTACGCGCCCTGATACTGCGCGACTTCCTCGCCCATCACGAAGACGCGGTCGTCGGCGCGCATCTCCTCCGTCATCGCATCGCGCAGCGCCTCGCGGACGGTCAGCTTGACCATCTCGGTGCCCGCCGGGACCGCCGGGTCGCTCACCTCGGCGTCGTGCTTCGCCGCCTCGAACATCTGCCGTGCGCCCGTCTCGACCCGCTCCTGCGCCGGATGCGCCGAGTCCTCGACCGCGTCGGCCTTCTTCTCGTCCGCCTGTGCGTCGGGTTCGGGGGTGTCGTCCTTCGTCGCCGCCGGCGCCCCCTCGTCCTCCTCGCCCGCCATCGCCATGATGACGGTGCCGACCTTCACGTTGTCGGTGCCCTCGGCCACGAGGATCTTGCCCACCGTCCCTTCGTCGACCGCCTCGAACTCCATCGTCGCCTTGTCGGTCTCGATCTCGGCGAGGATGTCGCCGGACTTCACGACATCGCCTTCCTTGACCAGCCACTTGGCCAGCGTGCCTTCTTCCATCGTCGGCGACAGCGCGGGCATCTTGATCTCGACGGGCATCAGTAACGCTCCACCAGCACGTCGGTATACAGCTCGCGCGGCTCCGGCTCGGGCGTCGACTCGGCGAAGTCCGCCGCCTCGTTCACCTCGCGGCGGATGTCCTGCTCGACCTTCTTCAGCTCGTCCTCCTTGACGCCCTGCTCGCCCAGCAGCTTCTTCACATGCTCGATCGGGTCGGATTTCTCGCGCACCGCCTGCACTTCCTCGCGGCTGCGGTATTTGGCGGGGTCGCTCATCGAGTGGCCGCGATAGCGATAGGTCTTCATCTCCAGGATGATCGGCCCCTTGCCCGCGCGCACCCACTCCAGCGCCCGCTCGCCGGCGCCGCGACAGGCGAGCACGTCCATGCCGTCGACCTGGATGCCGGGGATGCGAAAGCTCTCGCCCCGCCGGTACAGCTGGTCCTCCGACGAGGCGCGATTGACGCTGGTCCCCATCGCATATTGGTTGTTCTCGATCACGAAGATGACCGGCAGCTTCCACAGCTCGGCCATGTTGAAGCTTTCGTAGACCTGTCCCTGGTTCGACGCGCCGTCGCCGAAATAGGCCAGGCACACGCCACCGTCGCCGCGATACTTGTGCGCGAAGCCCAACCCGGCGCCGAGCGACACCTGCGCGCCGACGATGCCGTGCCCGCCGTAGAATTTATGCTCGACGCTGAACATGTGCATCGAGCCGCCCTTGCCCTTCGAGATGCCCGACGCACGCCCGGTCAGCTCCGCCATCACGTCCTTGGCCGCGATGCCGCACAACAGCATGTGGCCGTGGTCGCGATAGCCAGTGATGACCGAATCCTTGTCGCTCAACGCCGACTGCAAGCCGACCGCGACCGCTTCCTGACCGATATACAGATGGCAGAACCCGCCGATCAGCCCCAGGCCGTACAGCTGCCCCGCCTTTTCCTCGAACCGACGGATCAGCAGCATCTGTTTGTAGAAGGCGAGCAGTTCGTCCTTCGACGCCGCATAGGGCTGCGGCTCGTCGGGTCGTTCGCGATTCGGGACAGGGGGAGCGGCGGCAGGGCGGGTGGCGGCTTTGGCCAAGGCGGCAGACCTCGTTTCCGGGGAGGAAAGCGCCGCTATAGGCGCGGTGTGGCGCGATGGGCAACGGCGCGGGCAAATCCTGCCCGGTACGGGGAGGTGGCGCGCGCGTAGCGCGTGACGGAGGGGGGCGCCACGAGCGGAACGCAATTGGCGCCCCCCTCCACCACTCGCCCAAGAGGGCGAGCAGTCCCCCTCCCCGTGCCGGGGAGGATCAAAAGGCCCAGCTTCCTTGCCCCACCCCTCACCCCCGGCCTACAGCCGGCCGCAATGGCCGCGCATCCCCTCACCATCCCCAACTTCCGCGCCTATTGGCTCTCCCGCCTCGCTGGCACGATCGCGGTCAGCGCGCAGGGGATCATCCTCGGCTGGCAGGTCTATGGGATCGCGCGTCAGACCATGGACGTGCGCGAGGCGGCGTTCATGCTCGGCATGATCGGACTGGCGCAGTTCCTGCCCCTATTCCTGCTCACACCCGTCGTCGGGCTGATCGCCGACAGCTTCGACCGGCGCTGGATCGTGCGCGGGACGACGGCGCTGCTGACGCTCAACGCCGCGATGCTCGGCTGGCTGACCTGGAGCGGGCAACTGTCGCTCCCCTTCCTCTTCACCGCCGCCGTGTTCATCGGCATCGCCCGCGCCTTCGCCGGTCCCGCCTATTCGGCGCTCGCGCCCAATCTGGTCCCGCGCGAAAGCCTGCCGACCGCGATCGCGGTGTCGTCGATCGCGTGGCAGGTCGGCACCATCGCCGGGCCGAGCGTCGGCGGACTGCTCTATGCCATCCACCCCGATGTCGCCTACCTTGCGATCTCCGCGCTGCTCGTCGTGGCGTTGGGCACGATGTTCCTGATCGGCCCGGTGCCACAACCACCCGCGCAAAAGGATCGCCACCCGCTTCAGCGGATCGCCGACGGCTTCCGCTACGTCCGCAACAACCGGCTGGTGCTCGCCACGATCACGCTCGACCTGTTCGTGGTGCTGCTCGCGGGCGCCACCGCCCTGCTGCCGATCTATGCGCGCGACATCCTTCATGTCGGGGCGAGCGGGCTGGGCGTGCTCGCGGCGGGAATGGGGATCGGTGCGGCGGCGGCGTCGGTCTGGTTCTCGATCCGGCCGATGGCCTCCAATGTCGGGGTCAAGATGCTGGTGGCGGTCGCGATCTTCGCCGTCGCGATCATCGTGTTCGGGACGGCGACCCGCCTCACCGAACTGCTCGGCATCACCCGTGTCGGGTTCGGCGCGTTCGGCATCGGCGTCCTCCCGGTGGACTTCATCATCAGCCTGGTCGCGTTGATCGTCGCGGGCGCCGCCGACATGGTGTCGGTCTATGTCCGCTCCTCGCTGATCCAGCTCCACACCCCCGACGCGATGCGCGGCCGCGTCAGCGCCGTGTCGCAGCTCACCATCTCCGCTTCCAACGAGCTGGGTGAGGCGGAGACCGGGCTGATGGCCTCCCTGCTCGGGCCGGTCGGCGCGGTGGCGCTGGGCGGCGTCGCGGCGATCGCGATCACGCTGGGCTGGTCGCGGCTCTTCCCCGAACTCAGGCTTGCCAAGACCTTCGACCCACCCGACATGCCTGCCCCCGAGCCGCACCACGGAGTAGCGACGCCATGAAGGCCACCACCGTTCTCGACACGATCGGCAACACGCCGCACATCCGCCTCCAGCGGCTGTTTCCCGGCTCGGAGGTGTGGATCAAGTCGGAGCGCGCGAACCCCGGCGGTTCCATCAAGGACCGCATCGCGCTCGCGATGGTCGAGGCGGCGGAGGCGGATGGCAGCCTCCAGCCCGGCGGCACCATCGTCGAGCCGACCAGCGGAAACACCGGCGTCGGGCTGGCGATGGTCGCGGCGGTCAAGGGCTACAAGCTGATCCTGGTCATGCCCGAATCGATGTCGCTGGAACGGCGCCGCCTGATGCTCGCCTACGGCGCCACCTTCGATCTGACGCCGCGCGAAAAGGGGATGAAAGGCGCGATCGAGCGCGCCACGCAGATCGTCGCAGAGCAACCCGGCGCGTGGATGCCGCAACAGTTCGAAAACGCGGCGAACATCGATGTCCATGTCCGCACCACCGCGCAGGAGATCCTCGCCGACTTCCGCGACACCCCGATCGACGTCATCGTCACCGGAGTCGGCACCGGCGGCCACATCACCGGCGTCGCGCAGGCGCTCAAGAAGGTTTGGCCCAACCTGAAGGTCTTTGCGGTCGAACCCTCGCTCTCGCCGGTCATCGCCGGCGGCCAGCCGGGGCCGCATCCGATCCAGGGCATCGGCGCCGGCTTCGTCCCCGCCAACCTCCACGCCGACCTGCTCGACGGCGTCATCGACGTCGACGCCAACGTCGCCAAGGACATGGCGCGGCGGTCGGCGCGAGAGGAAGGTCTGCTGGTCGGCATCTCGTCGGGCGCGACGCTGGCGGCGATCCTGCAAAAGCTGCCCGATCTCCCCGACGACGTCCGGGTGCTCGGTTTCAACTACGACACCGGCGAGCGTTATCTGTCCGTCCCCGACTTCCTGCCCGAGGCGTGAGCGGCGCTTCCTGAGTGATCGACCCGGCCGCCAATACCACCGTCATCCCCGCGAAAGCGGGGACCCATCTCCCGCCCGTCGATCGGCACGAATCGGCGGCGGGGGCTCCTGGCTTGCGTCACGATGGCCGGAGGTGGCTAACCGCGATCCTCGTGCTGGTCGCGCTGCTCGCGGTCGCCGTCCCCGCCCTCCTCCTGCGCTACGGCCCGACCGTCAACCCCACGCCCCGCCACCGCGCGGTCGCGCTGCCCCCTCGCCGCGTCGTTCCGCCCGCGGAGATCCCGCCGGTCGAGCCGATGGCCTATGTCGCGCTCCCCCCCGACGACGCGCGCACCTTCAATGCCGGCGTGCCTTTCTCGACGCTGCCCAACCCCGCTGCCCGCCCGTTCCGCTTCGCCGGCGGCACGCAGGACCGCGCCCGCGCCGTCGACTGCCTCGCCGCCGGCGTGCTCTACGAGGCGGGCGACGATGCGGTCGGCGAGCGTGCCGTCGCGCAGGTCGTGCTCAACCGCGCCCGCCACCCCGCCTTTCCGAAATCGGTCTGCGGCGTCGTCTTCCAGGGGTCGGAGCGCTCGACGGGCTGCCAGTTCAGCTTCACCTGCGACAACGCGATGAACCGCTGGCGCCCTTCCGAAGCCGCATGGACCCGCGCCCGCCAGGTCGCGTCGTCGGCGATCTCCGGGTCGGTCTACGCCCCGGTCGGCTACGCGACGCATTACCACACCGACTGGGTCGTGCCCTATTGGCAGTCGAGCCTCGACAAGATCGCCAAGGTCGGAACGCATCTGTTCTTCCGCTGGAGCGGCTGGTGGGGCACGCCGCGTGCGTTCGAGCGCGGCCAGTCCGGTGGCGAACCGGTAATCGCCGCGCTGAGCGCCTTGTCGCCGGCCCACGCCGTCGCCGACACCGCCGCGGTCACCGATCCGGCGCTGCTGCCGACGGCAATCGCCGAGGCGACCGGCCCCGCCGCGCCGCCGAGCGATCCGGACACCTTCATCCTCGATCTCAACCCCGGCACCTCACCCGACAGCTGGCCGCAATTCGCGCTGACCGTCTGCGGCGCGCGGCCGCGCTGCGTCTTCATGGGCTGGACCAACCACGCGATGATGCCGCGCGGTGGCGACCCGTCGCCTGCGCAGAGTGAGGCGATGGCGTTCAGCTACCTCCGCAACCGGGAGGCCGGGCTGGAACGGACCCTGTGGAACTGCACCACCCACCCGCGCCCGGTCCGCAACCAGTGTATGAAGCGCCAGGTGCTCCGGCTTCCGCCCGCCGCGCCCGCCGCCGTCTCGACGCCGACGCCCGGCGCGTCGCCGCTGGCCGGCGTCCGCCGCCGCAGCGAGGCGCCGATGCCGTCCGCCACGCCTACGCCGCCGCGAACATCTCCGGCGGCAACGCCATGACCGCGTCCGCCCCGCCCTCGATCTGTCGGCGCAGCGCCCCCGTCAGCGGCAGCAACCGCTCGCCATAGAAGCGCGCCGTCACCAGCTTCGCGTCGAGGAACGGATCGGCGTCGCCCCCCGCCTTCAACCGCGCCGCCGCATTCGCCATCTCCAGCCACATCAGACCTACCGCGACCAGCCCGGTCAGGTGCATATACGGCACCGCCCCCGCGCCGACATGGTCCGGGTTCGTCATCCCGTTCGCCAGGAACCACATGGTCGACGCCTGCAGATCGCCCAACGCGGCCTTCAACTGCTCGCCATACGCCTTGACGCCGTCGTCGGGCGACACCTCCGCCAACTTCCGCGTCACCAACGTCATGAAGCGTTGGATCGCCCGCCCCCCGTTCTGCGCCAGCTTCCGCCCCACCAGGTCCATCGCCTGGACCCCGTTGGTCCCCTCATAGATCATCGCGATCCGCGCATCGCGGACATACTGCTCCATGCCCCACTCGGCGATATAGCCATGGCCGCCATAGACCTGCTGCATGTCGGTCGCGATCTTGTAGCCCATGTCGGTGCCGAAGCCCTTGATAACAGGCGTCAATAACCCGATCAGGTCCGCCGCCTCCGCGTCGCCGCGATGCTCCAGGTCGACCTGCAACGCCCCCCACAGGCACAGCGCGCGCAGTCCCTCCGTCAGCGCCTTGGCCTCCATCAGCATGCGGCGGATGTCGGGGTGGACGAACAGCGGGTCCGCCTTCTCCGCAGGCTCCTTCGCCCCCGTCAGTGCCCGCCCCTGCCGCCGATCGCGAGCATAGGCGACGCCGTTCTGATACGCGGTCTCGGCAACGCCAAGCCCTTGTAATCCCACGCCAAGTCGCGCCGCGTTCATCATGATGAACATCGCGGCCAGCCCCTTCATCTCCTCGCCCACCAGCCACCCGGTCGCCCCGTCATAGTTCATCACGCACGTCGAATTGGCGTGGATGCCCATCTTGTGCTCGATCGACCCGCAACTCACCGCATTGCGTGCGCCCAGCGACCCGTCCGCCTCGACCAGCACCTTCGGCACCACGAACAGCGAAATCCCCTTCGAAGAATCCGGCGCGCCCGGCGTCTTGGCGAGCACCAGATGGATGATGTTCTCCGTCAGGTCGTGCTCGCCCGACGAGATGAAGATCTTCGTCCCCGTGATCGCGTAGCTGCCGTCCGCCTGCGGCTCGGCGCGGGTGCGGATCAGCCCCAGGTCGGTGCCGCACTGCGGCTCCGTCAGGTTCATCGTCCCGCCCCACTCGCCCGACACCAGCTTGGGCAGATAGGTCGCCTTCTGCTCCGGCGACCCCTTGGCGGTCAGCGCCGCGATCGCCCCGTGGGTCAGCCCCGGATACATCGCGAACGCCATGTTGGCCGAGATCATGTACTCCTGGAACGCGGTCGACACGACGTGCGGCATCCCCTGCCCGCCATAATCCGGATGGTTGCCCAGCGTCGCCCAACCGCTCTCGACGAACTGCCGGTATGCCTCCTTGAACCCGTCCGGCGTCGTCACCGACCCGTCGGGGTGCCGGGTGCAGCCCTGCTGATCGCCCGACAGGTTGAGCGGGAACAGCACCTCCGCGACGAAGCGCCCGCCCTCCTCCAGCACCGCCTCGACCACATCGGGTGTTGCGGTGTCGAAGCCGGTCTGATCGGCATAGCGATCGAGGCCGACGACGTGCTCCAGCACGAAGCGGGTGTCGCGGACGGGGGGCGTGTAGTGGGGCATGGCTTATCCTAGGTCCTGAGCGCGGCCGGCTTCGAGCACCGCCACGAAGTCGTTCAGTTCGGCGACGGCGGCGTCGATGTCGTGCTTCTGCGCCTCCAACAGTGCGATCCGCTCGCGGCAACGGTCGATCGCGACAGCGCGCTGGTGCCGCCGGCCGTCGCCGACATCGTAGAGGTCGATCATCTCCCGGATCGCCGACAGGCTGAACCCGACGCGCTTGCCGCGCAGGATCCAGGCGAGCCGGGCGCGATCGCGATGCGAATAGATGCGCTGCGTGCCCCGCCGCTCGGGCGCGATCAGCCCCTCGTCCTCGTAGAAGCGCAGCGCCCGCGCCGTGATGTCGAACTCCACGGACAGATCGGCGATCGAGAAGCTCTCCCGATCGGAGCGCGGGGGCACGACGGCCATGGCGATATGCGCGAGCATCGGTCGGCGGCTAGGGGCGCTTTACGTTTACGTCAACCGCCGCAGAGGGGCCGGCCGCCTGCTGTCCTCAGCGCCGCCGCTTCCGATGCCGACTCGCTGAGCCGCGCGACGGTCAGGGCGCTCAACGAGGCACGGCCGGTGCAGAAGCGCTCGCAGGCGGAGGGCAGTTCGGCAGGAAAGGTGATGCGGTCGCCGTCATACGCCGCCTCGAACCGGCACGCGCCGAAACTGACCCGCAACCGGTCGCCGCGACGCTCGGCCGTCCCGGACGCGACGCAGCCCTGACCCTCGCCATAATCGACGCTGGCACCCAGCCGCAGCTCCTGCGCGGCAGGAGCGACGCAGAGCCGATCCGAGTCGTTGGCCCAGCTACCGACCGGTGTCCCCCCATTCGGGTCCGACACCAGCCCCTGCGTGACTGCGGCCGCTTCCAGCCGGGAACCCGGCGTCTGCGTTGGCGTGGGTTGCTCGCGCGAGCAGGCGGCGAGCAGCAGCATGACCGCCGGCCACCTCACGCCACCGGGACCAGGCGCTCGCCATCGACCCGGCGATAGAAGCAGGACGGCGCACCGGTGTGGCACGCCGGCCCGGCGGGATCGCAGATCAGCCACAGCGCATCCTGATCGCAATCGATCCGCATCTCGACGACACGCAGGACGTTGCCGGAGGTCTCCCCCTTCTTCCAGAGCCGCTGCCGCGACCGCGACCAGAAGTGGGCCTCGCCGCTCGCCTGCGTCGCCGTCAGCGCCTCGCGATCCATGTGCGCGACCATCAGCAGCGCCCCCGCCCGGTCGGTTGCGACGGCCGTGACGAGCCCCGCAGCATCCCATTTCGGATCGAGACGGGCAGAGGTTTCGCGGGGATCGGGCATGGCGACGATCTAGGCAGCGGCGACGGACATGACAAACAGGCGACAACCCGGAACACCCGACCTATAGGGACGGCGCACGACGCGAGCCCCACGCCCATGCTGACCACCGACCCTTTCGACGGCCTCGACGTAAACGGGGACAAGCTCCGGGAGGAGTGCGGGATCTTCGGTGTATCCGGCAGCGACTCGGCCGCGGCGCTCGTCGCGCTCGGGCTGCACGCGCTCCAGCATCGCGGGCAGGAGGCGGCGGGGATCACCTCGTTCGACGAGCGCTCGTTCCATACGCATCGCGCGATGGGGCATGTCGCGGGCAATTTCGATCGGGACGACGTCATCCGCGCGTTGCCCGGCGATGTCGCGATGGGGCATGTCCGCTACTCGACGACGGGCGAGGCCGTACTCCGCAACGTCCAGCCGCTCTATGCCGAGCTGGTCTCGGGCGGCTTTGCGATCGCGCACAACGGCAACATCTCCAATGCCCAGCGCCTCCGCAAGGAGCTGATTCGGCGCGGGTCGATCTTCCAGTCGACGTCGGACACCGAGACGATCATCCACCTGGTCGCGACGTCGAGCTATCGGACCCTGCTCGACCGTTTCATCGACGCGCTGAAGCAGGTCGAGGGCGCCTATTCGCTGATCGTGATGACGCCGGAGGGCATGATCGCGTGTCGCGATCCGCTCGGCATCCGGCCGCTGGTGATGGGCCGGCTGAACGGCGCGGTGATCTTCGCCAGCGAGACGGTGGCGCTCGACGTGGTCGGCGCGACCTTCGAACGCGCGGTGCAGCCGGGCGAGCTGGTCATCGTACAGGGCGAGGAGGTCCGCTCGATCCGCCCCTTCGCGCCGATGAGCCCGCGCGCCTGCATCTTCGAATGGGTCTATTTCTCGCGACCCGATTCGATCGTCGACGACCGCTCTATCTACGACGTCCGCAAGCGGATCGGCGCGGAGCTGGCGGTCGAGGCGCCGGTCGAGGCCGATCTGGTCATCCCGGTGCCCGACTCAGGCGTGCCGGCGGCGATCGGCTATGCCCAGGCATCGGGCATCCCCTTCGAGCTGGGGATCATCCGTTCGCATTATGTCGGGCGGACGTTCATCCAGCCGGGCGACGGGGTGCGGCACCTGGGCGTCAAGCTCAAGCACAACGCCAACCGCGCGCTCATCAAGGGCAAGCGCGTCGTGCTGATCGACGATTCGATCGTGCGGGGGACGACCAGTCTCAAGATCGTGCAGATGATGCGCGATGCCGGTGCGAGCGAGGTCCACATGCGGATCGCCTCGCCGCCGACGCGACACAGCTGCTTCTACGGCGTCGATACGCCCGAGCGCGCGAAGCTGCTCGCCGCCAAGCACGACGTCGGCGGAATGACCGACTTCATCCATGCCGACAGCCTGGCGTTCGTGTCGATCGACGGGCTGTACAAGGCGCTGGGCGAAGGCGAGCGACGGAAGATCCGGCCGAAGCATTGCGACGCCTGCTTCACCGGCGACTATCCCACGACGCTGACCGATCAGGACGAGGCGGCGGATGTCGATCAGTTCGCGCTGCTCGCCGAGCGGGTCAACTGACCGGATTTCAAGGACCGACATGACCGATAAGCCTCTCGACGGCCGGCTCGCGCTGGTGACGGGTGCCAGCCGTGGCATCGGCGCGGCGATCGCCGAATCGATGGCGGCGCGCGGCGCGCACGTGGTGCTGGTCGCGCGCACGGCGAAGGATCTGGAGGGCGTCGAACAGCGCATCTTCGATGCCGGCGGGGCGGCGACGATCGCGCCGTTGGACCTGACGCAGGCGGATGCGATCGCCAAGCTGGCGACGGCGATCGAAGGACGATGGGCCGCGCTCGACGTGCTGGTGCTCAACGCCGGGACGCTGGGCACGCTGGGCGCGGTGCCGGCGATCGACCCGGCGGAGATGGCACGGGTGCTGACGCTCAACGTCAGCGCGCCGGCGGCGCTGATCGCGGCGTTCGACCCGATGCTGCGGCGGTCGGCCGCGGGCAAGGTGATCGGGCTGACCTCCTCGGTCGGGCGCAAGCCGCGCGCTTATTGGGGGTTGTACGGCGCCTCCAAGGCCGCGTTCGACACGCTACTGGGTGCCTATGGCGACGAGATGGCGGCGATCAGCCGGGTGCGGACGGCGATCATCGATCCGGGCGCGACGCGGACAGTGATGCGCGCGCGGGCCTATCCGGGCGAAGATCCGGCGAGCGTCAAGGAGCCGTCGGTCGTCGGCGAACGGGTAGCGGAGCTGGCGGTCGCCGGGTTCGAGGACGGGCACCGCGAACGGGTCGAACCGAGCCAAAGGTGAGCAAAGGTAACACCTAGACGCCGGCCCGTTGGACCAGCGTGACCTGGTGGACGTCGATGCCCCCGCCGCGAAATCCGCCTTCGCAATACATCAAATAATAGCGCCACAAGTCCACGAATTGGCTGTCCAGTCTCGTCGGGAGCCGGCCATCCAAGGCGGCCCGATCGAACGCCTCCCGCCAGCGGTGAAGCGTCTCGGCGTAGTCGAGGCCGAAGCGGAACTCATCGCTCCAGGCAAGGCCACGCGCCTCCGCCAATGCGCGAAAGCGGCTGGCGGAGAGCAGCATGCCGCCGGGGAAGATGTAGCGCTGGATGAAGTCGACGCTGTCGGCATAGCGGTCGAACACGTCGTCGGCGATCGAGATGAACTGGATCGCCGCGCGGCCGCCCGGCTTCAGCACGCGGGCGATCGTGTCGAGATAGGCGGGCCAATATTCCCGACCGACCGCCTCCACCATTTCGATCGACGCGACCGCATCGTAGGTGCCGCGCTCGTCGCGGTAGTCCTGCAAGGCGACCGACGTCGCGGGCAGGCCGAGGCGCTCGACATGCGCCTGCTGCTCGGTCGACAGCGTCAGGCCCCGAACGCGGACGCCGGCCGCCGACGCCACGGCGGCGAACGATCCCCAGCCGCAACCGATCTCCAGCACCGTGTCACCGGGATTCGTGGCGGTGCGGGCAAGGATCGCCCGTAGTTTGCGATCCTGCGCCGCTTCAAGCGGTTCGGTAGAATCGACGAACAACCCACTGGAATAGGTCAGACTTCCGTCGAGCCATTCGCGGTAGAAGTCGTTGCCCAAGTCGTAATGCGCCTCGATATTCTCACGCGCGCGCGCAGGCGTGTTACGGCGGAGCCAGTGCCAGCCGCGTGACGCGATCCGGCTGACGCCGCCGGAGCGCGCGGTGCGGCCGAGGGCGACGCGATTTCGCATGAACAGGTCGAACAACGGCACCGGATCGGGGCTGGACCAGTCGCCGTCGCGCCAGCCGCGATACCAGCCGATCGAGCCGGCGGTGACGAGGCGGGTCAGCGCCCGCCAGCGATGGATCGTGACGATCGGCATCGGGCCGGGTGCGCGGCCGCCGAGGCGGCGACGGGTGCCGTCGGGGAGCGTCGCGTCGATCTCGCCGGTCAACAGCCCGCGGTCGATGCGATCGAGCAGACGGTGGAAGACAGGGGCAAGGAGGCGGCAGCGCGCCGGCACCTCACGATTCTGGTGCTGCGTCAGGGCCGCAGCCCGTCTGGGCTCGGCGGATGGGCGGGCGGGGGTGAAGGCGGCGTGGTCGGTCACGGCGGCGCCTATGGCATAGGCAAGGGCTTGTAGGACAGCTTACGCCACCCCGGCCCCGAGCCGGGGTGACGGGGTTTCACACCAGATGTGGTTGCTTGTCGACCTGCCAGGTCTGGCCGCGCGAGAGCAGCTTCTGGAAGTCGGGCGTCTTGCCCGCGGCCGCGGCGGCATTCTGTTCGACGACGGCATGATCGAAGGTAGGGGCAGGATCATCGTACAGCACACCCAACGCCATCGGGAACGCGCCGAACGGCATCTCGACCAGCATGTGCGCGAGACCGCGATTGGTCCGGTCGTGGACGGCGACGGCGGGATCGTCGGCGGCGACGACCTTGAGCTGTAACGTCGCGGTGTCGAGCGCCAGCCCCTTGGTGCCGCCGGCGAAGGTCAGCGGCTTGCCATGCTCGACCCAGAGCTGGTTCTGGTCCGCGCCGTGCTTACGATCGGTAAACGGCGCGAACACGTCGTCGTTATAGACGATACAGTTCTGGAAGATCTCGACGAACGCCGCCCCCTGGTGCGCGTAGGCGGCCTTGAGCACGCCGACCAGATTCTTGCTGACGTCGATCCCCCGCGCGACGAACCGCGCGCCCGCACCCAGGGCAAAAGCGCAGGGGTTGGCGGGGCGATCGACCGAACCGAGCGGGGTCGAGGGCGAGCGCGTGCCGACGCGGCTGGTCGGCGAATACTGACCCTTGGTCAGGCCGTAGATCTCGTTGTTGAACAGCAGGAACTGACAGTTCAGGTTACGCCTCAGCAGGTGCATCGTGTGGTTGCCGCCGATCGACAACGCGTCGCCGTCGCCGGTGATGATCCACACGTCGAGCTCCGGATTGGCGAGCTTCACCCCCGTCGCCACCGCCGGCGCGCGGCCATGGATGGTGTGGAAGCCGTAGGTTTCCATATAATAGGGGAAGCGAGAAGAGCAGCCTATCCCACTGACGAAGACGGTGTTTTCCGGCCGCGCGCCGATGTCGGGCATGGTCCGCTGCACCGCCTTCAGGATCGCATAGTCGCCGCAGCCGGGGCACCAGCGGACCTCCTGATCTGTCTCCCAATCCTTGGGCTTGGTCAGGAAGGGGGTCATGTCGTTCATGGTGTGGTCCTTACGCCGATTGTGGCGAGAGGTGGTCGGCAAGCGAGCCGTCGTCATATCCGGCGACCGGGTTGGGCAGACCGGTCGGGTCGGCCCGCACCTCGCCGCCCGCATGGCCGCCGAGCGCCGCGTCGATTGCGGCCTCGATTTCGGCGATGCGGAAGGGTTGGCCGGAGACCTTGTTGAGCGGTTTCGCGTCGACGAGGAACTGGTCGCGAAGCACGGTCTTGAGCTGGCCGGTGTTCATCTCCGGCACGAGGATCTGGTCGTAACTCTTTAACAGTGCGCCAAGATTCCTCGGCATCGGCCAGATATGGCGGATGTGGAGATGGGCGACGTCCCGACCGCGGCGACGCGCCCGGCGGACCGCCTGGTGAATCGGCCCGAAGGTGCTGCCCCAACCGACGACGACGAGCTTGCCCGAGGTCTCACCCAGTTCCACCGCCTGGTCCGGCACGACGACACCGTCGATCTTCGCGCGGCGGGTGTCGGTCATCTCCTGATGGTTCGCCGGGCTGTAGTCGATGTTGCCGGTGCCCTGCTTCTTCTCGATCCCGCCGATACGGTGGAGCAGGCCGGGCGTGCCGGGCTTCGCCCAGGGGCGTGCGAGCTTCTCGTCGCGCGAATAGGGGTGGAAACTGCCCTCGCCTGCTTCGGCGAACGTCATCGGGAACGGCTCGTAGCTGCTCCAATCGGGCACTTTCCACGGCTCGGCGGCATTGGCGATATAGCCGTCGGTCAGGATCATCACCGGCGTCATGTACTGCGTCGCGATCCGGACCGCCTCGATCGCGACGTCGAAGCAGTCTGCGGCGGAGCGTGCGGCGATCACCGGCATCGGCGCATCGCCGTTGCGGCCGTAGACCGCCTGATAGAGGTCGGACTGTTCGGTCTTGGTCGGCAGCCCGGTCGACGGCCCGCCACGCTGAGAGTTGACGATCACCAGCGGCAGCTCGGTCATGATCGCCAGCCCCATCGCCTCGCCCTTCAGCGCGATACCGGGACCGGACGACGAGGTGACGCCGAGCTGGCCCGCATAGGACGCGCCGATCGCCGATGCGATCGCGGCGATCTCGTCCTCGGCCTGGAACGTGGTGACGCCGAACTCCTTCAGCCGCGACAGCGAGTGCAGGATCGCCGATGCGGGCGTGATCGGATAGCCGCCGAAGAACATCGGCAGCCCGGCGAGCTGCGCGCCCGCGACGAGACCGAGGCTGATCGAATCGGCGCCTGTAACGGTGCGCCACAGGCCCGCTTCGGCCGGCGCGACACCGATCTGGTGCTGGCGTAGCGGGCCGCTGATCTCCGCCGTCTCGCCATAGGCATGGCCGGCGTTGAGCGCGGCGATGTTGGCCTCGGCAAGCACGGGCGCCTTGGCGAACTTGGTCTTCAGCCAGTCGACGATCGGGGCGCGGTCGCGGTCGAACATCCATAGCGACAAGCCGAGCGTCCACATATTCTTACAGCGCAGCGCGTCCTTGTTGCCCATCCCGAACGGCTTCACCGCGTCGAGCGTCAGCTGCGAGATGTCGAACGCCAGCAGCTGCCACTTCGACAAGCTGTCGTCGGTCAGCGGATTGGCGTCGTATTTCGCCTTGGCCAGATTGCGGTCGGTGAACTCGCCCTGATCGGCGATGATGAGCCCGCCGGGGCGCAGCGCGTCGACATTGGTCTTGAGCGCGGCGGGGTTCATCGCGACCAGCACGTCCAGCTCGTCGCCCGCGGTCTCGATATCGGTCGAGCCGAAGTTGATCTGGAACGCGGAGACGCCGAACAGCGTGCCGAGCGGCGCGCGGATCTCGGCGGGGAAATCCGGGAAGGTCGCGAGGTCGTTGCCCGCGAGCGCGGTCGACAGCGTGAACTGGCCGCCCGTCAGCTGCATGCCGTCACCGGAATCGCCGGCGAAGCGGACGACGACGGATTCGGGCGCGGGGTGGGCGGCGGCTTCGGCCGGGGTGACGTCGTGGATGGCGCTCGCCATGCTTCTTTCCTCTTGCTTGCCGCCATGTAGGCCCGGCGAGGGCGCGGGGCCAAGAAGAAAGGCTTTACCCCTCCCCCAACGTCAGGATCGCGGTAACGTGGCGCATCGCGATCTCCAGCGCGTCGTCGCCATAGCCGCCGCCGACGGTGCTGGCGAAGGGGATGCCGCGCTCGCGCAGCAGCCGCGCGACGAGGCGGTCGCGGCGGACCAGACCGTCGCGGGTGAGCGCCAGGCGGCCGAGCCGGTCGTCGGCGAAGGGATCGACGCCGGCCTGGTAGAGGACGAGCCGGGGGCGGAAATCATCCAGCAACGGCACGAGGGTGCGTTCCAGCGTGGCGGCATAGTCATCGTCGCCGACACGGTCGGGCAGCGGCACGTCGAGCGTCGAGCGCGCCTTGCGGACCGGGAAGTTCTTCTCGGCGTGTATCGAATAGGTCGCGACCTCCGGCCGGCCGGCGAGCAGCGCGGCGGTGCCATCGCCCTGATGGACGTCGCAATCGACGATCAGCAGCCGCTCGACGACGCCTTCCGCGATCAGGCGATGGGCGGCGATCGCGAGGTCGTTGAAGACGCAGAAACCCGCACCCGTGTCGTGGAGCGCGTGGTGAGAGCCGCCCGCCGTGTTGGCCGCGAAGCCGTGCCGGAGCGCGAGCCGCGCGGCGAGCCACGTCCCGCCGGGCACGACGGCGGCGCGGCGGGCGACCTCCGGCGTGACCGGAAAGCCGATGCGGCGCTCCTTGGCGCGCGTCACCTGCGCGGCGAGCACCTCGGCCACGTAATCGGGGTCGTGGACGGCCTCCAGCCACGCGCGCGGCATCGGCTCGGGCGTGTGCCAGGCGATGCGGTCGCCCTTGGCGAGCAGCAGGTCGCGGATCAGGCCGTTCTTGTTCCACTGATAGGTCGACCGCCCCGGCGCGGGGGCGACATAGTCGGGATGGTGGACGACCGGGATCACGTTCCGGTAGGTAGGCGCCGAGGCGCTCGGGCGCCACGAGAGGAACGCATGACCGATCCGACGCCTGCCGCCACGCCGTTCGTCCGCCCGGACGTGCGGCAGTTCCTCGACTATCTGAACACCCTCCCCGGCCCCAAGATGCACGAGCTGGGCGCGGTCGGCGCGCGGCAGATGTACCGGGCGATGAAGGATGTCGCGGACCTGCCGATCGGCGAGCTGGCGGTGGTCAGGGACCTGACGATCCCCGGTCCGGCGGGGCCGATCCCGGCGCGGCTGTTCGACGCGCGCGAGCGGCGCGAGCCGGGGCCGGCTGTGGTGTTCTTCCATGGCGGCGGCTTCGTGATCGGCGACCTCGACACGCATGCCAGCTTCACCGCGGAGGCAGCGCGGGTGCTGGACGTGCCGGTGATCGCGGTCGACTATCGCCTGGCGCCCGAGGCGGCGTGGCCCGCCGCACCCGACGATGCGGAGGCAGCGGCGCGCTGGGTGGCGGATAGCCCGGCCGAGCTGGATCGGCGCGTGACCGGGCTGGTGGTGATGGGCGACAGCGCGGGCGGCAACCTGGCGGTCGTCGTTGCGCTCGAGCTGAAGGCGGCGCCGGCGGCGGTGCCGGTGCTGGTGCAGGCGCCGATGTATCCGGCGACCGATCTGGGCGGCGACTATCCGTCCTTTACGCAGTTCGCCGACGGGCATCTGCTGACGCGCGAGTCGATGGACTGGTTCGCGGATTGCTATGCCGCCGACCTGCAGCATCAGCGGACCTCGCCGCTCAAGGCGGACCTGACGGGCATGCCGCCGGCGGTGATCGTCACCGCCGGGCTCGATCCGATCCGCGATCAGGGCCGCGCCTATGCCGCAGCACTTGTGCAGGCGGGCGTGCCGGTGGTGTTCCGTGAGGCGGCGGGCACCGTCCACGGCTTCATCACGCTGCGTCAGGCGATCCCGTCGGCGGCGGGTGACGTCGCGGCCTATCTGTCGGCGGTGAAGGCGGCGGTGGTCGAGGCCGAGGGCGCGCGCGTGATGCGGCAGGCGGCGGGCGAGTGACCGACCCCACCACCCTGCCCTATCGCCCCTGTGCGGGCGCGATGATCGTGAACGGCGACGGCCGCGTCTTCGTCGGCCAGCGGATCGATACCGTGTTGGAGGCCTGGCAGATGCCGCAGGGCGGGATCGATCCGGGCGAGGACGCGCGGGCGGCGGCGCGACGCGAGGTCGGCGAAGAGACCGGCATCGCCCCCGAGCATATCGAGCTGATCGCCGAGGCGCCCGACGAGCTGTTCTACGACCTGCCGCCCGAGCTGATCGGCAAGGTGTGGAAGGGCAAGTGGCGCGGACAGCGGCAGCGCTGGTTCCTGTTCCGCTTCACCGGCCGTGACAGCGACGTGAACATCGCCACGGCCGAGCCGGAGTTCCGCGCCTGGCGCTGGGTGGCGCCGGCCGACCTGCCGACGCTGATCGTGCCGTTCAAGGTCCAGCTGTATCGCGACGTGCTTGCGGCATTCGAGGAACATCTGTGACCTTCGTCGTGCGTGCGGCGACCGACCGCGATCTGCAGCCGCTGTACGAGATGGCCAAGCTGACCGGCGGCGGGTTCACCAACCTGCCGCCCGACCGCAGCGCGCTGACCGCCAAGCTGGAGCGCGCTCATGCCGCGTTCGCGCGTGACGCGGCAACGCTGGAGGACGAGCTGTTCATGCTGGTGCTGGAGAACACCGCCACCGGCGAGGTGCGCGGCACCTGCCAGCTCTTCACGCAGGTCGGGCGGCGGCACCCCTTCTATTCCTATCGGCTGGGGATGCTGACGCAGCACAGCGGCAAGCTGGACCGGACGTTCCGCGCCGAGATGCTGACGCTGACCACCGATCTGGAGGGGTCGTGCGAGGTCGGCGGGCTGTTCCTTCACCCCGGCGAGCGCGCCGGCGGGCTGGGGTTGCTGCTCGCCCGTGCGCGCTATCTGTTCATCGCCGCGCACCGCGCGCGCTTCGCCGACCGCATCCTGGCGGAGCTGCGCGGGATTATCGACGAGGCGGGCGGGTCGCCCTTCTGGGACGGGCTGGCCGGGCGGTTCTTCGGCATGAATTTTCAGGATGCGGATCAGTTCAACGCGGTCCACGGGCACCAGTTCATCGCCGACCTGATGCCCAAACACCCGATCTATACCGCGATGCTGACCGAGACCGCGCGTGCCTCGATCGGCCTGCCGCATCCGTCGGGTCGCGCGGCGATGCGGATGCTGGAGAACGAGGGCTTCGCCTATGAGCGCTATGTCGACATCTTCGACGGCGGGCCGACGATGACCGCGCGGACCGATCGGGTGCGGTCGGTGGCGGAGTCGCGGGTGGGCCGTGTTGCCGCCGTTTCGGAGGGCGGCGTCGAGTCGCTGGTGGCGACGGGGCGGCTCGGCGACTTTCGGTGCGCGTTCGGCGGGGTCGCCGAGGCGGAAGGAGGCGTGGCGCTGTCGGCGGCGTGTGTGGAGGCGCTGGGAATCGGGATCGGCGACGAGGTCAGAACCGTGGCACGGTTGTGAGCGTCACCCCGGTCGAGATCAATTTCGACGGGATCATCGGCCCGACGCACAATTATGCGGGGCTGAGCCTGGGCAATCTCGCCGCCACCGCCAGTGCGGGCGCGGCCTCGCATCCGCGGGCGGCGGCGTTGCAGGGCATCGCCAAGATGCGGGTCAATGTCCGGCTGGGGCTGACGCAGGGCATCCTGTTGCCGCACCCGCGCCCCGACCGCGAGTGGCTGGTGGCGCTCGAGACCGATCCGAGCCGCGCCGGACGGTTGTGGGCGGCGGCGGCGTCGGCCTCGGCGATGTGGGCGGCGAATGCGGCGACGGTGTCGCCCGCGCCCGACACGGCGGACGGGCGCTGTCACCTGACGGTCGCGAACCTCGTCACGATGCCGCATCGCAGCCATGAGTGGCCCGAGACGTTTCGCCAGCTGCGCCTGGCCTTTGCCGACCCGGCGTTCGCGGTGCACGGGCCGGTGCCCGCGCCGTTCGGCGACGAGGGCGCGGCGAACCATATGCGGCTGTGCCGGTCGCATGGCGAGCCGGGCGTCGAGATATTCGTCTATGGCGAGGCGGGCGGTCCTTTCCCCGCGCGCCAGCACCCGGAGGCGAGCGCGGCGGTGGCGCGGCGGCATGGCGTCACCCCGGTGCTGGTCCAGCAATCGCCCGAGGCGATCGCCGCCGGCGCGTTCCACAACGACGTCGTCGCGGTCGCCAACGAGCATGTGCTGTTCGCGCATGAACACGCCTTCGCGGACAAGGAGCGGTTCTACGCTGACCTGCGGGCGCGGCTGCCCGAGGTCGAGATCGTCGAGGTGCCGGCGAGCGCCGTCTCGCTGGCGGACGCGATCGAAAGCTATTTGTTCAACGCGCAGCTGGTGACGCTGCCCGAAGGCGGCCCCTCGGCGGAGCTCGGGCGAGCCATGGCGCTGATCCTGCCGAGCGAGGCCAAGGCGAACGGCCGCGTGTGGGACTGGCTTGAAACGCTGGTCGCGGGAAACGGGCCGATCCGTCACCTCGTCCCCGTCGACGTGCGCGAATCGATGGCGAACGGCGGCGGGCCGGCGTGCCTGCGGTTGCGCGTCGTGTGCGACCCGGCGACGGTCGATCCGCGCTTCCTGGTCGACGAGGCGAAGCTGGACCGGATCGCCGCCGTGGTGGCGACGCACTGGCCGGAACGGGTGGGGCCGGAGGAGCATGCGACGCTGGGTGACTGGCCGGCGGCGGTGGCGGCACGGCGCGCGCTGCTGGAGGCGTTGGATCTTGTCGAATTAATTGACAGTTAACTATCGAGTTGCGCGCGAAAACGGCTGAAAACCGGGGCTGGCCCGTGACTTGCTACGTGTCGGGCATGTTCACCCGTGTCGCCCGCCTTTTCACGATTAAGACCAAGTTCGAGGCGTTCCTCATCATCTATGGCCTGGGCCTCGGCGCGGTCGAGCGCGGCATGCATTATCTCCAGCTCTATCCCGGTATCGGCGGCAAGCTGTTGTTCGCCTGCTGCCCCGTCGCGGTGTTCATGGCGGGCGGGCGGATCCTCCATTCGGTCGAGGTCACCAACGCCGACGAATAGATGGACAGCCGGGCGCAAAGCGACGACATTCCATATGGATGGACTGGTCAGGGCTGGATGACGCGGCATTGGCACGCGCGGCTGCGGCTGAGGCGGGGGCGCTGCTTCGCCATCTGCGCGACGGCAGCGGGTTCGAGGGTGCCGCGCTCGGCGCGCTGGGCGACCGGGCGGCGAACGACCTGCTGATCGAGCGGCTGCGGGTCGCGCGGCCGAGCGACTTCATCCTGTCGGAGGAAGCGGTCGACGACCGGCGGCGGTGCGCCGAGCGGCGGGTGTGGATCGTCGATCCGCTCGACGGCACGCGCGACTATGCCGACGGGCGCGACGATTGGGCGGTGCATGTCGGGCTGGCGATCGACGGCGTCGCGACGGCGGGCGCGGTGGCGCTGCCGATGCGCGACAAGGTGCATGCGACCGACGATCCGCCGGTTGCCCAAGCGCCGCTGCCCGACCGCCTGCGATTGGTGGCGAGCCGGACGCGGTGCACGCCGCTGGTCGAGCGGGTGGCGGCCGCACTCGACGCCGAGCTGATCGGGATGGGCTCGGCGGGGGCCAAGGCGATGGCGGTGGTCGACGGCCGCGCTGACATCTACCTCCATGACGGTGGGCAATATGAGTGGGACAATTGCGCGCCGGTGGCGGTGGCGGTGGCGGCGGGGCTGCATGCGTCGCGAATCGATGGCGCGGCGCTGCGCTACAATTGCGCGGACCCGCTGTTGCCGGACCTGCTGATCTGCCGCGCGGAGCTGGCGGCGCGGGTGCTGGCGCTGGTCGCGGCGGAGCGGGATTAGGCGGCGGCTCTCGTCGCGCTTGTCGCCGCCAGCAGGTGGGCTTCGAGTTCGGCGGCACGGTGCGCGGCGGTGTGTTCGGCCAGGACCCGCGCCCTCCCCGCCTCGCCGATCGCGACCGCGTCGGTGCGGTCGAGCGCGGCGAGGACGTCGGCGGTGGTGTCGGCGAGCACGATCTCGCGATCGGGCGCCAGCAACCGATCGAGCCCGTCCCAGCGATCCGAGACGATCGGCGTCGCGCAGGCCGCGGCCTCGAACAGCCGCACCGACGGCGACCAGCCGCGCGCGATCATGTCGGCGCGGGTGACGTTCAGCGTCCAGCGCGAGGCGGAATAGAAGGCGGCGTGCTCGCTGGGCGGCAGGTGATCGATCCGCTCGACATTGGCGGGCCAGTCGATCGTGTCAGGGTATTGCGGGCCGGCGACGACGAAGCGGCGGTCCGGGGCGGCGCGGGCGGCGTCGATCAGCAGCCGGGTCAGCGTCGGCTGGCGATCGTCGCTGTAGGTGCCGAGATAGGACAGGTCCCAGCGCCTGGCCGCGCCGGTCGGCCGGTAGCCGTGCGGATCGACGCTGCAATATAGCGCGCGGGCGGCGGGGCTGCCGTAATGCTGCTCGATGTGGCGCAGCGTCGGGCCGCCGGTGAACGACAGATAGACGTCGTAGCCGGGGATCAGTTCGGGGCTGAGATACTCGTGGTCGCCGCGCGCCAGCTTGGCGAGCGTGACTGGAGTGTCGATGTCGTAGAACGCGGTGACGCCGCGCGCGGTACGCTGCGCCCACCGACCGACCTCGACGCCGTCGGGAACGTAGGAGCCGACGATCACCGCATCGGCCTGTGCGACGTCGCTCGCCCATCCATGCAGGTCGTCGAGGTCGCGATAGAAGGCGAGCCGGCACCAGTCGGGGTCGGTCAGGTCGCGCTGGTCTGCGTACCAGGGCACGTCGCGTTCGAGGAAC
Source organism: Sphingomonas sp. (assembly GCF_965200135.1). Taxonomy (GTDB): domain Bacteria; phylum Pseudomonadota; class Alphaproteobacteria; order Sphingomonadales; family Sphingomonadaceae; genus Sphingomonas. Next base: position 283,636 of record NZ_CBDATK010000006.1, read on the forward strand.
AGGACGTCGTGCCCGCGCGCGGCGAACGCCTTGAGCAGCGCGCGGAACGTCGTCGCGTGGCCGTTGCCCCAGGACGAGCTGAGCGACAGACCGAGGACGACGAGCTTCACGCGGCCTCGCGGGAACGGGCGACATGCTCGCGGAACAGGCGGTCGACCTGGACGCCGCGCAGCGCATAGGTGTGCTCGGCCAGTACCCGCGCGAGTGCCGCCTGCCCGATCGTCCGGGCGCGATCGGGGGTGAGTGCCGCGAGGTGATCGGCAACGTCCCGGCCGTCGCGGGCGACCAGGACCTCGCGATCGGGGATCAGGAACTGCTCGATGCCCTCCCATGCGTCGGTAATGAGGCAGGCGGCGGCACCCGCGGCCTCGAACACGCGCGTCGCCGGGCTGAAGCCGATATTCGCCATCGAGTCGCGCGCGACGTTGAGGACGGCGCGGGGCGTGCAGTTGAAGGCGTTGTGCTCGGCTGTGTAGACATGACCCCGGTGGCGAACATTGGCCGGCATGTCCTTGGATTCCCAGCCGTTGCCGCCGATCAGGAACCGCTGCCCGGCGAGCAGCGCGGCGGGGCGGAGGAAGAACTCCTCCACGCGGGCCTCGCGGTCGGGCAGGCGATTGCCGAGGAACGCGAGGTCGCAGGCGAAGCGCTCGTCGGGGGCGACCGGATGGTGCGTCTCGGGGTCGAGCGCGTTGTAGACGGGGATGCACTGCTTGGCGCCGAAGCCGAGATAGGCGTCGACCACCGGCGGCCCGCCGCCATAGGTAAGCACCATGTCCAGCTCGTCGAGCGCGCCGAGCACCGGGTGGCCGGGATCGACGCGCATCTCGTCCAGCGTCGCGGCGGCGTCGACGTCCCAAAAGATCTTGAGCGCACGGTCATGGCCGTGGTCGAGGATGCCTTCGAGCAGCTCGCGGTCGAACACGCCGACTCCCGACGCCTTGACGACGATGTCGGCGTGGCCCGCTTCGGCGAGCACCGTGCGAAGGCCCTCGGTCGTGGCGGGGTAGACGACGCTCTTCGCATAGCCGGGCGGGTCGATGTCGCGGTGCTGTTGGCGGTCGAAGGCGTCGGGTTCGTAGAAGGTGATGTCATAGCCGTGACCGGCCAGCGCGCGGAGGATGCCGCGGTAATAGGTCGCGGCACCGTTCCAGTAGGAAGAGACGAGGCTGGAGCCGTAGAAAGCAATCTTCACGCGGCGTTCCTTGCGGGCAGGTCGAGTCTGGTGGCGATGGCGAGCAGTTCGTGGGCGCGGTGAGTGCAGGTGTGGCGGGCGCAGATCGCTTCCAGCCCGGCGGCGATCAGCTCTGACCGTCTGGCGGGATCGCCACGTAACATGGTGAGGTTGTGCTCAACCTCGCCGCCGTCGTGAGCGACGAGGAAGTCGTTGCCGGGACGGAACAGCTGCTCACTGTCGTTCCACGGCGCGGAAATCAGCGGAATGCCGCAAGCCAGCGCCTCGAAGACGCGGATCGTCGGGATGCCGGGCAGGATCGTGGTGTAGTAACGCCGCGGGACATGCACGGTCGCCAGGTGACGGGCGAAGATGGCCGGCGCGCGGGCGTTCGGTGCCCAGCCGTGGTAGCGCGCGCCGTAGCGGGTAAGCGTCGCGCGCGCGTCGTCCGGGTAGCGAACGCCGTAGATGTCGAGTGACATGCCGGTGGCTTGCACCGGCTTGAAGAGAAAGCGTTCTAGCTCGGCGGTGCGCTCGCCGTCGCCCCAGTTGCCGATCCAGACGACGCCGTCGCGGTCGCCTTCGATCGCAGGTGGATGGAAGAGCCGCGTGTCTGCGGCCTCGTGCCAGGTCCAGACGCGGCCCGCCCAGCCCCAGCCGCGATAGACCTCGCTCAACGTCTCACCGAACGCGAGCACGCCGTCATAGTCGGACAGGTCGAACGCCTGCATCTCCTCGGGCGCGCTGACGGCGCGGTGATGCGTGTCGTGGAACAGCAGGCGGAAGTCGCCACCGCGCTTGCGGAGATCACCGATCGCGGCGACCAGCGTCGGGTCGTTCCACTCGTGGACGATGACGAGGTCGGCGCCCTCGACCAGCGCCGTCGGGTCCGTGTCGGCGGCATAGGTTTCCGGGCGCAGGTCGGGATAGGCGTCGTTGAAGGCGGTGAGCCCTGCCTCGCCCGCGTCGGCGAGAAGGTTGTCGAGGCTCCAGTTGGAGGCCGGCTCCAGCGCGCGGACGTGGTGCCCCAATATCTGCAACTCGCGCAGGACACCGCGCAGGAAATGGGCGTTGCCGTGGTTCCAGCAGGAACGCAGCGAGTGCGTGAAGTAGACGATGTTCACGCGGCGCGGCGCTCCGGCTGGGCGAGAAGGTCGCGGTAGATGGCGAGCATGCCCTGCGCCATCGCGGCCGGGGTGTAGCGGGTTGCGCGGGTACGGGCGCCCTCGGATAAATGCTGGCGGAGACCGGGTTCGAAACGGATACGCTCGATCGCGGCGGCGTAGGCTTGCGGTTCATCGTCGGTGACGAGGAGCGCGGCACCCGTCCACAATTCGCTAAAAGTGTCGATGCCGGAAAGGACGAGCGGGCAGCCGGCCTGCGCGGCTTCGAGCACGGCGAGGCCGAACGGCTCGAACATGGCGGCGGCGACGAAGATCGGGGCCTGCGCGTATTCGGCGGCGAGGTCGGGCTCGTCGAGGACGCCCAACAGGGCCAGGTGACGGGCGGTGAAGGTCTCGCCATGCGGAGCGGTGACCGGGCCGGCGGCGCGGAAGGGGACCGGGAGCAGCGCCGCGACCTCGTCCAGCAAACCGGCATTCTTGACGCGGTCCCAGAGACGGCCGGCGGTGAAGACGTGATCGGACGGGGGAATATCGGGCAGTGCCGCCGGCGTGCGGCCGTTGTGGACGACCTGTGGTGTCGATCCGAGATCGTAACGATCCCGGACGGCGGCGGCGTACCCGGCGCTGGGCGCGACGACGGCGTCCGCCACGTTCAGGCCGGCGCGGACGAGATCGACGTGCCAGGCGAGGTCGGCGGGCACCTCCTCGTGCTGGGCGGCGAACCAGGTGCCGACGCAGCCGTGCGCGACCGCGACCACCGACGTGGGGAAGGAACCGGCGGCGGCCAGCGCGGGGGAGTTGAGGTGGATCAGATCGACCTCGTGTTCGGCAGCGAGGGCGGCGATCGCACGGCCGGCGTGGAGGACTTCCTGCGGCCCGGAGGCGAGCCAGTCGAGGGGGAGGTCGGTGGATAATATGGTCGTGACTCCCCTGTGCCCTTCAGAAGAGAGCGAACAGGGGCCGAGCACCGCGAGGACTATTTCCACGCCTTCGCTCGCCAGCGCGCGCGACAGGTCGTTGGCGTATTGCCAGACACCGCCGACGGCGTCGCATGTCATCAGGACCTTCATTACGCCAGTCGCTGGGGCTCAACGTCGATCGGCAGGTTGAGGCGGCGTTCGGCGGCCAGCCACCGCGCCAGCGTCGCGACGCCGTCCTGCCACGCCACCTTGGGCGCCAGGCCCAGTGCCGCTTCCGCCGCACGGGTGTCCGCGACGAAATAGCGCTGGTCGCCGGCGCGCCAGTCGCTCCACTCGACCGCGACCTCGTGGCCGACGAGGTCGCCCATGTGCGCGAGCAGCTGGCGCAGCGACACGGCGTTGGCGGGGCCGCCGCCGAGGTTGAACGCGCGTCCGCTGACCGCGTCGATCCGGTGCCACGCCTGCATGTACGCGTCGACCGCGTTCGACACGTCGAGGATGTCGCGCACCTGATACCCGTCGCCGTAAAGCGTGATCGGGCGGTTCTCCAGCGCGCGGATCAGGAAGTGCGCGACCCAGCCCTGATCTTCCGTGCCCATCTGTCGCTGACCGTAGATGCAGCTCATGCGGAGTACGCAGGTCGGCACGCCGAAGCTGCGGGCGTAGTCGAGCACGTACTGGTCCGCCGCGCCCTTCGACACGCCATAGGGAGTGTGGAAGTCGAGCGGGCGCGCTTCGCCGATGCCGTGCGCGCGAACGTCCGGATCGGCGGGGACATAGGCGTCGTGCTCGCGCACGAAGTCGAGGTCGGCGAGGTCACCATAGACCTTGTTGGTCGAGGCGAAGATCAGCGGAACGTCGCCGCCACACCGCCGCAGCGCCTCCAGCAATGAAAAGGTGCCGCCGATGTTGATGTCGTAATCCGCCTGCGGATCGTCGAGGCTGGTGGTGACGGCGACCTGGGCGGCGAAGTGGAACACGGCCTGCACGTCGGCCACCGCCGCGATGACCGCAGCGCGGTCGCGGATGTCGGCGTGGACGAACTCGATCGCGTCGCCGTGACGCGACCGGAGCCAGGTGAGGTTGTGCTCGGTGCCGGGGCGGCTGAGCGCGTCGAGGACGCGGACGCGATGGCCGTCGGCCGCCAGGCGGTCGACGAGGTTGGCCCCGATGAACCCGGCGCCGCCGGTGACGAGGACCGGCTGAGTCACGCCACCAGTCCCCGCTGCTCCAGCTCCCGGCGCATCTGGTCGACATTGTCGGTGGCGGTCTGTTCGGCGACCCAGCCGGCGAGTTCGGCCAGCCCTTCGCCGAAATCCTGTCGCGCCGCGAAGCCGAGCCGCTGCTCGCTGAGCGTCGTGTCGCAGAAGCAGTGGCGGATGTCGCCGATCCGTGCCTTGCCGACGATCTCCGGCTCAAGATCGTTCTTGCCCATTGCGCGGGCGAGTTCGGTCGCGACTTCGCGGATCGAGCGGTGATGGCCCGAGCCGATGTTGAAGGTGCCGCCGACTGCCGCGGGCAGCGTCAGCGCGTCGGCGAACGCGCGCGCGACGTCCGTCACATGGACGAAGTCGCGGCGCTGTTCGCCATCCTCGAAGATCATCGGCGGCTGGCCGTTGAGCAGCCGCGAGGCGAAGATCGCGAGCACGCCGGTGTAGGGATTGGAGAGTGCTTGCCCCGGACCATAGACGTTGAACAGACGCAGGCAGACGCTCTCGATGCCATAGGGCGCGCCCATGATGTGGGTGGTGCGCTCCTGCACGTATTTGTTCAGCGCATAGATCGACGACAACGCCGGGCGCTTCCACTCGGGCGTGGCGACCGGGGTCAGGGGGCGGCCCTGCGCGTCGGTGGGGTCCCATTGGGTGAGGCCGTCGCGCAGGTTCGGGCGGTCGGCGTCTTCGACACCGGCACCGTCGGCGTCGTGATAAAGGCCCTCTCCATAGATCGACATCGACGAGGCGGTGACGATGCGGCGGACGGGCTGGTCGATCAGCTTTTCGAACAGCACGGCCGTGCCGACGTCGTTGGTCGAAGTGTACCGTTCGACCTCGTACATCGACTGGCCGACGCCGACCTCGGCGGCGAGGTGGACGACGCTGTCGACGCCGGCAAGCGCGCGCGAAACGGCATCGCCGTCGCGCACGTCGGCGCGGATCAGCTCGGCGTCGCGGTTAAGCAGCGCGGTGCCGTCGACGACGCCGTGGACCTGCGCGATGACGCTGTCGAGCACGCGCACCTGGTTGCCGCGGCGAAGCAGCTCCTCGACCACGAAGCGGCCGATGAAACCGGCGCCGCCGGTCACGAGGACAGTTTCACTCATGCCGCGACCCCGCCGCCTATCAACATCGATTGCATCAGACGCGCCTGCCCCCTTATCATGTCCTTACGCCCGTTCGGGAACGGAGCTTCTTCTTCTTTGTTCCTGCTGACGCCGCTGGCAACCGCGACCTCCGTAATTCAGTGCAACCCATGTTAAATCCTGCGGAGAACTTGTGACGTGACGGCGACGATCCTGCTCGTGCGCCACGCCGCGCATGTCGACCTGGACCGACGCCTGTCGGGACGCCGCCCGGGCGTTGCGCTGAGCGATGCCGGACGCGGGCAGGCGTCGGCGTTGGGCGAACGGTTGGCAGGGCGCGGGATCGATCGCGTGGAATGCAGCCCGCTCGACCGCACCCGCGCCACCGCGGCAGCGATCACAACCGCCTGTCCCCTACCCGCCCCCGCCCCGGTCGACGCGCTGATCGAGATCGACATGGGCGAATGGACCGGACGCGAGCTCGACAGCTTCGGCGACGACCCGGCATGGCGCGCCTGGAACGAGCGGCGGGCGAGTGCGCGCATCCCCGGCGGCGAGACCATGGCGGAGGCGCAGGCGCGGATCGTCGGTCATCTCGCCGTGACGGCGCGCGCGGGCGGGACGGTCGCGATGGTGACGCATTCGGACATGATCCGGGCCGCCGTCGCGCATGTGCTGGGGCTGAGCCTCGACCATCTGCTGCGATTCGACATCGATCCCGCTTCGGTTACAGGCGTGGTCTGGGGCGACTGGGGGTCCAAACTGTTGTGGCTGAACGAGAAGGTGGGTTGATGGCGGACGCCGAAACGCTGCGCGACGAGGTGGACCGCCTCGCGCCCTGGTTCCACAATATCGATCTGGGGCACGGCATCCATACCGCGCCCGACCATTTCCTGGGCGACTATCCGCGCTTCAAATATGCGCGGTTCGCCGATGCGCTGCCCGCCGACCTGACCGGCAAGACCGTGCTAGACATCGGCTGCAACGCCGGGTTCTATTCGGTCGAAATGGCGAAGCGCGGCGCGGCGCGGGTGGTGGGGATCGATTCCGACGACCGTTACCTGGCGCAGGCGCGGCTGGCGTCGGCGGCGCTTGGTTTCGCCGACGTCGAGTTCCGCAACCTGTCGGTCTATGACGTGGGGGCGCTGGGCGAGAAGTTCGATCTCGTGATCTTCATGGGCGTGCTGTATCACCTGCGGCACCCGCTGCTGGCGCTCGACCTGATCCGCGAGCATGTCGCGGGCGACCTGATGCTCTTCCAGACGATGCAGCAGGGATCGAAGGCCGGTTGGACGCCGATCGAGGACCATCCATTCCATACGCCCGGCAGCTATGACCCGCCGGCGTTCTTCGATGATCCGGATTATCCCAAGATGCATTTCATCGAGTGGCGTTTCGCGGGCGACTGGACCAACTGGTGGGCGCCCAACCGGGCCGCGTCGGAGGCGATGCTGCGGTCGGCCGGCTTCACGATCGAGGCGCATCCCGAGAACGAGGTGTATCTCTGCCGCGTCGCGCCGCTGCCCTATGCCGAACACGGACCGAGCGCCGTCTACCCCGCGAAAGGAGCCTGAGCTTGCCTGTCGAAGCGGCGATGATCTGGAACGAGCCCAACAACAAGTCGCATTGGGACCCGGTACTCGATCCCGACTGGAGCGTGTTCGCCGATACCGTGAAGCGGGCAGGCACCGCGATTGCGCGCGCCAATCCCGCCATCACGCGCGTGCTCGGCGGCATGTCGCCGATCGACCCGCTGTGGGTGCGCCGCATGGAGGCGCACGGCGCGATGGACGCGATCGACGTGGTCGCGGTCCACGGCTTTCCACTCGACTGGAACCTGTGGTCGATCCACGAATGGCCGAACAAAGTAGCCGAGATCGAGGCGGTGACGCACCTGCCGGTGTGGGTGACCGAGGTCGGGGTCGGCTCGTTTGGCGCCGAGGAGGTGCAGGTGTTCGGCGTACAGAAGACCGCCGAGCTGCTGCTCGGGCGGGTCCCGCGCGTCTTCTGGTATTCGCTGTTCGACCTGCCGATGGAATGGGGCGCGACGACGCGGCACCGAGAGGCGGAGGGATCGAGCTATTACCGGCATTTCTACATGGGACTGATCCGGCCCGATGGCACGCCCAAGCCGGCGCTGGCCGAATATGCCAAGGTGGCGGACAGGATCGGGCTGATGCAGTGGTTCCACTATCACGATCCGCGCCTCGACGATGCGGTCGAGTGGATGAAGCGGCTGGGAACCAGACAGCTGCGGACGGGGCTGAGCTGGGCCGATCGCTTTCGCGACGACGCGCTGGGCTGGTTCGACCGGCAGATGGAGGCGCTGGCGGACTTCGACGTCACGGTCACCTTCTGCTTCACGCCGGAGCATCTGGGTGTCGAACCGCATCACACCAGCCCGGCGCGCGAGCCGCAGGCGTTCGCGGATTTCTGTCAGGAGATGATCGAGCGCTATGCCCCGGCGACGGTGATGGCGCCGGCCACGGTAGCGTGAGCTATCCCTCCTGTTTCTCCAGCGCGTCGAGCACGCGCTCGGGATCGACGTCTTCCCTGATCTCCGCGAGGTCGTTCGACATCGGATCGACGCCAACCTTTTCGGCGATGCGCGCGACGAGTTCGGCCAGCTTCGACAGCTCGTGTTCGGTCAGCAGGCTGATGTGGAGGTCGAGGTCGGCGCGGTGGTCGGACACGGCGGCCTGACGGTTCTGACTGATGAGCACGAACGTCGACAGGAAGATCGCTTCGACGGAAGCGATCATCGCCAAGACCACGAAGCTCGGGTCGAACTTCGGGCTGCCGAGCAGGTTCCAGGCGATCCACGCACCGAAGAGCAATGCATGCAGGCCGACGAAAAGCATGGAACCGGTGAACGCGGTGATCCGGCCCGCGAGCCGGTTGGTCGCGCTGGCGTCGGCTTCCTCACGGCGGCGTCGATCGGCAAGCCGTTCGATGTTGGTGGCGAGAGTTTGGGTCATGCCTGGCTGCGGGGTCATGGAGCGCTAACGCGCGGAACGGAAAAAGGAACGAGCGTGAGCGAGACGATGCGCGCCGCGGTACTGACCGCGCCGGGGACGATGACGACGACCGATGTCGCGGTGCCGGTGCCCGGTCCGGGCGAGGTGCGGGTGCGGCTGGAGGGATGCGGGGTTTGTGCCTCCAACGTCGAACCGTGGGAGGGACAACCCTGGTCCAGCTTCCCCGGCGAGCCGGGCGGCATGGGACATGAGGGCTGGGGCGTGGTCGAGGCGCTGGGCGACGGCGTCGCGGGCGTGGCGATCGGCGACCGGGTGACGACGCTGTCGGGCAAGAGCTTCGCCGAACATGACCTTGTCGGGGCGGACCGGCTGGTGACGCTGCCCCCTGCCCTTGCCGGCCCCTTTCCCGGCGAGCCGCTGGGGTGCGCGATGAACATCTTTCGCCGGTCGGACATACAGGCGGGCCAATGGGTGGCGATCGTCGGCATCGGCTTTCTCGGCGCGGTGCTGACGCGGCTGGCGACCGAGGCGGGGGCGCGGGTGATCGCGATCTCTCGCCGGCAGGAGTCGCTCGACCTGGCGACACGGTATGGAGCCGTCGACGTGGTGCCGATGCACGACCACGGCGCGATCATCGCGCAGGTCATGGCGCTGACCGGCGGCACGGGCTGCGCGCGGGTGATCGAGGCGGTGGGCAAGCAATGGCCGCTCGATCTGGCAGGCGAACTGGTCGCGGAAGGCGGCAAGCTGATCGTCGCGGGGTATCATCAGGACGGGCCGCGCCAGGTGTCGATGCAGATGTGGAACTGGAAGGGCATCGACGTCGTGAACGCGCACGAACGTGATCCGGCGGTGCAGATGCGGGGCCTGCGCGAGGGCGTCGCGGCGGTGGCATCGGGCCGGGTCGATCTCGCGCCGCTGCTGACGCATCGCTATCCGCTGGAGCGGCTGGGCGAGGCGCTGGCGGCGACGCGGGACAAGCCCGAGGGGTTCGTCAAGGCGGTGATCGAGTACGGCGCATGACCAGACCGCGAGTCGGTTTTCTCGGCGTCGGCTGGATCGGGCGGCACCGGATGGCGGCGATGCTCGATACCGGGCTGATCGAGGCGGTGGCGGTCGCGGACCCGTCGGCCGAGATGGTGGCGGAGGCGCTGACGCTCGCGCCCGGTGCGGTGGTGGTCGACGGTCTGGACGCGCTGCTTGCGCTCGGACTCGACGGTATCGTCATCGCAACGCCGTCCGCGCTTCATGCCGAGCAGTCGATCCGCGCGCTGGACGCCGGCGCAGCGGTGTTCTGCCAGAAGCCGCTCGGGCGTGACGCGGCGGAGGCGGCGCGGGTCGTCGAGGCGGCGCGGCGGGCGGATCGGCTGCTTTCGGTCGACTTTTCATACCGCTACACGGCCGGGATGAAAGCGATCGCGCCGCTGGTCCGCGACGGCGTGCTGGGGCGGGTGTTCGCCGTCGATCTCACCTTCCACAACGCTTACGGTCCCGACAAGCCGTGGTTCTACGACAGGGCGCAGTCGGGCGGCGGCTGCGTGATGGATCTGGGAGTCCATCTGGTCGATCTCGCATTGTGGGCGCTCGGGTTTCCGGCGTTCGATGGGCCGGTAACGGCGCAATTGCTGGCGGACGGGCGGCCGCTCACCGGCGATGCGGTGGAAGATTACGCGGCGGCGCAGTTCCGGCTGGCGGACGGTACGATGGTGCGGCTGACCTGTTCGTGGCGGTTGCAGGCGGGACAGGAGGCGGTGATCGAGGCGGCCTTTTACGGCACCGCCGGCGGCGGGCGGCTGCGTAACGTCGGTGGCAGCTTCTACGACTTCGCCGCCGAGCGGCTGACCGGGACGCGTACCGAGCGACTGACTGCGGGGCCGGACGAGTGGGGTGGTCGCGCCGGGGCCGACTGGGCGCGGCGGCTGGCGGCGGGGGAGCGCTTCTCGAACGAGGCCGACCAACTGGTGCGGGTGGCCGAGGTGCTGGATGCGATCTATGCCCGCTCGCCAGCCATCGCGGGGGACATTTGACGAGCAAGAAGGCCCGTCGCAACCAGACAGCCGGCCCGGCAACATGGCGGGCGTGCTCGCCGGGCGCCGAGCAGCGCCGCGCCTATCGAGGCGCGTCGGCGACCTCGGTCGGTCGCAAGAGCGAGAACAGCAGCGCCACGAGTTGCTCCGCGCCGAGCGGCTTCGGCGCTGCCGGAAGGCGCGCGAAACGATCCGGCAACACGGAACGATCGTAGCCCGTCACGAATGCAAACGGGATATCGTCCGCCCGCAACTCGTCGGCGGGATCGTACGCCATGTCGCAACGCAGGTTGATGTCGAGCAGGACGGCGTCGATCATGATGCGGGCCCGAGCGATGGTAGGCACCGGCCCGATCACCTCGCCCCAGCTATGCTGAGCAAGGCGCGCAGATCGGCGGCCACATGACATTCGTCCTCAGTCACCAGAATGCGTGACCCTGCCATCAGCGCTGAACCTTACGTCTGCTCGTCGCGTAGAGGGCGCTGACCCGACTTCTTTCAGGCGAGGGTCGAACGTGGTTGGCAACCTCGCTCCCTCTGAGTGCGACGTGGGGGCCATCAAGCTTTTTCCGAACCCGGACGGGAAGCACCGGGTTGCGCGCCTGCCTTGCCTTCGGTGAGGAGCGCGAGCGCCTGTTAGAGACTCACGATCGGTTGCGATTCTCCGCGGCCGGAGAAGATGGCTGATTGCCGTCCGGTGCGGGTGAGCAGCGCGGTGTTTCAGGGCGCCAGCTAACGAGCGGCGCGCGCGAACCAGCGCCGCCGGAACAGGCCGCGATCGCTCAGCGGCTCGAACATCTCGTCGGGACCTTCGGGATCGAGCAGTTCGTTGTCCGCCAGCCATCTGCCCGCGTCGCCGAGGTCAGGCAGTTCGTAGGGCCGGAGCGAGCGGCGATTCCCACGTAACGCCTCGATCGCGCCGATCAGACCGTGCGTGTCGATCGTCGCGCCGACGTGCGCGGCCTCCATGCCGAGATGCTCCGCGATCAGGCCGTTACGAAGCGCCGTCGCCTGCTCGCCCACCCGGTCGCCGTCCGCGATCAGCACATCGCATTCGCTGTCGAGCCGCATCGAGCGGTTGTTGATGTTCGCCGACCCGACCCTGATCGACGCGCCGTCGACCACCATGATCTTGGCGTGGACATAGATCGGCTCACCGCCCGCGGTGAAGGGATGATACATCGCCAAACGCCCATGGCGATCGACCTGTCGCAACGCCTTCATCAACCGTGCACGCGCGCCGTCCATCGCGAGCGATTGCAGCCAGCCCTCGGCCGAGGTCGGGTTGACGATGACGAACTCCGGTCCGTCCGCTTCCTGCAGCCGTACGGCGATCGCCTCGGCGACCTTGCGCGACGCGAAATACTGGCTCTCGATATAAACGGTGCGCCGCGCCTCCGCGATCTGATGCAGGAACAATCGCTCGATTTCGTGGACCGCCTCTTGGTCGGGCATGTCGGGCACGGTCCGTGCGATCCCGACCTCGACATGCTCAAGATCGGCGTCGAGGTTGGCGGGCCAGCAATCGCCCTCGGGCTTGACCGGTGCCAGCCGCTCGCCCGTGGCGCTCGCCCAACGGCCACGGCATAGCTCGGCCAGCGCGGCGGCGGCCGGGCCGGACAGCGCAGTGGTCGCGTCGTGCCACGGCTTGTAGGGCTTGCCCGCCGGCGTCCGCCGCCTCGGCTCCTCGTCACGATGACCGCGCGTGTCCCAACGCTCGCTGGTCATGTCGATGCCGCCACAGAAGGCGAAACAGTCGTCTATCGAAACGACCTTCTGATGGTGCGACCCGCCGGTCGGGTGGTGCCCGTCCAGCTTCGTATGGATGCGGGGATGCCGCATCCATTTCAGCACCGTGAAGACGGTGGAGCCGCGGAACAGCGACTTGAGCGCGCCGACGTCCCAGCGCAGGAGATACAGCTCCAGCGTCGGGGTGCGCTCGACGAGCCAATAGAGAAACTCGCCGATCGTGGCGGGCTCGCCCTCGCCGCGCTCGTCGCCGCTGAGCTTGATCCGCGCGTCGAAGTCCCAGCCGATGAGCATGATCCGCGATCGTGCCTGGAGCAGCGCGACGCGGGCGACCTCGAAATAGCGTTCGGCGTCGACGAGAACGCTGAACCGCTCCGCCCGCTCGGTGCGCCAGAGCCGATCCTGTTCGTCCAACCCGTTCCCTCTCACCCATGCGCCCGCGTGATCGGATGACCCGCGTAGCCTTCCCGCGGCCGGTGCCACGATCGACGATCCGTCCAAGCGCGCCGGCGATTTGCCGATGACGAAGTCTAATGTCCAGGTCGCGCCAGCCACCGGAGGGTGCCACGATCATGGTCGCATGGTCGGCGGCCGGCAGATCCGGTCGGTCAGGCGGCTTGCCTGATCGCGGACGCCTCCTCCGAAATCGCCTCGACCGCGTCGGCGAGCGAGCCGGCGTAGCGATCGGCGCCGATCGCGCGCTGGATCGCGGCGTCGCTCAAGGCAGCCTCGCCCTGCGGCCACAACCCCACGACGACGCGCGCGCCGGGTGCCTTGGCGCGCAGCCGCTTGATGAGGTAACGCAGCTGCGCCGGTGAGCCTTCCACTTCGAGATAGGAAATGGCGATTACCGTCACGTCGTCGAGGTCCAGCGTCGCGATCGCATCGCGCGAGGTCTGACCGTTGGCGACCGTCTGCGTCGCCAGCCCGTTGATGGAGAGCAATTGCGCCAGCATGGCGGTGACCGCCTCGTCGAACGATCCGCTGCCGGCGACGCATACCACGCGGCCGGCACCCGCGACCGGCCGCGGGATGTCCGCATCTTCGCCGAGCTCCGCCACGACATATTGCATCGTGCGCGTCATCTCGACCTGGCGGCGGTGGTCGATGGTGCCGCGCGCCTGATCCTCGACCGCGAGCCGCAATCCGGCAAGGGCTACGTCGTCATAATAGGCGAGCAACGAGCGGTCGGTCAGCAGCGCCTCCGCCTGCGCCAGGGCCTCGTCGGGATTGTTGGCGAGGACGCGCTGGTAAAAGGTCTCGACCGGGGTCAGCGCGGGTCGGTCCCCGAGGAGCACGTCGAAGAACTCCAGGCTCTTAACATGCCGCCCCATCACCACCAGGCATAGCGTCAACGGCGTCGACATGATGAGACCGATCGGTCCCCACAGCCACGTCCAGAAGATCGCCGACACGATCACCGATACCGGCGACAACCCCGTCGAGTGGCCGTAGAGCAGCGGCTCGACGACATAGCCGGTCAGCGGCTCGACCACCGCGAACAGCACGACGACCTCGATCGCCATCGTCCAGCCCGGGTCGACCGCCGCCGCCAGCGCCGCCGGCGCCACCGCCGCGATCAGCGCGCCGATATACGGCACGAAGCGGAGCAGCCCCGCCATCACCCCCCACATCGCCGGCGAAGGCACGCCGATCGCCCATAGCCCGATGCCGATGATGATGCCGAAACAGGTGTTCACCGCCAGCTGTGAAAGGAAATAGCGGCTCAGCCGCTGCCCGGCATCGTCCATCGCGCGGGTGGTGCGGTGAAGGTCGTTCGACCCGAACAGCCGGATCATCCGGTCGCGCAAATCCTCCTTCTGCATCAACACGAAGATGGCGACGATCAGGACGAGAATGGTCGTTTCCAGCGGCCCGAGGACCGGCGCCAGCACCGTCATCGCGATCGTGAGCGGCGACGTCCGCTCCTCGACCACCCGCACCGCGACCGGCCGGGTGGCGGCGGCCGCGGGGTCGGCGACGGTGGTCGCCGGCGCGGCGGTGCGTGGCGCGTGACCGCCCAGGCTCTTGGTGATCGACGCCAACCGGCCGACCGCGAACGATTGGACGCCCTGTACCTTCGCCTCGATCGTGCGCGCGTATTGAGGGGCGTTGGCGCTGAGCGACGCGGCCTGACTGCCGATCAGCGTGCCGACCGCGCCGAGCATCCCGAGCGCCGCCAGCACGGCGATGATGACGGCGGGCGCGCGCCAGAGCCGCAGCCGTTGAAGGACCGCCACCACCGGCGACAAGACGAACGACAGCATCACCGCGAGCACGATCGGAATCAGCACGTCCTGGCCGAAGTACAGCGCCGCCACCACCAGCGTTCCGACCGCGATCGCGAGCAGGCTCCTGAGTTCCGGCGCCGACACGGGCGGCACCGGCGCGGCGCCGGTGGTGGCCGACGTCTCCCGTTCGCCGGTAAGCACGTCCTTGTAGCCGGAGATATTGTCGAGATCGGTCATGAGCATCTCCACCCGCCGCGACGACGCTGGCTCGCGTCGAAACCAACGGTGACCGAATACGGTCCATTACGGATGGTCAGTAGACGTCGCGCTATCGCGCCGCCAAGCGCTTCTTCCTGGAATTCGGAAGGCTCGATACGAGCAAAGGAAAATGGTGCGCCCGGAGCGATTCGAACGCCCGGCCCTCAGATTCGTAGTCTGATGCTCTATCCAGCTGAGCTACGGGCGCTTGAGAGTGGTGCCCATAGAAGCGGTTTTGCGGCCATGCAAGGGCGTGATGCGTTGCGTGGTCGTTTCGCGCGGCATAGGGCCGGCGCCATGAAGCGTTCTCTCCTCGCCGTCGTCCTGACCATGTCCGCCTGTACCAATACGCGGGACGACGGCTATCCGTCGCTGTCGCCGCGCGCCGCGGAACGCGCGGGCTTCGACGAGCCGGCGATCGCGCCGCCCGCGGCGACCGTCGCCGATCCCGCGCTCGATGCGCGGGTGGGAGAGATCGCCGGCAAGCTGGCGGCAGTGGTCAGGGGCTTCGATGCCGATGCCGCGGTCGCGACACGGGCGGCGGGCACGTCGGGCGCGCGGACGGTGGGGAGCGACGCCTGGCTGACCGCGCAGACGGCGCTGGCGGCGCTGGACGACTGGCGCGCGCAGGCGTCGTCGCTGGCGAGCGATACCGAGACGCTGGCGGGCGAGCGGGCGGCCGGCGTCGGGACGCCCTATCCTGCGCTGGAGACGGTACGCGCGCGGACGGCGGCGGAGGCGGAGCGGCAGGCGGCGGTGATCGCGGCGCTCAGCGCCAAGCTGCCGACCGGCTGACGATCAGCGTGGCCGTTCGATGGTGTAGGTGAGGTGGCGGCGGAGCGGATCGCCCTCGGCCAGCGCCGGATGATCGAAGTCGCCGTCCGCGACCCGCGTCATGCCGATCCGCTTCATCAGACCCCAGCTACGGACGTTGCCGGGCGTGGTGATCGCGACGATCTTCGCACGGACGGTATGGGTCCACGCCCAGGCAAGTGAAGCCTCTGCCGCCTCACGCGCGTAGCCTTGACCCCAGGCATCGTGCACCAGCCGCCAGCCGATCTCCAGTTCGCCCTCGACCGGCGACGCGGCGGGGGCGTGGCCGATGCCGCAAAACCCGAGCATGCGCCGATCCGCACGACGCTCGATCGCCCATAGGCCAAGCCCCTCCCGATTCTTCGCGCGCATGTCGTCGATGACCGCGTCCGCCTCCTCGCGGGTCTGCGGCGGACCGATCGTCGCCATGACGCGGGGATCGCTGTTCATGGCGTGGAAGGCGGCGCGGTCCTGATCGGTCCAGTCGCGCAGCACCAGCCGCTCCGTCTCGATCATGCCAGCCGGTCGATCGCATAGACGATCATCGCGCCGTCCGGATCGCCCGCCGCGACCTTGGGGTGGTGGAAGTCGAGATCCGGCAGGCGATGCATGCCCAGCCGCTCCATCAATCCCCACGACCGTGTGTTGCCGATGCTCGTCCAGGCGGCCACGCGCGGCGCGGTGGTGTTGGCCCAAGCCCAGGCGATGCTCGCTTCGGCCGCTTCGCGCGCGATCCCCTGCCCCCACCAGTGTTCGCCGATGCGCCAGCCGATCTCCAGCTCGCCGAACACCGGCGTGCCGGGATAGATCAGCTGCCAGCGCACGCCGCAGATGCCGGCGAGGTCGCCCGCCTCGCGCAGTTCGACCGCCCACATCGAACAGCCGTCCGCCGCCTGGCTGGCCATCTGCTGGTCGATCAGCGGGTCGATCTCGGCGCGTGGGCGCACGCCACCGAAATGCGTCATCATCGCCGGTGTGTTGACCACCGCCGCGAACCCCGGCTTGTCGCCCTCGCACCACGGGCGGAGGATCAGGCGGTCGGTCTCGATCAAGCGCCGAGCAGCCGCGCCGCGTGGGCGGCGTGGTAGGTCAGCACGCCCGAGCAGCCGGCGCGCTTGAACGCCAACAGCGTCTCCAGCACCAGCGCGTCGCGCTCGCCGGCACCGGCGGCGACGCTCGCTTCGATCATCGCGTACTCGCCCGACACCTGATAGGCGAAGACGGGCACGCCGAACCGCTCCCGCACGCGCACGACAATGTCGAGATAGGGCAGGCCCGGCTTGACCATCACGCTGTCGGCGCCCTCGGCGAGGTCGAGAGCGACCTCTCGCAGCGCCTCCTGCGCGTTGGCCGCATCCATCTGATAGGTCTTCTTGTCGCCCTTCAGCAGGCCACGGCTGCCGACCGCGTCGCGGAACGGGCCGTAGAAGCCGCTGGCGTATTTGGCGGCATAGGCCATGATCTGGACGTTGTGGTGGCCGTCCGCCTCCAGCGCGGCGCGGATCAGGCCGACGCGGCCGTCCATCATGTCGGACGGCGCGATGACGTCGGCGCCCGCCGCCGCCTGATTGAGCGCCTGCGCGACCAGCATTTCCGCCGTCGTGTCGTTGACGACATAGCCGGCGGCGTCGACCAGCCCGTCATGGCCGTGCGTGGTGTAGGGATCGAGCGCCACGTCGGTGAGGACGCCGACCTCGGGCACCGCGTCCTTCAACGCGCGGATCGCCCGGCACATCAGGTTGTCGGGATTGAGCGCCTCGTCGCCCCGCTCGCTCTTGCGATCGGGTGGGGTGTTGGGGAACAGCGCGATGCACGGGATGCCGAGGTCGCGCGCTTCCCTAGCCCGTGCGACGATGCCGGCGACCGGCCAGCGCGATACGCCGGGCAGGCTGGCGATCGGCTCCTCGGCGTCACCAGCGGTGATGAACAGCGGCCAGATCAGGTCTGCGGGGGTCAGCGTGGTCTCGGCATGGAGGCGGCGGCTCCAAGCGCTGGCGCGGGTGCGGCGCAGGCGGACGGCGGGGTAGGAGGACATGGACGGGCTTTGCGCCCGAGGGGGATGCGAGGCAAGCGGGGCCAAAACCGGGATCGGAGCGTTACGCATGTGCAATGACCCGACAGATCAATTCCGCCGCCTTCATCGTCAACGCCAAATCACGGCAGGGACAGCGCCGCTTCGCGGAGGCGTGTTCGGCGATGGCGGGATTACCCTATCCGGTCGACGCGCACGCGGTGGAGGACCCCGGCAAGCTGTGCGAGGTGCTGGCGACGGCGCTGGCGAAGAAGCCCGATCTGGTCATCATTGGCGGCGGCGACGGCACCGTCAGCGGGCTGGTCGATCAGCTCGTCGGCCATGGCGTCATTCTCGGTGTGATGCCGTTCGGAACCGCCAACAGCTTTGCGCGGACGCTGGGCATCCCGCTCGACCCGGTCGGCGCGATCGAGGTGCTGAAGTCGGGTGTGCCGCGGCGGATCGACCTGGGAATGATCGGCGACGATTATTACTGCAACTGCGCGACGCTGGGGATCGCGCCGCAGATCGCCGCGTCGGTGCCGCACGGGCTGAAGAAGGTTGCGGGGCGGCTGGGTTACCTCACTTGGGCGGCGTGGGAGTTCCTGCACTTCAAACCGTTCACGCTGATCGTCGGCGAAGGGGCTTCTGCCGAGCGGCTGCGCGTCGTCGAGGTCCGCATCTCCAACGGGCCGTATCATGGCGGCACCGAGTTGGTTGAGTCGGCGGAGATTGATTCGGGCGAGATCGTGGTTCAGGCCGTCGTCGGTCACATCAAGCGGCGGCTGGTCGTCAACTGGGTGTCTAGCGTGCTGCGCCTCCCCGCCCGCCACGAGCAGGTACGCGAGTTCCGGGGCAAGGCGCTGAAGCTCGCGACCGAGCCGGTGCTGCCGATCTCGATCGACGGCGAGTTGCTGGCGACGACACCGGTCACCGCAAAGATCGCGGCGGGGGTGATCGAGGTGATGGTGCCTGCGGCTCAGTGAGCGGGACGCAGGCCGCCCGCTGGTTCGACCGTCGCCTGCGCCTGCTCTTCCGCCGCCGGTGACTCGGGAACGAACAGCCGTCCCTTGCGCCAGCTGCCGTAGCGATAGAACAGGATCGCCATCGCTAGGTTGGCGGCCGATCCCGCCGGGAAGCTCCACCACAGGGCATCCGCGTCGAGCCACGGCTTCAACGCGACCGCGACGCCGATCCGGACCGGGAACATCGACACGAACAGGATCAGCAGCGGCCCCAGCACCGCGCCGTTCGCGCGGACGACGCCGAACAGCACCATCGTCGCGCCGAACAGCACGAAGCTCCACGTCACGATCAGGCCGATACGGCTGGCGATCGGCAGCGACGCCGGGCCGAGATGAAACAACCCGAGCAGCGTGCGGTCGAACCACACGACCGTGACCACCAAAACCCCCGTCAGCACGACGTTGTAGATCAGCCCGGCGCGGGTGATGAGGCCCACCCGATCCCATTTGCCGGCACCGATGTTCTGCGCGGCCATGCCGCTCACCGCCGCGCCGATCGCCAGCGCGGGCATCTGCACATAGGCCCAGATCTGTTGCGTGATGCCATAGGCGGCCGACGTCGCGAGCCCTTCGCGGTTGACCAGCCCGACCATGGTCAGCGCGGCGGTTGAGATGATGAGCATCTGCGCGCCGATCGGCAAACCCTTGCTGACGATCGCGCGGACCAGCGCCGGTTGGGGCAGGATGTAGCGCAGCTCCCGGCCTGTCAGCCGGATCGGCAGGTCGCGCCACGCGATCCATGCCACCATCGCCGCCAGCGCGACGCCGTTCGCGACCAGCGTCGCGGTCGCCGACCCGGCGATGCCGAGCCGTGGCGCCGGACCGAGGCCGAGGATGAACACCGGGTTGAGACCTGAATCGAGCAACACGCTCAGCCCGGTGAACCACAAGGGCGTCAGCGAGTCGCCGGTGCCGCGCAGCGCCATGCTCATCAGCACCAGCAGCATCGACGCGGGCAGGCCGAGGAAGATGACCCGGAGATAGGTCAGTGCCAGCGGCATCGCGCGGCCGGGCGTCTGGAGCAACCCGAGGATTTCCGGCGCGAATATCCAGCCGAGCGTCCCGACCACGATCGAGGCGGCGAGCACCAGCCCGATCGCGGAGCCGACCGCGCGCCGCGCCGCATCGACGTCGCGTCGGCCCCAGCTCTGCCCGACCAGGATCGTCGCCGCCATGCCGAACCCGAACACCGCGCCGAACATCAGGAACATGATGATGTTGGCGTTGGACGTCGCCGCGATCGCGTCCTCCCCCAGGAAGCGCCCGACCCAGATCGCGTTGATCGAGCCGTTCAGCGACTGGAGGACGTTGGACCCGAGCGTCGGCAGCGCAAACGCGAGCAGCGCGGGCGCGATGGGGCCGGTGGTGAGGTCACGGCGCTTGCTGCTGGGGCCGGGAGAGTTCGGGGGACGAGCCACCTTAGTTCATCATCCTAAGCGCGACCCGTGATCCCGCTGCCGAAAGGTCGACGAAGAAGAAGCGGGACCCCGGCTCAAGGCCGGGGTGACGGGGTGCTTGTCTCACCCGAGCCGGCCCAACGCCGCACGCAGACGCTCCGCCTCCGCCGCGCGTTCGTCGTGGTCGGCACGCGCCTTTTCCACTGCTTCCGGTTTGGCCCGCTCGGTGAAGCTCGGATTGCCGAGCCGCGCCGCGAGGCCGTCGCGGTCCTTCTCCGCCACCGCGATCGCCTTGGCGAGGCGGGCGCGTTCGGCGTCGAGGTCGATCATGTCCCCGAGCGGCAGAATGAAGGTTGCCTCGTCCATTACCACCGACACCCGCGCGCCGAGCGCCGGCGTGCCGTCCTGCACCTGCACCCGAGCCAGGCGCTCCAACGTCGGCCGGCTGCTCGCCAGACGAGCGCGAGTCGTATCCCCCTCGCCGTCCACATGGAGCGGCAGCTTGGCTCCGGGCGGCACATTGAGTTCGGTCCGCGCCGCACGGATCTCGCCGACGAGGCGGATCAGCCAGTCGACCTCCGCCTCCGCCGCCGGATCGAGACTACGCGCGTCGGTCATCGGCCATTTGGCGACGATCAGGTCGTGGTCCCGCTCGGCCAGCGCATGCCACAGTTCCTCGGTGATGAAGGGCATGAACGGGTGGAGCACGACCAGGATCTGGTCGAGCACCCAGCCGGCGACCGCCTTGGTCTCGGTGTCGATGGCGCCGCGCTCGTCGCCGATCGCGATCGGCTTGATGAGTTCCAGATACCAGTCACAGAAGCGGCTCCAGATGAACTGATAGATCGCGTTCGCCGCCGCGTCGAAGCGATAGTCGGCGAGTGCGAGGTCCACCGCCTGCACGGTGCGGATCGTCTCCGCCACGATCCACTTGTTGACCGCCAGCGTCGCGGGCGGCGGCTCCAGCGTCGTCGAGCCGCCGATGCCGTTCGCCTGCGCGAAACGGGCGGCGTTCCACAGCTTGGTCGCGAAGTTGCGATAGCCCTCGACGCGGCGCTCATCCATCTTGATGTCGCGACCCTGGCTCTCCATCGCGGCCATGAAGAAGCGAAGGGCGTCGGCACCGTAGCGATCGATCAGGCCGAGCGGATCGACGGTGTTGCCCTTCGACTTCGACATCTTCTGCCCGTCGGCGGCGCGGACGAGGCCGTGGAGGTAGAGCGTGCGGAACGGCACGTCCTCCATGAAGTGCAAACCCTGCATCATCATGCGGGCGTCCCAGAAGAACAGGATGTCGAAGCCGGAGACGAGGACGTCGTTGGGGTAGCGGCCGTGAAGTTGGGGCGAGGGCTTACCGTTCGTGCTGAGCCCTTCGACTTCGCTCGGCGCGAACGGAGGGTGATTACCCTCACGCCAACCCAAGGTCGCGAACGGCCACAGCGCGGAGCTGAACCACGTATCGAGGACGTCCTCGTCCTGCCGTAGCGCGATACCCTCTCCGGCCTGCGCCTGCGCCTCCTCTTCAGTCGCGGCGACGAAGATACGGCCGTCGTCCGCGAACCACGCCGGGATGCGATGCCCCCACCACAATTGCCGCGACACGCACCAGGGCTGGATGTTCTCCATCCAGTTGAAGAAGGTCTTCTCCCATGTCTTCGGCACGATCCGGATCGCACCCGAGCGGACCGCCTCGATCGCCGGTTGTGCGAGCGTCTTGGCGTCGACATACCATTGATCGGTCAGCATCGGCTCGATTACGACGCCACCGCGGTCGCCGAACGGCTGCATGATCGTCTTGTCCTCGACGCCGAGCATCAGCCCCTCGGCGTCGATGTCGGCGACCACCTTCGCACGGGCATCGTAGCGGTCGAGACCGCGATAGGCGTCGGGAACGAGGTTGAGCGTGTCGATCTCGACCGCGCTCGCCTCCGCCCCCGCCGCGATCTCCCGCGCGCGCGCCGACGCGACGGCATAGGGGGCGCCGTCGGTCCGCATCGCCGCGATCTCGTCCATCAGGCGATACATAGGGATGCCGTTGCGCTGGGCGACGCCGTAATCGTTCTCGTCATGCGCGCCGGTGATCTTCACTGCGCCAGAGCCGAACGCGGAATCGGGATAGTCGTCGGTGATGATCGGAATCAGGCGGCGATGCTCCTTTGGTCCCACCGGGATTTCGCAGAGCATGCCGACGATCGGACGGTAGCGCTCATCGCCGGGATGGACTGCGACAGCGCCGTCGCCGAGCATCGTCTCGGGCCGCGTGGTCGCGATCGCGATATAGTCGCGCACCTCCTCCAGCACGACCGCGCCATCGGCATCGCGCTCCACGTAAGTATAGGTCGCGCCGCCCGCGAGCGGGTATTTGAAGTGCCACATGTGACCCTTCACCTCACGCGACTCGACTTCCAGGTCGGAGACGGCGGTGCGGAGCGCGGGGTCCCAATTGACCAGCCTCTTGTCGCGATAGAGCAGGCCCTCGCGGTGGAGCTGGACGAAGACGTGCGTCACCGCGGCCGAGAAGCCCTCGTCCATCGTGAAGCGTTCGTTGCTCCAGTCCATCGAGCAGCCGAGCCGGCGCAGCTGGCGCGTGATCTCGCCGCCCGACTTGGCCTTCCAGTCCCAGACGCGGTCGACGAACGCCTCGCGGGTGAAGTCGGTGCGCTTCTTCTGCTCCGTCGCGAGGTCGCGTTCGACTACCATCTGCGTCGCGATGCCGGCGTGGTCGGTGCCGACGACCCACAGCGCATCCTTGCCCTTCAGCCGCGCGTGCCGCGTCAGGATGTCCTGCAACGTGTTATCGAGCGCGTGGCCGATGTGGAGCGAGCCGGTGACGTTCGGCGGCGGGTTGACGATCGTCCACGGCGCCGCGCCCGGACGGTCGGGCCGGAACAGACCGCTCTCCTCCCAATGGGCATACCAGCGGGATTCGATCACGGCGGGATCGAAGGTCTTGGGGAGTTCGGCCATGCCGGCGGCTCTAACGAGCGGCCGGCATTAGTCCAAGCCGGTCAGTTGGTCGGGCTCGCTGCCGGGGCGACGTGCAGGTCGGCGCGCGAAGCCTTGCCGGTCCAGCGATCCATCCAGCCGAGCACCTCCGCATACCATTGGCGGCTGTTGCGCGGCTTGAGCACCCAGTGGTTCTCGTCGGCGTTGACGAGCAGGCGCGAGGGGATGTTGCGGCGTTGCAGCGCGGTGAACGCGGCTAGCCCCTGGGTGTAGGGGATGCGGAAGTCGCGTTCGCCGGTAATGACCAGCATCGGCGTCTTCCACTGCGCGACGCCGTTGACCGGATTCCAGCGCTCGAACGCCTGCGGGTCTTCGTAATAGGCTTTGCCGCCATGCTCCCACTCGTCGAACCACAGCTCCTCGGTCTCGTACGCCATGGCGCGGGAATCGAAGACGCCGTCGTGCTGGACGATGCACTTGAACCGGTCGGGCCACTGGCCCTCGATCCAGTTCATCATGTAGCCGCCATAGGACGCACCCAGCGCGCAGGCGCGGTCGCCGTCGAGCCAGCCGAAGCGGTCGGTCGCCGCCTTCAGCCCGGCCTTCAGATCCACCAGCGGCCAGCCGCCCCAGTTGTTGCTGATCGAGTCGGTGAAGGCCTGGCCGTAGCCCGTGGACCCGTGGAAATCGATCGCGACGAGGCCATAGCCGCCGCCGGCGAACACCGCCGGGTTCCAGCGATACGACCAGCTGTCGTTGCTCGATCCCTGCGGCCCGCCATGGACCATAAAGGCGACCGGCACCTTGCCCGCCGCGCCATAGGGCCGCACCGCATAGCCGTGCGCGGTGTCGCCGTTCGCGCCGGTGAAGCTGAAGCGGGTGACGGTCGGCAGGTCGATGCCCGCGAGCTTGTCGGCGTTGACGCTGGTCAGCCGCACCGGCTTGCCGCGACCGGCGATGCCGTAGAAGTCGTCGGGCGCGATCAGGCTGTCCATCGCCACCACCGCGCCGCGCGGCGTGACCGCGACCGCGGCGACATGGCCCTCAGCGGTGAGGCGGGTGACCTTGCCGGACGTGGCGTCGACGCGGAACAGCGGCACGTCCTGCACATCGTCGGCGGTGACGAGCAGCGACTTGCCGTCGGCGGCCCAAAAGATACTGGACACCGACCGGTCCCAGCCCTGCGTCAGCGGGCGAACCTGTCCGGACGCGAGGTCGCGGAGCATCAGCACCTGACGATCCGCCTCGAAGCCCGGCCGCGCCATCGCCACATAGGCGAGCATACGGCCATCGGGCGACACGGTCGGCAGCGTGTCGGTCGCGTCGTTCGCGTCGGTCAGGTTGAGCGGGGCGGCCGAGCCGTCGGCCGGGACCGAGAAGATGTCGAGATTGGTCGAGGTCGCCTCGATCCGCCCCGCCTCGCGCAACGCGAAGAACAACGTGCGGCCATCGGCGCTCCATGCCACTTCCTCCGCCCCGCCGGACGGCTTGGACGGCGTGTCGCCGACCAAGCCGTGTTCCACCGCGACGCCGTCGCCCGGTGCGCCATCGGGGCCGAGCGGCAGGACGAAGAGCTGCGACCGGTCGCCGTTCGCCCAGGTATCCCAATGGCGCACGAACAGCTGATCATAGGTGCGGCCGGTGCCCGCGTTCGGGTCGCGCTTTTCCTGCGCTGGCGCGAGGCTGGGGGCGCCGGGCTTGCGGTCCGCCCAGACGACGATGCGGTCGCCGGTCGGGGCGACGCGGAACCCGCCGAAGCCGCCCTGGAAGCCCGTCAGCTGCCGCGGTGTGCCGCCAGTGACGGGGATCGACCAGATCGCGTCGTCGCCGCCCTTGTCGGACGAAAAGTAAACGGTTTCGCCGACGATCTGCGGATCGTTCTCGTTGACGTCGGCCTCGGCGAGCAGCTTTTCGGGCTTTGCGCCGCGCCGGGTCAGGTCGAGCCGCCACAGGTCGTAGCGCCCCCGGTTCGCCGCCAGGTCGGTCTCGCGCTGCGCCCAGACCAGCCAGTGGCCGTCCTTGCTCGCGGTCGGCGCGCCGACGCGGCTTAGCATCGTCACGTCGGCGATGGTGAGCTGACGGGCGGCGGCCGGGGCAGCGGCGACGGATAGCGCGAGCAGGCTCGCGGACAGGATGCGCTTCATGGCGGGGTTAGAGCAGAGGGGCACGCCTGATTCAACATGCGGCCTCAAGACCGGATCGGTTGCCGGAAGTTCACGAACGTCACGGAACGTAAGCGGGAACGCGGATGAAGCGTGGCGACGTAGCAATCAGTCTACCGAGGCGCGACACGAGGATGTGCGACCGGCCTGGGGGGATGCCGGTTCGCTGAATGTATGACAGGAAAACCGCGCCACGACGCCGGTTCGCCGTCGCGAACTTACCTCAGCCTTGCTGGCCAGTGATCCGCTTGATCTCGGCGGCGACCATGTCCTCGACCATCGCGGGCAGGTTGGCGTCGAGCCAGTCGCTCAACATCGGCCGAAGCATGTCGCGGACCATCCCCTCCAAAGTGCCGTCGCTGCCCGGTTCGGCCTTCACCACCATGCGGCTAAGCTGATCCAGCGCACCGCGACTGGCGGCGGCGACGTTCGCGGAGACGATCGGGGCGACCGACGCGGCCGGTGGCGCTTCGCGTCGGGGTTCGGGGCGCGCCGCCTCGATCGGCGAGGGGTCGAAGCGCGGCATCGGCTCCGGCCGCGCGGCCGGCATGGGATCGCTCAGCTCCAGCACCTCGGCGGTGTCGTCCGCCTCGTCAACGTTCAGGGGAAGCGGCGCGAGCGCCGGCGCAGAGAGCGGTGCGGCGGCGGTGCCGCCCGGCCGTACTGGACGCCGCTGACGCGGGCCGGGGCTGTCGCCTTCCTCGGCGATGATGCGTTTGATGGAGGACAGGATTTCCTCCATCGACGGTTCGGCGCTCAGATCACCCATCCCGGTCGGCTCGCCCCTTTTGTCCCGCCGTTACTGACGGTTCGGCGAGGCGGAACCTGTGGTCAAGGGGCGGTTCCTGTCAACCGGCGCGTCGAGCAACGGGTCCAGCGGCTTGGTCACCGTCGCGGTCTGCGCCGGCGTCTGTCCGGTCGTTGTCGCGACCGGCGCGGGCTCCCCGTCGCCGCCGAAGTCCGAGATCCTGTGGCGCACGCGGTTGTAGTTGACGGTCGGGTCGTAGAGCGGCCCGCCCTCCAGCCCCAGGTCGCGCGCCTCCGCCCTGCCCATCGCGGCGAGCAGGTTGAAGCCCGCGACATAGGCGTCGCGCCGCGCGGTCACCAGCGTGACCTGGCTGTTGAGCAGCTCCTGCTCGGCGTTGAGGATGTCGAGGATCGTGCGCGTGCCGACGCTGTTTTCGGCGCGCACGCCTTCCAGGCTGAGCTTGTTGGCGTTGACCGCCTGTTCGGAGGACAGGATCACCTCCTGACTGGAGCGATAGACCGCGAACGACGAGCGCGCTTGTGCGATGACGCCGCGTTCGGTTTCGGTCACGGCCTCGATCGCCTGGCTGCGCCGCGCCTCCGCCTGACGAACCAGCGCGGCAGGGCGGCCGCCCTGGAACAGCGGCAGATTGACCGAGAGGCCGAGCGTACCGGCGGTTCCGGTCTGTCCGACGCGCGTCGTGGTGCCGGCGCCTAGCGAGCCTAGGAAATCGCTGTAGCTGCCCCCCGCCGTGCCGCTGATCTGCGGCAGGCGCTGTGCCCGTGCCACGGCGATGTCATACCGCGTCGCATCGCGCTGTCGCGCAGCCGCGATCAACGCGGGATTTTGCGCCAACGCCTGCTGCACCGCGTTGTCGACCACAACCGGCAGGTTGGGCAGCGGCGGTGGCTCGTCCAGCGTGCCAGGCGGCGTGCCGATCAGGCGGACGTAATTCTCGCGGCTGCCGATCAGCCTCGCCTCCGCCGACTGGAGCTGCGCGCGGGCGATCGACAGCCGCGCTTCCGACTGCGCGACATCGGTGCGGGTCAGGTCGCCGACCTGGAACCGGTCGCGGCTGGCGCGCAGATTGACCTCCAGCACGCGGACGTTCTGCTGGTTCAGCCCGACGATCGCCTCGTCGCGGATGACGTCCTCGTAGGCGGCGACGACGTTGGTGAAGAGCACCGCCTCCGTATCGCGCAAGCCCGCCTGCCCTGCCTCGACACGAGTTTCGGCGGCGCGCACCGAGTTGCGGACGGCGCCGCCGCGATAGAGCGGAACAACCAGGTTGGCGCTCGCCTGCGCCTGACGCGCGGGCGAAGCGAAGCTGTTACCCGAGGTAAGCAGGTTCTCGCTGTATCCGCCGTTTGTCTGGATCGACGGCAACCCGTCGGCGCGCGCGATCGGGACGTTCTCGTCGATCGCGCGCTGTTGCGCGCGGGCGCCGGTGATGGTCGGATTGCTCTGATACGCGCGCAGCAGCGCCTCGCGCAGCGTGTCGGCGGCGGCGGGCGTGGCGGTGACGGTGCCGGCGAGCAGCAGGGAAACGACGATGCGGCGCATAGGCCTCCTTCCTAGAACCGGAAACCCTGCGGGCGCGCAAAGCCGGGCAGGACGACACAATCGGAATCGACGAACGCCTGCAGGCCGAACCCGCCCGCCGTCTTGCGCCCGGCGGCGAGCCGGGTGACGCCGCGCTCGATCAGGCCCGCTACGATTCGGCCGCCGGGGCGGACCTGATCGAGCAGCAGGGCGGGCAGCTCTTCGGCGGCGCCGTCGACGACCAGCACGTCATAGGGCCCACCGGCCGGGTGACCGGCCTCTAGGGGAGCCTCGACTACCTCGACATTGCCGGTGTCGGCCAGCGACCGACGCGCGATCGCCAGGAGGCGCGGGTCGCTTTCGACCGCGACGACCTGCGCCACCAGCCCGGCGAGCACCGCCGCCGCGTAACCACCGGCAGCCCCGATCAGCAGCACGCGATCGTCGGGCGCGAGCGCCGCCTCGGTCAGCAGGCGTCCGGTCGCGAGCGGGGGGTTGGCGGCGCGCGCGGCCCCCAGCGGGATGGCGGTGTCGCGATAGGCGAGTCCGGCGGCCTCGGGCGGCAGGAACAGCTCGCGCGGGATGCTCGCCATCGCGGCGATCACGCGCGTGTCCGACACCGCGTTGGTCCGCAGCTGGCTCGTCACCATGGCGTGGCGTTCGGCGCGGGTGGTGACGGGATCGGTCGCGAACATCATGGTCCTGGTCTGTCGCACGGCTGTTTTAGCGGTGCAACACAGTTGTTGAGCCGCGACTTGTAGCGGGCACAGCGGCGAGCGCCAAGGCACCTGCTGGCCCCATCGACATCGACCGATGGCTTGACCGCATCGGGATAAGTCGCCATTCGCCCGGCCCTCCACGCGATCGGCCCGATGGCGGAGTGGTGACGCAGAGGACTGCAAATCCACACACAAGTGAGGTTTGAGGCCGAGTGTTCGCGGTCTTCATGGTCTGTTCGCCTCGTGGAATATCATAGGGTTAGCAAAGCTACTGCGAACTCGTGCGAGGACTGGCTCACGCACTTTCCGCCACCTCCATCTTGGCCATCGCGGCCTTCGCGCGCAGCCGCTGAGAGGCATACTTCAGCGCCATCTTGAAGGTCTGATGACCGAGCACTGACTCGATCTCGGCAACGGTGCAGCCGGCCTCTTCCATCCGCGATCCGGCCGCATAGCGCAGGCCGTGCATTGATCGATTGTTCGGCAGGTCGGCGGTCTTCATGACCACGCGACGCAGCGCCTCCGACAGACCCTGCGCCGTGAATGCCACCGCGTCCGCGCTGGTCGCGATCACGACGGCGGTACGCGGCAGTGCGTCCAGATGCCGGCGCAGGACGGAATGGCAGGCGATGTCGAGCAGCGCCGAGGTCTTCGACTGCCTGACCCGGATCACGTCGCCTTGAAACTGCTGCCACGTCATCTTCGCCACGTCCTCCCGGCGCTGACCGGTGTAGAGCGCGATGAGCACCGGCGTGACGATATGCGCCGGCGCGGTTGCGAGGAAGAGATCGACCTCTGCGTCCGACCAGACGACGATCTCACGATCGCCCCCTTTGCGCTTCAGCCGCTTGATGCTCTTCGCGGGGTTGAAGCCGGCGGGGACATGATCGTTCTCGTCAGCCCAGCTGTAGAGGCGCGAGAGCATCTGCTTGATCTTGTGCGCCTTCCTGACCGTTTCTGCATGCCCGTCACGAACGGCCTTCAGGATGTTGCGGGTGGCCATGGCGAAGCGAACCTCGCCCAGCTCGGCGACGATCAGGTCGAGCGTGCGGCCGTAATCAAGCTGCGTGGCGTCGGCGAGCTCGTTGAACTCGGCGCTACGACGGTACTGCTGCACCAGCCAGGCGAAGCTTGCGCGTGATACCGGCACGGTGGCTGCGCGCCTGTCGACCGCCTCAAGCAGCTCGGCATAGCGCGCGATAAACGCCGGCTGATGCGGCTGCTCGCTCCAATGGATGCCTCGCTTGTTCGGCAGCGCCACGTCGCCGGTCAGCTTGTGCCTGAACCGCCAGTAGCGCCCCTTCGCGATGTATGTGTACCGAAGCTCAGTTGCGGCCATTGGCCTGCCGGCGCGCGAAGAAGCGCTCCTCTTCGTCGATGCTCTCGCGTAGATGATCCGCGGCGGCGATCGGCTGCTCGTCCATGCGGTCGACCCAACGATCCAGATCCCTGATGTCGTAGAGAACTCGACGGCCGACACGGCGAGCCTTCAGCCCGAGCCCGCGCAAGGTCGTGCTGCCGATCGAGAGGTAGTCGGCGGCGTCGCCTTCGGAGAGTAGGCGCGGCCAAGGGCGGACGGCGTCACGGTTCACCGGCAGTCTCCCATCCCGTAACGACGCCAGTACCGATCCCACCGAACCGCAGCCCCGGCCGCGATCACCGCGCACTCCAGCCGTCGACCGTCAGGCAGCGAGCAGCGCGCGACAATCCGGTTCCAGCTACGGTCCACCGGCGTGCAGGTCAGCCGCTGGTTGAGCACCAGCCGCGACACGACCGCCCTCGCCTGCTGTGCGGGCATGGCTGGGCAGACGGAGAGATGGCAGCCACCCGATAGCTCGTTCGCTTCGACGCCACTCGTCCTGACTCGTGTTCCGTTCGAACAAGTAAACGTATCAGCGTCGTGTACCGCCACGACTAGGCATAAGAAGGCGGTCAGCATGTGCGCTCCCTGCGGCGCGCAATAGAGTTGCCAGCCGCTCGCCTGCGGGTAGCGTCCGCCAAAAGCTCACCCCGAACCGCTTCTGGGACATGCACAGCGCCGCCGGTCACGTGGCTCCAAAAATCACCGCTCTTGATTCTGTAAATTACGGAAAACCCGACACCGAACCTGGGTGCGATTGCTTTTGGCAACTCTCCGTTTTGCAGGCGACGGACAATCTCGCGAACATCCAATTCGCTTAGCTTAGCACCGGGGCAAAGTTCACCTACCCGACGTTGCTTCTTTACGGCGTCCCGCGTGTTCTCGCTCGGCGTGCCCGCCCAGATGTGAGCCGGGTTGCAGCAGGGCGGGTTGTCGCAGGTGTGACAGGCAAGCCTGTCTAGGGGCATGGGTCCGTTGACCAGCTCCCAAGCGTAGCGAGGCGCGGGCGCTGACCAGAACCTTCCGTAGCCACCCTTCCTGGCGCTCGCCGTCCAAGGCCAGCAATCCTCAGGGCCACGCACGTCCACCTTCGCCCAAAATGCGCAAGCGCGGGAGCAATGCCGTTGCGATCCGTTCGTGCGCTCAAAAGGCTTCGAGCACTGAACGCACTGCAAATTGGTAGACCCAGCTCTGATAATGCCTCTTCCCATCACCCCTCCCCTACAACCGAGCCGGTAGCTTGGAGAGCGGCGCGGTAGGTTGTGGCGCGCATAAGCGTTGCTGGTCCGTCTTGCGCGTAGACCGCAAGATAGTGGCGCGCGTCAGCTTCGTAGGTGGACGCCGCGACCTGCATGTCATCTTGCCAGACCTCGAACATTACCTCCCCGCCCACAGGTTGAGCCGGGGCGGGTACTTCGGGGCAGGTGACGAGGGCAGCGCGCGGGTAAATCTGAACGCTGCCCGCCTCGTTCTCGCTCTCGACGGCGTAGCCTTCCGGCGTAAGGCTAGTGCTGTAAAAGCCAACCACCCGACCGGTCCAAGACGAGCCCTTCGATTTAAACACACGATCGCCAAGCGTAAATGTCCGCGCCTCCGCTTCGCTGCGATCGGCTGTCGGTTGGGGGGAGGCGAGGCGGGTGTTCCATGCGGCGGCGGCGATCACCTCATCGGGATACGATATTTGCAGCGCGTGAAACCCTAAGGGGCACGGCTCAACATGGGTGTCTGCGATGCTGACAGGATAATTCGGGTCGCTGTCGCGCATGAACGACGCAGGCTCACCGCACCAAGGGCACGGCAGAAGCTCCACCACCTCGCCGGGGCGAGCGTCGTCAGTCATATTTAAGCATTGCGTCTAGCCTTAGTTGAGAAAACCAGTTGTTTACGATACTTCGCGCCGCTGCCTTTTCTTCTTTTCCCCCGTCCGCCATCAATACGCAGTAACGGATAGAAATAACAACCGATGGCCTTAACTTCTTTTGAGACGGGTTCCATTCGCGGTCTGCAAATGGAGCAGCACGTTCTATAGCATCAAGAATATCATCACCGACCTCCGGTGCATCGTCAGTCTGCATGATCATGCGCTCCGAGTAAGTACCGGCGGACGGCGAGGCGGCGGTGACGGGCGAAGGCTTGGACAATCGAGTTGTCATCGATTCTCCCAGCTACGGCGTCCTCTTGCGCCTCTCTGGAGATCATCACTTTGCCCGCCTCCTCACGATCCACCTGCTCCACCACCTCGCCGTCAGTCTGCGACCACGGCCCGGTTGCAGGGCGAGACTCGCGGCTGCCGTCGTTGTGCTTGTAGGGGTCGGGCATGCGTCTTCTCCGAGTAAGTGCTGGCGGAGGTTGGCGGCAAGATCAGCCAAAGACGATCGCAACTTTTCGACGGCATCCGGCGTGTCAAAGGTGAGGTAGCATTGCGGGCCCGTCTCAGCCGCCTTCCACGCAATATTCACCATGTCCTCTTTTCCGACATAACTGTCAGGAACAGCCCGCATATTTAGGATGCCGACGCCTTCAGTTATGCCATGGCCAGTAATCACAGCCCCCGCACCAAACGGCCACACTTGAAGCATACCAAATTTCGGCTGGCTCTCCACCTGGTCGGTGTGCGCGTTATCCATGGTCATGCGACTGCTTTCCGCTCTTGAACCGGCCGCCACTCTTCTCGCTGAAGCCAGCCCGAGCCGATAACGGTGCGTTCCCACCCCCAATGAGCAAGGATCGCAGGCATCTGCGGCCCCATTGGCTCAACGACGACCGGCGACAGGCCCGCAGTGCGGGCACCCTCAATCAGCCGGGACAAAGCCCCTGCCCGCGTCGCCATAACTGCGATGATGTGAAGCTCGCCCTTGCTGATCGATAGAACGGGCCACCCATGCCAGTCAGACGGATTAAGCCAGTAGGGCGCAGTATGCGGGTAGATGGGCGTTCTGCCTTCCTCGCGTTCTCCGGCGAGCATCATTCGAGTGATTGGGGAAAGGCTCACGCCCCACCTCCATCACTCTGCTCGCTAGATGCTGTCTGGGTGCGGGCGAGGATGGCCGAGCGCGCGGCTTCAGCTTTTTCCGCCGAGTCGAAACTTTTGACCGTCCATTCATCATCATCGCCGACAGGCGGGATGAACAACTCCCAGCTATCCGGCAATCTCTCCGCCCATTGGAAGCGATTGATGAATGGCGTTACCTCTTGCGGCCAAACCTCTTGGTGCCATTCCAAAGGGTCGTCATAGGGGCGCTCGGGATCGTCGGCGTCCCAGCACATGTCACCGACCAGCTTTGCCCGCTCGTCACGCTCACGCACCGCCTCTGCAATACGGGCAGGCTCACCGTCGATATGGTCGAGGAGGGCGGGTAAGCCGTTGATGGCGGCGACGATGGCCCTAGCGTCGGACCAGCCTTCGCCTGTCCGTTCGTTAAACCACACAGCAGCTACCGCATCGCCATCGGGGCCAATGTCATGGCAGACCAGCTTGCGCTTGCCATCCATCACCTTGCCGCGACAGCCGTTCACGATCCACGGCCCCGGCGTCGCCTTCGCCAGAAGCGCCCGCAATTCAGCGCAATCGGCTACGTCCCCGCTCATTCTCCTGACTCCTGATGTTGGGTGGCGAGGGCGCGGAGAGCGGCGGTCTGCGGGAAGAACGCCCCCACGATGCGCCGCCAGTTCGGAATGAGCGTGACCAGCAACGTGGCGGCGGCGAGCACGGCGATGCAGCTGAGGCAGGCGATGCCGAGCAGGTAGAAGGCGAGGTCGGTGTTGGTCATGCGACGGGGGCCTCCTGCCAGCGCTGCTCGGGCACCTCGAAGGGCGCGCGGTGGGACTTCTCGACCATCACGAAGCCGGGACGCGTCGCCGGCTGGCGTGATCGACGGACCTTGACCGTGTGCCCGGCCGCGATCGCCACGATGCGGTGTTCGCTCGGCATCAGCCGAACCCCACTGAGCCGCGGTACGGATAGGAGCTGGGTTTTGCCGCCCAGCCGTCCGCGCGGATGTGCTTCGTCGTGCCGTCGGGCGCGATGATGGTGACCTTGTCGTCCGCGCGCCGCGCGAGCACCGGGCATGCGAACTCGTAGATCGGGATCCACGTGTTCAGGTTCGGCGCACCCTCGGTGTAAAGATCCTGCTCGCGGCGAACCGTCATCCGCTCGGCGGTGACCGGGTCGCGCCCGAGCTGGATGAGCCGCTCCTCCTGCTCAATCGTGAAGTCGTGGCCCTCGCGCCAGCCGCCCAACCACCAGGGCAGCGGCTTCGACGGCGTCCATTTCACCATCGCCGGGCGGCGGCCGAGCACCTGACGGTGCGCCAGTCCGAAGTTTGGTTCCCGTGCGATCACCGGCTCGCCTCCATGTAGCTGAGCGCGGCGGTCGTCGACGCAGCGCGGTGGGTAGCGAGCACCTTGCCCAGACGGGCGAGGTTGTACTCGGCCTCCGCCTCGGTGAGATCGCGCGCGGCGTTCTCGACTGCGGTACGGACGGCAAGGGCAAGCTGCGCGGCGGTGGGGCGGCGACCGCGGTGCGCCCGGCGCCAGCGGCCGACCTCCTCCACCACGGTCAGCAGCGCGCGGCCGGCGATGTGACGGGTCGGGTGCATGGCGAGCCGCTCGCCGCGCAGCCGGAACTCCTCCTCCGCATCGGCGAGGTCGGACCGGCGGGCGACGATCGTGGAATAATCCTTGATCGGGTCGATGCGGGCGACCTGCTCCTGCAGCTGGCGTAAGCGGACGGCGGGGTACGCCAGATCCTCGCACGCCTGATCGAGGTCGGGATCGTTGGTCACCGGCCCAACTCCCCCTGCTCACGCTCCCACGCGAGACGGCCGGGCCATTGCTGCCAGTATTTGACGGACAGGCTGACGGCGCTGCTCTCGGGCAGGCCCTTCTCGAAGGTCAGCCAGCCGACACAATGCTGCTCGCAGTGGCAGTCGTCGCAAAGCGGTATGCTGTGCCTGTCCGCTACCTTGGCCCCCATCCCCTTCCCGCCCGCGTGATCGACATGCGCGGCGACAATTGGGTTGCGGCGGTCACCCGCCTCGGGCTGGTGCGCGCATTTGGCGCACGGCAGCTTACGGAGCCAGCGGCGGAACTCCTCGGCGCACTTCCACGCCGGGCGGCCAGCGCGGGCTGGCTTCCGAGCCTGAAAAGCGGAACGGGGTAATTGGCGCGATTGTAGCACCGAGACCTCCCCCGCCGCTCCAGCAACCTCCCCGCGAGATTGCGGGGGCGGGTGGTGCAGCGGGTGGGCTCGTGTTCGCAGACTGCGATTATGCGGTCAATAGGAAACTTCGCAGTTTGCGAATGTGGGGATCTGGCTGGTACGTCACCTAACGATAAGCGCGGAGCACTGCGCTTTTTCGATTAAAGCGCCAATGAGCCTTGCCCCGTTGTTAATTTGGTGTTGATCCGTGTCGGCATGTGGAACTCGCGCTTATGAACAAGCACGTCCTCCGTCGTCAGGAACTGGATGCGCGGGTACCGAACGCCCCCGTACTCAAAGGTGCCAGCCTCCGCAGCCTCGCTCATCATCGCCTTGGTAGGCGGTGTGATGCTAAGAAACCCGGCCAAATCAGCGCCGTCTTCTCGCTCAAGCACTCCCCGAAGGTCTCTAACGTCCGTCGGCCGAACGTGCTTACCGCCTTTCACTTGGATCATCATTTCCCGAAGTCCCGTGCGCGTCTCAAAGTAGATGCGGCCATCGATTCCACGATCCGCGCTCTTTTTCGCCATAGGAAAGCCGCCGACGCGTTCGACAAACCAGTTCTGGAACGTCGAAGGATCCTTGTTGAACAGCTCCTGCGCTCCATCGACGCTCGTGGGTATCCCGTCTACCGCGTAATGAACGCCTTCGACCTGCCTGTACGTTTCGGTCAAAACCTCTCTAACAAGCTTCACTGACAGAATGGCGATGTCGCATCCGATCCACTTACGTCCATTCTTGACCGCACTGTAAATCGTCGTTCCACACCCGCAGAAGGGGTCAAATATCACGTCGCCGGGGTCGCTGGATGCCTGGACGATGCGATCCAGCAGGGCGATCGGCTTCTGCGTGGGATAGCCCATCCGCTCTTTCGCCTGAGAGTTGATCGGCGGAACGTCTAGGATCATATCTTGGATAGGCTGCCCACCAGATAGGTGGAGCTTAAACTCAGGAACCCCGACTGCTCCGCCTTTCTTCTGAGGAAAGCGAATAAATCCGTGCTGGTAAAGAAGCTCCAGCTGGTCGTGCAGGTCCTTGGGAATGGAAATTCCATCCTCCTTAAGTGCCGCGATCGCTCGCTTAGGCACAGCCCAATGCCTGCCAGCTGTTGTTGGATTGTAGCCGCGCCACTCTTGCCCCGACGCGCCTTTCGTGATGCCGGGGCCGGTTAGGACAACAAGGCGATAGGTACCGCGCTCATCTTTGTAACGGTATTTTGAGTCCAGATAGGATTGATCGTAGGCCTGTTCAACGCGGTTCCATTTGTAATGCTTGGAGGCACTGTAGAAAAGGATGGTGTCGTGAATATCGCCCCAACGTGAGGCTCCACCGTGTGCAAAAGTACGCTTCCAAACGATTTCGTTCTGAAAGTTGTCATGACCAAAAATGCCATCCATCATCACCTTTATGTAATGACTCGCGGTTGGGTCGCAGTGAAGATAGATTGACCCTGTTGGACGCAATATGCTCTTCATGTGTAGCATTCTCTGCACCATGAATATAAGGTATGCGAGTAGCTGCGGCTGCGTTTTTCGCAGCGCATTCATCCATAGCTTCCAGAAGTCTACATAGAAGTCGTCTACTCCATACTCACGCATAAGGACGGGCATGGATTTAGCGATGGCTTCCTTTTGCGCGTCCATCTGCCAAGTATCGCAGAAAGCCTCTACTTGCTCCGGAACCGGCTTTCCAGTCATGGTCGTATAAAGCAAGTTGTAGTTCTGTTTAGAATTAAAGGGCGGATCTAAATAAATCAGATCGACCGAATGCTTTTTCATGCCCTGCATAATTGTGAGGTTGTCACCGTACCAAAGCTTGTTCACGCGGCCGCCCCTACGAACATGCACTTGCTAACCCGGAATGCCGTCCAGAAACGATGCCTGACTCGTCGGCTCTCACCCGTCAGTGCCAGTGCCTGGAACAACCACGGCGGCCAAAGCTATAAGCTGCCGCCTCTGATCTTCAGTAGCTGCGAACCAAATTTCCGCGAGACCCGTTGGAAGCGCGGACGGGTCATGGTCAAGTAAGTGACCGGGTGTCGTTTTGAGAATTGGAGCGATACGACGGAGCCATTTCGCCGATAACTGGCGGTTGCTGTTCGTAAGATCGCTGACCATCCCAGCCGTCACTGTGCCTCCAAGCGCGTCCGCCAACGCCTGACCCGATACGCCGCGAAAGCGCATCCACGCCTTTAAGTGATTCGGACCGCCGTTCTTCTCGTCGCTCTTGTCCATCATCGCATTATGCGAATGCAGGTTGGGCAGGGCATCTGGCATTCTGCGATTTTCGGGGCTTGCGAACATAATCGCATTCTGCGAATATCGGGTTATGAACGAAGCACCATCGACGGGCCAGCTTGCGGCGGCGGCGGGCATCAGCAAGTCCTACGCCTCCGAAATCGTGAATGGCATTCGGAGACCTGCGCGCGCCCTTGCCATCCACATCTTCCGCCGCACCGGCTGGAAGCATGACAGCATCGGCGACCTGACCGACGACCAGATCGAAACGCTTGAAACGATCGAACCGTGGTCGCCCCGCCCCGCCCCCGCCCCGTCCGTCGCTCCGTTGGAGAAGGCGGCGTGAGCAGCCCCTATGTCGTCGGCGTCAGTCGCTCTGAGCGGATGCCAGTCGGTCTCGCACCCGCGCCCAGAACATATCGAGCCGCTGCGCTGCCACTTCTTGCAGCTGGTCTGTGTCTGCTGGCCCTGAGCCATGCACGTCAGCCGGGAGGTCGGTAAGTTGACGCCGCATCTCATCAGCAATGCCCGCGACGTGCTCGGCGCCAGCGCCCATGTCGCGCAGGACCAAGGCGTAGAGGTTCTCCAGCAGGAAGTTGATCTTGCTGAGCTCGGCCCCGAGCGCAGTCGTGTCGTCCATCGATCATCTCCGGTGGTTCTCTCTCCCTCCACCGTAGCCGAAGCCGGGGGCGTTGGAAGCGCTCCCGGTGGAGGGCTGGCATGACCGCCACCTGCGACCGCTGCCAGATCAGTTGCTGGCACCCTGAGGCCCGTAGCTGCACGCTCGCCGATTGCGCGCTGCGCCTCCCCTGTTCGGTCGACGGCATCCTGCCGCGCGGCCTTACCCTGGCCGATGTCCACTCCCCCGTCGGTCAGGAGCCTACCGCCAGCGCCACTGTGTCCCCCGCCCGTGGCGCTGGCGGCTTTGTCAACATTGAGAGCGGCCAAGATCGCGCGGGCGACGGCGAGCCGGACGGCCTTCGGTGCGGTGTGGAGAGTATCCCTGTTCATGTGGAGGCTCTTGCAGCGTGACCGACCAGACAATCCACGGCGTTCGCCCAGTCTTTTCCGCTTCGGCCGCCCTTGAGGCGGTCGGCGGTGAGCTGGCGCTGATCAAATCACAGGACCGGCTCACTTGGGGTGACGTCGCCGCGGTGCTCGGTGTCAGCGACGACCAGGCTGCAAAATACGCAGACGGCACCGCCGCCATGAACGTGGTTACCTTCGCCCGCGCCAAGCGCGAGTGGAATGGCCGTTTCACCGGCGCGCTCGACCGGCTCTGCCACGACAGCCGTCCGGGGAAGGACAGCGACCGCAAGCGGCACTGCCATGTGCTGCGCGCGGCGGTCGCCTTCGCCGAGGCGCTGGCAGACGATGACGACTTCGATGCGGACGAGGTGCGGGCCAATCGGCCGGCGCTGGAAGCCGCGCGTGACGCGATCAACGACGTGCTCGGCAAGCTGACGCCGCGCGCGATCGCTGGATGAGGATCAACCGGTCGCCGCAGCGCTGACCACAGGAGTGCAACATGGCCGAAGCAAAAGCCGTGACGGGGCGTCCCGTCGCGGGAGGAAACCTGCGTCCGATCGCCCACCGGCAGTTCAAGCTGCTGCCGGTGCCGTGCGACGCTGTGCCCGGCTGGAATGAGCGCTTGGCGCGGTGGGCGGCGGCATGACGGCGCGCACCTGCCTCGACTGCTCGACCACCATCACGCGCCATGGGAAGTCTGGCTGCTGCCGTCCCTGCGCGGCGCGGCGCACCCACGCCGACCCGGCCTTTCGTGCGCGGCTTGAGGCGGCCTCTCGGGCCGCAAAGCGCAGCCCCGCGTCGCGCGCCCGAGCCTCGGAGGCCGCCCTGCGAACGGAAGCGGAGCGCCGGGGCGATCCCGCATGGCACGCCTACAAGGTCGCCTCCGGCCGTCGCCTCCGCGCCGAGTACGATGCGTCACCCGAGGCACAGCTCCGCAATAGCGCAATGCGCGCCGCGGCCGGGCGTAAGATCAGCGACACCCGGCATGCGTGGTGCCCAATCGAGTATCGGCCGGCCTATCGAGCTATCCGCGACAAGGATGTGCCGGCAGCCGAAGCTCGGCGGATGGTGGAGGAGTTGATCCTCGCCGATCGAGCGCGCGAGGCTGCTCGGTTCGCCGCCCTTCCCCTCTTGGAACGCCAGCTCGCCCGCGTTGCTGCGGGAGCCAAGGTCGTTCCGACCTTCAAGCCGCAATTCGCAGGTCCGTCCTACACGCTCGGCGGCGTCGCGCCGGAGGCGATGTGATGTGCGCCGCTAAACCGGCTCAGCGCCTCGACCTCAACCGCATGGTGGGTCTGGAGACAGCCGCAACGATGCTCGGCGGTCAGCGGCACCTTGCCGATGCCCTGTCAATCGGAGACCGGGCAATCCGGGCCAAGCTCGCGGCCGAGCGGGGTGTCACGTATTCCGATCTGACGCTGGCCGGCAAGGCGCTGCGGGCGCGGGCTGCTCGATTGAGCGAACACGCCGACAAGCTGGACGTGCTCGCCGAGGCGGCGGTCCATGGCTGATCTGTTCCGCTACCCATATCAGCCTGGCGCTCGCGATCGCGACACGTCGCGTGCAGCTGCTGTTGCGATCGCACCCGCCTCCGCCCTGCTGCGCCAGCGGGTACTCGACGAGTTCGAGAGATCTTCCGGCCTCACAGCCGACGAATGCGCCGGCAGGCTCGGCCTGAGCATCCTCAGCGTGCGCCCTCGCGTCACCGAGCTATCGCGGCTCGGTAAGGTGCGGGACAGTGGCGCGCGGCGGACAAACGGATCGGGCCGGCGGGCGATTGTCTGGTCACCCGTCTACCCGGCGCGCATGGCCGGGCAGCGGGTTTCCTGATGCGGCTACTCGCCGCCTTGAACGAACATGTCGCCGGCATCGACGTCGTTGGTCAGCCGGGTCACCTGCGCGGGCGTTTCGCCTGGCGCATCGTCGCCCGGCAGCTGGGTCTCGTCCGGGGTGAGTGGTGGCGAGGAAGGTTGCTGCGTGGGGTCGCTCATCGCTTAAGCCTGCTGGCCGAGCTGAGCGGCGGATTCCTCGTCCGTCATCTCTTCGATCTCGGCATCGGGATCATCGGAGTCACCCGTCGGGCCACCAGCGGCGTCATCCATCGGGACCATGCTTGCGTCGGTGACGGTGTCGGCGATCGTGGGCTCCACGCCCTCGGTCGGATTGTCGGGGAAGTCAGCCATCGTGTCTCTCCTCTATGGGTTCGGTCTGAACGCCTGATCTCGGCGCGCGGCGGCATGATGCATGTTCTCGGGAGGGGTGAATGATCGCCGCCTGCTTCAACTGCGGCGCCAGAGAAGGCGTGCGCTGCGTCGACGATCGATGCTGCGAGAAGGAAGCCCGCGACACGGCCCTTGATTGGGATGCCGCTGGCGGCGCGGTCGATCTCGCGCGTGTGCACCACGACGCCCTGCTTGCCGAGGTCGCGCGCCGGCTGGAGGCCCGTCCGTGAGTGACGCGCTTCTCCAGCAGCTGCTCGACGCAGGAACACCTCCCTTGCTGGTGGCAAAGGTAGCGGCCGAGCTGGCGCGCGCGGAGGAGCGGGCGTCGCAATCACGAGAGCCGACCAAGGGTGCGCTGCGGATGCGCGCCTATCGCGAACGTCACCCCGCGTCACAGAACGTCACAAGTGACGCCAGTGACGCACAAGTGACGGAAAGCGTCACCTCGCCCCCTACCCCCAATAAAAGCCCCCCAGACCCCCAAAAATTAACCCCCACCCCGCCCCCGCCACCCACACGGGCGCGTACGTGCGAGGCGTTCCCCCGTCCCGATTGGGCCGACGCCCAGGTCTGGTCCGACCTGCTCGCCAACCGTCGCCGCAAGGGGCTGGCCGGCACCGCCACGGCTCACCGCAAGCTGCTCGCCGACATCGACCGGCTGACCGACGACGCATGGCCGCCAGGCCGGATCCTCGAAGCGGCTGTGAGCCGCGGTTGGGGAGCAATCTACGGATCGATCAAGGACGATGATGGCGATGGACGACGAGCAGGAACCGACCGCATGGCAGGAAACGGGCGGGGTCGTTCCGCAACCGGCTTCGGCGCTACCGGCGACGCAATGGTCGAGTTCGTCGCTGGCGCTCCCCACTAACACCGACCCGACGTCCGACACGCCGGACAATCGTCGCGCGTTCGCCGAGACGATCGGGCCGTGCTTGGCGCTCACCGCGCCGAGCGGCATGGGAAAGGAAGATCGGCGGAACTGGCTGGCGGCGGCTTTCGCATCGCTTCGCCACCTTCCGCTCGACGTGATCGAGGCCGGGTGCCGCGAGGCGGCGCGCGTGGCTGATCATCCAAGCAAAATCGTGCCAGCGGTGATCGCCGCGACTGAGGCCGACATGGCTTGGCGGAAGCGGAACAGCGTGCCGCGCCTCAGCGCGCCATCCGCGCCCGCCCTGCCCGCACCGGGCGATGAACGCCCAACCAGCGACGAGCTCGACGCAATCTGCAAGCGGTTTGCCGTCGGCCGGTACGCGACAGCGCAGCCACAACGAGATCCCGCCCGCCCTGTCGCTCAGCCCGCCCACGCCGACCCTCAACGGCCGTGCCGCGCGCCGACACGAGACGACTACCTGCGGCTCGGCGTTGATCCCTCAGTGTTGGAAAGCTTGATCGCGTCCGGCGAGCAGCGAGAGGCGGCGTGATGGGCGACTGGATCATCCTGCGGTGCTCGGCGGCGAGGACATTGAAGCTGGCTGCATCGCTGCAGGCGGCAGGCCTTGAGGTGTGGACGCCGACCGGCGTGGCAACGCGGGTGGGCCGCGGCAAGCAGCGCCGCGAGCAGGTCGCCACACCTGCCCCTATCACGCCGACGTTCGTGTTCGCCCCGGCGGGCCATGTCCGTGGCATGCTCGGCCTCGCCTCAGCAATGGCGAGCCCGCATCCTTCATTCTCGGTCTTCCGTCATCGCGACCGCGTGCCTGTTATCCGAGACGGCAGCCTCAACGCATTGCGCCAGGAGGAGGAGAAGCAGCAGACGAAGCAGCGCAAAGCCACACGGCGCTCCGTCCGCGTGGGTGCTACCGTCAAAATGGAGGAGGGCGCTTTCGCCGGCATGACCGGCACCGTTGAGCGAGGCAACGATCGTAAGGCGCTGGTCAACTTCGGTGGCGGCTTCGTGGTTGAGATTGCCACTTACCTTCTGCCTGAAGGCGTGCTATGCGGTGCCGCATCGGCCCAATAGGGCCAGCCGCCCGAGCGGCTCGACGGGTTTAGAGCGGCCCCACGTGAGGCAGCCTCCGTCTATCACCCTGCCCTTGCAGGCTGTGCGACGCTAACCAGGATCAGGTAAGCAACGTCATGCTCGGCGACACACCTGTTCGAGGTCAGACCAAGCGATGCGTTGGCTGCATGGGCGTCAAGCCTATCGCCCACTTCGCACTGATTGCGGGGCGTCGGTACCGAAGGTGCGGTGACTGCCATGCGCCGCATACCCGCGGCAAAGGCCGTGAGTGGTGGAAGACGGCTGAGGGTAAGCGGGAGTACCGCAAGCTGCGAGCTGAAAGGGAGAATCGGGAGTTCCGGCCGGGCATGCCTGGGCGGGTGCCGACAGTTGAGCGGAAGCGCGTCGAGCAACAGGCTGCGCTGAGTGGCGCAGAGGCTATCATCGCCTGTGCGCTTGTCGCTCAACACAGCATCTTGGCTGCGTGGAAGACGGCGCGAAACGAGCGGCAACGCTTAAGGTGGGTCGCGTCCCGTCAAGCTCGTCGAGCACGACAGCGCTCGCAATCTGACGGCACACTGACAACGGAAGAGATGGTCCGCCTCTTCCAGCGCCACACTAAGTGCGCTCATTGCGGCACGCGGCTAACTCGCCGCGCTGGCAATCGGCGTTACCGACCAACGGATGCGACCCTAGATCACGTGGTGCCGCTGTCGCTTGGTGGGCTTCACGGATTGAGCAACGTCGTAGTGGCCTGCTCAGCCTGCAACTTCGCGCGACCTCGTGCGACCTTGGACAGTATCGCGAGGGGTGCCGCTGGGTCCTGTCCGGCCTCCTGAGCAATACGGGGGACAGAGGCGTTCTTCGTTCCCAGCGCTAAGGTGTGAAAGGTGTCCGCACCCAAAATGTCCGCACCCAGACTGGTCAGCGTCCGCGAGTTTGCCCGCCTGGACGGCTGCGACGACAAGCTCGTCCGCCGAGCCATTAAGGCCGGAAAGCTGCGGGTTTCCGACGACGGCAAGGTCGACGCGGCGCTCGCCGGGTCGGGCTGGCGCAGGCAGAACCGGCGGGCTGCGGACAGTGCGGACATTCGCGAAGTGTCCGCACCAAGTGTCCGCACTGCGGTGAGGCGGAAGAAGTCCGCGCCCACGGCGGAGGAAGTCGCCGCGGCGGAAGGCGAGCTGTTCGCCGAAGAGATTGAGGGTTTCCTCGATAACGTCCTCGCCGGCACCTACGCGGACACGGCGACTGCCGAACGGGTGAAGGAGAACGCGCTCGCCGCGAAGCACCTGCTCGCCGCGCGTCGCGATGCCGGGCATCTGGTGGAGATCGAGCAGGCAGAAGCGGTGCTGTTCGAAACGCAGCGCGCGCAACGTGACGCCTGGATGAACTTCCCGACGCGGATCGGACCCTTGCTGGCGGCGGAGCTGGAGGTGGACGCGGACAAGGTCGTGGAGGCCCTGACGGCGCATGTCCATCAGCAGCTCGCCGACCTCGGCGAACCCGAGGCAGACTTCGCCGCCAACCGCGAAGGTTGATCGCCTAGCCGTATCGGCCCGGCGGGGTTGGACCCCGCCTCCGCGGATCAGCGTCCCTGAGTGGGCGGACAGAGAACGACGGCTCGCGAAGGAGGCGGGCAGCACGTCAGGGCGGTGGCGCACCAGCACGGTCGAGGTCGCGCGCGGCGCGATGCTCGCTGTGACGGAGCCCGGCGTCCACAAGATCAGCGTCATGGTCTGCACGCAGCTCATGAAGACCGCGCTGCTGGAGAACACGTTCGGCTACTTCGCCCACCTCGACCCGGCGCCGATGCTCATCGTGCAGCCGAAAGAGGACGCGGCCGAGCAGTTCAGCAAGGAGCGCATCACCCCGCTCATCCGCGCTACACCGGCACTGCGCCGCATTTTCGGCTCGGGCAAAACGCGCAACGCCGACGACACCCTGCTCTACAAGGCGTTCCCGGGCGGCTTTGCGGCGCTCGCCGGCGCCGGCAGCCCCGACAACCTCGCGCGCCGGCCAATCCGGGTCGGCATGTGTGACGAGGTCGACAAGTACCCGATCACGAAAGAGGGCAACCCGCTCGATCTGGTCGACGAGCGCATGGCCACCTTCGCCAATTGGCTGTCGGTGCGGGCCTGTTCGCCCACGATCGCCGACGAGAGCCTGATCGAGCAGAGCTATAACGAGGGCGACCAGCGGCAGGCCTCCGTCGAGTGCCCACATTGTCAGCATCGACAGTTCCTGGAGTTCTTCAAGCACGTCCATTGGGAGAAGGACGAAGACACCGGCGAGCACCGTACCGCGAAAGCCGCCATCCATTGCGAGGCGTGCGGCACGGCATGGTCGGAGGGGCAGCGGCTCATGTCGCTGCGAACGACCCGCTGGCATCAGACGCGACCCTTCACATGCTGCGGCAAGCGCCACGACCCGGTCGCCGATTACGAGCGCGCATGGTCCGACCCGGCCCGCGGCGACGACGCGCCGCCGGCCGTGGAGACAGTCTGGACCTGGTGGCAGTCGGAGCGCTGGGCGGTCTATCGCGCCCACTGCTCGGATTGCGGACGTTGGCCGGTCGACAATGAGCATGCCAGCTTTACCGCCTCGAAGCTGTTCAGCCCCTGGCCGAAAGACGCGCCGCCGAAGATCGCGGCGAAGTGGATCGCAGCGAAGGACGACCCGGACAAGCGGGTCACCTTCGACAACACGCAGCTTGGGCGGCCACACA
The DNA here is from genome assembly GCF_965200135.1 of Sphingomonas sp. Taxonomy (GTDB): domain Bacteria; phylum Pseudomonadota; class Alphaproteobacteria; order Sphingomonadales; family Sphingomonadaceae; genus Sphingomonas. The sequence continues at coordinate 328,477 of NZ_CBDATK010000006.1, forward strand.
AGAGGCAATCGGCCAAGGACATCGCCGCCGAGGTGCTGATGCGTCGGGCGGAGAACTGGCCGGGCGACGTGCCAGATGGTGTCGGCGTCATCACCGCTGGGCTGGATACGCAGGACGACCGCATCGAGATCGAGTTCGTCGGCTGGGGCTACGGCGAAGAGAGCTGGTCGCTCGACCATGTCATCGTCGAAGGTGACCCCGCCACCGAGGATCTGTGGAAGCGGGTCGACAGGGAGCTGTTGCGGACCTTCAATCGTGCCGATGGCCGCACCTTCATCGCGGCGGCGGCGTGCATCGACTCCGGCGGTCACCACACGCAGCAGGTCTACAAGTTCGCGAAGGCACGGCTGGGTCGCAACGTCTGGGCGATCAAGGGCCAGAGCGCCCGCAACGGCGAGCGGACGCCGGTCTGGCCGACGACGAGACCGAGCGCCGCAAACCGAGCGCGGTTCAAGCCCGTCATCGTCGGCACCAATTCGGCAAAAGACTCGATCCGCTGGCGGCTGGGCATCGAAGAGCCCGGGCCCGGCTACATGCACTTCGAAGCGAAGCGCGATCTCGCCTGGTACACCCAGCTCGTTGCCGAGCGACTGATCCCCAAGGTGGTCGCCGGCCGTCGGTTTTCGGTCTGGGACCTGCCGAAGGGCAAGGCGAACGAAGCGCTGGACTGCCGGGTGTACGCCTATGCGGCGCTCGCCGGCCTGCTCCAGCGCGGCATGCGCCTGAACGCGGTGGCCGACGCGGTGTCGGCAGCGCCGGAAGCACCTGTTCCGGTGAAGCATGCGCTCCAAGCGCCAGCCGAGAACGCCCCCTCCAAGCTGATCAGCAGCGAACAGGCGAAGATCGCCGGGTTCGCGGATCGGCCGCGCGGCAAGTTCAAGAACAGGAGGCGGTGATGCCTTACCAGCAGTCCGATCTGGACAAGCTCGACGCCGCCATTCTGACCGGCGTGAAAAAGGTGACCTTCGCCGACGGTCGAGGCACCGAGTTTCACTCGCTCGACGAGATGCGGCGGCTTCGCAGCGACGTGAAGGCCGAACTCGCGGCTTCCGCCTCCCAGACCTCGCGACGCACTCGCCTCACGATTGCGCGCGTCGGTCGCTGCCGGTGAATTTCGTCGACCGGGCGGTCGCCTTCGTCTCTCCCGTCGCCGGCATCCGCCGGCAGGCGGCGCGCAGGATGCTCGAGCGATCTGCACCAGCGGCGCGGAGCCGTTTCGCTGGCCGATCGGAACGCGACTTCTACGTCAACACCGGGAACCCGAACGACGCGCGGCCGAAGCGCCTCATCGCTCGCCAGACGATCCTGCAGCTGGTGGCCGAGAACCCGTTCGCGCGAAAGGCGCTCAACGCGCTCCTGAACGGGCTCGTCGCCTGGGGAGTAACCGGCGCGCCGCAGGGATCGAAGGCGCTGCGGACCGCTTGGGCGGAGTGGATCAAGGTCTGCGACTGGTACGGCCGCCACGATCTCTACGGTCTGCAGGAGCTGTTCGTCCGATCAATGCTGCGCGACGGCGAGGTGTTCATCGTCAAGCGGACGGTGAAGGTGCCCTCCGGCATTCCGCTCCGCATCCAGCTCTTGGACAAGGGCATGCTCGCCACCCACAAGGTCGGCGACAACATCGAGCGCGGTATCGAGTACGACGCCGACAAGCGCCCGGTCGCCTATCACTTCGTCAAAGTGCGGCCCGGGTCGGCGTGGTTCTCGTCGGAGACCATTCGTTTCCCCGCCGACGAGGTGGTTCACCTTTTTCATGGCGAGTGGATTGGCCAGACCGAAGGCGTTTCGATCTTCGAGAGCGTCGTCAAACGGCTCGGCGACATCGAGGAGGGTATCGAAGCAGAGGTCGTGAAGGCGAACATCTCCGCCTGCATGGTCGGGTTCCGTTATCGCCCGCCGGCGCAGGAGGGCGAGGACCCGAACATCGGCATGCCAACCGACGGTCATCGCGACGGCCCCCCGGTGGAGGAGTTCGTCCCCGGCATGATCGAGACGCTGGAGGACGGCGAGCAGATCACCTTCTCCAATCCGCCCAAGACCGGCGGCATCGGCGAACTGGCCCGCATCGCGCTGCTCGCCGCGGCGGCCGGCACCGGGGTGACCGTCGAACAGATCTCCGGCGACGTCAGCCAGGTCAATTTCAGCAGCTTCAAGGCCGGTCACCTCGAATATCGTCGCCAGGTCGGGCGCATCCAGTACCTGACGATCATCCCGATCGGGCTCGATCGCATCTGGGCATGGTTTCTCGGCACCGGCATCGATTTCGGGCAATTCCCGAACAAGCCGGTGCCGATCAAATGGACCCCGCCGCCGTTCGAGAGCATCGACCGCAAGGGCGAGGCCGAGGCCGACATCCTCGAGATGCAGGCCGGCCTCGAAAGTCGCCCGAACCTCCTCAACTCCCGCGGCTTCGACGCGCCTGAGATGATGGACCAGATTGCCGAGCATCAGGCGCTGCTCAAGAAGCTCAGCCTGGCGTTCAAAGGCGACCCGTTCACGCCCGCGCAGACCGCCACCACCGACCCGACCGCTCCTGGGGCGGCGGATCGCGACCTGATGTTGAGGCTGGCTCGCCGCCTCCTTGTGGGGACCCACACCGATGCCTGAGGTAACGCCGACCACGCGGTCTGTCGCCGCGCCCACGATGGTGCGCGCGGCCGAGACGCGGCCCGCCTCCTATCGCGAGGCGGACAATTCGATCGAGGTCGTCTGGTCCGTAGGCGCCGCAGGGCTGCGCTTCGACTGGTATGACGGCGGCTACTACATCGAGGAACTGAGCATGGAGCCGGGCGCGGTGCGCCTCGAACGGCTCAACGCGGGCGCATGCGTGCTGGACAGCCACAGCGCGTCGCGGCTTTCCAGCGTTCTTGGCTCAATCGTGCCGGGCACGGTCAGCATCGCCAACGGCGAAGGCACGGCGCGCGTCCGTCTCGCCTCAACGCCCGACGTCGCCGACACGGTCGCCAAGATCGTCGATGGTCACATCCGGTCGCTGAGCGTCAGCTACCACGTCTACGAGTTCCAGCGCACCGAGCGAGAGGGGGAACATCCCCACATGCTCGCCACCGACTGGGAGCCCACCGAGGTTTCCTTTGTCGCGGTGCCATTCGATGCCGCCGCGCAGGTGCGCGCGCGGAGCGCCGAGCAGGGCGGCAGTAACCCCTGCACCATCCGCGGCGCCGCCGCTCCCACGACGGAGAACACAATGCCCGATCCCGTGATCGCGCCGGCGGCTGATACCCCGCCGGCTCCTGCCCCGACGCCGAGCCCGGCGCCTGCCCCTGCACCCGCGCCGAGCCCCGCCCCTGCCCCCGAGCAGCAGCGTGCCGCGCCGGTGACCATTGCCCGCATTCGCGAGCAGTGCGCCCGCACGGCCGACCTCGGCGATGCGTTCGCGCTCGAGCTGATCGGTCTGCACGACACCACGCCGCTGACGGAGGCCGACCTCAACAGTCGTGTCGCCGATCGGCTGATCGCAGCGCGCTCGCGTGACTCGATCGATGCGCGCGCCGGCCGCACCGGCACGGAGTCGGAAGGCTACCGCACCGCCGTGGAGGACGCGCTCCTCATGTCGGCCAACTCCAGCGTCAATCCGGCGGCGTTGGGCATCGACGACGCCCGGGCGGCAGCGGCCCGCGAGTTCCGCGGCCTGACCCTGCTGGAGATGAGCCGGGACTTTCTGCAGCGCACCGGCATCCGCGTGGCAGGCCTCGGCAAGCATGAGGTCGCCGGCCAGGCGCTCGGCATGCGCGGCGGCGCGCTGACGACCAGCGACTTCGCCAATGCGCTCGGCAACGCGGCAAATCGCCGGGTGCGCCAGGCGTTCGCGGCGGCTCCGCAGAGCTTCCGGGGCTGGGTCTCGACCGGCACGCTGCCCGACTTCCGTCCTGCGTCGATCATCGGCATGGGCGATGCGCCCGCGCTGTTGCTCGTGAAGGAGAACGGCGAGATCAAGCACGGCGCGCTGACCGACACCGGCGACACCTACAAGCTGGCGACCTACGCGCGCATCATCCCGATCTCGCGGCAGGCCATCATCAACGACGACAAGGGGCTGTTCGGGCGTATCCCGACGCAGTTCGCCAACAAGGCGGCGGACCTCGAGTCCGACCTCGTCTACAGCCAGCTGCAGGGCAACCCGAACACCTACGACGGTGTCTCGTTGTTCCACACGAGCCACAATAACCTCGCTCCGGCGGGTACGGCGATCACCGTCACCGCGGTGGGCGCGGGCCGCGCGGCGATGCGTCAGCAGAAGACGGCCGAGAACGGCAATATGTCGATCCGCCCGGCCTTCCTGATCGTCGGCCCGCTGCAGGAAACTCCCGCCGAGCAGTTCCTGGCGGTGGTCAACTCGACCTCGAACGGCAACGTGAACCCGTTCTCGGGCAAGCTGACGCTGGTCGTTGACGAGCGGATCATCGACTACAGCTGGTATCTGGCTGCCGACCCGAACGCCTACGACACGATCCTGCTCGCCCACCTCGAAGGTCAGGAGGAGGTGTTCACGGACACCCACCTGTCGTTCGAAGTCGACGGGATCAAGTTCAAGGCGCGCTTGGACGCGACGGCCAAGGCTCTCGACTGGCGCGGCCTCTACAAAAATCCCGGCGCCGCCCCGGCCTGACCCTGACCGGGCGGCCATGGGGTCGCCCGGTCCTCCTGCGAGGATACCATCATGAAGATCATCACGCTGGCGGGCCCGACGTCCGTCGACACCGGCAATCCGCCGCGCGGTTATTCCGAGCTGCGTCACCCCATCGAGGGCGCGCTCACCGTCTCGGACGATGAGGCAGAGCGCCTGAAGAAGAACAACCTGCTCGCCTGCGATCCGGAAGACGTGCCGGAGGAAGACGACGTCGAGCCGGAGGTGCCGGACGACCTGAAGGACCTCAAGCTCGACGAGTTGAAGGCCAAAGCGCTGAAGGACGGCGTGCCCCTGCACGACGCCAAGACGAAGCCCACCATCATCGCCGCCTTCGTCGCGCACCGCGCGTCCCGGGCCTAAAGGAGCACCTGAACCATGAAGAACTACGTTCAGCTCGGTGACAACTTCACCGCCCCCGCCCCGTACAACGTCGCCAGCGGCGCTCCGGCGCTGATCGGCGCCGTCGTCGGTATCGCGTCGACCGACGCAGCCAGCGGCGAAGATTGCTCCTTCGTCCGCGTCGGCGTCTTCAACCCGTTGCCCAAGGCGACCGGTCAGGCGTGGGCGATCGGCGTGAAGCTCTTCTTCGACAACACCGCGCGCAACTTCACCACGACCGCTGCCAGCAACCCGGTTGCAGGTTTCGCGGCGGCGGCGGCGGCGTCCAGCGACACCACCGGCGGCGTCGGCCTTACCGGTCAGGTCGTCTAACCCCTTCCGGGCGGCCGTCCCCCCTTTCGGCCGCCCGGAAACCTGCGGAGAGCACCATGTCCGACCCGTTCGTGATGGCGCTTTCCGCCCTCTTCTCCAGCCCTCTGGCGATTGATGCGATCTACATTGCCCCGAACGCGACAGGTATCTTGATCCGCGTCATTCGCAGTCAACCGGATGCAGAGGCCCCGTTCGGACAAGGGCGTGTCGTGGAAGGCACGAACATCTTCTCCATCCAGCGGTCCGACGTGGCCACTCCGGCCGCCGGCGCGGCGCTCGTCGTCGGGGCTGAGACGTTCGAGCTTACCGGCGAGCCGATGCTCGACACCGAAGGGCTGACCTGGACGATGGGCGCGTTCCCGCTCCCGTGAAGGTCTCGGTCGGCGTCTCTTCGTTCAAGGATCTTGCTCTCGGGCTGGAAGGCGACATCGCCAGCGCAGCCACTGAGGCAATGCGAGAGGCATCGTCTTCGGTAAAGCAGGAGCTTCGCGAACAGGTCACATCCGCAGGGTTGGGCAACCGGCTCGCGAACACCTGGCGCGGTGAGACCTATCCAAAGTCGCGGCGCAGCGTGAACCCGGCAGGTTACATCTGGAGCAATGCGCCGGACATCGTCGACAGCTTCGTGCGCGGCGCGACCATCGTCCCGATCAACGGCGCGCGATTCCTCGCCATCCCGACCGACGCCGTTCCGAACGCACGCGGCCGGCGCGGCGCTCGCAAGAAGATGAACCCGGCGGAGGTCGAAGCCGAGTTCAATCAGGACCTGTTCTACCTGCGGGGGCGCGCAGGCCGCGTGCTGGCGTTCCTCAACATCACGCGCTCGCGCAACCGGCGGGGTTTTCGGCAGGACACGAAGGGTCGACGCGCGCAGGGGCGCGCGTCTGAGCGCGTGCTGATGTTCGTGCTGGTCCGCTCCGTCCGCGTGCCCAAGCTGCTCGACCTTGCTGGTCCCGCAGATCGCGGCGCGGCGCTGTTCGAACAGGCGTTCACCCGGAGGCTTGCGGCCCTATGAGCAAGCGCCTTGACGTTCTGCAGGCCGTGAAGGCGCTCGCGCAGGTCACCTATGTCGGAGCCGAAGTGCTCGCGCTTGACGGGCAGGATGCCGCACCGGGCCGCGTCGGTCCCCTCGGGCGCATCGTGATCCGAAGCGGCGATCTTGGCGATCCAGAGGTCGATCTGTCGCCGCTGCGGTATCACTATGAGCACCGCATCCCTGTCGAGGTCGTCGCCTACCAAACCAGCAGCCTAACCAGCGAGCAGGTGGTCGACGCCATGCTCGTATCGCTTGGCGCCGCCATCGAGGCGGACCGCACGCTTGGCGGGCTGTGCGACTGGGTCGAGGCGACCGCGCCCATGACCGACGACATCTATGTGGAAGGCGCGAGGCCTCCCAAGGGCGCTGATCTGGTGATCGTCGCCTCCTACTCGACCACCAACCCGCTCACCTGATCAGGAGAACCCGCTATGGCACGAGCCCGCGGCGCAAACGCCCTTATGGCGGCCAAGTTCGAGACGACCTACGGCACCCCGCCGACGGGACCGTATATGCAGATGCCGTTCGTCAGTTCTGCGCTCGGCGAGGAGCGCGGGCTCATCGAGAGCGACCTGCTCGGGCAGGGCCGCGAGTCCTACGATCCGACTCCCGACGTCGCGAACAACGACGGCGACGTGGTGGTGCCGGTCGATCTGCGCCGGTTCGGCCAGTGGCTGAAGCTGTTCTTCGGTCCGGCGACGACGACCGCGGGCACCGGCGGCGCGCCGAACGTTCACAGTTTCCAGTCCGGCGCGGCGGTGCTGCCTTCCTTGTCGGTGGAGGTCGGCCTGCCGCAAGTGCCGAGCTTTGGCATGAACTTCGGCGTGACCGGCAACACCATGCGTATCGCCATGTCGCGCGGCGGCCTCCTGAACGCGACGCTGGGGTTGATCGCCCAAGGCGAGACGCTGGCCGGCGCGACTGCGGCTGGTACGCCCAGCACGGTTACGATTGAGCGGTTCGCGCAGGCGACCGGCACTGTGAAGCAAGGCTCCACCACCCTCGCCGACATCGTCTCGGCCGACTTCACCTTCTCCAACTCGGTCGACAAGATCGAGGTGATCCGGGGCGACGGGCGCATCGGCGGTGCTGACGCCGGTATGGCGATGATGAGCGGCACCATCGTCTGTCGGTTCGGTGACACGACCCTGCTCGACATCGCCACCGGCAGCACGCCGGTCGACCTCAACTTCGGCTGGACCAAGGGCACGGCCGCGCTGCTGTTCGATCTCCCGCGCGTGTTCCTGCCGAGGTCGAAGCGACCGATTACCGGCCCGGCGGGGGTGCAGGCCACCTTCAACTTCCAGGCATCGGGTCAGGGTGGCCACGTCTGCACCGTGACCCTGAGTAACGACGTGACCGGCTACGCCTGATGCTAATCGTCAAGAAGCCCGCGGAGGCGGCGTGGACGCCGGTACTTGGTGCCGAGGTCCTGTTCGCGCCGATCACCCGCACGATGTTCCGCCGAGCCCGCCGCGATGCGATGGTGACGCTGGGAGACGACACTGCTGACCTAGAGGATATGGGCGATGCGTTCAGCCTCGCGGTGATCACCGCCGGCGCGCAGGACTGGCGCGGCGTTTGCGCCATGGCCGACGGTGAGGATGACGGGCCCGGCGAGGAACTCCCCTTCACCGCCGACAACCTTGCAGCCGCGTTGAGCGATCCGCTCACGTTCGAAGCTTTTGATGCCGCCTACGTCCACCCGTTCATCATCAGAGAGCGGGAGCGGGCCGCGCCGGGAAACGGCTACGCCGTCTCGCCGAGTGGCACTGGGGAGGCGGCGATGGCGGGCAAAACTACTGCCGGCAATCGTGCGGAGCGACGGAAGCGCGCTGCGACAAGTGCCCCTACCGGCTCCACGAAGCCGAAACCGACGAAGAAGCGCTCGTCTGGACCATCCTTGTAGACTGCGAGCGGCAGTTGCGCGTCGGGAGTACCGGCCACCCGTTCGCGCTCGACTTCGGCGCCATCATGCAGGTCGGCGCTGCCCGCGGCGCGGACGCCGAGTTGCTCGGCGAGGTGCTACCGATAGCTGAGCTGGCGATCGTCACGAACTTGCTTGAGGAGGGGGGCGGCGATGGCGGATAGACGGGTCGCAATCCGCCTGGGGACTGAAGGCAAAGCGCAGGTCGTCGCCGACCTCGACGCGATTGGTGCGGCAGGCGACTCGTCAGCGGCTCGGCTGAAGCGCGCTTACGAGCGGGATGTGGGCGATGCCGAGGCTGCGCTCCAGCGCTTGGCCCGCACGCAGGAGAAGATCACTGCCATCGCGCCGCAGTCTGCGATGCAGATGCGGATCGACGATCGCAACGGCTCAGGCTTCGGTCAATGGGAGGGGTCCGCGCGTCAGTCGGCAGCCGCCTTCCGTGAGTTGATGGACGCTGAGGCCAAACTAGAGGCGCGTACGCGCGCTCTGGTGTCTGCGATCGATCCGGCCTTCGCCGCGCAGCAGCGGTTCGACCGGGAGATGGGCGAGGCGCGCTCCCTGATCAGCCAGAACGCGATCACGCTGGACCAGTACGTTGCCAAGCTTCGGCTGGAGCAAGGCGCGCTCGACGAGGTTCGCATCCGTCAGGGCAAGGTCGCCGGCACCAGTCAGCAGATGCGCCAAGCCATGTCCGGTGCCTCGTATCAGGTGCAGGACCTGATCACTCAGATCAGCATGGGTGCCAACCCGCTCCAGGCGCTCACCGTTCAAGGCGGGCAGCTCGCTGGTCAATTCATGCACGTTGAGGGCACGGCTGGGGCCGTCGCGCGCTTCTTCATGGGCGGCTGGGGCCTCGCGATCCAGATTGCCCTTGCGGTCTTGGCTCCCCTTGTCGCCAAACTTTGGGAGAGCAGCAAGGCGGCGGAAGAAGCGAAGAAGGCGACCGATGAGCACCGCAAGGCGATCCTTGACCTTGCCGACGCGCAAGGCAAAGCGATCCGCACGGCAGAGCAGATGCAGGCGCTCGACACCGCGAGCATCAAGCTTCAACTCGATGCGGCGATCGCGACCCGTGCACGTACGCAGGCGATGCTCGAACAGGCGCGCGTCAGCCTCCAATCTGCAGAGCGACGGATCGAAGAAGGGGGCGGTGACGAAGCCGTTGGGGCGGGCTCTCGCTTCGAAGAGCGCATCGCCGATCTGAACAAACAGCTTGCATCCAACGCATCCGACATCGCGCGTTTGCAGCGCGGCTTCGACGTCGGTTTTGCCCGCATGATCGGACAGCGAGCAGAGGCCTCGAGCACCCCCGAAGGTCGCATCAAAGAGCGCTATGACGGACTGATCTCGCAGGCGATGTCGGATTTTGCCGGGGCAGCCAACGGGCCCCGCCTGCGCGCAAAGCTGGATGAACTGATCGCTGCCCGCGATCGAGAGCTGAAGGCGATCCAGCAATCTGCCTCCGCCCGCAACACCGAGTTCGGGCGCATTATCAGTTCGTCGGAGGCGCGGACCATCGCGCGGGGGCAGGGCTGGCAGGTTAATTCGGCCGACCGCACGACGGAGCGACAGGCTGAGCTCTACAATGCATGGGTCGCGGCAGGGAAACCGGCTAGCAATCCGGTCGCGCGACCCGGAACCAGTGCCCATGAGTTCGGCAACGCTCTGGACATTCAAAAGACGGCTGGCGCCACGGTGGCGAGCATCCGCGCGGCGTTCGCCGCCGAAGGCGTCCGCGTCACGAAGATCATAAGCGAGCAGGGCCATTGGCACGTCGAGTGGCAGCGTGGTCGCGAAGAAGCGGAGCGGTTCAGCCGCGCGGCGCAGGAGGCGCGTGACACCGCGACGCAGATCAAGAACATAATGACGGACGCAAACCAGATCGGCGCTGCTGCCATCAACGACTGGCATCCGCCCCGCCAGTCGCTCGGCACCGATGCGAGCGGCAGCCCAAATGGCTTCACCGACTCCCTCACCTGGAGCCGTGATCGCCAAGTCGAGATGCAAAGCAGCCTCGACGCTGCCCGCGACGAGGTGCTGGCCCGTGAGAACGAGAAGCGCGAGGAAGGCATCCGGACGGCGGCGTCGCTCTATCGCGATCTGATGACCGGCGGCGTCAACAGCATCTGGCAGCGTTTCGAGCAGTACGGGATGGACGTCATCTCCAACCTGCTGGCGAAGTGGACCTTCGGTCAGGAGGGCGGCAACGGCGGATGGCTCGGCGCGCTCGGCAAGCTGTTCGGGGCTGTGGCGAAGGGCGGCAGCGGCGGTAGCGCGGCGATGGCGCACGAGATCGGCCACAACGCGACTGGCACAGAATACTGGAGCGGCGGCAGCACCTGGCTGGCGGAGAACGGGCCGGAGGTGGTGAGTCTGCCTGCCGGGTCGCGAGTGACGCCGGCGGCGGAGACGCGGCGGCTGTTGTCAGCCAACGACAACGTCCGGGGCGACACGCACATCCATGTCTACGCGGAAGGCGCTGTGCTCGCCGAGACGGTGCGGGGCTGGGTTGCCGAAGGCGTCGGCGTCGCTGCTGCCCGCGGCGCGGCCGGTGGAGCATCGATCAGCGAGGCGCAGACGACCGCGCGACGCACTCGGAAGCTCGGGCGCTTCTGATGAGCGTCGATCTGCCGTGGACCCGTATCGCGAGCCTCGCGATCCGACCGGTGCTCTTCAGCGGTAATCAGGAAGGGTCGCTCGGCGGACCCACGCTGCAAATTCCGCGTCTCGGCGATCGGTTCGCGGCGGACATCGAGACGGCGCAGCTGCAACAGAACGCCGAGGGAAGGCTGCTGATCGCGACGCTGACCGAGGCCACCACCGGCGACGCCAAGATCGCGATCCGGCAGCCCAACCTTCCAAGGCTCTCGATTGCGGGTGCGCCGGTTATCGACGGTGCCGGTCAGGCTGGAGCATCGCTCAACATCCGCGGGGCACAGCCTGGCGCGGCGCTGTTTCGCGGGCAGTACGTCGGCTTGATCCACGGCGGTGTCAGCTATCTGTACATGCTGTCTGGAAACGTCATTGTCCGGGCTGACGGCAAGGCGACCTTGTCTCTCTGGCCTATGCTCCGCTTCCTCAGCGTTGATGGCGAGACGGTCGATGTCACCCCGAGCATAGAGGGGCAGCTGGTCGGGTTCGACAAGGGCGCAAAGTGGGTGCGCAACCGGGTCGATCCGCTGTCTTTCAGCATTGTGGAGCGCGTGTGAGCTTCCGCCTTGAGCCGACTGTCGCGGCGGCGTTGAGAACTGGCCGTCACCCGCTCGCTCCGCTCGTTGAAGTCGTGCTGCCTGGCTACACCATGCGTCAGCTGGTCGGTTCGGGTGAAGTGATCGACTGGCGCGACCCGACGCACCGCTTCGTCGCGCGCGACGCGCAATTCGGGGTGCTGACATCGGCGGGCACGTTGAAGGACGGGGTCGGCGACGAAGCGCCCGAGTGGGACCTGACCTTCGCGCCGCCCGATGAAGCTAGTGCGGCGACGCTGACCTCGGCGATGGCGCAAGGTGGTGAGGTCAACGGCTGGCTTGGAGTGATCGACCGCGCGAGCGGCGCGCTGATTCCGGAGCCGGTCCAAGTCTTCGCCGGTGAGCTGGACGTCGCCCGCCTGCGGATCGGCAAGGGCAGCCGAACTGTCGAGTGGCGGTGCGTGTCGGCGCTGGAGGTGTTCCATGACCAAGAGGTCGGCTCCAGGCTTTCGGACGCGTGGCATAAGCTCATTTGGCCAGGTGAAGACGGGCTCGCGAACATGACCGGTATCGAAAAGACGAGCTTCTGGGGCGTGGAGAAGCCGCCATCCGCTGTCTCGACGACCAACGGCAGCGTCGTCGCAACATTCGCCGGGCTACTCGGCCGATGAGCGAAATGCTGAAGCGGCAGAAGGCTGCCCAGGCCGTACTGGACCGGTTCAAGGGTAAGCCGATGCAGTACGGCAAGAACGACTGTGCGCGGCTCGCTGCAATGGCGCTGCGCAAGATGGGCCACCGATCGCCGATGGTGAAGGCGGGCATCTACCATTCAGCCGTGGGCGCCCTGCGAGCCATGAAGAAGCTCGGCTTCGACGACCTCGCCGCGGCGATCGACAGCGTCGGGCTGAAGCGGATTGCGCCGGCAGCCGCGCTGCCGGGTGACCTGATCCTGATCCCCGGCGAAGGTGCGTTCGGCGGCGCGCTGGTGATGGCGGTCAGCAACGGGCGCGTGCTCGGCTATCACGAGGATTGTGCTGGCGCTGAGGTGCTCCAGCCGGTCGAATATCTGGCGGCGTGGAGGCTCTAAAATGGCCAAGGCGCTGAAGACCGCTGCGCTCGTGGTCGGCGCTGTTGCCCTTGTCGCGACCGGCATTGGGGCCGCCGCAGGTGCTGGAATCGCGCTCGGCCTTTCGGCGGGCACCCTTGGGACAATCGCCACCATCGCGACAGTGGCGACCGTTGCGTCGACCGTCCTCTCCCTCGCCTCAGCCGCGCTCACCAAACCTCCCGGCTCAATCGGGAGTGGCAACGCCACCAAATTCAAGATCGATAAGGAGAGCGGGCAGCCATACGCCATCGGCCGGACCTATTCCGGGGGGAACGTCGTCCACCGCGCCTACTACGGCGCGAAGAACGCCTTTGAGAGTTGGGTGACGGTCCACAGCCTCGGTCCGATTCACAGCATGGGGCCGCTGGAGATCGACAAGGTAGCCCAAACCTTCTCCGGCAGCGCGGCGACCGGGCAATACGCCGGCAGCATGTGGCTGCAAGATCAGCTCGGCGCATGCCCAGAGTCGACTGCGCTGACCGGTCCGAACGGCGCGATTCCCGGTTGGGGCGCGACATCGAAGCTGTCCGGCTATGCCGCCGACCTCTGGACGCTCAAATTTGACGAGAAGGGTAAGGTCTACCCGACCGGCGTGCCGCAGCGTGGCCGCGTGGTCGAGGGCGTCCTCGTCTACGATCCGCGCCTCGACAGCACCTATCTAGGTGGGTCCGGCGCCTGCCGGCTCGGCAACGAAGCGACGTATGTCTATTCGGAGAACCCGGCCCTCCACGCGCTGACTTGGGCGTTTGGGCGCATCCAGAACGGCCGCCTCGTAGCCGGCGGCGGGATGAAGATGCGGGGGCTAAGCGTCCCGAACTTCACCGAGTGGGCGAACGTCTGCGACGCCAACGGCTGGAAGGTCGGCGGGCTGGTCTACTCGACCACCGACAATGCGTGGGACGTTTTGCGGATGATCGCGCAGGCGGGTGGCGGCGAGGTGATGCCAGTCGGCGCGCTGCTTTCCTGCATGTTCTCGGCACCGCGGGTGTCGATCGCCACCATCACCTCAGCGGACGTGATCGGCGACCTCGATGTCCCCGCCTCCGCGTCGCGCCGACTTCGACGCAACACGGTGATCCCCAAGGTGCGGCTGGAGACGCACGGCTGGGAGATGACGCCGCTCGATGCGCTGGTCATCGGAGACTTCGTGGCGGTGGACGGCGGCACCCGGCCGAAGGAGGTCGAGCTACCACTGGTCCAGCAGGTCGACCAGGGCGCGCAACTTGGCCTCTACGACATCTGGGATGCGCGCGAGCTCGACGGGATTGTGCTGCCTCTGAAGGTCTACGCGCTCGGCTACCTGCCCGGAGACTGCCTGACGGTCGACATCCCTGAGGCGGCCTTGAATGGGCGTGACGTGATCGTTCGTAGTCGGGAGATAGACGGGGCAAGCATGGGCGTCACCCTGACCTGCCGCAGCGAGACGGCGGGTAAGCACGCGTTCTGCCTAGGGAAGACGGGAACGACCCCGCCAACCCCCGACCTTACCGTGCCGCCCGCGTACCCGGCGGTGAACGACTCCATTGTCCAGCAGGCCATCGCCACTTCGTTCCCCCTCGACCTCTCCATCACAGCCGCTGACACCGGCTCAATCACGATCAGCAATCACACACGGCGCTACACCGATGGCCATGCCGACGTAGCGGTCACCGGCACCACGATTGCCTCCAGCCTATCCGCCGGCACCTTCCGCGCAATTTACTACGACGACACCGATCGCACTGGTGGTGCTGTCATCTATGGCCTCGACGCCGACGACATCAACGCGCGCGTCAGTCCGACCCACCCGGGCCGCCACTTCGTCGGCTATGTCACGATCCCGACAGCAGGCAGCCCGCCGAGCGAGGGCGGCGGCGCCACTCCGCCCGGCGGGCGCTGCGTGACCGAGGACACGCCGGTGCTGATCGCGGGCGGCGGGACGAAGGCGGCTGGCGATCTCGTGGTCGGCGACCTGCTACTGACCCGCCACGAAGAACGGCTGACGGCGGTCGGCGGCGGCTGGGGCGTCTATCCGGTCGAGGCGGTCGAGATCACGAACAGCGACGACGTGTGGCAGGCCATGATCGCCGGCCGGAAACTGAGGGCGACTGGCGATCACCGCGTCTGGACCGGTGAATGGGTCCACCTGCGCGACCTGCCGGGCGCCATCGCGATCGGCAGCGGGCGGGTAGTCAAGCTGACCGTGACCAGCGCCCATACCTACGTCTCGAACGGCGTGCTGAGCCACAACCTGAAGCCGACGAACGACTTTTGACGGAGCGCGAGCGCATGACGACAACCGCCCGCCTAGACCTGTCGGTCTGGCGCAACGATGACACTTACGAACTGCCGCTGCGGATCGTCGGCCCCGACCTGACTGGCGTCGTCCTGCGCGCCCAGATCAGGCTCGCGCCCGATACGCCAGGAGCAGCTCTCGCAGCCTTGGAGCTGGTCACCAACGCCAATGCAGAAGGTGTTCGGCTCGCCGGCGTGACGTCTGCGGCCGGCACCTTCACGAACGACGTTCGCCTCCGCCTGAACAAGTCGACGCGGCGGGCGCTGCCATATGCCGGCGAAGTCGGTGACGCGGCCCGGCTCGCCTGGGCATTCCAGATCGGCGGACGGACGCGCATTGTCGGCGAGGTCAGCGTGCTTGCTCACGCGATGGACAGCGACGCGGCGCCGATGAACCGTCCGGCAGGCTTCGTTGCGGCTGGCGGGCTGCCAGCAGGCGGGGCTACGCTTACGATCGCGGGTGATGAGGTGGTCAGCCTGACGATTGCCGATGCCGGACTGGCCGCAGGCTTTGCCGATCAGGCGGCCGATGCAGCCAGCGCTGCGCAGCTGGCATCGTCGGCGGCTGCGGCGGCGGGGAGGTATTTCGCCAGCCGTGCGCTGGGCGAGGCCGGCAGCACGACGGGCCAGTTCTTCTCGACCGACGACGGCGCTGGTGCCCTGATCTACTATCGGCGAAACCCCAGCGGCTCGGCTGAGATCGGGCGGGCGATGACGCCGGCGGTGTTGGCGGCAAGTACGGGGGCAAGTCTGATCGGGTATGGCGGACGCTCCGTCGCGGCCAAGCTCGGCGATGTCGCTAGCGTGAAGGATGCGCAGTTTGCCGGGGGTGCGATTGGAGACGGCATCGCAGACGATACCGCAGCGATAAACGCAGCAATCGACACGGGGAGAGACCTCTTCTTTCCGGCAGGGTCGTATAACTACACGCCTTCAGGCAAGCAGTTAGCCTTCGCGCAGTCACTGTACGGCGTCGGACACATTATAAGCAAAATTAACAAGATCGCCAACGGAGATATGTTCAAGCTCCATGCTGGTTGTTCTGTCCGTGACATAGGCCTGCAAGGTAACGGGTCGAGCGGCGCAACAGGGCGAGGTTTTGTAATCCAGGGTCTATGGTCGAACATCACGCTCCAAAACGTCAACGTCCTCGACATGGATGGCTACTGCCTAGAGGTCACGACCAATAATGGCGGTTCTCAGCTCCGGATACTGGGCGGTCTGTGGGGTCGGACCGATAGCGACCAGCCGGCTATTCGCTTGGCACCGCTCGATACGCAAGCGACACCTCGCACCTTGGTCGGAGTGACGGCGGTTGGGAGTTTGATCGACACTTATGGCGGCGACACCACGATTATTTCCAGCTGCTATGGGCGCACAATGGTTTTCGGTGACGCCTCGAAAAAGGTGTTGGTCGGAGCCTCACGCTTCGCCACCATCGGCAATCAGATCATCATCAAGGGCACTGACAATGTTGTCGCGGGATGCGTGATTGCCGGCGACGTCCAGTTCGGCCCAGGGGCTAGCAACTGCCACTTTAAGGCAACGGTGCAGGCTGGCGGCTTCACGTTCGTCGATAACAGCGGCAACACATCCAACGAAACCGACTTTCGCATCAAGGCAAGCAAGACGTACAACCCGCCGAACATCCCGGACGGCGGTGGCGACACCACCACCCTGCCCTGTATTGGCGCGCGACCCGGGATGACAACCAACGTCACCTTCACCGCCTTGCAGATCGGCGTGCTGCGACAAGCCGACGTGCTCGCGAACGACGTCGTGACCGTCCGTTTTCAGAACGAGAGCGGCGGCACCGTAGACATGGCATCGGGCACCCTATCAGTGGTGGTCTTCGCGTAAGCCTCCGCGATGCAGTAAAGGTGCGGCGCGAGAATGGGCCACTTGGGTAGGGTCACTACTCGGTCTATCATTCGCGGCAGCTTGGACGCTCTAGCCAGCGCCCCGACGATAGCGCGAGGTAGCACCCGCTTACCGGGATTGACGACCCCAAAGCCCACCGGGGAAAGGAACCCGCAGTCGACCACCCTCATGCTGGCGTGGGCACTGGCTAAATCGGCTCGGTCAAGCCGGACGTGCACGTCATAGGCGCCGCGGTTCAGGAGCTTCTGAAGCATTCCGACAGAGCCGTACATGTTCGGCACAATTGTCAGCATCTGCCCGCCGGGACGAAGAAATCGCGCCATAGCTTCGATAGCGGTCGCTGGCACGTCGAAGTGTTCCACAAGCCCGAAGGAGATAATTGCATCCGCTGAGCCGACAAGCTCTGTGGGCGGCGCAAAAATGTCGCCTTCGTGAATGACGGCTTCGGGGCTGGCCTCGCGAGATTGGCGGCAGCCTTCAGATGAGTAGTCGATTCCGACAGCGCGAAACCCAGCGCTGCTCACCAGAGGTAAAGCCGCTGAGTTGGCGCAACCAGCCTCCATAACGGTGGCACCCGTGGGCAATCGAGACAGAAAGCGCCTCAACAAGGCTGAGGTGTAACGCTCTAAGACTGCTCGCTGGTTACGACCCGCTGAGCCACCAGCCCAGATGTCATTCCAGTAAGCTACGCCAGCGCGGTCTCGCCCAGCTGCGGTCGGCATATCCATGTCCCGACAATGTGCTGAAGTGGGTGCTCCGACAAGACCCGCACCGCTCCCGCCACTCACCCTGCTCCCGACCACCTGACCCGGAGGACGCATGACCAACACTAGCCTCGCCGCGCAAGCGGTGATCGGCGGGCCGCAGTCGCTCGCTCCACCTTCGTTCGACGGCCATGGCTGGCTCGTCGTCATCAATCTCGCCGGCATGACGGCGGTCTGCGTGCTGGCGGTGATGTTTGCGGTCGACGCGGTCGCGGCGTTCTGGCGCAATCGACACCGCGACATGCTGACGCATCCGGTGACGATCTGGCGCGCTGCCGGGTTCTGCTTCGCCTGCGGCATCGCGCTCCGGACCGGCGCCGAGGCGCTGGTGCTCTGGAACTGGAACCCCGTCGATCCGATCCGAACCGGCTGGTGGACGATGCTCAAGCGCTACTTGGATCCGGTGTCGCTCTGCTTCGCGGTCACCGGCCTCGGAGTGCTGTACCTGTCGGCGCGCGGCATGGTCGGGCAGCTGCGCCGTCGGCCGTTCCCGATCGACATGTGGGCAAGCCTGCCCATGCTGAAGCGTCCCGCCGCGATTGGCCTCCTGAGCCTGATCGCGGCGATCGGCGTGGTGTCTACCCGATGATCTGGCGGCTAGGGGCTACCGTGGGCGCATTCCTTCCTCTCGCCGCTGCTGTCGCAAATGACCGGGGCGCGACGATCGCGACTTCGCAACCGCTGATCTGGCAGTTCGTCGGCTATCCGTTCGAGGCCGGGCCGATGATCGCGACGCTATGCGCGTGTCTCGCCGTCCGCTTCTATGTCCAGCAGACCGGCCGGGAGGAGCATCGCTGGACCGTCGACCTGCCGGTGACGTGCCTGGTGCTGATGTTCTCGGCTGCTGCCGTCATCCGGCTCCGGCCGGACCCGGCTCTGGCGCTGATGATCGGCACAGGACTCGGCGCGCTGGGCGCGGGCATCATCTCGATCGCGCTCGGGTGGGTTCGCCGTAACCTGCCGGGCGGCGAGACTCCTACGCCACCCGCGGCTCCAAAACCCGACGAGGACAACGCTGCCGGCATCGGGCGCGCGCTGCGCTCGCTGGACGTGCCGCCGAACCCTTAACCTGCATCATCGGAGGAACGACCATGCCCGACAGCCGCGATCTGGCGGACCTGCACCCGCGCGTCCGCGCCATGGCCGTGCGCCTGCTGCACGATGCGGCGGCGGCGGGCATCCCGCTCAAGGTCACCTTCACCTTCCGCTCGATCGCGACGCAGGACGCGCTCTTCGCCCAGGGGCGCACGAAGCCGGGCAAGATCGTCACCAACGCGCGCGGCGGGTCGAGCTTCCACAACTACCGCCTGGCGCTCGACGTCGCGCCCGAGGAGCTGCTGAAGCTGCCGAACTGGGGTGACACGCCCGCGCATCAGAAGGCCACCGACGCGCTGTGGGCTAAGGTCGGCGCGATCGGCAAGGCGATCGGCTTCCGCTGGGGCGGCGACTTCAAATCGATCAAGGACCGGCCGCACTTCGAATGGTCGGGCGCGCTGACGCTTGCCGACCTCCGGGCGGGGCGACGGCTGCCGGAGGTGGCCTGAAAGCGCTCCGCCATCCGTTGAAAGGGAGGCGAACGACGGAGCGCAGTGCGCCCGGACAGGAACCACCAAGCCGCGCGCGGATCCACAACATCATTCAGCCGGAGCAGTTCCGGTCATCACCTCGCCCAGCCTTTTAACCTGAGTTTCGCGCCAACGTCGCGGCTGGCGACGCGCGCTTACGGAGAACCAGAATGACCAAAATGCGCGCGAAGCTGCAGATCGCGTCGGTGACGAAGCACAGCGACACCTGCGAGCAGCTGAAGTTCCATGGCGTAGCCGCCAAGGCCTATCCGGCCGACGGCTCGGACGAGGACAACACCTTCGCCAAATTCTCGCCCTCGGTGGGCCTGGACATCACCATCACTAACCCGGCGCTGATCGGCCAGTTCGAGCCGGGCCAGCGGTTCTATGTCGACTTCACCCCGGCGGAGTAGTCGCGCTGAGGAGCGGCCTCTCACGGCCGCTCCTCATCCGCTGCCGCGCTTCCGTGACGAGCCGGACGATGAGCAACCCACGCGGCACGACCTTGACGGCCTGCCTCTCGATTACGCGCTGCGCCACCTCTCGCGCGGCTGACCGGAGAACTGTCCGTGCTCACCGCCCTCCGCAACTGGAAGCTGATCGTCGGCGGCCTTGCTCTCGCCGCTCTCGGCTTCGCCCTGCTGCTCGCCAAGGCCGACGCCCGTCACTGGCACAAGCAGGCGGACACCTACCGCCTCCAGATCGAGGTCGCGCGGCGTGAAGCCGCCGATGCGGCGGCAGTGAACGCCACCCGCACCGCTCAGGCCGCAGATGCCTTCGCCGCGCGCACGGCTGCTCTCCAGCCGCTGATCGTCCGCTCCACCGATACCGTGAGGACCTATGCCGAAACTCCCGCTGGCCGTGCTGCTTGCCTCGACGCTGACCGCGTGCGGGGGCTCGACGCGCTTGACGCTTCGCTCGCAGCTCCCGTCCCCGCCCGCAGCGGCACAGGTGCCATGCACTCCGACCCCGGCACATCGCCAGCCGGACGGTAGCGCCACCTCGGCCGACATGGAGGCAACGGCCCGCGACGGGCGGTTCGACCTCAAGGCCTGTGACGGGCGGCGCCAGCTGCTGCTCGACGCCTGGCCGCGCTGATCCACGCCATCCCACTGCTCCGCTGAAAGGCCCACCCGCATGAAGAAAATCCTGCTCTGGGACCCGCGCTTTCCCGACCGGAAGCCGACCCGCCTCACCGTCGCGGACCTGCTCGCCTCGGCCGCAGTGCGCGCCGGTGTCGCGGCGGCAGCGGACCCGAGCGAGCATGCGGCGCTGGCGACGGGCGGCGCGCTCGATCCGGGGTCGCTGGTCGAGGTGGTACTGGAGCATGGGATCAACCGGTCGCTGACGCACGTCATGCTGCCGCTCAGCGTGGCGCAAGTCGGTGCGACAGTGGGCGTGGCGGCCGGGATTGCAGGGCCGATCATCAGCCTACCGCCCATTCCCGCCCCTTCGCTCAGCCTTTCCTCCGCACTGACGCAGGCCGAAGGCAACAGCGGCACCACCGCGTTCGTCTGGACGCTCACCCTGCTCCGCGACGGCTCCACGGCTGCCTTCCCGTTCACCTGGGCGGTCACCGGCATCACGGCAGACGCGGCGGACTTCGGCGGCACCTTCCCCAGCGGTAGCGGCACCTTCGCGCCGGGTGAGACGAGCAAGAGCATCACCGTGCTGGTCGCCGGCGACACGGCGGTAGAGCCGAGCGAGACCTTCCTGCTCACCGTCACGGCGGCGGGGCTGGTCAGCGTCACGTCGACGGGGACAGTCAGCAATGATGATGCGGCGAGCGGCTACGACTACCTTGTCGCCAACGATGCGGACCTGGCCAGCGCCCATGCGGCTGCGACGGCGGGCAAGGTCATCATGTTTGCCAACGGCTCGACGATCAGCGCGTTCACGGTGCCGACGGCCGGGCTGATTTATCGGGGCCAGACGGCCAAAGCGAGCCACACGATCGCCGGCATCGACGTCAACGGCAAGCAGAACGTCACCCTCGACGGGCTGCGCGTACAGCTGACCGACAACTTCCGAACGTCGAAGACCAAGACGGTGCTGGTGAAGCTGTCAGCGAACGTGAGCGGGGTCACGATCAACAACTGCCTCATTCGAGGCGGCGATCCGGCTAATGCTTTCGCGGATTACGATCCGTCTGCCGCTCTGGCCGACTTCGGCGCGCCCGGCGGCACCTCGCAGGCGGTGTTCACTGGCTCGGTTAGTGGCACCACTCTGACGGTGACGGCGGTTACCTCGGGCGTGATCGCGGTGGGGGATCGGCTCTATTCAGGCGGCGCGAAGGTTTCTGACCGCTACGTCAGTGCGCTTGGCACGGGCACAGGCGGCACGGGCACGTACACCTTGAATGCTGCGGCCACTCTGGCATCGGCGACTTGTCAAATGGTGCGCAATGCCATCGCGACCTACGCCCCAACCGGCATTGGTATCGGAGGCGGCGGCGCGCCGATCGGAAACATCACGATCACGAATAATACGATCGCGGACTGCGGCGAGACGATCAAGTTCACCACCAAGGGCGGCGGCAAGATCCTCATCAACCGAAACGACCTGGTCCGCGCCTATCAGGACTACATTGCGGTCGGCTACGATTACACGGCTGCGGCAGGCACTGGCTTCGAGGTCTGCGGCAATCTGTTCCAAGACGAGTTCGCTTCGCCGCAGGACATGCTAAATCCCCATGGAGACATGGTGCAGATCTATGGGTCGGACAACACCGTCGGCCAGCTGTACCAAACCCCTATCCCCGGCGTTCTGATCGCGGGCAACATCTCGTTCCAGACGCCGGGCGCGCGCGGCCAACCGCAACGGCCGTTTCTGTCCGACATCTACCACAGCGCGCCGTTTGTGGCTCCGATCGTTGTCGATAACCTTTTGCTGTCGCGCATCACCACCAAGGGGATTGAGATAGCGAATACGGATGATGTGTCCGGCACAGTCACTGGTGCGGCGTATGGCTATATCTTCCGCAACAACATCTTGACCAACCCGAAATACAACGTGCCAGTGCCGGGCTCGAACGAGGCCGCTACCAACTCAATCACCGGCACCCCCGGTGTGACAGCCGCGTCGACCAGTGCGATCCATGTCGAAGGCGACGCTGCGTTTGGCGGCACACACTTCGTGGACGGTAACTTCGTTGAAGCGTTGAACGTGCCGGCGCTAACGGGCGGCGCTCTCGGCAACATCAACGTCGGCGCGGCAGGGGTCACCTCGACGGCCTATTCGACGTGGTTCGACGCCGGCGACACCGAATGGATCGCGCTCAACACGCCGGACAAGGTAGTCAGTGCCTTTACCCCGAAGGCCGGGTTCTCGACTATTGGCCCCGTCCGCGTCGGCGATACAGCCGCGACTTTTCGCGATCGCTGGGCGGTCACCGGCAACCGTCCCTGGTCAAGCCTACCGTCGTTCGCGGGGTTCTTGCCGCAGACCGGCGTAGCGAAGTCGACGGTCGTCACCAGCGAGTGGGTCTTCGTTCACGCGGGCCAAGCGACGCGCGCGTTCTTCGGCTCGGGCGGGGAGTATCGCATCGCCGATGACAACGCGGGCACCAATGCGACCGCCTGGGCCGCCCTGCCGGCTTCGGGCTCGCCGGGAACGATCACGCACGGCAAGTATCTTCAGGCCCGCCAGACCAGCGGCGCGGGCAACGTTCAACAGACGACGCTGAGCTACACGATCGGAACGCAGGCATACGGCTGGGCGGTGACGACGATCTCCACCGCGGCCTACTCGCCCGTGCTATTCGACAGCACGGACCAGTTCCGGCTCGGCAGCGCTGCAGGTAGCGGCACTCTCCCGTTGTCGTCTGCGGACGGAAGCCTGCTCACCTTCGCGATGAAGATGCGCTTTCCGAGCGCGAACCCGGCCGCATCTTACACAGTGTTCGGGACCGTATCAGGTGGCACCGCCTGTCTGCAGGTCGTCATCTTGAATACCGGCTTTGTTCGCGTGAACCTCGTGAATGCAGCGGGCACCGTGATCTGCACGATGAATCACACCGGCGTCAGCCTGTGCGACGGCGGTATCCACGAACTGCTAATGTCGTTCGACCTGACCCAGGCGACGGCTGCGGCCGGTCGAAGCTTCTGGATTGATGGAGCGGATAAGCTTTCCGCGACCGGCACTTGGACGGGCGGCGCTGGGGTCGTGATCGGCTACACGCGCACCGGCGCAACCTATGGCTTCCAAGGGCCGAACAACGGGTTCGCCTCGGGCGCGACGAGCGAGGTCCACTACCTCTACGTCAACGTCGCCGCGCGGGTCGACATTCAGAACGCCACGACCGGAGGCGCAACTCGAGCGAAGTTCGACGCCAGTGCAATGGGCAGCACTGGCGCGGGACCGAGCGGCAGCGCGCCGCTCTATTTCCTTACCGGCAACGCGGCGACGTGGAATGCCGGAGCCGGGATCAACGCCGGCACCGGATCGAAGTTCTTCGCGACATCTGGAACGGCCGTGACCGACGTTTAAGCAGTCTGCGCCTTAGCAGTGACACGGCTCCGTCGCATGGCGGAGCCTACTGCACCAAAGCCCAAGATCATCAGCGCCCAGGTCGCCGGCTCTGGCACGCCCGCAACCATAATTTGGTCGATCGAAAATGCAGAACCGTCGGCGCTGCTTAGCTGAGCGGCGTAAGAGTAAAGCCCAGGACGGCGGTCGATCGGATAGGAACCAATACGGTCAACGCCGGCAGAAAGCAGGTAGCTCACCCCCGCTTGATAGTAGTTAAGCGTTAGGTCCGACCTGCTCGAGTAGATGATTTGAGACAAATATCCGCTCGTGCCAAAAGTAAAATATAGCGGTGACGCCCCCTGCGGAACGATCACACGGCCATTTACAACGTCCAAGCTAGGCTTGCCTAAAGCCGTCAGAGTTACGCCGCCCGCACTCAAGGCACCTCTAGCACCCGGCTCGGCGGTCGTTCCATAGGAATATGTGCCCTCGTCGAAAGTGATGACCGGAGCCGCCACCGCCGGCGCGCTCACCACCATCGCCACAGCCGCAGCCGCCACCATCCCGAATCGCATCGCTTTTCCCCTTGTTTGTCAGGGTGGTGACCGAAGCGTTAGGGAGAGTCGAGTCAGGGGCTCATCCGGCTATTTGGTAAGCCTGTCGATCAGCAGCACGATGACACCCCCTGCCGCACCGGACCCGCTGCTGATGAGCAACGCTCCGGCAGGGCGTTGCCACCAAGCTGGCTTGATCTTCTCAAGTGCAGCATCGACGATCCGCTCTATGTCAGCGGACGAGGCCCCGCCACCTCCCCATACTTGCGCCACAATTCTCTCCCTAGCTTTCAGTTCGTCGCGTCGGAGCCACCGATGCACGCGCGGCTAAAGGTCCACCCCGCGCCGCTCCATCTCAGCCGCCAGCGCGTCGCACCGCGGCTCACCCGGCTCCCCGTCACCCGACAGCCACTCCGCGCGCAGCTCGGCGTCGGACATGAACTCGGGGTCGGTCTGGTCCCATCGGATCATGCGGGTTCTCCTTCAGCAGGATGGTGCGCCGATCGCGACGTCAGCGCAACGCCATCACCGCCACGCTCGCCAGTTCCCTGAACCGCTCCCGCCAAAACTCGCCCGCGTCCGCCCATGCAGGATCCAGCCCGACCGCGCGACGGCTCTCCCACATCTGCTCGGCGACGTGCTCGATCGTGGCGGGGAGGTCACCGGGGGTGAGGCGGCAGAGGGTCACCGCGTCCGCGGCGCAAGCTCCAGGTCCAGCCCCCACTCCGACCGCGGCGTGCCGATCTGCAGCGGCACGCCGAAAAGCACGCCCGCTTCGACCGGCAGCGACCCGGCAGCCGTCTTGGACGCAACCCATCGCGTCGGCTCGGCCCCGATCGCCTGTGCCAACTCCAGCCGGCGCTCGGCCTGTTCAACGAGGTCCATCTTCAATCTCCATCATGGGCGCCCCACTCCCGACCACCTCACCCCGTAATCGAGCCATCGGCCGCGAGAACGTCGCCTCCGACGCAGCAGGATCACCGGACAGCACCTCCAAATAACGGAGCGCATCTGCTGCCTTGTCCGCAATCGTCGACACAGCCCTGCCCCTCACCTGAGGACGCGGATCGGCAGCAGCCTTCCATACGGTGCGCGAGATCGGACGCAGAGCCATGACGATCTTCCAGGCCAGCTCGTCGTGGTTGACCTGCCTCACGCGAACAGCACCCGCACCTCCAAGCGAAGGCCGGACCATGCGCCTCGCACGCTCTTGGCCAGGCCGGCCTCACCGATGACGAGGCAGAAAGCATCCCATCGACCGAGTTTGCGGTGAAGGTCTCGTGCGATCGTTGCGCTTGATTCGGGCATGAGGCATGTTCCCCATCCGTTCTCACCACGTCAAGAGCGCTCGCGACGTCTCATCAGGTAGATCTGCGCCCTTGCTGCTTGCTCTGTCCGGCCTAGCGATCGAGCTATACGTGCTATAGGTTCGCCAGCTTCATAGCGGGTGCGGAGAGCGGTCAGGTCCTCGTCGGACCAGCGCGGGGCTGCTGTGCGGCCGGGCTGCATTGGGGAGGTGAAAACGCGCGGGTGGGGATTTGTTCCTTACGGTGGTGCTGCACGCCCCCTGCCCTGCGTTTCACGGGTCGACATGTGGCAGACATTCTGAAACTACCTTGCTCTCAAGTGAGGGTATGCCCGTGTCAGACAATCCTTTCAGCTGGGACGAACCTGCAAAGGTTTGGCGGTTCTCTGGTGAGCCGGGACAGCCAGACTGGTCGCCGGTGGTGTTCGAGGGCACGTTGCTCAACGCGCTTACCTTTGTCCGGGCCAACCCTGCAGACCTTTGGCGCTTTACCATCCTCCGCCTTGAAGGTGGCGAATTAGCGAACGCGAAGCGGTTGCTTGAAAACGCTGTTAGCGCCGGAATTTGAACTCTACGTTCTGTTGCTACAGTGAATCTTGCTCGCCCATCATACCCCACACGCTCCCTCAGGACATTGATCACCGGCGATATGGCTGAGCAGCGTCCCTTCCCGCTTCTCGATCTCAACCTCTAGGTCCATCTCGTCGAGCGGGATCAGCCGGTCGGACAGGAACGCTGGCCGGGCGACGTTCGGCATTCCGTGGCGAGCCGCACGATCGGCAACGAGGCGTACCTCCCAATCGTCCGGGTAGCGCCGCTTCATTGCCAGCTGCGCTCGCAGGCTCATGAACGGGCAACGCTTGCAGCCGGACGACTCTAGGTCGATGTCGTACTCGCGTTTGACCCAAGCCATGAGCCACCAGGTGGTCAGCTCAGCTTCGACGCAGGGGTAGCGGTTCTCGATCCATGGCGCGGGAGACGGGGCCATGCGGTGACGTTCGTTCCATGCGATGCCGAGCCACTGCTCGACGATGGGATGATCGGGCATCCGAGCGCCTTTGGCATAGCCGAGCCGACGCTTCATCTCGCCCAGCTCGTACCTGATCTTGTAGTCTCGGGTGCATCCACGCGTGAGCTGCCCCCGCGATCCGTCCTCGTTCTCCACGTAGAGGGGCGGGTTCGGAAACCACGACTTGCGACCCGACGTAGCTGCGTCGAAGTCCTCCGCCAGATCGCCGCCCTTCACGACGTGGATGGGAATGGAGAGCGGGAAGTTCGCCGACTGAAGCATCGCCAGCGTTTCCAGCGCGCTCGTCTTCTCGTCTCCCGTGTCGGCGACGATCGCGCCGTCCGGCTTAGGGCCAAGCAGACCTCTGTCCGCCATCAGCAGCATAGCCGTCGACTCGCGGCCCAAGCCGAGCATGATGTACCGCGCGCGGGCGTTCGGTAGCTCGGCGGAGATTGATGGGTGGAGATTGGGAAGCGGGCTCACCACCCCCTCCCCACCACCAAGCCCCGATGATCCACATCATTGTTGCCGCTCATCCACCCTGCGATCACGAGACCATGAAGACAGTCGATGCCGTCGACGGCGAAATCCGGTTCAGCGCGCATTGGGGCGGCCGGGATCGCTACGTCTTCATCCCGGACCCGTATGTCTCGAGCGACGCCGGGCATGCGGTCTCGCGGACTGAGGCGATCGCCTACGTTCAGGAGCACCTGGAGCGGTACACGGCTGAAGCTCGGGCTCAGCATGGGGACGACGATCCGGTGAAGATCGTGATCCTCGCGCGGGGCTGAGGCGCGGGTTGCCCTCGCCAAACCTCGGAACCGCTCCTCTCCCAACAGGGTTTCACCCCCGCAACCGTCGGAGGAATGATCATGGGCAAGGGTATTCTGCTGTGGCTGATCGGTATCCCGATCCCGGTGATCCTGGTGCTCTGGCTGATCTTCCGCTGATGGGTTGAGTGCGGGCTCAGGACGATTTGAGCCAGCCCCCTCACCCGCTGTACGGGACGGGGTCATGCTGCGAGCGCCAGCTGGCTGGACACCGCGGCAGTCCATTGCCGAGCCATCGCCGCCGCGATCGCCGGATAGGTCGCCGCCCGATCGGCGGACCTGGTCTCGGACGGCCCGAGCCGGTTCTGTCCACTGTCGGTCTGATTGGACCAGCGCTCGACAGACTTGCCGCTCCGCGGATCGGTGACGGTGCGACCGGCAAGACGTCGCGCGGGATCAACCGCCAGCCGCGGCAGCCCCTTGAGCCAGAGGCAGGTGCGTTTGCTGGCGTCCTCGCCGAACTCGTAGGGCTGGATGCTCTGCGACGCCGGGCCGATTGCCGTGCCCAGCCGGCCAACCGGGTTCTCCAGCGCGATGAACGGGATCGGCGCGCGCCAGAGCGCTAGTGCGAACGCGACAGCCGCCTCGGTCTTGAGCGCCCTACCCTCGCCGCCCGGCCGTGTGTTCCAGTGGAGACCCGAGCTGGACAGGTAGCGGCACTCGGGATGGCAGACCATCAGGTCCCAGCCCCAGCGCAGCACCTTCAGCGCGTCGCCCTGGATATGCGGACCGGGCGTCTCGGTCGGCTTCAGGTCGCAGGACCAAGCGTCGACACCCGCGGTGAGGAAGGCGTCGCGGACAGCGCCGGTGCACTCGCAGGCAACGAGCACCCTCACGACCGCCCCACCCCGCGCACCGCAGCTGACGTTTCAGCGCCGGGTTGGGCGCCTTCGGAACCCGAGAACGAATCAGGGCCAGTGCGAACTTTCCCAAAACGACTGCGAACTTTTCCGGCGAACGCGTTGACCGGCCGCAAAAAGTCGAGCATTTGCGCGCCTTCCACTGCATCGAGGCCCGATGGCGGAGTGGTGACGCAGAGGACTGCAAATCCTTGCACCCGGGTTCGATTCCCGGTCGGGCCTCCAGCCGTTCAGTTCCCGAGCGCCGCGATCAGCGGCCGGTCGGCAGGCGGCATCGGCAAATCGGCGAGTTCCGTGGCCGTCGCCCACCGCAACGCCGGTGCTTCCAGCGCGCGCGGCTCGCCCCGCCAGCGGTCGACGCGATAGAGCAGCAGCAACAGATGGCGGTCGGCGAGTGCTTCGCTGGCGAAGGTCAGCGGGTGGCAGTCGGCCGGATCGACCGCGATCCCCAATTCCTCTTCCAGTTCGCGCACCAGCGCCGCCGCGGGCGCCTCGCCCCGCTCCACCTTGCCGCCGGGAAACTCCCACAGCCCCGCCAGCGACTTGCCGAGCGGGCGCTGCTGCACCAGCACCCGGCCGCCGCGCGCGATCAATGCCGCCGCGACCACCGTCAGCAGGCCCGCGTCAGTCATTCGTTAACCCCTCTTCGACTAGCAATCGGGCGATGCGGCACCTGTGCTCCCTTCTCAAGCGCCTGATGACGGACTCGAAGGCCGCGACGGCGGTCGAGTACGGCCTGATCGTGGCGATGATCTTCCTGGCGATGGTCGGGGGATTTCGCGCCGTCGGATCGCAGACGATCCTGATGTGGTCGAACGTCAGCAGCACGATCGTCAACGCTCGATAGAAAAAAGTTCCCAAGCCGAAACGACCGCTTCGGACTTTAAGCTTTTCTCAATTCTCTCTGACTAATTGAAACGGTGCTGGTCCGGTTACCCGGTTCAGCCGGGTAACTGAAGCCTTGGTGTAAACGGAGATCCAACCATGCAGACCATTCGCAAGTTCATCAAGAACAACAAGGGCGCGACCGCGATCGAGTACGGCCTGATCGCCGCCCTCATCGCCGTGGCGGCGATCGCCGCCATGCAGGGCCTGGGCACGAACCTGAAGAACACGTTCAACAACGTGGCTTCGAACATGAAGACGACCTGAAGTCGTCGCGTAAGGCGTTATGCTTTCGAAGGGCGGCGGGGCTTCGGCTCCGCCGCCTTTTTCGTTGGTAAGCTTCCGCTAACGATTTCGTGACAGGAATGCTGTCGGTTCAGGCACGGTAGTGCTCTGTTTTCGCGGAGAAAATCATGTTTACCCTGCTGCACTCGTTCCTACGGAACAACAAGGCCGCCACGGCCATCGAATATGGCCTGATCGCGGCGCTGATCGCGGTCGCCGCGATCGCCGCGATGAAGGGGCTGGGCACGAACCTGAAGAACACGTTCAACAACGTCGCATCGAACATGAAGACGACGTGACGGCCTAGATGCGCCCCATCGCCAGGAACTTCTCCCGGCGCTGACGGCGCAGCTCGTCGCGGCCGAGCCCGAGCAGACCGTCCAGCGCCCCACCCAGCGCGCGGCCGAGCTCCGCGACGGTGGCGGCGCGGTCGCGATGTGCGCCGCCCAGCGGCTCCGGCACGATCGTGTCGATGACGCCGAACGATTTCAGGTCCTGCGCGGTGATCTTCATCGCCTCCGCCGCCTCCGGCGCCTTATCGGCGGTGCGCCACAGGATCGAAGCGCAGCCCTCCGGCGAGATCACCGAATAGACCGCGTGCTCCATCATCATCACGCGATTGCCCGCCGCCAGCGCCACCGCGCCGCCCGACCCGCCCTCGCCGACGATCGCCGCAACGATCGGCACGCCGGCGCGGAGGCAAGCCTCCGTAGAGCGGGCGATCGCTTCCGCCTGGCCGCGCTCCTCGGCCTGGACGCCGGGGAAGGCGCCGGACGTGTCGACCAAAGTTATTAACGGCAAGCTGAACCTGTCAGCTAACTCTATGAGACGAATGGCTTTTCTATAGCCTTCCGGCTTGCCCATGCCGAAATTGTGTTTGAGGCGGGTGGCGGTGTCCTCGCCTTTTTCGTGGCCGAGCACCATGATCTTGCGGCCGCGGAAGGTGGCGAAGCCGCCCTGTATCGCCTGGTCGTCGGCGAACGAACGATCGCCCGCGAGCGGCATCCACTCGTCAAACAGCCCGGCGACATAGTCCTTGAAGTGCGGGCGCTCCGGATGGCGCGCGACCTGCGTCTTCTGCCACGGCGTCAGCCGCGCGAAGGTGTCGCGGAGCAGCTTGTCCGATTTGGCCTGGAGCCGCTTGACCTCCGGGCCGATGTCGACCCCGCCCGACCCCTCGCGCAGCTCGTCGATGCGGCCCTGCAGTTCGGCGATGGGTTTTTCGAAATCGAGGAAACTCGGCATGGGGGCGGGAGCTAGGACCGCACCGGGTTGAGGTCAACCAACGGGTGGCGCGTGTTGACCAGCTCGACCAGCCGGCTGGCGTCGACATGCGTGTAGATCTCGGTGGTGGCGATGTCGGCATGGCCGAGCATCGCCTGCAACGCGCGCAGGTCCGCGCCGCCCTCCAGCAGGTGCGTCGCAAAGGCGTGGCGCAAGACGTGCGGCGAGACCCGGTCGGGGGGGATGCCGGCGGCGGCGGCGAGCGCCTTGACGAGCTGGAACAGGCGCAGCCGGGTCAGGTGCGTGCCCTTGCTCCCGACCCCCGACGGGAACAGCCAGGCCCGCTCGGCGGGGACGTGCGCGCGCCAGGCGGCGACGGCGGCGCGGGCGCGGTCGGACAGCGGCACCATCCGCTCGCGCCCGCCCTTGCCGCGCAGGATCAGGAACGGCCGGTCGGGGTGGATGGCGTTGCGAGGGATCGACACCAGCTCGCTGGCGCGCAGGCCCGAGCCGTAGAGCAGCTCGATCAGCGCCGCGAGACGGAGGTCGAGCGGTGCCGGCGGGGTCGCGGCCAGGCGTTCGGCGAGCGTCGCGAACAGCCGGTCGACATCGGCGTGGCTCAGCGTCTTGGGCAACGAGCGGCCCGCACCGGGGCGGGGCAGCGCGGCGCCGGGGTCGTCGGCGCGGTGGCCCTCGTCGGCGAGGAAGGCGAAGAAGCGGCGAAGTGCGGCCGACTTGCGCGCGACGGTGGCGCGGGAGAGCGGCCCCCAGCCGTCGGCAAGGCGTTGCAGGTCGGGGGCGCTCGCGTCGGCGAGGCGGCCGTCGAGCGCGGTCGAGGCGAGGCGGAGGTCGCTGCGATACGCGGCGAGCGTGTTGCGCGCGGCACCGGCCTCTGCGCCGAGCATTTCGAGGAAGCGGTCGATGAGCGCGGGGTCGTTCACCTGTCGCCCGCTCCGCCGAAAGAAGCGGGACCCCGGCTCAAGGCCGGGGTGACGACGGGCAGGTTCACGATCGGGCGATCGCCTCGGCGGCGATCATGCGGGCTTCGCCGTCGAGGCCGACGGCGCGCAGCGCGCCGACGATGCGATACAGCGCCGGCGGCGGCACGCCGCGCCAGTCGCTCGTCTGCATGCCGATCGCGGCGAGCAGCACCACGGTCCCCGGCTGACCGTTCGCGGCGGCGCGATCGAGCGCGCGGCTCCAGGCCGACTCGGCACCGACCCTGACATCAAGCGCCTGCGCGGCGCGTTCGATATCGGCGGCCGAGAGACGCCCCAGCCCCGCCAGCCCGGCGAACAGCAGCCGCTGCTTGCGCGCCGCGTCGCCGCTGCCGGCGTACCCCGCGAGGTCGCCATAGGCGATCGTTCCGCCCGCCGGATCGGCCAGCGCCAGCATCGCCCAGGCATCGCTGTCCGTCGGCACCACGCGCCGCCAGCGCATCGCGGTGCGGTCGAGCCCGGCGGTGAGCATCGAGGCGATCAGCCGGTCGACCTCCGGCTGATCCGCACGCGGCGGCAACAGCGCCGCCGCGCGGGCGGTGAGCACCAGCCGCCCATAGGGCACCGCGCCGGTCGCGCCCCATAACCGCTTGAGCGCGGCGACTCGGTTGGTCGCGTCGCGGTCGGTATAGGCGACCTGGAGATCCTGTGCCGCGGTGCGGACCCCGGCGTCGGCATCGTCGTCGTCGATCATGCTGGAATAGAGATCGACCAGCGCGGCGCTGGACAGCACGCCCTGCCCCGCCGCCGCGTCCGCCGCCCCGACCCGCGCGGACGCGGCGATCGCGGGCGACAGCGCCTGCCAATAGCGGACCTGCGGCCCGACCCCGGTGACGAGCTCGGCGGGGATCGCGACCCCCATCGCGGTCGCGAGGCCGAAGCGCCAGGCGGTGAGCCGGTCGACCCCCGCCCACTCCACCGTGATCGACTCGCGCCCGTCCGCGCCCGCGCCGACCACCTTCTGCGCGAGCAGCAGGTCGATTCCGCGGGCGACACCGCGCCGCCGGATGTCCTTGACCAGTCCCTGCGCCGTTCCCGGTTCGCCGCGCAGTCCGGCGCAGATCGCCTGCGCGACCGTCCAGCCGCGCTCGTGCGTCGCCGCCACGCCGCCGTCGGCGAGCGGACACATGCCGGCGGGATCGCCGGTCGCGAGCATCGCGTTCAGCGCGACCTGATAGAGCTTGGGCGTATAGTCGCCGTCGTCGACGCCTTGCACCACCGCCCGCGCACCGGTCGATTCACCCATCCGCAGCAGCAGCCAGGCGCGCTCTGCGGCGAAATCGGCGCCGTTCAGGTCCTGCGGCGTGTCGAGTTGCGTCAGCAGCAGCCGGCGGAGCGCGATCGACAGCCAGCGCGACGGCAGCGGCGCGGACAGCCGCCGCATCAGCCCCTCCACCGTCGCACCGTCGGCGCGCCCGAACGCATCGGGGCCGAAGCCGCCGTCGCTGACCGGCCCGAGCATCGCGGTGCCGTGGCGGGCGGAGGGTGGCAGTTCGTAGTAAGCGCGCGTGGTCGGATCGAGCTGAACCGGCGTCGGCGTGCCGGTCGGGGTGGGCGTCGGCGTCGGCTCGATCCCGTCGAGCGGCGGCAGCGGCTGCACGGTCGGACGGACCGGCGCGGCGGCGGTGGCGGGAGCGGTCGCGCGGGGCGCGGGGTCGGTTGCCGCCGGTGCCGGCTGGCCGAAACCCGGCGGCAGGATCGATTCGGGCCGGTCCTGCGCCAGCACCGGCCCCAGACCGCCGGCGGCAACCCCCGCCAGCGTCAGCGCCAAGGCGACCTTACGAGAGGTTCGCAAGGTCGACCGCCTTCTCCACATGCGTGGTGGGCCGCTCGGTCGCGCGGCCGGCGAAGACGAAGGTCAGCCCGACCACCAGCACGAGGATGACGACGATAAGCGCGACGAGCCGGGACATGCATCAACCTTGCAAAGACACACGCGCTGGGAACGCGGGCCTGATCTGGGCACCCTTGCGGGCATGGGCCACGCTCTATAGCCCCCAATGCATGTTGCAAAGCCGCCAGCTCCAGCCCGGTTGGGAAGGACGACCGATCGTGCTGGTCGGGCTGATGGGCGTCGGCAAGTCGACGGTCGGTCGCCGGCTGGCGCAGCGGCTGGGGCTGGGCTTCGTCGATGCGGACAACGAGATCGAGGAGGCGGCGGGGATGACGATCGCCGAGATCTTCGAACGCTTCGGCGAACCGTATTTCCGCGACGGCGAGCGCCGGGTGCTGGCGCGGCTGATCGACGGGCGACCCAAGGTGATCGCGACCGGCGGCGGCGCGTTCATCAACGAGGTGACGCGCGAACTAATCCTGGCGGAGGCAACGGCGGTGTGGCTGGACGCCAGCCCCGCCGTGCTCGCCGAGCGGGTGAAGCGCCGCGACACCCGGCCGCTGCTCCGCAACCGCAATCCGCACGACGTGCTGCGCGAGCTGGCCGCCGTCCGCAACCCGATCTACGCGTTGGCGCCGATCCATGTCGCGAGCCAGAAGTCGCCGCACGAGACGACGGTGGCGGCGATCCTCAAGGCGATCGGCCGATGAGGGCAGTTGCATCTCCTCCAACGCTCTGCGGGGGTGGAAAAGAGGACCATCCATGACCCGCATCGATGTCGCGCTGGGCAATCACAGCTATCCCGTGCTGATCGAGGCCGGGCTGCTCGGGCGCGCCGGATCGCCTCTGGCGCCGCTCGCGAACGGCCGGCCGCTG
Source organism: Sphingomonas sp. (assembly GCF_965200135.1). Lineage (GTDB taxonomy): Bacteria > Pseudomonadota > Alphaproteobacteria > Sphingomonadales > Sphingomonadaceae > Sphingomonas. Next base: position 362,713 of record NZ_CBDATK010000006.1, read on the forward strand.
GCGATCGTGGCCGATGAGAGCGTTGCGGCGCATCTCGCGACGCTGACCGCCAGCCTGGACGCGGCCGGCGTGGTCTGGCGCGCGGCGACGGTCGGGGCGGGCGAGGCGAGCAAGAGCTGGACGACGCTGGAGCGCGTGTGCGACCAACTGCTCGACTGGGGTGTCGAACGGCGCGACGTCGTGGTGGCGCTGGGCGGCGGGGTGGTCGGCGACCTGGTCGGGTTCGCCGCCGCCGTGTTGAAGCGTGGTGCGCGCTTCGTCCAGATCCCGACCACGCTGCTGGCGCAGGTCGACAGCTCGGTCGGGGGGAAGACCGGGATCAACACGGCGGCGGGCAAGAACCTGGTCGGCGCGTTCCACCAGCCCGAGCTGGTGCTGATCGACCCCGCGGTGCTCGACACGCTGCCCCCGCGCGAGCTGGCGGCGGGCTATGCCGAGGTGGTGAAATACGGGCTGATCGACGATCCCGACCTCTTCACCTGGTGCGAGCGCAACGGCGCGGGGCTGCTGGCCGGCGACACGGACGCGCGCACGGCGGCGATCGCGCGGTCGGTGGCGAACAAGGCGCGGATCGTCGCGGCGGACGAGTTCGAGACCAACGGCACGCGCGCGCTGCTCAACCTGGGGCACACGTTCGGCCATGCGCTGGAGGCGGCGGCGGGGTTCGACGGATCGCTGCTGCACGGCGAGGCGGTGGCGGCGGGGTGCTGCCTGGCGTTCGACTTCTCCGCCGCGCGGGGACTGTGCTCGGCCTATGAGGCGGAGAGCGTGCGCGCGCATTGCCGCAGCGTCGGGCTGCCGGACGGGCTCGCCGCGTCGGGCGTGCGGGCGGGCGCGGCGGAGCTGGTCGATCACATGCGCCACGACAAAAAGGCGAGCGGCGGTGCCCTGCCCTTCCTGCTCGCACGCGGGATCGGGCGGACCTATCTGGACCGGTCGGTCGACCTCGCCGACGTCGCCGCGTTCCTGGCGACGCAACGCTGATGCCCAACGGCGTCGCCAAGCGCGACCTGCCGACCAAGACCTGTCCGGCCTGCGAGCGACCGTTCGCGTGGCGCAAGAAATGGGCGCGCGATTGGGAGAGCGTCGTCTATTGTTCGGACGCGTGCCGGAAGAAGCGGTGAGCTATGGCCATGCATGCGGCGGTCGGATCGGTCCGTCGCGCCGGCTCGCCTCGACCCAGGCGGCGGTGATCGCGGTGCGGCGGACGTCGGGCGGGAACGACGCGAGCCCGGTGTCGACCTCGACGCGCATGGGCAGACCGTCGGGCCGACTCATCGTTACGACGACCGTCCGACCATCGACGGAAAGCCATGCTTCGTTGACGTAGCCGAGGTCGCGCAGCACCGCCTCGATCGCGTGCAGCGGGTCGGTGCCGCCGGCTAGCGGGAGAGCGTCCACGCGAGCCACAGCCAGCCGCCGATCATCAGCAACCCCCCGACCGGCGTCACCGGTCCGAGCCATTTCGGCCCGCCCTCCGCCAGCGCATAGAGCGAGCCCGCGAACAGCGCGCCGCCGGCGACGAACAGCCAGGCCGGCCCGCGCGCGCCGAGTTGCAGCGCGACCAGCGCGGCGACGGCGTGGAGGAGCTGATACTGGCCGCCGGTGCGGAACAGCTCGGCGGCGCGCGCTTCCGCGCCGTGTGCGCCGAATGCGCCCGCCAGCACCGCGACGGCGGCCGACAGTGCGGCGAAGATTCCCAACAGGTTCACGTCCGTGCCTCCTCTCGCGAGCCTACGTCGCGTGCCGTCTGCGTCAGGATGACCTCCCGTGCTGCGCGCAGGTCGCCGGACTCCACCTGAGCGCGGAGGCGCTCGCGGTCGTTGCGGCGGAACTGATCCTCGGCGCGATCGATGTCGGGGCCGTCCACGCCCACGCTGTCGAGCGCGCGGCGCGCCATCATCACCGCCGACTCCATCACCTCGCGCACGGCATATTCCATCGGCGCGCCGGCAAGCTTGATGACCGCGCGGCGATCATAGGCGCGGACGAAGATGGTCGCGGCCGGGAACGCCTCGTGCACGCCCTCGATCAGTTCGCGGCTGAGCTGGTCGCCGTCGATGCAGAAACAGATCAGCTCCGCCTCCGCCGCCCCCGCCTGGCGCAACAGGTCCAGCCGGGTGCCGTCGCCGTAATAGACCTTGGCCCCGAACTCGCCCGCGACGTCGATCATCTCGATATCGGTATCGATCAGCGTCACGGGGATACCCTGCGCGATCAGCATCTGCGCGACCGTCTGGCCGAAACGGCCATAGCCGACGATCAGCGCGTTGGCGCCGTCCGACTTGGGCGCCTCGCGCGTCTGCGCCGGGCCGTCGGGGGCGCGGCGGAAGCGACGGGTGACGGTCATCAGGAACGGCGTGGTCGCCATCGACAGCGTGATGATCGCGCCGAACAGGCTGGCCGCCTCCGGGTCGATCAGCAGCCCGCGCTGCGCCTGCGCGAACAGGACGAAGCCGAATTCGCCGCCCTGGCTGAGCAACAGCCCGAGGGCCAGCGCGCCGCGCCACGGCATCTTCACCGCGACGCCGATCGCGGTGATGATCCCCGCCTTGGTGGCGATCAGCGCGACCGCCATCGCGAGCACGAACAACGGCCGCTCGGCGATCGCATGGAGGTCGAGCAGCATGCCCACCGACAGGAAGAACAGGCCGAGCAGGATCGAGCGGAACGGCTCGACATCGGCCTCCAGCTCGTGGCGGTAGGGCGTGTCGGCGAGCATCACGCCCGCGATGAACGCGCCGAGCGCGGTCGACAGCCCCAGCAGCTCCATCACCGCCGCCGACGCCGCGACGGTGAACAGCGCCGCGAAGACGAACATCTCCTGCTCGCCCAGATGCCCGATCAACCGGAACAGCGGCCGCAGCAGGAACCGGCCCGCCAGGATCAGCCCGACGATGGCGCCCACCGTGTAGAGGCCGAGCAGCCAGCCCGGCGGGCCGTTCGCGTCGGCCGGATTGCGCGACATCGCCGCGACGATCGTGATGAGCGGCACGATCGACAGGTCCTGGAGCAGCAGCACCGAAAACGCGCGCTCGCCGAACGGGGTGCGGAGCCGCCCCGCCGATTGCAGCATCGGCAACACCTGCGCCGTCGAACTGAGCGCCAGCGGCAGCCCGAGCGCGAGCGCGGCGGCGGCGCTGAACCCCGTCGCCGCGACGATGCCCGCGATCGCCGCGCCGCACAGCACGACCTGGGTCAGGCCGATGCCGAAGATCTCCGCCTTCATCCGCCACAGCCGCGCCGGGTTCAGCTCCAGCCCGACGATGAAGAGCAGCAGCGTGATGCCGAGCTCCGCGACGCCGATCTTAGACTGCGCGCCGCCGACGAGGCCGAGCACCTGCGGCCCGACGACCGCACCCGCGACGAGATAGCCCAGCGTCGCACCCAGCCCGAGCCGGCGGAAGAACAGCACGAACGCCAGCCCGAACCCGAGCAGCACCGCGCCCTCGACCAGCGGCGATTCGTGGAGGTGGTGGAGCAGGTCAGTCACGCGCGCGCCCCGCCTGCCCGGCCGCCTGTTCGGCCGCCTCCGCCGCCGCCTCGAACGCGAGGCGGATCGAGGCATGGCGCGCGGGGTAGTCGCGCGCGGGGGTAAGGACGGCGACGCCGGGCCATTCGGGCGCGTCGCCGTCGCCGCTCAGCCATGCGGCGAGCGCGTCGCGCGACGCGGCGAGTTCCGCCGGGGTGCGGCCGAGCACTGCCGCGCCGAGCAGCGCCGACGACGCCTGTCCCAACGCGCAGGCGCGGACCAGCAGGCCGACCTCCGCGACGCAGCCCGCCTCGTCCAGCGCGACGTCGACCGTCACCCGGCTGCCGCACACCGGCGAGCGGCGTTCGGCGCTGCCGTGCGGCGCGGCGAGGCGCTGGTGGTGCGGGATGCTCGCGGCGAGGCGCAGGATGTCGGTATTGTAGAGCGGCGCGCTCACTTCGGCGCGGCCGCGTTGCCGAACATCGGCTCGCCACGGCGACGACGGTCGAGCACGTCGGCGATGCCCGCGCTGGTCGAATCGAGCAGCGTGTAGGTGCGCGACGTCGTCATCCAGGCTGGCCGATGCGACCGCCCGCCCCCCATGGTGTCGATCCCCAGCGCCACGACCATGAAGGCAAGGCTGGCGAGGATGACACCCTTCAGCGCGCCGAAGCCGAAGCCCAGCGCGCGGTCGACCGGGCCGAGCACGCTCGTCCGCGTCCGCTTGCCGATCGCGTTGGCGACCATCCGCCCGCCGAGATAGGTGAGACCGACGATCACCGCGAAGGCCAGCACCGCCGCGCCCGATGCGGTGCCGATCACGCCGACTAGCAGCGCGGTCAGCGGCGCGTGGAACAGCTTCAACGCCGCGACCGTCGCCACCCAGGCGAACAGCGCCAGCACCTCCGTCACGAATCCCCGCACGAATCCGAGCGCCGCCGCCCCGGCGATCGCGAGCAGGACGAGCATGTCGAGTGCGGTAAGGCCCATGACGGTGCGAATAGGGAGTGTGCGGGGGGGACGCTAGTCCTGTGGAGCGGTCGTGGGGCTTGGGGCCGGGGTGTTCGCCCCACCGGCGTTTCGTTCGTGGCGGACGTGGTACGTGGATGCTGAAACGAGTTCAGCATGACGGTAGTGGGTCACCGCCCCATCAGGTGATCGACGAACTGTGCCAGCGTGCGGAACCCCGAGAGGCGCATCCCCTCCCCGGTGGCGCCGGCCGGGAGCAGCGCGCGTTCGAAGCCGAGCTTGCCCGCCTCCTTGAGCCGTAGCGGCGCATGGGCGACAGGCCTGATCTCGCCCGACAGCGCGATCTCGCCGAACGCGACGGCGTCGGCGGGGACCGGGCGCTCGCTCAGCGCCGAGACCAGCGCCGCTGCGACCGCGAGGTCCGCGGCCGGGTCCTGCACGCGATAGCCGCCGGCGACGTTGAGATAGACCTCGCAGGCGGAGAAGCTGAGCCCGCACCGCGCCTCCAGCACCGCCAGCACCATCGCCAGCCGCCCCGCGTCCCAACCGACCACCGACCGTCGCGGCGTCGCGCCGCTGGCGAGGCGGACGACCAGCGCCTGGATCTCGACCAGCACCGGGCGTGTCCCCTCCAGCGCGGGAAACACCGTTGCCCCTGTCACGCCCCCAAGGTCATTGGCGTCGCGGTGGGTGAGGAACAGCGCCGACGGGTTGGCGACCTCCGCCAAGCCGCCCGCCTCCATCGCGAAAACGCCGATCTCGTCCGTCCCGCCGAAGCGGTTCTTGTTGGCGCGCAGGATGCGATACTGGTGCGAGCGCTCGCCCTCGAACGCGAGCACGGTGTCGACCATGTGTTCCAGCACGCGCGGGCCGGCGATCGCGCCGTCCTTGGTGACGTGGCCGACCAGCACCATCGCCGAGCCGCGCTCCTTGGCGAAGCGGATCAGCTCCTGCGCCGACGCCCGCACCTGGCTGACGGTGCCGGGCGCGCCCTCGATCAGGTCGGAGTGCATGGTCTGGATCGAATCGATCACCACCAGCGCGGGCGGCGGGCCGGACGACAGCGTGGTGAGGATGTCGCGGACGCTGGTCGCGGCGGCGAGCTGCACCGGCGCATGGCCGAGGCCCAGCCGCTGCGCGCGCAGCCGCACCTGGTCCGCCGCTTCCTCGCCCGAGATATAGGCGACCGACTGACCCGCCAGCGCCATCCGCGCCGCCGCCTGGAGCAGCAGCGTCGACTTGCCGATCCCCGGATCGCCGCCGATCAGCGTCGCCGACCCTTCGACGAAGCCGCCGCCCAGCGCCCGGTCGAGTTCGGCGATCCCGGTCACCCGCCGGTCGGGCAGCGCCGCCGGTGCGTCGAGCGCCTGCATGCCGACCAGCCGGCCGCCGCCCTGAAGGTTGTGCTTCGCCTGGAACGGCGTGACCACCGCGCCCGCCTCCTCGACCAGCGTGTTCCACTCCAAACAATCGCCGCACTGACCCTGCCACCGCGACGCGACCGACCCGCACGCCTGACACACGTAACGCTTCTGGGGTTTGGCCATGGGCCGGAAAGTAGCATGGCAGGAACGGGAGGGGAACAGCGCTTGCCTGATCTCCCGGCTCGTGGAACATCACGGCCGACGAACCGGAGACCGCCGATGCCGCTGCTGCCCTTGCTGCTCGCCGCCGCCGCCCCGCCCCCGGTATTGACGTCCGTCGGGCCATGGGTGGTCAACGTCAGCGAGAACATGTGCCTTCTGCAGCGCAGTTTCCCGGTCGGAGAGAAAAAGGTGATGCTGGTCTTCCAGCCTCTGCTCGATCTCGACTCGATGGAACTCTACGTCATCACCGACGACACGTCGCAGCGGCAATACCAGGGAAACTACACCGCCCGCATCGGGCGGGAAGGACAGGAGATCACGGGCCGCTACTACTCTGTGTGGGCGGCCGCCAGCAGGAGTCGGATCACCCGGCTGACGACCGACCGCACCGTCCTGGAGCACTTGCAGGACGGCGATACGCTGGCGATCGAGGCAAGACCGGTAAACCTGTCCTTCCGGATCGTGCGTCCGGCCAACGCCCGCACCGCGTTGCAGAGCTGCATCGTCGATCTGAAGCGCAGCTGGGGCATCGACCCAGACGTGGCAAGCCGGACCGCGACGCAGCTCGAAGGCAATCCAGCGCAGTATTTCGGCCCCGACTCCTACCCGCGCGAGGCGCTTCGGCAGGGCATCTACGGTCGCGTCATCGCCCTGCTCAACACCACCCCTGCCGGCACGGTCGAGCGTTGCCACATCGTCTCGTCCGCCGGGCCAGCGCTGAACGACGGCACCTGCAAGGCAGCGATGCGGATCAGGTTCAGGCCCGCCAGGGATGCCGACGGCAAGCCGCTGCCATCGACCTATCTATTGCCGGTACGGTGGATACTGCCATGAGAATCGCGGTTCGTCGCGGCCGGTCCCCCACGCGCCCGACCGGAGCGGGCTGATGCCGCACCCGCTCGATCGTCCGATCTGGTCCGCGCTGACGGGGCGGCAGGCTCACCTTGCGTTAGGAGGCGGTCGGGCATTGCGGATCGATCCGGCGATCGGGCTGTTCGCCGCCGCCGCGCAGCCCGCCGACGGCGAGGCGCTTGCCGGCTTCATGGCGGACGGTTCGCCGCTGATCCTGTTCGAGGATGCCGCAGTTCCGCCGCCGCGTCCCGACACGTCGGTCGTGGCCGAGCCGATGGTCCAGATGGTCGCCGATACTATCTCGACGCCGCCGGACGGCGCGCCGATCGTCCCGCTCGGCGATGTCGATGCGGCCGAGATGCTGGCGCTGGCGACGCTGACCCGTCCGGGCCCCTTCCTCGCGCGCACCCACGAACTCGGCGGGTTCGTGGGTATCCGTGCCGGCGGGAGGCTGGTTGCCATGACGGGGACACGGCTGCGCGTCGACGGCCATGTCGAGGTCAGCGCGGTCTGCACCCACCCCGATCATCGCGGTGCCGGCCACGCGGCGCGGCTGATCGCCACGGTGGCGGCGGCGATCATGGCGGCGGGCGATCAGCCGTTCCTTCATACCTTCGCCCACAACGTCGGCGCGATCGGCCTGTACGAGCGGCTGGGCTTTCGCATCCGGCGCCGGCCGGTGGCGGTGATGCTGACCCCGCCCCCGCTTTCCCCGCGATAGCCAAGCCGCCTCTGTCCCGCTATCGCGCCCCATGCTCGCCTCCGACCTCCGTGTCGCGCTGTTCAGCGGCAACTACAATTACACGCGCGATGGGCCGACGCAGGCGCTGAACCTGCTCGTCGGGCATCTGTTGAGCCAGGGCGCCGCCGTCCGCGTCTATGCGCCGACGATCGCCAAGCCCGCCTTCGCGCCGACCGGCGACCTAGTCAGCGTGCCGTCGGTACCGATCCCCGGCGGGCGCGACGAGTATCGGCTGGCGACCGGGCTGCCCGACACGATCCGCGCCGACCTGGAAGCGTTCGCGCCCAACGTCGTCCACCTGTCGGCGCCCGACATCCTGGGCCACCGCGCCGTCACCTGGGCGCGGGCGCGCGGGATCGGGCGGGTGGCGTCGCTGCACACCCGGTTCGACACCTATATGCGGTATTATCACATCGGCTTCACCGCGCCGCTGCTGGTCGCGCTCCAGAAGCGCTTCTACAATCGGGTCGATCGCGTCATGCCGCCGGGTGAATCGATGGCGGCGATCCTGCGCGGCTGGGGCGTGACGACGCCGACGCCGATCTGGTCGCGCGGGATCGATCACGACCGGTTCCGGCCGGGGCGACGCGATCCCGCGTGGCGGCGGTCGCTGGGGATCGGCGACGACGAGGTCGCGGTCGGCTTCCTCGGCCGGCTGGTGAAGGAAAAGGGGCTGGACGTCTTCGCGCAGGTACTCGCCGAACTGCGTCGCCGTGGCGTGCCGCACAAGGCGCTGGTGGTCGGCGAGGGTCCCGCGCGCGCGGCGTTCGAGGCGGAAGCGCCCGAGGCGGTGTTCGCGGGGTTCCAGTCGGGCGACGACCTCGGCCGCGCGGTCGCGTCGATGGACGTGTTCTTCAACCCCAGCGTCACCGAGACCTTCGGCAACGTGACGCTGGAGGCGATGGCGGCGGGCGTCCCCGTCGTCGCCGCGCGCGCGACGGGCGCGGTCGACCTCGTCGACGAGGGCGAGACCGGCTTCCTGGTCCCGCCTCGCGACTGCGCCGCCTATGCCGACGCGATCGGGCGGATCGTCGCGGAGCCGGGGCTGCGTGCGGCGCTTGGCGAGGCTGGGCATCGCAAGGCGGCGGGCTATCGCTGGGAGGTGGTCAACCAGCGGGTGGTCGATACGTATCTGGAAGTGGCCGGCGCCGCCCGCGCATAGCGACGCCGGTCACCGGCGATCACCGCCAGTCGAACGTCAGCGGCGCCTCGCGGAAGGCGAAGCGATCGAGGTGGCTGGACACCACCTCGCGCATCCGCCCGGCGTCCTCCGTCTCGGGCACCGTAAGCTCCACGTCCAGCGTCTCGCTGTCCGCGCGCATCGCCAGCCGGGCGCCGTTGGGAAAGTCGATCGTGCCCTCCTCCTCGGAGAACACGACCGTCATCTTGTGGCTCCAGTGCTTGGCGAGCTGCTGGAGGTAGCGGCTGGCCGATTGCGTCGGCACGCGGGCGACGGAAACGCTCACCGGAGCCGCTCGATCTTCTGCGCCACCTCGTCGAGCAGGGCGGCGATGTCGTGCAGCGTATCCTCGCCGATCTCGCCGCGCATCATCCGCCCGCGCACCGCCTCGCGCAGGTTACCCATGGCGCGCCGGATCGGCTGCTGGTCGGCGCGGCCACGATGCTCGCCGATCGCAGTCAGGCGGCCGATCAGCGCTTCGACCTCCGCGGCCTTTTCGGCGAGTTCCGCCCGGCCGGCCTCGGTTGCGCCGAAACGCTTCTTCGCGCCTTCGCTCGCCTGCTCCTCGATCTGGCCCATCTCGTCGAGCAGCGTCAGCGTCGGATAGACAACACCCGGGCTCGGCGCATAGCCGCCACCGGTCAGTTCCTCGATCGCGCGGATCAGGTCGTAGCCGTGACGCGGTTCGTCGGCGATCAGCTTCAGCAGGACGAGCCGCAGCTCGCCGCCGTCGAACATCCGGCGGCTCCGCCCGCCGCCGCGCCCGCGCTCGCCGGCGTTGAGGCGTTCGACCCAATGGAAGAAGCGCTCCGGATCGAACTCCGGCCGCCGACCGCGCGGGCCGCAGCCCTGTTCGCGGCCACCGCCGCTGTGTGTAAAACGAAACATGATATCTCCTATGTGTATCGTGATGCGCTCAAGATATATCTTGACTGTGTGACGTCAAGATATATCTTCGAATATTTTTTAACTCACCTGATTTTGGCCGCTGACCCGGTACGACGGCTGGCGACGGGCTGCCCATGCGCCTATCTGCGCGCCATGGCCGACCTGTTCGCCGCGTTCGACCCGCCCCCTGCCCCGAGCGCGCCGCCGCCCGACGCGCCGCTCGCCGACCGGCTGCGTCCGCAACGGCTGGACGATGTCGTCGGTCAGTCGCATCTCACCGGCGACCACGGCGCGATCGGTCGGATGGTGGCGGCGGGGCGGCTGTCGTCGCTGATCCTGTGGGGGCCGCCGGGCACCGGCAAGACCACGATCGCGCGGCTACTCGCGGACGCGGTGGGGCTGCGCTTCGTGGCGATCTCCGCGGTGTTCTCGGGGGTCGCGGACCTCAAGCGCGTGTTCGCGGAGGCGCGCGACGCGGCGAAGATGGGGCAGAAGACGCTGCTGTTCGTGGACGAGATCCACCGCTTCAACCGCGCGCAGCAGGACGGTTTCCTGCCGTTCGTCGAGGACGGCACGGTGACGCTGGTCGGCGCCACCACCGAGAACCCGTCGTTCGAGCTGAACGCCGCGCTGCTCAGCCGCGCGCAGGTGCTGGTGCTGCGGCGGCTGGACCATGGTGCGCTGGAGGATCTGCTCGCCCGCGCCGAGGCGACGGCGGGACCGCTGCCGCTCGACGTTCAGGCGCGCGACGCGCTGATCGCGGCGGCGGACGGCGACGGGCGGTTCCTGCTCAACCAGGCGGAGACGCTGCTCGCCGCCGGGCTGGACGCCCCGCTCGATCCGGCCGGGCTGGGCGGGTTCCTCCAGCGCCGCGTCGCGGTCTACGACAAGGACCGCGAGGGGCATTACGGCGTCATCTCCGCGCTCCACAAGTCGATCCGGGGGTCCGACCCGCAGGCAGCGCTCTATTACCTCGCGCGAATGCTGACTGCCGGTGAGGAACCGCTCTACGTGCTCCGTCGCCTGACCCGCGCGGCGGTCGAGGACGTCGGCCTCGCCGATCCGCAGGCGTTGCAGCAATGCCTGCTCGCCAAGGACGCCTACGACTTCCTCGGCTCGCCCGAAGGCGAACTCGCGATCGCGCAGGCGTGCCTGTATCTCGCGACCGCGCCCAAATCGAACCGCGTCTATGTCGCGCAAAAGGCGGCGTGGGCGAGCGCGAAGGAGCATGGCTCGCTCAGCCCGCCCAAGCATATCCTGGGTGCCCCTACCCGGCTGATGCGCGACCTCGGCTATGGCAAGGGCTATGCCTATGACCACGACGCGCCCGACGCATTCTCGGCGGCCGACTATTGGCCCGAGGAGATGGACGCGCAGACCTATTACAAGCCGACCGACCGCGGTTTCGAGGCGGCGGTGGCCGAACGGATGGCCGGGTGGCGGCGGTTGCGGGAGGGGCGCGATGGATGACTGGGCGGCCGTCGAGGCGTTCGCGCTGACGCTGCCCGGCACCGAGGCGTCGACCTCGTATCGTCAGCCCGCGGTCAAGGTCGACGGCAAGGCGTTCGTCTCGACCGGCAGCGAGCCCGGCAGTTTTCACGTCCGCAGCCCGCACGAGGAGAAGGCGGTGCTGATGGAGACCGATCCCGCGACCTTCTGGCAGACGCCGCATTACGCCGACTGGCCCGGCCTGCTAGTCCGCCACGACGGCCCCGATCCGGATCGTGTCCGGCTGGTCGTCGTCCGCGCCTGGTGGGATCGCGCGAAGCCGGCGACGCGGCGTGCGTGGGGCGAGCGACCATGAGCGCGCCGACCGTCCACCTGTCGGTCGATCCGTCCGCACACCGCGACCTCGTCACCGCCGAGGTCAAGATGAGCGCGGGCGGCGAACCGCTGACCCTCGCGATCACCGTGCCGGCGGGGCGCACCACGGGCGAGGCGATGCTGCCGGTGTTGCAGGGGCTGAGCAGCCTGTTCTCCGACCGGGCCGCCGCGCGGACGGCGCGCGAGGGCAAGCCGATCTCGTGCCGGATGGGGTGTGCCGCCTGCTGTCGCCAGATGGTGCCGGTATCGGGGACGGAGGCGCGCCACCTCGCGCGGGTGGTCGCCGCGATGCCGCCGCCGCGCCGTGCCGTCGTGCGCGCGCGGTTCGCGGCGGCGCTGGCGACGCTGGACGCGGCGGGGTTGCTCGACCGCATCCGCGACACCGCCGGCCTGACCGCGCGCGAGGAAGGGCTGGACTATCTGCGTCTGCGGATCGCCTGTCCGTTCCTGGAGGACGAGGCGTGCTCGATCCACCCCGACCGGCCGCTCGGCTGTCGCGAGTATCTGGTCACGTCCCCGCCCGAGAACTGCGCGCGTACCGAGGATCGTCAGGTCGCGCCGGTGCCGGTCGACTGGGAGGTGTCGCAATCGCACTACGCAACCCCGGCGGGCGAGGGCTGGATGGCGCTGGTGCTGGCGCTCCGCTACGCCGAGCGCGCGGCCTCGCCGAAGAAACAGGCCGGACCGGCGATGCTGTCGGACGTCTTCGCCGCCGCCCGCCGCTAGCTTTTCCGCGCGGGCTCGCGCATGGGGCGCAGCGGACGCCGGTTTAGCTCAGCTGGTAGAGCAGCGGTTTTGTAAACCGAAGGTCGCGGGTTCAATTCCTGCAACCGGCACCACGCAACCACTGTCGTTCCCGCCGCGTTGGGGCGCGGGGATGAAGGTCGCTAGCTACAATATCCACAAGGGCATCGGATCGGACCGCAAGCGGTCGCCGGAGCGCATCCTCGACGTGCTCGGCGAGATCGGCGCGGACGTGATCGCGTTGCAGGAGGCGGATCGACGCTTCGGCACCCGCGCCGGCGTCATCCCGTCCCATCTCCTCGACGGCTCCGACTGGAAAGCGGTGCCGTTCGGGATGCGCGCGGCGTCGATGGGGTGGCACGGCAACGCGATCCTGGTCCGCAAGGCGGCGACGATCGACTGGTGCGCGCCGATCCACCTGCCCTCGCTGGAACCGCGCGGCGCGGTGACCGCCGACTTGACGCTGCCGGGCGGCGAGCGGCTGCGCGTCGTCGGCATGCACCTCGACCTGTCGGGGCTGTGGCGGCGGCGGCAGGCGGCGGCGGTGATGGCGCATGTCGACGCCGCGGCGGAGCGGCGCGCGACGGTGCTGATGGGCGACCTCAACGAATGGACCGCCGGCGGCGGCTGTTTGCGCGATTTCGCACGCGCCTATCGGATGGCGCCGACCGGGCCGTCGTTCCATGCCAGCCGGCCGATCGGGCGCCTCGACCGGATCATGACGTCGTCCGACCTGCGCGTGGTCGGCGCGGGCGTTCACATGACCGATGCCGCGCGGCGGGCGTCGGACCACCTGCCGATCTGGGCGGAGCTGGAGGTCGCCGCCTGAATGCGCGAACAGGAACTTCGTCTTGCGCTGGTCTGCTACGGCGGCGTCAGCCTTGCGGTCTACATGCATGGTATCACCAAGGAGGTGTGGCACCTCGCCGCCGCGAGCCGCGCGCGGCATGACGGCGCCTCGCCGGGGGCCGGCAGTCAGGGCGTCTATCACCTGCTGCTCGACGAGCTGGAACGCCACGCCGGGGTCCGCGTCCGCGTCCTGCCCGACATCATCGCCGGCGCGTCGGCGGGCGGGATCAACGGCATCTTTCTGGCGCAGGCGATCGCCACCGGGCAGAGCCTCGATCCGCTCACCGACCTGTGGCTGCGATCGGCGGACGTCGAGGCGCTGATCGACCCCGCCGCCGCGCCGGGTTCGCGCTTTTCGAAGATGTGGGCGATGCCGATCGCGTGGATGGCGGCGGGGCGCAGCGCTGACAAGCTGGAGCAACTGGACGACAACACCCGCGACGAGGTGCGCGCGAAGCTGTCGCATCTCGTCCGCTCGCGCTGGTTCGAGCCGCCGTTCGCGGGCGGGGCGTTCACCGCGCTGCTGCTCGACGCGCTCGACGCCATGGCGACATCACCGCGCGGGCCGAGGCTGCTGCCTGCCGGCCAGCCGCTCGACCTGTTCGTCACCGTCACCGATTTCACGGGCCACCCCGAGCGGCTCCGGCTCAACTCGCCGCCCGAGGTGGTCGAGACCGAGCATCGCGTCGTGGTCGCGTTCACCGACGGCGGCGTGCCGGTCGACACGCTGGCGGCGCTGCCCGAACTCGCCTTTGCCGCGCGCGCGACGTCGAGCTTCCCCGGTGCGTTTCCGCCGTTCTGCGTCGGCGAGCTGGACGAGGTATTGAAGGCGCGCCGCCGCGCGTGGCCGGGACGACGCGGGTTCCTGGCGCGCATCCTGCCGCGCGCGGCGGCGGCGGGGACGGCGGACCAGGCGGTGCTGATCGACGGCTCCGTCCTCGCCAACGCGCCCTTTCGCCCGGCGATCGAGGCGCTGCGTCAGCGTCCCGCCAAGCGCGCGGTCGACCGTCGCTTCGTCTATGTCGACCCGTCGCCACGCAACAAGCTGCACCTGACCGGCCGCGATGGACCGCCAGGCTGGTTCCAGACGATCCTCGGCGCGCTCAGCGACCTGCCCCGGCAACAGCCTATCCGCGACAATCTGGAGGCGATCGCCGCGCGTTCCGCGCATACCGAACGGCTGCGCGGCATCGTCGCCGCGATCCGTCCGACGGTCGAAGCGCAGGTCGCGGCGCTGTTCGGCGACCGGCTGGATACGGAGCGGCCCACCCCGGCGCGACTGATGGCGTGGCGTCGCCGCGCGCACGAGGCGGCGGTGGCGGAGGCCGGCTATGCGCATGCCGCCTATCTCCACCTCAAGCTGGCGGGCATGGCGGACATGCTCGCGGAGCTGCTGGCGGCGGTGAACGGCCGGCGCCCGGCATCGGCCTTTGTCGACGGCGTCCGGGCTACGCTGGGCGGCGAGGACACGGTGGCGGCGCTGCGCGGGTTCGACCTCAACTTCCGTATCCGCCGCCTGCGGCTGCTCGCGCGCCGGGTCGCTGATCTGGAGGGGAGCGGCGAAGAGACGGCGCTCACCCCGGTCCGCGACGCGATCTATGCCGCGCTCGCGCGCTATCTCGACCGCCGCCGCCCGGAGGCGCACGCCACCGTCCGGCCGCTGGCGCGCGGTCCCCGGCCCGACTGGTCGGCGCTGGCGGCGGGACTCGCGACGTCGCTCGACCTGGCCGGGCTGGATGCGGACACCGACGCGGCGCTGGCCGTGACGCTGGCGGACCTGCTCCCGGCGCAGCGGCGACCTTTGCTGCTCGCGTATCTTGGCTTTCCCTGGTTCGACGTGGCGACGCTGCCGCTGTTGCAGGGCGAGGGGCTGGACGAGTTCGACGCGATCAAGGTCGACCGCATCGCGCCCGACGACGCCACCTCGATCCGCGCGGGCGGGGCGGAGGCGACGCTGAAGGGCATCCAGTTCAACAATTTCGGCGCGTTCTTCAGCCGCGCCTATCGCGAGAACGACTATCTATGGGGGCGGCTGCACGGGGCGGAGCGGCTGATCGACATCACCGTCTCGACCGCGCCGAAGCGGCTGCCGGCGGGGCGGGTGGCGGCGATCAAGCGCCGCATCTTTCGCGCGATCCTGGACGAGGAGGAGGGGCGGCTGACCGCCGTCGCCGCGCTGATCGCCAGCCTGCGCGCGGAGATCGGCTGAGATCCTCCCCGACACGGGGGGGTAGCCGCGCGCAGCACTGACGGAGGGGGATTACCGCGAGCACACCGCCTGCCGCCCGCCCCCTCCACCCCGCCGCGCCGCGGCGCGGTCCCCCTCCCCGTGCCGGGGAGGATTGGCTGGTCAACGTCGTCCAAAGCCATTAGCCTCCCCCCATGCAGTTCCTGAAATACCTGTTCTGGTGCCTGCTCGCGTTCATGGCCGCCGTGTTCACCTTCGGTAACTGGACGACGGTCGACATCCAGTTGTGGGGCGGGCTGATCGCGCAGGTGAACCTGCCCTTCCTGTTGCTCGTGACGTTCCTGGCGGGGCTGGTGCCGATGTGGTTGTATCACCGCACCGCGCGCTGGCGGCTGAAGCAACGGCTGCAGACGACCGAGCGCACGGTCGAGGCGTTGCGCGTCAGCATCCCGACCGAGCCCACCACGACCGTCCCGACGGCCACATCCTATGCCACGGTCCAGCCGTGACCAGCCGCCTCTACGTCGCGCTCGACACGCCCGACCTCGCGCGCGCCCGCGATCTGGCGAGCAAGATCCGCCACCATGTCGGCGGGATCAAGCTGGGGCTGGAATTCTTCGCCGCCAACGGCGCGGGCGGCGTGCGCGAGATGGCGCATCTGGGGCTGCCGATCTTCCTCGACCTGAAGCTCCACGACATCCCCAACACCGTCGCCAAGGCGGTGCAGGCGCTGGGCGCGCTGGAGCCTGCGGTCCTGACTGTCCACGCCGCCGGCGGCCGCGCGATGCTGGAGGATGCCAAGGCCGCCGCCCCGCCCGCGACGAAGGTGGTCGGCGTCACCATGCTGACCTCGCTCGACGCGCAGGATCTCGCCGCGACCGGCATCGGCGGCAGCGCTCATGACCAGGTCGTGCGCCTGACCGAACTGGCGCGCGAAGCGGGGCTGGACGGCATCGTCTGTTCCGGCGCGGAGGTCGCCGCCGCCAAGGCGCTGTGGCCGAAAGGCTTCTTCGTCGTCCCCGGCGTCCGCCCCACCGGTGCCCAGCTCGGCGACCAGAAGCGCGCCGTCACCCCGCGCCAGGCGGTCGACGCCGGCGCCTCCATCCTGGTCGTCGGCCGCCCGATCACCGGCGCCGACGACCCCGACGCCGCCGCGCGGGCGATCGAGGCGACGCTGTAGACCCGGCACTTGCCGCACGCTGAGGCGTTGGCGGTCGATGCGAGTGAAAACACATCAGGACGGTCAACTCCTAGTCGCCGCCGTCCGTCGCGCGGCGGCGGCACACAATCTGACATGGGAAGCGATGGTGCCGGATGCTTTTACCATCGACCTTCGCGCGGAAGCAGCCGAAGAGCAGGCATATCTCGCGATGGCGGGCGAGAAGCAGCGGCTACGCGCGCACATCTGCACGACCTACGGCATCTCGATACGCGAACTCGCAAGCCTGGCGATGCCGTGAGCGCACTCGGCGTCGACGTTTCGCAGGAACGTGCGCCGGGCGGCGGTCGAGGCCAGGTGCACAACCGGCACCCTACTCGCCGCCAGCGCCCTGACGAGGCCGACGCGCTGGCGGCGACGGAAAGTCGCGACATCGTGCAGGAAAGTCAGGTACGCGCGATCGAGCCGCTCCGGGCAGTCGTCCATCATGTCGGGACGTCCACCGCGGCGATAGTGGAAACTGCGCCGCAGCACCCCGGCCAGGCAGGCGACGGTCGGCAGGTCGAGCCAGATCACCAGCGTCGCGCGGGCCAGCCGATCCCCCAGCGTGCTGCTGTAATTGCCGTCGATCACCCACTCTTCCCCGGCGACAATCGTCGCGTTCGAGGCCCGCCACGCGGCATCGTCGGGCGCCTCCCATCCCGGCGCCCAGTAGATGCGATCGAGATGGATCAGCGGCACCCCGGCCGCGCGGGCGAGCGCGGTCGCCAGCGTCGACTTGCCGCCGCCGGGGCTGCCGATCACGGCGATGCGATGCGCGGTTCCCTCGGCCATGCGGTCCCCCTATAGCGCCGCCATGCCCATCACCGCCAAGATCTGCGGTCTCTCCACACCCGAGACGCTCGATGCCGCGATCGCGGGCGGGGCGAGCCATGTCGGGTTCGTGTTCTTCCCGCCCTCGCCGCGTCACCTGAGCTTCAAGCGCGCCGCAGAGCTGGGCGCGCGGGTGCCCGGCCATGTCGCCAAGGTCGGCGTGTTCGTCGATCCCGACGACGCGCTGCTGGAACAGGCGGTCGAGGTCGCCGGGCTGGATGCGCTCCAGCTGCACAACGTCGCAGCTGCTCGCGCCGCCGCGATCCGGGCTCGGTTCGGGCGCGACGTGTGGGCTGCCGTGCCGGTCAAGACGCGCGCCGATCTCGATGCCGCGCGTGGTTTCACCGGCGCGGCGGATCGCATCCTCTACGACGCCAAGACGCCGCCGGGCGCGGCCTTGCCGGGCGGCATGGGCGTGCGGTTCGACTGGACGCTGCTCGACGGCTTCCATCATCCGCTGCCGTGGGCGCTGTCGGGTGGACTGGACGTGGGCAACGTCGGCGAGGCGATCCAGCGGACGGGCGCGACGCTGGTCGATGTGTCGTCGGGGGTGGAGAGCGCGCCGGGGATCAAGGAGGCAGGGCTGATCGGCGCGTTTCTGAAAGCGGTGGCGCGGGCGTAGATCGTCCTTCCCGCGCAATCGGTGCTTCGGCTTCCGGCGTCGGCGACGGGTCCCCGCTTTCGCGTGGATGACGGCGGGGCTAAGGAGCCTCGATGAACGCCCCCAACTCCTTCCGCCTGCAACCCGACGATCGCGGCCATTTCGGCGGCTTCGGCGGCCGCTACGTCGCGGAGACGCTGATGCCGCTGATCCTCGATCTCGACCGCGAATATCGCGCGGCCAAGGCGGACCCGGCGTTCCATGCCGAGTTCGACGACCTGCTCGAACACTATGTCGGCCGTCCCAGCCCGCTCTATTATGCCGAGCGGCTGACCGAGGCGCTGCGCGCGAGCGTTGAGCCGGGGATGGGCGCGCAGGTGTGGTTCAAGCGCGACGAGCTGAACCATACCGGCGCGCACAAGATCAACAATTGCGTCGGCCAGATCCTGCTCGCGATCCGGATGGGCAAGACGCGGATCATCGCAGAGACCGGCGCGGGCCAGCACGGCGTCGCCACCGCCACCGTCTGCGCGCGGTTCGGCCTGCCCTGCGTCATCTACATGGGCGCCCGCGACATCGAGCGGCAGCAGCCCAACGTGTTCCGCATGAAGCTGCTCGGCGCGGAGGTCCGCCCGGTGACGTCGGGCGCGCGGACGCTGAAGGATGCGATGAACGAGGGGCTGCGCGACTGGGTCGCGAACGTCCACGACACCTTCTACATCATCGGCACCGCCGCCGGCCCGCACCCCTATCCGGAGCTGGTGCGCGATTTCCAGTCGGTGATCGGCAAAGAAGCGCGCGAACAGATGCTCGCGCGGATCGGTCGCCTGCCGGACCTGCTCGTCGCCGCGATCGGCGGCGGGTCGAACGCGATCGGGCTGTTCCACCCGTTCCTCGACGATCCGGACGTCGCGATGCTGGGCGTCGAGGCGGCGGGGCACGGGCTGGACAAGGAACACGCTGCGTCGCTCGCGGGCGGTTTCCCCGGCGTGCTCCACGGCAACAAGACCTATCTGTTGCAGGACGACGACGGCCAGATCGCGGAGGCGCATTCGATCAGCGCCGGACTGGACTATCCCGGCATCGGCCCCGAGCACGCCTGGCTGCGCGACATCGGCCGAGTGCAGTACGACAGCGCGACCGACGTCGAAGCGCTCGACGCCTTCCAGTTGCTGTGCCGGACGGAAGGCATCATCCCCGCGCTCGAACCCTCCCACGCGATCGCGGCGGTGGCGCGCAAGGCACGAGAAATGCAGGCGGATCAGGTGATTCTCGCCAATCTGTGCGGGCGCGGGGACAAGGATATATTCACCGTCGCCGAAGCGCTCGGGGTGGCGATATGACATTTGATCAGTTGGAGCCGCTGCTCCGCGTCGTCGCGAAGTATCGGCTGCCGATTTTGATCGGTCTCCTGTTGATCGTCGGCGTAACCGGGTTTGGCATTGTTAGGCTGGTCCGTCGGTGACCCGCCTCGCCACCGCTTTCGCGCACGCCCGCCCCGCCCTCATCACCTTCGTCACCGCCGGCGATGGCCCCACCCCCGCGATCCTCGACGCGCTGGTCGCGGGCGGGGCGGACGTGATCGAGCTGGGCATGCCGTTCACCGACCCGATGGCGGACGGTCCCGCGATCCAGGCGGCGAACATCCGCAGCCTCGCCGCGGGCACCACCACCGCCGCGATCCTGGCGATCGCGCGCGATTTCCGGCGGCGGCATCCCGACACGCCGCTGGTGCTGATGGGCTATGCCAACCCGATGCTGCGGCGTGGCCCCGACTGGTTCGCGAACGCCGCCGCCGAGGCGGGCGTCGACGGGGTGATCTGCGTCGACCTGCCGCCCGAGGAGGACGAGGCGCTGGGCCCGGCGTTGCGCGCGCACGGCATCGACCCGATCCGCCTCGCCACCCCCACCACCGACACCGCGCGCCTGCCGCAGGTGCTCGCCGGCGCGTCGGGCTTCCTCTACTACGTCTCCGTCGCCGGGATCACCGGGCTGCAACAGGCAGCACGGGGCTCGATCGAACAGGCCGTCGCCCGGCTGAAGGCCGCGACCGACCTGCCCGTCGCGGTCGGCTTCGGCATCCGCACGCCCGATCAGGCGGCGGCGGTGGCGCGGGTCGCCGACGGCGTGGTGGTCGGCTCCGCGATCGTCGAGCTGGTCGCGCAGCATGGCGCCGAGGCGCCGGCGCATGTCCGGTCCTATGTCAGCAATCTGGCGCAAGCCATTGCTTCCGCACGAAAGAAGGTGGCCGCATGAGCTGGCTAAACTCCGTCCGCAACGCGCTGTCGTTCGGGTCGAAACCCAAGACCACGTCCGACAATCTCTGGCACAAGTGCAAGGGTTGCGAGCAGATGGTCTTCTCCAAGGAGTGGGAGGAGAACCAGTATGTCTGCCCGAAATGCGATCACCACGACCGCATCGGACCGACCGAGCGCTTCGCCGAGCTGTTCGACGAGGGCAGCTGGCAGGTCATCGCCGCGCCCAAGGTCACCGAAGACCCGCTGAAGTTCCGCGATACCAAGCGCTACAGCGACCGCCTGAAAACCGCGCGTGCCGACACCGCCGAGGTCGATGCGCTGGTCAACGCGCACGGCCGCATCGACGGCCATCCGGCGGTGATCGGCGTGCAGGACTTCGCCTTCATGGGCGGATCGATGGGGCTGGCGGTCGGCGAGGCGTTCGTGCGCGGCGTCGAGAACGCGATCCGCGAGCATTGCCCCTACGTCATCTTCACCGCGTCGGGCGGCGCGCGGATGCAGGAGGGCATCCTGTCGCTGATGCAGATGCCGCGCAGCACCGTGGCGATCGTCATGCTCCGCGACGCGGGCCTGCCCTATATCGTCGTGCTCACCGATCCGACCAGCGGCGGCGTCATGGCCGCCTATGCGATGCTGGGCGACATCCAGATCGCCGAGCCGCGCGCGACGCTCGCCTTCACCGGCCGCCGCGTGATCGAGAGCACGATCCGCGAGAAGCTGCCCGACGATTTCCAGACGAGCGAATATTATCTGGAGCACGGGCTGATCGACATGGTGGTGCATCGCCATCAGCTGAAGGCGCGGCTGGCGACGGTGATCGGATATCTGACCGCGGGTGAGAAACAGGCCGCCTGACGTTCCCTCCCAACAGGAGAGCAGGACAGTGCGCGCCAGTGCATAGGCGGAGGGCCGCCGTCGACGATCACCTTTCGCGTCAGCCTTCCGCCCGACCCTCTCCCTTTGCGGAAGAGGCATGAAAGCGACCCATGCCCGACCATGCCACCTCCACCGACGCCGCCGTGCAGGCGCAGCTCGACCGCCTGTTCGCGCACGGTCCGGGCACCGACACGCTCGGGCTCGACCGTATCACGCGGCTGCTCGCCCGGCTCGGCGATCCGCATCGCGTGCTGCCGCCGGTGCTCCATGTCGCGGGCACCAACGGCAAGGGTTCGACCTGCGCGTTCCTGCGCGCCGCGCTGGAAGCGGCCGGGCATCGGGTCCACGTCTATACCAGCCCGCACCTCGTCCGTTTCAACGAGCGCATCCGCGTCGCCGGGCGGCTGATCGAGGACGCGTCGCTCGCCCCGCTGCTGTCGGAGGTGCTGGACGTCGCGGAAGACCTCAACGCCAGCTTCTTCGAGGTCACCACCGCCGCCGCATTCCTCGCCTTTGCGCGGACGCCGGCGGATGCGTGCGTGATCGAGGTCGGGCTGGGCGGTCGGCTCGACGCCACCAACGTCCTGCCCGCCGCCGCCGCCTGCGGCATCGCCGCGCTCGGGATCGATCATCAGGCTTTTTTGGGCGATACGCTGATGGAGATCGCGGCGGAAAAGGCGGGCATCGCCAAGCCGGGCGTGCCGCTGGTCACGATGCGCTACCCGCCCGCGATCGCCGCGCGGATCGCCACCGTCGCCGGGAAGGCCGACCTGCTGGTCGAAGGCGACGCATGGCGGTTCGGGGTAACGGGCGACCGCCTCCTGATCGACGACGTGAGCGGCAGTATCGAGCTGCCCGTGCCCACCCTCCCCGGCCCGCATCAGGCCGCCAATCTCGCACTGGCGACGGTCATGCTCCGCCACAGCGCGCTGGCGGTTCCCGACGACGCTCTCGCGACGGCATCGCGCACGACGCGCTGGCCCGGAAGGATGCAGCGCCTCGGGGCGGGGCCGCTCACCGACCGCCTGCCCGCCGACGCCGCGCTGTGGCTCGACGGCGGCCACAACGCCGACGCCTCCGCCGCGCTCGCCATCGCCCTCGTCGCGCAGGCGAAGGGCCGATCCGTGACGCTGGTGCTCGGTATGCTCGCGAACAAGGACGCGGCCGCGATGGTCGCCGCGCTCGCCCCTCACATCGCGCGCGTAATCGCCGTGCCGACCCCCGGCCACGCGCATCATGCGCCCGAAACGCTGGCCGCGCTCGCCACCGCCGCCGGCGTGCCGGCGCGGACCGCGTCCGACGTTCCCGCCGCCCTGCGCCTGGTCGACACGCCGGTGGTCCTGATCGCGGGGTCCCTTTACCTCGCCGGCGAAGCCCTGCGGCTCAACGACGAGTTCCCGGACTAAGCGCGTTCGCCCGTATCGCCCGGCTCCGCCCCCCGCGCGATCCGCGCCGCCCGCCACCATTCCAGCGCGACGAACAGGATCGCGAACAGCCCCGCCGCCGCGGTCCAGCGGAACACCGGGGCGTAGCCGTAGCGATCGAACATCTCGCCCGCGATGCCGCGCCCGAGCGACCCGATCAGGAAGGTCAGCGACGACAGCAGCGCATATTGCACCGCCGGAAATTTCTTCGACACGATGCTGGACACATAGGCCACGAACGCAGCCCCCGCGACGCCGGTCGAGATGTTCTCGTAGGCGATCGTCAGCAACAGCCGCGCCATGCGCAGGTCGCTGCCCGCCGCCGCCGCCAGCCGGTCGAGCGCCAGCGCGCCCAGCACCGCGTCGATATGCCGCGCGCCGTCGGCCAGGTCAGCGTAGACGAAGTTGCCGACGATCGGCAGGATCGCGCCGATCAGCACCGTCGGAAATCGCCCGAGCCGCAGGAACAACAGGCCGCCCAGCGCGACGCCCGCCATCGACATGAAGATGCCGAACACCTTGGACGCGAACGCCACCTCGTCCTTCGTGTAGTGCATGTAGTCGAGGTAGAAGGGATAGGCGAACGACGCCCAGATGTTGAAGCACAGCTGATAGCTGAGGATCAGCGCCATCACGATCAGCACCCCCCAGCCGAGCCGCCCGACCAGCTCGGTCAGCGGCGCCAGTAACGCGCGATAGAGATGGTCGGGCACCGCGCGCAGTCCGAGCCGCGGGCGCTCCGCATCGGGAACGGCTCGCCGCGCCTTCAGCCGATTGAGCACCGCCGCGACGCCCAGCGGCACCAGCACCGTCGCCGCGACGATCAGCGGGCCGTACCATTTCAGGAACTCGGCGGTGGACGGCGGCTTCGCGCCCGCGACGGGTTCGGCCAGCACCGACGCCATGAACCGCAGCAGCGTCACGATCGCCCAGGTCCAGCACAGGCCGACGACCGCCAGCGCGATCCCGCGCGTCCGCCGGTCAAGCTCGCCCGCCTCGATCCCCGCGCCGCTCGGCGGGGCCGGCGTGTCGGGCGCAAATAGCGCGAGCAGCATCGCCACGCCCATCAACGCCGCCATCACCGTATACACGGCGGACCAGCTCATCGTCGCCGCCAGGTGCAGCGCGAACGCCCCGCCGACGATCGAGGCGGTCCGGAAGCCCAGCTGATAGACCGCCGACAGCAGCTCCACCGGCGTCGCCTCGTCCGCGACATCGATCCGCCAGGCGTCGATCGCGATGTCCTGCGTCGCCGATGCCAGCGCGCCCAGAAAGGCGAACAGCGCGAACTGCCCGATCTCTCGCGCCGGATCGGTCGCGATCAGCCCGAACAGCGCCACGATCACGACCGCCTGACACGGCACGATCCAGCCCTTGCGCCGCCCCAGCCGGCCGATCACCGGCGGCCGCAGCCGATCGACCGCGGGCGACCACAGGAACTTGAACGCGCTGGCGAGGCCGATCCAGCTCAGCAGGCCGATGGTCGCCAGGTTGACCTTCGCTTCGCCCAGCCACGCGGTCAGCGTCCCGATCAGCAGCGCGAAGGGCAGGCCGGAGGAGAAGCCGAACGCCAGCATCGCGCCCGCCTTGCGCGACCGCAGCGCGACGCCGAGCAGGCGGAACCCCTTGGGCCGCGTCGCCGCCCCCGATCCCGCCCCCGTTACCGGCGCTGCCGCCATACGCCCTCGCTCCTCGATCCGATCGCAAGGACCCTAGCGGCAAAAGCGGGCGAGGACAGCCACGACCGTCGCTACGGGGACGCGACGGTCCCGCGCCACGACGCGGCGTTACGGGACCACCGCGCCTCCCGGCGCATCGAACAGCGTCAGACCCGCGGGCAGTCTGCGCGCCTTCTCCCCGCTCAGTCGCGCGTCGATCGCCTGGATCGCCGCCACCAGATCGCGCGGGCTGTAGGGTTTCGCCAGCCACGCCGCCGCCAGCGCCCGCGCGTCCGCAGGAACCTGTCCGGTCACGAACAGCACCGGCACGGCGCGCGCCTGCGCCGCCCGCGCGACGTCTAGCCCGGATCCGTCCGCCAGTTGGATATCCGCGACGATGAGGTCGATCACCTGACCCGACTGGAGCACCTCGATCGCGGGCGCCACGCGATCGACGGTCGCGACGATCTCGAATCCCGCATCGGTCAGCGTGTGTTCGTTGTCGAACGCGACCAGCGGCTCGTCCTCGACGAGCAGCAGCCTGGTGATGAGCCGTTTTCTGCGCCCGAACACGACCGCCCCCCTTTGTTCTTGCGCCCAACGCGCGAGTCGCCGCCGGGTCGCAACAATTTCCGCCCGCGCCGTCGCTTTCCGCTATAGCGAGCGCAGCCATGGCACGTCCCGTCGAAGAACCCAGAGAAGGCGAACGGATCGCCAAGCTGCTCGCCCGCGCCGGCATAGCCTCGCGTCGCGAAATCGAGCGGATGATCGAGGAGGGCCGCGTCGCGAAAAACGGCGTCGTGCTCGACACGCCCGCGACGACGCTGACGTCGCTGGACGGCGTCACGGTGGACGGCAACCCGGTCGCCGCGCCCGAGCCGGCACGCCTGTTCCTTTACCACAAGCCGACCGGGCTGCTGGTCACCGAGCGCGACCCGCGTGGCCGCCCGACGATCTACGATCGGCTGCCCAAGGACCTGCCGCGCCTGGTGCCGGTCGGGCGACTGGACCTCAACACCGAGGGGCTGCTGCTGCTCACCACCGACGGCGGCTTCAAGCGCCAGCTGGAGCTGCCCGCGACCGGGGTCGAGCGCACTTATCGCGCGCGCGCCTATGGGCGGGTCAGCCAGGCGCAGCTGGAGGAGCTGATTCACGGCATCGAGATCGACGGCATCCGCTACGGCTCGATCGACGCCAATCTGGAGCGGCGCACCGGCGCCAATTTCTGGATCGAGATGACGCTGACCGAGGGCAAGAACCGCGAGGTTCGCCGCGTGCTCGACCATATCGGGCTGGACGTCAGCCGCCTGATTCGCACCCGCTACGGTCCCTTCGTTCTCGGCGACCTGCCACCGGGCGAGATCGGTGAAGTGCGCGGTGCCGATATCGGCGCGTTCCGCCAGGCGCTCGCGAACAAGCGCCCTACCGGCCCGGAGCGGGTCCAGGCGGCGCCACGACCGGCGGCCGCGCGCCCCGTCCGGGCCGTGCCGAGAATCCAGCAGGAAGTCAGGCCGCGCACCGCCGTCCAGCCCCACGCCAGGCCACAGCCTGACGCCAAGCCGCAGCCTCAAACCGCACCACAGCGATACGCCAGACCCCGGACCAACCCGGCGCCCCAGCCCGAGCCCCATTCCGGCGCAGGCCGGGGACCCGTCGCGGCGCACCCGCGATCGGCGCCGTTCGCGCGCCCGACCCCGACGCCCGCCCCGAGCGCGCGGCCGGTGAGGCAGGCGACCCGCTCTTCGGCAACCGCCCCGCACTTTGGCACCGCCTCTCGACGGGGTGAGGAAGCCGTCAGGACGCAACGCGCGACCACGCCGCGCAAGCAAGCTCCCACGCCCACCGGCCGAGCCACCGGTGACGCGGCGCGCGCAGACGGCGACACCCCGGCTCGACCCGCGCGGATCGAGCGCAAGACCGGCTGGGCCAAGCCCAAACCGAAACCCGGCGCGCGCCCTCCCAAGAAGCGCTGAGCCATCGACACCCCTGATCGTTTGCGGCACCTTCCCGTCACGACACCGGGAGGAGCAAGAACGATGAACGCACTGTCACGCCGCGACGCACTGATCGGCGCCGGGATCGGGGCGGGCGTGGGGCTGGCGACGCTCGCGACGCCGGCATGGGCGCAGACAATGGCGGGCGACGAGGTCGACCGCATCGTCACCGGTTTCATGCAGGCGTTCCAGGTGCCGGGCATCGCCGTCACCATCGTCCGCCCCGGCCAACCGGTGCTGGCGCGCGGGTACGGCGTCCGCGAGCTGGGCCGTCCGGGCCGGGTCGACGCCGACACGCAGTTCGCGATCGCGTCGAATTCCAAGGCGTTCCTCGCCGCCGGCATCGCCATGCTGATCGAGGAGGGCAAGCTCGGCTGGGACGTGCCGGTCGTCCGCTACATGCCCGACTTCGCGACCAGCGATGCCGACGTCACCCGGCTGATGACGGTGCGCGACCTGCTCTGCCACCGCAGCGGGCTGCCGTTGGGCGCGGGCGACCTGATGCAGTTCCCGGTCAGCGACCACAGCCGCGCCGACATCGTCCACGGCCTGAAATACCTGCCGTTCGAGCGCGGCTTCCGCACCGGCTATGCCTATGACAACATCCTCTATGTCGTCGCGGGCGTGCTGGTCGAGCGGATCAGCGGCCTGTCGTTCGAGGAGTTCATGACCCGGCGGCTGCTGCGCCCGCTCGGCATGCGGATGGACATGGCGAAGGTGATGGCGAACCCCGCGTCGCTGAAGGGCACCAACGTCGCGGCCCGTCACGCACGGCTCGGCCCGCCGGCGCGCGGGATCGGCGCGGTGCAGGTCGTCGAGCCGGACGAAGGCACGGCGGGCAGCCCCGCCGGCGGCATTCTTTCCAGCGCGACCGAGATCGCGGTGTGGCTTCGCACGCAAATGGCGCATGGCGTCACGCCCGACGGCCGCCGCCTGTGGAGCGACGCGAACGCCGCCGAAATGTGGACGCCGCAGGTCATCACCAACACCGGCACCGGCCCGAGTCCCGACGACCCCGGCCGCTCCGTGTTGCAGGCCTATGCGCTCGGCTGGTTCGTCGGCGACTATCGCGGCCACCGCCTCATCTCCCATTCGGGCGGGCTGTCGGGCCAGATCACGCAGACCGCGATGCTGCCCGAACAGGGCATCGGCGTCGCGGTGTTCACCAACATCGAGGATCGGCTGAGCGCCCAGCTTCGCAGCGCGCTGCTCGATGTCGCGCTGGGTGTGCCCACGTTCGACTGGCTGGCGGCGACGCGGCGTATCCGCGCGAAGAACGAGGCGGAGCTTCGCGCGGCGGCGGGCACCGGCGACTTCACCGTCCCGCCCGGCGGCCCGTCGCTGCCGCTGACGGCCTATGCCGGGCGTTATCGCGATCCGTGGTACGGCGACGTAGTCGTGCGCGCGACCGGCGACAAACTGGCGATCGACTTCACCCGCACGCCGGTGTTCAAGAGCGTGCTGGAGCCGTTCGGCCCCGACAGCTGGCGCACCCGCTTCGCGCCCGGCGCCGGCGAGGACGCGGTGGTCGCGTTCGTGATCGAGGACGGCAAGCCGACCCGCCTCAAGCTCCGCGCGCTGTCGCCGCTTGCGGACTTCTCCTATGATTTCCAGCACCTGACGCCGGTGCGGGTGAGCTGATCGGCGCGTACCCGTCATCCCCGCGAAAGCGGGGACCCATCACCCGACCCTAGGACTCGCCCGACCGCAAACCGGCTCCCACCAGCACGGGAATGACGAACCGAGGCTGCTGCGCTAACCCCGCCGGGTGAAACCGCGCTCTACCCTCCGCGTCATCGCCGGCACGCATCGCGGCCGCCCGCTGACCACGCCCGCCGGCGATGCTACCCGGCCCACCGCCGACCGCACCCGCGAGGCGCTGTTCTCGATGCTGACCAGCCGCCTCGGCAGCTTTGAGGGTCTCGCCGTCGCCGACCTCTTCGCCGGGTCGGGCGCGCTTGGAATCGAGGCGCTGTCGCGCGGCGCGGGGTCGTGCCTGTTCGTCGAACAGGACGCTCGCGCACTCGACGCGCTCCGCGCCAACCTCGCCGCGCTGTCGCTGCGCGGCGAGGTGCGTGCCGCCAGCGTCCTGGCGCTCGGCCCCGCCCCCGCCCCGCTCGACCTGATCCTGATGGACCCGCCCTACACCACCGGCGCGGGCGTCGTCGCGCTGGAGCGGCTGGCGCGGCTCGGCTGGACCGGCCCCGCCACCTGGATCAGCATCGAGACCGCGCGCACCGAAACGGTCGAGGTCAAGGGCTTCACGATCGACGCCGACCGCACCCACGGCAAGGCGAAGCTGACCCTGCTCCGCCCGACGTGAAGAGAGCCGGAGGGCCAGGCAACTGAACGCGATCCGCTCAACGGACCGGCGCCATCGCGGCGATCGGACCCCGCACCGACGCCTTTGCGTCCATCCAGCTATGCAGCGCACGCACCGCCCCCAGCGCGATCGCCGCCACGGCCGCGCCGCCGAGGATATCGACCAGATAGTGCGTTCCCTCCACCGGCGTCGCCAGCAGCATCGCGGCATTGACCGCGATCACCGGCCAGCGCAGCCGCCGCATCGGCCAGGCCGCCGCCATGAAGATCACCGCCGCCGCGCTGTGAAAGCTCGGGAACGACACCAGCCCGCGTAGCGCGCCCAGGTCGAGCACGCGGATCGCGTGATCGCGCAACGGCGGGATCAGCGCCGGCTGCCACAGCGCGCTTTCCGGCATGTACGGCATCGGCCCATGCCACAGATAGGCCAGCGGTCCCACCGCCGGCGCCAATCGAAAGGTGAACAGCGTCATCGTCGCCGCCAGCGTCAGTGCCGCGATCAGCGCCCGCGCGCGCTTTCGCTGCCCCGTCCAGGCGAACGCGATCAGGATCGCGGCCGGCATCCAGAAGATGCTGTCATAGGCGATCCGCCCGCCGACCTGCAGCACCGGGTGCGCCGCCACCAGCCGATACCAGGCCAGCCAGTCGAACCCCAGGGCGGCATCGGCGCGCGCGAGCAGCGGATCGACGAAGCCCCGCGTCTCCGCTGCCGCCGGGTAGCTCGCGACTGCGCCCGCGACCGCGATCAGCGTTCCCAGCGAGAGATACTCCGCCAAATCGCGCGCCAGCCGCTGCCCGCGCGTCGTTCCGTCGCGCCAACTGACGCACAGCCCGATCGCCAGCGCGAAGCATATATAGAAAGGCCAGGCGCTCGGCGCCGCCGGATCGATCGCCAACCCCGCCCGATACAGCGACATGGCCACCGTCATCACCCCGACCGCAGCACCCGCGATCATCCACTCGCCGGGGATCGCGGTCCCGCTGTCGTCCGTCACCATCGACGTGTCCTGCCCCTTTCCGGCTGAACGCGCCATGACAGTGTAATGACGGTCGGGAAAGTCCGACCGTTAGGCCGGCGTCCCGGAAAGCGCGCGAACCGCGGCAGGTCCGCCGACGATGGGTGCCAAGGCGGGGCGTCGACGGTCTGGACAGGCGCGGCCGGCGGCACGGCGTCCGGGTCATCGACGCTCGCCGCTTGAAGGTCGATCTGGCCAGGAAACACCGCCGCGCTGAGATGGAACAGCCCGCCCCGCCCGTCTCGCGGAACTGCCGCGCCGCCTCATGGGCGGTAGCCGCGCGCACCCCGAACCGCTTGCCCCGACGGACCGCGTTCCCTAGCTGTTCACCCGTGAACCAGCCTGTCCAAGCGCCCGGAACCGATCTAGCGGACCCACCCTATCTGCGCGGCCTCAACGCGCCGCAGCGCGAGGCCGTGCTCACGACGGAAGGACCGGTGTTGATGCTGGCGGGCGCGGGCACCGGCAAGACCGCCGCACTCACCGCCCGCCTCGCGCACCTGCTCTTCACCCGCAAGGCATGGCCGTCGGAGATCCTGTCGGTCACCTTCACCAACAAGGCCGCGCGAGAGATGCGCGAGCGGGTCGGCCGCCTCGTCGGCGACGCGGTGGAGGGCATGCCCTGGCTCGGCACCTTTCACGCGATCGGCGCGAAGATGCTGCGCCGCCATGCCGAGCTGGTCGGGCTGCAATCGAACTTCACCATCCTCGACACCGACGATCAGCTGCGCCTGCTGAAACAGCTGATCCTCGCCGCCGATCTGGACGAAAAGCGCTTCCCCGCCCGCGCGCTCGCCGGGCTGATCGACGAGTGGAAGAACAAGGGGCTGGTGCCCGCCGACATCGATGCCGGCGAGAGCGAGCGGTACGCCAACGGGCGCGGCGGCGAGCTGTACCAGCGTTATCAGGACCGGTTGAAGGCGGTGAACGCCTGCGACTTCGGCGACCTGCTGCTCCACATGCTGACGATCCTCCGCCGGCATCGCGACGTGCTGGACCTGTATCAGCAGCGCTTCAAATACATCATGGTCGACGAATATCAGGACACCAACAGCGTCCAGTATCTCTGGCTCCGCCTGCTCGCACAGGAACGCAAGAACATCGCCTGCGTCGGCGACGACGACCAGTCGATCTACTCGTGGCGCGGCGCGCAAGTGGAGAACATCCTCAAGTTCGAGCACGACTTCCCCGGCGCGACGGTGATTCGCCTCGAGCAGAACTATCGTTCCACCCCGCACATCCTGGGCGCGGCGGGCGGCGTCATCGCCAACAACACCGGGCGGCTCGGCAAGCAGCTGTGGACCGAGCTGGACGCGGGCGAGAAGGTGCGCGTGCTCGGCGTCTGGGACGGACCGGAGGAGGCGCGCCGCGTCGGCGAGGAGATCGAGGCGTGCGGCCGCAACGGAGTTAGCCTCGACGACACCGCCATCCTGGTCCGCGCCGGTCACCAGACCCGCGAGTTCGAGGACCGCTTCATCGCGATCGGCATGCCGTACAAGATCGTCGGCGGCTTTCGCTTCTACGAACGCGCCGAGATCCGCGACGCGCTCGCCTATCTCCGCATCGTCAACCAGCCCGCCGACGACCTCGCCTTCGAACGGATCGTCAACGTCCCCAAGCGCGGGCTGGGCGACAAGGCGCTGGCCCGCATCCATCAGCTCGCGCGCACGTCGGGCGAGCCGCTGACCGTCGCCGCCGCGCGCATCCTCGACACCGACGAGCTGACCCCGCAGGCGCGCCGCGGGCTCGGCCGGCTGGTCGGCGACATCGCGCGCTGGCGCGACATGGCGCGCGAGCTGCCGCATCCCGAGCTCGCCCGCCAGCTGCTCGACGAAAGCGGCTACACCGCGATGTGGCAGGCGGAGAAGTCCGCCGACGCAGCCGGGCGGCTGGAGAACCTGTCCGAGCTGGTCCGCGCGATGGAGGAATACAAAACGCTCGGGGCCTTCCTCGAGCACGTCTCGCTGGTGATGGAGCGCGACGGCGACCAGCGTGTGCCCGAGGTCACGATCATGACCATTCACGCCGCCAAGGGGCTGGAGTTCGACACCGTCTTCCTCGCCGGCTGGGAGGAGGGGCTGTTCCCCTCGCAGCGCGCGCTCGACGAGGGCGGCACGCGATCGCTGGAGGAGGAACGCCGCCTCGCCTATGTCGCGATCACCCGCGCGCGGCGCCGCGCGATCATCCTCCACGCCGCCAATCGCCGCATCTATGGCCAGTGGACGTCTAGCCTGCCGAGCCGCTTCGTCGCCGAGCTGCCGCCCGAACATATCGATACCGAGACGACGATGAGCGGCGGCGAGTCGCTGTGGCGCGCCAACTGGAGCGAGCATGCCGACCCCTTCAGCAACGTCGCGCGTGGCTCCGGCCGTGGCCCCGGTTGGCAACGCGCGGCGGGCACGCTCGACGCGAAGCAGCCCGGCGGCGGCTGGACCGAACGCACCTTTTCGACCGCGCCCGCGCGGATCGTCGAATCGAGGGGGCCGTCGATCAGCCTCGGCAACAAGGGTCGCGACGACGTCGCGGTCGGTCAGCGCGTGTTCCACCAGAAATTCGGTCAGGGCACGATCGCCGAGATCGAGGGCAACAAGCTGGAGATCGACTTCGATCAGGCCGGGCGGAAACGGGTGATGGACAGTTTCGTGACGGCGGTGTGAGGCTCAGCGCCGCACTTCGAGAGCAGTCTCGATAGCATTTTTCGAGATCGGCCACTTCTCCGGACCGCTCAGTCGCTTAGCCCAACGCCGGACCTCGCCCCAGCGCATAGCGGACGAGTTCCCGCAGGCCGAAATCGGTGCCCGTCACCGGTTTCCAGAGTGGGTCCATCGACAGGTACGACGAACCGTCGCCGAACAGCAGACCCAAAAACACCTCGGCCACGATGCGCCCACCGACGGGGCCCAGCTGCGGCGTGGAGATCGGCACGCCCTCCACCGTCGGCACGGTCATAGGCGTCCGATGTTTGACCGCCTCGGCGAGGATATAGGTCCACAACGGGCAGTTGCCCTCGAACGCGGTTCCGTCACCCCCTGCGGCCGTCACGGCGGCCACGATCGGTCCGACCACGTCGCCGACGGCGGGCGCATCCACGGCCTTGCCGAGAATGATCTCGGCGTCGTCCAACGGCGTCTCGGCCATCGCGCGCGCCACCGCTTGGCCCGATGGCAACCCGAGCAGCCAACCGCGTAGCAGGTTACGTTCACCCAAGGACGCCGGTTTGTCTCCTGCGACGGAGCGCGGCAGATCGTGCAGAAACCCGACCAGCGACGTGTCGATGCGATAGGCGAACTGTAGCCGGTGTTCCTTTGCGGCGACGTCCCCGTCATTGGCGCGGGGGAAATCGTCGGCGTCGATGAACCGCCCCCAGTCGATGGCTCGCCCCGCCGGCGGTGTGCGAAAGCCCGCCAGCGACTCCTCGTTCGGCGTCGCCTTGCGCGCGAAGATGGGGAGGAGATGCGCATCGTTCAGGCGATAGCCCGGTCGCACCATGGAGTGTCCCAAGCGGTAGGCGGCGACCGAGAACTCGACCGGCATGAACGGATCGTGGCGCCAATGGAAGTATTGAAGCTTGTGGCGGTCGTAGCGTCCATTCGTTTTCATCGCGTCCAGGACCGGACCTGAGACGATCCGCGACAGATAGTCGTTCACCATGACCTGCTCCCCGGAAATCATGCCATTGGTAAGTTAGCTCGTCAGATGGAGACGAGCGATGCGGCGAAGCCGATTTACCGAGGATCAGATCATTGGCGTGCTGCGCGAGCACGAGGCTGGCGTGAAGACGGCGGACCTGTGCCGCAAGCACGGGATCAGCGATGCGACGTTCTACAATTGGAAGTCGAAGTACGGCGGGCTGACGGTGTCCGACGCGGCGCGGTTGCGGGCGCTCGAGGATGAGAACCGACGCCTGAAGAAGCTGCTGGCGGAGTCGATGCTGGACGTGTCGGCGCTTAAGGATCTGCTGGGAAAAAACTGACCCGGTCTGCAGAGCGCTATGCTGCGGTGGAGAAGCTGATGGCCGATCACGGCTTCTCCGAGCGTCGCGCCTGCAGGCTGATCGGGGTCAATCGGTCGGCATGGCAATATGAGCCGCTTCGCGGGAAGGACGATGCTGTCCGCGAGCGGATGCGTGAGATCGCGAACGAGCGTCGTCGGTTCGGCTACCGGCGGCTGGCGATCCTGCTGCAGCGTGAGGGCAAGGGCATGAACCTGAAGAAGGTGTATCGGCTGTATCGCGAGGAGCGGCTGACGATACGCAAGCGTGGCGGGCGCAAGCGCGCGCTGGGCACGCGGGCGCCGATGGCAATCCCGCAGGAGCCCAACCAGCGCTGGTCGCTCGACTTCGTATCGGATGCATTGGCCTGCGGCCGGCGGTTCCGCTTGCTCAACGTCATCGACGATTACAGCCGGGAATGCCTGGCCTGCATCGTCGATACGTCGCTGTCCGGTCGGCGGGTCGTTCGTGAGCTGAGCGCTATCGCCGAACGTCGCGGGCTGCCGTGCATGGTGGTCAGCGACAATGGCACCGAGCTGACCAGTCACGCCGTTCTTGCCTGGTGCCAGGATACCGGGGTCGACTGGCATTACATCGCGCCGGGCAAGCCGCAGCAGAACGGCTTCGTCGAAAGCTTTAATGGTCGCTTGCGCGACGAGTGCCTGAACGAGCACCTGTTCCCATCGCTGGCCGCGGCAAGACGGATCATCGAGGCATGGCGGACGGACTACAACACCGTGCGTCCGCACAGCAGCCTTGGCGGGTTGGCACCCGCCGAGTTCACCAACTGCCCCCGCCAGGGGCATATGGACACTGAAGCTAAGTTATCAGCGGCCTGAAAACGGGGAGCAGGTCAGCGGGTCGCCAATTATCGCGCGGTGGGCGAAGCGCGGCAGGTCGTGCGCGTGCGTACCCGGCGCGCCGGTCATCGCGTCTCCGAGTTGGAACCGACCGTCGCCATGAAACATGTAGGGCTGGTCGCCGGGACCGCGACCATACACATTGTCCAGATTGAACGTGGGTGTGCGGAAATCGACCAGCCCGTCTGGGTCAAGCGCCTTGGTCAACGTGCTGACCGGATCGAATGTTATGTCATGGTCGACGAACTGACCGAAATAGGTGAACAGCGCCGGTATCCCGCTCTCTTCGGGGTCGACGCCGTCGAAGGGATCCTCGGCGTCGGCGGACATGGCGTTCCCGAGTGCGCGCAAATTGTCGCGATTGGCCTTGTCGGACGTGCCGAACTGCGCTGCCGGCAGATTTCGGAACATGCGCCCGAACCGACCCTCGAACAGCGGCGAGCGAGTCGCTCCCAAGCCGCGTGGCGGAACTCCATGCACAGTCGTCATTGCTCACTCCTGAAAAAGGAACACAAGCTAGTGGCGACTTTTTTATTGTTACCTGTAGCTAGCAAATAAGTAGCATCTTTGCGAGTCCAAACTCGATGTTGTTCATATTAGTTGTTTAACTGAATATTTTGAACGTAAGCCGCGCATTATGTGAGTCTTTTATAAGGTCAGCGATGTTTTTATTGTAGCCACGCTTCGGGTTTTACCTACTTCCACACTGGAGCGGGGCGTCTTTGTTAGCGAATCGCGGCGAGCGCCCCGGCGTCGGGCAAGGCGAGAAGCCGGCCCGTTCTTGCCGTCCCGTCCGCGCGACAGGGTAGCGAGCGGTCGTTCGCGGAAGCCTTCCCGTTCAGGAACGATACGGCTGCGAAACCGTATTCCTCTGTGTCCGGCCAGTCAGCCGGGCCTGTAATCCAGAGGAACCCGTTTCCATGCTCACCAAGATCATCACCGCAGCGGCTGCCGTCGCGACGCTCGCAACCGCCGTTCCGGTCATGGCGCAGAGCCGCGCCGACGATGCCCGTTTTCGCGCGGCGCAGGAGCGCTTCGATCGCGAATATCAGATCTTCCGTCAGGAGGCGGATCGCTATTCGCAGGCACGCGGCCGGGTCGGCTATGCGCCGCAGGGTTATCAGCAGCCGCAGGGCTACAACCAGCGCCCGACCGCCTATGACGACAACGCCTATTACGATCCGTCGCGCGACTATCGCGCCGGTCAGCAATATTCGGAGCGGACGCTCTCCAACGACGACCGGGTCTATGCCGGCACCGACGGCCGTTACTATTGCCGCCGCTCTGACGGCACGACCGGCCTGATCGTCGGCGCGGCCGGCGGCGGCATTCTCGGCAACGTCATCGACGGTGGCCGTTCGCGCACCGTCGGCACGCTGCTGGGCGCGGCGATCGGCGGTCTTGCGGGTCGCGCGGTGGACCAGAACAACAGCCAGGTCCGCTGCCGCTGAATCAATCGATCCGGGGCGGCGGTGCCGTCCCGGATCGTTCCGCCCGTGATATAGCGACCAAGGTCAAGTCGCATACCGGGACGACCATCGATTATCCTGTCCAGCCAGCCGCGCCGGGCGTATCGTCGTGCCATGCTCCGTCCCATTGCCGCACTCGTCCTACTCGCCGCCGCCGCGCCCTCGTCGGCTCCGGTGCCCGGCCTGTGGCAGGTCGTCAGCACTCCCGGCACCGCGACGCTGGACGGTCGCCCACTCGCCGACCTCCCGTACACGCCGTCTTCACCCGACGAGCCGCGCTGCCTGACGTCGGCGATGCTTCACGATCCCGTCGCCCTGGTCGTTGCCCAGACACCCGACGGCTGCGAACAGACCGGTCGCGTCCGGACGCGCAGCGGTGTCAGGATCACCGGCACCTGCCGTCCGCAGGCACCGGGCCTGGCCCGTGGCAGCTACACGCTCGACGGCCGCTGGACACGCGACCGCTATACGGTTCGCTTCACTACCAGCAACGCATCGGAGAACGGGACGATGGGCTTTTCCGGCACGATCGCGGCGAAGCGCGTCGGCGACTGCCCGGTCTAGGCGACGTCGACCGCGATCAGCGATTCGCCCTGATACCGCTCGGCCTTCGCATCGAACAGCGCGCTGGGCGCGAACCGCCGCGGTGTTATACGGACGCCGCTCAGCCCCGACAGCTTGAACGTGCCCAACTTGACTTCCTTCGGCGGTCGCCCGTCACGCTCAAGCGTTACGGCGTCGACGTGCAGGTCGCCATGCCGCGTGTAGAGGATGTGCGGCGCCAGCGTCACCTCCGTACGGTTATATGTCGCGGCGACCGCCTGCAGCTTGACGATCGCCTCCAGGAAGACGGGGGTAGAGGGGTCGGGAGCGGAGGCCATGGTCGTCTCCCTGCCAGCAGGATTGCTGCACTGCAACAACCGTTGACCTCGAAGCCTGTTTCGTCGCGATCAGTGCCAGAACAGCCAGATCAGCAGTATGACCGGGATCGGCACGCCTAACAGCCACATCAGGCAGCCCTTGCCCATGTTCATCGCGTCGATCTCCTGCTCACGTCATGGAACGCCGATCCGCCTTGCCGGTTCCTGCCAGATGAGCACCACCGCGACCAGGACCGATCCCACGCTTTGGGACAAGGTGAAGGAAAAGATTACCGCCGGCGACAAGGGCGGCGAGAAAGGCGAGTGGTCGGCGCGCAAGGCGCAGCTCGCGGTGTCGGAATACAAAAAGCGCGGCGGCGGCTACGAGGGAAAGAAGGACCCGCACAACAGCCTCAGCGAGTGGACGCATGAGGAATGGAGCACCAAGTCAGGTGCCAAATCGGGCGACACGCACGAGCGCTACCTTCCCAAGGCGGCTCGCGCCGCGCTGTCGGACGACGAGTACAAGCGGACAACCGCAAAAAAACGGGCCGACACGAAGAAGGGCAAGCAGTTCTCCGCTCAGCCCAAGGACGTCGCCGACAAGACCGCTCCCCATCGCGGGCATTCCAAGACCAAGGCCGATCTCTACGCCGAGGCGAAGCGGCGCGACCTTCCCGGCCGCTCGACGATGACCAAGGACCAGCTCGCGACCGCGCTCGCCCGCTAGGGATCAGGAGCCGCCCGCCGCCGGCCCCATCAGCTTCTGCGCGAAATACACCATCTGCAACGCCTGCATCCGCGCGCCTTGGGCGATGTCGGCGTCGCCCGAATGGCCGCCCGCCGTGTCCTCGTAAAACAGATACGGCAGCCCGAACTCGTGCATCCGCGCCGCGAACTTGCGCGCATGCTGCGGCCCGACGCGGTCGTCCTTGGTCGTAGTCCAGATATACGGCTCGGGATACGCCACCCCGCGCCGCAGCTGTGCGTACGGCGAGATATGGCGCAGGAACGCGGCCTCGGCGGGCACGCTCATCGAACCGTATTCGTCGACCCACGACGCGCCCGCCGCGATCTGTTCGTAGCGCTCCATGTCGAGCAGCGGCACCTGGATGGTGACCGCATGCCACAGCTCGGGATGCTGCGTCATCTCGACGCCCATCAACAGCCCGCCGTTCGACCCGCCATAGATGCCCAGCTTCGCCGCACTGGTCAGCCTTCGCGCGAACAGGTCGCGGGCGATGCTGGCGAAGTCGTCGTAGATCACCTGCCGCTTGGTCTTGCGCCCGGCATCGTGCCACGCCGGCCCGAACTCGCCGCCGCCGCGGATGTTGGTCAAGACGAACGCGCCGCCGCGCTCCAGCCACAGCTTGCCCATGCTGCTCAGATAATAGGGCGTCGACGAGGCTTCGAACCCGCCATAGCCGGTCATCAGCGTCGGCGTGCTGCCGTCCAGCGGCCGGTCGCGCCGATGGACAATGAAATACGGCACCTTCGTCCCGTCGGTCGAGGTCGCCTCGAACTGGTCGACGGTCAGCCCGGTGGCATCGAACCGAGCCGGCAGCGTCTTGACCACCGCCGGAGCCGCCGTCCCGCCCGCCTCCAGCGCGAACAGCGTCGACGGCGTCAGGAAACCGGAGACGCTCAGATAGGCATGATCGCTGCGATCCGACGTGCTGACCAGCCCGATCGAAGCGTTGTCGGGCAGCGCAAGCGGCCGCGACGTCCAGCCGCCGGCCGCATGCGTCCACACGCTGGCGCGCCCGCGCACATTGTCGGTATAGTTCAGCAACAGCCTGTCACGGGTGGCGGCGACCCCCTCCACGGACTGGCGCGGCCCAGGCGCGAACAGCACGCGTGGTCGGATGGCACCGCGCTCGACCTCAGCCAGCGATGCACTCGCGACCGCGCCGACTGGCACCGAGCCCCAGGGATCGGAGGTCTGGAAAATCACCTGCCCGTCCAGCATCCCCACCGGACTGGCACGGTCGGGCACGTCCAGCTTGCGGGTGCCCGCCGGCGTCCACACCAGCTTGTCGGCGCCGAAGAAGGTCTTGGCGCGATAGATCAGCACCAGCCGGTTGCCCTTGGCGTCGGTCAGCACGCCGGCGCCGGTCGGCCCCTGATCGGTCGGCGCCCCGCGATAGACCTCGGTCGCCGCCGCCAGCGGCTGACCGCGTTTCAGCTGCTTGAGCACGAAGGCATAGCCCGACGCGGTGGTGGTGCCCGGCCCCCAGTCGCGCGCCACCAGCAGCGTGTCACGATCGACCCAGGTCGCGTCCTGCTTCGACTTGGGCAGCGTAAAGCCGTTCGCGACGAAGCCGCCGGTCTCCAGGTCGAACTCGCGATAGGTCACCGCGTCCTCACCGCCTTCGGACAGCGCCACCAGACACAGGCGCTCCTCTGGCTGGAGACAGGTCGAGCCCTTCCACACCCACTTCTTGCCCTCGGCACGACCCAGCGCGTCGAGATCGAGCGCCGTCGTCCAGCGCGGCTGCGCGCTCGCGTAATCGGCCTCGCTCGTCCAGCGCCAGACGCCCTGTGGGTGATCGACGTCACGCCAGAAATTATAGACCCGGCCGTACATCTGCGCCGGCATCGGCACGCGATCCTTTGCCGACGCGATCGCGAACGCCTCGGCGTAGAAGGTGGCGTAGCGCGGGTCGTTCTGGAGGCGCGGCAGCGTGCGTGCGTTCTCCGCCTCCACCCAGGCGAGCGCCCGCGCGCCGTCCTTGTCCTCCAGCCAGATATAGGGGTCGTTCGGTTCGCTCATCCGTGCCGTCTGCGCGACACCGGCGGCCGCGGCAAGCGCCAGCGGGGCAACGAACAGCAGGCGACGCATCTCTTTCTCCCGAACGATTGACCATGTCCTTTGCCGAGCGAAAGATCGGGGCACAATGACCGCCGTCGAATCAGCCGTTTCGCCCCAGGCCGCTCCCCCGGCCCCCCGGACGCCCTTCTATCCGGGCCTGCCGAAGCCGCGCCGTTACCTCGCCGTCGCGGCGATGTCGTTCGGCTCGGCGCTGGTCATCAT
The DNA here is from genome assembly GCF_965200135.1 of Sphingomonas sp. Taxonomy (GTDB): domain Bacteria; phylum Pseudomonadota; class Alphaproteobacteria; order Sphingomonadales; family Sphingomonadaceae; genus Sphingomonas. The sequence continues at coordinate 402,402 of NZ_CBDATK010000006.1, forward strand.
CGACGGCGGCGTCGCCAACGTCGCGCTGCCCACCATCGCCCGCGACCTGAACGTCGCGCAAAGCTCGGTGGTGTCGATCGTCACCATCTATCAGGTGACGCTGGTCATGTTCCTGCTGCCGTTCGCCGGGCTGGGCGAACGGATCGGGCTGAAGCGGATGTATCAGGGCGGTCAGGCGCTGTTCGCGATCGCGACGCTGCTCTGCTTCTTTGCGAAGAGCCTGCCGTTCCTGCTGGTGGTGCGCGCCGCGCAGGCGCTGGGTGCGGCCGGGGTGCTGTCGGTCGCCTCCGCGCTGATCCGCCAGATCTACCCGTCCGATCAGCTCGGCCGCGGTCTCGCGATCAACGCGGTGGTGGTGACCAGCTCCGCCGCGATCGCCCCGACGATCGGCGGGCTGGTGCTCGCGGTGGCGCCGTGGCCCTGGGTCTTCGCCAGCGCGATCCCGTTCGCGGTCATGTCGCTTGCGCTGGGCCGGGCGATCCCCGCCCCCGCCCCGCGCGTCGCGCGGTTCGACGTCACCGGGGCGGTGCTGTGCGCGGCGACGTTCGGGCTGGTGATCGGCGGGTTGGAAAGCCTGGTCCATGGCGACAGTCCAGTCGTCTCGGTCGCCATCGCGCTCGCCGGCGTCGGCATCGGCTGGGTATTCGTGCGGCGCGAACTCGGCGAGCCCGCGCCGATCCTGCCCGTCGACCTGCTCGCGCGGCCGGTGCTGGCGCTGTCGGCGATCGGCGGCTTCGTCGCCTTCACCGCGTCGATGACGCTGCTCATCTCGACGCCGTTCCGGCTGCAGGCGCTAGGCTTCACCGCCGCGCAGATCGGCGCCTGCATCGCGCCGTGGCCGATGACCAACATGGTGGTGGCCCCGCTCGCCGGCTATCTGTCGGACCGCGTCCCCGCCGGGCTGCTCGGCGGCATCGGCATGGCGGTCTCGATCGTCGCCTTGCTGCTGCTCGGCTTCATGCCCGCAGACCCGAGCTGGTTCGACGTCGCCTGGCGGATGGCGCTGTGCGGATCGGGGTTCGGGACCTACCTGCCGCCCAACGCGCGCCTGCTGGTCGGCTCGGCGCCGCGCGAGCGGGCGGCGGCGGCGGGCGGGCTGGTCTCGACCGTGCGCCTGACCGGCCAGACGACGGGCGCGACGCTGGTCGCCGCGCTGCTGGCGCTCGGCGTCGGCGCGGGCAGCGTGCCGCCGTTCGCCGCCGCCGGGCTGGCGTTGATCGCCGGGCTTTGCTCGATCGCAAGGCTGCGCCCGTCGGTACGCGAGCCCAGCGTCGCCGAAACGCGCGACGAAGTGCCGGTGCTCCGCAACCCCCGCGCGTGATGTTTGTTACCGATCTCGAACATCCCGGAGCACAGCCATGCCTTATCTGAAGACCCGCGACGGCACCGAACTCTACGTCAAGGACTGGGGTCAGGGGCGACCCGTCGTCCTCACCCATGGCTGGCCTTTGTCGGCCGACATGTGGGACGCGCAGGCGATGGCGCTGGCCGAGGCCGGCTTCCGCGCGATCGCCTATGATCGGCGCGGCTTCGGCCGGTCGGGTCAGCCGTGGAGCGGCTACGACTACGACACGCTCGCCGACGACCTGGCGGACGTCATGGCGGCGGCGAATGTCGAGGACGCGACGATCGTCGGCTTCTCGATGGGCGGCGGCGAGATCGCACGATACATGAGCCGTCACGACGGCAAGAACGTCGTCGCCGCCGGGCTTGTCTCCTCGGTCGTGCCCTACATGCTCCAGACCGACGACAACCCCGACGGCGTGCCCGCCGCGATGCTGGAGCAGATCAAGGACGGCATCCGCGAGGATCGCAACCGCTTCTTCCGCCACACCTTCGCGCCGCAGTTCTTCGGGGCCGGCTGGGTGACCAGCCCGGTCAGCGACGACGTGCTCGACTGGGCGACGCGCACCGCGACGATGGCCAGCCTCAAGGCGACGCTCGACTGCGTCGATGCGTTCGGCAAGACCGACTTCCGCCCCGACCTGCCCGCCTTTCGCGTGCCGACGCTCATCATCCACGGCACCGCCGACAAGACCGTGCCGATCGACACCAGCGCCCGCGCCGCGCACCGCGGCATCGCGGGCTCGCAGCTGGTCGAATATGAAGGCGAGCCGCATGGCCTCAACGTCACCGCCAGCGATCGCCTGACGAAGGACCTGCTGACTTTCCTGGGTCGATAGGCGCGGCGAGCCGGGCGGTCCCGCGCCGCCCGGCTATCGCTTCAGCGGGACCACGACCTCGTCCGGGTGGACGACGTTAAGCTCCTTGCGGGTCATCTCGTCGACCATGTCCGGGTTGGCATGATCCGGATCGAGCAGCGCCACGCGGTTTCGCAGCACCGCACGCCGTTGATCCAGTTGCGCGTACTCGCGCTCGCGAGCCGCCAGTTGCCGCTGGTAATCACCATAGGCGAGCACCCCGTTGCGTCCCAGCACCGCATAGGCGCCGAAGAACACGATCAGCACCAGCCCCGCCGCCGGCAACGCGGCACGACGCATCGTGCGGAGGAAGGCGGAGGATTTGCGGCTCACGCCCGAATCATGGCGGACGAAAACTCTGCGATCAAGCAGCTTTACGCGCACCCCGCACCACATCGCGCCCCGCATAGCGCGCCGCCGCACCCAGCTCCTCCTCGATCCGGATCAGCTGGTTGTACTTCGCCAGCCGGTCGGACCGCGCCAGCGAGCCGGTCTTGATCTGCCCGCAGTTGGTCGCGACCGCCAGATCGGCGATCGTCGCGTCCTCGGTCTCGCCCGAGCGGTGCGACATGACGGCGGTATAGCCCGCGCGGTTGGCGATCGAGATCGCCTCCAGCGTCTCGGTCAGCGTGCCGATCTGGTTGACCTTGACCAGAACCGAATTCGCCAGCCCCTGCTCCATGCCCCAGCGCAGCCGTGCGGGATTGGTCACGAACAGGTCGTCGCCGACCAGCTGCACGCGGTCGCCGATCGCCTGCGTCAGCGCCTGCCAGCCCTCGACGTCGTCCTCGGCCATGCCGTCCTCGATGGAGATGATCGGATATCGCGCGACCAGATCCTGGTAATAGCGCGCCATCTCCTGCGGCCCGAGCAGCTTGCCCTCCGCCGAGATGTCGTATTTGCCGTCGCGGAAGAACTCGGTCGAGGCGGGGTCCAGCGCCAGCATCACATCGTCGCCCGGCCGATACCCCGCCGCCTCGATCGCGCTGACGATGAAGTCCAGCGCGTCGGTGGTGTTGGCGATGTCGGGCGCGAACCCGCCCTCGTCGCCGACGCCGGTCGCCAGCCCCTTGTCGTGCAGCGCCTTTTTCAGCGTGTGGAAGATTTCCGACCCGCACCGCACCGCCTCGACGATACTCGACGCTCCGACGGGCATGATCATGAATTCCTGGAAGTCGATCGGGTTGTCGGCATGCTCGCCACCGTTGATGATGTTCATCATCGGCACCGGCAGCAGGTGCGCCGAGACGCCGCCGACATAGCGATACAGCGGCAAGCCGCGCGCGTCCGCCGCCGCCTTCGCCGCCGCCAGGCTCACGCCCAGGATCGCGTTGGCGCCCAGCCGGCTCTTGTTGGGCGTGCCGTCCAGCTCGATCATCGCCGCGTCGAGGTCGCTCTGATCCTCCGCGTCCTCGCCGGTCAGCGCCTCGGCGATCTCGCCGTTGACCGCCTCGATCGCCGCCTCGACGCCCTTGCCGCCCCAGCGCGTCTTGTCGCCGTCGCGCTTCTCCACCGCCTCGTGCGCGCCGGTCGACGCGCCGGACGGCACGGCGGCGCGGCCGAAGCTGCCGTCCTCCAGCAGTACGTCGACTTCCACCGTCGGATTGCCACGGCTGTCCAGGATGGTGCGTGCATGGATGTCGATGATGGCGGTCAAGGCGAAAGACTCCCGGTTGGTCGCGCGAGCCCTAGCAATCGGCGCACGATGTGGGAACAAGCGCTCGGCGCACGGGGTTTTACAGCCGAACCAGCTCGCAAGGGAGCAAGCACGATGGCCGATAACGACAACGGGGACACTGGGCGACCGATGAACGATGCCGACGACGCGCCGCCCGAGGGCACCGACTTCACCCCCGCCATGCCACTCAAGGACAGCGGCGTCGAGTTCGCCGCCGACACCGCGCATGACGGCGGCGGCGTACGCCAGCAGCTGACCGACGCGAGCGGCAAGCTCCAGGCGCAGGCGGGCGAGAAGGTCCGCTCCTTCGCCGAGATGGGCAAGGAACGCGCCGGCGGCGCGCTGGACCAGCTCGCCACAATGCTGACCGACGCCGCCGAGCAGGTCGACGGCAAGCTGGGCGCCCAATACGGGCAATATGCGCGGACCGCCGCCGATCAGGTGCAGGGCTTCTCCGCCGCGGTGAAGGGCAAGGACCTGGACGAATTGCTCGACGACGCGCGCGAACTGGTACGCAAGAGCCCGGCTATCGCGATCGGCGTCGCCGCTGCGGTCGGCTTCGTGCTGTCGCGACTCGTGCAGTCGGGGCTCGATGCCGACAAGGCCTGACGCTTTGCCGCCAGTCGTGGTGGACGAGGGTATTTCCACCCTCGTCCACCGCGCCGTGGCCGACGCGAAGGAGCTGGCCACCGCCGAGATCGCCCTGGTCAAGGCCAAGGCGAGCGAGCGCTTCTCCGCGTTCGCCAGTGCCGCGATCTTCTTCGGCGCAGCCGGTGTGCTCGCGCTGTCGGCGGTCGTCGCGCTGCTGGTCGGGCTGATCCTGTCGCTGGCGACCCTGATCGGTCCGCTCGGCGCGACCGGCGTCGTCGTCGTCGTAACGCTGATCGTCGCCGGTATTCTGGCGATGATCGGCAAGGGCAAGCTTGCCCCGGCGAAGGGCTTGCCGCGATGAGCGATCCGGTCGACGAGATCCGCGCGGCCGAGCGTCGTGCCGTCCAGGCACGCGAGCGGCTGAGCGACGATTTCCAGCGGCTTCAGGTCAGGCTGAACCCGAAGACCTTGGCGAAGGACGCCGCCCGTTCCGCCGCCGATGCCGGCCAGAGCGCGGCCGCTTCGGGTCTGGACTTCGCCAAGGCGAACCCCGCGCCGATCGCCGGTGCGGTCGCGGTAACGGGACTGTTCCTGCTCCGCCACCGCATCGCCAAGCTGTTCCCCCGCAAGAAGAAGCACACCGTGGCGGCCAAAGCCAAGGCGCCGCGCCATCAGCAAAAAGAGGATTAGACCATGACCGAGAGCCGCCCAAAGCCCGCCGCGGCGCCGCATAATCGGCTCGACCGCACCCGAGACGCCGCCGGCGACGCCGCGCGCCGCACCATCGACGGTATCGAAGCGAACCCGCTCGGCATCGTCGTCGGTGGTCTTGCGGTCGGTGTCCTCGCCGGCGCGCTGCTGCCGCGCTCCGCCAGGGAAAAGGAGCTGCTCGCCCCGGTCGGTCGTCGTCTCGGCGAGACTGCGCGCGCGGCGCTCGACACGGCCAAGGCGCAGGGGCTGAGCGAGCTGGAAAGCCGCGGCTTCACCCGCGATGCGGCGCGCGAGCAGGTCAAGAACCTGATCGGCGGCCTGGGTCAGGCCGCCGCCAACGCCGGCACCGCCGCCGCCAAGTCAGCCACCGGTCGCACCGACGACGCCTGAAATCCTCGACCCTCTCCCGCCTTTGCGGGAGAGGGTCGGGCCGTGACGACAGCAGGGTGACGACCCTTCTTCGCCCAAGCCACCCCTTCACCCCCGCCGCGCCCTCCGCTACGGCGCGGGTCCATGAGCAAGCTTCACCTCGTCTTCGGCGGCCGCGTCCGCGACCCGCGCGGTCTCGACTTCGTCGATCCGTCCGCCCTCGAAACCGTCGGCATCTTCCCCGACTATGCCAGCGCGGAAAAGGCGTGGCGCGCCGCCGCCCAGCGCACCGTCGACGATGCGGAGATGCGGTTCGTGGTCGTCCACCTTCACCGCCTGCTCGAACCCGACCTGACCGCCTGATCCGCCAGCGGCACGCCGCTCACTTTGGCAAGCCGCTCACCTTACAAACAGCTGACACCTCAGTTCAGCTTCCCCTCAGCGGGCGCGCTCCATAACGTCCTCATCATCGGGGCCGGCTCGTGCGCCGGCAGGTTCGAAGGCGAAGGCAATGAGGAAGTGGTTGATCGGGGCGTTGCTGGCGGCGACCGTCTGGACACCCGCGAACGCGCAGGAGAACCACGACTGGCGCACACGTCAGGGCAGCGGCGAAGAGCGCGGTCGCGACCGTGGCGAGCGGCCGGCTCGTCCACAGGCGCAGGCGCAGGCCCAAGTACAGGCGCAGGCGCAGGCCCAAGTACAGGCGCAGCCCCAGGCAGCGCCGGCATGGCGGACCCGAACCGACGGCGATCGCGGCGGCTGGCGTGGTCGCGCCGAGGCGCAACAGCAGATCCAAGCTCCCCGGCGCGACTGGCGAACGTCGGGCCAAGCGCGGGACGATGGCCAGCGCCGTGACTGGCAGCGACAGGGCGGCGCTGGCCGTCCCGACCTCACGCCGGGCCAGCGTTTCGACGCGGGTCAGGGTCGCGTCGATCAGTTCCGCTCGGGCGATAACCGCCGCGACCGGTATCGTCCCGACCAAAACCGTGCCGACCAGTACCGAGCCGAGTCCGGTCGCGACGGCCGGTTCGACCAGAACGACCGGCGGCAGACCGACAATCGACGCTATGACGGCCAGAACCGTGGCTATGGCGACCGCGGCTACGTCGGCCAGCGCGACGACAACCGGGGCTATGGCGGGCAGCGCTACGGCGATCGCGGCGGCAACTGGAACCGCGACTGGCGGCGGGACGGCCGCTTCGACTGGAACCGCTACCGCACGGGCAACCGCGCCGCCTTCCGCCTGCCGCGTTACTCTTCGCCCTATGGCTGGAACTACGGCTATCGCCGCTTCTCGGTCGGGGTGACGCTGTCGTCGGTGCTGTGGGGCCAGAACTACTGGATCGACGACCCCTACGACTATCGCCTGCCGGAGGCATACGGCCCCTATCGCTGGGTGCGCTATTACGACGACGCGCTGCTGGTGGACCTGCGATCCGGGCAGGTGATCGACACCGTCTACGGCATCTTCTGGTAGGCATGGCCACCCTCGGTTCGCCACGCGAGCCGAGGGCGGTCTTGTCCGATACGCACCCGACCGGCTAGTCACCGCGCATGGGACTGTTCACCCGCGCCAAGCCCGTCACGTCGAAGGTCCGCGCCCTCGCCGGCACGCAGGTCGCGCAACGCCTGGCGGCCGATCCGACCGCCGTCCGCGCCCCGGTCGAGGGCGCGCAGTTCTTCTATCGTCCCGACTTCCTCGACGCGGGTGCGTGCGACCGGCTCGTCCAACTCATCGACGCGAACCGCCGTCCCTCGACGCTGCTGTCGGACAACCCCGACGCCGGCTTCCGCACCTCGGACAGCTGCGACATGGACCGCTGGTCCCCCGACGTGCGCCCGATCGACGAATCGATCGCCGCGCTGCTCGGCCTCGACCCCGCGCACGGCGAGACGATGCAGGGCCAGCGCTATGCGCCCGGCCAGCAGTTCCGCGCGCATCACGACTATTTCCACGAAAGCGAGAGCTACTGGCCGGAGGTCAGCAAGCACGGCGGCCAGCGCACCTGGACCGCGATGATCTACCTCAACGACGTGACCGAGGGCGGCGCCACCTGGTTTCCGCAGGCCGGACTGAAAGTCTCCCCCAAACGTGGCCTGCTGCTCGCCTGGAACAACATGAACGCGGACGGCAGCCCCAACGAGCTGACGCTGCACGAGGGCATGCCGGTGGTCGCCGGGGTCAAGTACATCGTCACCAAATGGTTCAGGGAAGGCCGCTGGGCGCAATAGCCGCAGGCGGAACGGGCGCCGGAGAACAAACCCTGTCCAACGCCCCCGCATCCCGGTAAGCGCCGTTCATGCCGCTCCTTGCTCTCCACTCGACCCGAGCGCAGCCAGGGCACAGTTTTACAGTTACGACAGCCGCCCCCACCCCCGATGGGGCGAGAGGATCGTGAAGTTCCGCGCGCCATGACCCCTGTCCTGGGCATCACCGCGTCGATCATGGGCCAGCCCTGGCGATGGCGCGCGCTCGCCGCCGACGGGCCGAGCGGCGACGATCTGGTCGACCGCCTGCTCCTCGCCCGCGGGGTCTCTCGCGAGGCGCTGGGTCAGCACCGCGCGCCGTCGATCCGCGGCTTCATGCCCGATCCCTCCACCTTTCGCGACATGGACCGTGCCGCCGAGCGGCTCGCCGACGCGGTCGAGCATCGCGAGCGGGTCGCGATCTTCGGCGACTACGACGTCGACGGCGCCACCTCGGCGGCGCTGATGCTGCTGGTGCTGCGCGACCTGGGCCTCGATCCGCGCCCCTACATCCCTGACCGGCTGACCGAAGGCTATGGCCCCTCCGGCCCCGCGCTGGTGCGGCTGGCGCAGGAGGGCGCGACGCTGATCGTCACCGTCGATTGCGGCGCGCAGGCGTTCGACGCGCTGGCGACGGCGCGCGACGCCGGCGTCGACGTGATCGTCGCCGACCACCACCAGTGCGCGAGCACCCTCCCCCACGCCCACGCCGTCGTGAACCCCAATCGCGTCGACGAGGTGGAGGGGCGCGCACACGGCCACCTCGCCGCCGTCGGCGTCTGCTTCCTGCTGCTCGCCGCGACGATCCGCACGCTCCGCGCCCGTGGCATTTTCGCTGGCCGTGCCGAACCACGCCTGCTCGACCATCTCGACCTCGTGGCGTTGGGCACCGTCGCCGACGTGGCGCAGCTCAAGGGGCTGAACCGCGCCTTCGTGGCACAGGGGCTGAAAGTCATGACGCAGCGCCGCAACATCGGAATCGCGGCGCTGATCGAGGCGTCGCGGCTGACCCGCGCGCCGACCGCGACCGATCTCGGCTTCGCGCTGGGGCCGCGCATCAACGCCGGCGGCCGCGTCGGGCGTGCCGATCTGGGCGTGCGACTGCTCACCACCAGCGACCCCGACGAAGCGCGGACGCTGGCGCTCGAACTCGACGCGCTCAACAACGACCGCCGCACCATCGAGGCGGGCGTGCAGGAGGCCGCCGAGGCGATCGCCGGCGACGGGCGCCAGATACTGGTCGCATCCGGGCACGGCTGGCATCCCGGCGTGATCGGCATCGTCGCCGGCCGCTTGAAGGAAAAGCTCGGCCGCCCCGCCATCGTCATCGCGATCGACGAGCACGGCGTCGGCAAGGGGTCGGGGCGCTCGGTTCCCGGTGTCGATCTCGGCGCGGCGGTGCTCGCGGCGAAGGAGGCGGGCATCCTCACCCTCGGCGGCGGCCATGCGATGGCGGCCGGGCTGACCGTCGCCGCCGACCGCATCCCCGACCTCGCCGACTTTCTGGAAGCGCGTTTGGCCGATGCGGTCCAGCGATCGACCGAGGGCCGCGCGCTGCTGGTCGACGCGGTGCTCGCGACCGGGGGCGTCAACCCGGCGCTGGTGACCGCGATGGACGGCGGCGGTCCCTATGGCGCCGGCTGGCCAGCGCCGCGCGTCGCCGCCGGCCCGGTGCGCGTCATCAGAGCCGACGTGGTCGGCAACGGCCATGTCCGCTGCGTCGTCGCCGGCGACGACGGCGCCAGCCTCAAGGCGATGGCCTTCCGCCACGCCGAGACGCCGCTCGGGGCAGCGCTGCTCGGCGCCGCGCCGCACCGGCGGCTGTGGCTGGTCGGCCGGGCAAAGATCGACGATTGGGGCAGCAAGCCGGCGGCGGAGCTGCACGTCGAGGACGCCGCCTGGGCGGATTGAGGAAACGCGACCATGTTCAGCCACGTCACGCTCGGGACCAGCGACCTCGACCGCGCCGCGCGCTTCTATCGCGCGGTGATGCCGGCACTCGGCCTGTCCGAACCGTTCGCGCTGCCCGGCTCGCTGGTGTTCGGCGACATGACCGGCGCGAAGCTGTTCGTCGGCAGCCCCTTCGACGGCCGGCCGCCGAGCCACGGCAACGGCACCCACGTCGCGCTGCTCGCTCCCGACCGCGCCGCGGTCGACGCGTTCCACGCTGCGGCGCTGGCGAACGGCGGCACCGACGAGGGCGCACCCGGCCCGCGCCCACGCTACCACCAGCATTATTATGGTGCCTATGTCCGCGATCCCGACGGCAACAAGCTTCAGGCGGTCTGCCACGCACCGGCTTGACCGACCGGGGGGTGCGGCCTAGTCGGACCGGACACGGCCCCTTCGTCTAGTGGTTAGGACGCGGCCCTTTCACGGCTGAAACACGGGTTCGAGCCCCGTAGGGGTCACCAGAAAGACGGAAGCGTCCGGGGGGACGTCCTTTCGCCTCTGATGACGAGAGAGCGTCGCTCGACCTCTCCATTGCGATAACGCAAGCGCCGCTCCCCTGCTTTTCGATCGCATGACCTCATTTGTGATCGTGGATTGACTGAGCAGATTATTGGAACGAAACAAGAACATCAAATGTTCGAGTCGAGTCGTGTCCACACCCACCCCTACCCTTGCCGAGCTGCGCGAAACGCTCCGCACCATCGAGGGCGACGGTCATCGCCGTCGCCCGGTGCTGCCGTTCGGCATCGGCACGCTCGACACCCGGCTGGGCGACGGCGGGCTGCGGCTGGACGCGCTGCACGAGGTCGCGGGCGAAGGGGCGGGCTGGGGCGACGACGCGGCGGCGACGCTGTTCATCGCCGGGGTCGCGGCGCGTGCCTGGGGACCGGTGCTGTGGGTGGTCCGCACCCGCGACCTGTTCGCGCCGGGACTCTATCAGGCCGGACTGGAGCCTTCGCGCGTCCTCTATGCGGAGGCGCGCGACGACATGGAGGTGCTGGCGCTGATGGAAGAGGGGCTGCGTCACCGCGGTCTCGGCGCCGTCATCGGTGAGGTCCGGCGCGTCGCGATGGCTTCGACCCGCCGGCTGCAACTCGCCGCCGAGGGCGGGCGCACGGTGGCGCTGCTGCTCAAGCGGCCCGGCCGCGAAGGCGGCGATCCACTGGCCGTGCCGTCCGCCGCCGTCACCCGCTGGCGCGTGTCCAGCGCACCGTCGCTTCCCGTCCCCTGGGACGGGCTCGGTCCCGCCCGCTGGCGCCTGCAATGCGTCCGTCAGCGTGGCGGCGATCCCTTCGAACTTCACGTGGAGGCTCCAGATGAAACGGGTCGCCTCGCTCTACCTGCCGCACTGGTCGATCGACCGGCTGCGTCGGATCGAGCGCCGCTCCGCGCCGCCGGCTGAGACCGACGGCCGCGCTGTTCTGGACGCCCTCGGCGCCGAAGCGGCGGCCGAGCGGGCGCTGCATTGCTCCGTCCCCAAACAGGGCGGCTGGCGCCCCGGCGCGCGCTGGGCGAAAGTCGAGAAGGCGGACGTCGAGGCGGCGATCGAATCGCTACCGCCCCACCGCCGCCCGCCGCAACGCGAGCTAGGCCGGACCAGCGAGGCGGCGGAGGTGCCGTTCAGGGATGGGCCTTCCCGCAAGGGCCTGTCGCACCCGCCCGAGGAGCGTGTCCCCGCCCCTGCGCCCCTGCGCGAGATGGCGCGCCGCACCGAGGCCGCCGTTCCCCTGTTCAAGCCGGGGGCACGTGGCTGGTCGGGTGCCGATCTACAGGCGGCGGCGGACGCCCTGCCCGCGCATCAGCGCCCCTCCTTCCAGGAGCTGTCACGCCGCAGCGAGGTGGTCGACAACCCGTTCCGACCGATGTCGCCCGACGACGGTGCTGGCTTCGTGCCCGCCTTCGCTGCTTCGTCGCTCCTAGCCGCACAAAAGGTCCCGCGCCGCAGCGCGCGTGACGGCCATGGCGGCGAGGCCGGCTATGTCGCACCGCCCAACCTGGCACAGAGCCTGAAGCAGCTAGCGGTCATGCCCGCCGTCCAGTTCCCCGGCGAAGGGCCACACCCCGACAACCACGGCAAGAGCGAGCCTGCTTACGGCAAGGGTCGCTTCTTCCAGACCGGCCGCACGCTCGGCAGCGTCGTCGCGCGCGTCTGTCGCGACGAGGAGGCGCCCGCCCCCGCTTCCCAACACGTCGCGCCCCCGCTGGTGACCACGCACAAGGTTGGTGCCCGCGTCGAGATCGCCGCCGTCGACCCCGCCGCCGCCGCGCTGGGCCTCGCGCCCGGCACCGCGCTAACCATGGCACGCGCGCAGGTGCCGGGGCTGGAGGTCCGCGCCGCCGATCCGGCGGGCGATGCCGCCGACCTCCGCGCATTCGGCGAACTGCTCGCACGCCGCTGGTCGCCGACCGTGGCGGTGTCCGACGCCGACGGGCTGTTCATCGACCTGACCGGCGTCGCCCACCTGCACGGCGGCGAAGAGCGCTTCGCCCGCCGCCTGATCCGCCTGCTCACCCGGCACGGCATCACCGCGCGCATCGCGGTGGCGGACACCGCCGGCGCGGCCTGGGCGATGGCGCGTTTCGATTGTCGCACGAGCACCAAGGTCGTGCCGGTCGAGGCCGGGGTGAGCGTGCTGGCGCGCCTGCCCGTCGCGGCCCTGCGCCTCGACCCGCCATCGTTGGAGCTGCTCGCCCGGCTCGGCATCGACCGCATCGGCCAGCTCCTCGCGCTGCCCCGTGCGCCGCTGGTGCGACGCTTCGGCCGCGCCATCGTCGCCCGGCTCGACCAGACGACGGGACGCGCGCCCGAGCCGCTCGAACCGATCGTGCCGCCGACCCGGATCGCGGTCGAACAGCGCTTCGCCGAGCCGATCGCCACACCGGACGCGATCGAGCACTGGCTCCGCGCACTGATAGCGCGGCTATGCGTGGCACTGGCGCAGGCCGGTCAGGGCGCGCGCGCGGTCGAACTGATCGCGGCGCGGGTCGACGGCGTGCCGCAGCGGCTGCGGATCGGACTGGCGCGCCCGAGCCGCGATCCAACCCACCTGCTCCGCCTGACGCTGCGGCGGATCGAGGAGATCGAGCCCGGCTACGGCCTCGATGCGCTGGCGCTCCACGTCCGTCGCGCCGACCCGCTCGGCCCCGAATCGCTCGCGCCCACCCTTGCGGAAACGACCGCGCCCGATCTGGCGCCGCTGGTCGACGCGCTCGCCAACCGCATCGGCATGGCGCGGCTGTGGCGGATGACCCCGGTCGAGAGCGACGTGCCCGAACGCTCGCTCGCGCCCGCGTCGCCGCTCGATCCGCCCGCCGATCGCGCGACGCGGCTGAAGGCGGACGACGTGCGGCTGCTCGACGGCCGCGCGCCGGACCACCCGTGGCACCCGCGCTGGGCCCGCCCCGTGCGACTGCTCCGCCGCCCGGAACAGGTCGACCACGTCATGGCCGAACTGCCCGATCAGCCGCCGCGCCGCTTCACCTGGCGCGGCCACACCCACCGCGTCGTCCGTGCCGAGGGCCCGGAACGCATCGCCGGCGAATGGTGGCGCCGCGCCGGCGAGCGCCAGGCGGTGCGCGACTATTTCCGCGTCGAGGACGAAGCCGGCCAGCGCTTCTGGCTATACCGCCGCGGCGACGGCGTCCGCGCCGAGACCGGCGATCTCCGCTGGTTCCTCCATGCGCGCTAGCTCAACGCCGCGCGTCGATCGCCTGGACGTGACCCGACGCTGCATAGTCGAGGATCTTGCGATCCGCCGTCAGCACCGGACAGCCGAGCGCGCGCGCCGTGGCGATGATCAGGCGATCGGCGGGATCGCCGTGGATGTCGCCGGGAAGCATGCCGGCATCGATACCGATCGACACGGCCCAGGGTGTGAGCACGTAACCAGGCGTGGCGAGCACCGTGTCGAACCAAGATGCGATCGGCTGACCGATGACGAGTCGATCCTTGTCGACCAGCATCGCCAGTTCCCACGTCGTGATCGGCACGATGCCGACACCGTCGAGGGCACGTTCGGCTTCGATCAGCGCGATCGCATTCCTGCCGATGCACTTATCCCCTTCGATCATCCAGACCAGCACATGCGTGTCGATGACGATCACGTGCGGCGATACAATTCGGCGGGATTGTTGCGTTCCCATTCGTCCATGTCGGCCACCGGCGTAAACGGATCGTCGAACCGGTATTTGTCGCTGCGAAGCAGGCCGAATGACGAAGCAAGCGGCTGGTCACCCGCCTTGGCGACTGGCGTCACCGTCGCCACTGGTTTGCCCCGACTCGTAACGGTGATCGGCTCGCCGCCTGCCTGCACCTCGCGCAGGAGGCGGGTACAGTTCGCCTTGAACTCGGCCATCCCCACCATCTTGCCCATCGCGCAACTCCTATCTGACCAGTTGATGTAGTCATATGGTGCCCATGCGTCCATGACCTACGCCGAGCTTCAGGCCACCAGCCACTTCTGCTTCCTGCGCGGTGCCTCCTCGCCCGAGGAGCTGTTCGCGACCGCCGCCGCGATGGGCATGCCCGCGCTCGGCGTCGTCGATCGCAACTCGGTCGCCGGGCTGGTGCGGTCGCTCTATGCGACCGAGGAGATCAAACGCGAGACGGGGCTACACATCCGCCTCGTCGCCGGCTGCCGTCTCGACCTGGTCAGCGGCGCGTCGCTGCTGGTCTGGCCGGAGGACCTCGCCGCCTGGACGCGGCTGACGCGGCTGCTCACCCGCGGCAATGCGCGCGCGGACCCCAAGCACGGCGAGAAGGGCCGGTGCTTTCTCCATTGGGAGGACGTCGCCGCGCATGCCGACGGGCTGGTCGCCGCGCTGGTGCCCGGTGCCGACGCCCTGGACGAGGCGGCGCTGCGCTGGATGGCAGACATTTTCGGACAGGATCGCGGCCATGTCTGCCTGACCCATCGCCGCCGCACCGACGACGCGCTGCGCCTCCACGCCGCCGCCCTCGCCGCCCGGCGCTATGGCCTCTCCCCGCTCGCGACGGGGGACGTGCTCTACCACCATCCCGACCGGCGGACGCTGCAGGATGTCGTCACCGCGATCCGCGAAAAGCGGACGATCGACGCGCTCGGCCTCAAGCGCGAACGCTCCGCCGACCGCTGCCTCCACCCGCCCGCCGAGATGGCGCGCCGCTTCGCCCGGCATCCCGAAGCACTGGCGGCGGTCGAAGCGGTCGTCGAACGCTGCACCTTTTCGCTGCGCGAGATCCGGTATCAATATCCCGAGGAGATCGTCATCAGCGGCAAGTCGCCGCAGGCCGCGCTCGCCGCCCTCGCCCGCAACGCGCTCGATGCGCTGTTCCGCCAGCCGCCCTTCGACGGCGTCCCCGACCAGCGCTACCTCGACCTGCTCGACCACGAGCTGCGGCTGGTCGAGCGCATGGAATACGCGCCCTATTTCCTGACCGTGAACTCGATCGTCAGCTACGCGCGCAGCCAGGGCATCCTGTGCCAGGGGCGCGGGTCGGCGGCGAACTCGGTGATCTGCTACGTGCTCGGCATCACCTCGATCGACCCGATCGAGCACAAGCTGCTGTTCGAACGCTTCATCTCCGAAAACCGGCGCGAGCCGCCCGACATCGACATCGATTTCGAGCATGAACGGCGCGAGGAAGTGATCCAGTGGATCTACGACCAATACGGCCACGATCACGCCGCGCTGACCGCCGTGGTCAGCCGCTTTCGCGCACGCGGCGCGGTGCGCGAGGTCGGCAAGGTGCTGGGCCTGCCCGAGGACATGACGGCGGCGCTGGCGGGTCAGGTCTGGGGCTGGTCGGAGGAGGGCGTCGCCGACCGCCATGTCGACGCGCTCAACCTCGATCGCGGCGACCCGCGCCTGGCGCTGACGCTGGAGCTGGCGCGCGAACTGATCGGCACGCCGCGTCACCTGTCGCAGCATCCCGGCGGCTTCGTCCTCACCCGCGACGCGCTGCACGACATCGTGCCGATCCAGCCGGCGGCGATGGAACAGCGCTGGGTGGTGGAGTGGGAGAAGGAGGATATCGAGGAGCTCGGCCTGATGAAGGTCGACATCCTCGGGCTGGGGATGCTCGGCTGCATGCGTCGCGCGTTCGATCTGCTCGCCGAGCACAAGCACCTGCGCCTGACGCTCGCGTCCGCCGAGCTGCAGACCGACGATCCGGCGACCTTCGGGATGATCCAGCGGGCGGACACGCTGGGCACGTTCCAGATCGAAAGCCGCGCGCAGATGGCGATGCTGCCGCGGATGCTGCCGACCTGCTTCTACGACATCGCCATCCAGGTCGCGATCGTCCGCCCCGGCCCGATCCAGGGCGACATGGTGCATCCTTATCTGAAGCGTCGCGAACGGCTGCGCGCCGATCCCGCGATCCAGTTCGACTATCCCAGCCCGAAGCTGAAGGCGGTGCTGGAAAAGACGCTGGGCGTGCCGCTGTTCCAGGAACAGGCGATGAAGGTCGCCATCGAAGGCGCCGGTTTTACCCCTGCGCGCGCCGACGAGCTCCGCAAGGCGATGGCGACGTTCAAATACACGCAAGGGGTGGGGCAGTTCAAAGCGGAACTGATCGCCGGCATGGCCGGCAACGGCATCGGCCCGGACTTCGCCGAGCGGCTGGTCAAGCAGATCGAGGGCTTCGGCTCCTATGGCTTCCCGGAGAGCCACGCCGCCAGCTTCGCCAAGATCGCCTACGCCTCGTCATGGATGAAGTGCCACCATCCCGACGTCTTCTGCGCCGCGCTGCTCAACGCGCAGCCGATGGGCTTCTACGCCCCCGCGCAGATCGTCCGCGACGCCCGCGATCACGGGGTGGAGATCCGCCCGGTGTGCGTCAACGACAGCGACTGGGACACGCGACTGGTCGGTGCCGCATCACCGTCTTCATCCCCGCGAAAGCGGGGACCCATCTCGTGCGGCTGCAAACAGCACGACGAAAGTGAGTGCGGCCATTCTCGGGAGAAGGGTCCCCGCTTTCGCGGGGATGGCGAAAATAGAGAAATGACGCCCTCTCTTTCTCAAACCCTCCCCCTCCGCCTCGGCCTCCGCATCGTCCACGGCGTACCCTCCACCCACGCCGACGCCATCCTAGAGGCCCGCATCGCCCGCCCCTTCACCTCGGTCGAAGACCTGTGGCGCCGGTCGGGCGTCCCGCTCGCGACGCTGGAAAAGCTCGCCAAGGCGGATGCCTTCCACGCGCTCGGGCTAGATCGTCGCCAGGCGCTGTGGGCGATCCGCGGGCTCGGCGAGACGCCGCTGCCGCTGCTCGCCGCGATCGAGCGGCGCGAGGCGCCGGTCAGTCTGGTGCCGCTCACCGCCGGGCGCGAGGTGGTGGAGGATTACCGCGCCACCCAGCTCACCTTGCGCGAACATCCGCTGTTCTTCCTGCGCGCCGAACTCACCCGCCGCCGCATCGTCCGCTGCATCGACCTCAAGGATATCAAGGACGGCCGTCGCGTCGAGGTCGCCGGCATCATCCTCGTCAGGCAAAAGCCCGGCAGCGCCAAGGGCGTGCTGTTCATCACCGTCGAGGACGAGACCGGCGTCGCCAACATCATCATGTGGCCCGACCGCTTCGAGGCGCAGCGCACGGTGGTCATGTCGTCGGCGATGATCTCGGTCACCGGCGTGGTCCAGCGCGAGGGGCACGTCATCCACGTCATCGCCGACCATATCGACGATTACACCGGCATGCTGCGCCAGGTCGGCGACATCGACCTGCCGCGCATGACCAGCCCCGGCGACGGCGCCACCCACGCCGGCGCGCCGGATCGCGGCGATCCGGGCTGGCGACCGCGGCCGCGCAGCGACTACCACCCGCCCTTCCGCAACGGCTGCGATCCGGAGGACGTGATCCCGATCCGCAGCCACGATTTTCATTAGGTTGACAGCGACCACGCCGCGCGGCTTGATCGACGCCACGAGGAGACGGACGGATGGCGACGGCGGCTTGGCGGGACATGCGCGAACCCGGCGTTTACCGACGCTACACGCGCGTCGCGATTGCGCTGCACTGGGCGATCGCGGCGCTGATCCTCTACAACCTCACCTCCGGCCTGCTCGGCGAGTGGCTGCCGCGCGGCTTCTTCGCGTTCCACATCTCGTCGGGGCTGACGATCCTGGCGTTGACCATCGTCCGCATCGGCTGGCGACTGACGCACAAGCCGCCGCCGATGTTGCCGATGCGGCCCTGGGAGCGCTGGCTGGCGCACGGCGTCCACTTCCTGCTCTATGCCGCGATGCTGTTCGTGCCGTGGACCGGCTGGGTGATGATCTCCGCCAACCCGCCCGCCGGATCGGCCGGCGCCGCTTACGCCCAGGCCGAACAGGCACGCGCGCATCCGGGCGAACCGGTCCGCCAACGCAGCGCACCGAAGATCTGGGGCGTCGCGACCGTGCCGATGATCGGCCCTGTCGCCGATCTCGGCCGAGAGCCCGCCGGCGTCGCCGGCCAGCACGCCTTCCACGAACAGATGGAGGGCGTGCACGAAAAACTCGCCTGGCTGCTCCTGCTGTTGCTGGTGCTGCACATCGGCGGCGCGCTGAAGCACCAGCTGGTCGACGGCGAACCGGAGCTGGCGCGGATGGGCCTGGGCCGCCGCCGGGCCTGACTCCGTCGCCGGCGAACCTCCCCAAAACGGGGCGTGTTTCGTCGTGCCGATCCGTGCTACGCCCCGCGTCGGGGGAATGGCATGGCGACGGTCGCGGCGGAGCAGGACGCATGCGTGGAACTGCCGGAACGGCGGGCGGTCGACACGCCTGCGCCGGATCATCCGCCTTCTGGCCATGACGCCTTCTTCCGCACGCTGGCGGAAGCGACCTTTGCAACCGACGACGCCAACCGCATCCTCACCATCGTCACCGACCGGCTCCGCGCCCATCTCGGCGTCGCGCACATCCTCTACAGCGAGGCGACCGCCGCCCCCGATCTTTTCGTCATCCGCCACGGAGGCGATGGAGCCCCGGAGCGCCTGCCCCACGGATTCGCGCCGATGCTCCGCGCCTTCGCCGCCGGCCATACGGTGGCGAGCACCGACGTCGCCAAGCCGGGCGGCCTCATCGCGGAAGGCGTCGGCGAGTTTCTGATCGCGCACGGGTCGCGCGCCAGCGTCGGCGTGCCGCTGGTCAGGGACGGGCGACTCGCGGCGATCTTCAACGTCCACCACGACGCACCGCGCGCCTGGACCGCCGCCGAGATCGCGCTGCTCGAGGAGGTCGGCGAGCTGACCTGGACCTGCGTCACCCGCGCGGACGGCGAGGCGGCGCGACACGATCGTGCCCGCCACGACGCCTTTCTGGCGGAATGGGGCGGCGCGGTGTCGCACCGGTCGGCGAGCACGCTGCTGCTGACCGCGCTCGACCTGCTCGGTCGTCATCTCAACGCCGCGACGCTCACCTTCGCCGAAGCCGTAGGCGCCGCCCTCGTCACCCGGCAGGAGTGGCGCACCCGCCGCGCGGTCGCGCCGGCCACCGACGATGCCGACCGCCCGCCTCTCGTCGCACCCGTGGTCCGCGACGAGCGCGTCGTCGCCGAGTTGCGCGCCGACGCCGGGCCGGGCCGCCGCTGGACCGAGGCCGAGGGCAAGCTGATCCGCGAGGTCGCCGAGCGCAGCTGGGCGATGCTCGACCGCGCCCGGCTGGAGGCGCGACTCGCCGAAAGCGACGCGATGCTGGCTGCCTTCATGGAGCACGCCCCGGTCGGCATGCACCTCAAGGACGCGGGCGGCCGTTATCTCCGCGCCAATCCGGAACTCGCCGCCGCGATCGGCCGTCCGCTCGAAGAGATCGTCGGCGAGCACCCCGACGCGCTGTTCTCGCCCGACATCGCACGCCGGATCGGCTCGCTGGAGGCGCGCGCGAAAGCCGGGGCCCCGGCGGCCGAGGAGTTCGTCACCGAACCGCGCGACCGCTACGCCTCGCTGCTGTCGATCACCTTCCCGATCCCCGGCGGTCACGCCGCGCGCACCGGCGGCTTCACGCTCGACCTGACCGAGCGCAAATCGGCGGAGGCCGCGCTGCAACGCTCGCGCGACGCGCTGTATCAGTCGGAGAAGCTCTCCGCGCTCGGCTCGCTGCTCGCGGGCGTCAGCCACGAACTCAACAACCCGCTGTCGATCGTCGTCGCGCAGGCGGTGATGATGGAGCGGCAGTCGACCGGCACCGATCTCGCCGACCGCGCCGTCAAGATCCGCAAGGCCGCCGACCGCTGCGCGCGGATCGTCCAGACCTTCCTCGCGATGGCGCGGCAGAAGAAACCGGAGCGCACCGCCGTCGACCTCAACGCCGTCGCGAACAGCGCGATCGAGCTGGCGAGCTATGGCCTGCGCTCCGACGGCGTCGGCATCACCCGCGCCTTTGCCGCCGAGCTGCCGCGCATTTCCGCCGACAGCGACCAGATTCATCAGATCATCACCAACCTGATCGTCAACGCGCAACAGGCGATGGCCGGACAGACCAGCCTGCGCTGGCTGGAGGTCCGCACCGCGCTCGGCCCCGAACCGCGCACCGTCATTCTGGAGGTCGCGGATTCCGGTCCCGGCATCCCCACCGACATGCGCCGCCGCATCTTCGAACCCTTCTACACCACCAAGCCGCAGGGCGAGGGCACCGGCGTCGGCCTCAGCTTCAGCCAGGGGCTGGCAGAGGCGCATGGCGGCCGGCTGACGCTCGGACCCACGGGCGGACGCGGCGCGTGTTTCCGCCTGACGCTGCCGCTCGACGAGCGCGACCTGCTGCCCCGCGTCGCCCCCGTCGCCGCCAAGCCGCCACCCCCCACGCTACGCCGCGCGCTGATCGTCGACGACGAGGAGGAAATCGCCTGTTCGCTCGCCGACTTCCTGTCCATCGAGGGGTTCGAGTGCGAGGTCGTCGTCGGCGGCGCCACCGCGCAGGCACGGCTGGCGGAGGGCCAGCCCTACGACCTCGTCGTCAGCGACATCCGCATGCCCGGCGTCGACGGGCCGGCGCTGTTCGCCTGGATCGGCGAGCGGCGTCCCGAACTCGCGTCACGCGTCGCCTTCACCACCGGCGACACGCTCGGCACCGCCGCCGCCCGCTTCATCGCCCATGCCGGGCGCCCGGTTCTGGAGAAACCGTTCATGCCCGATTCGGTCCGCCACTTCCTCGCCGAGCTCGACCTCGGATGAGCGTCCCCCACATCGTTCTGGTCGACGACGAGGAAGACCTGCGCGAGCCGGTCGCCGCCTTTCTCTCGGACGGGGAGATGGAGGTGTCCGAAGCGGGCGGCGGTCGCGAGCTGGACGCGGTGATGGCGAAGCGGCCGGTGCAGCTGGTGGTGCTCGACGTATCGATGCCCGAGGAGGACGGCTTCTCGATCGCGCGTCGCCTGCGTGCCCGGCCCGAGCCGATCGGCATCATCATGCTGACCGCGCAGCAGGGCGTCGCCGATCGCGTCGCGGCGCTGGAGCTGGGCGCCGACGATTATGTGATGAAACCCTTCGCGCCGCAGGAGCTGCGCGCCCGCATCCGCGCCGTACTGCGCCGCATCGCCGACCAGACGCAGCCGAGCGCGACGCTCCCCGCTACCGCCCCTACCGCCAAGGCCGGCGAATACGCGCAGGAGTTCTGGATCCCGACCGGTCGCGGGCAGGTCCGCGTGCCGATCGACGCGATCGAGTGGATCGAGGCGGCGAAGGACTATGCGCTGCTCCACACCGCCGAGCGCAGCCACATGTTGCGCGTGACCATGGCGGCGCTGGAACGCGATCTCGACCCCCAGACGATGGTCCGCGTCCACCGCTCCGCCTTTGTCCGCCCCTCGGCGGTCCAGGCGGTCAATCAGGTCGGGCGCAACATCACGCTGGTGCTGACGTCCGGCGCCAGCGTCCGCGTCGGGCCGCAGCACGCAGGCGACGTGCGGGAACGGCTGGGGCGATAGCGGCGATCATCGATTCCGCTTTCGATGAAGGCTGTCCGACACGCCGCTACCTATGCCACAGTCAAGGCATGACCGACGATGCAATCATAGCCGCCCGCTTCGGAAAGCCGATTCGCGCGATGAAGTATCGTGCGGTTCGTGAAGTTCCGACGGTGATCGCGCGGCCTCGGACATGAGGCGCGCCGTGCTCACCGCCCGACTCGGCCTCGCCGTCGTCGCGCTGGCGCTGCTCGGCGCCGCCGCACCCAAAAAGGGCGAGCCGCCGCTGACGGCGCAGACCAAGCTGTCCGGCGGCGTCCTCGACCCCGAACAGGCGAAGCTGCGGTTCGATCGGGCCGACCTGCAATTCGAGCTGCGGCCCGATAGCTACCAGCTGTTCGGCATCGCGACTTTGACCTTTACGGCAAAGGCGCCGCTCGACCGACTGGTGATCGATCTTGATCGCAACCTGCCGGTCACCGCGATCGCGATCGACGGCGTGGCGCTGGGCCGGCGCGCCTGGAGCAACCCCCAGGGGCGCCTCACCATCAGCCTGCCTCGGCCCGTCGCCGCCGGGCAGCGGGTGACGGCGCGCATCGCCTATGGCGGCACGCCCCATGTGGCGGTCAATGCGCCATGGGACGACGGCGTGGTCTGGTCGAAGACGCCCGATGGACGCCTCTGGTTCGCGACGACGGCGGAGGGCTATGGCTGCGACCTGTTCTGGCCGTGTATCGACCATCCCACCGGCGAACCGGGCAGCGTCGACCTCCACATCACGATCCCCAGGGGGCTGAAGGCGCCGTCCAACGGCGTGCTGCTCGGCGTCGACCAGCTGCCCGACGGCCGCACGCGCTGGAACTGGCGTGCGCGCCATCCCAACACCTACGCGATCGCGCTCAACGTCGGACCTTACGAGGAGATCAGCGGCACCTACCGTTCGCGCTACGGCAACACGATCCCGATGTTTTACTGGTATCTGCCCGGCGAGCGCGTGCAGGCGGAGGCGCTGTTCGCCGAATTCGCGCCGACGCTCGACTTCTTCGAATCGACGATCGGCCCCTACCCGTTCGGGGACGAGAAGGTCGGCGTCGTCGAGACCCCCCACAAGGGCATGGAGCACCAGACGATCAACGCCTACGGGAATGCCTATGCCAAGGCGCCCGAGGGGTTCGACTGGCTGTTCCACCACGAGTTCAGCCATGAATGGTTCGGCAACCAGCTGACGGCGGCGAACTGGGACGATTACTGGCTGCACGAGGGCTTCGGCACCTACATGCAGCCGCTCTACGGCCGCTGGCGCGAAGGCGAGGTGCGTTACGCGGTCATGCTGGCGAGCGAGCGGGAAAAGATCGCCAACAAGGTGCCGATGGTCCGCGGCCGCCAATTGTCGGAGGACGACGTCTACGAGACGGCGAACGGCGGGCCGGGCAACGACATCTACTACAAGGGTAGCTGGACGCTGCACACGCTACGCTGGCTGATCGGCGACCGCGCGTTCTTCGATGCGACGCGCCTGCTCGTCTATGGCCGCCTCGATCCGCGTCCGGGCAATTTCCAGCCACGCTACGGCTCGACCGTCGACTTCGAGGCGGCGGTGCGGCGGGTCACGGGCCGTGATTATCGCTGGCTGTTCGACGTCTACCTGCGCCAGGCGGCGCTGCCGGAGCTGGTCGAGGCACGCACCGCCGATCGGCTCACGCTGCGGTGGAAGACGCCGAGCGACCTGCCCTTTCCGATGCCGGTCGAGGTCCGGGTAGGCGAGCGGACGGTACGGCTGCCGATGGCCGGCGGCACGGGCGCGGTGGCGGTGCCGGACGGGGCGCATGTCGTGGTCGACCCCTGGTCCCGCCTGTTGCGCCGCTCGGTCGCGATGGAGCAGTATCAGGCATGGCAGGCGCGGAGATGAGCGGCATGGAAACGGCGTTGAAGCGGACGGCCGAGATGGCGGCGGTGTTCATGATCGGCGACGGCCTGCTCGGCCTCGTCGGGCCCGAACGCCACGTCGCGCTCTGGCGATCGAAGGTCGGCACCGTCGACGCGCTGGTCCGCCCCTTCGCGGACCGGCCCGGCCGCCGCCGCGCTTATGGCCTGTTCCAGATCGGTGCCGGCCTCCTCCTCGCCTCGCGCCTCCGCCGGTGACCGGCATCGTCTCCGCCGTCCCTGTGGGCCTGCCGGGCCTGGCCGTGCTTGCAACCGGGTTCCTGATCGGCGCGCTGCTATTCCTCGCCGCGCGGGGAAGACGTGAGCGGGACCCGGCGGAGAGCGGCAGCGCGCGCGCGCCGGCGTCGATCGCGGGTATCGTGGTTCAGGGGCTGGGCTTCGCGATCGCCGGCATCGGCCCGATCCTGGTGACGCTCGATCCGATGGGCGCCAAGGCGCTCGGCGAGGCGGCACTGATCGCCGCGCTGCTCGCCGTCAGCGTCGGGCTGTTCGGCTGGGCCTCGCGGACGATGGGCCGCGACTGGAGCCTGCGCGCCCGCACCCGCGCCGATCACCGCCTCGTCCGTGACGGCCCGTTCCGGTACGTCCGCCACCCGATCTATTCCGCGATGCTGCTCTACCTGGTCGCACTGGCGATCGCCTACGGCCATCCGTGGCAGCTGCTCGGCGCGATCCCGGTATACGTCGTCGGGACGCTGATCCGCACCCGCAGCGAGGAACGCCTGCTCCGCGAGATGTTCGGCAGCGAGTACGAGACCTATGCGGCCAAGGTGAAACGCTTCGTGCCCGGTCTGCTCTAATCCGGCGGCCGCAGCATCGACCAGAACCGCGGGCCGCCACCCGACACGCTCCACTCGCTCGTTACCTCGAACCCCAGCCCGCGATAAAAGCCGAGATACCTCTCGTTGGGCGTTTCGAGATAAGTGGGCAGCCGTCCCGCCGCGCGGCGCAAACCGGCACGAACCGCGGCACCGCCATGCCCCCTGCCCTGCACCACCGGATCGCACCCGGCGATGTGGAGATACCAGTAGCTCCCCATCGGCATATGCGCGGCGGTGGCATCGGACACCCGGACCGCCCGCGACAGATTCGACCCGAGCGCATGGATCATGCCGGGCAGATGGCGAAGCATCTCCCACCGACCGACATGCGACCGTCCCGGTGCCCGCCACATCGTCACCGCCTCCGCGCCGGGCGTCAGCAGGCGCATGCCGGCCCGACCATCGCTGTCGAAGAGCAAACCGAAAAGGCGGGGCAGACGCTTGGCGCGATCGCTCGCGTCGGGGAAGATGAAGCACATCGCCGGGTCGTTCGCGAACGCCGCCGTCAACAACGTCACGACACGGGCGCGGTCACCGTCGACCGCCAACCGGGCGCCCCGCTCAGCCAGCGTCGGTCCCTCCGGCTACCGGCGGAACCACTTGGGCATGTTGAACGACCAGCCAGTCCTCATGCCCACGCCGGCGGATGGTGGTTGTACAATAGGCGGTATACGCCTCGTCCTCCCGGCTGGCCTGCGCCTTGTAGGCGATGACGATCAGCCCTTCCTCCGGCCGCTGCACCTTGCGGTCGGTGAACTCGACCGACGACCAGCGCGGCGTGCCCGCCACCGCCTCGATTGCCGCGTCGGCGGTGAACACATAGGGTTGGGCCGGCAGGGCCATCACGCACTCGTCGTCAATCAGCGTGCGGTACGTCTCGGCATCGCCGAGCCACAGCTTCTCCTCGAAACGCCAGATCCGATCGTCGTCCATGCCTGTCTCCTCGTCGTGAAGAGAATGGTCAGGATGTGGCGTTCGTTCCCGGCGCTCCGCTCGATCTCAGGCGGCCGACTCGGTCTTCTTCTCCGCGTAAACGCGGATCGGCTCCTTGGTGCCGGCGATCACGTCCTTGTCGATCATCACCTCGTCGACGCCCTCCATGCCGGGCAGGTCGAACATCGTGTCGAGCAGCACGCCCTCAAGAATCGAGCGGAGGCCACGCGCACCGGTCTTGCGTTCGATCCCCTTCTTCGCGACCGCGACCAGCGCGTCGTCGGTGAAGCCGAGGCTCACGTCCTCCATCTCGAACAGCTTCTGGTACTGCTTGACCAGCGCGTTCTTGGGCTCCTTCAGGATCTTGACCAGCGCGTCGACGTCGAGGTCCTCCAGCGTCGCGATCACCGGCAGACGGCCGACGAACTCGGGGATCAACCCGAACTTGAGCAGATCCTCGGGCTCGGTCGAGCGCAGGATCTCGCCCGTCCGCTTCTCCTCGGGCGCGGCGACGAACGCGCCGAAGCCGATCGACTTGCCCTGGAGACGATCGCCGATGATCTTCTCCAGCCCGCTGAACGCGCCGCCGCAGATGAACAGGATGTTCGTCGTATCGACCTGCAGGAACTCCTGCTGCGGATGCTTGCGGCCGCCCTGCGGCGGCACCGAGGCCGTCGTGCCCTCCATCAGCTTGAGCAGCGCCTGCTGCACGCCCTCGCCCGACACGTCGCGCGTGATCGACGGGTTCTCGGCCTTGCGGCTGATCTTGTCGATCTCGTCGATATAGACGATCCCGCGCTGCGCCCGCTCGACATTGTAGTCGGACGCCTGGAGCAGCTTGAGGATGATGTTCTCGACGTCCTCGCCGACGTAACCCGCCTCGGTCAGCGTCGTCGCGTCGGCCATCGTGAACGGCACATCCAGGATGCGCGCCAGCGTCTGCGCGAGCAGCGTCTTGCCGCAACCGGTCGGCCCGACCAGCAGGATGTTCGACTTGGCAAGCTCGACATCGGCACCCTTGGCGCCGTGATTGAGCCGCTTGTAATGGTTGTGGACGGCCACCGACAGCACGCGCTTGGCGCGACGCTGACCGATCACATAGTCGTCGAGGACGTTGCAGATCTCCTGCGGGGTGGGCACGCCGCCGTCCTTCTTGGACACCAGCGCCGACTTCGTCTCCTCACGGATGATGTCGTTGCACAGCTCCACGCACTCGTCGCAGATGAAGACGGTGGGGCCGGCGATGAGCTTGCGCACCTCGTGCTGCGACTTGCCGCAGAACGAGCAATAAAGCGTGCTCTTCGATTCGCCACCGGTCAGCTTGGTCATTCAAACGGTTCCTTTGCGGGCCGGCATCGTAGCCTGCCCATTACGCCTACAGCAACGCCCAATCGGGCTAACACACCAGTGGTTGCGTATTGTTCACCGCGCGATGCCGGGCAGCCTCGCCTCGACCGCATCCACCACCTGCTTCGACTGTCGCAGGTCGAGGCCGAGTTCGTCGCGCACCATCGCCACCGCCTGAAACATCTGCTGGTCGCGGATCAGCACCCATAGCCGCGTCTCCAGCTCGGCCGGGATCGGCGGCAGATCGGATGCGTCGGGCACCGATCAGGCCGCCTGGGCCATGTCGTCCGCCGGCTGCGGCCGCTTGTCGAACACCTCGTCGATCAGGCCGAACGCCTTGGCCTCTTCCGACGACAGGAAGGTATCACGGTCCATGCGCCGCTCGATCTCCTCCAGCGGCTGGCCGGTGTAGAGCGCATACAGCTCGTTCATCCGCGCCCGGATGCGGAGGATTTCCTTGGCCTGGATCTCGATGTCCGACGCCATGCCCTGCGCGCCGCCCGACGGCTGATGGATCATGATCCGGGCATTGGGGAGCGCGACGCGCATGCCCTTCTCGCCCGACGCCAGCAGGAACGAGCCCATCGACGCAGCCTGACCGATGCACACGGTGCCGACCTTGGGCCGGATATATTGCATGGTGTCGTGGATCGCCATGCCGGCCGTCACCACCCCGCCCGGCGAGTTGATGTACATCCAGATGTCCTTCTTCGGATTTTCCGATTCGAGGAACAGCAGCTGCGCGGTGATGAGCGAGGCCATGCCGTCCTCGACCCCGCCGGTCACGAAGACGATGCGCTCGCGCAGCAGGCGCGAGAAGATGTCGAACGAGCGCTCGCCACGGTTCGACTGCTCGATGACGATCGGCACCAGCCCCGCCTGCGTCTGCTGAAGGCCGACACCGGCATTGGCGAGTGATGCGCTGAAGTCGCCGGTCGCGAACGGATTGTGCATGGGAAAGCTTTCTTGTGCCCCGGAGTGAGGCGCTAACATCGCGTGGCTGGCGGGGGAGTTCAACCCCCGCCTCGACCGCCGATCCGCCAGCACGGCGCAACGGCGATGTTGTCCGTGTCGACTCCTGATCGCCCCGGTCCTCCCGTCCGCTGCCCCGGTTCCCGCCATGCGACGGGGCCTAGCCGGGCTCAGGCGTCGTAGGACGGCTCTTTCGACGGTGCCTGGTGCGCGAGATAGGCGAGCCGCCGCACCTCGCGCCGCCCCCTCACCACGGTATCCAGGATCAGCCCCGCGAACACCGACAGCGCCGCCAGGATCACCAGCCCGGTGGCCGCGATCGCGGTCGGGAAGCGCGGCACGAGGCCCGTATGGGCATAGGTGAGCGCCAGCGGAATGCTCAGCCCGACCGCGAGCAGCGCGAAGACGGCGCCGATGATCGCGAAGAACAGCAGCGGTCGTTCGATGCGATACAGCGTCAGGATGGTGCGGAGGATGCGCCAGCCGTCGCCATAGGTGGACAGCTTCGATGCCGATCCCTCCGGCCGCGCGAAATAGGGCGTTTCGACCTCGGCCACCGGCATCCGCAGTTCGAGCGCGTGGACGGAGATGTCGGTCTCGATTTCGAAGCCCGTCGAGAGCGCAGGATAACTCTTCACGAAACGTCGCGAGAACACCCGGTAACCGCTGAGAATGTCGGTGAAACTTCGCCCGAACAGTCGTGCCAACATCCCGGTCAGCACCGCATTGCCGAAGCGGTGCCCGCGTCGATAGGCGTCGGCCGCCTCGTGGACGCGACTGCCGACGACCATGTCCAGCTGCTCGTCGAGCAGCCGAGCGACCAGCGCCGGAGCGGAGGCGGCGTCGTAGGTCGCGTCGCCGTCGGCCATCACATAGACGTCGGCGTCGACATCGGCGAACATGCGCCGCACCACCGCGCCCTTGCCCTGGACCCGCTCCGCGCGGACGACCGCCCCGGCCTCACGCGCGACCTGCACCGTCCGGTCGGCCGAGTTGTTGTCGTAGACGTAGATCGTGGCGTCCGGGAGCGCGGCGCGGAACCCCGCCACCGTCTGCGCGATCGCGGCCTCCTCGTTGTAGCAGGGGAGGAGGACGGCGATGGTGGGCATGTTGCTCATAGCTGTCCGTCGTCACCCCGGCCCCGAGCCGGGGTCCCGCTGGCTTGCCCCGGTGAAGAAGAAGCGGGACCCCGGATCAGGTTCGGGGTGACGGAGATCAGCTTACTCCGCCGCCTTCTTCGCGCGCGGCTTCTTCGCGGGGACGGCATCGGCGGCCTGGGTGCCCTCGGCGGCTTCGGCGGCGACGGGCGAGGATTCGAGCACCTGCGTCTCGGCCTCGATCGGTGCGCCCTTCCTGGCCCGAGCCTTTTTCGCCGGCGCGTCGGTCGCGGGCGTGTCCGTCGCCGGTGCGTCGGCGGCCGGCGCCTCGACGCCGGCATTGCTGCCCTTGGCGGCGGGCTTGGTCGGCTTCTTCGGCTTGGCGGGGGCCTCGTCGGCCGTCGTGTCGGCGTCGCTCACCGGTGCGGTCTCGTCGGCAGCGGCCGCCGCCTTCTTCGCGCGCTTGGCCTTCGGCGCCGGCGCATGGTCGTGGTCGTGCCCATGGTCATGGTCATGGTCCGCATGATCGTGGACGTGCGTCCCGGTCGAGAAGCCGTCCTCGCTCTCGATCGCGGCTTCCAGCTCCTCGCGGGTGGTCTCGCGCTCGGTGATTTCCGCCTTGCCGAACAGGAAGTCGACGACCTTGTCCTCATACAGCGGCGCACGCAGCTGGGCGGCGGCCATCGGCTCCTGCTGGACGTACTGGATGAAGCGCTGGCGCTCCTCCGGGCCGTATTGCTGCGCGGCCTGCGCGATCAGGCCGTTCATCTCCTGCTGACTGACTTCGACGCCGTTCGCCTGGCCGATCTCCGACAGCAGCAGCCCCAGCCGCACGCGGCGCTCGGCGATGCGGCGATAGTCCTCGCGCTCGCTCTCCATCTCGGCCTTGGCGGCCTCCGGATCGGCTTCGTGCGTCGCCTCATGCTCCAGCTGCGACCAGATCTGGCCGAACTCGGCCTCGACCATCGACGGCGGCACCGCGAAGTCGTGACCGGCGGCGAGCTGATCGAGCAGCTTGCGCTTCATGTGCGTGCGGGTGAGGTTGCTGCTCTCCTGCTCGACCTGGCCCTTGATGAGCCCGCGCAGCTGTTCCAGACTTTCCAACCCGAGGTTCTTGGCCAGATCCTCGTCGATCTTCGCCTCGCCGGCGGTCTTCACCGACTTGACCGTCAGGTCGAAGGTCGCGGGCTTTCCGGCGAGCGACTTCTCCTGATAATCGGCCGGGAAGGTGACGGCGATCTGCCGCTCCTCGCCCGCCGTCGCGCCGATCAGCTGGTCCTCGAAGCCGGGGATCAGCCGGCCGGAGCCGATCTCCACCGCCATGTCGGTGCCGGTGCCGCCCGGAAAGGCGACGCCGTCGGCGGTCTTGCCGACGAAATCGGTGGTGACCAGGTCGCCCTGTGCCGCCGCCTTGTCGCCCGCGTCGTCCCAATGCTTCTGGTTGTCGGCGAACTTCTGCAGCTGCTCGTCGATCGCGGCGTCGGCGACGGGCACCGTCAGGCGCTCCAGCTTCAGCCCGTCGATCGCGGGCGCCGGCACGTCGGGCAACACTTCGAGGCTGACGGTGACCTGCGCGTCCTGGCCGGCCTCGTAGCCTTCGCCGAGTTCGACCGAGGGCTGCACCGCGGGCCGCAGCTTCTGCTCGGCCATCAGCGCCTGCACGCCTTCCTGCACGCTGGTGTTCAGCGCGTCCTGCATCAGCGCGGGGCCGTGCATCTTGCGGACGAGGTTGGCGGGCACCTTGCCGGGGCGAAAGCCGGGCATCTTCATCTGCGGCGCGACGCGCTTGATCTCGCCGGCGACGCGCGCCTCGATCTCGCTGGCCGGGATGGTCAGGGTGTAGGCGCGCTTCAGCCCCTCGTTCAACGTCTCGACAGTCTGCATGGCTGGCCTTTTTGGCTGGAAGTGCGTGATGCGGCCCCGGACGCCTGCGTGAGCGCGGGGGACTGGTGCGGGCGAAGGGACTCGAACCCCCACATCTTGCGATGGCAGGACCTAAACCTGCTGCGTCTACCAGTTCCGCCACGCCCGCTTGCACCCGGACCCGCCGTGTGGGCGCCGCCTATAGCCGCGGGCGGGCACCGGAAGCAACCGCGCGCCGCATCGGGGCGTTTAGCGGGGGAAGGAGACGAGACATCGCCACGCAGCCCCCCGCCGAAGCGCCCGTGCCGGACAACAATCCGGTCCCGGTCACCGCCCCCCCGCCCGAGATCAGCCCGCCGGGTCCGGACATCGACCAGCCCTCCCCCGGCATGCCGTCGACCGACCCCGGCACCGCCCAGCCGCCGGAGATGATGTAATGGCCGAAGAGATCGTTTCGCCGGGCCACGAACCGGACGCCAAGGGCGATGACCGCCCCGACATCGTCCAGGCGGTC
Organism: Sphingomonas sp.; assembly: GCF_965200135.1. Taxonomy (GTDB): domain Bacteria; phylum Pseudomonadota; class Alphaproteobacteria; order Sphingomonadales; family Sphingomonadaceae; genus Sphingomonas. Next base: position 433,506 of record NZ_CBDATK010000006.1, read on the forward strand.
GAGGCCCGTGCCGACGCCGTCGCCCGCGGCGAGGGCGGACCGGAACCCGACCCGATGCTCAAGACCGGCGACTATTCGGGCAACGCCGGCACCGGCGGCGAGGTCAAGAACCAGGACGTCGACGCGCAATAGCGCCGTGCCGGCCGGGTCAGCTCCCGGCCGGCCCCCGCCGGTCCGCGGCGAGCCGCGCGCTCTCGCGCTTCAGCGGCTTCGATACCGGGCACACCTCCTGGACGAAGCCGTTGAGCGTGTTCGCGAGGTGATCGCGGACGAGGCGGTAGTGGACGAACTGCCCACGCTTGTCGCTTTCGATCAGCCCGGCATTTTCCAGCACCGACAGATGCTGCGACACCGCCGGCTTCGACATCGCGAACCGCCCGGCGATCTCGCCTGCCGTCAACTCCGCCTCGGCGAGATAGGCGAGAATGCGGCGGCGGTGCGTGGACGCCAACGCGGCGAAGACCTTTTCCATCACACCGACATAGCAGAGCGCACTTGCCTCCGCCAACCGATCAAGTAATTAGGTAATGTCCTAATTACCTGGAGCGAGTCGGATGGATGATCCTCATGCCGTGCACCGCCTCGTGCCCGACCTCCTCGCCGACCCGGTCAACGGAGAGGTCCGCTGGGACCCGGTCCGCTCGCTGTGGAACGGCGGCGCGTGTGCGGTGACGCTGGTCGCCGGCCCGCTGACCGTTACCCCCGGCGCGCTGGCGCTGTTCGTGGCGACCACCGGCGTCGGGCTGCTGCTCGGCCATTCGGTCGGGTTCCACCGCAAGCTGATCCACGGCAGCTTCGCCTGCCCGCCCTGGCTGGAACGGCTGTTATGCTGGTTCGGGACCAGCGTCGGCATGGGCGGACCGTCCTGGATGATGCGCGCGCACGACCTGCGCGACTGGGCGCAGCGGCTGCCGGCGTGCCACGACTATCTGCGGCATGGCCGCTCGCCGCTGCGCGATGCGTGGTGGCAGCTCCACTGCCGGCTGGTGCTGCGTCACCCGCCGCGCTTCGACCAGGGCCGGGTCGCGACCGACCGCTTCTACCGCTTTCTGGACGCGACCTGGGCGTGGCAGCAGCTGCCGATCGCGGCGCTGTGCTGGTGGGCGGGGGGCTGGGGTTTCGTGGTATGGGGCGTCGCCGCGCGCGTGTTCGCCTCGGCGCACGGGCATTGGCTGATCGGCTGGCTGGCGCACAATCGCGGGCCGCAGACGTGGCTGGTCGCGGGGTCCGGCGTGCAGGCGCACGATGTGCCCTGGGCCGGGCTGATGACCATGGGCGAGGCGTGGCACAACAACCACCACGCCTGGCCGGCCAGCGCGAAGCTGGGCGTCTATCCGGGCCAGAGCGACTGGGGGTTCGCGTTCATCCGGCTGCTGGAGCGGGTCGGGCTGGCATGGGACGTGCGGACGCCGGAGACGCTGCCGGTGCGCGATGTGTTGCGGGCGGCAGGGTGAGCGACGCTAACGAGCCCGTGACCGCTGGTTTGCCTGCGACGCAGGGATGCACCGCGATGGCGGCGGCGACCGTGGCCGTATCCTTCGGCATCAGCCTGTTCATGGATCTGCGCGTCTGGCCGTTCGTGCTGATCGTCACTGCGGTGATCGTCACCGTGATCGGCACGCCGCTCCTCGCGCTGCTTATTCGCTCTCGTCGCCCGACCGTGCTGGCGATACTGGGTGGCGGTTTCGTCACGGGTGCCGTCGTGCCGCTGGTCGTAGCCATCTTGGGACCGCCGGCGGGCGAGGCGTCCGTCGGCGGTGTGCCGACCATCGTCAATGGCAGCTACACCGGCGCGGGCTGGATCGAAGTGATGACGACGGTCGGCCTGTTCGGCCTGACGGGCGTCGCCGGCGCGGCGCTGACCTGGGTGTTGGCACACTGGCTCGCTTCGCCGGATCACCGACGCGGTGACCGACGCGCCGCCATCGTCGCGGTGTTGATCGCCGCGGTCACCGGCATCGCCTTCATAACGCCCTGGCTGCTTGCCGACCGCTCCTGCCACAATCCCTTGCGCGATGGCGGGACCTCGATCGGACCGGTCGCCTCGCTCGACCTCGACCTGCCGCAGCGGGACTGGCCGGTGCTCGATCGGGAATTGCGCCTGTTCGCGCGTCAGCGCGGCTGGAACGTGCAGGCCGACTCGCAGCCCGTCACGGCCATGCCCTGGTTCCAGCAGAGCCTGTGCGTGGAGCCCGGCACGCAGATCATGGTTATGAACAACACGCCCGAGCGGCGTGCCCTTTCGGTGAGCGTCTTTCAGCCGCAGGGCGGGGACAGCTGGCAAGCGCCGCTTCGTGCGTTGCAACGCCGAATCGAGTCACGTTGGCCTCACAGTACCAGCTACCGCTACGACGCCTTCGCCTCGCCGCGCCCGCCATGGGCGCCGTCGGCCCCTACCCCAGCGCCTTCTTCAACAGCTCGTTGACCACCCCCGGATTGGCTTTCCCCGCCATCGCCTTCATCGTCTGACCGACGAAGAAGCCGAACAGCGCGACCTTGCCGGCGCGATACTGTTCCAGCTGGCCGGGGTTCTTCGCGAGCACGTCGGCGATCACCGCCTCGATCGCGCCGGTGTCGCTGGTCTGCTTGAGGCCGCGTTCCTCGACGATCGCCGCCGGGTCCTGGCCGGTTTCCAACATCACCTCGAACACCTGTTTGGCGAGGCTGCCCGACAGCGTGCCGTCGGCGACCAGCGCCAGCAGCGCGGCGGCGTTCGCGGGGGTGACCGGGCTGGCGGCGATGTCCTTGCCCGACCGGTTGAGCGCGCCGAACAGCTCGCCCGTGACCCAGTTCGAGGCCGGCCCCGCCGCCGCGCCCGCGTCCAACAGCGCGTCGAACCAGCGCGCGGTCTCGACCTCCGCGGTCAGCACGCCGGCATTGTACGGCGTCACGCCGGCATCCTCGTAGCGGCGGCGCTTCGCGTCGGGCAGTTCGGGCAGCGACGCGCGACACTCGTTGACGAACGCCTCGTCCAACTCCAGCGGCAACAGGTCCGGATCGGGGAAGTAGCGATAGTCGTGGGCATCCTCCTTCGACCGCATCGTCCGCGTCGTGCCGGTGTCGGGGTTGAACAGCCGCGTCTCCTGCTCGATCGCGCCGCCCGCCTCCAGCACCTCGACCTGCCGCTTCGCCTCGTATTCGACGGTCTGCATGACGAAGCGGATCGAGTTGACGTTCTTCGTCTCGGTCCGCGTGCCCAGTTCCTCGCCGGGCTTGCGAACGCTGACGTTGACGTCGGCGCGCATCGAGCCCTGGTCCATGTTGCCGTCGCACGACCCGACATAGCGCAGGATCGCCCTGAGCTTCGTCAGGTAAGCCCCTGCTTCGGCGGGCGACCGCATGTCGGGGCGGCTGACGATCTCCATCAGCGCGACGCCCGACCGGTTGAGGTCGACATAGGAGCGCGTCGGGTGCTGATCGTGCATCAGCTTGCCGGCGTCCTGCTCGACATGGATGCGCTCCACCCCGATCCGCTTGATCGCGTCGGGGTTCTTCTCGTCGGGCGTGACGTCGACATGACCTTCGCCGACCAGCGGATGGTAGAGCTGGCTGATCTGGTAGCCCTGCGGCAGGTCCGCGTAGAAATAGTTCTTGCGGTCGAAGCGGCTCCAGCGATTGATCGTCGCGTCGATCGCCATGCCGGTGCGGACCGCCTGGCGGATGCACTCGCGGTTGGGCACGGGCAGCATGCCGGGCATCGCCGCGTCGACCAACGACACCTGCGTGTTCGGCTCCGCGCCGAACACGGTGGCGGCGCCGGAGAAGAGCTTGGCGTTGGAGGTGACCTGGGCATGGACCTCCAGGCCGATCACGACCTCCCACTCGCCGGTGGTGCCGTGGATGCGGTAGTCGGTGTCGGTCATGGGTGCGTCTCGGGCGTGATGAGGGTGAGGTCGGGGAAATAGGCGGAAAATCGCTGGCGGTCGCGCGTGAGCAACGTTGCGCCGAGCGCAGCCGCGTGTCCGCCGATCAGGAAGTCCGCGAGCACGCCGACCCGGCTGCCGCCGGCGCGACGGTAAGCCGAATGAGCGCGTCCCGCGCGACGGGCAGCGGGCGGGGTCAGGTCGCGCACGCCGACATTGACGCGGTCGAGATATCGAAGCTGGTCATCCAGTGTCTTGAAATGGCCTGAGGTCTCGGCGAGCACGACGACGCTGGCGGCAAGCGGCATGTCCAACTCGACGTCCGCAACGACGCGCCGCGACCATCCGGACCAGGAGCCGTCGCCCTCGATCAGGTCGATCAGGACGTTGCTGTCGATAAAGATCATAGGTCGCGCGGGTCGGGGGTCGGCAGCGGCTCGCGGAGACGGGCCATGTGGACGTCGGTGTCGACGCCGGTCCGCAGATGCTTCCACTCTTCAGCCACGGCCTCAAGACGCACGAGGTTGGCGGCATAGGCGGCGCTGCGGTCCATCACCGCCGTTGCAGCGGGCCGGCGGATCGTAGCCGTCTCGCCACCGTCATAACTGATCTCGACCGGCTCGTTGGCACGCAGCCCCAAGGCGTCGCGGACATCCTTAGGGATCGTGACCTGACCCTTGACGGTAAGATTGGTAATTTTACCCATAGCGGGGTAATACCTGGGCGGGTATTACCTGTCTACCACCACGCCTCGGGCCGCGCGGTGAAGCCTGCGCGTTCCTCGATCGCCAGCCCGGCGTTGAGCACGCCCTGTTCGTCCAGGGGCTTGCCGATGATCTGCAAGCCCAGCGGCAGGCCCGCCGCGTCGAGGCCGCCGGGGACGCTCATCGCGGGCAGGCCGGCGAGCGAACTCGGCACGGTAAAGACGTCGTTCAGATACATTGCGAGCGGGTCCGCCGACTTCTCGCCCAGCGCGAACGCCGCAGAGGGCGCGGTCGGGGTGAGAAGCACGTCGCACTTCTCCCAGGCCGCCGCGAAGTCGCGCGCGATCAGCGTCCGCACCTTTTGCGCCTGCGTATAATAGGCGTCGTAGAAGCCGGCCGAGAGCACATAGGTGCCGATCATGATCCGGCGCTTCACCTCCGCGCCGAAACCGTCCGCGCGGGTCGCGGCATACATGTCCTGTAGCCCGGCGCCGTCCGGCAGGTCGCGCAAGCCGTAGCGGACGCCGTCGTAGCGGGCGAGGTTGGACGATGCCTCGGCGGGTGCGATGATGTAATAGGCGGGCAGCGCATATCTGGTGTGCGGCAGCGATACCGACACGATCTCCGCGCCCGCATCCTTCAGCCAGGCGATGCCCTGTTCCCACAGCGCATCGATCTCGGCGGGCATGTCCTCGACCCGATATTCCGTTGGAACACCGACCCGCAAGCCACGCAGATCGCTCGACAAGCCCCGCTCCCATGCCGGCACGTCGAGCTGGAGCGAGGTCGCGTCCTTCACGTCGAAGCCCGCCATCGCCTCCAGCAGGATCGCGCAATCGCGCACGTCGGCGGCCATGGGCCCCGCCTGATCGAGCGAGGACGCGAAGGCGATCGTGCCCCAGCGCGAACAGCGGCCATAGGTCGGCTTGATGCCGCTGATGCCGGTGAAGGCGGCGGGCTGGCGGATCGAGCCGCCGGTATCGGTGCCGGTCGCGCCCGGACACAGCCGCGCCGCGACCGCCGACGACGACCCGCCCGAGGAGCCGCCCGGCGCGAGCGGTGCGTTGCCGCCATCGTTGCGCTGCCAAGGCGAGATGACGTTGCCGAACGCGCTGGTCTCGTTGGACGAGCCCATCGCGAACTGGTCCATATTGAGCTTGCCCAGCATCCCCGCGCCCGCGTCCCACAGGTTCTGCGTCACGGCGGATTCGTAGGTCGGCACGAAGCCCGCCAAGATGTCGCTCGCGGCGGTAGTCGGCACCCCGACAGTGCAAAACAGGTCCTTGATCCCGAGCGGCACGCCCGCGAGCGGCTTGAGCGTCTCGCCCGCCGCGCGCGCGTCGTCGGCGACCTTGGCGGCGGCGAGCGCGTGGTCGGGGGTTTCGACCAGGAAGGCGTTGAGCGCCTTGGCCTTGGCGACCTTGGCGATGAAGGCGTCGGCCACCTCGCGCGCGGCGAAGTCGCCGTTGCGGATGCCGTCGCGCAGGCCCGCGACGCCGAGAGTGGTGAGGTCGGTCATGCGCGTGCTCCGGCGCAGGCAGGAACCCGGGTCCGCCCGTTGTTCTGGATCCCCGCCTGCGCGGGGATGATCGAATGAGCGGGAACGCTCATTCGATCACCTTCGGCACGGTGAAGAAGCCGTGCTCCGCCTGCGGGGCGTTGCTCATCAGCTCGGCGCGGCGGCCACCGCCGGTCAGCGGGTCGGCGTCGACCACGTCGTCGCGCAGCCGCAGCGTGTTGTGGATGACGGCGGTGGTCGGCTCGACGCCGGTCGTGTCGACCTCGCCCAGCTGCTCGATCCAACCGAGGATGTTGTTGAGCTCGGGCACCAGCCTCTCGGCATCGGCGTCGGGCAGCGCGATGCGGGCGAGCGCGGCCACTTTCTTCACGGTTGCGGTGTCGACGGACATCGCGCCCGGCTAGCCGCCCGCAACCGCTTGGACAACCCCGCGCGCCAGCGATAGGGCACAGCCGTGGCCCGCAAGTTCCTCTACGTCGTCGCCGCGCTGATCGTCCTCGCGATCGCCGCGCTGTTCGTGTTCCGCCTCTATGGCGCGGAGCTGTTGCGCGCGGCGCTGGTCCCGCGCGAGGCGTTCCAGGGCCAAGCGGCGGTGGCGGGCAGCGCCTATGACGGCCCCGCATTGTGGGTCGCGCGGCCGGACAAGCCGGGCAACCCGGCGCTATGGACGCCGCCGGGGTACAAGGCGGCGAAGGGCCGGGCCGCCGTGTTCTTCATCCATCCGACCTCGTATATCGAGCCGGGCGGGCACTGGAACGCACCGGCGCAGACCGAAGGACAGACGGCGTTCCGCACCGACCTGTTCGTCCGCAGCCAGGCGAGCGCGTTCAACGAGGCGGGCGAGATCTGGGCACCGCGCTATCGCCAGGCGAGCTTCGGCGCGTTCCTGACCGACAAGCCGGAGGGGCAGGCCGCGCTCGACCTCGCCTATCGCGACGTGCTGGCCGCGTTCGACGCTTTCCTGAAGCAGGTCGGGCCGAACCGCCCGCTGATCCTGGCGGGGCATAGCCAGGGCGCGCTGCACCTCGAACGGCTGTTGCGCGAGCGGGTGGCGGGGACGCCGCTCGCCCGGCGGGTGGTCGCGGCCTATGTCGTCGGCTGGCCGGTCTCGACCACCGCCGACCTGCCGCGTCTGCGCCTGCCGGCCTGTGCGGCGGCGGCGCAGACCGGGTGCATCCTGTCCTGGGCGAGCTTCGCGGAGCCGGCCGACCCGGCGCTGATCGTCGATACCTACGACAAGAGCACGGGCTTCACCGGCGCGTCGCGGCGGGGCACGCCGATCCTGTGCACCAATCCGCTGACCGGCGGCGCGGGCGCGGCGGCACCGGCGAGCGCCAATCTGGGCACGCTGGTGCCGTCGGCCGACCTGTCGACCGCGACGGTGCAGGTCGGGGCGGTGCCGGCAAGGTGTGACGGGCGCGGGTTCCTGTTGATCGGGTCGCCGCCCAACGTCGGCAACTATGTGCTGCCGGGCAATAATTACCACGTCTACGACTATGCGCTGTTCTGGGCGAACGTGCGCGCGGACGCGGGCCGGCGGCTGGCGGCATGGCGACCGTAGATTCCTCCCCGGCACGGGGAGGGGGACCGCGCCGCGCAGCGGCGTGGTGGAGGGGGCGGACCACAAGCGAGCCGCGCGCGACCCGCCCCCTCCGTCAGCCGCGACGCGGCCGCCACCTCCCCGTGCCGGGGAGGATTTGACAATGCTAGTCACCACCGCCGCCGCCGCCTTCCGCGCGGCGCTGCCCACCGGCGGCCGCCTGCTCGGCCTCGACCTCGGCACCAAGACGATCGGCACGGCGCTTTGCGATGCGGAGTGGCATTTCGCCTCCCCTGCCCCGCTGATCCGACGCACGAAGTTCACCGCCGACAAGGCCGAGCTGGCAACGCTCATCGGCAAGCAGCGGGTGGTCGGAATCGTGCTGGGCCTGCCGCTCCATCTCGACGGCTCGGAAAGTCCGCGCGCGCAGTCGACCCGCGCCTTCGCGCGCAACGTCGCCGATCTCGGTCCGGTGCTGTTGTGGGACGAGCGCCTCTCCACCGTCGCGGTCGAACGCGCGATGATCGCGCAGGACATGAGCCGCGCCAAACGCGCCGATCGCATCGACAGCCTCGCCGCCGCGCACATCCTGCAAGCCGCGATCGACGCGCTGGTGGCAACGGCGTTTTAACTCCGGTCGGGCATTCGTCATTCGGTGGCGATCAATTTGTTCGAGGAGTTCGTGCGCGGCGCTGTTCAGGCCGATCGGTATCTTACCGCCGAGAACGTGCCGTATGCGCTGAACTCGAACGCGCGCAGCATTCGCGACGGTCGCTGGAAGGCCGATGCCACCAGCGACATCGATATCGTCGCGATCAGACCAGCGCGAAGCGGGGCGCGCCGAGTGCTGGCGATAAACTGCAAGGGCGGCCGAGAAGAACTGAATATTGAGCGCGACCTCGCCCGTCTCGACGCGGCCAATCCACATCAGACGGTCGCAGGCGGCAATGTGGTCACGGGTTTCCGCGAGCTGACCGAGCCCGACTGGGCGTGTGCCTTCCGCCAGCGGGTGCACGCCGTGACCGGCCAGACCGAGTTCACGCACGTGCTCGCGGTCAAGCGGATCGTCGGTGATCGGACCCGGTGGTCGACGCACGCGCCGTTCCTCAGGCTGACGCCGAACCTGCTGCTGTGGGACCTGCAAGACCTGCTCGAGATGGCGAACCGACCGACGGCGCGCGTGTTCGGCAATTCGCCTACCCGTCATCTGGTGGACCTGATCGCGGCGGCATGACCTTGCCCGCGTCGCCACGCCCCGCTACCCCGCGCCTTCGATGCCATCGGACCACCGCCCCGCCACGTTGATCCAGGGCGGCGCCGTCTTTCCGCACCGCAATCTGCTCGGCATCGACGGGCTGCAACCGCACGAGATCGTCTTCCTGCTCGACGAGGCGGAGGGATGGATCGGGCGGGCGCCCGCCAAGCAGCTGGCCGGCCTGACGCAGATCAACGCCTTTTTCGAGAACTCGACGCGGACGCTGTTGAGCTTCGAGATCGCGGGCAAGCGGCTCGGCGCGGACGTCGTCAACATGCATGCGGCGCAAAGCTCGGTGAAAAAGGGCGAGACGCTAATCGACACGGCGCAGACGCTCAACGCGATGCACGCCGACGTGCTGGTCATCCGCCACGGCTCGTCGGGCGCGGTCGGGCTGATCGCGGGCAAGGTCGATTGCGCGGTGCTCAACGCCGGCGACGGGCGGCACGAGCATCCGACGCAGGCGCTGCTCGACGCGCTGACGATCCGGCGGCGGCGCGGCGGCATCGCCGGGCAGCGCGTCGTGATCTGCGGCGACCTGCTCCACAGCCGCGTCGCCAGGTCGAACATCCTGGCGCTGACCGCGCTTGCCGCCGAGGTGCGGGTCTGCGCGCCGTCGACGCTGATGCCGCCCGCGATCGAGCGGATGGGCGTGACGCCGTTCACCGACTTCGACGCCGCGCTGGTGGGGGCCGACGTGGTGATGATGCTGCGCGTCCAGCACGAACGGATGGCGGGCGGCTACATCCCCTCCCCGCGCGAATTTCGAGCCCGCTATGGCCTCACGCCCGAGCGCATGGCGCGGCTGCCCGACGCGCTGGTGATGCATCCGGGGCCGATGAACCGCGGGGTCGAGATCGACTCGTCGGTGGCGGACGGACCGCAGTCGGCGATCACCGAACAGGTCGCGATGGGCGTCGCGGTGCGGATGGCGTGCCTGGATGTCCTGACGCGGCGCGCGCGCGGCGTGGAGGGTTGGGCGTGATCGCCGCGCCGATGCTCGTCACCAACGCGCGGCTGGTCTGTCCCGACGGCGTGCGCGCCGGGAGCCTGCTGGTCCGCGATGGCGCGATTGCGGCGATCGGCATGGTCGAAGCCGGCGATGCCACCGCGATAGACGCGCGCGGCAAGCTGCTCGCGCCCGCCATCGTCGATCTCGGCGTCTTCCGCGTCGATCGCGCCGCATGCCGGGCGGGCGGGATCGTCCGGGTGGCACCCATGCCCGATCAGGCGCCGGTGCTCGACGATCCCGGCCCGGTCCAGCGGCTGGCGCTGATCGGCAAGCCCGATCTGTGGATTCACCCGATCGCCGCCGCCACCACCGGGCTGCGCGGGCAGGAGCTGGCGGAGATGGCGAGCTGTCGCGCGGCCGGCGCCAGGGCGGTCGGCACGGGCGCGCGCTGGATCGCCGACGCGGGCGTGATGGCGCGCGTGCTCGCCTATGCCCGCGACCTCGACCTGGCGGTGATCGCGCATGCCGAGGATGCGGGACTGGTCGGCGAGGCGGTGGCGACCGCGGGCGAGACCGCGACCCGCCTCGGCCTGCCCGCCGCGCCCGCCGTGGCGGAGGCGCTGGCGGTGGCGCGCGACCTGCTGCTGGCGGAGGAGACCGGCGCGCGGCTGCACCTGCGCCAAGTGACGACGGCGGCCGCGTTCGACCTGGTCCGCGCCGCCAAGCGCAGGGGCGTCCGCGTCACCTGCGGCATCACGCCCGCGCATCTCCTGCTGTCGGAAATCGCGGTCAGCGACTTCCGCACCTACGCCCACCTGTCGCCGCCGCTCAGGAGCGAGGCGGACCGGCAGGCGTGCCTCGCGGCGGTGGCGGACGGGACGGTCGACGTGCTGTGCTCGGGTCACGCGCCCAAGGGGCCGGAGGCGAAGCGGCTGCCGTTCGCCGACTCGGAGGCCGGGATGGCGGGCGCGGCGACGCTGCTGGCGTGCGCGCTGACGCTGGTGCGCGACGGGCACGTCACGATCGAGCGGCTGTTCCGGCTGCTCGCGGCGAACCCGGCGGCGGTGCTGGGGGTCGATGCGGGGGAGCTGGCGGTCGGCAAGCCCGCCGATCTGGTGCTGCTCGACGACGACGCGCCGTGGCGGATCGCGGCCGACACGCTGCCCGGCGAATGGGGCAACACGCCGTTCGACGGCCTGCCCGTACAGGGCAAGGTGTTGCGGGTGTGGAAGGGTGGCCGGGAGGTCGCCGCGCACAACGACGCAGCATAGCTGCGACGCAGATGCGCAAGACCGGCCGGCAGGTCGGCGTCGCCGAGCCTGTCCGACGACGCGGAATTAACTTCCGCGTCAACCCTGTGTCGTCGAGCGGCTGCGACGCGGCAACGCCGCGTCGTCGGACGGGTTCGCGATGCGACCCGCCGGCCGGGGTGATCGCCGCGGCGGCGAATAGCCTGCGCTATTCGCCTGCGATCACCGCATCGCCACCTGTGTCCCACCGGGCCGGACCCAGCTCGCGACCTGATCCCCTGCGCCCGCGCGGACGAAGCATCGGCCGCCCTGTGCCTTGTATGACCGGCAGGCACGATCGGCGTCGCCGCGGGCGAAGCCGCCGACCGACAGGCGATAGAAGCTCGCCTGACCCAACCGGAAGTTCATTCCCTGCGGCATGTGCCCGGCGAACGCGGCATGGCGACGCTTTATGCGACCCCAGGCGTCCTTGGCGACTCCCGCATTGTCGAAGGCGCCGAGCTGGACGAAGAACTGACCCGACGCCGCACGCGGTGCCGGCCGAACCGCGCGGAGCGTGCCCGCGCGGACCCCCGAGAAACCCGCCTGAAGCGCGACCTTGACCGGCCCGGCCTCGCTCGCCAGCAGCGGTGCGGGCAGCGACTGCACCACCTCACGACGCGGCCCGAAGGTCACCTGCGCCACCGTCTGCGGCGCCGGTGCTGGCGCTTCGACGACCGGTGCGGCGGCGACCTCCACCGGCACGGGAGCGGGCTCGACCGCCGCTACGGCGACCGGCGGGACCGTCGGCGTCGGCGCGTTCAGCGCCAGCGCGGCCGGCTGGCCCGCGTCCGCCACGGCGCGCACGCCGAGCATGCTCGCGACCTGATCGGAGGCGGCGGCGGGCTGCGCGAACGCGGCCCATTCCTGCATCCGCGCATCGACGTCGGCCGGCGACATGTCGACCGCCGCGACCACGCGCGCCGCCTGCCACTGACCGCCGAGCGCATAGGACAGCGCCAGGTTCTGCCGCGCCTTGGGCGTCGCCGCCGGTGAGCGGACCACCGCCGTCAGCAGGTCCACCGCACCCTGCGTGTCCCCCGCCAGCGCCAGCGCCAGCCCGCGATCGCTCGCCGGGATCGTGTCCGCATGCGCCGCCAGCGTGGCCCGCGCCGCCTGCCAGTCGCCCGACCCGACCTGCGTCAGCGCCAGATTGAGCGCCGCTTTACCGTTGCCGCCATCGAGCGCCAGCACGTCGGCGAACGCCTGCGATGCTGACGTGAAGCGGCCCGCCTGAAGATAGCTTTGCCCCAGCAGCAGCCGATAGGCGACGACGCGCGGCGCCAGCGCCACCGCCTGCTCCGCCGCGTCGATCGCGCTCACCGCATCGCGGCGGTTCAGCGCGCGCGACGCCTCTCCCGCCTGTTTGGCGGCGGCCTTGATCTGCGGGGTCGCGGCGGTGCGCGGTGCCTCGGCGGCCCCGAGCACGAAGATGCCGCCATAGGCGAGCCCGATCAGTGCGAGCTTGGAGGTCTTCATCGACGCTTCCCCTTCGAAGCCTTGAGCGTTTGCGGCGGCAGCTGCGCGGCGAGCGCATCGACCTCCGGCATGGTGACCAGGAACCGGGCGAGCGCCTGCGCGACCAGCTGCTGCGCCGACCGGTTGGCGAGCGCGCTGGCGAGCCGCAGCCGCAGGTGACTTTCCGCATCGAGCCGCAGCGTAAAGGCGGCACGCCCCTTGTGCGCCGTCTCGCGGCTGAGGCGGGTGGCGGTCGCGACCGAGACGGCGTGGACCGCGCGGGGTGCTTCGTCCTCGGCTTTACCGGTATCGGGCACCGGCGCGGCGACCGCCTCGGCGAGCGCCTCACGGACGACCAGTACCGGCGGCTTCTCGACCTCCGCATCGGCAGCGACGGGCGCGACCATGGTCAACGGCACCGGCTCGGCACCGGCATCCGAGCCCATGTCGTTCCAGCCGAGATCCTCCAGCTGCTGCGCCGTCGGCGCCAGGCTGGCGAACCCCTGCGGCCGCATTGCCGGCCGCGCCGCGCCCTTGCGTGCGAGCAGCCCGCCCGAGAGCGAGGCGAATGGCTTCGGGCTCAACATCAGCCGACCACCCGACGGCCGAAGCCGCCCGCCTGCGGCCGCTGGCCGAGGCTCTGCCCCGCCTGCGGCACCGAAAACACGGTGCGACGGAAGTTCTTTTCCAGTCGGTCGGAGATATAGGCCCACAGCGCCTGGACCTCGGCGGCGGACTTGCCGTTCGGATCGACTTCCATGACGGTGCGGCCGTCGATCATCGACGCGGCGTAATCGGTGCGCTGGTGGAGCGTCACCGGCGCGACGGTGCCGTGCTGCGACAGCGCGACGGCGGCCTCCGACGTGATCCGCGCCTTGGGCGTCGCCGCGTTGACGACGAAAATCAGCGGCTTGCCCGCGCGGTCGCACAGGTCGACGGTAGCACCGACCGCGCGCAGATCGTGCGGCGACGGGCGCGTCGGCACCACGATCAGCTCGGCGACCTGGATGACGCTCTGGATCGCGACGGTGATCGCGGGCGGCGTGTCGATCATCGCCAGCTTGAAGCCCTGTTGGCGCAGCGACTCGAGATCGGCCGCCAGCCGCGCGACCGTGGTCTGCGCGAAGGCGGGCTGATCGCACTCGCGCTCGTTCCACCAGTCGGCGAGCGACCCCTGCGGATCGATGTCGATCAGCACGACGGGGCCGTTGCCCGCCAGATGAGCCTGGACGGCGAGATGCCCGGACAAGGTCGTCTTGCCGGATCCGCCCTTTTGAGATGCCATCGCGAGAACGCGCATGTGCTCGTCAAACCCCTGTTGGTAGTAGAGGCCGACGTCGCACGCGCAGAGCTAAAGAACGGTTAACGGTCGGCCCGTCGAGCGCGCCCTGGCCAAGGCCGGAAGGTGGAGTGTTGCCTTCTTAACCGGTCCGGCCGCATGTTCGCGTGACTGACAGGGAACCACGACATGCGCCTCGCGATCCTCGCCGCCTCTCTCCTCCTCGCCGCGCCCGCGCTGGCCGACGTCAAGGCCGGCGTCGATGCCTGGACGCGCGGCGACTATCGCCAGGCGGTGGAGGAATGGCGCGCGCCGGCGGTGGCCGGCGACGCGGACGCGCAGTTCAACCTCGGCCAGGCATACAAGCTCGGGCGCGGCGTGCCCGTCGATCCGCAGATGGCGGAGAGCTGGTTCCGCAAGGCGGCGTTGCAGGGCCACGAGCAGGCGCAGGACAATTACGGGCTGGCGCTGTTCCAGTCGGGACGCAAGGCCGAGGCGGTGCGCTGGCTGGAACAGTCGGTCGCGCGCGACGAGCCGCGCGCCGAGCTGGTCTATGGCACGATGCTGTTCAACGGCGACGGCGTCGGGCGCGACTATCCCCGCGCCTATGCGCTGATGTCGCGCGCGGCGGCGGCCAGACCCCCCGCCAACGGCCTTCCGGGCAGCGACGGGTTGCAGTCGGCGCGCGAGACGCTGGCGCAGATGGACCCGTTCATCACCGGCCCTGACCGCGAGCGCGGCACCGCCCTGGCGCAACAGATCGCGATCACCGCACAGGGACGCCCGGCGACGGCACCGCGACCGCTACGGGTGACGGAGGAAGCGGCGCGGGCGCCGGTCGCCCCCGCCGCATCGCCGCCGCCACCCGTCGCCACCGCGCGGCCGAAGCCGACGACCCGTCCGGTCGCGGTCGCCGCTCGTCCCGCGCCTGCCCAACCTTCGCGGGGCGGCAAGTGGAAGGTGCAGCTCGGCGCCTTTCGCGACCGCGGCAATGCGGAGGCGCTATGGGCGCGCGTTCGCGGCAAGCTCGGCGGCGGCACACCAGCCTATGTGGCGGGCGGCGGGTTCACGCGGCTGCAGGCGACCGGCTTCGCCGACCGCGCCGCCGCGCAGAGCGCGTGCCGACGCGCGGGCACGGCCTGCTCGGTCGTGGCGCCCTAATCCTCCCCGGCACGGGGAGGTGGCGCGCGGCGTAGCCGCGTGACGGAGGGCGCGCGCCACCAGCGGATCGCTCCCGGCAGCCCCCGCGCTCGCCGCCGTATCTCAGGCGACCCAGTCCCGCCGCGCGATTCCCTGCGCCCACAACAGCGCGGTCAGGTCGCCATGCTCCACCCGCGCCGCCGCCGCAGCCGCGACCACCGGCTTGGCCCGGAACGCCACCCCCAGCCCCGCCGCGCGGATCATCGGCAGGTCGTTGGCCCCGTCCCCCACCGCCAGCGTCGCCGCCGCGTCGATCCCGAGCGCCACCGCCTCCGCCCGCAGCGTCGCCAGCTTCGTTTCCGCCCCGACGATCGGTTTGGCGACTTCGCCGGTCAGCCGATCGTCGGCGATCAGCAGCTCGTTGGCGATCGCGCGGTCGAACCCGATCTCGCGCGCCACCGGCTCGGCGAAGCGCGTGAAGCCGCCCGACACCAGCACGCACCTGGCACCGCGCGCGCGCATCGTCCGCACCAGCGTGCGCGCGCCCGGCATCAGCCGCACCCGCTCCGCGAGACAACGGTCGATCACCGCCGCGTCCAGCCCCGCCAGCAGCGCCACGCGCGCATCGAGCGCAGCCTCGAAATCCAGCTCGCCCCGCATCGCCGCCTCGGTAATCGCGGCGATCTGCGGCTTCAGCCCAGCATAGTCGGCGAGCTCGTCGATGCACTCGCACTGGATCATCGTGGAATCCATGTCGGCGACGAGCAGCCGCTTCTCGCGCCCCTCGATCGGCTGAATCACGACGTCCAACTTCAAGTCCTGACAATCTGAAACCGAAGCTATATTGCGAGCTAGGCCAGCCAAGCCTTGAGCCAGATGCGCACAATCCTCAGGTCTGAAATCGTCAGCGGGTCTAAAGCTGAGATCGAACGCACAACCTTCGTCAATCCATTCGGCGGCTACCACCGTACCAGCGGTCCAATCCACCATGAACTGATGCGTGACTTCCGACGTTACGGAGTCTGTCAGAGCATCCTCTGCAATTAATGTAACAACGAACACATGCTCTCCGTTCGGCCTGAGCTTGTCGAAGGCCGTCCCGCCCTATCGAGCGTAGCGCGCACTTCGACAAGCTCAGGGCGAACGGTAAGAGGGCCGCGTGGACACGCGCCCTCCCCTCGTCGTCATCGCCGGCCCAACCGCGAGCGGCAAGTCGGCCTTGGCGGTCGCGGTCGCCGAGCGCAACGACGGCGTCGTCGTCAACGCCGACAGCGCGCAGGTCTATCGCGACCTCCGCGTCGTCACCGCCCGCCCCTCCCCCGCCGAGGAAGCGCGCGCGCCGCACCGGCTGTTCGGCCATGTCGACGCCGCCGACACCGGCTATTCGGCCGCACGCTGGGCGGCGGAGGCGCGGATAGTCGTCGCCGACACCCATGCGGCCGGCAAGCTGCCGATCCTGGTCGGCGGCACCGGCCTCTATCTCCGCACGCTGATCGACGGCATCGCGCCGGTGCCCGCGATCGACCCCACCGTCCGCGCCGCCGTCCGCGCGCTGCCGGTCGCGGCGGCGCACGCGCTGCTGGTCGAGGCCGATCCAGAGGCGGCGGCGCGGCTCCATGCCAACGATACGACGCGCGTCCACCGCGCGCTGGAGGTCGTGCGGTCGACCGGCCGCCCGCTCGCGCACTGGCAGGGGGCGCGCACCGGCGGTATCGGCGACGAGGTGGCGCTGCACGCGACCATCCTGCTCCCGCCGCGCGACTGGCTCGACGCACGGATCGCGCGGCGTGCAGGCGCGATCGTGCGCGACGGTCTGGCGGAGGTGGCGGCGTTGACGGCGCGGCCGGACCTGCCCGCCGATGCGCCCGTCCGGCGCGCGATCGGCGTGCCGGAGATGACACGGCTGGTGCGAGGCGAGGCCGACGACCCTGCGACGGTCGCGGCGCTCGACCTCGCCACGCGACGCTATGCCAAGCGGCAGTTCACCTGGTTCCGGCATCAGCCGCCGCCCGACTGGGCCCACTGGACGGCGCCGATCGGGGACGACGCGGCGACGGCCGAGGCGGTCGCGGCGCTGGGGGAGCGGCTTGACTGCGCCCGGCCGGCGGCATAGCGTCGTGACCATGTCCACCGCGACGCCCCTCCTCGCGCAGCTTGCCGGCCCTGCCGCGCTGCGCGTCGTCGTGCGTCGCGTATCGGTACTTACCATTACCCCCTGATCCGCTGTCCGGAGATGCGAGCGCCCATAGGCCGCCCGTCCTCCGGGCGGCTTTTTTATTGTCTTACGCAGACGCGTCTCGAGTAATAAAGTTGCGCTGATTGGAGTTGACTATGATGTTTTCTGTCCGTAGCGGCGCCCGTCTCGACAGGCGGATGACATGACCAACGAACAACCCGGTGCGGACATCCTCGTCCAGGCGCTCGTCGACCTCGGCGTGGACTATGTCTTCGGCTATCCCGGCGGTGCCGTGCTGCCGATCTACGACGCGCTGTTCCGGCAGAAGCGGATCAGGCACATCCTCGTCCGCCACGAACAGGCCGCGACCCACGCCGCGGAGGGCTATGCCCGCTCGACCGGCAAGCCCGGCGTCGTGCTCGTCACCTCCGGCCCCGGCGCCACCAACGCGGTCACCGGCATCACCGACGCGCTGCTCGATTCGATCCCGATGGTGGTCATCACCGGCCAGGTGCCGACCGCGCTGATCGGCACCGATGCCTTTCAGGAGGCGGACACCGTCGGCATCACGCGCCACTGCACCAAGCACAATTATCTGGTGAAGGACCCGGCGCTGCTGGGCGACGTGATCCACGAGGCGTTCCACATCGCCACCTCCGGTCGCCCCGGCCCGGTCGTCGTCGACATCCCCAAGGACGTCCAGGTCGCCACCGCGCGATATCGCAAGCCGGGCCAGGTGCGGCACAAGAGCTATCGCCCCGCGCTCAAGGCCGATCCCAAGGGGATCGAGGCGGTGGTGGACATGCTCGCGGCCGCCGAGCGCCCGATCCTCTATACCGGCGGCGGCATCATCAACGCCGGTCCCGCCGCGTCGCAGCTGCTGCGCGAGTTGCAGCGGATCAGCGGCGCGCCCGTCACCTCGACGCTGATGGGCCTGGGCTGTTTTCCCGCCAGCCACGACGCATTCCTGGGGATGCTCGGGATGCACGGGACGTATGAGGCGAACATGGCGATGAACCAGGCCGACCTGGTGCTCGCGATCGGCTCGCGCTTCGACGACCGCGTGACCGGGCGGCTCGACGCGTTCAGCCCCAACAGCCGCAAGGTCCATATCGACATCGACCGGTCGAGCGTGAACAAGACCGTGCGCGTCGACCTCGCGATCATCGCCGATGCCGGCCACGCGCTGGAGGACATGGTCCGCGTCTGGAAGGCGCGCCAGCATCCCAGGCCCGACACGGCGGAATGGTGGCAGCGGATCGCGGGCTGGCGCGCGAAGAAGTGTCTCGATTTCCCCGAGGACGGGCCCAACTCCTTCCAGGGCGAGATCATGCCGCAGCGCGCCGTCCGCGCGCTGTGGGAGGCGACGCACGCGCGCGATCCGATCATCACCACCGAGGTCGGCCAGCATCAGATGTGGGCGGCGCAGCATTTCGGCTTCGAGCTGCCCAACAAATGGCTGACGTCGGGCGGCCTCGGGACGATGGGCTATGGCCTTCCCGCCGCGATCGGCGCGCAGCTGGGCAACCCGACCGCGCTGGTGATCGACATCGCCGGCGAGGCGTCGATCCAGATGAATATCCAGGAGCTGGCGACCGCGTCGCAATACCGGCTGCCGGTCAAGGTCTTCATCCTCAACAACGAATATATGGGGATGGTGCGTCAGTGGCAGGAGCTGACCTATTCGTCGCGCTATGCCGAGAGCTATTCGGAGAGCCTGCCCGATTTCGTCAAGCTGGCCGAAGCCTATGGCTGGAAGGGCATCCGCATCGACGCGCCGGGCGACCTCGACGATGGCATCGCCGCGATGCTGGCGCATGACGGCCCGGTGATGGTCGACTGCCGCGTCGCCAAGCTCGCCAACTGCTTCCCGATGATCCCGTCGGGCGCCGCGCACACCGACATGATCCTTCAGGCGAACGAAGTGTCGGGCGAGATGGACGACGAAGCGAAAGCGCTGGTCTGATGCACATCAGGGAAGAGGCGGCGGACCGCCACACGCTCAGCGTCCTCGTCGACAACGAACCCGGCATCCTCGCGCGGGTCGCGGGGCTGTTCACCGCGCGCGGCTACAATATCGAGAGCCTGACGGTCAGCGACGTCACCGCCGACAAGGCGGTGTCGCGCCTGACGATCGTCACCGCCGCGAGTGCCGCGACGATGGAGCAGATCATCGCCCAGCTCGACCGGCTGGTGCCCGTCCACTCGGTCACCGACCTGACCGCGCTCGGCCCGCACGTCGAGCGCGAGCTGGCGCTGGTCAAGGTCGCGGGCACCGGCGACCACCGTATCGAGGCGCTGCGGCTGGCCGACATCTATCGCGCCCGCGTGCTGGACGCGACCACCGGCAGCTTCGTGTTCGAGGTGACCGGCGGGCGCGACAAGATCGACACGTTCGTGGCGCTGATGGCGCAGGTCGGGCTGGTCGAGGTCGCCCGCACCGGCATCGTCGCCATCGCGCGGGGAAGCAGCGCGGTTTGATTCAACATCAACCACACCCGTCACCCCGGACTTGATCCGGGGTCCCGCTTCTTTTCGACGGCGGGAAGACAGCGGGATCCCGGCTCAAGGCCGGGATGACGAAAGGAAACACAATGCGAGTTTACTACGACGCCGACGCCGACCTGAACCTGCTGACGGGCAAGAAGATCGCCATCGTCGGCTACGGCTCCCAAGGCCACGCCCACGCCCAGAACCTGCGCGATGGCGGCGTCAAGGAGGTGGCCGTCGCGCTGCGGTCCGGCTCCGCCACCGCGAAGAAGGCGAGCGACGCCGGGTTTCAGGTGATGAGCAACGCCGAGGCGGCGAAATGGGCCGATCTGGTGATGGTCCTCGCCCCCGACGAGCATCAGGCCGCGATCTGGGACGCGGACCTCAAAGACAACATGAAGCCGGGCGCGGCGCTCGCCTTCGCGCACGGGCTCAACGTGCATTTCGGGTTGATCGAGCCGCGCGCGGACCTGGACGTCATCATGATCGCGCCCAAGGGGCCGGGCCACACCGTGCGCTCCGAATATGTCCGCGGCGGCGGCGTGCCCTGTCTGGTCGCGGTGCATCAGGACGCCAGCGGCAACGCGCACGACGTGGCGCTGGCCTATGCGAGCGGCGTCGGTGGCGGGCGCTCGGGGATCATCGAGACCAACTTCCGCGAGGAATGCGAGACCGACCTGTTCGGCGAGCAGGCGGTGCTGTGCGGCGGGCTGACCCACCTCATCCAGGCCGGGTTCGAGACGCTGACCGAAGCCGGTTACGCGCCGGAGATGGCGTATTTCGAGTGCCTGCACGAGGTGAAGCTGATCGTCGACCTGATGTACGAGGGCGGCATCGCCAACATGCGCTATTCGATCAGCAACACCGCCGAATATGGCGACATCACCACCGGCCCGCGCATCATCACGGCCGAGACCAAGGCGGAGATGAAGCGCGTGCTCGCCGACATCCAGGGCGGTCGGTTCGTCAAGAACTTCGTCCTCGACAACCGCGCGGGGCAGCCGGAACTGAAGGCGGCCCGCAAGCTCGCGGCGGCGCACCCGATCGAGCAGGTCGGCGAGCGGCTGCGCGGCATGATGCCGTGGATCGGCAAGAACGCGCTGGTTGATAAGGCGAAGAACTGAGGAGGGCGGGAGTAGTCGCTCCCTAACGCCCGGCTCGGACCGTCATCCCCGCGAAAGCGGGGATGACGGCGGGTCCTCCACTCCCCACTGCGTCACTACGGCGCCAGCGCGAAGTCGACGCGCACGCTCACCGTCTGGCTGTTCGTTCCCGCCAGCACCGGCGCGGCGACGGGCGGCGGCGGCGCGGCGCGGGCCATCGCCATGTCGCTGTACTGCTCCATCTGCATCGACTGCATCGCCCGGCCTTCGCCGCCGTCGGCGATGCTCACCGCGCGCACCACCTTCAGCCCCGCCGCCTTGGCATAGGCATCCGCCTTCGCCCGCGCCGCGCGATACGCCGCGCCATGCGCCGACAGTGCGGCGGCTTCCGGATCGGCGACCGACAGATTGGGGCCGGAGAGCACGTTCGCGCCCGCCTGCGTCGCCGCCGCGATCGCCGCGCCCGCCTGATCGACCTTGCGGACCTTGACCGTCACCTGGTTCGACGCCTGGAACTTGCCCCGGTCGCGGCCATAGTCGATCCGGCTGATCGACAGCGAGCTGGTCTGGATGTCTTTTTCCTCGATCCCCAGCGGCTTCAGCGCCGCGACGATCCGCGCCACCGCCTCGTTCGCCCGCGTGCTCGCCGCCGCCGCGTTCGCGCCGACATTCTCCAGCCCGGCGGTAAAGATCGCCTGATCCGGACGCGCCTCCGCACGGCCCGTCCCCGACACGCTCAACAGCGTCTCGCCGCGCTCCAGCCCGTTTGGATAGGGCCGGCCGCCGCCACACCCGGTCAGCGCCAGCACCATCGCGCCCGCGACCATCGATCTCGCCATCATCGTCGATATCCTTCCGTTCCCGCGACGATCATGCCACTGTCGGATCGAAAGAACCACCGGAGTACTCGCCAGATGCGTATCGTCTCGCTCGCCGCTCTGCTGCTCGCCGCGCCCTTGCTGGCGCAGATGCCCACCACCCCGCCGGGCAGCCGCAACCCCGCCGCCGTCACCGCCGGCACCTACGCCGCCGATCCCAACCACACGCTGGTGACCTGGACGGTCGATCATATGGGCTTCACGCCCTACACCGGCATCTTCGGCGACGTGACGGGCACGCTGACGCTCGATCCGCGCAACCTCGCCGCCACCAAGGTCGACGTCACCATCCCGGTCAGCAAGGTCACCACCGCGTCCAGCGGCCTGACCGCGCACCTCACCCGCCCGGCCGCGAGCGGCGGCAAGCCCGACTTCTTCGGTGCCGACATGACCGCGCGCTTCGTGTCGACCCGCGTCGTCGTCGCCGGGCAAAAGGCGACGGTCACGGGCGACCTCACGCTCAACGGCGTGACCAGGCCGGTCACGCTCGCCGCCGAGTTCTACGGCGCCGGCACCGCGCCCGCGCAGATGGGCGGCAAGGCCAATGTCGGCTTCCACGCCACCGCCACGATCCGCCGGTCGGAGTTCGGGCTGGGCTTTGCCGTGCCGATCGTGTCGGACGCGGTGAAACTGGACATCGCGGCCGGCTTCATGAAGCAGTGAGCCGGCCGGCGCGAGCGAGCCGGGCGAGGAGGGCCGCCCCGGCGTCGGCGGGGTGGAGGCGTCCTCCGACGGCGTGATCGCGATCATCGTCACGATCATGGTGCTGGAACTGCACCCGCCAGTCGCCGAGGGGATGGACCGGCTGTGGACGCTGTGGCCGGTCTTCCTCGCCTACGTCCTCTCCTACGCTTATGTCGCGATCCATTGGGTCAACCACCATCGACTGTTTGGCCACGCGCGGCACGTAACCAACGCGCTGTTGTGGTCGAACATCCTGCTGCTGTTCGCGCTCAGCCTGGTGCCGTTCTCGACCAGCTATCTGGGCGAACATCATTTCAGCCGGGCGGCGACATAGGTCTACCTCGCGACCATGCTGCTTCCCGCCGTCGCCTATACATGGCTGCAGAAGACGATCGAGCGGACCGGCCGCCGCGATCCCGCCGCGCTGGCCTATTACGGGTCGAGCACGCGCAAGGGCTGGTTCGCGGTCGGGCTGTACGCCGCCGGGGCGGCGCTGACGGCGGTGTTGCCGTGGTTCGGGATCGCCGCGGCGGGACTGGTGGCGATCTTCTGGTTTCTGCCCGCGAGCGGCATCGATCGCTGGTTCGGTCCTAGCCGATAAAGGCGCGGAACCGCTCCGCGATCTCGGGCGACGCATCGACCAGCGAGACCGCAATCCGCTCCGCCAGCGCCTCGGCGGGCAGCCCTTTCTCGCGATACGCCATACTCCAGTCACCGAAGGCGCGGCCCGCGATGTCGCGGTCGATCATCACGTCGATGTCGCGGTGACGCGAGTCCGCCGCGATCCGCTCCATCGCCGATGCGACGCTGTCTTCCGGCCCTTCGAGCAACTGCATGAAGCGGTCGCCGGTCGCGCAGAGCAACCCCGTTATTCCGCTGATGCCATTGATCGCCCGTGCGCCGCGCAGGATCTCGGGCGCCAGGTTGGCGGCGGAGGTCGCGTTGGCGGTACTGGCATAGATGATCTGACGCATACTCCATTCTTACCGCAGAATACCCAGGCGGCGTATGATCTCGGTCAATCGCCCCGGCCGGCTGAACACCGGCTGGACAGGGTGCCGGCACTTTGCCATGATCGCTGGGTGACCAGCTTGCCGCTCCTCGCGCTACGACTTACGCGCCCTTAGGCGCGGCCTCCGTCACACCTGCCCACGCGCCTAAGGGCTGACCCGACCTCCCTCCTCACGA
Source organism: Sphingomonas sp. (assembly GCF_965200135.1). Lineage (GTDB taxonomy): Bacteria > Pseudomonadota > Alphaproteobacteria > Sphingomonadales > Sphingomonadaceae > Sphingomonas. The sequence continues at coordinate 457,024 of NZ_CBDATK010000006.1, forward strand.
GAGTGCCGAGCCATGCTGCGCGATCCGTCCGTCAAATACCGCCCCTTCCCGCCGATCGACCTGCCTGACCGGCAATGGCCGTCGCGCACCATCACCACGCCACCGCGCTGGCTTTCCACCGACCTGCGCGACGGTAATCAGGCGCTGATCGACCCGATGGACGCGGAGAAGAAGGGCCGATTCTTCGACCTGCTGGTCCGCGTCGGGCTGAAGGAGATCGAGGTCGGCTTCCCCGCCGCCGGGGCGACCGACTTCGACTTCATCGCCGGGCTGATCGCCGGCGACCGCGTCCCCGACGACGTCGCGATCCAGGTACTGACGCAGTCGCGCCGCGACCTGATCGAGACCAGCTTCGCCAGCCTGAAGGGCGCGAAGTCGGCGATCCTCCACTTCTACAACGCCGTCAGTCCCGCTTGGCGCCGCATCGTGTTCGGCATGGACCGGGCCGAGATCAAGCGGATCGCGGTCGACGCCGCCAAGGTCGTCCGCGACGAAGCGGCGAAGCAGCCGAATACCGACTGGCAGTTCGAATATTCGCCGGAGACCTTCTCCACCGCCGAACTCGACTTCTCGCTGGAGTGCTGCGAGGCGGTGATGGCGGTGCTCCAGCCGACGCCCGACCGGCCGATCATCTTCAACCTGCCCGCCACCGTCGAGTGCGCGACCCCCAACGTCTATGCCGACCAGATCGAATGGTTCGGCCGCCACGTCTCCCGCCGGGATGCGTGCGTCCTGTCGCTCCACACCCACAATGATCGCGGCACCGGGGTCGCGGCGGCGGAGCTGGGGCTGATGGCCGGTGCCGACCGGGTCGAAGGCTGCCTGCTCGGCAACGGCGAGCGCACCGGCAATTGCGACCTCGTGACGGTGGCGCTCAACATGTACACGCAAGGGGTAGATCCGGCACTCGACCTGTCGGACATCGACGCGGTGGTGCAGACGGTCAATTATTGCACGCAGATCCCGGTCCATCCGCGCACCCCCTATGCCGGCGACCTGGTCTTCACCGCGTTCAGCGGCTCGCATCAGGACGCGATCAAGAAGGGATTGTCCGCGCAGGCGGCGCGCAACGACCAGCTATGGGAGGTGCCCTATCTGCCGATCGACCCGGCCGATCTCGGCCGCAGCTACGAGGCGGTGATCCGCGTCAACTCGCAGTCGGGCAAGGGCGGTGTCGCCTGGGTGATCGAGCAGGACAAGGGGCTGCGGCTGCCCAAACGCCTCCAGGCCGATTTCAGCACCCACGTCCAGGCGCTCGCCGACGAGACCAGCCGCGAGCTGAACGCGGCCGACATCTGGGCCCGGTTCGAGGCAACCTACTTGCCCCGCCCCGGAGATCGCTTCGCGCTGCGCGACTATCAGGAGACCGGCGCGTCGGGCGACCGGCTGTTCGTCGGCCGCGTCGCCGTCGATGGCGCGGAGCGCTCGATCTCGGGTCGCGGTAACGGCCTGATCTCCGGCGTCGTCGCGGCGCTGGCGGAGGCGGGCGTCGCGCTCGACGTGGTCGACTATAGCGAGCACGCCATCGGTCACGGGGCCGACGCGCAGGCCGCGACCTATCTCGAATGCCGCACCGCCAGCGGCAGGACGATCTGGGGGGTCGGCATCGACCCCGACGTCGCCACCGCCAGCGTCCGCGCGGCGCTTAGCGCGGCGAATCGCGCCTGATCGTCCTTCGCGGAAAGCCGGCCTTAACCCGCCGGCGCTAGGTCCCTGCCATGTACAGCGTTTCCGTCGACCGCACCCGCGCCATGATCCGCATGACCGCGTCCGGCTTCTTCACGATGCCCCTGCTCGAAGCCTCCGCCGCCGAGCTGCACGCCGCGATCCGTTCGCTCGGCACGCTCGCCGGGCGGCACGTCACGCTCTATGATTATCGTGGTCTGAAGGTCGTGCAGAAGGACGTGCTGGACCGCTACGGCCGCTACTTCACGGACACCGGAATGACGCGGCTATGGGCGCGCCGCGTCGCGTTCGTCACCGATTCGGCATTGCTGGGGTTCCAGCTGCAGCGCATCCGACGCGAGAACATGCGGGTCTTTGCCGATCCCGACGAAGCCACCGCCTGGCTGCTGGAAGTTCAGGACGACCTGCCGGCTAGCGCGCAAGCCGCGTGAACGATCTCAGCGCCGCCGCACCACTTCACAGCCGACGGACGCATCCGGATAGACGTCCAGCTTGGTCGACCGCACCCTGACCTCACGCACGCGGGGGTCGCGCAGGCACAGCGCGGCGACCGCGTCGACCAACGTCTCCTGCAACGCGAACCCTTCGCCCGTCGCGAGCGCATGGATACCCTCGCGCACGAAATCATAGTCGAGCACCTCGTCGATCCGGTCCGCCGACGGTGCGGCGGCGTACCCGACGATCATCGCCACCGACAGGCGCACCCGTTGCGGTGCGGCCTCGTGCGGGTGGATGCCGAGCCTCATCGCGATGTCGAGATCGTCGAGGTGGATCGTGTAGTCAGCCACCGGCGCTCCCCTCGAACATCACGTCTCCGTCCCGCTTCACGAACCGCTGGCCGCAATCGACGAACAGCGTCTGCCCGGTCACGCTCTCCGCGCCGATCAGATAAGCGACGCCGTCCGCCACCGCCGCCGCCCCGACCGGCCGCTCCAGCAGGTTGGCGCGCGCCACGCGGTCGAACGCCGCCGCAGATTGGTCCCCGCTCGCCAGCGTCAGGCCCGGCGCAACCGCGTTGACCCGCACCGCCGGCGCGAACGCCTGCGCCATCAGCACCGTCGCCTCCGCCAGTGCCGCCTTGGACAGCGTGTAGGAGAAGAAGTCGGGGTTGGGATTGGCGAGTTTCTGGTCGAGCAGGTTGACGACCACGCCGCCCCTGCCCTGCCTGGCTAGGCACCCGGCGAGCAGCACCGGCGCGGTACAGTTCACCGCCTGGAGCCGCGCCGCCAGCGCGACGTCGACCGCGTCGGGACGGTCGAACGCGAATTGCGACGCGGAGTTGACCAGCCCGTCGATCGCCCCACCCGCGACGGCACAGGCGCGCGTCCACAGATCGCCGATCGCGTCGGTCGCGGCCAGATCGCCGCCCACCGTGCCGACCGCGCCGATCGCCGCCGCCAGTGCCGCCGCGTCGTCGCCCGAGCGACCATAGTGGATCACGACGCGGTGACCGTCCGCCGCCAGCCGCCGCGCGATCGCCCCGCCCAGCCGCTTGGCGCCGCCGGTGACCAGAACGGTGCGGATCACAGCCCCATCAACGCCAGCACCTCTCGCCGCGATCGCTCGTCGTCGCGGAACACGCCCATCATCCGGCTGGTCTTCATCTCGACGCCCGGCGTCCGCACCCCGCGCGCGGTCATGCAGGCGTGCGTCGCCTCGATCACCACCGCGACGCCCAGCGGTTTCAGGTTGTTCCAGATGCAGTCGGCGACCTGCGCCGTCAGCCGCTCCTGCACCTGCAACCGCCGCGCGAAGCCGTGCAGCACGCGCGCGAGCTTCGATATGCCGACGACATGGTCGCGCGGCAGATAGGCGATGTGCGCGCGGCCGATGATCGGCGCCATGTGGTGCTCGCAATGCGACTGGAACGGAATGTCCTTCAGCAGCACGATCTCGTCATAGCCGCCGACCTCCTCGAACACGCGATCCAGATGGACTGCCGGGTCCCCGGCATAGCCCGCGCAATATTCCTTCCATGCCTTCGCGACTCGGCGCGGCGTGTCCGCCAGACCCTCACGCATCGGATCGTCGCCCGCCCACTCTATCAACGTCCGGACAGCGTTCGCTACCGCGTCAGGTACACCACCTTCGGAGTCCGCAACGACAAGGTCGCTCACTTTTGCCCCCTGCCGCTACGGCAACCGCGTTCCATGACAAAGGTTCGAATCTGCAACTGTCTCATTCCGGCAACATCGCGCGCCCGTGACACTTTGCCCAGAGGCAAATGGGCGAAAAGGCGATTGACGGCGGAAATCACGCGGCGCTACCTCACCATACCCGCTTTTCACATGCGAGGTATGCCGACGTTCGATCGGCGAGCTCAGGAGAGGAAGCCCATGACGAAATTCCAGCTGCTCGCTGCGACCGCAATCGCCTTTATTCCTGCCACCGCCTGGGCACAGGATGCGTCGGCGCCCGCGGGTCAATCGACCCAGGCGCAGGAGGGCGGCGGCTCGACCCCTGCGGTCGCCCCCGCTGCCTCGCAGGCACCCGCCGCCGACGCGGGACAGAACAGCGGCGGCATTCAGGACATCGTCGTCACCGCGCAACGCCAGGCGGAGGTGCTGCAGAACGTGCCGATCGCCGTTACCGCCTTCAACGCGCAGGCGTTGCAGGCGCAGCAGATCAACACCACCAGCGACCTCCAGCTGACGCTGCCCAACATCACCTTCACCAAGGGCAACTTCACCTCGTCGGCCTCGTTCAACATCCGCGGCATCGGCGATCTGTGCGTCGGCGTCACCTGCGACGCGGCGACCGCCGTCCACGTCAACGACGTGCCGATCCTCAACTCGCCGATATTCCAGAATGAATATTTCGATCTGGAGCGCGTCGAGGTGCTGCGCGGGCCGCAGGGCACGCTGTTCGGCCGCAACGCGACCGGCGGCGTCATCAACTTCATCACCGCCAAGGCCGACCTGTCGGGCGTCCACGCGTCGGGCGATGTCGAGTACGGCAATTACAACAGCGTGCGCGTGAAGGGCATGTTCAACTTGCCGCTGACCGACACGCTGGGCATCCGCCTGGCTGGTTACTACCTGCGGCGCGACGGCTTCACCCACAACGTGTTCACCGACAGCGACATCGACGGGCGCAACCAGTTCGACGTCCGCGCCTCGGTCCGGTGGCAGCCGACGTCGAGCACGACGATCGACATCGTCGGCCACTACTTCCGCGAGGACGACGACCGCTCGCGCATCCAGAAGCAGCTGTGCCATCGCGATCCGACCGGCGTGCTGGGCTGCCTTCCCGACCGGCTCGTCTCTGGCGAGACGCTGAACGGCAACGCCAGCTTCGCCGCCACGCTGACCAGCGTCGAGTTCCTGCGGATCGCGTTCGCCGGCACGCCGCTCGCGGCCGCCGGTCCCGCGTTCGCACTGGGCAGCGTCTATGGGCCGGACACCTATTCCAACTTCGTCAACCCGACGGACGCGCGCACCGTCAACATCGACTCGCTGCCCCGCTTCCGCACGGACGAGAAGCAGGTGCTGTTCAACATCACGCAAGACATCGGCCAGCTGTCGCTGAAGCTCGACGGCGGCTATACCGAAGGCAAGACGGATTCGACCGTCGACTACAACCTGGCGATCGAGAACTCGCTCGCCGCCAATCCGGGCCTCAATGCCTTCAACGCCCTTGCCGGCTCGGGCGCGCTCGGACCGGGCTTCCTGGCCGCGCGCAATGCGCTGTTGGCACAGGGCACCGGAATGCCGTGCCAGTCGCTGGCCGAAGAGACCGGCACCGGCGTCTATGGCGGCCATGCGATCTGCGCTCCACGCAGCCTCGATTTCGATCGGTCGACCGGCTCGGGCAACCAATATCATGGTGAGGCGATCCTGAGCAGCAAGTTCGACGGCGCGTTCAACTTCCTGATCGGCGGCGGCTATCTGCGCTCCAACGTCGACGAGAACAGCTACTACGTGAACTCGTTCAACCTCGACTATGCGTCGGCGCTGTTCGGTGGCGGTGCCGGCTATTCGGCGACCCCGTTCTATCGTAACCTGTCCGAGAACTACCGGCTGAAGTCGTACGGCATCTTCGGCGAGGTCTATGCCAACCTCGCGAGCAACCTGAAGCTGACGCTGGGCGGCCGGTACAATCACGACGAGAAGCATATCGAAGCGGTCACGTCGCTGCTGACCGGCGCGATCGTGCCCTTCGGCACCACCAACGTCTACAACTCGCCGGCGTTCACCTACGATGCCGATCCGTCGCGGACGGGCATCCAGTCGCGCGCGATCAACGACGTCAGCTTCTCGCGCGGCACCGGCCGTGCGGTGCTGGACTGGCAGATCACGCCGCGTAACCTGCTCTACGCCTCGTACTCGCGCGGCTACAAATCGGGCGGTGTCAACCCGCCGCTGACCCCGGTATTCGCGGTCGCGCCGCTGTTCGGGCCGGAGACGGTCAATGCGTTCGAGATCGGCTCGAAGAACACGTTCCTCAACGGGACCTTGCGGCTGAACGTCACCGGCTTCTACTATCAGTACAAGCAGCTCCAGCTCAGCCGCATCGTCGCGCGGACCTCCGTCAACGACAACGTCGACGCCAGCGTCTATGGTGCCGAAGTCGAGGCGATCGTCGCGCCGACCCGCGCGATGCTGGTCAACCTGAACTTCAGCTATCTCCACACGGAGGTGAAGAACGACAAGCTGCTCGCCAATCCGCAGGATCCGTCGGGCGGGCGCGCGGATGCGGTCATCATCAAGGACCTGCAGTTCGGCAACAATTGCGCGGTCGTGTCAAACGCGCGCGTCGCGGCGCAGTCGAACGGTTTCGTCACCGCGGTCAACGCCGCACTCGGCCTGCGCGCGCCGGTCGCCATCCCCAGCACCAACACCACCGGTGCATTCAGCCTGTGTTCGGCGCTGACTGCGGCGTCGGCCAATCCGGCGGCGGGTGTCACGGTGCTGCAGGAAGGCGTCCAGACCAACATCCGGGGCAACGAGCTGCCGCAGTCGCCGCGGTACAAGTTCTCCGCGGGCGTCCAGTACACGATCGATCTTGGCGACTGGAATCTGGTTCCGCGAGCCGACCTTGCTTATACGGCCGAGTATTTCGGCAGCATCTTCAACCGCAACGTCAACCGCATTCAGGGATTTGAGGTCGTCAACGCGCAGATCCAGCTGAACGCGCCCGACCAGCGCTTCTTCGTTCGCGCCTTCGTCCAGAACCTGACCAGCAACGATGCCATCACGGGTCTATACGTCACCGACCAGTCGTCTGGCCTGTTCACCAACGCATTCACGCTGGAACCGCGCCGCTACGGCGTCGCCGCCGGCTTCCGTTTCTGACACCGACCCGCCTGCCCTTGCGTGCGCAGGGGCAGGTCGGAAGGCGCGCAACCTGGATTACCAAGGCTCCCGGTCATCGGGAGCCTTTTTCGTCGGTGCGCGCTGACCCTGCCTCACCGCAGGAGAACGACGATGGACGACCCAAAGAAGGGCGACGAGGTCACTTGGAAATCGCACGGCGGCACCGCGCACGGCAAGGTACAGCGGAAGGTGACCAGTGACACCAAGATCAAGGATCATCAGGTCCGCGCATCATCCGACGATCCGCAGTACATCGTGAAGAGTGACAAGGGCGGCGAAGCGGCGCACAAGGCGGCTGCGCTCAAGAAGGCGTGATTCCCGGTTCGCGCGGCAAGCGGTCCGGGGCTTAACAGGAGAACCTCATGGCCACTGCAAAGCAGGAAGCCGGCGCCAAGAAGGCCGCCACGAAGCAGACCAACAGCGGCACCGGCATCCACGCCCCCGTCCAGCCATCGCCCGAGCTCGGCGCGATCGTCGGCAACGACAAGCTGGCGCGCAGCCAGGTGATCAGCAAGGTCTGGGAATACATCAAGGAGCACAACCTCCAGAACCCGGAGAACAAGCGCGAGATTCTCGCCGATGACAAGTTGAAGAAGGTCTTTGGCAAGGACAAGTGCTCGATGTTCGAGATGAACAAGCACATCTCCGCCCACGTAAAGGCCTGAGCCGGATCGGCCGGTCGACCGCAGGAGCGGCAGCGATGCCCCGGCGGTTGACCGGTCCCTTTCGCGGCGCCTAGAGCGGCGGCCGGCGACCCCGTAGCTCAGCCGGATAGAGCATCAGATTCCTAATCTGAGGGCCGCGCGTTCGAATCGCGCCGGGGTCACCATCGGTTTCCCGTTGTTTTACTGCGGATGGGGGTTCAAAGCGCGTAGCTTTTACCGCTCAACAATCACCCGGTAAGCACGAAGCGCCAAGTCAGTTCCGGTAGAGGCGGTTCGTCAAGCACGAGATCGGCTAGGCTGCGCTAATGCAATATCGGAGAGGATCGGATGCGCTAGGTGGGTTGTTTGCGTAACGATCTGACACACTTCACCCAGCCCAGACCTGTCGCTAGGCTGCGAGTCGCCGGTCTCGAGGGACGACACCTCACCGGCTTGCCCATCGTGCGGAGCCTTTCCAGAATTGCACTGTTGCTCGCGGGTGTAGCTTGAGCTGCAACGGTCGGATTCGCCTTCATGCTCGGCAGAGCGTCAGTGGATCGGCCCGAACAGACGCCTTCTTCCCCCGCTCCGGCACGACAGATTGCGGTTCCGGCCACCCTAGTTGCAATACCTGTGCCTGCGGTCACTTCGGGCCCGACATCTGCTCCCGCGTCGGCATTTCCAAGGTTATGTGAGCACGGTGCCGAAAACTTTAGAGGATCATGAGACGAGATTATTACCGATCGATGCGAAGGGCGCGAGGAGCGCTATTCGATCACAGCGACCACCTTCAGCAATTTCGAGGTGAGCGCCAACGTGCCGCGGGTAAGCTGGTCAGTCCAACAGCCATCAAGTTAAGTCGGACTGGTTACGACGAGCAGAAGAACCAGTTCAACGGGAAAGCGTCATTCCGCTTGGTCGATGATGGAAAGGCGATTGCCGACCCTGCCGCTGACTGAACATTTATCGGCGCTGTCCATAGCTGCGGAACAGCTTAGCGCACCGCTCGAGGACAGGTGCGCGCGACGAGTCGCCAATTATCCCAAGCCGGCTTATAGATCGCCTGATGCTGTCTCAATTGCCAGCAGGACAGAACACCCCGGCGTCCCGCCACCATTGCAAACGTCCGGTTGTAGGCGTCTTCGCCCGCTTGATTGATCGTCATACGTGCTGAGACGGCTGGGTCTAGCGACGCAGTGGACGCATTCGGGAGCCGGGCGCACAGGTGCGGCCGAGCAGGCAGTGGCTAGGTAATTCGGGCGCGTCGATACCCAATAGCCGGATGCGCTCCGATCGTGCGGCCGAGGCCGAACCTTGTTCCTGGATAAGGCGGGAGGCGAAGGAGGAGAGATCGAGCGATTCGTGCCTGAGGTATATTCCGCTTTTGTTCGCGCGGAGGCAAGGCGCTATCTGCCGGGTTCGTCATCCTGCGGCACGGGAACCGGCGTCGGTGGCGCACGACGAGAACCATCGTCGGTCGGTGCCGCGTAGGCTTGCGCGAGCCCCTGGGTCGTAGCCACTCGGAAGCGCTCAATTCGCAGGCTGAGACGGTTGTTCACACGCGTATCCAGCCGACTGTTGAGCCGGTTCTGGTTCAACGCTGCCGGCTCGGCATCGGCGTTCAGCCTGGCGCCGTAAGTGGTAGCGGTCTGGCGCACGGTTCTGGTCTGCGCGAACGCGGGACCTGTGAGCGCGAGGATCATCAGGAGAGCAAGCTTCTTCATCGCGCTTGCTTGGAGCCATCTGTTCTCACGGCGTCAAGGGCGAGCATTGCGTCTCAGCAAGTGAAGTTGTGCCCTTGCTGCCATTTTCGCCCGTCCTAGCGATCCACGCCAGCGGTTCGCCCGCTTCAACGCGGGTGTGGAGGGCGGTCAGGTCCTCTTCGGACCATCGCGGGGCTGTGGCTGGTGCTTCGGGGGTGAACGCGCGGGTGGGGCTTAGGCCTCACGCTACTACAGCAACGTGCCCAGCCCTGCCCCTCGGCTACATGATCCCGGCGCGCCGAACCTCTGCCCGCCGCTCTACCACTCGCAACAGCCACCGCGTGTCCCACACATCGCGGCGACCACGTACCATTAGGAGCCCTCAACCTGCCGAAGCAGGAGAAGCGATCGGGCATCTGATTGATAATCGCGCCCATCACGCATTCTCCAGCATGTTGGCGGTCACTATAACGAAGCCCTCGTCACGGCCGATCGCCTCGCAGGAACCCGCGGTGACAATCAGCGCCTTCTTGTCCTCTGCCGTTGGGCAGCGATCGACGAGCAGCTGCAGCGCGCCGAGGTGGCTCGGTAGCCGTAGGCTGGCGAATAGATCTCCGGCGGTCGGCCTCACGACTTATCCCCGACCACCATGACGGTGGCAAGCACGTCGTCGACGCTGGCTAGCGACATGCGTTCGCCGGCCAGGCGCAGCATTCCGCCGCCTGAAGCGAGCATCACCGCCAAGTCTTCGTTGGACAGGACACTGCCGGCGTCGAAGATCACGTCGGCCTGCTGATGTGCGGCATCGGCCCAGAAGGACGGATCGTCCTAGTCGAGCGCTCCATCGTGGACGATGGTGGTCATCAGCCAGAGCAGCCCGTTGATGCGGGCCTGCTCAGCATCGAATGGACCGTAGAGCAAAGGCAGCGGGTCGCCGCGGCCGGCGTCTTCGATAGGCCGGCCGGTCGTCGTGGTGAGACCCTGCGCATATTCGGCAGCCGCACGCGCGGAGGTGAACTGGCGAAGGAAGGCGAGCTCGGACAGCGCCGGCTCGATGAAGACCCATGTTTCGCCGGAGATGCTGGGGATGGTGATGCAGATCGTGCGCGCATCGGCCATGACGCGCCTCCTGCCAAACCACTCCAGCAATCAGGCCCCCGCGATCGAAACCGCCGGGCACCGGGAACGGAGGAATTGGTCCCGCAGTGACCTGCTCCCCGGAAATCATGCCATTGGTAAGTTAGCTCGTCAGATGGAGACGAGCGATGCGGCGAAGCCGATTTACCGAGGATCAGATCATTGGCGTGCTGCGCGAGCACGAGGCTGGCGTGAAGACGGCGGACCTGTGCCGCAAGCACGGGATCAGCGATGCGACGTTCTACAATTGGAAGTCGAAGTACGGCGGGCTGACGGTGTCCGACGCGGCGCGGTTGCGGGCGCTCGAGGATGAGAACCGACGCCTGAAGAAGCTGCTGGCGGAGTCGATGCTGGACGTGTCGGCGCTTAAGGATCTGCTGGGAAAAAACTGACCCGGTCTGCAGAGCGCTATGCTGCGGTGGAGAAGCTGATGGCCGATCACGGCTTCTCCGAGCGTCGCGCCTGCAGGCTGATCGGGGTCAATCGGTCGGCATGGCAATATGAGCCGCTTCGCGGGAAGGACGATGCTGTCCGCGAGCGGATGCGTGAGATCGCGAACGAGCGTCGTCGGTTCGGCTACCGGCGGCTGGCGATCCTGCTGCAGCGTGAGGGCAAGGGCATGAACCTGAAGAAGGTGTATCGGCTGTATCGCGAGGAGCGGCTGACGATACGCAAGCGTGGCGGGCGCAAGCGCGCGCTGGGCACGCGGGCGCCGATGGCAATCCCGCAGGAGCCCAACCAGCGCTGGTCGCTCGACTTCGTATCGGATGCATTGGCCTGCGGCCGGCGGTTCCGCTTGCTCAACGTCATCGACGATTACAGCCGGGAATGCCTGGCCTGCATCGTCGATACGTCGCTGTCCGGTCGGCGGGTCGTTCGTGAGCTGAGCGCTATCGCCGAACGTCGCGGGCTGCCGTGCATGGTGGTCAGCGACAATGGCACCGAGCTGACCAGTCACGCCGTTCTTGCCTGGTGCCAGGATACCGGGGTCGACTGGCATTACATCGCGCCGGGCAAGCCGCAGCAGAACGGCTTCGTCGAAAGCTTTAATGGTCGCTTGCGCGACGAGTGCCTGAACGAGCACCTGTTCCCATCGCTGGCCGCGGCAAGACGGATCATCGAGGCATGGCGGACGGACTACAACACCGTGCGTCCGCACAGCAGCCTTGGCGGGTTGGCACCCGCCGAGTTCACCAACTGCCCCCGCCAGGGGCATATGGACACTGAAGCTAAGTTATCAGCGGCCTGAAAACGGGGAGCAGGTCAAGCCGCTTCTTCATTCGCGAAAAGCCACCGAACGGAGTGGTGCCGGTCGTCGTGAACAGCAGCCCTTTACGCTTCCAACCAGCCCCATCTGCTTCGGCGGCCGCAAGCGAATTCATCGGCACCAAGTGCCCTGCCCCATTCTTCGCCTGCTCTCCCGGCAAGCGCCACAGCTGTCCGTTACGGCTCAATTCCGGCCACGCGAATCCAGCGACTTCCGTGCGGCGCTGGAGCGTCGCAACCAGCATGTGGACGAAGCCGCCGAATGACCCGCCGATCTCGTATGCTGCGCGCCACAGTGCCAGTAGCTCATTGCGAAAGAGCACCCGCTTTCGCGCCTTGACGCCAGCAGGCACGTCCATCTCGGCCATCGGCGACGAGGGGATGTCGCCCCGTTTCACTGCCCAGCGAAACAGCCGGCGTAACACCGCATGCACCTGACGTTGCAGAGCCGGCCGATCGCGCAACTTGTCCAGCACGGACGTAATCTCGTGCTTGGCGACGACCCGGAGAGAACGTCCCTTCAACGTGGGTATGGTATGCAGCTCCAGTTGACGCTTCGCCTGCAGCCAGGTGCTGCCCCAATCGGTCTTGATGTATCCTTCGGTGAACGTCTTCACGTAGGCGTCGAACCCCAGCGTCTCGACCTAGCGTCTCCTTACGTTCTCTGCGTCGACAGGATCGATTCCTGCCCCACTAGCAAGGCAAGGCGCTCAGCCTCGGTCCGCACGGTAGCGGGCGTCCACGAGCTACCATGCGGGCCAATGGTCCATCGGCGAGTCGGAGACCCGCGGCCACCCATCCGAAACTGATAGACATGCGATCGCCGGCCCGGCGGTGTAATCTTGACCCCGAACTCGCGCAACTCGTCATCCCACAGGAAGCCATCGGACGCGCCTGCGGCCAGCCCATCCACCGTACGTTTCGTCACCCTGCCCGCCGCCATGTCGCCCACCTGCCGGTAAACACCTAGCAAGCACGACAGCGGGCAGTGCCGGGAACATCAAGGAAACGGCGGGCAGTGAACGCGGCCGGAACACTGGCAGTTTTCGTTCGCCCCTCCGCTGCCATCATGGACACCACAAGATTCCTAATCCGAGGGCCGCGCGTTCGAATCGCGCCGGGGTCACCATCGCCACCCGAGGTGGGCGATCAGGTAAGACATCGTCACCATGGCCGGCACGGCGAGCGAGCGGCCGAATGACCAAGGCCCTAATTCTTTGCCTCGGGCGGGACCACGGGCAGCGGTAGCGCGGCGACCGGTACGCCTTCATCGGCCAGCGCCTTCGCCTGAGCGCGCGTCGCCTGGCCGTGGATGGTGGCGTGCGCCTCCTCGCCGGCATGCATTGCGCGGGCACGGTCGGGGAAGGCCGCGCCGACCCAGGTCGACTTCTCCAGCGCCTTTGCCTGTTCGGCGGCGAGCTTCGCCATGAACGCCTTCACCGCGGCAGGCGGCGGGCCGGCGTTGCCCTTGGTCGGGACAGCGGGCGCCATTGCCGCTTTCTCGATGGCGCTGTCCCCGCACAAGGGGCAAGCGACCTGTTTGGCCGCGCGTTGTTCGTCATAGGCCGCGCCGCTCGCGAACCATGCCTCGAAGACATGGCCGGTGCCGCAGCGGAGGTCGAAGACGATCATGCGGTTGCAACCGGCGGGATCGGCCGCCGGTGCTTCAGCACGGGTATGCGCGCGCGGACATCGACGAGGCGCGCGGGATCGAGATCGACGAAGGCGAGGCCCGTCGTCTCACCCATGTCGACCAGCACCTCGCCCCACGGGTCGATCGCCAGCGAATGGCCGTAGGTCGCGCGCCCGTCCGCGTGTTCGCCGGTCTGCGCCGCCGCGATTACGAAGCAGCCCGCCTCGATCGCGCGGGCGCGGAGCAGCACGTGCCAGTGCGCCGCGCCGGTCGGACGGGTGAAGGCGGCGGGCACCGCCAGCACCGTCGCACCGGCATAGCTCAACGCTCGGTAGAGGTCGGGAAAGCGCAGGTCATAGCAGATCGACAGCCCGAGCCGCCCGACCGGGGTATCGACCACCGCCGCCGTCTTGCCCGGGGCATAGGCGGCGGACTCGCGCCAACTCTCACCCGTCGGCAGATCGACGTCGAACAGATGCAGCTTGTCGTAGCGCACCCGGATGGCACCGGTCGCATCGATCACGAAGCTGCGATTGGCGAGGCGGTCATCACACCGCACCGCCAGCGATCCTAGATGCACCCAAAGGCCCGCCCGTGCCGCCGCCTCGCGCACCGTCGCGAGCACACGGTCGTCACCCTCCGCGACGATCGAGGTCGCCGCGCGCGCGCGATCGCGATCGATCAAGCCGCTCATCTCGGGCGTGAACAGCATCGCCGCCCCCTCCCCCGCCGCGCGTCCGATCGCGTCCGCCAGCGTCTGCCCGTTGACGGCCGGGTCGATGCCGCTCGTCATCTGGAGCAGGGCCGCCTTCATGCGGCAAGCAGCGGGTCGAGGCCTCCCTGGCGGTCGAGCGCGGCCAGGTCGTCGGACCCGCCGATATGGCGATCGCCGATGAAAACCTGCGGCACCGTGGTACGCCCGCTCGCACGACCGATCATCTCCTGCCGCTGTGCGCCGCCGAAGGTGATGTCATATTCGGTCGGAGTCACGCCCTTGTCGGCCAGCAGCCGCATCGCGCGGGTGCAATAGGGACAGAATGCCTTGGTATAGATCTCGACCTTCGCCATGGCGATGAAGTGAGGTGACGACCTCGCAAAGTCAATCGCTTGCGGTGCCGCCATCCTCACGCAGCACGCGCGCCCAGCACAGCACGGTCACCCCCGCCGCGCCCGCGTCGAGCAACGCGTCGGCGCAGGCGGTGGTGGTGGCGCCGCTGGTATGGATGTCGTCGACCAGCACGATGCGCGCGCCCGCCACCCGTGCCTGCCCGGCGGGCGTCACCGCGAAAGCGCCGCGCACCACCTCTCGCCGTATGCGGCCGTTCATGCCGCGCAGCACCGGCGTCGCGCGCGTTCGGATCAGCGCGTCGGTGGCAAAAGGCAGGCCGTCGCCCGCCAATGCCGCCGCGATCAGCCCGGCCTGCTTATACCCGCGCTGCCACAAGCGTCGGCGGTGCAGCGGCACCGGGACCAGCAGATCGGCCCCGGCGGGCAAGTGTCGCCGCATCAGCGCCGCCATCGTCGTCGCCGCCCCCATGCGGCCGCCATATTTCAGCTTGAGCGCGAGCCGCCGCGCTACACCGCCATAAGCCACCGCCGCGCGTACGCCGTCGTGCCGCGGCGGTCGGGTCAGGCAATTCTCGCAGCGTAGGCCCGCTACGGCCGCGACGTCGAACGGCGTGTTGCACCCCATGCACCAGGGCGGGCCGATGAAGTGCAGGCTGCCCCAACAGGCGGCACAGAACCGCCCCTGCGCCTCGACCGGCACCGCACAGCCGCCGCAGCGGGGCGGGAGCGCGTAGTCGAGCAGGTGACGAAGGGCGTGTCGCACCCCCGCTTGTCACGCGCCCGCCCACGCCGCACAAGGCCCGCGTGACCGCGCCCGCCATCTTCGACCGCGCCGCCCGGCGGCAGCGGCGGGACCGGGCGCAGGCTGGTTATGCGGAACACGATTTCTTGCGTGCGGCGATGCTCGACGGCATCCTCGAGCGGCTGGACGCGGTGCGACGCGCGTTCGGCGAGGTGCTGGACCTCGGCTGTTTCGACGGTGCGTTCGCGCTGCCCGACGCCCGAATCGCGCGCGTCGATCCCGGTTTTCGTTTCGCGCTCGCTGCCGGCGGGGTGCAGGGCGACGAGGACCGGCTGCCCTTCGCCGATGCAAGTTTCGACCTGGTGGTGAGCGCAGGCGTGCTCGATCAGGTCGACGACCTGCCCGGCGCGCTGACGCTGATCCGCCGCGTGCTTCGCCCCGATGGCCTGTTCCTCGGCGCGTTCGTCGGTGCCGGGTCGCTGTCGACCATGCGGGCGGCGTGGCGCTCGGCGGAGTCGGCGCAACCGGCCGCGCGTTTTCACCCGCAGGTCGACGTGCGCGCGGCCGGCGACCTGCTGGTCCGCGCGGGCTTTGCGCTACCGGTCGCCGACGTTGAGCCGCTGCCGGTGCGCTACGGCAGCATGGGGCGGCTGATCGACGACCTGCGCGGTATCGCGGCGGGCAACCTGCTCGCCGCGCGCACGCCGATAACGCGCGCCACGCTGGGTGCGGCCGCACGGGCGTTCGCCGCCGCCGCCGACCCCGACGGGCGCATCGCAGAGCGATTCAATGTGATCTACCTCACCGGCTGGGCACCCGATGCGTCGCAGCCCAAGCCGGCGAGGCGGGGCAGCGCCACCGCGTCGCTCGCCGCCGCGTTGCGCCCGGACGGCTAGGCGATCACGCCGCCGTCCTCGTCGCGTGCC
The DNA here is from genome assembly GCF_965200135.1 of Sphingomonas sp. Taxonomy (GTDB): domain Bacteria; phylum Pseudomonadota; class Alphaproteobacteria; order Sphingomonadales; family Sphingomonadaceae; genus Sphingomonas. Next base: position 473,144 of record NZ_CBDATK010000006.1, read on the forward strand.
AAAATTCGACCCATCGCGTCGAACAGCGCGTCCATCGCGACCGGCTTGAACAAGACCTCGTCGGCACCCGCCGCCAGACAGCGAGTGCGGAGATCCGGGGCGGTGTCGGCGGTAACGACGATCACCGGCACCCGCGCCTTCGCGTCGTCGCGGCTGCGAACCTGCGCCAGCACCTCAAGTCCATCCATGCCGGGCATCCTGAGATCGAGCAAGACGACCGCATAGTCGTCGGCATCGATCATCGCGAGGCCGGTCGGCCCGTCCTCCGCCTCCGCCATCGCCGCGCCCGCCACGTCGAGCATGTCGCGGACGACGCGGCGGTTCATCGGGTCGTCCTCAATGAAGAGGACGTTCATCGGCCGAAGGGAGTCAGGCGAAACATTGCACTGCGTTTATCTACTTATGCTGCCTGGGACACAAGCCGGTCGGGCGAATAAACTGTATGAGGCGGGTACATCACCTTGACGAGCGCGGCACCGGCGATCGGTTTGACTATGACGCGATCGACACCGAGCGCGAGCAGCGCATCGCGTTCGGGCGTCGTCGCAACCGGCCAGAGCAGCGAGATCGGGACGCTGCCCGTCGTCGCAACGATCGCCCCGATGAAGCCCGGTGCATCGCCGCTGGCACGCGCGGTAGCGTCGTCGATCAGGACCTGAGTCACCTCGTTCGCTCCCAAGACTGCCGCTACTTCGGCGATCGTTCCGGCAAAGGCGACGTTCCCCCAATGTGGCGTGAACAACGTCCGGAACATCGCACGCGCGATCGGATTGCGGTCGACGATCAGGAGAGTAGCGGCGGTCGACGCGGCGTCGACGGGCGGCTGAACGGCGGCTTCGCGCAGCGGCAGGGTAACGGTAAAGGTCGAACCCTGCCCTGGAACACTGGCCAGCGACACCTCACCGCCCATCGCCTCGATCAGATTGCGGCAGATCGACAGGCCAAGGCCGGTGCCGCCGAACCGCCGCGTCGTGCTGGTATCGGCCTGCCGGAACGACTCGAACACCGTCGCGTGCTGCGACGGATCGATCCCGATGCCGGTGTCGACGACCTTGATCCGCACGCCGCCGTCGATCCCTTCGGCGACCACAGCGATCGACCCCTGGGCAGTGAATTTGAGCGCGTTGGAGAGGAGATTGAACAGCACCTGCCGAACACGCGCTACATCGCCTTCGACATGACGAGGGCAACGGTCGAGATCGACCGTAAACGCCAGCCCCTTGGCGCGGGCCTGTTCCGTCCACAACACCGTCACGTCGCGCAGCGTCGCCGTCAGGTCGAACGGCGCGCACTCGAGACCCAAATTACCGGTCTCCATCTTGGCGACGTCCAGAATGTCGTCGACCAGCGCGCGCATCGTCACACCGGCACCATGCACCACCGTCAGCCGGTCGCGGGTCGCGGCGTTCAGGCCGGTGTCGGCCAGCATCACCTGGGTCATCCCGAGGATACCGTTCAGCGGCGTGCGGATCTCGTGGCTGGTGGTCGCCAAGAACTCGGTCTTGGCGGCCAGCGCCTTGCCGAGCGCACCGTTGGTGACGGCGAGATCGGCGTTGACGCTGCGAACCTGATCGCGGCTGCGGCGCAGCACGACGATACCGGCGGCGAGCAGCGCCATGATGACTAGCCCGGCCCCGCCGCCGAGCAACAACAGCGTTCGCTCGGCTCGCGCCCGTTGCAAGGCGTCGTCCGCGACGCGCAGGCGTTCGGCATCGCGCAACCGCGCGATCTTCGTCTCCTGATTAGCCGAGTCGAAACGCGCGGACATGAGCGCGCTGCTGGTTTCCGTCGCCAGCTTGGTCGACTCGTCGTCCAGCCGCTTCAGCGCCGTCAGATGTGCCAGCGCCTTAGCGTTCTGGTGCAGCGCGCTGAACACGTCATAGGCCGTCTTATGTGCCTCGCGCATGATCGGCGTCGTGGTCGCAAGATCGACGTCAACGAATGCCCGGTCGATCAGCTCGGCCGCGTCGTCGGCCCTGCCGTGCTGTAGGGCCGCCTGAGCCGCGACCGCCCACAGGATGCTGTCGTCGCCGCCGGCTCGCGCCGAGAGCCGGCGCGCGCTGCGGATCTGGTCGTCAGCGACCGCGAGCCGGCCGAGCAAGAGGTTGTTACGCGCGCGGTTCCGCAGCAGCATTTCCTCGAACTGAGGGCTCCTGATCTGCGAACTTAGCCTGGCCGCCGCCGCGAACGCGACATCGGCCTCTTTATAGCGACCGGCGCGCTGTAGAATCACCCCCCGATTGTTCTGGATCGACCATGCCAGCTTCGGATCGGCCTGGTACGCGTCCAGCGCCTCGCGAAGATAGCGTAACGCCGAGCCGTAATCTTTTGCGTCCTTGTACAGCGTCGACAAGCAGACAAGGGAGATCGCCTGGCTCCGGGCATCGCCGACCCGGACGAAGATAGTATGAGCCTGCTGCAGGTCGGCCAACGCCGCCGCGACTTCCGCACGTTCGCCGTGGACGCTGCCGCTGGTCAAAAGGATGTCCCCTTCCAGCTTCGACCCCGGTGAGCTTGCGCGCACCAGCCGTAACGCCGTGGCGATCAGCGGACTTGCGCCCACTGAATCATCCAATCTGTAGCGAGCTTCCCCTCGCAGCCAATAAGCCGTCGCACGCGCCTTCGCTTGATCACGGGCGCGTGGAAACTGCGCAGCGATCGTTTCGCCCGCCGTGGCAATGCGCTCGACGTTGTGGGGATCGGAGAGCATCGCCGCGCGGGCATCGGCGACGGTCGCGTCAAAACGAGCCTGGACGGTCGGCGCGGCGTTTGCCGATGAGACGCCAAGGTTCAGCGTCCACAAGATCGCGCAGAAGAGACCGGATCGGCGCACCGCGATCAGTTCCGCGCCCGCACCGCCGCCAGCCGCTCGAACGGGGAGGGCGGGGCTATGGCGAGCGCGAGATGGCTGTCATCGCGAAGAAACGCGAGCAGCGCCTCTAACGCCAATGGCCGGCTGATGAGAAAACCCTGGACGAGATCACATCCCATAACCGTGAGCAGCGCGAGACTCGCGGCCGTTTCGACGCCCTCCGCGACGACCTCCATCTCCAACGCGTGCGCCAGGTCGATCGTCGACCTGACGATCAAGGGATCGCGATGCGAGCTGGTCAGCTTGGTCACGAACAGCTTGTCGATTTTCAGCTCGGTCGCCGGCAGTTGCTTCAAGTACGCCAAGCTGGACAGCCCGGCACCATAATCGTCGATGGTAATCGCCACGCCGATGTCGGCTAGCCGCTGCAGGTGTCGGATCGCGCCTTGCGGATCCTTGATGACCGAAGTCTCGGTGATCTCCATTCCCAGGCGAGCCCCGCCGTCTCGAACCAGATCAATCACTTGGGTAACGAAGGCGTCGTCCGACAGCAGCACCCCGGCCATGTTGACGTAGACGGGCAGGTCATATCCATTCCGGATCAGCGTCTTCTGGTCGGCAATTACCCGGCGCAACGTCCATAGCGTCATGGCGGCAATGTCGCCGGTGCGTTCCGCCTGAGGAATGAAGTCGTTGGGCAGGACCAGGCCCCGGCGGGGATGGTGCCATCGCACCAGGGCTTCGACTCCGGCGATCTTCTGCTGGCGGACGTGGAGTTTGGGTTGATATTGGACGAACAATTCGTCGCGCGCGACGGCGGCCTGCAACTCGCGCCCGATCTGCGCGTCATCCGCCGCGACCGGTGCGGCGGCTGCCGGTGCCTGCGCGAGACGCGCGTCGGCGAGGGCGCGTTCGGCCTGCTCGATCAGTCGCACGTCATCCGCGGCTATCGCCGGCACGCAGGCGCCACCAACGATAAGCGTCACCATGTGCGGCTCGCCGTCGAGCATCATGGGCTGGCCAAAACCGCGGTGGATCGTAGCGATCGCGGTGTCCAGCGCACCGGCCAGGCCGCACGCGAAACTCAACTCCACCAGATTGCGCCCGGCCGTGGCGATACAGGCATCGGGCAGCAGGTCCGCGAGCCGTTCCGCGACGTCGAGCATCAGAAGATCCGCGCGCGGCACGCCGATCGCGCGGCGCACCGCGGCGAAGTTCGCGGCCTCGACGAGCAATAGATGACGGAACTCCGCGCCCGGCGTCACGGGGGCGGTTGGTTCCAACAAAGAGGGTCCGGCGTCGACGCTCATGGCTGTTGCGCCTAAGACCGGATCTTGAAGATAACTTTAAGGATGCGCGTTCGTATCGCCGCCGCAACGTTGCGGTAACCCTAACCATCTGTTAATGCCGCTCCGCATCTCGACAGGGGTGCTCAACGGGAGAATAGCGATGTTGAAGTTTCTTCTCGCTCTGCTGCAGGGCGACAGCGCCAAGCCCTGGTAGCTTCGGGCACGGTCCGACCATCATATATCTGATTTGACAAGAAAATTGACGACCGGACCGATCGAAGCCGCCGCCTAACCGCGGCGGCTTCTTTATGTGCGCTACGGTGCGGGCAATCGGCCCTACGCCGCAACCCGATCCGCAGACGCCGCTCGGCCGGAAAAAATCATCGCATCGTCCACCGACCCGAACTTCAACGCCATCACGTCGAGCGCGTAGTTCTGGTTCAATTTCCACGGCTTGCGATGACCCTGTTTGGGCAGGCGATCTGCGGAGCGCTGGATGTACCCCGAAGAAAAATTGACGAACGCCTCCTCTTGCAGGGTGGGGTCGTCGTTATGTGGCGTTGCGATCGGCTTGCCGCGTCTCTTCATCGTGTTGAGCAAGCGGCAAACATATTTGGCGACCAAGTCGGCTTTGAGCGTCCAGGAGGCATTCGTATAGCCAAAGGTAAAGGCCATGTTCGGGACGTCGGAGAACATCATTCCCTTGTACTGAAGCTTGCTCGCGGGGTTCACCGGCTCGCCGTCGACGGTCATCGGCACGCCGCCCATCAGCGACAGCTCCAGCCCGGTCGCGGTGACGATCACGTCAGCAGGCAGCACCTCGTTCGACGAAAGTCTGATGCCTTCGTGCACGAACGTATCGATCGTATCGGTCACCACATCCGCCCGCCCGCCCTTGATCGCCGTGAACAGATCGGCGTCGGGGACTAGGCACAGGCGCTGGTCCCAGGGGTTGTAGCGGGGGGTGAAGTGGGTTGCGATGTCGTAGTCGGGGCCGAGGTGTTCGCGTACCATGCCTAGCAATCGCGCCTTGGTCTCCTCGGGGCGCTTGCGGGTCATGCGGTAGAAGAACATGCCGAGCAGCACGTTCTTCCAGCGGGTCAGGCCATAGGCCGCCTTGCTGGGCAGCAGCTTGCGGAGGCGGTTGGCGAAGGCGTCCTCCGCCGGGCGGGACACGACATAGGTCGGCGAGCGCTGGAGCATCGTGACGCTTGCGGCGGTCTTCGCCATTTCCGGCACCAGCGTCACCGCGGTCGCGCCCGAGCCGATCACGACGACGCGCTTTCCCGTATAATCCAGGTCCTCGGGCCAGAATTGCGGATGGACGATGCGACCAGCGAAGTCCTCCGACCCCGCGAACGTCGGCGCGTAGCCCTTGTCGTAGCTGTAATAGCCCGAGCACATGCTGAGGAAATTGCAGGTGAAATCCTGACGTTCGCCGGCGCATTCGGTCGCGACGGTCCAGCGCGCGTCGGGGGTGGACCAGCTGGCCGACAGCACCTTGACGCCGAAGCGGATGTGCCGGTCGATGCCGTAGGTGCGCGCCGTCTCCACCACATAGTCGCGGATCGAAGGGCCGTCGGCGATCGCCCGGGCGGCGGTCCAGGGATGGAAGGAGAAGCCCAGCGTGTGCATGTCGCTGTCCGAGCGGATGCCGGGGTAGCGGAACAGATCCCAAGTCCCGCCCATCGCCGCGCGGGCTTCGAGGATGACATAGCTGCGGTCGGGGCAGCGGGTCTGGAGGTGGTAACCCGTGCCGACCCCGGAGATGCCGGCGCCCACCACCACTACGTCGTAATGCTCCGCCATGCCGATCCTCGCCGCTTATTCTCTGCCGGCGACCATACCCGGTTTTCTAAGCGGCGTCACGCGGGCGTCGGCGATGTGAGGTTACGGACACGTAAGTTTGCGTGAGCGATGCCTGACGCGCGTCTCCGGACGCGGCGGTCAATAGTCCTTGCTGTATTTCAGTCGCACGTCGGAGCCGCCGAACGAGCCGGTCGAGGTCAGCAGGCTAAGCGCCTTGGTCAGCGCGATCTCCAGCTGCGTGGCGGTGTAGCCGCGCGCGTCGGTCACCACCTCCACATAGATATCGTCGGTGATGTACTTGCCCGCCGCCAGCGCCGAGCCCTTGCCGCCGGTCTCGTTCGCCGAGACGATCCGCAGCCGGTCGAAGCCGGTCGCCGATCGCAGCCGGCCGAGCGGGTTCAGCCCGCCGCCGCCCGACCCACGCAGCGAGTTGAGCGCGGCGGCGAGCTGGATCGCCTCGGTCGCGGACAGGTTGGCGGGGCTGGTGCCGAACAGCAGTCGGCTGAGCACTTCGTCCTGCGGCAGGTTCGGCGTCGACGTGAAGGTGATGCGCGGCCGCTGGCCGGTGCCGGTGATGTCGATAATCGCGGTAATGCCGTTGGTGGTCGTCGTCGCCTCGATGTCGATCGCCGGATCGCTGAGCGCCCCACCGCGCAGCCGCACCTGCCCGCGCGTTACGTCGAAGCGCTTGCCCGCGAACGAATAGGCGCCCTTGACGATGTCGAGACCGCCGGAAATCTGCGGCGCGGCGGACGTGCCGCCGATCCGCAGGTCCATCCGCCACTCGCTGTCCAGCCCCATGCCCGACACGAAGATCTGGTTGGGCGCGCTGATGTGGAGGTTGAGGCGGATGAGCCCGACCGGCGCGGCGGCAGCGGGCCGGTCGCTGAACCGCGCGGCCTGGATCTCGCTGCGGCGGCGGACGCCGGTCAGCTCCGGCACTTCGGCGGCACCCTGACGGATGATGGCGTAGCGCGCCTCGGGGATTTGGAGATCGCCCTCGATCAGCCCGCCGTTCTTGCCGTTGGTGAAGTGGATCGTGCCGGTGGTCGTCGCCTCCAGCGAGTCGCTGCGCGCGAGCTGCGCGTTGTTGAGCTGCGCGCGGAAATCGATCGGGAATCCGGAATCCGCCGCCAGCCCGATCGAGCCGCTCGCCTGGACGGTGCCGTCGCCGGCACGCGCGGTCAGCTGCGTCAGCTCCAGCCGGTCGTTGGTGAAGCGGCCCACGATCTTCATCTGCGACAGTCGCGTTCCGAACGTCTCGTTGTCGTAGGTCAGATTGTCGGCGCGGATCAGGCCGTTGAGGCGCGGTGCGGCCAGCCGGCCGGAGAAGTCCGCCGCCACCGCGATCGGCCCCTGCAACGACTGTTTGGGCAACGCGGCGAGGCTGAACAGCACCGCCGACGGGCCGTTGTAGCGGATGCCACCGCCCAGCGGCGCGTTCTGCAGCCGCTGCGTCCAGCTGCCGCCGGCGCCCAGCGGCCGCATCGTCGCGAGCAGCCGCCCGACCACGGTCGGCCCGCGCCGCACCAGCGCACGCGCCTCCGCCCCGCCCGCGCCGAGCTGACCGGCGAAGACGATGTCCACCGGCTCCGACACCGCCGCCAGCCCCGAGCGCTGGAAGTTCGCGACCGTCAGCCGCGCGTCGGCGACGGGGATCGCGGTGCCCGCCTGACGATAGTCGAGGCTGCCGGTCGCCTGGCCCGAGATCCCCAATCCCGGCGCGAAGGCGGACAGGATCGAGAGGTCGAGGCGGTCGAGCCGCGCCTGCGCGGCGGTGACGCCACCGCCGAACGCGCCCGCCACCCTGACCGAGCCGCCGCCGGTGCCCTGACGATTGGCGCCGAAGTCGATCCGGGTCGGCTGCAGCCGATAGCCGCTCCGCTCGCCGACGATCCGCGCCGGGTTGGCGGTGCGGAACGGGATGCTGTTCGCCTGCCCCTGCACCGCGACGAGGTAATTGTTCGGCGCGAGCTGCGCGTTGATCGCGACGCGGAACGGCACACCCGACGACCCGGTCAGCAGCGCCTGCGCGGTGCCGCGTCCACCGACATAGTTCACCTTCGCCCGCGCCGCCTGGATCACGACGCCGTTGTAGCGCGTATCGGCTAGCTGCGCGTCGGCGACGATCTGCGGCGCGTTGGGGAACATGACGACATGCGCGTCGATCAGCGCGCGGCCGATCGCGATGTCGGCGAGCCCCGGCACCGTCGCGTTGGCGGCGCGCGCGGTCACGTCGGCGCGCTGATAGCCGCTCTGCGACGCCAGCTGGACGCGGCCGGACAGCCCCTGCCCCGCGAACCGCACCGCGCCGGCGAACGGCCCCGCCGCCGTCTGCATGACCCGGCCGGTCGCGGCGATGCCCGCGAAGACGACCCGGCGGATGTCGACCGCCAGCTGCGCGCCCGGCGTGACCAGCACGTCGGCCACGAACGGGCCGTAATTGGTGCCGCCGCTGGCGTTGACCTGATACGCGCCGCCGCGCCCGACGATGCGTGCGTTGACGTTGGCGAGGCCGACGCCCAGCCCCGGTCGCGTCGCGCGGATGCTGATGATCGGCGCGGTCGCGGTGCCCGCCACGCGCGCCAGCACCGGGCCGTATTGCGCGGAATAGGCGTCCGCCTCCACCGCCACCGCGCCCGTCGCCGGGTCGAACCGCCCCTGCCCGCGCGTGACGCGGAACTGGGGCGCGTTCATCCGCAGGCCGCTGAAGGTCACGACGCCTTCGGGCGAATAGCCGATGTCGGCGCGCACCACCGCGTTGCCGCCCAGGAAGGTGCGGACGCCGGGGTTGAACAGCTGCTGCGTCTTCGCGACGACGCGGCCGACGATGCCGAAGCCGCCATTGGGACCGGGCACCAGCTTCGCGTCGGTGGTCAGGTCGATGATGCCGATGCTCTCGACGCGATAATTGTCGATCCGCCCCTTGAGCGCGCCGGTGTAGCGGCCGGTCTGGACGTTGGCGACGACGATCGCGGTCGCATCGATGTTGTCGGAGCGGATCTTGAGGTTGTCCGACAGGATGTTGGGCATCGAGATCGCGAAGTCGCCGTCAATGCGGACGTTGTTGGCGAGCCCGCCGACCGCGGCGTTGAGCCCGGTGACGCGCCGCGCCCGCGCCGCGACCGGCACCAGGATGCGGTCCGCGTTCACCCGCGCCAGCCCTTCGGCATAGAGCTGTTCGACGCCCATCTCACCGAACGCGATGCGTGCCGCCTGGACCTTGTAGTTGACGGTCGGCGTCGCGAACGCGCCGTCGAGCACGACACGCGCGACCACGTCGCGGCCCGACAGATTGGGCAGGATCGCGCCCGGCGTCAGCAGCCGCGCGTCGACCGCGAAATTGCCGAACCGGCTGTTGGCGAGATCGAGCATGCCGCCCGCGTCCACCGCCAGCGCGCTCGACGTCAGCTTGATCCGCGTGTCGGCCTTGCGCTCGGCCAGCGTCGCGTCGATCGCGACGTCGAGTTGCGGCGAGGTCAGCCGCTCCACCGGCCCGGCGAGGTAGAGGCCGGGCCGCGTCGGCCCGCGCACCTGGATGTGCCCCGCCCGCGCGGTGACCGCGAGGTCGGCGAGCTGTCCGCCGCCCAGCGTCGCAAGCGCGCGGCCGGTCCAGCTGGCCCAGCTGCCCTTGCCCGCGACGGTCGCGGTCAGCGGCTGCGTCAGCCCGCCCATCGTCGCCACCACGCCACCGGCGGGCGCGATCAGCTTCGCGTCGATGTCGAGCTTGTTGTCGTCGGGCACCGCGTCGAGCACGAGGTGCAGCGTGTCGCCGCCCGCGACGCCGCGTGCGCGCAACGCGCCCGCATCGACGGTCAGCTGCGCGCGGCGGTCGGCGATATGCGTCTGCCCGTCGATCCGGACGATATGCGTCTGCCCGGTCACCGGCGCGGCGATCACGAAGCGGCCGATCGTCAGCTTGTTCACGTCGATGTCGAGGTCGGGCAGCGTCGGCGCGTTGGGGTCGACCGGCTCCGTCGACGGCGTGAGCGCGGGCCGCCGCTGCAACGTCACCAGCGCGGTGTCGAGGCTGCGGACGTCGACATGGTTGCGGACGAACGCGAACGGGCGCCAGTCGACCGCGAGGCGCGGCGACGTCAGGAACACGCCCTTGGGATCGGACACGCGCACGTCGGACAGCGTCATGCGGCCATACAGCGAGCCGTCGATCCGCCCGACCTTGATGTTGAGCCCCGACGCGGTGGTGTAGCCGCCGAGCTGATCCGCCACGAACCGCCGGCCCGGATCGGTGTTGATCCCGAACACGACGAGCAGCAGCAGGATCACGATCGAGGCGATCGCGATCCCGATCCATTTCAGGATGCGCTGCCACAGCGGGCGCTTCGCGGCGACCACGGCCTCGCCATCGAACTCCGGGCCATCGAACTCCGGGCCATCGAAATCCGGCTCGGCCATCAGAACGCCTGCCCGATCGAGATGTAGAGCGCGAGCTTGCCGTCGCCCTTGCGCGGGTTCAGCGGCGTCGCGGCGTCGATCCGGAACGGCCCGAAATTGGTGTAGAAACGCCCGCCGATGCCCGCGCCCAGCCGCAGGTTCGACGGCTTGGGCACGATGCCCTCATAGCTGTTGCCTGCGTCGACGAACGGCACGATCCCGAAATTGCCGAAGCGATACCGCGCCTCCGCCGCGAACTCGACCAGGCTGCGGCCGCCGATCGGATCGCCGTTGGGGTCGAACGGCCCGAGCCGCTGATAGCCATAGCCGCGCACCGACCCGCCGCCGCCGCCGTAATAGCGCCGCGACGGCGCCAGGTCGTCGCGATCGATCCCGAAGATCGCGCCCGCCCGCGCCCGGCCCGCGAGCACCAGGCTCTGGCCGATCGGGCGATAGATCGTGCCCTCCGCCATCGTGCGCGCATAGGGCCGGATGCCGCCGTTGACCGCGCCCTCCGGGCTGACGTTGAGCTTCAGGCGGTAGCCGCGCGTCGGATTCAGGAGGTCGTCAGACGTGTCCCACTGGATCTGCCCCGGCAGCGCCGCGATGCCGTAGGTGCGGCGCGTCCGCTCGCCCTCGCTGAAGCTGTAGACGCTCTCGTTCGTCCCGATCAGCTCGCCGCCATAGGAATAGGTGATCCGCTTCTGCCAGATCGGCGTCGAATCATAGCTCCACCGCGCCGACAGCGTCCCGGTGAAGGCGTTGAAGGCGTCGTAGTTGGAGCGGTTGATCGCGGCGACGGTGGTAAAGGTGCGGTCGCGGCGGCCCGCGTTGGAGCGGCGGAAGGTGCCCGACACGCCCTGCTCCTGCGTCCCCGCGACGACGCTGGCGATCAGCGCGCCTTCGGGCGGGAACAGGTTGCGGTGGGTATAGGTGCCCTCGATCCGAAAGCCCTGCCCGGTCGAATAGCCGGCCGAGCCGCCGAGCGAGCGCGGCGGGCCCTTGGTCTGGCGGACGAGCAGGTCGACGGCTTCGGTGCCGTCCGGGTTGATCCGGCCGGTCCGCTGCGGCTCGACCGCGAGCGTCGAGAACAGGCCGGTCGCGACCAGCGCGTCGCGCAGGTCGTCGGTCAGGCGGTTGTCGTAGAGCTGGCCCTGATCGAAGCGCGGGAAGACGTTGAGGTGGTCGAGCCCGAACACCGGATCGCCCTCGGTGCGGAGCTGGCCGAAGCTGGCGCGGGGGCCGGTATCGATCGGCAGCGTGTAGGCGCCGACCGGCTTGTCCGACTGATCCTCCAGCAGGATGTCGCGCTGACCCACCGTCAGGAAAGGATAGCCGTTCTGCGGCGCGATCAGCTGGAGGTTCGCCTCCGCGCCCTGCACCCGCGCCGCGTCGATCGGGTCGCCGACCTTCAACGCGAAATTGCGGGTGAGCAGGTCTGGCGGCGTCACCGGCCCGGCCTGCAACGTGATCGACGACAGCGTGTAGAGCCGTCCCGGCGTCGCGGTGACGCGCGCGATGTAGCGGACGGGCGTGCCCGGCGTCGGCGGGTTGCCCTCGACCGCGGAAACCGCGCTGGCGTCGTAATAGCCTAGGCTCTTGAGCAGCCGGATCGCCAGCGCCTCGTCCTCGGTGGCGCGCGCCTGGACCTGAACGCCGTTGGCGGCCTTGCCGCCGCCGTCGCGCAGCGCCGACAGGCTCTTCCACTGCGCCTCCAGCCCGACGTCCTTGAGCCCGACGATCTCGGTATCGTAGCGGACCTGCGGCGCGTTCTTGCCCGCAAGGTCGGCGGCGGTCTCCAGCGGGGCGGTGTCGAAGCCGGCGAGCGGCGCCAGCGGCGCGGCGAGCTGCGGGTCTTCCGGCGTGACGGGCGGCAGCGCGTCGCCGACCGCGACGGGAGCCTGCGGCGTCGCGGTGGGCAGCGGGGTCGCGCTCGCCGAGGGCATCGGCTCCAGCGGCGCGTTGATGTCGCCGGACAGCGGCGGCAGCGCGGCATTGAACTCGGCGTCGGGGACGATCGGCCCCTCTCCCTGGATCGCGTCAGCGGGCGTCGGCGTCGGCTCGGGCGTCGACGGACCGCGCGCAGGCGCGGTGCCGGGCTTCGACAGCTGCGCCAACGCCGGCTGCGTCAACACGAGCGCCAGCCCCAGCCAATAATGCCGTCGTTGTAGAACCTGAACGCGCACCAACACCCCTTCGCGAGTGGACGCCTTATACGGCTTACCCCTTCACACGCTACACCTTATCAGGCGCTTGGCTCCCTAATGCCGATCTGTTTCGCGACGGTGCGACGCAATTTATCCCCGTAGGGCGGCTTCAGCCCGGCGAGCTTCGCCACGTCGAGCTTCGCCTGCCTGAACACCGCGCGCGCGTGGCTGAAGGTGCGGAAGCCGTCGCGGCCGTGATAGCTGCCCATGCCGGACGGCCCGACGCCGCCGAACGGCAGGTCCTCCATCGAGACGTGGAAGACGACGTCGTCCAGCGTCACCCCGCCCGAGATCGTCCGGTCGAGCACGCGCCGCCGCTCGTCGCCGTCCGGCCCGAAATAATACAGCCCCAGCGGCCGGTCGCGCCGGTTCACCTGCCCGATCGCGTCGTCGATGCCGTCATAGCGGACGATCGGCAGCACGGGACCGAAGATCTCCTCCTGCATCAGCGTCATGTCGTCGGTCACGTCGCGGACGATGTGCAGCGGCATCTTGCGGCTGTTCGACGCGCCGAAATCCTCGCCGGCGGGATTGACGACCTCGACCGTCGCCCCCTTCGCGCGGGCATCCTCGATCCAGTCGGTCAGCCGCTGGTGATGGCGGTCGTTGATGACGGCGGTGTAGTCGGGATTGGCGAGCAGCGACGGGTACATCGCGGTCGCGGCCGTCTTCAGGCTGTCGACGATCGCCGCCTCCTGCGCGGCCGGGGCCAGGACATAGTCCGGGGCGAGGCAGATCTGGCCGGCGTTGAGCATCTTGCCCATCGCGATCCGCTCGCCCGCCTGCTTCAGGTCCGCGCCCGCGCCCAGGATCACCGGCGACTTCCCGCCCAGCTCCAGCGTCACCGGCGTCAGGTTGTCGGCGGCGGCGTGGAGGATGTGCCGCCCGATCCCGGTGGCGCCGGTGAAGAGCAGGTGGTCGAACGGCAGCTCCGCGAACGCCTTGCCGACGTCGGGCCCGCCGCCGAAGAACGCCAGCTCCTCGGCCGCGAAGTATTTGGGCGCCAGCTCCTCGAACAGCGCGGCGACGACGGGGGTGAACTCCGACGTCTTGACCATCACCCGGTTGCCCGCCGCGAACGCGCCCGCGACCGGCCCCATCACCAGGTTGATCGGGAAGTTCCACGGCGCAATCACGCCGACCACGCCCTTGGGCTGATATTCCACCCACGCCCGCGCACCGAGCAGGCCGAGCGGAAACTGCACCGAGCGCTTCTCGCGCTTCGCCCAGCCGGCCATGTGCTTGAGCGCGTGATCGATCGGCCCCGTCGAGCCGGCGATGTCGGTCAGCATCGACTGTTCGCGGCTACGGTGGCCGAAATCCTCGGACAGCGCGTCGCAGAAGCGCGCGGCGTTGTCCGCCACCAGCGCGCGTGCGCGTTTCAATCGGTCCCGCCGGGTGTCGAGCGACACCGGCAGTTCGGCGGTAAAGGCGGCGCGCTGCGCGGCCAGCGTGGCGGTCATGTCCATCAACGTCCCCCGTTTGCCGGCGCGCAGCCGACCAGCCCGCCCAGCGCCGTTACTACCGTATCCGCCCCCGCCCGCGTCACCGTCAACGTCGCCTCCTGCACCAGCGCGCCGTCGGCGAGGTCGGGGCGCTCGACCGCGTTCAGCTCCAGAGTCGCGACCGTGCCGCCCCCTTCATAACGCGAGGTGGCGGCGAGCCCCTTCGCCGTCGCGCCCTCCGCCGCCACGCGCGGCAGGTCGGTGGGCTTGCCGTCGAGGCTGACGCGGAGCTGGGCCGGCTCCGCGCGCATCATCGCCACCAGCTGCGGCGTGTCGGCGCGGCTCCACAGGAACGCCGCGCAACCGGACGGCGGCAGCGTCTGACGCGGCAGCGCGCCGAGCGTGGTCTGGAGAAGGAGCAGCGCGATCACGGCGCGATGCCTATCATCCCCGCGTCCGCCATCAAAGCCCAGGCCGGCCAGGCCGCCGCCGCCAGCAGCGCGCCGAGCGGCAGCGCGTCGGTGCGGATCATCGGTCGCCCGGTCAGCCGCGCGGCGAGCACCACGCCGAGCCCGCACAGGCTGGCGACGAGCAGCACCGGCGGCAGCATCGTCCAGCCGAGCCACAGCCCGATGCCGCCGAACAGCTTGGGATCGCCACCGCCCATCCCCTCGCGACCCCGCGTGCGGCGATAGCCCCAGCCGACCAGCCACAGCAGCGCGAACCCCGCCACGCCGCCGATCACGCGGTCGGGCAGCGGCGGTCCGAGGCCGGCGAGACCGCTCGCGACGCCGGTGACGGCCAGCGATCCGGTCAGGATGTCGGGCAACCACCATGCGCGGAGGTCGAGCAGCGCCAGCGTCAGCAACAACCATCCGAACACCGCCCCGGCGATGCCTGCGGCGCTCGGCGCGAGCCATCCCGACAGCGCGCCGATCGCGGCCGCCGCCGCCTCGACCTGCCAGTGCAGCGGCGCGATCGCGGTTCGGCAGGTCCGGCACCGCCCGCGCAGCAGCGCCGCGCTGACGAGCGGCACCAGCTCCGCCGCGCCGAGCGGGCGGCCGCAGCCGTCGCATGCGGAACGACCGCCGACCGTACGCCCCGCCGGCCAGCGCAGGACGAGCGTGGCGATGAAGCTGCCGAGGATCGCGCCGAGGATGCCGAGGAGAATGGGGTAGAGCACGGGGCACTCTACTCAATCCTCCCCGGCACGGGGAGGTGGCACGCGCGGAACGCGGGTCGGAGGGGGCGGGCCGCCGGCGGGTTGCTTGCGGAGATCCCCCTCCGGCAGCCCTGCGGGCTGCCACCTCCCCGCGAGCGGGGAGGATTCGAAGCCTACCTATTCCTCCCCGGCACGGGGAGGTGGCACGCGCGGAGCGCGGGTCGGAGGGGGCGGGCCGCCGGCGGGTCGCTTGCGGAGAACCCCCTCCATCAGCCCTTCGGGCTGCCACCTCCCCGCGAGCGGGGAGGACTGGGCGAGCCGTCCCCTTCCTCCCCCGCTCGCGGGGAGGATTTGCAGACTCCCCGCCCGCCTCTTAGATGCACCGCAGCAAAACTCCGCAGGACAGCAGCCATGGCCAGCACACCCACCGATCCCGTCGTCATCCTTTCCTATGCCCGCACCCCGATGGGCGCGTTCCAGGGGGCGCTCGCGGGCGCGTCGGCGACCGAGCTGGGCGCGACGGCGGTGAAGGCGGCGGTGGAGCGCGCGGGCGTGTCCCCGGACCAGGTCGACAAGATCTTCATGGGCTGCGTCCTGCCCGCCGGGCTCGGCCAGGCACCCGCGCGGCAGGCGGCGATCGGCGCGGGGCTGCCGACCTCGGTCGAGGCGACCACCGTCAACAAGGTCTGCGGATCGGGTATGCAAGCCGCGATCTTCGCCGCCGACATGCTCGCCGCGGGTTCCGCCGACGTGATCGTCGCGGGCGGGATGGAGTCGATGTCGAACGCGCCCTATCTGCTCAAGAAGATGCGCTCGGGCGCGCGGATCGGTCACGACACCGCCTTCGACCACATGATGCTCGACGGACTGGAGGACGCCTATGAGCAGGGCCGATCGATGGGCACCTTCGCCGAGGACACGTCGCGCGACTATCAGTTCACCCGCGAGACGCAGGACGACTACGCGATCGAGTCGCTGGCGCGCGCGGTCGCTGCGCAGAAGTCGGGGGCGTTCGACCGCGAGATCGTCGGCGTGACGGTCAAGGGCCGCAAGGGCGACACCGTCGTCGCGGTCGACGAACAGCCCGCGCGCGGCGACCCGGACAAGGTGCGCGCGCTCAAGGCCGCGTTCGCCAAGGACGGGACGATCACCGCCGCGACCAGCTCGTCGATCTCCGACGGCGCCGCCGCGCTGGTGCTGACCCGCCAGTCGGTCGCGGACGCGCATGGCTTGACCCCCGTGGCGCGCATCGTCGGCCATGCCGCGCACGCACAAGAGCCGGCGAAGTTCACCACCGCCCCGGTCGGCGCGGTCCGCAAGTTGCTGGCGAAGACCGGCTGGGACGCGAACGAGGTCGACCTGTACGAGATCAACGAGGCGTTCGCCTGCGTGCCGATGGCGTGGATGAAGGATCTGGGCGTCGACCACGCCAAGGTCAACGTCAACGGCGGCGCGACCGCGCTGGGCCATCCGATCGGGGCGTCGGGCGCGCGGATCGTCGCGACGCTGATCGCGGCGTTGCAGAATACGGGCGGCAGGAAGGGCATCGCCTCGCTGTGCATCGGCGGCGGCGAGGCGACGGCGCTGGCGGTGGAACTCGTTTGACGCCGCAAGCGCACGCGCGCAGCACCGCTGCGCGCGAGACGCGCAAGGCCGGCCGGGCTCGGCGTTAGTCGAGCTTCGACGTCACGGGCTTTGCCCGTGACCCGCTCGGTTCAGGTCGTTCCCGGCAGCGTCAGCGTCGCCGCGACCCCACCCAACGTCGCCGACCGCGCCAGCGCCAGACCGCCGCCCGCCAGCTCCGCCAGCTCGCGCGCGATCGGCAGGCCGAAGCCGTGGCCGTCGCCGCGCTCGTCCAGGCGGCGGCCGGGCAGCAGCGCCTCGGCCAGTGCCGCCGTCGACAGTCCCCGTCCGTCGTCCTCGATCGTGACCGCGACCGCGCCGTCCAGCGGCGTCGCCGTCACCCGCACCCGCGTCGCGGCATGGCGCCAGGCGTTGTCGAGCAGGTTGCCGAGCATCTCGGCCACATCCTCCGCGTCGGCCGCGACCGCCAGCCCGGCCAGGTTGGCTTCCGCCGCGATCGCGCGCTCCGCGTGGACGCGCGCGAGCACCGCCAGCAGGTCGTCGACCACCGGCGCCAGCGCCACCCGTGCTCGCGCGCCCGCGCCCGGCGCCGCCGCCCGTGCGCGGCCGAGATGGTGCCGGACTCGTGCCGCCGCACCCTCCGCTAACGCGCGCAAGGCGCCGTCCGGGTCGCGGCCGGGCTCTTCCAGCCGCACGATCAGCGCGGCGAGCGGCGTCTTCAGCCCGTGCGCGAGGTTGGCGACGTGGCCGCGCGCGCGTGCCAGCCCGGCCTCGTTCTGATCGAGCAGCGCGTTGAGTTCGGTCGCGAAGGGTTGCAGCTCGCGGGGCTGATCGACCGGCACCCGCGCCAGGCGGCCCGCGCGCACCGCCGCCAGCGACCGCTGCAGATCGCCGAGCGGGCGCAATCCGACGCGCAGCTGCACCGCCGCCGCGACCGCCAGCGCCACCGCCAGTGCGGCCAGCGACAGCGCGAGCGGCACCAGCGCCTCGCGCAGCGGTCGGTCGATGACGTCGCGCGACACCGCCACCGCGACCCGCGCCGGGCCGCGATCGGTGGGCACGTTCTGCCACAAGCCGTGGACCCGCTCGCCGTCGCGCAGGCGGCCGTCGAACGGTTGCGCCGCCAGCCGCCCGTCCGGCGGCAATGACGCCTCGCCCGGCCCGTGGCGCGGCCCGCGCCTGACGTAGCGCTCGATCGGCCCGATCCGCTGGTCCTCGCCGAAGCTGGTCTTCCATTGTCCGTCGATCATCGCCGAGCCGACGGTGCCGCCCGGCGCCTCGACCCGCCAGTCCGCGTCGCGGGCCGACAGCGTGTCGAAGCGGGCGAGGTAGGCCGGGTCGAGGCTCCCGTCCTTCCGCACCGCCCCCGACAGCGCGCTCAACTTGTCGGTCAGGCGATCGTCCAGCGTGTGGGTAACGAACCGTTCCAGTACGCCGCCGATCGCCACCCCCGCCACCGCCAGCGCCGCCGCCGTCGCGAGCAGCGCCAGCGCCAGCAGCCGCCCGAAGATCGAGCGCGGCAGCACCCTCACGCCGCGCTGCCCGCGGTCAGCCGATAGCCGTGGCCGCGCACCGTCTCGATCATCGCCGCGCCGATCTTGCGCCGCAGCCGGCCGACGATCACCTCGACCGAGTTGGAGTCGACATCGGCGTCGCCCTCATAGACCCGCTCGATCAGATCGAGCCGTTCGATCACCGCCTCGCGCCGCAGCATCAGCTGGGTCAGCACCCGCCATTCCAGCGCGGTGAGCCTGAGCGGCAGGCCGTCGAGTTCGAAGCTGCCGAGCTGCGTGTCATAGGCGAGCGCGCCGCACGTCACCCGCGCGGCGGCGTGGCCGGCGGCGCGGCGGATCAGCGCGCGCAGGCGGAGCACCACCTCGTCGGTGCGGAACGGCTTGGTCAGGTAATCGTCGGCGCCCGCCTTGAACCCTGCGACCTTGTCCGACCAGCCGTCGCGCGCGGTCAGGATCAGCACCGGCAGGTCGCGCCCCTCCTCGCGCCAGCCGCGCAGCACCGACACGCCGTCGCGGCCGGGCAGCCCAAGGTCGAGCACCGCCGCATCGTACCGCTCGGTGCTGCCCAGATGCCCGCCGTCGATGCCGTCGCGCGCGACGTCCACCGCGAACCGCTCCGCCCGCAGCGCCCTCGCCAGTGCGTCGGCCAGCGTCGCATCATCCTCGACCACCAAGATCCTCATCCCCGGCGGCCTACCCCGATCACCCCAACCGAAGCTGAACCGCGCGGTTCAGCGGGGGTCGGCGGCGGGCGGGTAGAAGGCGGCTTCCACCAAGGAGAAGCGACATGACCGACAATAATCCCACCCCGCCCGCCGCCCCGCCCCGCCGGTTCCACCCGCGCACCGCGCTGATCGCGCTGGCGCTGCTCGGCGGCGGCGTCGCGGCAGGTGCGGTCGTGACGGAGGTGGTGCGGCCGCAAACGACGATGGCGCCCGCCACCCCCGTCGCGATCCGCACGCTGTCGGACGGCATCGTCACGGTGCGCGGCCGGGCGGTGGAGCTGTTCGGCAACAAGCTGGTCGTGCAGGATTCGAGCGGCCGCGCGCTGGTAGATCTCGGCCGCGAGGGCGAGGACAGCGGGCTTGTCCGCCTGGGCGAGACCGTGACCGCGCAGGGCCGGTTCGAGCACGGCTTCATCCACGCCGCCTATCTGGTCGGCGCGGACGGGAAGGTCCACGCGCTGGGGCCGATGGGTCGCCCGCACGGACCGGGCGGACCGGGTCGCGACGGGCCCCGCGACGGGCCGCGCGACGATCGCGGGCCGCGCGATGACGCGCCCCCGCCGCCGCCCGTGGCGCAGCCCGCCTCGGCGCAGTCATGCTCGGCGCAGCAACCCACGGCGCAGCCTGCGGCGAACTGAGGCGACCGGCCGGGCCTGCGATGGTCCGGCCACCCGCATTCAACGCCCCATGGTCAGGGCAGCGTCTCGCCGGGGTCGACGCCCCACAGCGCGCCGACCGCGACGAACGCCGCGCGGCCCTTCACGTCCAGGCGGCACCAGCCGCCGGCGCAGCCGCTGATCTGGCCGACCACGCCCGGCGCAGCGCGCCAGCGCAGCCGCGCGCCCTCCGCGGGGCGCTCCAGCATCGGCACGGGCTGGGTGCCACGAACGATCGCGGTGCGCGTCATGCTGAGCAGATTGTCCTGCATCCACCCCGACGTGCCGTCGGGGTCCTCGACCTTGCGCCACTCCTTGAACGTCGCGACGACGCGGACCGGCAGGTCGGCCCGGCGATACAGCCAGCTGGCGGGATAGGTGCGCGCCGGCCCCGTCCGCATCCGCGCCTGCCCCGCCCGGATCGACGCCCAATAGGGCGGCTTGGCCGGGGCGTCGACGGCCGCGACCGGGGCGGCGAGCAACGCCAACCCGGCGAACGCGACTGAACGGTGCATAGGGTATCCTCCTGCCGCCACCCTACCGTGCCCGGCCCGCCGTTCAACGGCCAAAGGGAGCCGGTCGTTCAACGATCAAGGCAGGTCGGCGTTGACGCCCGAGGCGGCGCGGGCCACTCCGCCCCCCATGACCGACACGCGCCGCTGCCCCCACCCGACCGTGGTCGTCACCCGCGAGCTGCCCGACGTGGTGATGGACCGGATGGCGGCGCTGTTCGACGCGACGCTCAACCGCGACGACCACGCGATGGACGCCGCCGCGCTCGCCGCGTCGGTCGCGACATGCGACGTGCTGGTCCCGACCGTCACCGACCCGGTCGACGCCGCGCTGATCGCCGCCGCCGGCCCGCGCCTGAAGCTGATCGCCAATTTCGGCGCGGGCGTGAACCATATCGATCTTAAGGCGGCGCGCGCGCGCGGGATCATCGTCACCAACACGCCGGGCGTGCTGACGGAGGACACCGCCGACCTGACGATGGCGCTGATCGTCTCGGTCCCGCGCCGGCTGGCGGAGGGCGAGAAGCTGGTCCGGTCGGGAACGTGGAAGGGCTGGTCGCCGGGCGGGATGCTGGGGCATCGCATCGGCGGCAAGGCGCTGGGCATCGTCGGCATGGGGCGGATCGGCCAGGCGGTGGCGCGACGCGCGCGCGCGTTCGGACTGTCGATCCACTATCACAACCGCCACCGCCTGCCCGACGTGCTGGAGGCGCAGCTGGGCGCGACCTTCCACGCCGATCTCGACGCGATGCTGCCCGCGATCGACATCCTCTCGCTGCACACGCCGCGCAACGCCGACAGCGAGAACCTGCTCGACGCGCGGCGGCTGGCGCTGCTGCGGCCGCACGTCCATCTCATCAACACCAGCCGGGGCGGCATCCTGGACGAGGACGCGCTGGTCGCGGCGTTGCAGGCGGGACGGATCGCGGGCGCGGGGCTGGACGTCTGGCGGCACGAGCCCGTGATCGACCCCCGCCTGCTGGCGCTGCCCAACGTGGTGATGACGCCGCACATGGGCTCGGCGACGTTCGAGGGCCGGCTGGCGACCGGCGAGCGGGTGATCCAGAACATCCGCATGTGGGCCGACGGCCACCGCCCGCCCGACCAGGTGCTGGAAGGCTGGGCCTGAGCCTCAGCCGAGCGCCGCGGTCCATGTCTCGGGCTTGAAGCCGACGAGCAGCGTCTCCCCGTCGACCAGCACCGGCCGCCGGATCGCGGACGGGTGCGCCAGCATCAGCGCCACTGCCCGCTCCGCATCGAGATCGGCCCGCTCAGGCTCCGGCAGCGTGCGAAAGGTGGTGCCGCTCCGGTTGAGCAGCGCCGCCCATCCGAGCCGCGCGACCCACGCCCGCAGCGCCGCCTCGGGCACGCCGGCGACCTTGTAGTCGTGAAAGCCGTACACCGTCCCGCGCGCGTCCAGCCAGCCGCGCGCCTTCTTCATCGTGTCGCAGTTGCGGATGCCGTAAAGGTGCACGCTCACACGGTCCCCCGCCCCGACACGGCCTCCCCAGCGACACGAATCGTCGGTCAGCCGGCGTTCGGCCTGGTAGTTCCCGGCGTGAACGGGTCAAGCGTCAACAGCGGATGCACCGACACCGCCACGGTCGAGCGGAGCACCACCGAGCCGTCCTCCCGCTCGACGGCGACCTCGACGGCGGCGCCCGACTTGCCGCCGTTCACCTCGTCGGAGGCGATGGCGATGGCGCCCTGAACGCCGAACGCCATGGCGGCGTCGACGCTATCGTAGTCGGCTCCGGCGTCGCGCGACGAGAAGGTCGAGTTGGTGGTGTGGATGAACAACTGTGGCATGGTGCGGCCTTGGTCGGAGGCGCAGGCTTGGATACCCACGGCCGCCGACGCCTCGAATCGCGTGCCGGCGATGGCCCGGCTTGCCCGAACCTGCGGACGGGACAACCACCTGGGTCAGTCACCCCGCAGGATCAGGCGGTCCGGCGATTGAGGTGGAGGTAGTTCTCCTCGAACCGGGTGACGTTCTTCAGTCGCTGGATATCGGGAATGCGCAGGCGTCCCTGCGCCGACTGGATAAGACCTTCCCCCTTCAGTTTCTGGAGCGTCCGGTTCATGTGGACGCTCGTGATCCCCAACGTGTCGCCCAGGTCCGCCTGCGTCGCCAGCAGGTCGAACGAGTGATCCGGCGCCAGGCCGACGGCGCGCAGGCGAAGATAGAGTTCCACGAACAGATGAGCGACGCGGTCGTAGGCGGGACGCTTGCCCATGTTGACCAGCCACTCGCGCAGGATTGCCTCGTCGACGAGCGTCGCCCACCACAGGGCGCGTGCCAGCTTGGGCCGCTGCTCGATCAGGCCGAGCATCTTCTGCTTGGGGATCACGGCGACCTTGGCGTCGCTCAACAGCGCGAGCGAATGGTCCATCTCCTTCAGGATGAAGACGTGGACGTCGCACAGGTCGCCCGGCAGCAGATAGGCCATGATGTGGCGGGTGCCGTTCGGCAGCACCTTGTAGCGGCAGGCCCATCCTTCCAGCAGCAGGAACACGACCTCCGGTCGATCTCCCTCCCGGATCAGGTTGCGCTTCGCCTTGAAGCGCCTGACGTCGTAGCAGAGACTTTCCACCCGGCTGACATCCTCCTCGTCGAGATCGACGAAGCTGCTGAGCTTTTGCACCAGTGGATTGGTCATGAACTCTCCCCCGATAGTTCGTACCAGACGCCTGATTATGCAGGTTAATCTGAATTAACGTTGTCGATGATGCATGATATCTCGCCCGGCGAGCGTTCGCCACCCGGAGCGGTCGTCGGCCGGCCCCTCCCCTGACGCGAAGAGCGAAGCTATATCGCCGCCATGACCCACCCCTTCCACTCCATCCACAGCCACGGCATGATCCGCGTCGCGGCCGCGACGCCTGCGGCGAGTGTGGGGGATGCGCTCGCCAATGCCGATGCGGCGATCGCGCTGGCGGGGCGGGCGGATACGGCGGGGGTGGACCTGCTCGTGTTTCCCGAGCTCAACCTCACCTCCTATGCGATCGACGACCTGCACCTGCAATCGGCGCAGCAGCGGGCGACGGCGCAGGCGCTGGTCCGCGTCGTCGAGGCGAGCCGCGAGCTCGCCGCCGTGCTGCTGGTCGGCGCCGCGCTGCCGCGCAACGGGCGGCTGTATAACTGCGCCGTCGCCATCGCGCGCGGGCGGGTGCTGGGAGTGGTGCCCAAGACCTATCTGCCCAACTATCGCGAATACTACGAGAAGCGCTGGTTCGCGAGCGGCGCGGGGCTGACCGGGCTGTCGATCGAGGTCGCCGGGCAGGAGGCGCCGTTCGGCCCCGACCTGATCTTCGCCGCGAGCGACCTGCCGGGCTTCGTCTTCCATGCCGAAATCTGCGAGGATTACTGGGCCCCTGCCCCGCCCTCGACCGCCGGTGCGCTGGCCGGGGCGCTGATCTGCTGCAACCTGTCGGCGTCGAACATCGTCATCGGCAAGGCGCGCGAGCGGGCGATGCTGGCGGCGGCGCAGTCGGCGCGCGGGGTGTGCGCCTATGTCTATTCCGCCGCCGGACCGGGCGAGAGCACCACCGACCTCGCCTGGGACGGCCAGGGGCTGATCCACGAGCTGGGCGAACTGCTCGCCGAGTCCGAACGCTTCACCAGCGACGATTTCGTGATGGCCGATGTCGACGTCGAGCGACTGGCGCAGGAGCGGCTGCGGTTCGGGACGTTCAACGACGCGGCGGTGCAGGCCGGCCACCCGGAGACGCGCTTCCGCCGCGTCGCCTTCGAGCACCGGCCGACGCTCGCCGACATCGGGCTGCAACGCGCGGTCCGGCGCTTCCCGTTCGTCCCCAACGATCCCGACAAGCGCGACGCCGATTGCTACGAGGCGTTCAACATCCAGGTGGAGGCGCTCGCCAAGCGGCTGCGCGCGACGGGCACGGGCAAGCTGGTGATCGGCGTGTCGGGCGGGCTCGACTCGACGCACGCGCTGATCGTCGCGGCCAAGGCGATGGACCGGCTGGGCAAGCCGCGGACCGACATCCTCGGTTTCACCATGCCCGGCTTCGCGACAGGCGACGGGACCAAGGCGAACGCCTGGGCGCTGATGCGCGCGCTGGGCGTGACCGGCGAGGAGATCGACATCCGGCCGGCGGCGCGGACGATGCTGGAGACGATCGGGCATCCCTTTGCGAGTGGCGAGCCGGTCTACGACGTCACGTTCGAAAACGTGCAGGCGGGGCTGCGCACCGATTACCTGTTCCGTCTCGCCAACCAGCGCGGCGGGCTGGTGCTCGGCACCGGCGACCTCAGCGAGCTGGCGCTGGGCTGGTGTACCTATGGCGTCGGCGACCACATGTCGCACTATGGCATCAACGCGGGGGTGCCCAAAACGCTGATCCAGTTCCTGATCCGCTGGTGCATCCGCACCGATCAGTACGACGTAGCTACCGACACGGTGCTCGATGCGATCCTGGCGCAGGAGATCTCGCCGGAGCTGGTCCCCGCCGACGCGGACGGCGCGATGCAGAGCACGGAGGAGAAGGTCGGCCCCTATGCGCTCAACGACTTCTTCGCGCATTATGTGCTGCGCCACGGGCTCGCGCCCTCGACGATCGCCTTCCTGTGCTGGCACGCCTGGCGCGATGTCGAGGCTGGGCGCTGGCCGGTCGATTTCCCCGCCGACGCGCGGGTCGCCTATGACCTGCCGACGATCCGGCTGTGGCTGGAGCGGTTCCTGCGCCGCTTCTTCGGCGGCACGCAGTTCAAGCGGTCGGCGCTCCCCAACGGACCCAAGGTGTCGGCGGGCGGCGCGGTCAGCCCGCGTGGCGACTGGCGCGCGCCGTCGGACGGCACCGCGCGTGTCTGGCTGGACGAACTCGCCGCGAATGTGCCCTGAACGCCACGCCTGTGCGACAAAGCCGTTCACCTTCTTGCAAAATGTCGCCCCGCCGCGCATTGTGAACGCCTGATGACTACGCCTCCACCGGATGGTTCGCGCGATCGCCGGATCGAGGATCCATCGAACCGCTGGCTAATACACCCCGCCGCGCGCCGCCTGCTGCCGCTTGCCCTGAATGCCGGGGTCAGCGCGAACGCGGTGTCGCTCGCCGGACTGTTGCTCGGCACGGGCGCGGCGCTCGCCTTTTCGCAATGGGACGACCCCTGGCTTGCCGTGGTCGGGGTGGCGTTCGCGATGTGCTGGCTGATCGCCGATGGGCTGGACGGCATGATCGCGCGCGCGACGGGCACGGCGAGCGCGTTCGGGCGGTTCATGGACGGGGTTTGCGACCACGGCGTCTTCGCGCTGATCTATCTGTCGGTCGCGGCGTCGGTGGGCACGCTGCACGGCTGGCTGCTGGCCGTCACCGCCGGGGTCGCGCATGCGGTACAATCCAGCCTGTACGAGGGCGAGCGCGCGCGCTTCCATCGCCGGCTGAAGGGCGTGGCGGAGATCGAGACGCCGGTGCTATCGACCAATCCGCTGGTCCGCCTCTACGACACCGTCGCCGGCAGCCTCGACCGGCTCGCCCACCCGTTCGAGCGGACGCTGGCGGCCAGCCCGTCGCCGGTTGGGCTCGGCGCCGCCTATGCCGCCGCCGCGCTCGCGCCGATGCGGGTGATGGTGCTGTTGACCGCCAACGTGCGCGTCATGACCGTTTTCCTCGCCTGCCTGATCGGCCGGCCGTCGCTGTTCTGGTGGGCGGAGATCGTGCCGCTCACCCTTGTCACCATCGTCGGCCTTGTCTGGCACCGCCGGGTGGAGCAGCGCTTCGCCGGGTGCGAGGCCGTGGTCGGCGGCCGTCCTTCGTCTTTCGCTTGAATTGAACAGGAACCTCGAATGTCCAGCATCCGCGTCGCCGTGGTCGGTATCGGCAATTGCGCCAGCAGCCTCGTCCAGGGGCTGGAGCATTACCGTCAGGGGTCGAACGACAATGTCGGGCTGATGCACTGGGAAATGGGCGGCTACAAACCGTCCGACATCAAGATCGTCGCCGCCTGGGACGTCGACCGCCGCAAGGTCGGCACCGATGTCGCCGAGGCGATCTTCGCCAAGCCCAACTGCACCGCGATCTTCGCCCCCAACGTGACCCCGACGGGCACGGTGGTGAAGATGGGCAAGGTGCTGGACGGCGTCGCCGAGCATATGAGCGACTTCACCGAGGACCGCACCTTCCTCGTCGCCGACGAGGGCCAGCCGAGCAAGGAGGACATCGTCGCCGAACTGCGTGCCACGGGCGCCGAGGTGCTGATGAACTACCTGCCCGTCGGCAGCCAGGAGGCGACCGAGTTCTACGCCGAATGCGCGCTGGAGGCGGGCGTGGCGTTCGTGAACAACATCCCGGTCTTCATCGCGTCCGACCCGGTCTGGGCGAAGCGGTTCGAGGACGCGGGCGTCGCGATCATCGGCGACGACATCAAGGCGCAGCTGGGCGCGACCATCGTCCATCGCGTGCTGACCGACCTGTTCGCCAAGCGCGGCGTCAAGCTGGAGCGGACCTATCAGCTCAACACCGGCGGCAACACCGACTTCCTCAACATGTCGAACCACCGCCGGCTGGCGTCGAAGAAGATCAGCAAGACCGAGGCGGTGCAGTCGGTCGCGGCGGAGCGGCTGGCGGACGACAACGTCCATATCGGGCCGTCCGATTACGTCCCGTGGCAGAACGACAACAAGGTCTGCTTCCTCCGCATGGAAGGCTCGATGTTCGGCGGCGTGCCGATGAACCTGGAGCTGCGCCTGTCGGTCGAGGATTCCCCCAACTCGGCGGGCGTCGCGATCGACATGATCCGCTGCGCCAAGATCGCGCGCGACCGCAACATCGCCGGCGTGATCGATCCCGCCAGCGCCTATTTCTGCAAGCATCCGCGCACGCAGATGACCGACGACCTGGCGCAGATCGCGGTCGAAGAGTTCATCCACCAGGCCGCCTGACTTGACGATCGATACGGCGGTCCTGCTCGCCGCGGGCGAGGGCACACGGCTGCGCGACATGGCGGCGGTAAAGCCGCTCTGCATGGTCGCGGGGCGACCGCTGATCGACCGGGCGCTGATGGGGCTGGCGACGGCGGGGATGACCCGCGCCGTCGTCGTGGTCGGCTACGAGCGCGCGCTGATCGAGCGGCACCTGGCGTCGCGCGACTGGCCGCTGTCGGTCGAGATCGTGACGACCGACCACCTGCTGCCCAACGGCGTGTCGGCGCGCGCCGCGTCGGCAGTCGTCGGCGAGGCCGACGTGCTGCTGGCGATGTGCGATCATCTGGTCGAACCGGCGCTGTATGCCCGCGTCGCGGCGGCGGGGGCCGGTGACGGGTTGCGGCTCGGGATCGACCGGCGGCTGGACCACGACTGGGTCGATCCCGAGGACGTCACGCGGGTGCGGACCGAACGCGACCGCATCGTCGCGCTCGGCAAGGGGATCGACGATTACGACGCGCACGACACCGGCGTGTTCGCGGTCGGGCGTACGCTCTTCGCGGCGCTCGCCGGGCTGGACGATCCCTCGCTGACGGAGGGCGTGCGCGTCCTCGCCGCACGCGGGCAGGCGGAGGTCGTAGACTGCACCGGGCTGGCGTGGCTCGACGTCGACGACGCCCCCGCGCTGGCGAAGGCCGAAGCGTGGATGCGGGCGCGGGGCGACGCCTGAGGACTAGTCAGCCCGGTCGTCATGCTGAAGTCGTTTCAGCATCCACGCAACGTGCTCTCCAGCGGCGTATCGCTCGCGACGATCGATCGCATGGATGCCGAGACGAGTTCAGCATGACGGAGATGAGGTTGGACGACGGGCGCCACCTCCGCACGGTGGCCGGGCCGCTCCCCCGTCTTTTCGGCTTTACGCCCGCGCCGGCATCCCGCAACAAGCCGTCGACGATAAGAGGATGACGTCATGAAGTCGTGGTCGCGGATGGGGTTGGTTTCGGGGCTGGCGCTGGTCGCTGATCTGGCGTCGGCGCAGGTGCAGCCGAGCGATCGCAACACGCCGAAGGACGCGGCCGTCCGCGCCGAGGCGGCGGGCGACGTGCCGGCCGCCTTCACCCCGCCGGTCGGCCCGCGCGATTACGACAAGCGCGTCGTGATGGTGCCGATGCGCGACGGGACGAAGCTCTACACCGTGATCGTGGTGCCCAAGAACGCGCGCAACGCGCCAATCATCCTCACCCGCACGCCGTACGACGCCAAGGGCCGCGCCAGCCGCTCCGAGTCGGCGTCGATGCTCAACACGCTGCCGCTGGCCGACGAGCCGTTCGTCCGCGCGGGCTACATCCGCGTCTATCAGGACGTGCGCGGGAAGTACGGGTCGGAGGGCGACTATGTCGTCACCCGGCCGGTGATCGGGCCGCTCAATCCGACGCAGGTCGACCACGTCACCGACGCCTACGACACGATCGACTGGCTGGTGAACCGCGCCAACCTGCCCGAATCGAACGGCAAGGTCGGGATGATCGGCTCCTCCTATGAGGGCTTCACCGTCGTTATGGCGCTGCTAAAGCCGCATCCCGCGTTGCGCGCGGCGGTGCCCGAAAGCCCGATGATCGACGGCTGGATGGGTGACGACTGGTTCCATTACGGCGCCTTCCGCCTCGCCAACATCGCGTGGCTGGGCGGGCAGACGGGCTACAAGGGCGACGGCAAGGCGCCGTCGACCGGCGGCTGGGACGATTACGACAATTTCCGCGAGGTCGGCTCGGCGGGTGCGTGGGCGCAGCGCTCCGGCTACGATCAGCTACCCTATTGGCGGCGCATGTCGCAGCATCCGGCCTATGACGGCTTCTGGCAGGGGCAGGACCTGGCGCGACTACTCGCCGCCAGCCCCTCCAACGTGCCCACGCTGTGGGAACAGGGGCTGTGGGACCAGGAGGACATGTGGGGCGCGATCCATTCGTGGGAGGCGCTGAAGGCGAAGGGGCACCTCGCCAACAACTGGCTGGTGATGGGGCCGTGGCGGCACAGCCAGGTCAACCGCAGCGGCCTAAGCCTCGGACCGTTCCAGTGGAATGGCGACACCGCCAAGCAATTCCGCGAGGACATGGTGATGCCGTTCTTCCGCCAGTATCTGGAGGACGGCCCGGCCGCGAACCTGCCGGCGGCGGCGATTTACAACACCGCGGAGAATCACTGGGACCGCTTCGCGCAATGGCCGCTGGCGTGCGAGCGCGACTGCGCGGCCGGCCTCACCCCGCTGTACCTCCAGGCCAACGGCGGCGCGGCGTTCGATCGGGCAAGCGCGGGCGGCGACAGCTACGTCGCCGATCCGGCCAAGCCGGTGCCGCACCTGCCGCGGCCGGTGAACTTCAACGACGGCCGCTGGGGCGACTGGCTGGTGCAGGACCAGCGCTTCGCGGATGGACGGACCGACGTGATGACCTATCAGACGCCGGTGCTGACCGCGCCGGTCAAGGTGTCCGGCCCGCCGATCGCCGACATCTGGGCGCGGACGACGGGCACCGACGGCGATTTCGTGGTCAAGGTGATCGACGTCTATCCGACCGAGAACGCGACCGACCCGAAGATGGGCGGCTATCAGCTCGCGGTCAGCCTCGACATCTTCCGGGGCCGCTATCGCAACGATCCGGCGCGGCCGACGCCGATCCCGGCGAACCGGCCGCAGGAATATCGCTTCCGGCTGCCGGCGGTGAACCACGTCTTCCTGCCGGGGCACCGGATCATGGTGCAGGTGCAGTCGTCGCTGTTCCCGCTCTACGACCGCAACCCGCAGACCTATGTGCAGAACATCTTCTTCGCCAAGCCGCAGGATTATCGCGCGCAGACGGTGACGATCCTGCGCGGGGGGAGCACCGCGAGTTCGGTGCTGTTGCCGGTGGTGCGGTAGTGGGGAGTGGGGAGTGGGGAGTGGGAAGCGGGTCCAAGACGCTGATCGGCCTATCTCTCCGTCATCCCCGCGAAAGCGGGGACCCAGCTCCGACAGCGTGGACGAAACAGCTGCTGTGATTGTGGACGTCGGGAGAGATGGGTCCCCGCTTTCGCGGGATGACGAGGGACGGGACCTTCTTCCCTACTCCCTGTTTCCTACTTCATCACCGCCACGATTCCCTCGATCACCGACGCCGTCTCCTTGGGATCGCGCACGCGCACCGTATCGAGCCCCATCGTCTTCGCCGGGTAATCGTTGCCGCCCGGAAAGATCGCGTCGCCCATGAACAGGAAGGCATCGAGCGGAATGCCGCTGACCTCGCTCAGCTTCCGCAGGCCATAAGCCTTGTCGACGCCCTCGCGCGTCACGTCGATCGAGGTGGCACCACCCATGTTGATCGACAGGCCGGGCAGCCGCTGTTGCAGGTCCGCCTGGATCACCTTGCGCTTGGCGAAGTCGGGGTCCCAATGCTCCTTGGCGTCGAGCGGCGCCTGCTGGCCGAGCGCGGAGAAGGTGATCTGCGACCCGCGATCCTCGACGCGATCGCCCCAGGTCTGCTCGGGGACGAAGCCGGTGGCCTCCAGCGATTCGTCGAACGCCTTTAGGATGCGTGCCTTCAGCTCGTCGTCGAACAGCTCGGCATAGACGGGCGACCATTCGCCGTCGCGATAGGTGTAGAGCTTCGTGCCCGTCGTCGGCATCAGCCACAGCTTCGCCAGATCGGCGCGCTCGGGCAGTTTCGACGCGACCTGCTTCTGGAACTGCGGCCAGTCGCCGCCCGAGATCACCGCGACGTCGGCGACGCCCAGCAGGTCGGCCAGCGCCTCGGCCATGAACGGCTCCAGCGCCTGCTTGCTGGCGGCGAGCGTGTTGTCGAGGTCGAAGGCGACGAGTTGCTTCAAGACACGGACTCCGGCGTGGGGATGAGATATCGGTCGATCGCGCGCGCGACGCCGTCCGCGTCGTTGCCGGCCGTGACCTGCATCGCCGCCGCCTGCACCGCGGCGGGCGCGTTGCCCATCGCGATCGACAGGCCCGCGCGCGCCAGCATCGGCAGGTCGTTGGCCTGGTCGCCGATCGCGACGACGTCCGCCAGCGGCACGCCCGCCGCCGCGGCGAGCGCGGTGATGCCGTCGCCCTTGTTGGCGGCGAGCGCGGTGATGTCGAGATAATAGGTCTGCGACTGCGCCACCGTGGCGCGGCCGGCGAAACGCTCGTCGATGCGACGGTGCAGCTCGGCCAGCGTCGCGGGCGCGTCGCTGACGAAGGTGATCTTGTCCGCGCCGTCGAGCAACGCGACGAAGTCGGTGGTGACAATCGGCGCCTGGTTCGACGCGACGCGCTCATGCTCGACATGCTCGCCCTGATCGGTCGAGCTGTACCAGCGGTCGTCGGCGAATACCCAGATGTCGGTGTCCAGCCCGTCCAGCAACCCGAACACGCCCCGTGCGACCGTCGGGTCGATGACGTGGTGCGCGTCCACCGTGCCGTCGCGGTGGAAGACGATGCCGCCGTTGAACGCCGCCATCGGGCCTTCGATCGCCAGCGCCTCGGCGATGGGCATCATTCCCGATCGCGGCCGCGCGGAGATGATCGTGAAGCGGATGCCGGCGGCCTCGACGCGCTTTACGGCCGCGATCGTGCCGGGGGTGAGGCGCTTCTGCTTGTCGACCAGCGTGCCGTCGACATCGGAGACGAGGAGGCGATAGTTGGTCACTCCCCGCCCCCGCCACCCCGGTGACGAATGTCCGTCGATGCGCCGATCACTGCGGCATCTCGACATGCCCGCCGAAGCCGAAGCGCATCGCCGACAGCACCTGATCGCTGAACGTGTGCTCGACGCGGCTGCGATAGCGCGCGAACAGCGCGGAGGTCAGCACCGGCACCGGCACCTTCTCCTCCATCGCGGCGTCGACCGTCCACTGGCCCTCGCCCGAATCGGCGACGCTGCCGGAGAACTGGGCCAGCATCATGTCCTTGGCCAGCGCCGCGGCGGTGAGGTCCAGCAGCCAGGACGAGATCACCGACCCGCGCCGCCAGACTTCGGCGATGTCGGTCAGGTTGAGGTCGAACCGCTCGTCCTCGGGCAGCTTGTCCGACTTCTTGCTTTTGAGGATGTCGAAGCCCTCGGCATAGGCCTGCATCAGGCCGTATTCGATGCCGTTGTGGACCATCTTGACGAAGTGCCCGGCGCCGGCCGGGCCGGCATGGATATAGCCCTTTTCCGCGCGCGGGTCCTCGCCCTCGTCGGACATGCGGTTGGGGGTGCGCGGGATGGTGCCGTGGCCGGGCGCCAGACAGTCGAAGATCGGATCGAGATGATCGACCGCGTCCTTGTCGCCGCCGATCATCATGCAATAGCCGCGCTCCAGTCCCCACACGCCGCCGGACGTGCCGACGTCGACATAGCGGACGCCCTTTTCCGCCAGTGACTTCGCGCGGCGGATGTCGTCCTTGTAGAAGCTGTTGCCGCCGTCGATGATGATGTCGCCCGGTTGCGCGTGTTCGACCAGCGCGGCGATCGTCTGTTCGGTCGGATCGCCGGCGGGGAGCATGACCCACCAGATCGCCGGGCTGTCCAGCATGGGGCGCATCGCATCGAGCGAGTCGGCCCCCTGTGCCCCGTCCTTGACCAGCGCCGCGACCGCGTCCGCGCCACGATCATAGCCGACCACCTGATGTCCGCCGCGCATCAGCCGCCGGCCGATGTTCGCGCCCATGCGCCCGAGGCCGATGATGCCGATCTTCATTGTCTTACCTTCACCTGGATGGTCGAACGCATGTCTAACCTTCGTCATGTCGAAACGAGTTCAGCAGGACGGCACTAAACCGTCGCCGGCTGTTTCTTCGCGATCGCGCCGAGCAGGTCGTCGAACGCCTTGGCGAAGGAGGCGACGCCCTCCTCCACCAGCGTGTCGGTCACGCCGGTCAGGTCGAGCCCCAGCCGCTCCGCCTCCGCCAGCACGTGGCGCGCGCCGTCGACGTCCTGCGTCAGCGTCTCGGCAACCGTGCCGTGCTCGCGGAACGCGTCCATCGTCTTGGGCGGCATAGTGTTGACGGTATCGGGGCCGATCAGCGTGTCGATGTAGAGCGTGTCGGGATAAGCAGGGTCCTTGACCCCCGTCGACGCCCACAACAGCCGCTGCGGCTGCGCGCCCTTGGCGGCGAGCGCCTGCCAGCGGGCCGACGCGGTGAACTCCTGGAACCAGGCATAGGCCAGCTTCGCGTTGGCGATCGCCACCTTGCCGCGCAGCGCCTTGGCGTCGTCGGTGCCCAGCGTGTCGATCTTCTTGTCGATCGATGCGTCGATCCGCGACACGAAGAAGCTGGCGACCGAGGCGATGCGGTCGATCGGCTGCCCCTGCCGCACGCGCTCCTCCAGCCCGGTGGCATAGGCTTCCGCGACCTTCCGGTAAGCGTCGATCGCGAACAGCAGCGTCACGTTGACGTTGATCCCCGCCGCGATCGTCGCCGCGATCGCCGGGCCGCCAGCGGGCGTGCCGGGGATCTTTATCATGAGATTGGGCTTGTCGACAAGCCGCCACAGTTTCTGCGCTTCCGCGATCGTCGCGTCGGTATCGTCGGCGATGTAGGGGGAAACCTCCAGGCTGACATAGCCGTCGCGCGCGTCGAGCCGGTCATAGACGGGGCGCAGCGTGTCGGCGGCGGCCTTGATGTCCTCGATCGCCTGGCCTTCATAGCGGTCGATCGTCGCGGCGCCGGGGTGCGCGCGGTCAAACTCGGCGAGGCTGTCGTCATAGGCGTCGCCATGCCCCATCGCTTTTTCGAAGATCGACGGGTTGGACGTGACGCCGCTCAGCCCGTCAGCCTCGACGAGTGTCTTCAGCCCGCCCTCGTCGAGGAACTTGCGATCGACGAAGTCCAGCCAGACGGCGGTGCCGGCGGCGCTGAGGTCACTGAGTTTGCTCATCGTTCACTCCGTCATCCCCGCGCAGGCGGGAATCCCGCTTCTTCGTTTGATCGACCCGCCGAAGAAGAAAAAGCGGGACCCCCGCCTGCGCGGGGGTGACGGTGGTGTGATCCGCTCGGCTAGCCCTTCGCTTCCGCGATCAGCTTTTTTGCTTTGGCGACGATGTTGTCGACCGTGAAGCCGAACTTGTCCTGCAGCTTGGCGAGCGGCGCCGACGCGCCGAAGGTGGACATGGTGACGGTGTCGCCATGGCTGCCGACATAGCGGTCCCATCCCATCTCGCCCGCCATCTCCACCGCGAGGCGCGGCTTGATCGCCGGCGGCAGCACCGAGTCGCGATACGCCTTGTCCTGCAACTCGAAGCGATACCAGCTCGGCAGCGACACGACGCGGCTCTTCACCCCCTCGCCCGCCAGCTTCTCGTGCGCGTCGACGACCATCGCCAGCTCGGAGCCGGTGGCGATCAGGATCACTTCCGCGTCGTCGATGTCGGCGAGGACGTAGCCGCCCTTCATCACCCCTTCCGCACTCGCGAACTTCTCGCGATCGAGGGTCGGCAGCGCCTGGCGCGAGAAGATCAGCGCGGTCGGGCGATCGGCATGTTCCATCGCCGCGCGCCAGGCCCAGGCGACCTCGTTCGCATCGCCCGGCCGGATCGTGTCGAGGCCGGGGATCGCGCGCAGCGTCGCCAGATGCTCGATCGGCTGGTGCGTCGGACCGTCCTCGCCGACCCCGATCGAGTCGTGCGTATAAACCCACACCGAGCCCAGCTCCATGATCGCCGACAGCCGCACCGGCGCGCGCATGTAATCGAGGAAGACGAGGAAGGTGGAGCCGTAGGCACGCAGGTGAGACAGCGCCATGCCGTTCACCACCGCGCCCATGCCGTGCTCGCGCACCCCGAAGTGGAAGTTCTGGCCGCCGTAATTGTCGGCCTCGAACGACTGCTTGCCCTTGATGTCGGTCTTGGTCGACGGCGACAGGTCCGCCGAGCCGCCGAGCAGCCACGGCACCCGCGCCGACAGCGCGTTGAGCACCTTGCCCCCCGAGTCGCGGCTGGCGAGGCCCTTCGCGTCCGTTGGAAACACGGGGACATCGGCGTCCCAGCCCTCGGGCAGCTTGTCCTTCAACAACAGGTCCAGCTCGGCGGCGAGGTCGCCATGCTCGGTCCGATAGCGCGCGAACGTCTCCTGCCACGCCGACCGTGCGGCCCCGCCGCGATCCGCCACCGCCTTGCCGAACGCGTTCTTGACGCCGTCGGGGACATAAAAGTCCCTGTCGGCCGGCCAGCCATAGGCTTCCTTCGTCTTGCGGACATTGTCCTCGCCCAGCGGCTCGCCATGCGCCTTTTCGCTGCCCGCCTTGGGGCTGCCCCAGCCGATGATCGAGTGGACGACGATGAAGGTCGGGCGATCGTCGGTGTCGCGGAACGCCTGCAGCGCGTCGGTCAGCGCCGGAACGTCGTTGGCGTCGTCGACATGGATGACGTTCCAGCCATAGGCGGCGAACCGCTTGCCGACATCCTCGTCGAACGCCAGACTGGTCGCGCCCTCGATCGAGATGTGGTTGCTGTCGTACAGCCAGCACAGGTTCGAGAGCTTCAGATGACCCGCCAGCGAGGCGGCCTCCGCCGACACGCCCTCCATCATGTCGCCGTCGCCGCAGACGACATAGACGTCGTGATCGAAGAGCGTGAAGCCCGGCCGGTTGTAGCGCGCCGCCAGCCAGCGCTCGGCGATCGCCATGCCGACCGAGTTGCCGCAGCCCGCGCCCAGCGGCCCGGTGGTGGTCTCGACGCCGGTGGTGTGGCGGTATTCGGGGTGGCCCGGCGTCTTCGACGACAGCTGCCGGAACTGCTCGATATCGTCGAGCCCCATCGCGGGCTTGCCGGTCTTGTTTCCGTCGGCGTCGATCTCCTCGACGCCGGCCAGATACAGCAGCGCGTAGAGCAGCATCGAGGCATGGCCGACCGAGAGCACGAAGCGGTCGCGGTTGGGCCAGTCCGGCTGCGCGGGGTCGTAGCGCAGGAACTTCGTCCAGATCGTATGCCCGACCGGCGCCAACGCCATCGGCGTGCCGGGGTGGCCGCTGTTCGCCTTTTGCACGGCGTCCATCGCCAGCGTGCGGATCGTATCGATTTGCAGGCGCTCGGGGGAGCCGTCCTCGTGAATTGCAGTATCCGGCTCGGTCGCGGGTGCGTCGGTCATGCTATTCCTCGCTCAGTCACGACCCCGAACGCGGGGCGACGCAACGGGTTGCGCCTAGCCGCCCCGTTCCAGCGTCGCAACGATTCCGTCGGTCGCGATATAGGCGGCGTCGACTTCGGTCAGGAACAGGCCATGGCCGACGACGCCGGGGATCGCCTGCAACGCGGCGGCGAGCGCGTGGGCGTCGCCGCGCCAGCCGAGGCAATCGGCGACGAGATTGCCGTTGTCGGTCAGGTAAGCGCCCCCGCCCCGCGCCTCGACCGCGTCGAACATCGTGCGGAGCGTCGCGAACACGAACGCGCGGGCGAAGGGCAGCACCTCGACCGGCAGCTTCGCAGCGCCGATCCGCGCGACGCGCTTGCCGCCGTCGGCGATCACCACCATCCGCGTCGACGCCGTCGCCACGGCCTTTTCGCGCAGCATCGCGCCGCCCGCGCCCTTGACGGTCAGCAGCGCGCCGTCGATCTCGTCCGCGCCGTCGATCGTCAGGTCGACATGGGGCATTTCGGCGAAGTCGAGCACCTCGATGCCCAGTCCGCGCGCCTGATCGGCGCTGGCGACCGACGTCGCGACCGCCCGAATCCGCAAGCCGTCCGCCACCCGCCGCCCGATCGCCGCGATCGCGTGCGCGGCGGTGGAGCCGGTGCCGAGCCCGACCAGCATGCCGTCGCGCACTTCCGCCACCGCAGCCTCGGCCGCCATCCGCTTGTCCGTGTCGCTCATCCCGCCCCTTCTATCACGCAACCCGCATTGCTGCGACTGCACAATAAGTGTCGCAAGATGTCGCAGGGCTATGGCAAGGTCGCTGTCCTTGGTGCATGGCCGCCGCGGTTTGACGAGACGAGACAAGGCCTTGAGCGCTTCGCGCACGACACTGGCGATCGGACTGGTGGCGACCCTGCTGCTGGCCGGGTGCGGCAAGGAGGACGGCGGCGGCAACGCCAGCAGCGCCAACAGTAGCGGCGGTGGCGGCGGCGCCGGCGCCGGCGGGCGCGGTGGCCAGGGCGGCGGTCCGGCGGAGGTCGGCTTCGTCACCGTCCAGGCGACCGACGCGCCGGTCACCGCCGAGCTGTCTGGCCGCACCAGCGCCTATGAGGCGTCGGACGTCCGGCCGCAGGTGTCGGGGATCATCCGCCGGCGGTACTTCATCGAAGGCGCGCTGGTCCGGCGCGGGCAGCCGCTCTACGAGATCGACCCGTCGCTGTATCGCGCGGCGGTGGCACAGGCGCAGGCGAACCTTTCCAGCGCGCAGGCGAACGCGGAGGCGACCCGCATCCAGGCGCAGCGCTACGCCCCGCTGGCGCGGATCGAGGCGGTCTCTAAGCAGGAATACACCAACGCCATCGCGCAGGCGCGGCAGGGGTCGGCGACGGTGGCGCAGAACCGCGCCGCGCTCGATACCGCGCGGATCAACCTGCGCTTCACCACCGTGCCGGCGCCGATCTCCGGCCGCATCGGTCGGTCGCTGTTCACCGTCGGCGCGCTGGTCAACGCGGCGCAGGCCGATCCGCTGGCGCAGATCCAGCGGCTGGACCCGATGTTCGTCGATATCCAGCAGTCCTCATCGGCGATGCTGGCGCTGCGCCGCAGCCTCGCCCAAGGTGGCGTCGCGCCCGGTAGCGCCGCCGTGCGGCTGAAGCTGGAGGACGGCAGCACCTATCCGCTGACCGGTCGGATCGAGTTCGCCGAGGCGCTGGTCAGCACCACCACCGGCACCGTCACGCTGCGCGCGCGCTTTCCCAATCCGGACGGCATGTTGTTGCCGGGCATGTTCGTGCGCGCCAGCTTCGTCGCGGCGGTCGACCGCACCGCCTTTCTGGTGCCGCAACAGGGCGTGACCCACGATCCGCAGGGCAATGCGACCGTGCTGCTGGTCGGCCCCGACAACAAGGTCGCGCAGCGCAAGGTCACCGCCGGCCGCACGCAGGGGCAGTATTGGGTAGTGACCGACGGGCTGAAACCCGGTGACCGCGTCATCGTACAGGGCACCGCCAAGCTGCTGCCGGGCGCGGCGATCCGTCCGGTGCCCGCGACCACGCCGCAGCGGGTGGCCCCGCCCAAGCCGGGCCAGGAACCCAAGGCGGGTGGCGGGGGCGGCGGCAGCCGGGGCGGCTGATGATTTCGCGCATCTTCATCGATCGCCCGATCTTCGCCTGGGTGATCGCGATCATCATCATGCTGGCGGGGCTGGGCGCGATCCAGGCGCTGCCGATCGCGCAATATCCCGACGTCGCGCCGCCGCAGGTGTCGATCCGCGCCACCTATCCGGGCGCGTCGGCGGAAACCGTGCAGAACTCGGTGACCCAGATCATCGAGCAGTCGCTGACCGGCATCGACGGGCTGCTCTATTTCAGCTCGTCGTCCAGCTCGCGCGGCACCGTCTCGATCACCGCAACCTTCCGCAAGGGCACCGACCCCGACATCGCGCAGGTGCAGGTCCAGAACCAGGTCCAGCAGGCGGTGACGCGGCTGCCGACGACCGTGCAGCAACAGGGGCTGGTGGTCCGCAAGTCGAACCCCGACTTCCTGCTGATCGTCGGCGTCTACGACCAGACCGACACGCGGACCAACCAGGACGTGTCCGACTGGCTGATCTCCAACCTGCAGGACCCGCTCGGGCGCATCCCCGGCGTCGGCGACACCAACGTGTTCGGCGCGCAATACGCGATGCGGATCTGGCTCGATCCGGGCAAGCTCGCCAGCTTCCAGCTAATGCCGGGCGACGTCATCGCCGCGGTGCAGGCGCAGAACACGGAGATTGCGGCGGGCGAGATCGGCGGGCTTCCGGCGCCGCCCAACCAGTATCTCAACGCCACGGTCACCGCGCAGTCGCGGCTGCAGACGCCGGAGCAGTTCGCCAACATCCTGCTCAAGACCACCACCGACGGCGCCAGCGTCCGCATCAGCGACATCGGCCATGTCGAGCTGGGCGCGGAGAGCTACAACGCGCGCAGTCGCGTCAACGGCCATCCCGGCGCGGGCATCGCCGTGCTGCTCGCGCCCGGTGCCGACGCGCTCCAGACCGCCGAACTGGTCAAGGCGGAGATCGAATCGCGCGCCAAAGGCATGCCGACCGGGTTCAAGATCGCCTATGCGTCCGACACCACCGCCTTCATCAAGCTGTCGATCGACGAGGTCGTAAAGACGCTGATCGAGGCGATCGCGCTGGTCATCGTCGTCATGTTCGTTTTCCTGCAAAGCTGGCGCGCGACGCTGATCCCCACCATCGCGGTGCCGGTGGTGCTGCTCGGCACGTTCGGCGTGTTCTATCTCGCCGGCTTCTCGATCAACACGCTGACCCTGTTCGGGCTGGTGCTGGCGATCGGACTGCTCGTGGACGACGCGATCGTCGTGGTCGAGAACGTCGAGCGGCTGATGGAGGAGGACCCCGACCTCTCGCCGCACGACGCGACGGTCAAGTCGATGGACGAGATCACCGTCGCGCTGATCGCGATCGCGCTGGTGCTGTCGGCGGTGTTCCTGCCGATGGCGTTCTTCGGTGGGTCGACCGGCGTCATCTATCGCCAGTTCTCGATCACCGTGGTCGCGGCGATGATCCTGTCGGTGCTGGTGGCGCTGGTGCTGACGCCCGCGCTGACCGCCAACCTGCTCAAGCAGAAGCGCAAGGGCACCGACGGCAGGCCGGAGGGCGGCTGGGTCGGACGCCGGCTACCGCGCGTCGCGCATTGGGGAGAGGTCGCGCGCGACAAGTTCAACACCGGCTTCGACCGCACCACCGACCGCTACATCGCCGGCGTCCGGCACGTGATCGACCGCAAGTGGCTGTTCCTGCTGATCTATGTCGGCACGGTGGCGCTGCTGGCGGTGCTGTTCCTGCGGCTGTCGACCGGGTTCCTGCCCACCGAGGATCAGGGCGGCGCCTCAGTCCAGTTCCAGCTGCCGGCCGGTGCCACGCAGACGCGGACGCTGGAGGTGCAACAGCAGGTCGAGCGTTATTTCCTGACCTATGAGAAGGGCAACGTCTCGACCATGTTCACCGTGGCCGGCGGCGGCGGCGGCGGCGCGTCGGGGCAGAACACGGGCCAGGGGTTTCTGGCCTTGACCGACTGGGCGGATCGCAAGGGCACGAAGAACGGCGCGGACGCGATCATCGCGCGTGCGTCGGGCGCGTTTCGTGGCTTTCGCGACGCGCAGGTCTTCGCGCTGGTGCCGCCCGCGATCCGTGGCCTCGGCCAGTCCAACGGCTTCACCATCGAACTCCAGAACACCGGCGGTCTGTCGGCGATGGCGTTCGCGGCGGCCAAGGACAAGCTGCTCGCCGCCGCCAAGGACGATCCGGTCCTGGCCTCGGTCCGCGTCACGGAACTGCCCGACCAGGCGACGCTGAAGGTCGACGTCGACCAACAGCAACTCGCCGCCCTCGGCCTCAGCCAGGCAGACGTCAACACGACCCTGTCGACCGCATGGGGTGGACGCTACGTCAACGACTTCGTCGATCGCGGCCGCGTCAAGCGCGTCTATGTTCAGGGCGACGCGCCGTATCGCGCGCAGCCGTCCGACCTGGGGCAATGGTTCGTGCGCGGGACGAGCGGCGAGATGGCGCCCTTCAATGCCTTCGCGACGACCGGGTGGGGCCAGGCACCGTCCGTGCTGTCGCGGTTCAACGGCATTCCTTCTTACGAGTTTCAGGGGTCGGCGGGCGAAGGCCGCAGCTCGGGCGACGCGCTCGCCCGGATGCAGGAGCTGGCGGCCAAACTGCCCGGCACCAGCGTCGCGCTGTCGGGGCTGAGCTATCAGGAGAAACTGTCCTCGGGGCAGGCGCCGTTGCTGTACGGCCTGTCGCTGCTGGTCGTGTTCCTGTGCCTGGCGGCGCTGTACGAGAGCTGGACGATTCCGGTCGCGGTGCTGCTCATCATCCCGCTGGGGCTGATCGGCGCGATCGTCGCGGTGACGCTGCGCGGGCTCATCAACGACGTCTACCTCCAGATCGGGTTGCTGACGACGATGGGGCTGGCGTCGAAGAACGCGATCCTGATGATCGAGTTCGCCGAACAGGCCGAGCGCAAGGGCGCGCGCGTGATCGACGCGGCGCTGGAAGCGGCGCGTATTCGTCTGCGCCCGATCCTGATGACCTCCTTCGCCTTCATCTTCGGCGTCATGCCGCTCGCGATCTCGACCGGCGCCGGTGCCAACGCCCGCATCGCGATCGGGACGGCGGTGATCGGCGGCATGTTGACCGCGACGTTGCTCGCGATCTTCTTCATCCCCTTCTTCTTCGTCCTGGTCCGGCGCGGCGTGCGCGACGGCATCGCCAAGCTGCGCGGGCGGCCAACCGGGCATCCGGGCGCGCACGGGCGCGACGATGGCAGGGGTGGCGACGACGAGCCGCCGCTGGCGCTGCCCGCACCGCCGGACCGGCCCCTGCTGCCGGAGCCGTCGTGATGGGCCGCCCGCGTTCCGTGATCGGCGGACTGCTGGTCGCGAGCCTGCTCTCCGCCTGCTCGCTCAACCCGCATTACGAGCGGCCCGCGCTGCCGGTGCCGCCGTCGTGGCCGGTCGGCGACGCCTATCTGCGCCAGTCGGAGGCGGCGCTGCCGACGGTGACCTACGCCCAGGTCTTCACCGACCCGCGGCTGCAACAGGTGATCGGCCGCGCGCTGGCCAACAGTCGCGACCTGCGCGTCGCGGTCGCCAACATCGACGCGGCGCGCGCGCAGTACCGCATCCAGCGCGGCGACCTGTTCCCGGCGATCGACGCCAGTGCCCGCTTCACCCGGACCGACGGCGGAAACGGCACGACGAGCACCAGCACCACGGGCACGACGGGTTCGGGCACCACGACGGGCGGCACCGGGACCACGACGGGGGGCACGGCGACGGGTGGCACCGTCACCACCTCGTCGGGCGGTGCGCGCAATTCCTATGCGGTGAGCCTCGGCGCCACCGCGTTCGAGATCGATCTGTTCGGGCGCGTCCGTTCGCTGACGGGCGCGGCGCTCGATCGCTATTTCGCGACGGAGGCGGCGGCGCGCGCGACCCGGCTGACGCTGGTCGGCGACGTCGCGGATGCATGGCTGCAGCTCGCCGCCGACCGCACGCTGCTCAAGCTGGCGCAGGACACCGCCACCGCCGCGCAGCAGAGCGTGCGGCTGACCAACGCACGGCTGGTCGGCGGGATCAGCTCGCGCGTCGACCTGGCGCAGGCGCAGCAAATCCTCTTCACCGCGCAGGCGGATGTCGCGCAACAGACGACGCTGGTGGCGCAGGACGGCAACGCGTTGCAGCTGCTGGTCGGCGCGCCGGTCGAGGGCGCGCTGCTGCCCGCCGGGATCGACGACGCGACACCCGGCATCGTCGCGCTTCCCGCAGGCATCGACAGCGGCGTGCTGCTGCGCCGGCCCGACGTGGTCCAGGCCGAGTATCTGCTGCGCGCCACCAACGGCGACATCGGCGCGGCGCGGGCGGCGCTGTTCCCCCGGCTGTCGCTGACCGGACTGCTCGGTTTCGCCTCAACCGCGCTGTCGTCGTTGTTCAGCGGCGGCGCGTTCAACTATTCGGTCGCGCCGACCGCCAGCTACAACATCTTCTCCGCCGGCGCGGGCCGGGCCAACGTCGCCTACTCGCGGGCACAGCGCGATGCGGCACTGGCCAGCTATGAGCGGGCGATCCAAGCCGCGTTTCAGGAGACCGCCGACGCGCTGGCGCGGCAGGGCACCGTCGACGCGCAGCTGACCGCGAACAAGCGCTTCGCCGCTGCCGCCGCGACCACGCTGACGCTCGTCAACGCGCGATATCAGGGTGGGATCGACACCTTCCTATCCAGCCTCGACGCACAGCGATCGCTTTACACCGCGCAACGGACGCTGGTCGCGACCGCGCTGGTCGGCGCCAGCAACCGGGTGGCGCTGTATCGAGCGCTGGGCGGCGACTCGACCCTCGACGCGACCGCCGCCGGTCCCGTGACACCCGGTCGATAGCGCGACCGCGTCGGGCTTCGCCCCTTGACGCACGACCATGCTGCGCGGATGCTGCGCGGCATGGCCACCGATCCCAGCGCCTTTTTCCGCACCATGCTGGGTGAGTGGGAGAAGCTCGCCGCCGGCGTCGGCGGCGATGCGCTCAAGACGGATCAGTGGTCGCAGGCGATGAACGGCGCGCAGAACGCGCAGCTGGACGCGCAGGCGGCGATGAACGGGATGACCGAGCGCGCACTCGCCGCCGCCAACCTGCCGAGCCGTACCGTGGTCGCGGACCTGTCGGCGCGGATCGGCCGGATCGAGGCGGCGCTGGAGCGGATCGAAGGGCATCTGACCGGCGCGCCGGTGCGGGCGCCGGCAAGAGCCAAGCCGACGCGCGGGCGCAAACCACCAGAGCCTATCGCTTGAAGACCGTTATTCTGCCGTCATCCTCGCGACAGCGTGGACCCAGCACCCGCGCGTCGGTGATGGGTCGCCGCTCTCGCGGGAATGACGCGACCATCGCGGTCCGTGCCTAGCTCATGGCCACCGCCCCCGACCTCCTAGTCCCAGAGTTGCTGACCGCCGCCGCGTCCGAGTTCGAGCGCGCGATGCAGCGCAATCTGAAGGGGCTGGAGTATTTCACCACCGCCGGGCCACAGCTCGGCGCGTCGGCCAAGGACGTGCTGATCGAACGCGGCACGATGCGGCTCTACCACTATCGGCCGCTCGTCGACGACGTGTATCGCGTGCCGATCCTGCTGGTGATGGCGACGACCAACCGCGGCTATATCTTCGACATGGTGCCGGGGCAGAGCCTGGTCGAATACCTGCTGCGCGCCGGTTTCGACGTGTTCATGCTCGACTGGGAGGCACCGCGCACCGACGAGCGCACGCTGACGCTGGAGAGCTACGTCCTCGACTTCCTGCCCGCCGCGGTCGAGCGGGTGAAGCGCGAGACGGGCGAGGCCGAGCTGACCGTGGTCGGCTATTGCTTCGGCGGCGTGCTGTCGCTGCTGTGGGGCGCGCTAGAGGGTGAGACGGCGGGGCTTCGTAACCTCGTCACCTTTACCACGCCGGTCGACTTCACCGCGATGGAGATGTTCCAGAGCTGGGCGGACCGCCGTTTCTTCGACGTCGACCGGCTGGTCGACACGCTCGGCAACTGTCCGGGCGACTATCTCTATACCGCCTTCGACATGCTGCGCCCCGGCGCGCGCGTCGCCCAGCAGATCCGCGTCGTCGATCAGCTCCATGACGAGGCGTTCGTCCGGTCGTTCCGCATGTTCGATCGCTGGGCGAGCGATATCCTGCCGCTGGCGGGCGAATATTTCCGCGAGACCGTC
The DNA here is from genome assembly GCF_965200135.1 of Sphingomonas sp. GTDB lineage: Bacteria > Pseudomonadota > Alphaproteobacteria > Sphingomonadales > Sphingomonadaceae > Sphingomonas. Next base: position 517,495 of record NZ_CBDATK010000006.1, read on the forward strand.
AAGCAGCTGATGTGGGACAACCGGCTGCTCGGTGGCACCATGGCGGTCGGCGGCCGCGCGATCGACCTGGCCGCGATCCGGGTGCCGTTCCTGCACGTCGCGGCGCTCCACGACCATATCGTTCCCACCGCCGCCTCCGCGCCGCTGCTCGGGATGATCGGCGCGACGGACAAGGAAGAGGTGGTGATGAAGGGCGGCCACGTCAGTCTTGTCGCGGGCGGCAACGCGATCAAGCGCTTGTGGCCCAAGCTGGTCGACTGGTTGGGACAACGCAGCGTATGAGTCACAAGATCAGACGCTTCGACCCCGGCGACCGGGACCGCGTCGCCGCGTTCGTCGACACGCTGGACGAGCACGACCTGTTGTTCCTCGGCCGCGACCTGAAGCATCCGCGCGTGATCGAGGCGTGGCTCGACGCGATCGGCGAGGGCTGGATCGACAGCCTGATCGCCGAGGATCTCGATGGCGAGGGCCGACCGGTGGTCGGCACGGCGGCGCTGGTGCGCGATCCGCTCGGCTGGAGCGCGCATGTGGGTGAGGTGCGGCTGTTGGTCGCCGGCGACCGGCGCGGCGCGGGGCTCGGCCGCGACCTGCTGGAAGCGGTGTTCGCGATCGCGCACGGGCGCGGCCTCGCCAAGCTGACCGCGCGGATGACGCCCGATCAGGGAGGCTCGGTGGCGTTGTTCGAAAGCCTCGGCTTCCGGGCCGAGGCGCTGCTCAAGGATCAGGTGCGCGGGCGCGACGGCCAGTCGCACGATCTCGCGATCCTCAGCCACGATGCCGGCCGCGTCGCCGCCCGCCATCGCGCCTTCGGCACGGCATGAAACTTAACGCCGCTTCAGTAGGTTATAGCCCGTTGCAAGGAGAAACCTGATGGCGACCGCCGCCCTCGATGTCCGTCCGACCCATGAGATCAAGCCGCCGTCGGCGCTGCTCGCGCTGACCGAGCTGCCCCGCGCGATGGCGGAGTGGAGTTCGCTCGCGATGTCGATGGGCACGTTGCTGGCGACGGCGCCGCGCGGCGACGGCCATCCGGTGCTGGTCCTGCCCGGCTTTATGACCAGCGACACGTCGACCCGCGTGCTCCGCCGCTTCCTGCGGACGCTCGGCTACGACGCGCATACCTGGAACCTCGGCCGCAACCTCGGCCCCCGTGCGATCGGCGAGTCGGGCGAGCATCTGGTCGAACGGCTGCGTCAGGTCCACGAGGCGACGGGGCAGAAGGTCAGCCTGGTCGGCTGGAGCCTCGGCGGCATCATGGCTCGCCTCCTCGCCCGCCGCGCGCCCGATCACGTCCGTCAGGTCGTCACGCTCGGCTCGCCCTTCGCGGGCAGCCCCAAGGCATCCAACGTCTGGAAGCTGTATGAGATGATGAGCGGCAAGAAGATCGACGAGGCGCACACGCAGGCGATGATGGCGGAGATCTCGGCGCGCCCTGGTATCCCGACCACCGCGATCTACACCAAGGGCGACGGCGTCGTGGCGTGGGAGAATTGCCGCGAGGACGAGAGCGACCTTGCCGAAAATATCGAGGTCCACGGCTCGCATTGCGGGCTGGGGGTCAATCCGAGCGTGCTCTACGCGGTCGCCGACCGGCTTGCGCGCAAGCCGGGCGAACTGCGGCGTTTCGATCGGTCGGGCGTGACCGGCTGGATGTATCCGGTCTCCGGTCGCGCCTGAGCCGCACCGGACGGTCCGTCAGGGCAATCGACATCCCGACAGCATGGTCGTGCCCGCCAGCGAACGGACCTGATCGCACGCGACGGTGATCGTCAGCCCCCTGCTCAGCGTCGCCAGCCGCGGTCCATAACCCGTGGGGAAACTCACCACCATATAGTTGAAGCGGTTACGCCCCTCCATCGACAGCGACGGCGTCGCGCCCGGCTGGACCATAGAGGCGATCAGCCCGGTGACAGCGATCGGCCCGGTGTAGCGCAATGCCGCGCCGGCTGGATCGATGGAGAACGCCGAGTCGAGCGTCGTGGCCGTTACCGTCGCGCCGGTCGGCATCGTGTGCGTTGTGGGCACGCTGAGCCCGTCGCGGTCGACCGCCGTCGCCGTAACCGCGGTTGGCGCTGCCGACGTCGGCGCACGATCGCGTCGCATCAGGAACACATAAGCCACCGCCACCATTGCGACGAAGACCAGCACCGGCAGGATCCAGATCGCCCCACCTCCGCCTGACGCCGGCCGCGCGAGCTGCGGTGTGAACTGCGGCCCGAAGTGGGGTGTAGCCTGAGTGGCGGGATGGATCGGGGATTGGGCAACGGGTTGCGGCACTTGAACGGGTGGCGGGGGCGTCGGCCCCGGCGACGTCACGACCGCCGCCGCGTCGATAGCGACCGGCTTGCCGCATTCTGGGCAGAACTTCGCGCCGACGGGGACCGCCGCGCCGCACTCGGTGCAAAATGCCATCGCCGTTCTCCCTCGTCACCGGAACGACGCGCGGTCCGAAAGATCGTTCCGGACACACACCATCGGCCCGATCAGCCGACCAGAAATTAAATGAGCGTTGTTCATTTTCAGTTAAACTGAACACTGCTTAATTACAGGGGCGGTCGGGAACGGCCGCCGAACGCATCCTCGCCCCCGAGGATCGACAGGAGAACGACCATGACGCTGAAGCACCTGATCGCCGCCGCGATCGTCGCCGGGTCCGCCGTCGCCAGCCAACCCGCCGCCGCCTACGACATCCGCATCACCGGGCAGACCCTCGCCAGCCGCCAGCTCGCGGTCGACGTGCTGCGCGACATCGCCGCCTATTCCAAGGCGACCGGCGGCTGCTCGTTCGTCTTTTCGGCCGACATGCGCGTCCTGCCGGCACGGGCCACGCCGCCGGTCACTCGCTCACGCGGTGGCCATGCGGAGCAATGGACGCTCAACCTGTGCGCCGCGAAACAGCGCTTCCAGGTCGCGATGTGGCCGTCGCCGCGCGGCGGCACCGACTACGCCATCACCCCCCTGACCGGCCGCATGCCGCTCACGACGCGGTGACGCCGAACCACGTTCGATCCACCCCCCATGGGAGAATAAAAATGATCTGCACGCTCAAGAACGCCGCCCTCCTTGACCTGCTCCCCGGAAATCATGCCATTGGTAAGTTAGCTCGTCAGATGGAGACGAGCGATGCGGCGAAGCCGATTTACCGAGGATCAGATCATTGGCGTGCTGCGCGAGCACGAGGCTGGCGTGAAGACGGCGGACCTGTGCCGCAAGCACGGGATCAGCGATGCGACGTTCTACAATTGGAAGTCGAAGTACGGCGGGCTGACGGTGTCCGACGCGGCGCGGTTGCGGGCGCTCGAGGATGAGAACCGACGCCTGAAGAAGCTGCTGGCGGAGTCGATGCTGGACGTGTCGGCGCTTAAGGATCTGCTGGGAAAAAACTGACCCGGTCTGCAGAGCGCTATGCTGCGGTGGAGAAGCTGATGGCCGATCACGGCTTCTCCGAGCGTCGCGCCTGCAGGCTGATCGGGGTCAATCGGTCGGCATGGCAATATGAGCCGCTTCGCGGGAAGGACGATGCTGTCCGCGAGCGGATGCGTGAGATCGCGAACGAGCGTCGTCGGTTCGGCTACCGGCGGCTGGCGATCCTGCTGCAGCGTGAGGGCAAGGGCATGAACCTGAAGAAGGTGTATCGGCTGTATCGCGAGGAGCGGCTGACGATACGCAAGCGTGGCGGGCGCAAGCGCGCGCTGGGCACGCGGGCGCCGATGGCAATCCCGCAGGAGCCCAACCAGCGCTGGTCGCTCGACTTCGTATCGGATGCATTGGCCTGCGGCCGGCGGTTCCGCTTGCTCAACGTCATCGACGATTACAGCCGGGAATGCCTGGCCTGCATCGTCGATACGTCGCTGTCCGGTCGGCGGGTCGTTCGTGAGCTGAGCGCTATCGCCGAACGTCGCGGGCTGCCGTGCATGGTGGTCAGCGACAATGGCACCGAGCTGACCAGTCACGCCGTTCTTGCCTGGTGCCAGGATACCGGGGTCGACTGGCATTACATCGCGCCGGGCAAGCCGCAGCAGAACGGCTTCGTCGAAAGCTTTAATGGTCGCTTGCGCGACGAGTGCCTGAACGAGCACCTGTTCCCATCGCTGGCCGCGGCAAGACGGATCATCGAGGCATGGCGGACGGACTACAACACCGTGCGTCCGCACAGCAGCCTTGGCGGGTTGGCACCCGCCGAGTTCACCAACTGCCCCCGCCAGGGGCATATGGACACTGAAGCTAAGTTATCAGCGGCCTGAAAACGGGGAGCAGGTCATCCTCGCCCTCGCGACCGCCGCCGCAGCACTGCCCACCGTCGCCGCCGCCGCACCGCTGCCGACCTGGTATGGCAGCTATGTCTGGGAGGAGAATGTCGGCCGCCACGGCGGGGACGCGCCGGGCGAAGGCATCGTCGCCTTTCGCACCTACACGCTGCGCCTCGGTCCGTCGGCCGGTGCCACCGGCTGCCTGCTGACCGGCGAGGGCTTTCAGCTCTACGAACGGCTGCAATGTACCGCCACGCCGGAGATGGATTCGGTGGTCATCAAATACTATAATTTCCGCAACGCCGGTCCCTATGCCATGGGCGCGCCGCTGTTCAGGATGACCCGCACGAACCATGGCCTCGTCACCCGACTGCAGGCGCTTCGCCCCGGCAGCGACCTCACGCGCACCACGGGCAGGCTGTTCCGCCCCGCGCGTTGAGACATTGCCACCGCTCCCGGTGCCGGGAGCGGTGGCCCCCATCAAGGAGGTACTCTCGTGAGCAACGGTCTTCCCCCGCGCAAACGCCTGATGCCGATCGACCGCTGGGCCGGCGTCGCCACGCAGTTCGAGCGCACCGATGGCGGCTATCTGTTCCGCCGCCATGGCCACGGCCCCGCCATCCGCGTCGCCATGGCCGAGCGGGACGCCTTCGTCGCCGCGGGCATGCGCGCGCTGCTCGGTCACGCGGCGGCGTTCGTCGGCTGTGGCGGCGCGGCCTGGCTCGTCGTGCGCGAGATGATGGCCGATAGCAGCCCGGATCTGACCGCCGTCGCGGTCGGCATCGTGCTGTCGCTGGTCGCGCTGGCGCTCTACGTCTCGCAACGCTGGTATGCCGACGCCCCGGCCCGCGCGCTGGCGCATCGCCCGGTGGTGGCCCCCGCCCGCGATCCTGATTTCAGCGGCCGCGTCGGCTATCTCACCATCGCCGTCGGCACATCGTGCCTCGTCGTGATCGCGGCGCTCGGCACCGACCAGCCGCGCTCCTTCTACGTCGCCTTCGCGACGATCGCGGTGATGGGCGGCATCTTCGCCGCGATCGGCAAATGGTTCGGCGACGCCGCCCTGTCGCCCGCCCAGTATCGCCGCGCGCTCGCGGCGGAGGACACCGATCAGCGCCATCACCGCGAGCGTGCCGCCGCTCTGGAACGCGCGCACCCGACCAAGGCGTGGCACGCGCCGCTGCTGCTGGCGGTGCTGGCGCTGGAGATCGTCGTGCTGATCGGCGCGCTGTGCGCGACCGTCGCGGTCGCGGGCGCGATCACCGGCACCGGCTATGCCGAGATGGCGTTCGGCCCGTTCATGGTCGCCTTCGTCGCCGGACTGGTACTCGGCGGGCTGCTGGTCTGGCCGCTCGACGGCTGGTGCAAGCGCCGGACCGGGTCGTCTGCGATCGACGCGCTCAACGTGATCCCGGATTGGTAGGTCGTCGCGATGCGGCGCGGGTGGTCAGACGGTCGCGAACCAGATCACGTGCGCCGCGCCCTTACCGTTCTCCCGCGCCCGGACCCGCACCTCGTCGACCGCGAAGCCCGCGCGCTCCAGCCGGCGTGCAAACGCCGGGTCGGGCGCCGCCGACCACACCGCCAGCACGCCCCCCGGCCGCAAGGCCGCCCGCGCCGCCGCCAGGCCCGCCACCGAATAGAGCCGATCGTTCGCCGCCCGTGTCAGTCCGTCCGGGCCATTGTCGACATCCAGCAGGATCGCGTCCCAGCCCCCGTCACGGATCGCATCGGCGACATCGCCCATCCGCAGCGTCACGCGCGCATCGTCCAGGCAACCGTCGGTCAGCGCCGCCATCGGACCCCGCGCCCACTCGACCACGCCCGACACCAGCTCGGCCACGGTCACCCGTGCGTCCGCACCGACCTCGCCCAGCACGGCGCGCAGCGTGAAGCCCATGCCATAGCCGCCGATCAGCAGCCGCGGCGCGCGCGTCGCCAACCGCGCGCAGGCCATCGTCCCCAACGCCACTTCGGAGCCGCTCATCCGCGTGCTCATCAGCTCGTTGCGGTCGAGCACGATCATGAAGTCCGCACCGCGTTGGAAGAGCCGCAGCGGCTCGCCACCCGGCACCTCGGCGACGCCGACCAGCGTGCGCGGTGTCATGAGCGGTCGGCGGTCACCCGCGTTGGCGTGCCTTGCGAGCGGCGTAGCGCGCGTCGCGCGCCGCCTTCATCTCTTCGGCGGTCGGCATCTTGGGCGGCGGGGCCGGACGACGCAGCGCGGCGGCGGCCTCGGCGGCCGCCTCCGCCGCGGCCTTCGCCTCGGCGCGCGCCTGTTCCTTGGCGGCCTTGGCATCGGCCAGCGCCTGTTGCCGCGCCGCGCGCTTTTCGGCCTCGACGGCGTCGCGCGCCGCGCGCGCCGCCGCGCGGGCCGCGACCTGCTCGGGGTCGGGCGCCGCCTTGTTGCGGAGCTTCTCCAGCGCCTGGTCCTTCGCCGCGCGGGCAGAGGCGGCGCGATCTTCGAAAGTGGGGGTCTTGTATGCAGCCATGGCCTGACGCTCTACCAGAAAAGCCGTCGCGTTAAAGGGGGCTATGTCAACCCAGCCGCACCAGCAGCTCAATTTGACGCTGCAATAGACGGGGTACGCCACGGGCCCGCTGCGACCGCCGACATCGCCATCGACGCGGTATCAGTCATAAGTGCCACGAGTGCCCGATATCGCGCCGCAAATAGTTCTGTCGGCGACGTTTAGCAGCGGTGCGATTTCTGTCGCAATAGTACCGCTGCGGCGCAGCAGGCGATCTCCTCGGTCCCTGCACGCGCCGCTAACGCGCCCTTCATCGCGCGCATCTAGAACGCAATCATGCCCCAGACCGACCGCCAAGCGACCGCCGAACTTACCTGGACGCTGCACCAGCCGTTCCGCGCGAGCGTCGCCGACTGCCTCCTACGCTGGCACACGCTCGATGGCCCCGCCCGCGCGCGCAGTTATCTTGTCCTCCACGGCCAAGCCGGGCTGCGTCGCACGCTCGACGCCGAACACATCGCCGATCTGGCGATGACGATCGGCTGAGCCTTCCTTCCCATCGCGATCGACGCTGTCGGCTTGGAGCCAGGATGGTGCGAAGCGGCAGGTGACGGCGGGTTCGTCTCTCCCATTGATTGTTTCCTGACACATCAACGCATTGATTTCTGACGATTTAACTTGACCGAACAATTCAGAATACCGTCAAGAATACCGTCAAAATCCTTCGCTGTTGATTTTATTGGATTTATGGAATCCGAGTCGCGGAATGCACGCGAGCTAACGCTTGGTCAACGAACGTACTCAGATCGAGCCACTGAGCAAGCCCCCCCGGTTGCGTTTCTCACCCAACTGCAAAGCCTCGAATAGGCCGTCGGCTCGAAGCAGGCCGCGTTGGTAAGATCTAAGCGGTCAGCCCTTCAGGCGCGGCATTCCCGCGAAATCCCGCTTGCCGATCGGCAATCCTTTCCAGCGCAGGATGTCGTACGCGGTGGTGGCATGAAAGTAGAAGTTCGGCTGCGAGAAAGAGAGCAGGAACTCCTCCGCCAGGAACTCCATGCGACGCTCACCGAACTCGAAGCGCATGTCGCGGCCGAGAAAGCCGTCAACCTCCGCTGGATCGATCGCCTCGAGTCCGGCCAGCGTCTCGGTAAGGCGCATCTTCAGCCCCGCGAAGTCGGATGGCGGCGGCGTCATATCGGGCCCGAACACGCCTTTGCGCACGCCCTCAATCGCGCCGAGCGAATGCACCGCCATCGACTTCACCTGATAGGCGAAAGGCAGCATGCCGTCGGCAAGCCGCGCCTGGATCAGGGTGTCCGGCGAAAGGTTGCGCTCGGCGCAGAACGCTTCGGCCTTGTCGATCAGAGCAGCGGAGGCACGCAGGATTTGCACCTGGGACGGGATGATGGCCGCATGAAGGGAGAAGGTCATGTCTGTCTGTGCAGCCCTCGGTTCAGCCCCGTCAAGCCCATGCTCGATGCGGCTTGGGCAAAGCTAAAAGCGATCTACGAAGTGCTCGAAATGTCACCGCCTGTGAGCTGAGGATCGGGGAATGGGAGACGGGTACAACTTTCAGCAGCTCAAGGCCGCGATCTTGGCACTGAGCCGAGCCACCGATTGGGAGGTGGCCAAAAAAGAGTGGCGCCTTATCGAGATTTCCGAAGCCGACGAGCCCGAGACCTGTCTGTGCGGCCATTTCCCGATCATCGAGTTGTGTACCATCTCCAATTCTACGGCCGCCAAATCGGTGGACGTCGGCAACGTGTGCGTGAAGCGGTTCCTGGGCTTCCGGTCCGATTTGATTTTCCAGTCCCTGAAGCGTGTCCGAGCCGACCCAGATAAAGCGATCGGCCCGGATGCAACCGCGTTCTTTCACGAGCGCGGGGTCATCAACGATTGGGAATACCAGTTCCAGCAGAGCACAATGCGGAAGCGCAACTTTTCTGAGCGGCAGTTGGCGACCAGGCATTCGATAAATCAAAAAGTGATAGCGGCTGTGAGGCGTCGTGGGCTTTCATAGTGGACGCGCCGCTTTCAATTTTAGACGCCGTTGTGAAGTCGAGGTGCCGCTAAGCGCCAGCGGCAGATGCGCGGCAGGTCGGTCACGCAGCGGCTCTCACCCTGCTGACCGTAGGCGGCATAAGGGTTCATCAGCATCAGACTTCCCCCGGGATTGAGGCAAGGCCGACGTTCGGGCAAGCGTTCTGTCTGGCGGCGTCGCAGATGAACACGTCGCAGGCGCCGCCATAGAATCACGGTTGAGTGCGAAGGTTGCCGTGATCGCCTCCTCCCCGGAAGCATAGGTGGAGAAACTGCCCCAACTATTCCCGGACGCACTTTCGTGCCCGATTTCGAAACCGCTGATGCCGTCCCCCATGACGTGGACGACGCCGCGACCGTCGCCGCGCGTGTAGGGAAACTGGACCACGCCGCCCATCATGCCGTCTCCAGCATGTTAGCAATGACCATGACGAACCCGTCGTCGCGCCCGATTGCCTCGCACGATCCGGCCGTGACAATGAGCCACTTCTTGTCCTCGACCGTGGGGCACCGGTCGACCAGCATCTGGAGGGCTGCGAGGTGCGGCGGCAGATGGAAAAGAGCAGCTAAGCGGGAGGAATCAGCCATCGGCTGCCTCCCTCGTTTCGGACCGCAGCCAATGCGTCGCTATGATCCGAGGGGGCGGACCTAAATCTTGAACTCGATCCGCCGGCTCGTTATAGTTGACAGCGCTGCTGATGAGCAAGATTGTGGAGGGCTGGACTGTGGCGGTCCGGCCCTTTCGCGTTTTACGGCCGCTCGCCGCTGCTGCTGTGAACATCCTCGATCACGTTGCTTGGTCCACGAGCGCGTGGAGGCTATCGACCTTGATGAGGCGGCGACCGCGAACCTTGGCGGAGGCGACCTTCCCCTCGTTGATGAGCCGGTAAATCGAACAGCGGCTGACACCGATCAGACTTGCGGCGTGCTTAACCGTGGTGGTGATGGCTTGCATCGACGGTCTCCTTGTCCCAGCCGCACATCAGCGACTGTTCAGACCGTTGCAGGATGTTTCAGGATGCCGCCGCGAGGGAGTGGCGACAATTCAGATAGATTTTCCGGCGTCCATCAGGGCCTGCGCGAGAATGCCTCGATAGTCTGCGATCATCGCCAGCCGGTCCGCTTATTCACGTTGCCGACGGCGAAGGCGTTTGCGATGTCGTTCGTCTATGTGCTGACGGCTCAGGGTCGAGACGAGCCCGTCGCGCTCGAGCATCTTGCGGCCGTGTCTCTTGTGGATCGCTTGAGAACAGGAGTGAACCAGCAGCTGAACTTCAGGCGGCAGCGAAGGTCGCAGCCGCCGACCGAACATTCCGAGACGCTCTCCCTTGCGCGCCAACCACGCGGCGTCCTCGCGCGTGAGCTGAACCGTCACAGGCTTGAACGGTCGCCCACGCGCTTCCGTTACGCTACCTTCCGGAATTTGGCCGCAAGCGAGGTGACGTCGTGCTGATCACGTAAGCCGGCCAGCGCCTCGGCGAGCAGCCCGAGGGGAGTGCTATGCTGCTGGCGCTCGACGCCCTCAAGCCACCACAAGATCGAGCGGGCCTGAAAGGGGCTTACCTCGACCACAACGACACCGCTGGCCGGCATCAGCCCGCGATGCTCGTCACGCTGCTGGGCTCGCCGATGCCCATGCCCGAGATCGCATTCCGAACTGTCTCGCTCACGTAGCTCGGCGCCAAGTGGGCGTAGTGCTTCCGGGTGATGCGCTCGTCCTTGTAGCCCATCGCCTCGGCGATCACGGCCATCGGCACCCCAGCGCGAGCGAGACGCGCGCCGTAGGTGCGACGCAGGTCGTGGAACCTGGTCTTGTCGATGTTCGCGCGATCGAATGCGTCGTTCATCCGCCGTAGCTGCTGGCTACGTTGCCATTGCGTGCCATCCGGCCGGACGAAGATGAAGCTGGCGGGCTTCTTGCCGGCGATGGCCGTCTCGATCATCGCCACCCCGTCCTCGTCGAGATATGCCGGCCGTGGCTCCGCGTTCTTCGTCTCGACCAGATAGACGGTGCACGACTGCCGATCATAATCCTTCACCTGAGCGTGACGAAGCTCGCCATATCGGTCGCCGGTGAGCAGCGCTGCCCGGACCATCGGCCGAACTCAGGCTCGCTGGCGCTGACCAGTCGCCGTGCCTCGTCGTCGTTGAGGTAACGGCGCTTGGCGACGTCCACGCCCTTGAAGGGCTTCACTTTCGACCACGCGGCGATCGGCATCCAATCACGCGACTCGGCCGCACGATTGAGCGCCGCCTTCAACACGGTCAGGTCCCGGTTGGCGGTGGAGCGCCGCTTTCGCAGAGCTTCTTGTCGTCGACGCTGCGCTCGTTCTGCTTCTCCGCGCCTCGCTTCGTTCGTAGCCTCGCCGGCGAGTTCGCCCGAGCTTCGTGCCAGTCCCCGATGATCTTCTGGGTGAGGTTCGCCACCTCGTGATGGCCCAGCACCGGCTTGATGATCTCCTCCACTCGCGATCTCATGTCGGTAGGAATCGCACCCGTGCGCGCCTTCACGCTTGCGGTATATTCGTCGAGGGCCGCAGCGACGGTGAACGGCCCGGCCGGCTTCACGCCGCCGCGCGCCTGATCATCGAACCACTCGTGCGCCTTAGTCTGGGCTTGCTTCCAGTCGAGGACGATCTCGCCGTCGGCATCCCGGACATCGTCAGCTTCGCCGATGCGGATCTTGGTGTAGCCCTTGCCGCCGCCGGGCTTGCGATAGCGCACCACCCACTTGCCGCCGCGCTCGCCGCGGTAGTATCCGATGTGACATCCTTCGGTTATGGCGCGCCAGTATATGTCCGAACTGACCGGTAACCGCATGCGCGCTGCTCGATCCTGGAGCCGTACATCCTTGACCGTCCTGCCAATGTCGACCTGCCTCCGACGCACTTGGGTAAAGCTTGGGGAATGTACACGCTGCGACTCGCTGACACAATCTGAACCGGCGAATGGCAGTTTTCTGCCGATGTTCGACAGGCGTTCTCGTGTCAGATTGTAGCAGGATGTTCGTTTATCCGCCCTCTCACGGCGAAAACACGAGTTCGATTCTCGTAGGGGTCACCATCGTCAAGCGCAAAGTGGCGGAACTACGCCATTTCGGATGATATGACGAGAGTTGTCCCCACGTTTCGTCCCACACTTTCTTTCGGCTTCTGTGGCATGATTTGGCATGCTGTGGGCGCGCGATCGCGACCCTCCACTCAGGCCGTTTGCCAGCCCGGCAACTCAATGGCGGCCCTTGGGCCGACAGCGGACATGCAACTTCCCGTCGGCTAAAATTCAGAAGCAGACATCCATTCAGCTGGCTTTGAGCGTCGATCGGCTCGTGCATAAGCTTTTTGCCCAGACTAAAATTTCCTTCCCGAATCCACGGGGCCAATTTCGCTGGGGTTCTTGAGGGCGGCCGGTTCGCCGCCTGATCAGGAGCCAAGCCCTATGTCCCACACCGTCTTCATCGCCATCCAGGGTCACAATCGCCTCGTCGAGGTCGATCTGCCCGACGACGCCTCGATCGAGGTCGTCCACGTCTCCATCAAGGAAGCCGGCATCGAGATCGACGAGGAGTTCATCCTCTTCCACGACGAGGATGACGACCCGATCGAGTGGCACGGCCACAAGCGCCCGCACCACATCAAACACGGCGCGAAGCTGCATCTCGCCAAGTGCCGCAAGATCGACGTCACCATCCACTACCTCGAGCAGACCAAGCGCCACAGCTTCGCGCCCGGCACCCGCGTCCGCCGCGTGAAGGCGTGGGCGGTCGACCACTTCAAGCTGGCCGAGCGCGACGCCGCCGAGCACGTCCTGCAGGTCTGCGGCACCACCGACCGCCCGCCGACCGACACGCCGCTGCACAAACTCGTCAAGCATGGCCACTGCGAGCTGTGCTTCGACCTCGTCCCCGACATCCGCGTTGAGGGCTGAGGTGAACGCGCCCGTTGGCCCCAGCCAGCTGCTGCTCGAGCGCGACTTGGCCGCACCGGAGTTCCGGTGCGGCCAGTTCGAGGGGCGTTGGCGGATCGTGTCGCAGGCGTGGCCCCACATGGTCATCGCCGTGTCGGCCGCGCCCCGTCCGAACTCGCCGGCCGAATTCGGCCTGCGGTTCGAATGCAGCGGCTATCCGCACCAAGCCGTAACCGCGCAGCCCTGGAATCTCGCCACCGACGCCTCGCTCGCCGCGCACCTGTGGCCGCGGGGCAAGACGATCCTGCCTTCGATCTTCCGGCCCGAGTGGCAGGGCGGCACCTGCCTCTACCTCCCTTGCGACCGCATCTCGATGAACGGCCATGAGGTGTGGGTGAACCAGCATCCCAACCGCCTGTGGCAACCGGCGCGCGGCATCATCTGCTATCTGGAGCAAGTCCATGAACTTCTCAATCAGGACGATTACACGGGCGCTGCTACGGCGTAGCCGCGGCATCCGCATCGAACCCGCGCGCTGGACCGCGCTGCTGGCCGAACTCGACCACCGCGGCGAGCGCCGCCACGAGGCGGGTGCTTTCCTCCTCGGCACGCGCGAGGGCGACCTCCGCGAAGTCCAGGACGTCGTCTTCTACGACGACTTGGACCCCGAGGCCTACAGCTCGGGCGTCTGCATCCTGCACGCGCCAGCGTTCGCCGCGCTTTGGTCGATGTGCCGCGCGCGGGGCCTCACTGTGGTCGGCGACGTGCACACCCACCCGGGCGGCGCCTTCCAGAGCGAGGCGGACCGCACTAACCCAATGGTCGCGCGCGAGGGCCACATCGCGATCATCGTGCCGGACTTCGCCACCGGCCGTCCCGCAACCACGCGGCTCGGCGTCTACGAATATCGCGGGAACCACGAATGGGCCGACCATTCCGGCGCCCGCGCGCACCGCTTCCTCCACAACGATTTCTGGAGCACGTTCCTATGACCACCGATCCCGACCGCCTACACCGCACGGCGAAATACTTCATGGACAGCGGCCGTGCCGCGACCGCCGAGGATGCGGTCGACATGCTCTCCCGCTTCGGCCTCGCGATCAGCGTGGACCCGGCCACCGCCACGACGGTGAACGGCCAGATCGCGCTGCTTACCCTGGTCAACGCCGCGCGCCGCACGATGCTGGGCGGCATCGAGGTCGAGGGCGTCGGGGATCAGCCGGTGGTCACGAACCTGGCGACCGAGACCACTTTGCGCGAGGCGGTCGAGGCGCTCTGCGGCACCTGCGTCGAGAAGGTTCGCCCCGACTGGCCGCGCGCCATCATCGGCGACGTGGCGGCGCCGACGGGTCCGGCACCTGCGTGGCGCCTGCAGTGGGCCGGCTGGCGCGGCGGCGTGATCCCGTCGACGTGGCCCACCGCGGTGTCGGGCGACGCCATATCGCTGGCGCCGGCCATGGCCGCGGCCGCCTGCGTCGGCGAGGTCTTCGCCTACCACGCCGGCGACCACGACATGGCGGGGCGGCGCGCGTCGGGCCTCTCGATTTGGGCCCCGGGCAAACCGTGGATGGAGCCGGATCCGAGCGAGCCGGCCCTGCGGCACCTTCCCACGCATCTCTGGTTCATCGGCCTGGGCAACCTCGGCCAGGCGTTCGCCTGGGCGCTGGCGTCGCTGCCCTATCCCGAGGGTGCGGAAACCCTGCTCATGCTGCAGGACTTCGACGGGATGGCGGTGTCGAACGACAGCACCTCGCTGCTCGCTATGCCCGAGCAGCCTACCGTCATGAAGACGCGGTGGGTTGGTGACTGGCTGGAGCACCGGGGCTTCGACGTGCGGCACGAAGAGCGGCGTTTCGGCGCCTGGACCCGGCGCTACCACCTCGAACCCGGCGCGGCGCTGTGCGGCGTGGACAACGCGGTCGCCCGCGCCGCGCTCGAGGAAGCCGGGTTCGACCTGGTGGTCGAGGCCGGGCTGGGCGCGGGAACGCAGGGGTTCCGGAATTTCTCGCTCCACTGCTTCCCCGGACCCAAGCGCGCGAGCGCGATCTGGAGCGGTGCGGCGGCGTCGGCCACGGTTCCCGACGTCTCGGGCATGCCCGCCTACGAGGCGATGAAGAAGGTGGGCGTCGACGGCTGCGGCCTCGCCCAGATCGCGTCGCGCACGATCGGCGTGCCCTTCGTCGGGCTGACCGCCTCGATCCTCGCGGTGGGCGAGCTGCTGCGGCGCTTGCATGGCGGCGACGCGATGGAGCTGGTGTCGGGTTCGCTGATGGCGCTGGACGACACCGAGGCGTTCACCGGCGCGCCCGAACCCTACGCTCATGGCCACCTCGACATCGATCCCGCTGAAATCGCGAAGGCGGCCTGAGCGGTTCCGGCGGCAGGGACTTCCTGCCGCCGGCGCATCGGCTATTGTCCAAGCATGACCGTGATCGACGACGTCCGCGCCCTGATCGACCGCCTCGCCCCGGGGCCGATCTGCGACGACTGCGTCGCCGATCGGCTCGGCCTTTCCGTGCGGCAGCACGCCAACCACAAGACGCACGAACTGGCCGGCTCCAACGGCTTCGAGCGCCGCAAGGACATCTGCTCGATGTGCTACGGCGAGAAGCTGGTGATCCGGCGGCTCAAGTGACGACGAGGCGGCCACACCATCCCGTGACGCCAGACGGTCGCTACTTCGCCGTGCGGGGCCGGCTGTGGCGCATGTCCGATCCGGCGTTGCAGGCCGACCGGCGCGAGCAGCTGGTCAAGGAGCTGATGGCGGCCCGACGGAAGGTCGGCGCGATGCGGCAGGCCGGCGACGAGGGCGGCGAGTCGGCCGCCCACGAGGCCGTCGACCGTGCAAAGCGCGCGCTGGGCGAGCGCGGCCCGGTCTGGTGGCACGACGGAGCACCCGACCTGAACCGGCACATGGCGCGGACCGCCCCCTCCGCCGGCTGTTATGCTGGCCCGGGCTGTCAATAACGCGGCACGGGGCCTCAGACGCCGCAAATGAAATAGCACGGACAGTTCGGGCAGTAGCGCTGATCGCTCGGCTTGGCGGGGAAGCTCCCGGCCTCAATGCCGTTGATGGCGTCGGCGAACGCCTTGACAGCCTTGTCCTCCTTGCCGGCGGGGAAGTCGCGCGTCACGCCGTCGCTCGGGTAGTAGGCCTCGACGGAGATCGCCCGGCCGGGAAACCTGCGCTGCGCCGCCAGCAGCATCGCGCCGTAGATCGGCTTGTCACCCTCGCCCTTCGTCTGCCGCCCCGTCCTGATCCGTTGGACGCGGACCACGCCATCGGCATCGACCAGACGATCTGGCTCGATCGTCAGGGTGCGACCGGCGACCGGCAATTCGAGCGGCCCTTCCAGATAGGCTCCCTGCTCGGCCGCAACGTATGCGGCGCCGTTGGCGACCATGCGGTTCGCGGCCTGGCGGTAGTAGTTCTCGAAGCCGTGACCGACCGGGCCGCGCTCCGCCCATACCGCGTCCAGCTGCGCCAAGGCCTGCGCCGCGCTCGTCGCGACGCCCTCGCCACGCCGCTGCTCAATCCACGCCAAGGTCTTCCGGACGCATCGGTGGAAATCGAGGAAGGCGGCCTCGTCGGTGCCCGCGCGCAGGCCCATTATCTGCTCGTAGCGGTATCTCGCTGGGCAACGCATGTAGGTGTCTAGCTCGGTGGCCGAGTAGCTCGTCCGCTTCTCGACCGCGACGGGCGGCCTCGCGGGGGGCTGCGGCACGCTCGATTGCACCGAACGGGTCCGCGTCGGTATCGCCGATACCGAGTCCAGGAACTTGGACGCCGAAGAGTTCTGGGTGGTGTACTTCTGGGCGCGTGTCAGCGACAGGTAATCGCGAGCGCGCGACAGCCCGACGAAGAACAAGCATTCCTCCTCGGCATCATGGTCCTCCTTGCCCATGTTGAGCTGCGGATACTTGCCGAGCGTGGGCGTCCTCGACCCCTTGCGACTCGCGGGCATGTATTTGGTCGCTAGGGCAGGAAGATGCACCGCCGGGAACTCGAGACCCTTGCTGCCATGGATCGTCAGCACGCGGACGGCGTCGATGTCCGTCGCCTCCGCCGATATCGCGCGGTAGGCGCTGTCTTGGTTGAGCAGCTCGATCCGCCTTATACGCGCAAGCAGGCGGCGGCGGCTTCGGTCGCCCGCCGCGTCATGCTCGCCGCACACCTTGAGCAGCTGGTAGATCGCGATCAGCTTCTGCCGGTCGGCGGGGTCCGTGCTCCGGACGAGCGGGTCGAGATAGCCGCCGGTCTCGAACAGCCACTCCGTCAGCATCGTCCAGGGCGTCGTCGCGGCGCTGACGAACGCGAGCTCGCCGCCGAGCTGGGCGAGGCCGGAGCGTCCGCCGTCCGACAGGCCTTCGATCTCGGCGACGCGCGACAGCCCGGCGGTCACCGGCAGCTTCCGGTCGCCGGCCCAACCTATCACCTTCAAGGTGTCCTGCTCCGTCGCGCCATACGCCGGCAATTGGCCCACCCGGACCAGACCAAGTCCGCCAAACTCAGCGTCAAGCGCGACCAACGACAGCAGGTCTCGGATCTCGGCGCGCTCGAAAAGGTCGCCCAGATACAGCAGCGGCACGTTCAGCCGTTCCAGCAGGGACGTCAGGCGGCCCAGCGTAAGGTGACTGCGCGCGAGTATGGCTTGGTCGCGATAAGGGACGCCGGCTGCCCTCAGCCCCTCGATCCGGTCGTGTATCGCGCAGGCCTCGTCCTCTAACGTCCCGCAGATCTCCAGCGTCACCTCGCCGACTGCGCCGCGGTTAGCCTGCCACTGCGATTGCCGGCCACCGGCCATACCGCCGGTGAAGGCGGCGAAGGCCCTGACGACTGGTGTTCCAGACCGGTAGTTGATCCCGAGCGTGTGTCGCTTTCCGCCGAACTCGGACGGAAAACGCTCGACGTTGGATGGCTCCGCACCTCGGAACCGGTAGATCGACTGCCGGTGGTCGGCCACGACCCAGATGTCGCGGCATTCGCTGGCGAACGCGCGCAGCAGCATCGAGCTCGCGTAGTTCACGTCCTGATACTCGTCAACGAGCAGGTGCCGGTAGGACCCAATGACGTCGGCCCGCACCTCATCGTCCGCCAACAGCAGGACGGCATGGCGAATGAGGTCGCCAAAGTCGACGGCATCCGCGTCGGCGAGCAGCCCCTCGTAGATGACATAGACCTTGCCGACCTCGACCGCCTTCTCGGCTGCCTCCCGGGCTGCATCGTCGACCGCCGCTGCCAGATCCGCTTCGGCCGCGGCCAGGTATTCGGCCGGACCGATAAGTTCGTCCTTCGCCCGCGAAATCGCGCTTACCACGAAGGCGAGTTCGAGGGCCGGCTCGAACAGGTTCTGATAGTGCTGGAGTGGAAGCTGCTCGAGGTTGGCCTCCAGCAGCGCCAAGCTCGCCGTTGGGTCGAAAATCTTGACTTTGTCGGTCCGGCCGATGCGCCCAGCGAAGCGGGTGACCAGCTCCAAGCCGAAGGCGTGGAACGTTCCGACCCACATCTCGATGGCCGAATCGGCGTCGACCGCCGACAGGCGCTCGCGCATCTCCTCCGCGGCCTTGTTGGAGAACGTGAGCGCGAGGATCGACGACGCCGCGTCCCCCTTGAGGATGCGCGTGACGCGTTCAACCAAAGTGCGCGTCTTGCCAGTGCCCGGACCGGCGTGGACCAGCAGCGGCCCATCGTCCCAATCGACGGCGGCCTGCTGATCCTCGTCTAGGCCATAGACGACCTTCTCGCGCTCCTCGACGTCGTGACGGCCGAGAGGCGGCAGCAGAAGAGCCCTGATCGCCTGCTGGAGCACGAGGTTGCGCGGCAACCCAAGTTCGGTCGCGATCCCGGAAGGCCTGGCACCGGCCAGGAGCCTGTCCCTCAGCCAGTCCGAGGGACAAAGGAACTCGCCCGCGAAGACGTCCGCCTGCACCTCCTTGCGCTCGCGCGAGGAGTATCCGTCGACGCGCGCCGCGCCGCTCTCCACCGGCTCGCCGGAGAGCCGCATCGACACGTCGGTCACGTGGCTCTCGGGATCGGTGTGGAGTCGGAAGTGTCCGAACTCGTGGGCGATGACGACCACCTCGTCCTCCTCGGCCTGGCCGCGCGCGACATGGACGATGCCGGGAGCGCGCTCGAAGAACCCGAGCACCCCCCCGCCCGCGCGCGTGCCTGGATCGAACTTAACGACCTGCAGGTCGTGCAGCTCGACCATGGCGTCGATCAGGTTGCGCGCGGTCGGAGCGGCGTTCGTCCTCGCCAGCGCAGCGGCGCGGCAGTCCCGCGCGGCGAGCCGGATGTCACTCCAGGCGTCCATCAGAGATCAGCCAGCCAATAGTCGATCTCCTCTTGGCTCATGCCGGACGACCTCACGATCTCCTCGAAGGTGCGCTGGTTCGCGATTGGCTGGCCGACGGCCTTCGCGCGTCCACCGAGCGAAGGGGCCATCGCGGCGCGCGAGTGCGCCACGTTGAACGCCTCGAGGGGCACGCCAAGCTCGCGCGATATTGCGGTGGAAAAGCGGGGCCGCACATCGGACATCCGCCCGGCGAACAGGTCCGCCACCACGATGCGCTCTATAGGCAACCTTCGCGCCAGCTGCGGCTGGGACAGTCCGGACCGCTTGAGCATCTCGTTGAGCGACGGCACCGGAATAGCGGCTGCCTCCGCGGCCCGGTCGTCGGCCTCCGCCGCGAACATGGCAGCCTGCGCCCGGCTGCCGGCCCGGGCGATCATGTCGTTATCCAGCGAGGCAGGCGCCTCGATGGTGTCGGCCAGCATCGCCAGACGGACGGCCGCATGCTCGCGGATGTCGTGCGCGAACTTCGGGTGAAGAACTGCCCAGCGCTCCACGTCGCCGCGGGTTGGAATGTCGCATTCCTCGTGGAATGCGATCAGCACTTCGTCCCTTTCCTGCTGATTGTTTTCCATCACGAATTTCCGATCTTTTTAGCTAATTGCTTCTGGACGGCCGCGACCCTGGAGGCGGCGGTGTCCGGGCTGATCCCGAGGATGCTCGCAATCGAGGGGCCGTTCTTGCTGGTGCAGGAGACCCCCTGCATGTGGAGCACGAAGGCGGCGCGCTTGTCCTTGTCCCGGATGCTATCCAGGATGCGCTGCACGTAGACCTCCTGCTCCGCATGGGAGAACAACTCGGTTTGCGGATCCGCCAGGCCGCCGGGGTCGTCGACCATGTCCGGATTGCGCTTCATGGCGATGATGGCCTTGCGCGCGTGATCGATCGAACGCTTGCGGAGCGTGGACTTGAACCACTTTCGCAGGCCCTCGCCGTCGGCGGCAGTCGGCGACAGCAGCGCGTCCACCATGGCGGCGTGCACGTCCTCAACGACGTCGCGGCCCTGGTTGGGGAAAGCGGTCGAAGAGATCTCGCCGCGGATGACCTCCAACATGCGACGGGAGATGAAGCGGACCATCTCCCGCACGAAGTGTTGATCGACGCCCGCGCGGCGGTAGTTCGCCCGGATCGCCCCGACGATCACCCCTTCCGGGAAGCCGGACAACTGGCCGTGTTCGACGACCCGGCGCCAGCTCTGATGGTCGCCCGGCAGCGGAGGCTCATCGTCCGCGTCACTCATCAGTATCTCCTCCATATCTGGACCTCGGAGAACAAGCGAAGGCTGACGCAGAAAATCGGGAAAAAAAGTTCACCGGTCCGATCACGACAGCGCGCATTCGGAATGGAGTTCGGCGCCGACCACGGATTTTGCGATCTGGATCAGGTGCGGGTGATGGGTAAAAAACAGCACCTGGGTGCTCCGGGCCACCTCGACCAAGACCCGAAAGCCCGCCTCCGCCCGGCGGTCGTCGAAGTTCACAAATAGGTCGTCGGCGAGGAACGGTAGGGCGACCCCGGCCGCGACCGACTGCTCGAGCGCGGCGAGGCGCAGCGCGAGGAACAGCTGGTCGGTGGTGCCCTCGCTCATCGCGTCGACGTCGACCATCGTCCGCATGTCGTCGCGCATGCCTCGGAGACGAGGGCTGGGGCCGTCGGTGTCGACCTTCAACGTGGCGTAGCGACCGGTCGTGAGCGTCGAGAACAGCTCGCCCGCGCGCAGCAGCAGCGGATCCTGGTGCCGCTCGCGATACTTCTCGATTGCCCATTTCAGCGTTACCGCCTGCGTCCGTTTCAGGATGTAGTCCTCGGCCAGGACCTCCAGTTCCGAGCGGGCCTGCTCGGCATCGGCCGCCGCGTTGACGGCGGCGGTGCCGCCCGTGTCGTGCGCCGCGAAGGTGGCTCGAGCGTCGCCGTGCGCGGTCGCCGCAGCGTCCACCGCCGCGTTGAGCTCATCGAGCCGGGATCCCAGCGTCGTCAGCTGCGACGCGACCTGATCGAGGTCGGTAGCGTCGACCGCGGCGACCAGCGCGTCGAGCCCGAGACCGTCCCCGGCCTCGATGATTGCGTTCTCGGTCGCGGCGACGCCCTCGACCAACGCGCGCCTGGCCTTCGATCGCTCGATCGCTGCGCCGAGGGCTGCCCTATCCGCCGCGCCGGTCTCCGCCAAGAAAGGCGCCAGGGCGTCGTCGGTTGCCCTCAGCTTGGCCTGCGCCTCCTGGAGCTCGCCGTGGCGGCGCCGGTCCTCCTCGTCCAGCGAACCCTGCAGCGTCGCCGCGGTCCGCGCCGCCGCGAGCCGGTCCCGCATCGACCGGAGACGCTCAGGCACCTCGCCGGTGGCGACGCCGAGCGTGTCGGCAAGCTGCCCGACTGCCGCCGCATGGTCCCGGGTGTCGCGCGCGATGCCTTCGATGCGACGGCGCAGGAGCGCCTCCGACGCCGCCGCCTCACGCAGCTCGTCGAGAACGTCGAGGACGGCCCCGCAGGCAGTCACGTCGATGTCCAGGCGCGCCTCGGCCAACGCCGCACTCCATGCGGTGGCATTCGTCGTCGCCGCCTCCACCGCCGCGCGGGCCCTGCGGTCGAGCGCGGTGGTTTCGACGCCGACCTGATCCAGCTCCGCCTGCGCCAGCAGGCGCTTGCGCGAGACGTTCTCGAGGGCGGCGCGACGCGTCTCCGCCCGGGTGAGCACGGGTGCGAGCGTGCCACCCGCGTCCGCGATGCCGAGCGCGGCGGCGAGCGCCGACCGCGCAGCGTCGCGCCTGGTATCCGACCGCTCGGCTTCCGAGACCATGCCGCGCAGCTCGGCCAGCGCCCCCTCCGCCGCGTCGCGGTCGGCCTGCCAGGAATGGAACCTGCCGGGCTCGAGCTGGGGCAGTCCAGCATCGCCGAGCCGGCGACGCCAGGAGGCGATCACTTGCTCGTGGCGGTCACGCGCTGTCTGGGCGCGGGCTCCGGCCTGTTCGCCCGCGAGGTCGTGCGACGCCCGCGTCTGCTCCAGCAGCGACAGCCTGCCCGACGCGTCGGCAGTCGCGTAGCGCCCGTCCGAGCGCGCGTCCGCCGCGGCGACGCCTGTCTCAAAACCTGCGACGGCATCGGCAGATGCCGCAAGGTGCGCGCCATCCACGAGGTGATCGCGCAGCGGTCGCCACAGACGGTCGCGCTCAGCCCGCACCTCCACGATGTCCTCGGCCGACACCGCGGTCCCGGTCGCCAGCTGGGAGATCTCGAGCGCCACGGCCGACGACTGGTCCGATGCTCGCTGCGCGGCCTCCTCCTCGCGACGCACGTCGATCAACAGGGCGGACAGGGCGTCTCGCGCCTCTTGGATCTCGGTGGCGCCCACCTTGGGCAGGCGAGCCAGCGCATCCGCGTCGCCCGTCCACGGCACAAGCCGGGCCAGCGCGTCGGCGGCACCGCGCGCGGCGCCATCCAGCCTGGCGCGCGCGGTGTCGCAGCGCGCATCGGCGTCGGCGCCCAGCGCCCGCGCCTCGTCGACGGCGGACGCCAAGGCGTCGACCGCGTCGCCAACCACATTCGCGGCAAGCGCCGCCTCCGCGCGACCCCGCCGCTCCTCGATGCGCTGCCGCTCATCCTCAACCTGGCGCGCGGCAAGGCGCTGTTCGCCGTCGACGCGGGAGAGCTCCCGCAACCGCGCCGCGAGTTCGCGCGGCGGCGCCGCATCGGGGTTCGGACCGGCCTCGGCGCGGAGCCGGCGGACAGTCGCCGTCGCGTCGGCGTGCTCCGCCTCCAGACCGACGAGATCGCGCTTCGCCTTCACCTCGGCGCCCGCCTCGGCGACGAGGCGATCGACCTCGTCGGCCTCTCCGAGCACCTGCGGATCGGTCGGGACGACGGAACGCCGGTCGGCGATGTCCGCGCGCAGGCTCTCGGCGGCCGTCATCGCGCGGACCGCCTCATCGGCCTCCCGCACGAGTTCCTCGGCGGCGGCCTCGCGCTGGCGCCCGAGATCGACGACCCCGTCGTAGTCGGCGAGCGCCGACGTCTGCTCCTCGCGGCGCCGGACAAGCGGCGCGAGCCGCCTGACGCGTTCGGCGGACCTCGCTTCGGTCTGGACGGCATCGCGGTCCCGGCGCGCCGCCTCGAGCGCATCGCGCGTCCGCTCGGTGGCGATCCTAGCATCCGACCAAGCCTTGGGCTTCAGCCCGTCATCCCGCACGATCCTCGCGGACTCGGCGAGCTGGCGCTGGGCCTGGGTGAATGTGCGACTGCCGCGGGTGGTCGGGCCCCAGATCGCGTCGGCCTCGCCCTCCAGACGGCGCAGTTCGTCAGAGACGCCGGTCAGACCCGACCCCGCCGCGAAGAGCGTCCTGCCGACGTCGTTCCTCGCCTCGACCATCGCCTCACCACCCAGGCGGAGCGCCGCCTGATCCAGGCTGAAGGAGAGGCCGAATGTGTCCCGGGTCTGGCCGCGAAGCATGGCGGCGAGCTGCGCCTCGTCGATCGCGCCGTCGTCGGCACCAAGCAGCGTGCCGCTGGCCCCCTTCTTTCGCCGGCAGGCGAGCGTCGTGCCGCCATCCTCGAGGACCGCGCCGACGCGGAGCAGGGAATAGTCGAACAGGAAGTTGTAGGGCGAACGGATGGGGAAGCCGAAGAGGAGGTCGGAGACGGCTGCCAGCGACGTCGTCTTGCCGGCCTCGTTCTCGCCATAGATGACGTGGAGGTCGGGACTGCCCGGGCGAAAGTTGATTTCGCAGTCCTCGAAGCGGCCGTAGCGCTCGAGCGAGAGGCGGGAGAAGCGCATGTTCAGCCAGCCCTCGTGAGACGCGACCGCAGCGCGGTCGACGCGGTGCCGAGGACGCCCGCCCAGTCGCCCCGCGCCGCGGACAGCCGCAGCTCGCCGTCCTCGGCCTCGCCCAGCGACGTGCTCGCCGCAAGGATGAAGCGCTCGAGGTCGCGGCCGATGGCGGCAACGAGATCAGGATCGGTCGCCGCATCGTCGATCATCGCGCCGAGATCTTCGCCGACCGCAACTGTGGTCCGCGCCGGTTCGGTCACCTCAACCCGGACCTTCTCGACGAAGAGGTCGGCGGAGATCGAGGAGGCGATCGCGCGCACGTCGTCGCGCAGCGTTGCGGCGCCGTCCCGCACCGCGCCGGCGTGGACCGTCTCGCCGGTCAGCGTCACGCGCGCGATCAGCGGCCGGCCCGAGGCGTTCGAGCCGTGGAGGCCGACAAGCGCGGAGCGCAGCAGGTTACCGACCTCGTCCATCTGGGCACCGGTGCAGTCCACGTCGAGACGCGCCCACCGGATGACGTCGAGCTCGATCCGCTCGACCGACGTTACCTCGCCGGCGGCCACGTCGACCAGCACCGCACCCTTGGCGCCGGTCTCCCTGATCGTCCGGCCCTGCACGTTCCCGGGGAACACTATATAGGGTTCGGTGCTGACGATTTCGAACTCGTGCACATGGCCGAGCGCCCAGTAGTCGTAGCCGCGTGACCGCAGGTCGTCGACGCTGCAGGGCGCGTAGTCAGCGTGCCCTTGCCGCCCGGCCAGCGCGGTGTGGAGCATGCCGATGTTGAAGGTGCACGCGTCGCCCGGTGGATAGGCGAGGACAAGGTTCTCGGTGACCGCCTGCGTCGCAAAGCTCTGACCGTGGACCGCGACCAAGATGTCGGGAAGGCGGTGGGTCTCGGGCCGCCGCGAACCGAACAATCGCACGTTCGGCGGCCAGGGGACCGTGCGGGAGATGACCGAGGCGGCATCGTGGTTGCCGGCGAGGAGAAACGCCGGGATGCCCGCATGGTCCAGGCGGCCCATCGCCTTCGCAAAGTAGAGGCCGGTCCCCATGTCGCGCCAGTCGCCGTCAAACAGGTCGCCCGCGATGACCACAAAGTCGACCGTCTCGTCGATCGCACACTGCACCAAGTTGTCGAAGGCGGCTCGCGTCGCGGAGCGGATCTCGTTGACGGGCAGGCCCTCGTATCTCGACAGGCCGTGAAGCGGGCTGTCGAGATGGATGTCAGCGGCGTGCAGGAACCTAAAGCTCGTCAACTAATCCCCCCTGAGCCGATCGGCGCCTCATTTTCGGGCCCGCCGCTAAATTAACGGGACGAATGTGGTGCCAATTCATCGCGACTTGCAAGGCCTGAGTCAGGATCGCGCCGCATCGGAACCGACCGCGGGCCGTCGCGCGAAGATCAGACGGCGATCTTCGCCTTTCTGGCCCCCGGCCGGCCGCTACGACCTGCGTGTAGTGAAAGTGTGCGTTCCCCAACCCTCTATGCGCCCTCCACTTAACCGCGAACTTCTACAATCTGTAAGCCTCACTGGCGGTAACTAGCGTCCGCTTTCGGGATTACGCCCGCCCCCGTTAAACGACCCGCAGTGGGGCGCATTGCTGACTGGCAGGTAACGAAAAATCGCAGACCGGCAACTCATTGCCGATTCCGGCCGGGCGCGTTTCAGAGCATCTTAGCGGTGACCTGCATTTCGACAATTCAGGTCCAGTCAGCTATTACTTGGCCCGAGAGGCTAAACCGTGCTCAAGTGTTTGACCCAAGCCTTGCATTCGAGCACTTCGGTAAACGTCGGGGGGGATGTCATGAAGCACGTGATGCTTGCGGTAGCCGCCAGCCTGTTGACGATCGGGTGCGATCAATCCCCACAGCCCACTGCGCCCGCCGGCGTTCCTACAGCCGTGCCAATGGAGATGGCCGACGCAACGGATCCAGGTGATGCAGGAAAATCATGGGTGATAACGCAGTACGCAGATCGTCATTCCTGCCCGTCTGATACGTGCGGCATCGTGGGGCGGCTTTTTTTTCGGGAAGCCGCGACACCACTTGAGACGAAGGGCGATTGGGTGCGCGTGTCTAAGGTCTACGACGCATCGTGCGAGAACGGCAGAAGCCAGTACGTGGACAAGGGCAACTCGTCTTGCACCTCGGAGAACGGCATTACGAACGGGCGGTTCGCAGAATGGGTAAAGGCAAACCAGCTGTCGAAAACGCGGCCCCCCGATCCGGCTCTTAGCGCAAGCGCGGATGAAAGCATTGTGGCTGATTCAGATGATTTCACGCAGCACCGGAAGGCGTTCGCCAAGGTCGCCGCTGAGCTAATTGCTGCCGGGCGATGCACTGCTCAAGATTTCAAAGAGCAGGGCGGTTGGGTGAAATCAACGAATCAGCGCGATCAGCCTATCTACTTCGCGTATTGCGGCGGTATGACTGCGGCGAGCAAAATCTACATGAACGCCGAAACGGGGCTGGTGATGTAACGTGCTCCTTTGGATCGGCCACGCCTACGTCGCGTTTATCGGCTACATGGACGCGCATGGCGCCGGTTTGGCGGCGATTGCCGCGATCCTCGGTATTCCGTTTGTCGTTTGGCAAATCACTCAGAGCGGGCGCCAGGAAAAACGCCGGGTCGATGCTCGTAGGCTGGCGGCGCTTTCCACATTACCCATGACGCTTCACGGCATCAACGACTGGGCGAAGGCGGCAGCGCATACGCAGACGACCGTCTACCCGTGGGCGAAGAGACAGATGCCGGGGCGGCAACCACCGCCCTACGAGCCGCCGCCATCACCAAACCATTTGATCGAGGCGATGGAGCGAATGATTGAAGCTGCACCCAAGGATCGGGTGGCGCTCACCTTGGCTGCGATTGTCTCAGAAATTCAGGTGCTGAATTCTCGGCTGTCCGAGGCGGACGAGTTTACGGGTCACAACATATCCGGGCAGCAGTGGTCGATCGACGACAACCTCATTCGGGCGGCCGCCATCTACTCGCTTGCCGAATCCCTCTACGATGATGCGCGGAACCTTTCAGACAGCGTGCCGCGCGATTTCAGCCGCATGGCGTCCGCCCTTAACATCATGGACGTGCGGGACGGCAATCATGCGGAAACGCACGAACTATTGGGTAGGATGGAAGCGAAGGCAAACCGATACCGACTGGCTCGTCGTCGTGGGTATTCGCGGCTCGCAAGTTTTATCGGGGCCAAGTGGTCAGCTTGGCGGGCAAAGCCGCCTTCCCTGGGCATGTTGCCAGATGCCGAAGAGGAAAAAGCGTGATCTAGGCTAGAGACGCTACCGCCACCGGGGAACCCGGTGGTTTGCGCTCTCGCATCTTTGTTTAGTCCACAGTATTCTAGTCGAACCCGTTGTTGAATGCGGTCAGTAGCATTGTCGGCGGCTCGCCGAATTCAGCGGAAGGATAAACCACGTGCCGTGGCCGTGACTGCGAGGATTGGGTGCTGATCCGTCACGCTGATCATAAGCGACTGGCGGGTTCCGGCAACAAACGCGGCGGTGCTGGACGGCCGAGTTGCGGCGCTTGGCTGTCTCTACTTTCGAACTGGCGCTTGCGCGCGCTTACGGGCAACTATTTGGTCCCATCGATCTGGATCGGCCCTCGCCATCATGCTCTGTCCGGCGTGCCACATGTCAGTTCCGAGCATGCGAGCTGCGATACGCTCGGGTACGGCCCAGTTGACCGGCAGCGAGCGGGCGATGGCACCCGGCAGGATGGCGAACATCACCATGCCCGCAACCGCGAACGCGATGCGATTCCTGAGCAGCTCGCGGTCCTGTTCGACGATCGAGCGTGATCGCGCGATCATCGCGTCGATGCGGCTGCCGGCCGCGTCCATGGCTGCGGTGGCGCTCTCCAAAAGGCGCTGATCCTGTGCACGGCTGCTCGCCGCCGCCCCGGCGATCTCGCTGGCAAGGGTTCCCGGCGTCAGCTTCAACGCCGGCTTCTCGGACACGCGCTGCGCCCATACGCAAACATCCTCCAGCCGCTTGCTGATGGCCTCCAGGCTGAGCGCGTAGTCGGGCTGGGAAGTTCGCTCATCGGTGAGCCGCTCGACCGCGCGGCGAAGCAGGCTGATCTCGGCACGGAGTTCGCCGAACGCGTGGGCGGCAAGGCTCGCGTCGACGGTGGGTGGGCTGTCCTGTGTCATTTCGCTGGTT
This sequence comes from Sphingomonas sp., assembly GCF_965200135.1. Lineage (GTDB taxonomy): Bacteria > Pseudomonadota > Alphaproteobacteria > Sphingomonadales > Sphingomonadaceae > Sphingomonas. The sequence goes on from NZ_CBDATK010000006.1 coordinate 545,454, forward strand.
CTATCTTCCCAGGCCGCGGCCGCGCGAGAGGCCGAGCCAGTCCTGGATGCTGTGGGATATGGAAGCCCCCTCGCGTGCCTGGATTCCGAGCTCGGGAAGCCGCTTTCGGATCAGCGACTCGGCCTGGGCATCGCGCTCCATGCTCTTGCCGAGCGCGCTCATCTGCTGCCCGATCGCGCGAGCACCAGCCTCGTCGCCGGCATGGCGATGCGCGCGGTGCTGCCTGGCCAGCTTCTGCCAGTCCTCCGCAAAACGGTCGGCACGCCGCTCGGGGCTGATCCGCATCTCCGCCTCCAGTGCCATCGCACGAATAGCGGTGTTGGTGCGGCCCTGCGCCGCTTCACCGATGAGGCCCATGTCCCGCACGAATGCGGCGCGGAGATCGCGGGCGGCGTTAGGGCGCACGACTTCGAGCGCGTCGCGCGCCTTTTCATAGGCGATCCGCTGGTGGGGCAGCTCGGTATAGCCGTCCTTGCGCACCCGCATGATGTCTGCCGTCGCGCGGGCGAACCGCTGCACGGCATTGTCCAGGCCGATCGGCTCGACGCTGCGGGTCGGCGGCGGTGCTCTCAGCGCCAGTCCATCGAACATGCCCCGCGCAGGTGGCGATGTCACGGGCCGAAGGTCGAGCCCGGCGAACGGATCGCGTGCCGGGACGGCCTTTGCTTTCTCCACAACCGGCTCCGGCAGCCGGATCTGGCGCCGGTCGGCGAACTCGTGCGCGTAATCCGACGCCATGTCCCTGGCGCGGTCGCGCGATAGCGTGCGCACCAGCTTCGATTGGTCAGCGAAGTCATCTCGGCCGTAATGCAGGTCGACGTGATCGCGGTGGCGCGACAGCGCGACATAGGCGGCATGGCGATCGAGACCGGGAGTCGCCAGCACATGTACCCGGTCGACCGTCACGCCTTGCGCCTTGTGGATCGTCGCGGCGTAGCCGTGGTCGATCTGGGTATAATCCTTCAGGTCGAACGCGACGGCGCGGCCATCGTCGAGCATCACTGCCATGCGTGCACTTGTGACGCTCTGCACGATGCCTAGCGAACCGTTCTTCACGCCCATGCTGCGCTCGTTCTTGAGGAACATGATGCGGTCGCCCGAGGCGAAGGTGCGCTCGCCGCGTTCGGCATGCAGGGTGACATTCTGACTGAGTTGCCCGGCGGCACGCAGCCGCTGGCGTGCGGCCGCGTTCAGCGCCTGCACCTCCTCGTTGATATGGGTGAGGATGATCCGTGATGCGGCCGGTGAAGCGGCACGATCACGATCCCAGCGATCGATCAGGTCGGCGCGCGCCTGTTCGCGGGTCTCGGCGGCGTGGACATGTCCGTGTTCTTCATAGGCGGGCAGCGCCTCACCGGTTCTACCAGTGGCGAGTTGCCGAGTAGCATCGCGCTGCCAGTCTTCATGCTGGCGGCGGATCTCGGTAATCTCAACACTGCCGTGCCGCTCGGCGACCGAGCGGAATGCGGCACCTGCTTCGATCGCCTGAAGCTGCTCGGGGTCGCCCACCAACACGACCTTAGCGCCGTGCTTCTCGGCTTCGGCGATCACGCGCTCCATCTGCCGCGACCCGATCATCCCGGCTTCGTCGATCACCAGCACGTGGTTGGACGTGAGTAGCTCCCGGCCCTGCGACCATTGATGTTCGAGACTGGCGATCGTGCGCGACGCGATGCCGGAACCGCTCTCCAGATTCTCGGCGGCGATGCCGGACAGCGCGAGCCCTTTGACCTGATAGCCGGCGCTTTCCCACGCCTCGCGTGCAACACCGAACATGGCGGATTTTCCGGTGCCGGCATAGCCGATCACCACGCCGAGATCCTTGGTGTCGGTAACGTGCTCGAACGCGGAGCGTTGCTCGGCGGAAAGCACCATCCCGCGCCGTTCCGCATTGGCGATGGCGCGGTCGCGATCCCGCTCGGCGACACGATGGTGCTCGCGCTCCGCAAGCATCTGACTACTGCGCGCAAGGCGCTGCTCGGTCTCGATCATGTCGCGGCTGGTGAAACGATCCTCGCCGCGTCCATCCTTGCCGAGCGGGATCAGATCGGGCGAGCCGCGCACCGCCGCCATCACATGGTCGAACTGGTCCTTCCCCTCGCTATGGCGATGCGCGAACATGGCGAGATCGCGCGTCGTGAACGTCGCCTGCGTTCGGGTGATCGCGTCGAGCGCGACCCGCGGATCGGCGATGATCTTCTCGCCGTTCGAACGCGCGATCTCGCGATGCTCATCGACGCGTTCGAGCTGGAGGCCCTTCGCCGCCATGCGCGCGGCGGCCGGGCCGATCTTGTTCTGCGGCTCAAGGTCGATCCCCTGCGCCTCCAGGGAACGGTGATCGACCCGCGCATCGATATCGAGCTCGGCGAGCCGTTGATTGACGTGCTCGGCCCAGGCTTCGCGCCAGTGATTGAGCAGATCGGTGTGGTTCCAGTCGCGCATTTTCGCGCCGAACCCGTCCTCGCCAACTTCGCGCGTGGTCAGCATCACATGCGCGTGCGGCTTCGGCTCCCCGTCGGCACCGACATCCCAATGCACATTGAGATCGGCGATCATGCCGCGGTCGACGAACTCGCGGGCGACGAAGTCTCGCGCGAGCGCGATGCCCTGCTCCTTCGTCATCTCGCGCGGGATGGCGAACTCGATCTCGCGAGCGAGCTGGGCGTCGATCCGCTTCTCCGCGGCCTCGACCTCGTTCCACAGCCGCTCGCGATCAGAGAGATGCTCTGGCGCGCCCTCCGGCAGCATCACCTCCGAATGGACGACGCCGGCTTTGTTGGAGAAGTCGTGGTGGCGGTCGAGCCGCTGGTCGTGCAGCCGCGAAGCAGAGCGGTAGGCAGCGGAAGCCAGCGCGGACGAGCCGTTCGCGCGGCTGATGATCTTGGCCGAGAAGTGGTAGATCGCCATGACGGCAATCCACTTACACTATCCAAGCGACGTTGGCACAACGTATAAGCGCGCCCTCGAAAGATTTCATCTATCTCGGGACTGCAACGTCTCACTATGTTTCAATATATTTACGCTGATCGATCGCTTCTCTAACTGGACCATCCTCAACACTCAACTGAGGATGGTGCGATGCGTAAACTCCGTGATTTCGACTCGGAACTGAAGCTGCTCGGCGACAAGGCGCGATTGCTGAAGGAACGCAAGCTCCACCAGCTCGGCGAACTGGTGATTGCGACCGGCGCCGACGCTTTGTCGGTCGAGCACCTCGCCGGGTTGCTGCTGTCCGGCGTCGAGACACAGGACGCGGCAGCAAAGGAGGCGTGGCGCAAGCGCGGCGCAGTGTTCTTTCAGCGCTCGCCTCGCCATGCTGCAAGCGCTCGGAGCGACCAAAGCGGCGCTTCGGCGGGCGATGGCCACGCACAACCAGCTCGAAGCTAGGCGGGCACGAGCCGATGCTCGGGAGTGGGTCATGAAGCGCCGCGAGCGAACGCGCCAGTTGATCGAGCTTGGTGGCCTCGTCGCAAGGGCCGGACTGGTCGAACTAGAGCGGTTTTCGGCCGATCTGAATCGTTGAGGATTCACACGGCACGGGTTTTCTGATTCAGCCTTCCTGCTGGCGAAGGAGGCTGGCGGTGATGGGTCGAGCTTTGTCGCGTGATCTGCGGGATCGTGTGGTTGCCGCTGTAGATGGTGGGCTGTCGTGCCGGGCTGCGGCTGAGCGGTTCGGGGTGAGCGCAGCGAGCGCGATCCGGTGGCGGCAGCTGACGATGCAGCATGGCACACCTGCCGCCAAGCCGCAGGGCGGTGACCGCCGGTCTGCGAAGATCGAGGATCATGCAGCCCTCATCCATGCCGCCATCGAGCGGCAGTCCGACATCACGCTGGACGAGTTGCGCGCGATGCTGGCCCGGCACGGCGTGAGCACCAGCATCGCCACGTTGTGGCGGTTCTTCGCCCGCCACAGGATCACGCGCAAAAAAAGACCGGTCACGCGACCGAGCAGGATCGTCCCGACGTCCTGAAGCGCCGCGAGGAGTGGTTCGACGGTCAGCTCGATCTCGACCCCGACAAGCTGGTCTTCATCGACGAGACCTGGGCGTCCACCAACATGGCACGGCGCCATGGTCGCTGCCGGAGGGGCCAGCGCCTGCGCGCCGGCATCCCGTTTGGCCACTGGAAGACCACGACCTTCGTCGCCGGCCTGCGCCGCACCGGCATGGTCGCGCCATGGGTGCTCGACGGACCGATGAACGCCGATGCGTTCCTCACCTACGTCACCCGCGTCCTCGTGCCCGAGCTCGGACGCGGCGACGTGGTCGTGATGGACAACCTATCGAGCCACAAGGCGCCGGCAGTACGTGCCGCTATCGAAAGCGTTGGCGCCACGCTCCTGTTCCTCCCGCCCTACAGCCCCGACTTCAACCCGATCGAGCAGGCCTTCTCCAAGCTGAAGGCCCACCTCCGCAAAGCCGCCGAGCGCACCATCCACGGCCTCTGGAATGCCATCGGCCGCATCCTCGACCTCTACTCGCCCCAGGAATGCACCAACTACTTCGCCGCATGTGGCTACGATGCAGACTGATCGAAAACCGCTCTAACCGATGACGATCGCGCAATCCTGTTCGGTCTGCTCAACGAGGCCGCTGCCAAGCTGCGTAGTGCAGATGGCGAGCAGCAGCTTCTGCTCTGGCGACGTCGTGGCAAGCGGGCATTCGACGAAGCTGCCGACATCACAACGCGACCTGGCGCTCCGTTCGTTCCCCCGTCCGGGGACTAAAGGCGCGCCGCATCGGGCGGCGCGCCGTGGCCGATCAATCGGCCGGGTTCCAGATGATCGCGAAGCGCTCGTCGTCACCCGGCACGCGACCGAGGTTGGCGTAGAGGCGGCGCGGACCGAACTCAGGTGCGGCCAGGCTCAGTGACACGTAATCGCGACCGCTGGTCTCGGCGCGGCGGTTCCAGCCGGCGCCGATCTCGACGTCGCTTGAAAGCACCCGATAGTCGGGCTGAACGGTGCGGGCTTTGTTGGTGTTAGGCACGATCGCGATTTCTGCGCGAATGCTGAGGGTGCGAAGCTGGCCCTTGAAGGTGCCGTTCTCGTCCTTGGTGACATATCCGATGGCAGGCATTGCAGGTCTCCTGATGGTCGGCCGGAACCATTCCCGAGCCGATGCGCCGACCAGATGGACGGGATCAGGGGCGACCGAACCGAATGGCCGAAGCGTCAGCGGAGGACCGGAGCGGCGCGCTATTTTGCTGCGCGAGGAAGCCGCAAAGCGGCTGGGGAAAATAGCGCGCCAGTGATGGTTTTGATCGACCCGACCGGCCATAGGTCACAGGCGTTCGGATTGGGGACGGTGCTGGTTGATGGCGGGGGACTGTTCGCTGTCGCGATCAGCGAAGGTTGAGAACGTTAAGGCCGGTGCCTCGCCCTCATTGGTCGAGATCATCGGGCAGCTCCACAGGCAGCGTGAAAATATTGCGCTTGCTGCCTACAGCGCCACGCATGATGGAACCGGCAATGGAGACACAAGTGACCGACGAAACCTCAACAAGTGCGGTCGAGCTTGCCACCGAACTCACCATTGCGTGGCTGTCGAACCAGAACAATCGCGTATCGGCGGAAGACGTACCGGCGTTTCTGCGCACGATGCATGCGACCGTAACAGAATTGGCTTCCCCGGCTCCTGCCGCTGAACCGGACACGCAAGAGCCGGCGCCGGACGCCGGGTTCACGCCTGCGGTGACCGCGCGAAAATCCCTGGCGTCGAAAGAGCACATCCTCTCGATGATCGATGGCAAGCCTTACAAAACGCTGCGCCGCCATCTCTCGGGCCATGGCCTCACCCCCGAGCAGTACCGCGAACGCTACAACCTCAAGGCCGATTATCCGATGGTCGCCGAGAACTATTCGGCGGCACGGCGCGAGATGGCGATGAAGATCGGCCTCGGTCAAAAGGGCCGCGCCGCTAAGGGCGCGCGCAAGCCTAAGTCCGCTTGAATCTGCGAGCACCGCGCGACCAAGCGCGCGGCGCGAGCCGCGTCATTTTGCTGATGCGGCGGCCTGCTCCAGAGTGTTGAGCCGCGTCTGGCTGAGCTCGTCCACGGCCCCGCGCAGCCGCTCGACAGACGCGACCAACGCTTCCAGATCGTCGGTACTGATAGTGTAATTGGGTGAGTAGCGCGCTTCGACATAGGCACGCTTCAACAGCTCGAAGCGGCGCCGGTCGATCTTGCCGTCGCGCGGCCAAGCCTCGACCAACCGTGGCTCCTTGTCCTCGGCCAGCGACCGCAGAAATTTGAGATTGTGAGAACGCGGAAAATAGAGCGTTTGGACCAGAAGGAAGCAAATATAGAGGCGTTCAGCCGCCTGATGCAGTTCGAACGCTGCCTTATTATTCCAGCCTCGTGCGACCGCATCCGCCCCATGGATAAGAAACTGGTCGATACTTGGTAGCCACTGCTCGAAATACCCCTTTGCCATAACAAATGCATCGGCAGCGGTAAGCGGCATCGGTGTCGCAAGGGGATGACAGGGAAGCTCGTAGAGCGCGATTCCGTCGCGCGCGATATCGACCCAGAAGTACTCGCCGCGCGCGAGCGCCTGATTAACCTCTTCAAGCGAATGGACGATGATGTTGACCGGTCGCGCAATGGCGGGATCACGCAGGATCTTGTCCTCGGCGACGTACCAATAGTCAGCGATCTCAGTGAGGTCGCGATGGCTGACCACCACGAGAAGATCGTAGTCGGACTGGTAGCCGTTTTCGGGTTCGTCGACCCAATCGTCGCGCGCATAGCTGCCGAACAGGATGATCTTGTAAACCTTGCCGTTTCGCTTGTGCGGCTTGGTCGCGTTGCCGATCGCCGCCTCGAACTCGTCGAGCAGGATGCGCTGGATGTGCTCCAGCTCCTGTTGCTTCGATTGCGGCAGATGATCGAGGTCTGATTTCACACTGTCTTCCTAACGGTCGGACCGGGATGCGCCAACCTCGCCCGGCTCTTGTCGGGCGAGGCGGCTGCTGATCAGCGGAACCAGCGCGGGCGGTGCGACTGCCACCAGCGCTGCCACGCCGTGCGCTCGTCGCCACGAGCGTAGCGGCCAAGCTGCCGAATGGCTTTCACCATGTGGCGCTCGACCTGTCGGACGCTCAACCCGGTGATCTGGGCGATTTTGGCATAGCTGTAATCGTCGAGGCGGCGCGCGAGGAAGATTTCGCGGGTCGTGCGCGGCAGCGCGCGCATGGCACGTTCGAGGCGGGCCAGTTCTTCCGGGCCGGTTGGTTCGATCGTCTCCAGATCGTTGCTGATGGTTCGCTCGAATGCAGCCTTGGCGCGAGCGACCAAGGCGGGGTCACGTTGTTCGGTCATGATCGGTCTCCCAAACACAGTGGGATTGCGGAAAGACGGTGGCGGCGCTGCCGCCACCGTCAGCGGCTCACGCCGCGATGCGGATCGGCTGTGACGCGAGCACGGGCTGGACCGGGATATCCGCGATCCGCTCGGCACGGTGGATGGTCCCCACGCCGCCACGGTCGGTGTAGGCGCTTGGTGGAAACATCATCCAGCGCGGCACCCATCCCTCGACCTTGGTCCGTCCGTTATCGCCGGTCAGGCAGTCGCGGACGATCTGGCGCTTTACCTTGCCGGTCGCCGCCTCATTCGCGGTTGCGACGCTCTCGCCTGCCACCTCGCACAGGACCGCGCTCAGCACGTCGCGGTCGCGGATCAGGTCGAGCAAGGCGTCGTCGGCCTGCCAGACCGTGGCCATGTCCACGCTCAGCATGTTCCCGAGCATCTCGACGACGGCGCTGCCCGCTTCGAGCGTCTCGGCCATGACGATCGCCAGCACGTCGCGCACGGCGGCATCCGGCAAGGGCAGCAACCGCGCGAAAAGACCTGCCACGCCGTGATCGCCGTCATAGCCGCCGGTCACCGTTGGGGCGTCGGGATCGAACCCGAGGACCGCGAGCACCGCCCGCCGCTGCTCGTCGAACGCCGCTTCGGACACGCTGTTCTCGACGCTCTCGACTATCGCATCGCTCGCGGCGCGCTGCGGCTCGATCCGCACCACCCACAGGCTCGATCCCGCGATCATGTGCGCTACCGCCAGCCGGAGCGCGATCGACGTGTCGCCCGCCACCGCGCTTCGCACAGCGGCGTGACGGTGAAGATCGACATAGTTCTGGATCGGCGCGCTAATCTCCGGACGAAAGGGCTTTTCGACCGTCTCGCACGCCGCATGCTTGCGGGCCTCTTTCAGCGTCACGTAACCTTCGTGGATCGCGACATCGCCGCGCGGTCCCACCGCAATGAAAACCTTGCCGCCTTTGCGCTTGGCGGTGCGCTCATGCTCCCACGTGTGGAAAGCGTCGCCGGTCGGCAGCACGATGACATCGGTCCATCCTGCCTTGCGACACGTCTCGGCCTTTGCCTCGATCGCCGCCGTCTGCGCGGTCCAGAATACCGACGCATCGGCGAAATAGCGCTCATCGCCGAACAGGTCCGACACGATCTCGCCATCGTAGCTTGCCACCTCGAACAGCGCCGTCGTGACCGGGATCGACGCCCCGCCAAACAGCCACGCCTTCAACGAATGCCCGCTCGGGCAATAGGCCGTCTCGTCGTCGAGCAACGCCAGCCATTCGCGCTGCCGGGTCTTGGGAGCCAGGGTAAGGTGCCGGACGGTCACGGCATCGATCTCGTTGCGGTGATAGAGCGAGCGGATGCGTGGCAGCAGGTTGCCCAGCGCCAGCGTCCGCTTCACCTGCAACTCGGTCAGCCCGAAGGTGAGCGCGATGTCGTCGGGGGTTCGGCCTTCGCGTACGAGCCGCGTGAAGCTCTCCCACCGCGTTACCTCATCCGGGTCCAGCCGCGCGATGTTCTCGATCAGCGATGCCTCCAGCGCCGCCGCATTGTCCCCTGCTGCCATCACCGCGCACGGCAGTCGCCCGATCTCACCACCCTCGGAAGCGACCGCCAGCGCCGCATGATAGCGCCGCTTACCCGCCACGATCTCGAAGGTGTCTGGCGTTCCATTCGCCCGCACGATCAGCGGCACGATTACGCCCCGCGCCCGCACCGATGGCAGGATGTTGGCGATGTCCGGGGTCTTGCCCTTGGCCCGCATGTTGGCGGACGAGACGGACAGCTGTGCGATACCGATGTGCTTCAGTTCCATGTTCCTTACTCCCTCACACCGCAGCCCGGCCGGAATGGCGGGGTGGGCGGCAGGAGCGAACCGGCAGTCCCGCTTGAGCGGCAGGCTGCACCCGAAGGGCCGCAACGAAGTGGAGGACCGGCGTAGCCGGTTGCGGCCTGACGCGACGGGACTAGAGGAGAGCGACGCCCACCCCGCCAAGCCGCGCCGCGGCGCCTTGCTCAAGCCGGCGCGGAGCCCGCGCCGACCGCATGCCGGCTCTTCCAGCCGGCCACGCGTCAGCGATCGTTACCCGACCGGGCCGAGACGCAGAGCGGCTCGGTGGAGCGCCAGCGGAATAGAGCGCGGTTGGGCGCTCGCGCACCAGACGCCCGACTACCGAGGCGGGTTTTCAACGAAGTTTATAGGCCCTGTAGGGTCCGGAAGGGCTCGATAGCGCCAGTTGCGGCAGCGGCACTCTTGTCTCCGTGCCGAACGATCTCAATCCTGTTCGTGGGGCAGCATTTGACCGCACACGAACCAGGATCATGCCATGACGTCCGATACCCCTGACCGCATTCTGAGACTGAAGACCGTTCTGGAACGTACGGGCCTCAGCCGTTCAACGCTCTACCGGAAGGTCGAGGCTCGCACATTCCCCAAACAGATCAAGATCAGCACCCGCTGCGCCGGTTGGCGAGAGTCGGCAGTTAAGGCGTGGCTACATAATCCAATGTTCTACAGCGCGGACGAGGCGCAGTAATTTCTTAATTGCGGCCGCTGGGGACTCCACATTTCCTGTAAATTATGGCTTTCTGTCGTTGGAGCCGGGACGCCGGAACCTCGCTCAGGCATCGATCTGTTTTCTCAAGATGGTGCCCGGCCCCGACTTTCAATGCTGGAGGTTCGCATGAGCGATGAGCCGCTTTGGGTTGGTTTGGACGTCGCGGCGGACACTACTCGGGTCTGCATCATCAACGCCATCGGATCGGTCCGCCACGAAGAGACGGTTACCACATCGGCAAGCGCAGTGGCGGTGCTACTTTCGATCTACGGCTCCAACAAAATTAAATTGATCGGCTTGGAGGCCGGCGGGTTCGGTACGCACCTGACCCGCAGATTGCGGGCGCTGGATTATCCCGTCGCGGTCTACGAGGCCCGAAAAGTCAGCAAGTTTCTAAAAATTCGGCGGCACAAGACTGACACGAACGATGCGAGAGGATTAGCTGATATTGCGCGCTTCGGGAATGAGAGTGTCTCGACCGTTTTCGTAAAAAGTCTTGAATGCCAACAGCTCCGATCGAAACTCGCAATGCGACATCGGTTGATATTGCAGCGGATGTCGGGCGAAGGGTTCATTCGGTCTTTGCTTCGCCTACATGGCGGACGACTGAAACAGATTCGTTCTACGCGCGAGTTGCGGCCGTTTGTGGAAGCGGAAATCGCCCGAATTCGGTCAGAAGAAAATATTGACCTTGGCCCCAATATATTTCCGTTATTGAACTTGTGCGAGAGCATACGGACATATCTTGACGCGCTAAACCAAGAGCTCCTTCGCACCGCTCAAGAAAATGAAACCTGCCGACGATTCCTCGATATTCCTGGGGTCGGACCAATCTGCTCGCTATCGTTTTATAGCGCGATAGAAGACCCACGCCGCTTCGGCCGCACCGCTAACGTCGCGGCATATCTGGGCTTAGTGCCCAATATCAAACAATCCGGGCTCCAATTTCGTCGCGACGGCATCAGCAAGATGGGGAGCAAGATGACGCGCTGCCATCTCGTAACGGCGGCCAGCGTGCATCTTGGCGCCTCGAAAAATGCCACTCAGTTACGTGCCTGGGGGGACGCGCTCGCTGAACGGATCGGTCGTTCGAAGGCGAAAGTGGCCGTAGCCCGCAAGCTCGCCATCACCATGCTGACGATGTGGAAGCAGGAAACGGAATATCGTCCGTTCGCAATAACCGGGCCTACCAATTGAATGCAGTCTTACATCTCCCGCGGGAGCGACAGACGAGGACTTCGCATGCCAGCCTAGGACCAATGGTTCTGATCCGAAGAGGAAGCCTCGTCTGTCGAAACCGATACCTTCCGTGCCTGAAGATCGAGCAATTTTTGGTACCCTCCCAAACTAAGCGCCCTCGCCGCTGCGACCAACCGCCGAACCTGTGATCGCAAGGAGTCAGATGTTCCATTCCACGCGAGCCTCGCTCGATCTTCTCCAAACAATGCCGCGGCGATTTGACGATGAGTCGCACCGTCAGCGAGGGCGTCGTGAACGCGAAGCAGTGTTAGCGCCCTTTGCGCCCGTGGTTCTGGCGCAAATAGCCTTATAGGGAATCGTCTCCGGGCTGTGATCTCTATTGCTCTCCTTAATGGCAGGACCTTCGAAATCGCGCTGCGTGACCCTTCAATAGCATACACTAAAAGAACGGGTTCATGACCGAGATAACCGCCTGCCACGTCTATTCGAATTCGACGCAACCCATCCGAAAGGACAACGTATTCTCCCCATTGATCGACCACGCTCGCAAACCAAGGTCGCAATATATCGATCGAGACCGCATCGGTATTGCTTGCACTTGTTCGATGCGCTGTAGCCTTAAGTGTTTCGGGATCGCGTTCGGCACGCCAGATGATCCGGGCGTCGGGTGCAATGACGTCGGGGTCCTCAGCGAAAGTGCAACCCCCAAATAGCGGGGTCGCGAAAACGAGGCTCGACGTGTTGAGCGAAACTGCCTGCTCTCTGAAACCAAGCTACGTATCCAGCATCACGGCGAAGCCATTCCCACATCAGCCCTGCGCGATCGATTCCGATCAAGCGGCTGTACGTATTTGCATCCTGCCAATCTTGGCGGGTCGCCTTCATCCCTCGGCTCGCCAAACCAAAAGGCTACTGAGACGCGGTCGCCGCTTGACTCTATGTAACCCTTTGGGGGAGCTATATTCCTGTTCGATTGAAGCGCATGCTCGAGCCGGTTGAGTCCTCGAAAAGGAGGAATTCCGATGATGAGATTCGAATCTGTAGAACGCCTTCTGGATGTAATTGACAGCTCCGAGTCTCTTCGAGAGCTTGGCTGCGCAATGGCAGAAGCGACTAATGATCTCGGTTTTCAATATTTCGCCATTACTCATCACACGGACTTCGGTCGACTGGCTCCGCATTCTATCCGGCTGCATAACTACCCGGCCAACTGGGTCGGAACCTATGATGAAAGTGATTTGGGCGCGCGCGATCCCGTGCGACGGGCGTGCAATGTTACGAATGTAGGGTTCCCGTGGTCGCGCATTCCCTCGATGATTCCACTTAAGGCCCTGGACCATCAGCTTATCGAGTTGGGTCGGGACCACGGCATTCAAGACGGATTCGCTGTCCCAGCGAGCCTCCCAGGAGAGGCGCTGGGTTCTTGCACCTTCGCGACCCCTACCGGTCGGACAGTCGCTCCAGAGCATTTCCCCGTGGCGCAGCTCGTCGGCGCATTTGCTTTCAATCGCGCAAGGCATCTCTGGATTGCGGCGCGACCGATCGCAGAGGATCCGCCCGCCCTTACAGCACGCCAGCGCGAATGCGTGATATGGATGGCACGCGGCAAGAGCGATTGGGAGATCAGCCGCATCCTCTGTGTCGGCGAGGAAACAGTGACCCGCCATCTCAAAGCTGCCCGGGAAAAATATGGTGCCGAGAAAAGAACATCACTTGCAGTCCGTGCGCTAGCTGATCGGACGCTGAGTTTTGACGAAATCCTAGCGTGTTAAAATTACCCTTTAGGGCCCGGCCCAGCGAGCCGTCATCAGAGTAACGGAATAATCAGGCGAATCGGGGCATTGCGCCCCATAGTTGCCGTTTGAGCGTATCAGCATGAGCTCAACAGCTGTCGTTCGAATTAGGTAACGCAGCGGGCTAAGCAAGAGTTGAGATAATACCGCCCTTAGCGCGCGCCGCGTGTCCGTTGACCAGCTCTAACCCATAGGACGCGTTCGGTGGACATCGTTGGCTCGAAGACAGGTCGTGTCGGTACCTGCGGAAAGAGATCAATAAACGCGAGTAAAATCCCGGCAGGTTTTTTTCCAACAAGTTCGCCGGATATCGCATAAAAATTGGGGCCAGCTGCGTCCTGCCGTTGCGACGCGCCGAAGCCTGCGTCAACGTCTACACCTGGAGGTTGGATGACGCAGCGTAACCGCAAGATACGGACATGGGCGAGCGGGCTGCCGCGTCGGGTCGACGAGTATGATTTCGACCGTCCATTGCGACGCTATTTTTCGCGCCTGGCCGGGGCGGACCGGCTGCCGATCGTCCACGTCACCCACGTCCATGCCGCGCGGCGGATTGTCGAGACCGCCAAGCTGACGACCAAGCTGTGCGAGGTGTTTGCCAAGAGTCTGGCGTATTTCTTCGTGCTAAAACCGGCCTATCTCGGCAAGTTCGACCGCGAAAAATCCGATTTCCTCGACTATTTTCCCGTCGCCTTCATTCTCAAGCCTGAGGCCGTGCCGGCACCCTATCATGTCTACCCTTTCGACACCGGCGGTGCCGCGACCGGCGCGTTCAAGGCGCGCGCCAACCGGCTGGTACCGCTTGAGGATTATGAACTCGAGACGAGTCATGAAGCCGCGGTCGGCTTCATCGGCTGGGCGTTCGGCAGCACTGCGGCATATTATGACGGCATGCTCCGCCACCATCTGTCGACCGAACTTAGCCCTGCGGACAGCGTAGCAACCGGTTATGTTGCGATCGCCCGGCTCGGCGTGCCAGGCGACCCAGAGCACGATATGCGCGCCGCCACGCTCGAACTGGCGAGCGCCGATGCCATCGACCTTGCGGGCAATGTGCTCCTGACGATCATCCCCAAGCAGCTACTCGAGTCCCAGGACCGCTTCGGCCAGGCGCTCGATGCTCTAAAAGCTACGGGGGCGATGATCGAAACCTATGACTGGCAGCCCAACCGCGCCCCGGCGGAATTTCAGCGCGATCTTTTACGACTGGCCCGCGTCTGGTACGCCGAAAACGGGCTCGATGTCTAATGGAAGCGGTGAAGCAAGAGGGCGCGAAGCCGGCAACATGCATGCAGCTGGCGGGCTATATATCACTGACCGATCGCGGGTTCGCGTTTCCGACCTATGAGCGGGCCGACCTGATCGGCAATGCTTGTTATCGCGCCGTTCCTGAGATCGACGGGGATCACAGCTCGGCGATTGCCGAATTCGAGGTACTCAACGGCCCTAATGCCACGCCGCTCGATCGTCGCAGAAACGTGTCCGCCGGCGATCATTGGCTCGACATCTTCCTCTGGGACGATCGCGCGCTGGTCGGAACGACGCGCGAGATTTATGAAGCGCTCGCCGATCAGCACGTCGAGATTGCTGTTGCGGCGCCGCTGACGTTTCTCGATCTCGGCCTCGCTGCCGAGGCGGTCGACACGCCAAGGATGTCGGCGGCCGCCCGCACCTTTCTGCACCGCGCGCTCGGTGAGAGGACGGGCGAGCGCAATTTCCGGGACGTCGTGATCCAGCCTGGCGTCGCCCTGGCGGTCCGCCGGTGCCTCCACCGATTCGGCGACCCGGTGCCGTTCGGTGCCGGGGTCGGCTTCGACACCGTGCCGATCAATGAGCAGAATTTTCATATCGTGCTCGATGGCGAAACGCTCCGGCGCGTCTCGACGGGCAGTTTGTTCGAGGACGTTCGCGCCGCTATAGCTCGGTTCGGACGGTCGCTCGGGCTTGGGATCGAGATGCTCGAGCCGCCGTCTGCGCCTGCTGCCGTCGAACCGCGAGATGAGACGCCGCCCCCGCCCGAGCCCGACGCCGTAGCATCTGTGGGTGGCGGCGGCCGCAAGCCCCGCTCGCGACTGTTCGGGCTGGTTCAGGAAATGGCCATGGACCTCGGAACTAACAACATTCGTGTCCATGCGCGGGGCCGCGGGGTGGTGCTTTCTGAACCGTCGGTAATCGCAGTGGAACGTCGCAATGGCATCCGCAAGGTATTCGCGGTGGGCGATGAGGCGAAGCGTGCACTCGATCGCACGCCGGAAAATGTCGAGGTAATCCGGCCGCTGCGCGACGGGGTGATCGTCGACCTTGACGCCGCGGTGATGATGCTTGGCGGAGTGATCCGGAGGATCCGCCCCGTTGGCCTGGTGCGACGCCCGCTCGACCTCGTCATCTGCATTCCCTGCGGGAGCACCAGTGTCGAACGACGCTCGCTCCAGGACGCCGCTAGGAAAGCGGGGGCAAGCAATACATGGCTAGTCGAGGCGCCGCTCGCCGCGGCGATCGGCGCTGGGCTGCCAGTGAACCAGCCGGTCGGGTCGATGATCGTGCAGGTCGGAGGCGGTACCACTGAGATCGCCCTCGTTGCGCTTAGCGGCCTTGCCTATACGACGTCTGTCCGCGTCGGTGGCGATATGATGGATGAGGCGATCGTCAATTATGTTCGACGGTCGCACAATCTGCTGATCGGCTTGCGCAGCGCGGAGCAGCTGAAGCGCGAGATCGGCAGTGCGCTACGGCCGGCCGATGGGATCGGTGCGCTGGCGCGCGTGAAGGGGCGCGATCTGGTCAATGGTGTACCGAAGGAAATCGAGATGAACCAGGGTCAGATCGCCGAGGCGATCGCTGAACCTGTCGGCACGATCCTCGAGGGCGTGCGGATCGCGCTGGAGAATACCGCACCGGAATTAGCCGGCGACATCGTCGAACAAGGGATTGTGCTCACCGGCGGCGGGGCCCTGCTCCAAGGGCTGGAAGATCTGCTGCGCAATGAAACCGGCTTGTGGGTCCGGGTGGCCGACGATCCCACGCAGTGTGTGACCATCGGCTTGGCACGCATCCTCGATGAGGAGATCTGGCGTCCGCTGCTGAAATAACCGGTCACGACGCTGCCCGCGGGCGATTTATATTAGACAGGCAAGATCTAGGCACAGCATCGTGCGACCAGGGGCGCGACTATCCGACGCCGAGCCCATCGACCTCACGACAATGTCAATCGTTTCAGCCTAGAGGGGCCCGCCAACTCAAGGCACTCCAAACACCGTAGAAATGCGCCCTCAGTCCTCGCTCTCGATCCGATGTCGGAAGCCGCCTCACCGCTGTCGGTCCAAATCGAGAAGGCGCGAATCCTGACCGAAGTAATGTCCGATTTCGCCGTGAAGCGCCGCAACAGCTAGCATTCTGCAACCGGCCCAATCGTGATAGACAAGGCCGATGACCGATGGCAGTTTCTGATCTGGTCACATTAAACCGAACGACCGCTTGCCGGCGGCGTCGGTCGGCAACCACGCAGTATTGTCATCCTGGTGTACGGTCGCACCCGTAGCTTGACTTTCGGGGGGCCGGTCATCCGGCCTCGGTTCCGGCAGGCGCGAGCTGATTAGCGTATCGGGGTCAAGGAAGAATCGTTCTGTCCGCTCGTATCCGAAGCATTTCCGTCCTTGCAAATGAGGACTCCCGGCGCCTCTGTCGGGCCACCACACTCCCAGGGGGACACAGTCCGAGTACTGGTAAACTTTTACGACCTGCGGCGGGCCGCCGATAGTATGCGCCTTCGACGGGTCTCTAAGCATGTCACGAACCACTTCGAATGGCTCGAAATCCAGCTTCCCGAACGAGGATGCGTCGACCTTGGTCTTGATCAGGTTGGCCAACTCTTCACGGGCCTTCGGCGCTTGGTCGCCCGCTATCGCGACCTGCCCTATCGGTCGAAAGTTACGCGCGCGGCGCTTCCTCAAGCCGACCCGGCCTGTGATCGTATCGATGCCAATCCAGGGGGCCGGCTGAGCCAGATGTCGCTTCTCACGGCTGCTATATTTAATCGTCCAGAGCAGGAATTCCTTGCGAACCCAAGAATACCCTCCAAACAGAAACTCTGCGGCGGGGCTTGGCTGCGCGTCGGGAACGCCATGTATGAGAGGTGACGGTCGGATAGCGGCTCCCATAGCGTCAATGACCTTCAGGGCATGGGTCTTCGCTGCTGGCAAATCCATTGATCTGCGGCGGAGGGGCGCATGAGCGTCGAATGCTGCCGCGACCTGATGCATCATCGGGTAGGCGTGGTCGGTTTCGCCGGCGAAGGCGATCGCGCAATCACTCCGCGGCAGGGGAAGTACCTTCGGGCAGGCGTCGAAATCGAAAGCGGTGCCAGACAAGCGGCTGTCGGTCGTGAAGACCAGTTCCTCGCAATCCGTGATCCTCCGCACCCATGCAATCGCGATAGTCAAATTCCATCCCCAACGAGATCGTCGTTCTTGTAACGAGCAGCGTTTGCGGTCGCTCGCGCTGACAGCAGCTAACAAACGGCAGAGCTTTGCACGACTACCAATTGAGCACGCTAGTAGTGAGGATGCCACTGCAGAAGCGTGGCCCGCTATTTGCTCCCTCGGTCAGTGGTGCCCTCTCATCGACGTTTGTATCATGAGCCTGGTGACAATCTCTGTCGGGAAGCTTCGATATTGCCCGATCGAAAAGCCGATCGTTCGGTTTGCCGAACTCCCGTCGTTTTTGCCGATTCCTTCAAATCAATAAGCGGGCGACAGGCTATGCTGAACCGACCGCAGCAGCAGGAAGCTCACTCCGGCTCCCAACGGCCGCCATGTTGGCGCAAGCCGCACGTCCGCACCCGCAGTCGAGGACGCCGAAACCGGATGGTCCGCTACCGGCCCAGCTCTCGCCATATCAGCGTGCTGGCCACTTCATCAGGAAACGTGCCCAAGAGATCATGAGGCCGCGCCGTTTATCGAAGAAATCTGTTCGCCGGTATGCAGCCTCCACCGCGTTTGGAATCTGATGCGCCAGCGCCCTCTCCACCACTTCCTTGGGCACCCTCGTGCTCTCGGCCGCCCAGTCGGCGAAGGTGCTGCGGAAGCCATGGACCGTTGCGTTGCTGATCATCATGTCACGCAGCACCTTGAGCATGGTCATGTCGCTGATCGGTTTATCGTCCCTCGCACTGAACAATAGGCTTTCTGACTTCACCTCGCCGTGCAATTCCAAATGGCGTGTCCGCAGCGCCCGTAAAAGCGTCACCGCTGCGGGCGCGAGCGGCACAATATGTACCTCCTTCATCTTCATCCGCGATGCTGGTATCGACCAGACTGCCTTGGTCAGGTCAAACTCACCCCACATGGCGCGTCGTGCTTCCCCTGACCGAACCGCAGTCAGCATAGTCAGCTTGAGCGCATCTCGCCCCAGAGTTGGCGGGAGAAGCATGAGCGCTTCCATGAATGCGGGGGCCTCGACGTATGGCATCGCAGCGCGATGGGTTACCTTCCGCGTTTGACGCGGCAGCCCGCGCATGACCGAGCGTAGCGACACCTCCTCCGGCACCAATCCCTTGATGTGTGCATAGTCGAGGACGGTGCCGATCCGCTGAAGCACCCGCTTGGCGGTATCCGGCCTAGTCAGCCAGATCGGTTCCAGCACGGCAAGCACCGCGGCGCCGTCGATCGCGGTAACGGTCTTCGTGCCAATCTTGGGAAAGACATGGCGCTCAAAGCTAGCAAGCCACGAAACATGGCGCTGGTCTTTCCAGCCACCCTTCATCGCGTCGTAGCAATCGCGCGTCACGCGCTCGAAGTTTGGCGTCAACTTGCGCGCATCGCGCCGCTTCGCAGACGGATCTGCTCCGGAGCGAACCGCCTTACGCAGGTTGGCAGCAAGGATGCGTGCCTCCGATAGCGGTACGTCGTGCGCTGCTCCCAAGCCGAAGTCCCGACGCTGTCCCTCATGCTGCATTCGCAGCACCCACGAGCGAGTTCCGCTGTCGCGGACGAGGAGATACAGTCCATGGCTATCGGCGTGCCTGCCGGGGCCAGCATGGCGAACCTTGAGCGTAGTAAGCGGCATTGTGACCTCGTTCTGAAGTCCCACATCGCGTCCCACATCTTGATCCGGATTTGCAGAGAAACTGTGGGACATGCTGGTCCGTAGTTTTTCCACAACTCGCTTGCAGATCAATAGGTTGAGACGTTCTGATGGTGACTGGAATTTCAGAACAGTGCCCGTAGGGGTCACCAGCGACGCGGGGACGAAGGCGCGACCTTCCCCGGCTCGGCAGGAGCGGCCCGTCACCTCGCTTCGCCTCCTGATCGCCGCCCGCTCCCACTGGTTCGCGGTGCTGATGGCCTGCACGCTGGCGGCGCGGCTGCTCGTGCCGGTGGGGTTCATGCCGGTCACCGACCACGGCCGCGTGACGTTGCAGATCTGTCCCGGCACCATGCCGACCGTCGCCGCTCATGCGATGGCGGGGATGCATCACGACCAACCGGCCGGCGGCGAGCATGGCAAGGCGGAGATGCCGTGCGCCTATTCGGGCTTGGGGCTCACCGCGCTCGGCTCGGTCGCACCCGTGCTGCTGGCGGCGGCGGTCCTGTTCGCCTTTCTCCTCGCCGCGCGTGCGGTCGCGCTCGTCCTGCCCGCCCCGCCCGGCCGCCTGCGCCCGCCGCTGCGCGCGCCGCCGCTCACCGCCTGATCCCGACCGTCCCGCCGGCACCGTCCGGCTGTCCTCGCCCGCATCGGGCGAGCCTTCGGCGCGTGCGCGTCCGGACCGATCAGGAATTGTCATGTCCCCCAATCTCTTCGCGGCGCTGTGCGTCACGGCCGTCGCCGTCTCTCCCGCCGCCGCCCAAACTGTCCCGGACCGCCGTGCCGAGCTGCTGCGCCAGCGCGCCGCGATCGACGCCGAGCTTCGGGCGCTCGACGCCACCCGAACCGACCTGCCGGCCGCCCCGGACCTCTCGCCCGACGACGTCGTCGTCACCGGCCGGGCGCTGTCGCTGACGACACGGGTCACCGGTCAGACCGTCACCACCGTCGACGACGGCGCGTTCCGCAACACGCCCGCGACGACGATCGCCGACATCGTCAAGCTCGCGCCCGGCATCGCGGTGATCCAGGGCAATGGCCCGCGCGACGTCGGCGTGTCGATCCGTGGCTCCAACGCGCGCAACGCGTTCGGCGCGCGCAACATCCAGGTGTTCGAGGACGACTTTCCGGTCACGCAGCCCGACGGGCTCGCGCGCTTCGACCTCACCGACCCGCATGCCTATGGCGCGGTCGACGTGGTGCGCGGGCCGTCGTCGGCGCGGTACGGCAATTATGCGCTCGGCGGCGCGGTCAACTTCCGCACCCGGCGCGGGCGCGACATTCAGGGCGTGGAGATCGGCACCGACGTCGGCGGGGACGGCTATGCCAATGTCTACGCCACGATCGGCCATGCCGGTCCGCGCTACGACTATGCGCTGTTCGGCAGCCTGGTCGGCGGCGACGGCGCGACCGGGCACACCGGCTACCGGACCGGCACGATCAACGCCTACGCCACCTTCGCGCTCGGCGACCGCGATCGGGTCGCGGCCAAGGTGATCTATAACGAGGGCGAGTTCCGCCTGTCGACGCGGCTGTCCTACAACCAGTATCTGGCGAACCCCTATCAGCAGGGTTGCGAACGCGCCGCCGATGCGGCACCCGGCTGCGGCACGATCGCGGTGCTGGTCAACGGCACCAACGGCGCGCGTATCGCGCAAACCGCGGCAGAGGGCGACCTCGCGCGCAACGACCGCCGCACCATCGTCGGCACCCGCTACGAACACGACTTCGGGGCGAGCACGACGTGGCGCACGCAGGCGACCTTCGACAGCCGCGTCGTCAATCAGCCGACCAGCGCCACCCCGTTCAAGGGCACGCTCGACAGCTACAACATCACCTCGGACGTGACGAACCGGAGCACGGTCGGCGGCATGGCGCTGACCGGCTTCGCCCAACTGTTCTACAACTACCTCGACAACCAGAGCTACAGCTTCAACAAGACACCCGCCGGCCGCGACGGGTTCGGCGCGCTGGCGCAGACCGTGTTCGGCGATGTCCGCAACTATGGCGTCCGCGCGCGCGCCGAACTGTCGCTGCGGCCGACGCTGCAGCTGATCGCGGGGGCGAGCGGCGAGCGGTCGCTCCTCGCCGTCCGCCAGACCGCCTTTGCCTATCCGATCGGCGGCAGCCCGGTGCTGACGCTGATCCCCGCACGGCGCACGTTCTGGAACGTCGCGCCGGAGGCGGCGCTGTTTCTGGACGCCCGTCGCCCCGGTGCGGCTCCATGCCCGGATCGGGATTGGCTTCGGCATTCCGCAGGCGGGGCAGCTGTTCGTCACGCCGCAAGGCACCTTCGGCAACAACGTCGATCTGCGGACGCAGCGGAACACCGGCGTCGATCTCGGCGCGGAGCTGACGCTGGGCGACGACCTCAAGGCGGAGGTAACCGGCTATCAGGAGTGGTTCCGCAACGAGCTGGTCAGCCAGTCGGCGGGCGTCAACCTCCAGACCTATACCTCGAACGTCCCACGGTCGCGGCATCGCGGCATCGAGATCGGGCTCGACTGGCGACCGTTGCCGGCGGCGCTGCCGGGCGCACGGGTGCAGGCGAGCTACAGCTACAACGACCAGTATTATACCGATTTCCGCGAGCGGCTGACGGCCGGCCCGACCTCGGTGGTGCTGGACCGGGCGGGCAATGCCATTCCCGGCGTGATCCCGACCTTCGTCAACGCGCGGGTCGGCTATGACCATCCGGCGGGCGGGCTGGCCGGACTCGGCGCATTCGGGGAGGTGACCTATCGGCAGCGTTATTTCATCGACAACGCCAATCTGCTGCGCGTGCCCGGCATCACGCTGGTCAACCTGAATCTCCATTACGACCCGCTGCGCGGCGACGGCTGGTGGTCGCGGCTGAGCCTGTTCGCGAGCGTCCAGAACCTGTTCGACCGGACCTATATCGGCTCCGCATCGATCGTGTCGGACGGCATCGCCGCCGGCTCCGGCGTGCCCAATGGCGAGGCGGTGCTGAGGAGCGCGACGGGCTCGATCTACGCCGGTCAGCCACGCACGGTGTACGCCGGCGTGAAGTCGAGGTTCTGAGCGATGCGCTGGCCCAGTCTCCTCACCATCCGCCGCTGGCACTTCTACGCCGGGCTGTTCTGCATCCCGTTCGTGCTGTGGCTGGCGCTGACCGGATCGATCTACCTGTTCCGTCCGCAGATCGAGGCGCTGATCGACCGGCCCTACGCGCACGTCATCCCCGCCGCCGCCCCGCGCCGGTCGGCGGCGGATCAGGTCGCGGCGGCGGTCGCGGCGGTGCCCGGCGCGACGCTGCACCGCTATCAGCTGCCCGACACGCCCGAGCAGGCGGTCCAGGTCATCGTCGGGCAGGCGGGCCGCGAGACGCGGGTCTACGTGCATCCGGGCACGCTCGCGGTGCTCAAGACGGTGGGCGAACAGGACCGGCTGATGCGGATCGTGTTCCGGCTCCACGGCGAGCTGCTGGCGGGCGATGTCGGCTCCTATGTGGTCGAGCTCGCCGCGTCGTGGACGATCGTGATGATCCTGACCGGCCTGGTGCTGTGGTGGCCGCGCGGCGGCGGCTTGGCCGGCGTCGTCTATCCGCGCCTGTCCGCCGGCGGGCGGCGTTTCTGGCGCGACCTGCATGGCGTGACCGGGTTCTGGGTCTCGGCGATGGCGCTGCTGCTGCTCGTGTCGGGCCTGCCCTGGGCGAAGAGCTGGGGCAGCTACCTCAAGGCGATCCGGACCGTCGCGGAAGGATCGGCGGGTCGGCAGGACTGGACGATCGGCAGCGGCGGGGCCGGCACGGCGGCGATGGCGGACGCGCACGCCGAGCATGGCGGCATGCGGATGGCGCACCCGGCGATGTCCTATGCGCCGCTCGACCGGCTGATCGCGACGCTGCGCCCGCTCGATCTCGCGGCACCCGTGCTGATCGCGCCGCCAACCGGCGCGGGCGAGCCGTGGACCGCCAAGTCGGACGCCGCCGACCGGCCGCGCCGCACCGACCTGACGCTCGACGGCGCGAGCGGGCGGGTGCTGACCCGCACCGACTTCGCGCAGCGTCGGCCGATCGATCGTCTGGTCGGCTATGGCGTCGCGCTGCACGAGGGGCAACTGTTCGGCTGGCTCAATCAGCTCGTCAACCTGCTCACCGCGCTCGGGCTGATGCTGTTGTCGATCAGCGGCGTCGTGCTGTGGTGGCGACGACGCCCAAGCGGCAGCCTTGGCGCGCCGGCCGATCGCGACCGTGTCACGTCATGGCCGGCCGCCGTGTCGATCGGCCTGCTCGCCGTCGCGCTGCCGCTGTTCGGCCTCAGCCTGCTGGTCGTGCTGGCGCTCGAACGGCTGCTGCTCCGGCGGTTGCCGGAGGTTCGCGTCTGGCTCGGCCTGTCGCCTATTCGCGCAGGCGCCGCGCGAAGCCCTGCCGCGAGGTCTCCAGGCGATTGTTGAGCGACCCGCGCAATTCGCCGCGCAGCCGGTCGAGCGCCTCGTTGCTCATCATGCCACCGGCGACCTTCTCGACGCTCTCCGCCACCGATGGACCGAACATGCCCAGCCCCTTAGACTGCTCGATCGCGCCGATCGTCCAGAACTGGTCGGGATGGGCATGGCGCTCCATCACCTCGAAGGGGATGTTGAGGTAGCCGTTCTGGCCGTAACCGGCGCCCCAGCTGTTGCGGACGATATAGACCTTCTCCTCGAGGTCGTAGCCGACGATCAGCATCGCGTGCCCGCTGGGCGCGGAATTGACCTGGATCGTCTCCGGGTTCGGCACCGTCCCGGTCTGACCCGCCACCTGATAGCATTCGCTCGGCAGGACGATGCCGAACGCGACCGGCAGCCCCTGCGCCAGCGCCGCCATCGCCGGTTCGCCGCGCGGGGTGCGGGCGAACTGGATCGCTTCATAGGAGGTGGCGTTCTTGAAGCAGGCGTCGGTCGGCTGCGCCCTGACCATCGCTTCCTCGAACGGCCACATCCGCTCCTCGCACACCCCGAAGGCGAGCACGGCGGCCATGCCGTGATGGATGAAGCTGCCGTTGTCGTTGGCCTCGTTCTTGGTGATGCTGCGCGCGTTCCAGTAAAGGAACAGCCGCGACATATCGACGGGCGCCATCCCGGCCTTGCGCTGATGCAGCTCCAGCGCGCCGACGATCGCGTTGGCGACGCAGCTGTTGGTCTGGCGCTGGTCCTCGACGGGCGAGCAATGCGGGCGCAGGTCGACGCGGCGCGGCAGGTCGCCGCCGCCCGCCAACGTCAGCATGGGTGCCGCCGCCGGCGCGCCTTCGAACAGGCAACCGTCGAGCGGGCGGCCGTTCCAACTATCCGTCATGATGCGTCTCCTCTGTCCGGCGACAGGTCAATTTCCAGTGATGCGGAGCGACTGTGCCGGGCACGGTGTCGTGGGCTGATGATTGATGTGGAAACAGCCTTGCCGCAATCCGGCAGGGGTATTCCTGTCGTAGTTCACATGGCCCTCGTTGGCCCAATAAAGCCGACCGCTCTGGCCGTCCGACAGCGTGAAGCTGGCCTCGGCTCCGCTGAAGCGGCCCTCGATCTTCGTCGGCACACCGCCGGCGATACCATCGCCGCCGAAGCTGCCGTTCGCATCGAATCGGACGTTGAACTCGGCTCCGGCAGGGTCGATCCACGGCCCGTTGAGCCTTGAATAGTCGAGTATCGGCGCATCGTCATCCTTCCCGACGATGCCAGTGACGCTATTCTCAACGACGATGCCGCCATCGTCGTTCCGATGCATGGTGTTGGCCTGAGGTTCCTGTTTTGCGCCGTCGATCGCCGCGCCGATGCCACCGAGCAACAGCAGCCCGCCTAGGACGCCGCCGCTGATCTTCGCCCACATCGGCACGCCCGCCGCCGGCGCACGGGGCACCGAATCACCGCCGACCAGATTGTTCACCTGCTGTTGTCGCTGGACGCCGCCGCCGAACGCCGCGTTCAGCCGCTGCCGATAGTCGGCGACGCTCTGCGGGCGGCTGGCGGGGCGGTTCTGGAGCCCCGACTGGATCAGCGCGTCGATGCCCTGCGGCACGTCCGGCCGCCCGCTCGACGGCGGTTGCCAGCCGCCGGTCGGCAACACGTCGACCAGCAGCTCGTAGAAGATCGTCGACAGCGAATAGAAGTCCGCGGCCGGGGTGGCGCTGTCCGGGTTGGTGATCTGTTCGGGTGCCATGTAGCGCGGGGTGCCCAGCCCCGTGCTGCCGCTGTCGGTCGTGCCGCCGCCGACCACGCGCGCGATGCCGAAATCGAGCAGCTTCAGCGACACCGCCTCCGCCGTCGGTTCGCTGGTCAGCATGATGTTCTCGGGCTTCAGGTCGCGATGGACGATGCCCATCGCGTGCGCGACCTCCAGCCCGTTCAGCACCTCCGCGATGATCCGCGCCGCCACCGCCATGGCGATGTCCTTGCGCGCGTTCAGCAGCTTGCGATGCCATTCGCGCAGGGAGACGCCGTTGACGAACTCCATCGCCATGAACGGCTGACCGGCGAGCTGATCGACGTGATAGACCGCGACGACGTTCTTGTGGCGGATGTCCTGCGTCAGCACGCCTTCCGCGATCAGCCGGTCGACCGCGCCCGCACCGTCCAGCCGGTCCGGGCGGATCAGCTTCAGCGCCACCTCGCGATTGCCGATCCGGTCCTTCGCGCGATAGACGACGCCCATGCCGCCGCTGCCGAGCAGCGACTCGATCGTGTAGCGCTCGGCGAAGACGGTGCCGGGCGCCATCGTCGCGTCGTTGGACCAGACGCGGCGTTGCGTCGGATCGCCGCCGATCGTCTGGAGATCGCTCATCGTCCGCAGCGTCGGTCCCACCGTCGGCGCCGCGACGGGCTTGCCGCACTTTTCGCAAAAGGCGTTGCCCGACGGATTGTCGGCGCCGCAATGGGGGCAGGTGGTCATGCGGACGCTCCGGTGACGGCGGGTTCTCGCGCCAGGGTGACGGTGCAGACCTGATCGAACTCGCGGGTGAAACGGACGCTCAGCGCCAGCGCGTCCGCCGCCTTCGCGACCGGGGCGATCACGTCGCCGTCGTTAAGCCGGACGGTCGCATTGGCGGCCTGCGGCTGGCCGTTGACCCTGATCCCGTTCGATCCGGTGACGCGCAGCATCAGCCGGTCGTTCTCGACGTAAAGCTCGAAATGCCGACGCGAGATCATCTGCGACAGCTCCTCGTCCAGCTTGCCGCCACGATCGGTGACCAGCAGCCGCACGTCGTTGTCGCCGCCGTCTGCCCGCGTGCGCGACCGCCCGAACGCGAGCACCGCGTCGCTGGTCAGCACCGGCAGGCCCGACGCCGGCGCTTCCTTGTCGCCATAGCCCCGGAACGCGAAGGTCGCCGACCGCAGCACGCGCAGGTCCTCGCCCATCCCGCGCAGGCCCAGCCGGCGTTCTTCCAGGTCCAGCCGCTGGATGTTCATGTCGATCGCCGACACGACCTTGCCGTCGTCCTTGCCGGTGCGGCCGCTGTTGTCGGTGATCTGGATGACGTTGCCGTTCATCTCGTTCTCGCTGGAGATCTGCACCACCGGGCCCTTCTCGTCCTTGTCGCCGGCGATATTGAGCAGCACGCGCGTCGAAAACGCGAAGTTCTCCTCGCGCGATCGCCAGCGGGTGGCGACCGCCCACATGATCTCGATCTCGTGCAGGCCGGCACGGTCGAACTCGCGCGCGATCACCGATGCGGGCGCGCGCGTGTTCGGGTCGAGCTGTTCCCAGCCAAGCCGCTCCTTGCGCCACTCCCCCTTCTCGCGGCTCCACAGCCCGGTGACGAGCAGCGGTCGATCGACCGTCGACGAGTTGTAGAGGTCGAACGGCAGCGCGACCGAGCCGCCGATCGGCGCGTTCATCGTCGCGCCGGGAATGATCTGAAGATGCGGCGCGACGCAGACGTGGCAGAGCCCGTCCTCGCCGACCAGCCCGCCGCAGTCGGCATGCGCCATGCACCGCGCCAGCGGCTGTCCGCACGTCGCGCAGAACAGTGCCGCCGGATCGGCACGGACGCTGTCGAAACAGCAGTCGCGCGGGCTACGCAGGCGCCGCATCGCCACCATCAGCCGGCCCGCCCCCGCGCCGCCCGCGTCATGTCCGCATCTGGTGGCCGCAGCCGCCGCAGAAGTTCGCCTTGGCCGACAGCACCTTGCCGCATTTCGGGCATTCGGTGGTCGCACCGTCGGTGCCGCCCAGCCCATGATCGCCCTGCTCGCGCGCACCGCCCGCGCCATAGGCGACGCCCGTCGCGCCCTTCATCCCGGTTTCGAGCATGCGATGTTCGTGCTCGCGGCTGGTCGCGCGCTCCTCGCGCATGTCGTTCGCCATCTGCCTGACGACCTGCCCCAGCTGTTCGCCGCCGGCGGCGCGCGCCTTGGCCTCCTCGATCTTGGCGTTCGCGGCGGTCTCCGAATAGCTCGCGGTGATCGCCATGATCTGCTCGGGCGTCATGCCGGCGGCGGCGCCCATCTGATCGACGCGATTGCGCGCCTCGGCATCCATGACGCTGATCCGGTTCGCCGCGCCCGCCGTCTCGACCTTGATGCCGCGATCGGCTTTCCGGTCTTCGAGATCCTGCTCGATCTTGCCGACGCCGGCGAGATTTTCCTGCGCGATCGTCTGCCAGCCGCGCGTCTGGCTCTGCTTCGATCCGACCTGCGCCTCGTCGATGTCGACGTCGGTCAGCGCCTCCAGCTTCCGCATCTCGGCGGTGTGGCGGCGATCGAGCGAGTCGATGTCGCGTTCGACGACGCGCAACCGCGCGCGTTCGCCGGTCAGGTCGATCTGCTGGCCGGCCTCGGCAAGCTGGTTCTCGAACTTGCCCGCCCGCTCGGTCCGCAGGATGCCGATCTCGTGCTGGAGCGCCTCGGCTTCCTGCCGCCGCGCCGCCGCCTCGCGCGCGTCGGTGAAGCTGACCTCGCTGTTCAGCACCATCAGCGCCAGCTCGTCGGCGCTCGCCTGTTGCAGCTTGGTCAGATCGGTCTGGCTGGTGATCCTGACCTCGGTCGCGTCCGCCTGTCGCGCCACCGCGCGCTTCATCAGGTCGAGCTGATAATCCAGCCCGGCCTGCTGCCGCTCGATCTCCGCCTTTTCCAGCTGCTCGCGCTCGACCGCGTTCATCGCCCACTGGATCGAGCCGTTACGCACCATCAGACCCAGGTCGCCGCAGATCCGCTGCGCCTCGGTCATCATGTCGGCCTGGATCTGATCCTGCAGCCCGCGATTGCCGCGGATTTCGCCCGCGTCGTGACGACCGATCACCGCCTCGAACACGCGGTCGCGGAACTGCGGCTCGATCCGTTCCAGCACGTCGAAACGCGACAGCGCCTTGCGCCCGCCGGCGACGGCGCCGTCCTTCGACTCGACGGTCTGCTGTCGCGACACGCCGCTCATCAGGCCCAGGACGTTGGTCGGCTTGTCCGGATCGAGCTGCAGCTCCAGCGTTGCGGTGCCCGCGATCTCGACGGTGTCCTTGCTGACGCCCTTGACGGCGAACTGGACCTGGAACGGTTTCAGGTCGGCCAGCATGATCGCATAGTGATGCGACCCGCCGATCACGCCCTTGATGTTCTCCCACAGCCCGCCGACCGAGAACTGAGCGCCCTTGAAGCTGTTGATGAGCGCGCCGTCGCGGAACAGCAGCGCCGCAAGGTCGGGCGGCGATGCGAAACGCTTCTCGAAGAAGGTCTTGAACTCGGACTCGCGGACGAACTCCGCCAGCAGGTTTGGATCGGTCAGAACGAGTGGGCTCGACTCCATGGCTTACGCCCCCTTCCATTTGCGCTCGTGCAGAAACTTGTAGACGTGCCAGGCGATCACCAGGACGGCCATCAGCGCGGCGATCCAATGGTCAGTGATGATCTTCTGCATCTTCTCCGTGCTCGACAGCTGCTTGAAGGTGGCGCTCATCGAGCCGACCTGCCCGACCGCGCCGATCAGCACCGTCAGCAGCGTAAATACGGACATCAGGAACGCCGCCGCCGACGCCAGCCGCTCGCCGATCGTGACCGGATGCTTCGCCGCCGCCAGCGCCGCCGCCTCCGCCCGTTCGCGCGTGTCCAAGTCGTCCTCGTGCGCCTCGCCGCGTTCGATCGCCGCCGCCCGCGCCTTTTGATCGACATGGAGGAAATCGGGCTGCGCGTTCCGGGAGCGGCTCGCGGTCGAGGCGATCGTCAGGTTGTAGGCGTGACGCCGCCACCAGGCGACGAGCGCCAGGAACAGCCAGACCAGCGTCACCACGACCGTGATCTTGAACAGCGTATCGATCAGCGGCCACGCATCGGGCGGTATGCTGTCGATGACATCCTGGACGTTCGGCATGGTCAACCCCTTCGATGGGGCAGGATAGGTCGGTCGCTCCGCCGTCACACCTATCGGATTCGAGAGGTTCTCGCGCGGCGGGCGCAATGCGAGGGTCGCGCGCCGCACCGTGTCGGGGGCCGGAGGACAGGGGTATGCAGGTCGCGCCGAGGAAGGGGATGGTCGGGCTCGCGCTGTTTCCGCTGCTGCTGATCCCGATCCTCTTCTACGACATCATGGCCGCCGTCTCGGCCGCGCCCCCGCCCGGCGGCACGACGCCGACGTTGCTCAACACGCTGCACGGCGAGGCGCTGGCGATCCCGATGCTGTCGGGATCGACGCTGTCGCTGGCCTGGGGCGACCTGTTGCTGCTGCTGTCGGTCGGCTGCCTGCTCGCCGAGGTCATCAAGTCGGCGCACACCGGCTCGGCCGCGATCGTCAATCACATGCTGTCGCTGGGGCTGTTCATCGTCTGCCTGGTCGAGTTCCTGCTGCTGCCGAGCTTTGCCAGTTCCGCCTTTTTCCTCATCACGATGATCGTCCTGCTCGACGCGCTGGCGGGCATGGTGGTCACGATCATCGCGGCGCGACGCGACTTCGACGTCGGCGCGACCGGGCCGTAGCGCCGCATCTCTGGGGGGAGAAGCAGGATGGGAAAGAAGCTGATCTCGGTCGCGACGGCGCTCGCGACGTCGGCCTGCGCCTTCGCGCCGCAGTTGCAGCGGGTCGCGGTCGACCACGATCAGATGGTGGCGCGCACCGAGGACGAGCTGACGCTCCGCAACATCCTGCGCGCGCGCTATCGCTACCCGCTCCACTTCACCGCCGTGACCGAGGTCAACGGCGACGCGCAGATCTCGGTCGGCGCTTCGTTGGGCGCGACCTTTCCCGGCACCGCCGCGACGCGCAACTTCGGCGCGGGCGGCGTGCCGACCGGGTCGGGCGAGGCAGACGGCGCGACCAGCATCGCGCCCGGCCTCAGCGGCAGCGTCGTCACCCGGCCGAGCTTTCGCGCGGCGGTGCTGGAAACCGACAAGTTCCAGCGCGGGCTGCAACGCTCGGTCAACGGCGAGCTGATCGCCTATTATCTCGACGCCGGCTGGCGCGACGAACTGTTGATGGCGCTGTTCGTCGAGCGGCTGGACGTGGTCGACAAGCAGAGCCGGCGGCGACTGGCGTCGATCTTTAACGATCCCGACGACGCCTATGGGTTCCAGAGCATCGTCTGCAACTTCGTGCTGCGGTCGCAGCGGATCGACGATCGCTATCAGCTCGGGCGCGCCGCCGACGTGTTCAAGCCCGAAGACCTCCCGACGCTCGACCCCAGCCTGCGCGTCGAGACGATCCGCAACTTCGTCGATCTGGTGCGCGACGAGCGCGTCGCGCTCGACGCCAACCGGCTGAGCCTGCGGACCAACTCGTCCTATTCGGTGACCTTCACGCGTGGGCGCGACCGCTGCACCGGCGCCGACTTCTCCGGGAGCAAGGCGGCGTGGAAGCGCGCGCATCCCGGCGCCGGGCTGGCCGTCGGCGAGGTGCGGAACGGCATCCCCGTGCTGCCCGGCACGGCGCTGCTCGACCCCGAACAGTTCACGCTGCTGGGTGGTGCGGCGGATACCGACGGCGGGTTCAACGCCCGCTACCTCGGGCGCTCGCCCGGCGTGCCCGTCACCGACCGGCACGACGTCACGCTGGAGGTGCATTTCCGCTCGGTTCAGGACGTGATCTACTTCCTCGGCGAATATCTCCGCGCCGGGCAGACCGCGTACCAGATCCCGCGCGAATATTTCCTGACGCAATGCGGCGCGACCACCGCCCGGCCGCTCCGGCGGATGCGCTGGATCCTCAAGGTGAACGAAGGCGACGCCGACGCGGCGGTCAGCACGCGTTTCCTCGGGCGGCGCATGTTCGTGCCCGTCGAAGCGGAGGGCGACGACGCGAACCGGTGCGGCAGCGCCGGGGGCGAGAGCAGCCGGGGCCTGCAGGTGATCGCGCTGGTGCAGCAGCTGCTCAATCTCAACAAGTCCGCCGACCAGCTGCCGACCTCGCTGTCGATCACCGCGATCCGCTGACGCCGCGTCAGTTCGTCGGGCACGCCGCCGGCTGCGTGCCGCCGGGATCGACGAAGCGGAACAGCGCGTGCAGGTCCGGCACGCTGAACTCCAGCCCCAGCAGCGTCGCCGGGCGCAGCCACGGCGTCGGCTCGCGCGCCACAACCGGATCGCGCCACGTCCCGCCGATCGTCACCGGATTGGGCCGGCCGAACAGCGAGAAGCTCTTGCTGCCCGCCGCCAGGCGCAGGTCGAGCCGCTCTTCGCGCAGGTCGATCGACCCCTGCCCGCTCAGCACATGCGCGGCGGTGTCGATCAGCAGCGGGTCGGTCGTCCCGACGCCATCGCGCACGGTAAAGGCGATCGCGCCGCAGTTGATCGCCGCGCTCTCGCCGTTCTCGCCGAAGATCGCGGCGTCGAGGCCGTCGAGATCGAGCGCCGACCCGCTGGCCCGCGCGACGCGCACTTGGCCGGCGGGCAGCACCAGCGCGATCCGCCCGGTGGCGGTCGCCAGCGTCTCGCGCACCGACATGCCGCGCCCGGTCAGCAGGATGCGACCCCGCGCCATCGCGGTCGTGCCCGCCGGCGCGACGCCCCAACCGGGCAGCAGCCGTCCCATCGGCGTCGGCGACAGGCGGATGTCGTAGCGCGCCACCACCGGCAGGCGGCGCGAGTCGACCAGGACGTCCGACGACACGAAGCCCCCGTCCATCGCGACCCGCACCGGCGACAGCACCAGCACACCGCGCCGCATCGCCAGCCGCATCGATGCCGGCCCGGCGGCGCGGGCGAGGCCGACCACGCGCTCGGCGGTCAGGTCGATCGTCGCGTCGAACGCGCCCAGTGCGGCGGGGGAAAAGGCCGCATCGGGCAGCAGCCGCGACGCGCCGTCGCTCGCGAGGCCGACGCCGAAAAGCCGGGCCGCATCGTCGAGGTGCAGCGCGCGTGAGGACAGGCGGGCGACGACCTGCGGCCGGCCCGCCTGTTGCCACACCGTCAGCGACCCGGCGAGGTCCGTCCGTCCGGCACGACCCGCGATATGGCCGAAGCGCCAGACGCCGTTTCGTCGCGACGCGCGCGCCGACACGGCATAGTCACCCACCGCCGCCAGCTTCAGCCCCGCCAGCGCGGCGAGCGGCGCGGTGTCCGGTCCCGCCGCGAATACCATCAGGCGCGAGCGGACCAGACCCAGCGGGCGCGCGGCCTCCGCTTCCGCGCCCAGCCGGTCGCCGCCGCTCCACGCCGCCAGCCGCAGCCGCGCCGGTCCGCCGGCCGCGTTGCGGACCTCGCCCGCCACTCCGAACGGACGGCCTGCCGCGCGCACGACCCCGGTGAAGATCGTACCACCAGCGCGGGCCAGCAACGCCAGCGTCGCGGTCGTCCCGGCGTGGTCGTCGCGATACGTCACCTGCACCCGATCGGCGGTGACCACCCGCGCGCGCGCCACGTCGAACAGCGGATCGCCCACGCGCTCGGGCCAGTTCGTACGGCGTCCATCGGCGGACCGCTCCAGGGTCACGATGCCGTCGGTGAGGGATATCGCTTCCAGCCCCGGACGCGCGGTCAGCATGTCGAACATCGATCGATGCGCCGCGACCATCGCGACGCGCAGCAGCGCCGGCTCGCGCGCCCAGATCGGGTTGCCGACGCGCACGTCCCGCGCGGTGATGTCGATGCCCCATGGGGTCAGCACGACCCGCAGCGACCCGTCGATGGTCACCGCGCGGCCGAGCGCGGCGCTTGCCCGCCGATCGACCCACCCCTTCAACGGCGTCGGCACGCCGATCGCCAGCATCGTCCAGACGGTCAGCGGCAACGCGACCGCCCCGATCAGCGCCGAGCGACCGTAGCGACGCCTGTCGGGCACGTCATGGCCGCTCTGGCTCAACTCCGCCTCACTTTGCTGGTCGTTCCGCGACCCTGCCCGGCGGTATCGCCGGCCCGACGGCGCGACAACGGTCGGATTCGACAGGTACGGATCGCGTCCAACGGCATGACGCCGATTGAAAAGCCGCACCCGGCGTGACAGGTGCGCCCGCGATGGCGCTTCGTGGAATCGGATTGGTGGCGGATCGCACGGCGGTCCTGGCGGTCGGCGTGGTCGCGGGGTTCGCGATCGGGCTCTCGTTCGGCGGCGGCACGCCCGCCGCGCCCGAGGTCGCCGCGCCGACCGCGCCCGCGACGCCGACCGCCCTGGTGTCGACCGGGACGCCGGAACGCGACGCCGGTCTCCCGCCACAGGTCGTGCGCCGCGTCGCCGCGACCGGACGGCTGCGGGTGGGAGTGTTCGGCGACAGCTTCGGCAACGGCGTGTGGAGCGCGATGTATCGCCTGCTCCCGCCAGGCGAAGGCTATGACGTGCTGCAATTCAGCAAGGAGGCGACCGGCTTCACCCGCTACTATCGCCTCGACCTGACGCAGCGCGCGCGCGAACAGGTCCGTGCCGAGCCGATCGACGTGGCGGTGATCTGTTTCGGGGCGAACGACCTCAATCCGATGTGGAAGGGCAACGATGTCTACCCGCTGCTCGGCCCCGAATGGCGGCGCATCGTCGGCGAGCGGGTCGACGCTTTCGTGAAGGAGGTCCGCGCGACCGGCGCCGTCGTTTATTGGGTCGGCCTGCCGGTGGTGCGCGACGCGACGATGGACACGCAGTTGCAGCAGTTGGACGCACTGTTCGCCGACCATATGCGGCGGCTCGGCGTGCCGTTCCTAGACTCGCGCGCGACGTCGCTGGATCCGACCGGGCATTACAACGCGCATCTCGCCGATCCGAAGTCGGGCAAGCTGCAGCTGGTGCGTGAATCGGACGGACTGCACATGAACGGCATCGGCTATGCCCGGCTGGTCACCCCGCTCGCCGCGCGGGTGCGGGTCTATGACGCGCGTGTCCGCCGCGCCGCCGGGCGCCCCGCGCCTGCTCCGACCGGAACCCCACGTTCGTGATCGCGCTGGCGATGATGCTGGCGCAGGCGGCGGCGGGCCTGCCCGCCGACTGCACCTCGATCTGCGACGCGCGCCGGCTGAAGCCCTATTTCGACAAGCTCGCGCATCTCCGCCGCGACGGCCGCACGGTGCGGATCATCCAGATCGGCGACAGCCACACCGCCGGCGATCAGATCACCGGCGCATGGCGGGCGGCGTTGCAGGCACGCTACGGCAATGCCGGGCGCGGCGTGCTGGCGCCGGGGCGACCGTATCAGGGCTATCTCACCCGCGACGTCACCGCCGCGCAAGGGCCGGGCTGGACGGTGTCGGGCATCTTCGGCCCCGCCTATCGCAGCACCGGCGCACCGCCGATCGGGATCGGCGGCTACAGCTTCTCCGCGCCCGGCGTGGCGGGCGAGCGGCTGTCGATCGCGGCGGATCGCGGCGGGTTCGATCGTTTCACCGTCTGCGCCCTGACCGGGCCGGGCGCGGGAACGCTGACGCTCGACCTCGGTGCCGACCAAGCGACGATGTCGCTCGACGCCGCTAGGCCGGGCAGCCGTTGCCAGACGCTGGACGCGACCGGCTTCGCCACCACCGCCGGGCTGACCGCGAGCGGCCCGGTGACGGTCACCTCATGGTCGACCGAGCGTGCGACGCCGGGGGTGATCCTGTCGAACCTGGGCACCGTCGGCGCACAGTTCATCCACGCGACGCGGATGGACGAGGCGGTGATCGCGACCGAGATCGCGGCTTACAAACCCGACCTGCTGGTGGTCGCGTTCGGCACCAACGAGGCGTTCATGCCGCGCTTTTCGGCGGCGGAATATTCGGTGCGCCTGCGCGCGGGCGTCACGCGATTGAAGCGGCTGCTGCCCGGCGTCCCGATCCTGCTGATCGGCGCCCCCGACAGCGCCACCAAGCAAGTCGCATTGCAGACGAGCGAGGACGGCGTGTCGCCGCTCTGTCCGGCCAGCACCACGCCCGAATGGCGCGCCACCGCCGCGCTGGTGACGGTGCAGGCGATCCAGCGTCAGATCGCGCATGAAGAGGGGCTCGCCTTCTGGGATTGGGGCCGCGCGATGGGCGGGGCCTGCACCGCGCTCGCCTGGTCCACCGCGATCCCGCCGCTGATGCGCCCAGACCGCGTCCACTTCACCTCGGCGGGCGGAGCCACCGTCGCGCGGTTGCTACAGGCGGACCTCGACCGCGCCGCCGCCGACCTGTCGACGGATCGCTGATGCTGTTTCCGACGCTCGGCTTCGGGCTGTTCTTCCTCGTCGTATACGCGGTCGCCTGGTCGCTCCAGCTATCGAACGAATGGCGCAAGATCGCGCTGCTGCTCGCCAGCTGGTTCTTCTACGGTGCGTGGGACGGCCGCTTCGTCGCGTTGCTGATCGCCTCGGCGGTGGTCAACTGGGCGCTCGCCCGCGCCATCGTGGCCTCGCCCAAACCGGGGGTGCGAAGGGGGCTGGTGACGTTGGGCGTGGTCGCGAACCTCACGGTGCTGGGCTTCTTCAAATATGTCGGATTTTTCTCCGAACAGCTCGCCGACCTGCTCGGGCTGATCGGGCTGGCGCGCGACGTGCCGCTGCTCACCGCGCTGCTGCCGGTCGGCATCTCGTTCTTCACGTTCCAGGCAATATCGTATCTGGTCGACGTCCATCGCGGCAAGGTGCCCGCCGCCGGGCTGCTCGACCTGACGCTGCTGATGTCGTTCTTCCCGCATCTGGTCGCCGGCCCGATCGTGCGCGCGTCGGACCTGCTGCCGCAGTTCGCGACCGCGCCGCGCGCCAATCGCGGGCGCGCGACGGCGGGGCTGCTGCTGATCGTGTGGGGGCTGTTCAAGAAGACGGTGATCGCGTCCGAGCTGGCGAGCGCGCTGGTCGATCCCGCCTTTTTCGATCCCTCCGCGCGGTCCAGCTTCGACCTGCTGATCGGCGCCTATGGCTATGCGGTGCAGATCTTCTGCGATTTCTCGGCCTATACCGACATGGCGATCGGCATCGCCGCGCTGCTCGGCTACACTTTTCCGCGTAATTTCGACCAGCCCTACCGCGCGCGATCGCTGCAGGACTTCTGGCGGCGCTGGCATATCAGCCTGTCGAGCTGGCTGCGCGATTACCTCTACATCCCGCTCGGCGGCAGTCGCGGCGGCACCGCGTTCGTATGCCGTAACCTGATGCTGACGATGGTGCTGGGCGGGCTGTGGCACGGCGCCAGCTGGAACTTCATCATCTGGGGCGGGTGGCACGGCGCGGTGCAGTGCTGGGAGCGGGTCTGGCGGACCGAACGGCCGCGCTGGTGGCGACCGCTGCCGGTGTGGGCGGCGGTGTTC
Source organism: Sphingomonas sp. (assembly GCF_965200135.1). Lineage (GTDB taxonomy): Bacteria > Pseudomonadota > Alphaproteobacteria > Sphingomonadales > Sphingomonadaceae > Sphingomonas. The sequence goes on from NZ_CBDATK010000006.1 coordinate 581,987, forward strand.
GTCACCTTTCACATCGTGCTGATCGGCTGGATCTTCTTCCGCGCGCCGACCTTCGCCGATGCGACCGGGTTCTTCGCGGGACTGGCGGCGCTGGATTTCCGCAACACGCTGGTGACGCCGCTGTCGCTCGGGCTGGTCGCGCTCGGCATCGGGATCAACTTCCTGCCCGCGCATTGGCTGCCGCGGCTGGCGACGCGGCTGCGCCATTGGCCGGCGCCGGTGCTGGGACTGGCGCTCGGCGCGACGGTGCTGGTCGTCGACGCGATGCGCCCGGCGGGGATCGCGCCGTTCATCTACTACCGGTTCTGAGGGGGCGGCAATGACGACCAGCGCGGATCAGGGCGTGATCGCCGATGTCGGTTCGCCCGTCCTGATCGTCACCAACCCAATCGATACGCGCGCACCATGGCGCTGGCAGACGACGACGATCGCCACCGCGACGGCGCTGCTGCTGCTGTTCAACGCGCACGCCGTCACCGGCTGGTTCGACGAACTGGTGCCGAGCCGTGCCACCGAGTGGCTAAGGCGACCGATCGGTGGCTGGACGCGGACGACGGAGGCGGCGGGACTGGACGCCCCGCGCGCGCAGCTGCACGCCCGGTGGAGCCGCGTCCGCGCGGCGCGGTTCGGCAGCGAGCAGCCCGGCGAGCAGGGCGCCGCCGCCGCAGGGGATTAACGGTAGAAGACGTGCCCGCCGATCTGGCCGACACGCACGCGGCCGGGCATCGGGGAATAGGCGGCATGGAAGAACAGCGCGCCGGGCACCACCTCCTCGCCATCGCCGCGCAGCGTCTCGGCGGCGATCGCCACCGCGTCGGCCCAGGCCGTGCCGTCGCGCGAGGGCCGGAAGGCGTCGACGTCGAAGAACTGCCCGCGTTGGCGTGCCACGCCGCACGCATCGGCGGCGAAGCGGCCGCTGCGGATGCGGGTGCGGACGACCTGCGCGACGGCGACACGGCCGGACCGGGGCTCATAGGCCGCTTCGTGCATGATGATCTTGGCGATGCACTCGACCTGACGGGCGTCGGGAGTGTCATCGGCGGTCGCAGCGGCGTCATCGGAGGCGACGGCGGCGATCCCGGCGTCGGCGACGGTCACCGGCGCGGCGGGAAGAACGGAAGAATCGGTCGCCGCCTCCGGCAGCGGCTCGATCCGGGTCTGGAGAACCTGGGCGCTCGTGGAAGAAGCCAGCGTCGCCGGTGTCACCACCGTCGCGATCGACAGGGCGGCACCGAGGTAGGAACGGAAATGAAGAGTCACTTGCTGCCAAAACTATGCGCGAGGCGTCCGAGCGACCGCGACCGAACGCGGCAACTGAGATAAAGGCGATCGCCGAAGTCCCCACGTCTCGCCGGCACCCTTTCCTTCTCGGACGAGGGTGCGCTGGCTAAACTGAGAGCTCATTGTTGCGGCGGCGATCGAGAGTCAAAGAAACGGCGATGGATCGTTGCGTGACCGGGACGAAATGACGCACTGCAGCGAGAAATATCGTTAATGTGCGCCGTTTGGCCGCGCACCTATGCCGACTCGGCCGCCACATTCTTCGACAGCGCCGCGTTGCAACTTGGGCGTCGGCACCTTACATTCAATCTGCTATAGTCGCATATCGACGGTCCTACGGCGCTTTGCGGCACCCTCGTTCCTTCCATCCCTGCTTCCACGGCACACGAGGCCGTCCCAGCGGGGCCGCCGATCACAAAAGGAACGATCACATGAGCCAGACCGGCACCGTCAAATTTTTCAACGCCGACAAGGGTTATGGCTTCATCGCCCCGGATGGCGGTGGGCAGGACGCATTCGTCCACATCTCCGCCGTCGAGCGCGCGGGTATGGCCACGCTGAGCCAGGACCAGCGCGTCGGTTACGAGCTGGAGGAGGACCGTCGCGGCAAGATGGCCGCGGTCAACCTCGTCGCCGCGAACTGACCGGTGACACCGGGCGGCCCGTCGAGGTCGCCCGGTGCCTCATTCAGCCAGTTCGAGGAGACGACCGATGCGTGATTCCCTGATCTTCCACCAGCGCGCGACCGAGTGTCGCGAGCAGGCGGATGCCGCCGAACTGGACAATGTCCGCGACCGCTGTCTGCGCGCGGAAGCGGCGTGGAGCGCGATGGCGCAACGCTCGCTTCGCACCGAGAACGCCCGCGACGCGCGCGAGGCGGCCAGCGTCTCCGCCGAGCACGCGGCCCACGACTCCGATCGTCCGGGCCTGATGGCCACGTTGCGGGAAGCGTAGCTCGACCGGTCCGCCAGATGGAACCGTCGGCGCGCACAGCCGTAGGTAGCCACATGGTACGTATCGCCTATTTCCAGGCGATTTGGCGGAGAAGCGGCGATGACGACCAGCCGGGATGATGACAGCTTGCTATCGAGACGCGGTGTGCTGATCGCCGGTGCGGCCGGTGCGGCGCTCACCGCCGTGCCGCCCGTCGAAGCGGCCCCTTTGCCGGCGAGCAACCCACCGCAGCTGCCGGTCCGGCTCAAGGTCAACGGCAAGCGCCACGACCTGCGGCTGGATACACGTACCACGCTGCTCGATGCGCTGCGCGAGCATCTGCACCTGACCGGCACCAAAAAGGGCTGCGACCACGGTCAGTGCGGCGCTTGCACCGTCATCGTCAACGGCCAGCGCATCAACAGCTGCCTCAGCCTGGCGCTGCAGCATAACGGCGACACGATCACCACGATCGAGGGGCTGGGTACGCCGGACAAGCTGCATCCGATGCAGGCCGCGTTCGTCAAGCATGACGGCTATCAATGCGGCTATTGCACGCCGGGCCAGATCTGCTCGGCGGTAGCGGTCCTAGACGAGATTCGCGCCGGCGTGCCGAGTCATGTCCAGGCGGACATCACCGTTAAGCCTGCCGTCACCAACGCCGAGCTGCGCGAGCGGATGAGCGGCAACATCTGTCGGTGCGGCGCCTATTCCAACATTGCGGATGCGATGGCCGACGTGGCGGGGACGCGCGCATGAGGAGCTTCACCTACGAACGCGCCAGCTCGCCCGCGCAGGCGGCCGGCGCGGTGGGCCGAGTTCAAGGCGCGCGGTTCCTGGCCGGCGGCACCAACCTGCTCGACCTGATGAAGCTGGAGATCGAAACGCCGACGCATCTGGTCGACGTCCAAGACCTCGGCCTCGACAAGATCGAGAAGACGCCGGACGGCGGCCTGCGGATCGGCGCGTTCGTCAGCAACACCGCGCTCGCGGCCGACTCGCGCATACGCCGCGATTATGGCGTCCTGACCCGCGCGATCGTCGCAGGGGCATCAGGCCAGCTCCGCAACAAGGCGAGCGTCGCGGGCAATCTGCTCCAGCGCACGCGCTGTCCCTATTTCTACGACACCAATCAGCCGTGCAACAAGCGCAAGCCGGGCTCGGGCTGCGCCGCGATCGGCGGCTATTCGCGCCAGCTGGGCGTGATCGGCACATCCGATGCGTGCATCGCGACCTATCCTGGCGACATGGCGGTCGCGATGCGGGTGCTCGACGCGACGGTGGAGACGGTCGACGCGCAAGGCCGCGCGCGCGCGGTGCCGATCGCCGATTTCCACGCGCTGTGGGGCGACACGCCACAGGTCGAGACGGTGCTGCGGCCCGGCGAGCTCATCACCGCCGTCACCCTGCCCCGCCCGATCGGCGGCACGCACGTCTATCGCAAGGTCCGCGACCGCGCGTCCTACGCGTTCGCGTTGGTGTCGGTGGCGGCCGTGGTGCAGCGCGACGGCACGGGGCGGGTCGCGTTCGGCGGCGTCGCGCCCAAGCCGTGGCGCGTGGAGGCGGCGGACGCCTTGCTGCCACAAGGCGCGAAGGCGGTGACCGCGCGCGCCTTCGCCGGCGCCCGGCCGACCGCCGACAACGGTTTCAAGCTGCCGCTCGCCGAGCGCACGCTCGCAGCGGTGCTCGCCCAGGCGAAAGGTGCTCTCGCATGAAGTTCGACACGCCCGCGGGCACCAACGCGATCGATCAGCTGAAGGTCATCGGCCGGCCGACCGACCGGATCGACGGCCCCGCCAAGACCGCCGGCACCGCGCATTACGCCTATGAGCGTCACGACCGGATCGCCGACCCCGCCTACGGCTACATCGTCGGTAGCGCGATCGCGAAGGGGCGCGTCACCCGGATCGATAGTGCCGCCGCGCGCGCCGCTCCGGGCGTCATCGCCGTCGTCACGCACGAGAATGCGGGCAAGCTGGGCAAGGGCGACTTCAACACCGCGCATCTGCTCGGCGGCCCGGCGGTGGAGCATTACCACCAGGCGCTGGCCGTCGTGGTCGCGGACACGTTCGAACAGGCGCGCGCCGCCGCCGCGCTGGTCCGCATCGACTATGCGCGCGACAAGGGTCGCTACGACCTCGACGCGGCGCTCAAGGTCGCGCCGCTGAAGGGCGACAGCTCGGGCGAGGGTTCCGCCGCGCCGGCGGTCGAGCGGGTCGGCAAGTTCGAGGACGCCTTTGACGCCGCGCCGGTGACGGTCGACGCGACCTACACCACCCCAGACCACAGCCACGCGATGATGGAGCCGCACGCCACGACGGCGGCGTGGGACGGTGATCGGGTGACGCTCTACACCGCCAATCAGATGATCGCCTGGAGCAAGGGCGACATCGCCAAGACGCTGGGCATTCCAAAGGAGAATGTCCGCCTCGACGCGCCATATGTCGGTGGCGGCTTCGGCGGCAAGCTGTTCGTCCGTGCCGACGCGGTGCTCGCGGCGCTCGGCGCCAAGGCGGCGGGGCGGCCGGTCAAGGTGGCGCTGACCCGCCCGTTCATCTTCAACAACACGACGCACCGTCCGGCGACGGTGCAGCGTCTCCGGCTGGGCGCGACGCGCGACGGCCGGCTGACCGCGATCGCGCATGAAAGCGGCTCGGGCGACCTGCCCGGCGGCGGGCCGGAAACGGCGGTGTCGCAGACCAAGCTGCTCTACGCGGCCGCGAACCGCATGACGTCGATGCGACTGGCCACGCTGGATCTGCCGGAAGGCAACGCGATGCGCGCGCCGGGCGAGGCACCGGGGCTGATGGCGCTGGAGATCGCGATGGACGAGCTGGCCGAGAAGCTCGGCATGGACCCGGTCGAGTTGCGGATCGTCAACGACACGCAGGTCGATCCCGCCAAGCCCGAACGCACCTTCTCGCAACGCCACCTGATCGAGTGCCTGCGGACCGGTGCGACCCGCTTCGGCTGGTCGCGGCGCCAGGCCAGGCCGGCACAGGTACGCGACGGCGATCAGCTGGTCGGGATGGGCGTGGCGGCGGGGTTCCGCAACAACCTGTTGATGAAGTCGGCGGCAAAGGTCGGTGTCCGCGCCGACGGCGGCATTACCGTGTTGACCGACATGACCGACATCGGCACCGGCACCTATACGATCATCGCGCAGACCGCCGCCGAGGTGATGGGTGTGCCGCTCGACCGCGTCGAGGTGCTGCTGGGCAATTCGGACCACCCCGCATCGGCCGGATCGGGCGGGCAATGGGGCGCGAACAACTCGACCGCCGGGGTCTACGCCGCCTGCATGAAGCTGCGCGGCGAGATCGAGGCGCGGTTCGGCACGATCGACCTGAAGCGAGCCGTCGGCATGACCGCCGAAGACCAGATCGAATATGGCGACCTCGCCAAACGCTATCAGCAATCGACTTTCGCCGCGCATTTCTGCGAAGTCGGCGTCGATGCCTGGACCGGCGAGGTCCGCATCCGGCGTATGCTGGCGGTATGCGACGCCGGGCGCATCCTCAATCCGAAGGCGGCGCGCAGCCAGGTGATCGGCGCGATGACGATGGGCGCGGGCGCGGCGTTGATGGAGGAGCTGGCCGTAGACAAGCGCTTCGGCTTCTTCGTCAACCACGACCTCGCCGGGTACGAGGTGCCGGTCCACGCCGACATCCCACATCAGGAGGTCGTGTTCCTCGACTATCCCGACGACAAATCCTCGCCGATGAAGGCCAAGGGGGTCGGCGAACTCGGGATGTGCGGCGTCGGCGCGGCGGTCGCCAACGCGGTCTACAACGCCACGGGGGTGCGCGTCCGCGACTATCCCATCACGCTCGACAAGCACCTCGCGCGCCTGCCCGCGATCGCCTGATTCAGCGACGCGGCGCGGCGCCGAAGGTAAGGCGCGAGTGGAAGAACCAGCTGCCGATCACCGTCGCGCCGACGAACCCTAGTTGTGCGACCCATGGTCGCAGCCGCACCACCTCGACCAGGAACGGCAGCGCCAGCCAGTTGATCGCGTAGATGCCGAGGTAGAAGGAGGCGAAGCGCGCGAACTCACGCGGCACGTCGCCGCGCGTGCGGAACACCCAGATCTTCTGCAACGTGTAGGCGAACACCAGGCTCACCGCCTGCGCGATCGGCAGCGCGCCCATGTAACCGATGCCGAGCGGTCGCAGCGCGATCAGCAGCGCCGGATAGACCGCCAGCCCGAACGCGGTGTTGATGCCGCCGACGATCAGGAACCGGAGCGGGCGTCCGTCGGTCACTCGTCCACCAGATCGATCAGCATGTTCTCGCGCAGCACCTCGCGCGGCAAGAACGGCGACAGGTCCTCCAGCGGCGGCGAGGTGATGCGCCCGTCGGCATGGACCTTCGCGCCGAGTTTCGGCGCAAACCCCGCGTCGGGATCGACCATGATCTCGCACAGTACCGGCCCCGGTGCCGCCAGCGCCTCGGCGAACACCGCTCCCAGCGTGTCGTGATCGTCGGCACGGAAATAGGTGAAGCCGAACGCGGCGGCGATCCGCTCGAACTGCGGAAACGTGACGTTGCTCAGCGGCCCGGCGCCCACCTCCACGCCGAAGTGGTTGCGCTGCGACTGGAAGATCGAGACGTAGCCGGCGTTGTTGAGCAGGATGACCTTCACCGGCATGCCATAGCCGGCGATCGTCTGCAGCTCCTGCAGGTTCATCATGATGCTGCCGTCACCCGCGATGCAGACGACGCGCTGCCGGTTGCGGGTGGCCACCGCGACGCCGATCGCGGCGGGCAGGTCGTACCCCATCGTGGCGCAGCCGGAGTTGGTCCACAGCCGCTGGCCGGGCTTCAGCTGCGCGGTCTGGAAACTGACGACGCACGCGCTGCCGTTGCCCGCGACGACGACGTCGTCCTCGTCGAGCGCCTCGAACAGCGCCTCCATCGCCACATAGGGGTGGCATTGCGCGTTGTCGCGATACGCTGCCTCGATCACCGGGAACGCCGCGCCACGCGCGCGTGCCCAGGCCAGCCAGTCATGCTGCTCCGCGGTCGACCCGTCGTACGGCGCGGCGAGCAGCGCCGGGATCAGCGCGCTGAGGTCGGCCACCACCGGCATGTCCGGGACGACGGTCGGCTTCTGCAACTCCACCGGGTCGATATCGACCCAGATCTTGTAGGCCCCTCGCGCGAAGCTCGCCCAATTGTAGCTGACCTGGCGGATGTTTAGGCGCGACCCCAGCACCAGCAACAGATCGGCGCTCTGCGTCACCAGATTGCCCGCGCGGTCGCCGACGGTGCCGGGACGGCCGCAGTAAAGGGAATGGTCGTTGGGCAACACGTCGTGCGCGTTCCAGCCGGTAACGACGGGCACGCCGAGCCGCTCGATCAGCCGCAGGAAGTCGGCGTGCGCGCCCGACAGCCGCACGCCGCTGCCCGCGAACACCACCGGGCGCTTCGCCGCGCGCAGCTTGGCGAGGATCGCGGCCGCGACGGCGGGCAGGTCGGTCGCGTGCCACGGCTCGTCCAGCTCGGCGGGATCGAAACCCGGCAGGTCGGCCGGATCGATCAGCGCCGCCTGCACGTCGAGCGGGATGTCGAGCCAGCATGGCCCCGGCCGCCCGCTGCGGGCGAGGTACAGCGCCTTTTCCAGATGATAGCGGATCGAGTACGGGTCGGTCACCATCCTGGCGTATTTGGTGATCGGGCGGACGATCGGCTCGATGTCGAGTTCCTGATCGCCGAACTGGCGCAACGGCAGGCCGGTGGCGCGCACCGTCGTTTCGGTCTTCACTTGACCCGATATGACCAGCATCCCGCATGAATCGACATGCGCGCCCCATACGCCGGTGATCGCATTGGTGCCGCCGGGACCGGAGGTGACGTTGACCACCGCCAGCCGATTGGTCAGCCGGTAATATGCCTCCGCCGCCATCGTCAGCGCCTGCTCGTGATGGCAGAACGTCGTCGTCAGCGCCGCATGCGTGCCGAGTGCATGGTTGAGGTGCATCGCGCCGCCGCCGGTCACCATGAACACGTCGCTGATACCGGCGTCGGCGAGCCGGTCGGCCAGCCAGGTCGAAAGCTTGATCTTGGTCACTTGTCCCACCCGTTCCACATCGCCGTCCGCCGGATCGCCTCGTCGAGGCCGACCGTCGCGCGCACGTTCAACTCCCGCCGGATCAGCGCGGTCGAGGGCACGTAGCGCCCCAGATTCCATCCCGCATCCGGCCGCCCGAGCACCTCGTGCCCTGCCCCGCCCAGCACCCCCGCGGTGCGCTCAGCGAGCGCCGCGATCGACACGGCCTCCTCCGACCCGACATTGTAAGTCGTGCCCGCCGGCGCGCGCACCAGCATCGCGAGCAGCCAGGCGGTCAGGTCGGCGGCGTAGAGATACGACCGCACCGCCGTCCCCGCCCCCTCGACCCGGATCGTGCGCCCGGCGATCGCGTCGCGGATGAAATTGCCCGCCGCGAAGTGCGTATCGAGCGACAGCAGCGGGCCGAGCACTGCGAAGATGCGCGCGGTCGCCACCTCCAGCCCGCGCGTCCTGCCATGGATCGCGCACAGCATCTCGGCGGCACGCTTCGCCTCGGCATAGACGTTGCCGACATTGCGTGGGTCGGGGCCACCGGCGAAGTCCTCGCCGATATGCGCCACGTCCCAGGGCTGCGCGCCATAGATCGCGCCCGAGCTGAGGAACAGGACCCGCGCCCCCGACGCCGCCGCGAGATCGAGCGCGTTGCGCGTGCCCGTCACGATCGTGTCGAACATCAGCGCCGGCTGCTCGGCGGTCAGTTTGGCGCTGGCGTCGGTCGCGGCGTGGATGACATGGGTGTAGCGCTCGCGGTCGGGCGCGAGGCTCAGCACGTCGCCGGCGACGAAGCGGAAGCCGGGATGGCCGGCGAGGTGCGGCGCGCGGGCGGCGAGGGCAGCCGGATCGCGGGTCAGGGTCGTGACGCGCAGGTCGAGTCCGTAGCGCCCGTCCGCGAAGCGCAGCGCTTCGAGCAACCAGCGGCCGATGAAGCCGGTCCCCCCGGTCACGAACAACCGCGCGCCCGCAAGCCGGTGCCAGTCGTCGGCGAACGCCGCGTCGATCGCGGCGAGATCGTCGGCGAAGGACCAGCTCATGCCGCCACCGGCTCCGGTCCGACGCTGCCCGTCGGTGCCGGCGCGCGCGCGATCAGCAACAGGCTGTCGACCGCGAGGCTCCAGATCATCAGGAGGATCAGCAGCGGGCGCACGTACATGCCTACCGCGATACCGAACTCATGCCCGATCGGCAGCCCCGACAGCCAGCTGTCGCCCGGCCGGTGGAGCACGTTCCACAGCACATGGTCGCAGGGCACGCTGAGCAGATACCCGGCGACCAGCGCGATCGCGGGTCCGCGCCGTTCCGCGCGCTCCAGGAACAGCAGGAAGATGAGGAACGTCTGCGTGTACCCTCCCGGCGACTGGCCGATCAGATAGGTGCCGAGCAGCAGCAGCGCGACGCGGGCACCCGTCAGTGCGTCGGGCCGCCACCATGTACCCACGACGGCACAGGCCAGCGCCAGCGCGCGGGTGGCATTGACCGCGAACGGGATCAGGAACAGCAACCAGCCCGGCGTCGCCGCCTCAACCAGTGCGGGGTTCGGCGCAAGCCCGGTGTCGAGGCTCAGGAACGGCGCGAAGCTGGTCGAATACAGTCCCTGCTCCCAGACCAGCACGGTGCCGACCCGTGCGAAGCCGATCGTGTTCGAGACGAGCTGCACCGGATCGCCCGACCCGAACAGCGCGAAGCTGACCAGATAGATCGCCAGCCCCGCCACGACGGCCAGCCGCACCTGCCGCCACTCGCGCCGCACCACCCAGGCGAGCACCGGCACGACCAGATAGGGCTTGAGGTTGACCGTCACCGCCGCCGCGACCGCGCGCACCGCCACCGACCGCGACAGCCCGCCATAGGCGAGGATGAAGAACGGCAGGCACAGCAGGATCAGATTGCCCCGCTCCAACGCGAACAACAGCGGCAATCCGAACGCGAAGGTGAGGCTGCGCCACGGCGCGGTCAGCGGGTCGCGGCGGTGAAAGGCGACCGCCGCCAGCCCGGCCGTCGCCGCATAGGCGGCGAAGATCGCGGCGAAGCCCAGCGTGTCGCAATCGCGCGCGGTCAGCGGATCGCCGGCATAGCAGCCGCTTAGCCCGAACAGCTGGAGCAGCAGGAACGACAGCGGCGGATACACCGTCCGCCACACTTCGAACGCGCCCGGATGATGCGCCCACCAAGCGGTGTTGAACCAATCCATGAACGTATCGCGCGCATCGAACACGAACGGCTGCGGCAACCGCCCGTCCACCATGTAGCGGAACGCGACATTCACGCCGCCCGCCAGCACGAGCAGCGTCAGCAGCGCTTCGGCCCAGACCCGCCGCGCCGCCGTCACGCGAGCGGCTGGACGAAGGTGCGCGTGCTCGGCCGCTCGCGCCCGGCGGGAAAGCCGATCCGCTCCTCCTCGATCACCAGCGGCACGTTGCGCGTCCGATCGGCGATCGCGCGGACCTGCACGCCCAGCAGCCCGAGGAACAACAGCAGCACCGCGAAGATCCCGACCTGCACCGCCAACAGCAGCAGCAGACCCGCCGGCCCGTCGCGCAGCGACGCGAAGATCGACCCAAACAGCAGCAGCACGGCCACGCCCGCCGCACCGACCGACAACGGCAGCGGCAACCGCAGCAGCGCCCGCGTCGATCCGGCCAGCCCGCTGAGCGCGAAGTCGACCAGCGTCCGCCAGTTATTCTTGCTCTCCCCGGCCGCGCGCGCGGGCCGGTCGAACGGGATCACCGCGAGGCGAAAGCCGCTCTCGACCAGCATGCCGCGAAAGAACGGCTCCGGCTCGTTCCACGCCGCCAGCGCATCGACGCAAGCGCGGCTGTACAGCCCGAACCCGGTCGCGCCGGGCACGATCGGATGGTCCGCGAACCGCCCGAGCAACGCATAGCCGACCGTGCGGCTCAGCCGGGTGGCGAACGACGCGCGCTCCGCCCGGCGCTGGCCCAGCACGATCTCCGCCCCGGCCCGCCATTGCGCGATCAGCGGCCCGAGCAGCGCCGGCGGGTCCTGGAAATCGGCGCACATGCCGATTACCGCCGCGCCCTCCGCCTGATAGATGCCGTGCGTCGGCGAGCGCATCTGGCCGTAGTTGCGGTTGTTGAAGATCACCCGCACCGCCGGATCGGCGGCGGCGATCTCGCGCAGCAGCGCGCGGGTGCGGTCGGTCGAGTGATTGTCGATCAGGATGATCTCATGGCTCGCCGCATGCGCGCGCAGCTCGGCGCTGACGGCGGCATGGATCTGCCGGACATTGCCCTCCTCGTTGTAGCACGGGATCACCACGGAGATTTCCGGCGTCGTCACGGCAGCCGTTCGCCGAACGGCGGCGGCGCGATGCCCAGCTCGAACAGCGCGTGCCGCGCGGCCGTCCATGCCGCCAGGCTGTTGGCCGCGAGCAGGCCGGTCCTGCCGTCGTCCAGCCGATAGGGCGTCCCGTCCCAGCGCGCGACCACCCCGCCCGCTTCGACGACGAACAGCGCCCCGGCGGCATGGTCCCAGGGCAGCGTCCGCTGGAACAGCGCGACGTCGTTCTCGCCCAGCACCAGGCGCGGATATTGCTCTGCAGCGCAGCGCGGGATCGGGACGAGATCGAAATGCTCGGCGCCGCCGGCCTCGACCGCGGCCCGGTCGGCGGCGGACATGAACTGCGTCGCCAGCCCGGCGACATAGCGGTCGCGCGGCGGCATCGCGGCGCGGACGCTCCTGCCGTCGATCATCGCCCCCTGCCCGCGCACGGCGGTGCAGAGCCGGTCGTGCAGCGGATCGTAGAGCCACCCGGCGACCGTCTCGCCATCCTCGACCAGCGCGATCATCAGCCCGAACGGCCCGCGCCCGGCGGCGTAGTTGGCGGTGCCGTCGATCGGGTCGACCAGCCAGTGCCGCCCCGCCCCCACCGTATCCAGCAACGACGGGTCGGCGGCGCACGCCTCCTCGCCGATCACGCGCACATCGGGCGCCAGCACCGACAGCCCGGCGGTCAGCCGCACCTCGGCCTCGCGATCGGCGACCGTCACCAGCTCGCCGGGCGTCTTCTCGACGATGTCCCCCGCCGCCAGCGTGCCGAAGCGCGGCATGACGACGTCCGCCGCCACCTGCCGGAGCAGCGCGGCGACATCGTCGATCAGGGTGTGTGAGATGGTCATGGCCCGCCGCCTAGCGGGCTCAGCCGGCTGCCGCCATCCGGGTCTGCGGCACGAAATGGCGTGCGCGCGACTGCATCATGTCGATCCGGGCGACGTCCTCGTCCGCGATCCGCTGATAGAAGGAGCGCTTGTTCTGGAGCCACATCAGCTCGAACTCGGCGGCGTTGGCGATCCCCGCCTTGATCGTGTGGCTGTTGATCGCGGCGCCGTCGAACACGATCTTGCGCGTCTCGAACCGATCGAGGCGGATCGCGGCGACCTCGCGCAGCGCGTCCACCGCGTCGGCGGTGACGGAGCCGCCGACCACCAGCTCCAGGTCGGTCGCCAGACATGCCTTGGCGACCGCGACCACCGCATCGGTGATCTCGCGGTCGTTGATCGCTGTGCGCGGCAACCCGCGCGATAGCGTGAAATCGACGCGGCCGAAGACGATCCCGTCGACGCCCTCCTTCGCCAGCGGCAGCATGTCGTGCAGGTTGCGAAGCGTCGTCTCGGTTTCGAGATTGAACAGGAACTGCGTCCGGCCCGGCTCGCGGCCATGCGTCTTGCGGTGCGCGTCGACGAACTTGGACAGCGCGTACCGCGTCTCGACCATCGGCGCGATGACGTAGTCGACGCCATACAGGTGCGTGGACAGCAGGTCGGAAACCGCCTCGCAGCCACCGATCTTGAGCGCGACCTTCAGGTCGGCGCGCTGCGTCAGCTCCAGCAGACGCAGGAACTCGTCGGGCCGGGTGCCCTCCGCCTCGAACTCGGCCTTGACGGCGACCACGCCGAACTCGTCGCGCCCCATCTTGAGCGCATCGAGCATCTTGCGTTCCAGAACGTTCACCGCGGTCCCTTTCCATGGCCCGGCGAGCGGGCTTCCGGCGAAGGGTTAACGCGGAGATGGTAAACGACACGTTACCGCCGGCGATCGGATGGCCGACGTCGATTGCCTCTCGACGCGACGACCCCGACCGGGGCACGATGCCCGTCGGGGGAGAGCGGGATGCGCGGGTTTGCGGTGGTGGTTCTGGCGTCGCTCGCGGCGGCGTTCGGCTGGACGGCGCCAGCCTGGGCGAGCGGCGACACCGGCTGCACGCCGCGCTGGACGCTGGCGCTGCGGGAGGCGACGGGTTGCGACAACCGGCTGGTGCTGGGGCCGGCGAACGACACCCGCGTCAACCTGTTCCTGCTGCTCCGCGACCGGCACCGCCTGCCCGCGCAGCCGCCGGGCAATCCGCAGGCGCCGCTGCTCCCGCATTTCGAGTGGATGGCGTATCGCGACGCCTGGCAGCCGCCGGCCGCCGCGCGCGAGGCCTTTACCGATGGCGAAGGCTCGCGGTGCCGCAGCAACGACGATGGCAGGCGCGCCTTCGCCGCCGCGGTGCGGGCCGCGCGCGGCCTCGCCGACGATGACCGAGCGTCGCTGATCGCGGCGCGCGATGCGTTCGCGCCGGATTGCGCGCAAACGCTACCGCCGGCGGCACCGGCCGTCGCGCGGACGGCCCGGCCATGGGCGGACTACCTGGTCGCCGCCGCCGCCTTCTACAATGGCGACTTCGACCGGGCGACGGCGGGCTTCGCCGGGCTGACGGACGCGGGCGATCCGTGGCTGGCGGAGACCGCGCGCTACATGACCGCGCGCGTCGAGCTCAACCGGGCGCAGGCACCGGCGTTCGACGACTGGGGCGAGCTGGATGCCACGAAGGTCGATCGGCCGGCGCTGGCGCGCGCGTCGACCGGCTTCGACCGCTATCTCGCCGCCTATCCGACCGGTCGCTATGCCGGATCGGCGCGCGGGCTGCTGCGGCGCGTCTGGTGGCTGGGCGGCGACACCGCCCGCCTCGCCGGGGCCTATGCGGCCCTGCTGGCGCAGGACGCGGCGACGCGCGGCATCGACGACGTCGCGCTGGTGCAGGAGATCGACAACAAGCTGCGGCCGGCGACGCTGGACGCGATCGCCGACCCGCTGCTGCTCGCGACCTTCGATCTCGCCCGGATGCGTGCGGGCGACCCGGTGCTCACCGCCGCCGAGCTGACCCGCCAGCGTCCCGCCTTTGCGCGCGAACCGGCGCTGTACGGCTATCTGCAAGCCGCCTTCGCGCTCTACGTGACAAATCAGCCTGCCGAGGTCCTGCGCCTCATCCCGGACGCGACCCGCGAGCGCGGCATCGCACCGGTGGCGCTCAGCCGGCAGGTGTTGCGCGGTCAGGCGCTGGACGCGGTCGGCGATGCCAACGCGCGCGGGTTCTGGCTGACGCTGTTACCGGCGGCGGGCGCGCCGATGCAGCGCGCGGTCGTCGAACTCGGGCTGGCGCTGCACGAGGAGCGGGCTGGACATCTCGACGCGCTGCTCGCGCCGGGCTCGCCGCTGACCACCCCCGTGCTGCGCGAGACGCTGCTGTTCACCGTCGCCGATGCCGCCATGCTGCGCCGCGCCGCTCGATCGACCGAGGTGTCGCCGCACGAGCGCGCGGTGGCGCTGTTCCAGCTGCTCTACAAGGAGCTGAGCCGTGGCGCCTACGCGGCGTTCGGGCAGGACCTCGCCCTGGTCCCCGCCGCCGCATCGACCGAGCCGATCTCGTGGGAAGGGCTGCTCTACACACCCAACATCCCGGTCGGCGTTTTCGTCCGCACCGACCGGCTCGGCGATCTCGGTTGTCCGCCGCTGCGCGCCACCGCCGCAAGGCTCGCCGTCGATCCGCGCGATCCACGCGGGCGGCTGTGCGTCGCGGACTTTTTCCAGGCCAATGATTTCGACGGCGGCGTCTATGACGAACAGCCGGTCGCCGCCGATCTGGGCGGCACGCGGTCTCTGTTTTCGGGCAAGCCGTACGAGCGCGCGGCGGTCTATCGCGCGCTGCTCGCCGAACCGGGCACGCCGACGGACGACAAGGCTTATGCGCTGTATCGCGCGATCCGCTGCTATCAGCCGACCGGCACCAACTCGTGCGGCGGGCCGGAAGTGCCGGTCGCGATGCGGCGCGCGTGGTTCCAGCGGCTCCAGCGCGAGTTCCCGCGCTCGCGCTGGGCCAGGTCGCCGCTCTATTGGTGATCGCCGCCGCTCTCGCCCTCGCTGCGGCGACCGTCAACGCACGCGACCATGACAGTTTCTGGCTGTGGGCGGGCGTGGGACCCCGGCCCGAACTGGCGCGGGCGCGGCGTGTGTACCTGCTCAACGGCGAGGTCACCGACGACGCCCGCTATGTCGCTCAGCGCCCGGCGGTGCCGCGGGTGCGCGGGGCCGAGGTGTGGCTGGTCGTGCGGGTCGAGACGCTGACCTGGTCGCCGCTGGTCCACCGCCAGCTTCTGGCGCAGCTCGCCCGCTGGCGCGCGGCGGGCAATCGCGTCGTCGGCGTCCAGATCGACTTCGACGCGCGGACGCGACACCTCGCGATCTATGCCGCCTTCCTGCGCGGATTGCGCGCCGAACTGCCGCGCGATTGCCGGCTCGGCATCACCGGGCTGCTCGACTGGAGCGCGAACGGCGATCCGGCGGGGCTGAACCAGCTCGCCGGCGTCGTCGACGAGGTGGTGGTGCAGATCTATCAGGGCCGCCGCGTCATCCCCGGCTATGCGGGCTATCTCGCCCGGCTGGACCGTCTCCCGATCCCGTTCCGCGTCGGATTGCTGGAGGGCGGCGACTGGACGCCGCCGCCGGGTCTCGTCCGCAACCCGCGCTTTCGCGGCTACGTCGTCTTCCTGCGCCGATCCTAGCGGCGACGGCAGGCGAGCGACATCGCCAGCCCCGCGCCGAAATCGCGGCAGTCCCAGCGTGGATCGCGGATCAGTGCATCAGGCTGGCGCAACGGGTTGTCGCCTCGTGCATTGCCGACCCACAGCAGCGCATTGTCGCCGCGCGCGTCCGCCCGCGCCACCACCGCCGCGACCGCGTTCGCCTCCTGCGGGACGTGGAGCACGTCGACGGGCACCGGCTGACCGTCGCGGTGGAGGAAAAAGCCGCCGAGTTCGGCAAGATTGCGGTCGAGGTCGGGCGCCAGCTCGGCGGTAGTGTCCGACCAGAAGAACAGCAGCCGCCCGACCTTTCGCTCGGCCAGCCAGCGGCTCGCCAGATCGATGCCGAACGCATGGCGCTGGTCGAGCGAGGTGTCGCGCCAGCCCGATACCGCCACCCCGGCGCAGCCCACCACCATCGTCAGCAGGAATGCCGCCGCCGCCGCCTCCCCTCGCTTCAACGCGCCGGTCAGCCACCAGGCGAGCGCGAACAGCAGGCCGGGCAGCGTCGGCAGGAAATAGCGCAAGGCCATGCCCGGCACGATCAAGCCGATCCCGAACAGCGCGGCGAAACTCGCGATCGCCGCCAACACCGTCCACGCCTCCGCACTCGGCCGCCAGCGACGCAGCGAGACCTCCCGCACCCGCATCGACCCACTCCAGACCAGCAACGCTGCCAGCATCCCCGCGAACAGCCCGTCCCCCGCGATCAGGGCCGGCAGCTGTAAAATGACATAGGGCGTCAGCGTCGTCGTCATAGGAATCCCAACGCTCTGGATTCGCACGACAAACGGCAGGTGGATCGCCATCCAGCCGATCAGTACCAGCAACGGCGCCGCCGCCGGCCACAGCCGGACCGCCGACCGCCGGTGAACGGCCAGCAGCATCAATCCCTGCACCAACCCCGGCAGCAGCGCGATATAGTGCGTCAGCCCGATCGCCAGCGTCGGCAGCACCCATCGCAGCGCCGCCGCTCGCGTCGGTTCGCGCATCAGCGCGCAGAACGCCGCGATCTGCAGCGTGCCGAGCAGGAACAGCAGCGCATAGGGCCGCGCATCCGACGCGAGCACGCCCGCCGGCATCCACAGCAGCAGCACCGCCGCCCACGCCAGCCGCATCGTCGCGTCGGGGTGCCCCCGCCGCCACACGATCAGCGGCGCCAGCAGCGTGCAGGCGAGGCTCGGGAAGCGCAACGCCTCGGTCGACACGCCCGCAAAACGCGCCCACAGCCACATCGGCGCGTAATAGCCGGGTCCGGTCAGCTCCGTCCGCAGCCAGTGCCAGAGCCCGCCCAGCGTCGCCTGCCCCGCGATGATCCCGGTGAAGGTCTCATCGAACCACAGCGGCATCGCCCGATTATAAAACACCCGCGCCGCGGTCCCCACGATGATGGCGACGATCAGCAGCGTCGGACGCCACCAGCGTGCGACATCGCGCTCGAAGGCCGAGCGTGCATCGGCAGCGGCGATGGTCGCGGTCATGTGCGTCCGACTATCAGCGGTGTGTCAGCGCTTGGTTAACGGCGATCGCGCCGCCACCTTCAGTGTGTTTACCGCCCGGAGTGTCAGGATGGCGACCGCACCAGGTCCCTTCCCACACTTTCTGGGCGCGGTGCACCGTCATGGCAATCACGTGTTCGCGCACCGCTGCAGTCCCAGCCCACCGAACTCATGCTCGCGGTCGTCTTCCCGAAGCAGCGCCAACAACCGCGACGCGCGCACCGGCCTATGTACGTTTCGACTCGGTCGAGGGCGGCAAGACCTGGGCGGGCGATCACGCGGCTCGGGACCGTGAGCACCATCAGCAGCACCGTCGACCAGGCGACTGCGAGCAGCAGAATGCCCTCGTTAAGCCGGTCGAAGGGCGCTGTGATGACCGGCGCTAGTAGCGGCATGGTCGCGAGCGCCCGGCGGCATTGAGGATCAGCGCCGGCCTCGCGTGGCCGCGATGGATAATCGAATGAACGATGGCCGCCGGTTCGCATTCGCGGCCGCCGCCCTGAAGAACGACCGATCCTGAGGCTGTCCAATATGTGCACCATGCGCCTGGCCGCCTCCCGGTCGCCGATGCCGTGGCATGCGAATGTCGATAAACGACGACGAAGCAAGGCACGGCAGCGTTTCCCGCTGATAGCCGACACGGTTACGGCGTCGTAAACGCCCGTTCCCGCACTGCCTGCGCCCCTAGGAGTACGGCACCCAGCGGCCCCGCCCGACCGCCGAGTCCTGCCGGCACGACATAGGTGTCGGGAGCCGCGACCTCTGGCAGCATCGAATAGCCACCCAGGCTTTTCGTCATCGCCTCGCGCACGCGCGGCAGCAGGTGGGACGCGCCGGTCATGACCCCGCCGCCCATCACCACCCGACGCGGCACGCCGGTCAGGACCAGCGTGTGGAGCAGCTGCCCGAGCGCGTGGACGACATTTTCCCACACCAAATCATCCGCAGCGAGATCTTCGGCCTTGCGCCCCGCACGCGCCGCGATGGCGGGACCGGACGCCAATCCCTCCAGGCAGGCGCCGTGGAATGGACACGTGCCGATCCAGTCGTCGCCGCCAAGCCGCACCGGTCGGATGTGACCAAGTTCCTGATGCGTCAGTCCGTCGACGGGCCTGCCGCCCGCGACTAACCCGACGCCGATGCCCGTGCCGACGGTGACATAGGCGACGTCGGCCAACCCCGCCGCCGCGCCCCACTCCGCCTCGGCCATCGCGGCGCCGACGACATCGGTGTGAAAGCCGACCGGAACGCCGTACCGCCTCCCCAAACGCCGGGCGATGTCGGTATGCGACCAGCCCGGCTTGGGCGTGACGGTGACCTGGCCCCAGTCGGCGCCAGCGCGATCAACTCCCACGGGACCGAAGCTGGCGACTCCGATGCCGACAAAGCCGGTCCATCGATCCAGCACCGCCTCGATCGCCGCCAGCGTTTCGGCCGGCGTGGTGGTCGGAATGCGGATCTCCTCCTCGACCGCGTCCGGGCCGCGCGCGAGGATGCAGATGCACTTGGTGCCACCCAGTTCGACGCCGGCGATGAGAGGAAAGGCGCTGTCCTGCATGACCCATGTTGTGGCCCAGCGAAAAGCGAAAGCCAACCGGGCACCAAGCCGGCACGCCGGCGTTCAGCCGATATCTCGCCCATCGAAAGGAATGCCACGATGTCAGACACTTCCCGCCGGACCGTGCTGGGCGGCGCCGCGCTTGGCGCCGCTGCCGCCGCTACGCCCGCGCTGGCGCAAGGTGTCGTGGCGGACCGGCCGGCGGCGATGACCGACCCGCGCTCGAAATACACGACCATCCCCTTTCCCGAACAGCGCCAGCCCTGGCCGGCGCTTCAGTCGAGGATGACGCCGCGCCCCGACTGCGGCGAGACGAGCTACAAGGGGTCGGGACGGCTCGCGGGACGCAAGGCACTGCTTACCGGCGGCGACTCCGGCATCGGTCGCGCCGCCGCCATCGCCTTTGCGCGCGAGGGCGCCGACGTCGCGATCAACTACTATCCGACCGAAGAGCCCGACGCGCGCGAGGTGGTCGATCTGATCCGTCAGACGGGGCGCCAGGCGGTCGCGATTCCGATGGACCTGCGTACCGAGGACAATTGCAAGGCGATCGTCGAAAGAGCCGTCAACAGGTTGGGTGGGCTGGATATCCTGGTCAATAACGCGGCCTATCAGCAGTCGAAGGCGACGATTTTCGAGGTATCGGACGAGGAGTTCGACCGGACGTTCAAGACCAACATCTACGCTCCCTTCCGCCTATCCAAGGCGGCGATACCGCACATGAAGCCGGGATCGTCGATCATCAACACCGGCTCGGTCAACAGCTTCGATCCCGAGGAGGAGTTGCTCGCCTATGCCTCGACCAAGGGCGCTATCCACATCTTCACCCGCGCATTGGCGAAGCAGCTCGCCAAGCAAGGCATTCGCGTCAACATGGTGGCCCCTGGTCCGATCTGGACGCCGCTTCAGGTCGCTGGCGGGCAGCTGCCGGGCAAGATGGGCGAGTTCGGCCACGACCCCGACCGCCCGCTGGCCCGCCCCGGTCAGCCTGTCGAGCTGGGGCCGCTGTTCGTGGCGCTCGCGTCCGACGAGTTCAGCTACACCACCGGCGCGACGTTCGGAGCGAACGGCGGCAAGGGGATGCCGTGACGGCTCACTCTCACTCCACCGTCACGCTCTTTGCCAGGTTGCGCGGCTGATCCACATCCGCGCCCTTCGCGACGCCCACATGATACGCCAGCAACTGCACCGGTACCGCATAGACGAGCGGCGCGATCAGCGGGTGGACGGTCGGCATTTCGATCGTCGCGAGGCAGTTTTCGCCCGCCGCTGCGATGCCGGCTGCGTCCGAGATCAGCACCACCTTGCCGCCGCGCGCCTGCACCTCCTGCATGTTGCTGACGGTCTTCTCGAACAGTGGGCCGGACGGGGCGATGACGATCACCGGCACGTTCTCGTCGATCAATGCGATGGGCCCGTGCTTCATCTCGCCTGCCGCGTAACCTTCGGCGTGGATGTAACTGATTTCCTTCAGTTTCAACGCACCTTCGAGGGCCAACGGGTAGTCGAGGCCACGGCCGAGATACAGTACGTCCCGCGCTCCGGCGACGGTGTGCGCCATCGCCGCGATCGCCTCGTCGTAACTCAGCGCGGCATTGATCGCCGCCGGCGCCTCGGCGAGGTGGCGTACCAGCTCCCGCTCCGCGTCCGCGTCCAGCTTGCCGCGTGCGCGCGCCAGGTTGGCGGCCAGCGCGGCGAGCACCGCCAGCTGACAGACGAACGCCTTGGTCGAGGCGACGCCGATCTCCGGCCCGGCATGCGTCGGCAGCAACAGGTCGGCCTCGCGCGCCATCGAGCTGGTCGGCACGTTGACGACGACCGCAATCTTCTGCCCCTCCGCCTTGGCATGGCGCAGCGCCGCCAGCGTGTCAGCGGTCTCGCCCGATTGCGAGATGAACAGCGCCAGCCCGCCCGCCTCCAGGATCGGCGAGCGGTAGCGGAACTCGGACGCGACATCGAGGTCGACCGGCACACGCGCGAACTGCTCGAACCAGTATTTGGCGACCATCCCCGCGTAGAAGCTGGTGCCGCAGGCGACGATCGTCACCCGCTTCACCGCTGCCAGGTCGAAGTCCGGAATGGGCAGCGTCACCCGTTCCTCCATCCGCTGAAGGTAGGAGCGCAGCGTCTGGGCGACGACGATCGGCTGCTCGTAGATTTCCTTGAGCATGAAATGCGGGTGATTGCCCTTGTCGATCACCTCGGCGCGGGCACCCGCCACGATCGGCCGCTCGACGGGATTGTTCTCGTGATCGAAGACCTGCGTGCCCTCGGCGGTGCAGACCACCCAGTCGCCCTCGTCGAGATAGGCGATCCGCTGCGTCAGGGGTCCGAGCGCCAAGGCGTCCGAGCCGAGATATGTCTCGCCCTCGCCATAGCCGACCACCAGCGGCGAGCCGAGCCGCGCGCCGATCAGCAGCTCGGGATGCTGGCGGAACAGGATGGCGAGCGCGAAAGCGCCGTGCAGCCGAGGCAGCACCACGCGAACCGCGTCCGCCGGTGCCAGTCCCGCCTCGACCTGCTCGCTGATGAGGTGCGCGACGACCTCGGTATCGGTCTCGCTGGTGAAGATCCGACCGCGCGCGATCAGCTCGTCGCGCAGCGTCTTGAAGTTCTCGATGATGCCGTTGTGAACGACGGCGACTTCCTTGGTCGCGTGCGGGTGCGCGTTGTTGGTGGTCGGGCCGCCATGCGTCGCCCAGCGGGTGTGCGCGATGCCGGTGGTGCCGGGCAGTGGATCGGCGGCGAGTTCGCGCGTCAGGTTGACCAGCTTGCCCGACGCGCGGCGGCGGTGAATGTGGCCGTCGTGATCGGTCGCGATGCCGGCGGAATCATAGCCGCGATATTCGAGGCGCTTGAGCCCGTCGAGGAGGCGCTCGGCCACCTGCTGATGCCCGACGATGCCGACGATGCCACACATATCTGCGATCCGGTTCTGGAGGGAGGCGCGCTTAGCCCGCGGCTTTACGCGCCCGCATCGCTTCGCGAAAGCGCTTGGCCCAACCGGGCTTCGCCTGTTGCGGCGGGCGGACGAGCGCGAGCGCGTCGACGTCGACGTCCTGCGTCACCACCGCACCGGCGGCGACGATCGCACCCGCGCCGATGCTGACGGGGGCGACCAGTGCCGAGTTGGAGCCGATGAACGCGCCCTCGCCGATCTTCGTACGATATTTGAAGAAGCCGTCG
Source organism: Sphingomonas sp. (assembly GCF_965200135.1). Taxonomy (GTDB): domain Bacteria; phylum Pseudomonadota; class Alphaproteobacteria; order Sphingomonadales; family Sphingomonadaceae; genus Sphingomonas. Next base: position 604,373 of record NZ_CBDATK010000006.1, read on the forward strand.
TAATTGCAGGTAATCGTGCCCGCGCCGATGTTCGCGTCAGCGCCGACCTCCGCGTCGCCGAGGTAGGTCAGGTGGTTCGCCTTCGCGCCCGCGCCCAAGGTGGTCTTCTTGACCTCGACGAAGTTGCCGACCTTGACGCCTTCCTTCAGCACCGCGCCGGGACGTAGCCGAGCGTAGGGACCGACCTCGCACCCGCTGCCGATGTCGGCGCCTTCGAGGTGGGAGAAGGCGCGGATCGTTGCCCCATCGGCCACGCGGACACCGGGGCCGAAGAAAACGTTGGGCTCGATCGACACGTCGCAACCGAGCGCGGTATCATGGGCGAACCAGACCGTCTCGGGCGCGATCAGCGTCACCCCCGCCGCCATCGCCTGTGCGCGGCGCTCGGCCTGCCACGCGGCCTCCACTCCCGCCAGTTCGCCGCGACTGTTGATGCCGGCGACCTCGTCGGCGCCCGTCTCGATCACCGCCGAGGCGCGATCGGCGATCATGACCACGTCGGGCAGGTAGTATTCGCCCGCGGCGTTGGCGTTATTCACCTGGGCGAGCAACGCGAACAGGTCGTGGCTCCCGGCCGCCATCAATCCTGAATTACAAAGGGTTACGCCACGTTCCTCAGTGGACGCATCCTTGAACTCGACCATCCGGTCGATCCGGCCGTCGGCGGTCGCGATCACGCGGCCATAGGCCGCCGGGTCGGCCGGACGGAACCCGAGCACGACGGTCGCCGGGCGGTCCGGCGCGGCCAAGCGATCGAGCATCCGCTGCATCGTCGCCGCCGTGACCAGCGGCACGTCGCCGTAGAGGATCAGCACGTCACCGGTGAACCCGGCGAGCGCCGCCTCCGCCTGCCGCACGGCGTGGCCGGTGCCGAGTTGCTCGGCCTGAACCACAACCTCGGCGCCGAGCGGAACGACCGCGGCCTCGACCTGCTCGCGCCCCGCACCGACCACGACCACCGTACGCGCAGGCGACAGCGCATCGACGCTTGCGAGCAGGTGCAGCAGCATGGGCCGGCCCGCGATCGGATGAAGCACCTTGTGCAGGTCGGATTTCATCCGCGTGCCCTTGCCGGCGGCGAGCACGATGACGGCGAGCGGACGGGTGGCCATGGCGGCGCGCCCTGCCACGAAGTGCTTGCCAAGACCATAGCGAGGGGAGCAGCGACCGGGCCATGAACTTTCCCTTTGCGATCGTCGGGTTCGACCTGGACGGGACGTTGCTCGACACGAGCGGCGATCTCGCCGCGGCGGTGAACCATGCGCTGACGGCGGACGGGCGCGCGGCGCTGCCGGTCACCCAGATCGTGCCGATGGTCGGCGGCGGGGCGCGGCACATGCTGGCGCAGGCGCTCGGGGCGACGGGCGGCGGCGACGAGGTGTCGCTCGACCGACTCTTGCCGGTGCTGCTCGCCTATTACGAGGCGAACATCGCGGTTCACACCCGGCCGTTCGCCGGCGCGGTCGCCGCAGTCGATGCGCTGCGGGAGCGCGGCGTCCGATGCGCGATCGTGACCAACAAACGCGAGGATTTCGCACGCAAGCTGTTGGGGGAGCTGGCTTTGCTGGATCGGTTCGACTGCTTGATCGGGGGCGACACGCTGGGGCCGGGACGCGCAAAACCGGCGCCCGACATGGTGCTGGCGATGATCGAGCGGTGCGGCGGCGGGCGCGCGGCGTTCGTGGGCGACTCGATCTATGACGTGCGTGCGGCGCGGGCAGCGGGGGTGCCCGTCGTCGCCTGCGCGTTCGGCTTCCTGCAGCAGCCGGTGGAGACGCTTGGTGCCGATGGGCTGATCCAGGACTTTGCCGCGCTTATTCCTAAGCTTGAAAGCCTTTCCTCCACTTGATCCAGAGGTGCCGGGCCAACATCGGCGGCGGCATCCGGAGCAGGTGCGATCGGGCATAGAAGGCCAGACGGGTCATCGGTCGCGTCGGGCGGCCCCACCCGTCGCGGGTCAGCAGGCGACGAAGGTAGACGGCATCGGCGGTACTCCTGCGCGGCAAGCCATCGGACGCTTGATGCCCGAACAGCGTTGTGGCCAGCCGGGCCGCTCGCATGACGGGGCCGAGCAGTCCGTGGAGCGCGGCGCGGGCCTCTAACGATTCGCTGCCGAAGTCGTTCAACAAGCAGTGAATATCCCACAAGTTGCGAAGGCCGCCGGTCAGGTCGCCGTCGGCGAACAGGTGGGCGGCGGCGTGGACGATCATGTCGGCCGGCGCGAGGACGTAGAGGCCGTTCCCCAGTCGAATGGCGTCGTTTATCAATGAGTTGGCATCTGGCCGGGGGCCTGCGGTGGGGGGCAGGATGGTGTGATGGACGTCGGCCATCCGGTCGCGGTCTCGGTGGATGAGCGGCGGCAGTTCGTGCATCCACTGGCGATAGTAGAGGTCGTCGTAGGGATCGGGCTTAACCCACTCCCACCCTTGGGAAAGTAACGCCGCTTCCGCCGCCGCAAGATCATCGCGGCGGACCAGGATGTCGAGGTCGCCGATGGCGCGGCCCTGCCCCGCCGAGAGGCCGGCGGCGGCGTAGGCAGTGCCCTTGAGCAGCACCACCGGGAGGCCGAGCGGCGCAAGCGCGCGGCGGGCCATTTCGGCCTCCCACAAGGCACTTCGGCGCTGTTGTTCGGACCAGATGCGAGTATCGGCAAGGATCGGCCCGACCTCGTCCGGGACCGGCAGGCCGGTCAGCCGGTGGGCCAGCGTGCCGAGGAGCTGCTCGGCGCGGGCGACGGTCAGGAGGGTCGTCCAGCCCGGACCGTCGAGCGCCGCGACGCTGGCCGGGTCCGCCAACGCGCGGCAGAGGGTCAGGCCTGCGTCCACAGATCCTCCACCGCCGCCACGCCGGCGTCGCCGTCAGGATAATCGATCGCGATCGCAGGGACTTGCCTGATGAAACTGGTCAGCGATCGGAACCCCACTTCGCCCAGCGACACGTAGTTGGTCGATGCCTGAGTGAGCCTGGCGAAGGCCTCGCTGGGCAGGAAATCTCGGGTGGCGGCGGGGTGGCCGTAGCGGGGGAAGAGGAAGAGCGCGGGGCTCGCCACCATCACGTTGCGGACTCCAATGTTGGCGGCGGTGCCGCCTGCGTCGGGCACGAGGTGGCGAATGTCACCCTTCGGGGTGCCCTGCAGCAAGGGTCCCCATCGCGCGGTCGGGAGCGCCGCCGCGACCGCCGCGACGCTTTCGTTCTTGAGGCTTATCAGCCGCGGGTGGGGATGGAGCATCCCGTCCGCGCCGAGCAGCGCGAACTCGTCGCCGAGCAGCCGCCAGCCGCGCGCCATCAGCAGCGCCGCCAGCGTCGACTTCCCCGCGCCCGACTCGCCCGTCAGCACCACCGCGCGACCGCCGCGCTCGACCACGGCGGCGTGGAGCAGCAGGTGCCGACGCCAGCCGAGTGCGACCTGGAGGTTCATCGCCATCTCGGCGGCGAGCAGCGCGTGGGCGAGCGGCAGCGGCAGCGCGCCGGGGAGCGTCAGGTCGCCGCCGATCGCGACCTGCGGCCGCAGCCAGCGGCGATGCAGGCGGGGCGCTTCCAGCCGGACGGTGAAGTCCGGCACCGAGGGCGCGGGGTAGCCGGCGTAGAGCGCGCGGAGCTGATCGATCGGCGCGCGCCAGTCGCTGCCGATGCGGAAGCCGACCGGGCCGACCTTCAGCGCGACACTGTGCCTCATGCGGTGGCGATCAGGCCGGCGTCGACGAGTTCGGCCAGGCGCGCGGCGAGAGCGTCGTCGGTGAGGTCGGGCAGATCGTAGTCGGCGGCGAGATGCTCGCGGAGCGCGGACAGGGATCGGGGGGTGTCGGCCAACGCCGCAAGCAGTTGGGGCGCGGGTTCGGCGAGGAGGTGGGTAATGCCGGAGCGGCGATCGTAGAGCGCGATGAAGGGCGGGAGGTCCGCGGTGACGCAGGTGCCGGGGGGTGTGGCGCGGTAGAGGGGGTCGGTCATGCTCCCTCCCCTGTCGGTCGCTTGGTGAAATAGGAAGAAACGGGATCCCGGCTCGAGGCCGGGATGACGGACGGGGGCAGGCGTAGGTCGCGTGCCCGACGAAGGGGCCTCAGCCGCGCGGCATCTGGAGCGAGGCGAAGCAGGTGAAGCCGCCCTGCCCGCGCTGGAGCCGACGGATGTAGTTGAGATAGGCCTGGTTCGCCTCGCTCGACGTGCCGGGCAGCTGGCCGCCGGCGAGCGCCTGCTTGACGTCCTCGCCCCGGAACGAGCCCGGCGGCGCGAAGGCACCCGGCGTGCCCGCCGCGACCGTCGCGCCGTCGGCGGCGATGTAGCTGCCGGCGCGGCCGCTGTCGGGAACGGGGATTTGGCAGTTGAGCACCGACCCGGCGGTCTGCGCCAGCGCCGGGCGGACCGACAGCACCGCGCTCGCCCCGACCGCGCCGATCATCAGCGTGCGCCGGGAGGTCCTGCCGCCGGTGGAAGGGGTCGCGTCGTCACTCATCGGGTCGGGTCCTAGCCCCAAGCTGTTTCATAAAGCTGAAGCGCGGGCAAGCCGCGTGCTGGCGGCAATGAGGGCACCGGTGTAGCGCGCTGGGACATGCGAATCGACAAGCGATGGCCAGCGGCGTTGCTGGCGGGAGCCAGCGTGGCGGCGGGCGTAGTGGCACTCGGATTGAGCGTGCGTCGCGCGCCGGGCGATGCCGAGCCGCCGGTCGACGACGAACCGGCCCTGGGCGACGTGCTCGACGCGGTGGCCGAGCCGGTGCTGCTGGTCGAGGGGTCCGCGATCACGCTCGCGAACCGTGCCGCGATCACCGTCATGGGCACCCAACTGGTCGGGCAGGACGTGCTGGCGGCGATCCCGCACCCCGAGGCGGCCGAGCGGCTGAGCGACCTCGACATGGGCGACGGCGGGCCGATCGAGCTGATCGGGCTGGGTGGCGCGAAGCAGCGCTGGCAGATGCGGGTCAACGCGGTCGGCGGCGGACGGCGGCTGATCCACCTGATCGACCAGACCGAGAGCCACGCCGCCGAGCGGATGCGGACCGATTTCGTCGCCAACGCCAGTCACGAGCTGCGGACGCCGCTGGCCGCCGTGCGCGGCTTCATCGAGACGCTGGAGGAGGCGGGCGACGACGCGGAGATGCGCGGACGCTTCCTGTCGATCATGGGCGCGGAGGCGCTGCGGATGCAGCGGCTGGTCGAGGACCTGATCTCGCTCAGCCGGATCGAAGCGGAGAAATACCGCCTGCCCAGCGACGCGGTCGACCTGGGCGCGCTGGTCGATGAGGTCCATGCCGAGCTGGTCGCGACCGGCGACGGGCGCGGCCGCGACATCGTGCTGGCGCTGGCGGCGGTGCCGGAAGTGACCGGCGATCGCGCGCAGCTGAGCCAGGTCGTCCACAATCTGGTCGGCAACGCGATGAAATACGGCCGTCCCGGCACGCCGGTGAAGATCGCGCTGGTGCGCGAGGGCGACGAGGTACGGCTGGCGATCGTCGATCGCGGCGAGGGCATCCCCGCCAAGCACATCCCGCGCCTCACCCAGCGTTTCTATCGCGTCAACAAGGGGCGCAGCCGGTCGCTGGGCGGCACCGGGCTGGGGCTGGCGATCGTCAAGCACATCGTCGAACGCCATCGCGGCCGGCTGTCGATCGCAAGCCAGGTCGGCGTCGGCACCACCGTCGCGGTGACGTTGCCGATGCAGCCTTAACCTGTGTCATCAAGGCGTCACAGCCCTGGCGCATTCCCGTCATCGTTCCGTAACAGAAAGTCCATCCGTCATGACCCGGCCCCACATGCTCCTGGTCGAGGACGATCCGGCGATCGCCGAGCTGTTGACCTGGCATTTCCGGCGCGAGGATTTCGACGTCGTCCAGACCGCCGACGGCGAGGAGGCGCTGCTGCTGGCGCGTGAGAAGACGCCCGACATCGTGCTGCTCGACTGGATGCTGGAGACGCTGTCGGGGCTGGAGGTTTGCCGCCGGCTGCGCCGTCAGGCGGAGACCGCGAACGTGCCGATCATCATGCTGACCGCGCGCGGCGAGGAGGAGGACCGCGTGCGCGGCCTCGACACCGGCGCGGACGATTACGTCACCAAGCCCTTTTCCCCGCGCGAGCTGGTGTCGCGGGTCAACGCGGTGCTGCGCCGTGTCCGCCCGGCGCTGGCGGGCGAAGCGCTGACCTATGCCGATGTCGAGATGGACCTCGGCAGCCACAAGGTGAAGCGCGCCGGCGAGACGGTGCCGCTCGGCCCCACCGAGTTCCGGCTGCTCAAGCATTTCCTGGAGCATCCCGGCTGGGTGTTCTCCCGCGAGCGGCTGCTGGATGCGGTGTGGGGCCACGACGCCGACATCGAGGCGCGGACGGTCGACGTGCATATCCGGCGACTGCGAAAGGCGATCAACCTGAACGACCGTCCGGACATCATCCGCACCGTGCGTTCGGCGGGCTATGCGCTCGACGCGGGCGAGTGAGGTCGCGGCGGGCGCCGACCTGCTACCTGCCCCGTCCGACTGGCCGGTCGCTGGTCGCTGTCCGCACCGATCGCCCGGCTGGCCGATTCGGTAGCGTAACGATGGAAACCATCCGCGCTTCGGGCGTTGCAGGGGAGCGCACGTTGATGGGCGCTGCCCGTTTTAGGAGTGTTGATCCGATGAAGCATCTTTTCCTGGCCGCCGCGGCGATGGTCGCCCCCCTCGCTGCGATGCCCGCGCTGGCGCAGACGACGCCTGCCCCCGCCGACCAGACCATGACCGCACCGGCCGGCCAGACCACGCCGGATGCGATGGCGCCGACGCCGCCGGCCGACACGATGGCGACGCCCCCCGCCGCCGACGGCACGATGACGACGCAGACCGCGCCGACGCCGCCGATGACGACGCAGGGCGGCACGCCGGTGGGCGGCTATCAGCCGTCGGGTTCGGCGCTGAGCGGCCCCGCGCAGCCGGGCGTCACGCCGACGTTCCAGCAGGCGCAGACCCCCGATCAGGCCTATCCGGCTCCGGCGCCGCTCGCCAGCTATCCCAAGTGCAAGCCTGGCCAGTTCGACCAGTGCATGCAGGGTGCCGGTTCGACCCACTCGCGTCAGGTGCATCGCCGCGCACGTCGCTGACCCCGCCAGCTGAGCGGCCGCGGTTGCACGACCGCCGTCGCTGACTATGGAAGGGCGCTCCTCATTCAGGCAGGAGCGCCCTTTTTCATGACTATCCGCTTCGACGACAGAGTCGCCATCGTCACCGGCGCCGGCGGCGGTCTGGGCCGCCAATACGCGCTCGAACTGGCGCGGCGCGGCGCGAAGGTGGTCGTGAACGACCTCGGCGGCTCGCGCGACGGCGCCGGACATTCCGACGCCGCGCTGAAGGTCGTCGAGGAGATCGAGGCGACGGGCGGCGAGGCGATGTCGAACGGCGGCAACGTCGCCGAATACGAGCAGATGGCCGACATGGTCGCGCGCGCCAAGGAGCGCTGGGGCGGCGTCCACGTCCTCATCAACAATGCCGGCGTGCTGCGCGACAAGACCTTCGCCAAGATGGACCCGGCGGACTTCGAGTTCGTGGTCCGCGTCCACCTGATCGGCTCCGCGTTCGCCACCAAGGCGTGCTGGGAGACGTTTCGCGAGCAGAATTATGGCCGCGTGCTGATGACCGCGTCGTCGACCGGGCTGTTCGGCAATTTCGGCCAGGCGAACTACGGCGCGGCCAAGATGGGCCTCGCGGGGCTGACCAAGACGCTCTACATCGAGGGCGCGAAGAACAACATCCGCGTCAACACGCTGGCGCCGACCGCGGGCACGCGGATGACCGAGGACCTGTTCCCGGCCGAAGCGTTCAAGCTGTTCGCGCCGGAGAAGGTGGTGCCGGCCGCGCTGTACCTGGTGTCGGAAGACGCGCCGACCAATCAGATCGTCGCCAGCGGGGCGGGCGTGACCGGCGCGGTCAACGTCACGCTGACGCCGGGCAAGCTGCTGAGCGGCGACGACCTGTCGGTAGAGGGCATCGCGGCGAACTGGGACGCGATCGTCGACCGGACGGGCGAGGTCGTGCCGCAGTCGGGCGCGGAACAGGGAATGATGGCGGCGAAGGCGATCCAGGCGGGATGAAGGCGGCGGCGGGCGTGCTGATGCTGCTCGCCGGCTGCGGGGCGCCGCGAAGCTATATGGGGCTGGACCTGACCGGCCCGGTCGGGTCGATGCCCGACGGGCTGGGGCGGCTGGCGCTGACGGCGCTGACGGCGCGGGCCCGCGACAAGGCGGCGCAGCTGGAGCTGGCGGGCCGGTTCGAGGACGGCCGGGGCGTGCCGGCGGATCCCGATCGCGCGTGCCGCCTCTACGAGGCGGCGGCGACGACCACCGGCGGGACGATGTGGATCTACTCGCCGCCGGTGGTGAAGGGCGGCAGCGGCCGCGTGATCCCGATCACGACGCCGGTCAGCCCGGGGCTGCCCGCCGCCCACGCGCGGCTGATCGCCCTCGCCTGTCGCGCCGGGGGTCAGCGCGGCGCGTCCCGGTGCCTGATCCGCCATCGGGCCACGCGACCCGTCTTGCAGGAGTAACACACCCGTGTCATATCGCGCTGGGACACGGGTGGGCAGCGGCCGGGGAGAGCCACGCATGTATAGCGAGAGCGATATCGACGGCGCGGTGACGGCGGGCGCGATCACGCCCGACGCGGCAGCGGCGCTGCGGCGGCATGTCGCGGTCGGGCGGCAGGCACCGGCGGCCGACGAGGAGCAGTTCCGGCTGCTGACCGGGTTCAACGACATCTTCGTCTCGATCGCCTGCGTGCTGCTGCTCGCCGCGATCGCCGGCATCGGCGGCGCGATCGCCAGGATATTGGCGCCCGCCGCAATCGCCGCCGCCGCCTGGGCCTTGGCGGAATATTTCACCTTGCAGCGACGCATGGCGCTGCCGTCGATCATCCTGCTGCTCGCCTTCGTCGGCGGCATCGCCGCGACGCTGGGCGTGGCGCTCGCGAACGAGACGGTGGCGACCTGGGTTCAGGGCGTCAGCGGCGACGAGAACGTGCGGACCGGGGTCGGTGCGGTGCTGGCGGCCGGCGTGGCGGCGGTCACGGCGGTGGCGGCGTGGCTGCACTGGCGTCGCTTCATGGTGCCGATCACCGTCGCCGCCGGGGCGGTCGCGGTGGTCGGCGTGGCGATGTCGCTGATCGTCGGGCTGATCCCGCCGGCGCGCCAGGCGGTGCTGCCGCTGGTGCTGGTCGCGGGGCTGGCGATGTTCGCCTTCGCGATGCGCTGGGACATGAGCGATCGCGAGCGGCGGACGCGGCGGTCGGACGTGGCGTTCTGGCTGCACCTCGCGGCCGCGCCGATGATCGCGCACGCGCTGTTCAACCTGCTGGGCGTATTCGAGGATCAGATCGGGCTGCTGCAGGCGGTGGTCGTGCTGGCGCTCTATGTCGCCTTTGCGCTGGTGGCGCTGGCGGTGGATCGCCGCGCGCTGCTGGTGTCGAGCCTCGCCTATGTCCTGTACGCGCTCTACTCACTGTTCCAGCAGGCGGGCGCGGTGGAACTGTCGGCGGCGTTCACCGGGCTGGTGATCGGGTCGGCGCTGCTGCTGCTGTCGGCGTTCTGGCAGGTGGCGCGGCGGCGCGTGGTCGCATTGCTGGGCGGCGGGCTGGCCCAGCGGCTGCCGCCGGTGGCGGTCGCGGCCTGATCGAAACGCGGCCCGCCGGCGCCGATCAGAACTCGGCGCCGGCGGGCCAGCGCATCGCGCGGACCACCCGCGCCGTACCGTCCCGCTCGGTCGACCACAGGGTCAGGCGACAGTCGCCGGCCGCCCAGGTCCGCTCGTGCACCTGGATCGCCGCGTTGGCGGGCAGCGGCAGGTCGTTGCTAAGCTCGATCCGGAACTCGTTCATGCCCTCGCCGAGCGCGAACCGTTCGTCGCCGATCGGCTTTCCCAATTTGGTGCCGGCCGCCGTAGCGTCCTGCCCCGCAAAGCCCGCCATCGTTTCGGGCCGCTCACAGCCGCCGCTCCACCAGTCAGTTTCCATCCGTCGCTCCTCGATGACCGTCGCCGCGCCGGTCGCCCTCGCCTTTGGTCCCGCTGACGTGACGCCGCACGCCGTCAGCGCGATTGCCACCGTCGCAAGACCATACCGGACCGGCGTCACGTGATGCTGCCGACGGAGAAGGTCGTGCCTGCCGACATCTGATTGAGCTCGTTGATGACATGCGTGAAATGGCGCGCGCGCAAGCTGTTGCCGTGATTCATGATGCTGACGGTATCCGCATTGTGGGGCGACGATGCGGGGTACTCATCGCCGCGTCCCAGCACCGCGGTGTTGCCGAAGGCGTGCCCGAACTCGTGGCTGACGGGACGCTGGTTCATGCCCGGCTCGCCGCTCGCCGCATTGCGCCACGTGAGATCGTTGGTGTCGAAGATGATCGTCCGTGCATCCCACAGCACCGACGACGTCACGAAGAGCGCGGGTGGCACCTTCGTCACCGTCACCGTCCAATGCGGGTTGCGGGTGACCCAGCGCAGGTCGATCCGGACCGGGATGGCGTGCCCGGCGAGTTGCTTCGCCAGCTCCGTCGTCCCGCTGGCCTGCACACGGGCCCGATTGTCCCACGAGGCGCGGATCGCCGCTTCCGCACGGGCATGAAAACGCTGCTCCTGGGCTAGCGTCCAGGCCGGAAGCGGCGGCTGCACCGCCCAGACATATTGCCAGCGCTGGACGACCAGCACCTCGGCGCCGAGGGTCTCCAGGTCAATCGTGCAGCGATCCGTTTCGCGCACCAGATGTCCCAAGCGCCGCGCTCCGTCTGAGTCTCGCGGATGTTACGCCTACATCGGCTACTCGACCAGCTTCATCAGCCGCCGCTCGACCGGGGCCAGTACCGGGCCCAGCTCGTGGCCGCGTTTGACGACCTGACCGGCCTCGCCGATCAGCGCCCACATACCCTGACGGCCGCGTAACGCGGGGCGCTTCTCGATGCGGAACTCGGGGCGCTCGGCGGCGCGGCGGAACGCGGCGAAGGTCGCGGCATCGCGGCCCAGATCGATCGCATAGTCGCGCCAGTGACCGGCGGCGACCATCCGGCCGTAGAGGTCGAGGATGCGGGTCAGCTCGAGACGGTCGAAGCCGATCTGGGTGGCGCGCGACGGGGCGGGGAACGGCGTGACGATGCCCATCAGGCGCGCTTCTGCTCCTCCTCGGCGAGCAGCGCGTCCAGCCGCTTGCGCATCGTCTCCAGCTCGCAGCGCAGCAGCTCCACCTTCTGCGTCTGCGGATCGAACTGTTCGGAACATGGCGTGCCATAGGCGAGGAACGGCGCCTCGCCCTTGCCGCCTACCACCGTCGTCGCGCGTGCCGGGATGCCGACCATCACCGCGCCCTCGGGCACGTCCTTGGTCACCACCGCATTGGCACCGACCCGCGCGCGGGTGCCGACCAGGATCGGGCCGAGTACCTGTGCGCCGGAGCCGATGATGACGCCGTCGGCAAGCGTCGGGTGGCGCTTGCCAGCGACACCGTTGTCGGGGCTGGTCCCACCCAGCGTCACGCACTGATAGATGGTAACGTCGTCGCCGATCTCCGCCGTCTCCCCGATCACCACGAAGCCGTGATCGATGAAGAAATTGCGGCCGATGGTAGCGCCGGGGTGGATGTCGATCGCGGTCCAGGCGCGGGACCAGTGATTGACCAAGCGCGCCAGGAAGAACAGCCGCCGCCGGTACAGCCGATGCGCGACGCGATGGAACCCCAGCGCCCAGACGCCTGGATAGGTCATCACCTCCGCCCGGCTGTGCGGCGCCGGGTCGCGTGCCCGGATGGAATCGAGATAGGCCCCCAATCGGCTCGACATCGTCGCTTTCTTCCCTGCGCTTGCCCGCCATGTATGAAGGCGCGTGCGCGATTGCGAGAGGCAAGTGTCGTCGCGAACACAGAGCGACATAGCCTATCTATGTTGTAGGAAATGTCGAAGCGCGGCAGATACCGGCAAAACGGGGGCCGAGAACGTGCACTGGCTGGCGAGCATCGACTGGATCGACCTACTCCCCTTCATCGGCGTGGGGTTCGCCGCGCAGCTGGTGGACGGCGCGCTGGGGATGGCGTTCGGGCTCATCAACTCGACGCTGCTGGTGTCGGTGGTCGGCGTGTCCCCGGCCGTCGCCTCGGCGAGCATCCATGCGGTGGAGACCTTTACCACCGCCGCGTCGGGAATCAGCCACGTCGCGCACCGCAACGTCGACTGGAAGCTGTTTCCGCGCATCGCCATCCCCGGCGTGATCGGCGGAGTCATCGGCGCCTACGTCCTCGCCAGCGTCGATGCATCGGTCGCGAAGCCGTTCGTGATGGCCTATCTGGCGGCGATCGGGCTGTATTTGCTGTTCCGGGCGTGGCGCGGGCGGATCGAGCCGCGCTCGCCGCGCGTGATCGAGCCGCTCGGGCTGATCGGCGGGTTCCTGGATGCGGCGGGCGGCGGCGGCTGGGGGCCGGTGGTCACCTCCAACCTGTTGCTTCAGGGCGCCGAGCCGCGCCGGACGATCGGCACCGTCAACACGTCGGAGTTCTTCCTGACCGCGACCGTCTCGGCCACCTTCTTCCTGACGATGGGGCTGGCGGCGTTCACGCTGCAGACGATCGGCATCCTGATCGGCGGGCTGGCGGCGGCGCCGCTGGGCGGCATCCTGGCGCAACGGGTGCCGGCGCGGCCGCTGATGGCGGCGGTCGGCGTGCTGCTGACGCTGACCAGCGTGGTGACGATCTGGAGCGCGCTGCGCTGAGGATTGGGCACCGACCTTGCCGGGGCGGCGCGCGCTTGCGACAATGACGCCATGAAGAAACTTCTCCTCGCCCTGCTGCCGCTCGCCGGCTGCGTGGCCCCCCAACGGGTGACCGTCGCGCCCGCCGTCGCGGTGGTGGACGCGGCCGATTCCGCCCCGGCGAACAACCCGCTGGTCGCGGGCACCGTCATGCCCACGGATCGGACGATCGCGGCGGCGGTGGCGGCGGTGCCGGGTTTCGCGATCCTGCACCGCGCGATCGTCGCGGGGAGCTTCGGCGCGACGCTGGCGGCGGCGGGACCGATGACGCTGTTCGCGCCGACCGACGAAGCGTTCGGCCGGCTCGCGCCGGGGACGGTCGACGCGCTGGTGCAGCCGGAGAACCGCGACTCGCTCGGCAAGCTGCTGCGGCTGCACCTGGTGCCGGGGCGGCTGACCTCGGCGGCGCTGCTGCGGCTGATCGCGGCGGGGGGCGGCCGCGCGACGCTGACGACGGTGGGCGGCGAGTTGCTGACGCTGAGCCTGACGGGAGCGGTGGTGACGCTGACCGATGCGGGCGGCAACAGAAGCTATGTCGAGACGGCGGACGTGCGGCAGACCAACGGGGTGCTTCACGTCGTCAACGGGGTGCTGGTGCCCCGACTGGATCGGGCACCGACGCCGCGGCCCTAGCCGTCCTGCGATGACGGCAGGGTGTCCCACCGCGCCGCCGCCGCATCGTCGCCGGTCCGCGCCTCGACCCAGCGCCGCTCCTGCCCCCGCGTCTCGCGCTTCCAGAACGGCGCATCGGTCTTGAGGCGGTCGATCAGATAGGCGCAGGCGTCCAGCGCCGCCGCGCGATGCGGCGCGGCGGTGGCGACGAGGACGATACGTTCGCCCGGCCGCATCGGCCCGACGCGATGCACCACCGTTGCCGACAGCAGCGCCCAGCGTTCGGTCGCGGCGGCGCATAGATCGTGCAGCGCGCGTTCGGTGACGCCGGGGTAATGCTCCAGTTCGAGCAGCTCGGTGCCGCCGTCGGCGCGGACCAGCCCGGTGAAGGTGGCGATGGCCCCTGCCCCGTCGGCTTCTGCCAGCGCAAGCTCCGCCGCGACGTCGATCGGCTCGGCCTGCACCGCGACGCGGATCATCCGCCCGTCACCGGGGGGAACAGCGCGACCTCGGTCGGCGTGCCGAGTTCAGCGTCGAGAGCCACGAAGCGGCCGTCGATCGCGGCGCGCAGGCGGGCGCGATCGGCGAAGGCGGCGTGGTGCGCGGGGCTCTCGGTCGCCAGCCAGTCGACCAGTGCGGACACCGTCGCCACCTCGGGCGGCACGTCAAGCAGTTCCTCGCCGACGCCCAACGCCTCTCGCACCGACGCGAAATACAGCAGCCGGATCATGCTCAATCCATGTGCTTCAGGCCGACGCGGAGATAATCCCAGCCCGTAATCAGCGTCAGGCCGGCCGCCGCCCACAAGGTCGTCAGGCCGACCAGCTTGACGAACGAATAGTGCGGCAGTCCGCCCGCCAGGATCAGCGCGCCGAGCGCGACCAGCTGGAACGTCGTCTTCCACTTCGCCAGTCGCGACACCGGCACCGAGACCTGGATGCCGCCCAGGAACTCGCGCAGGCCGCTGACCGCGATTTCGCGCAGCAGGATGACGAGCGCGGCGATCAGGTGGATGCCGGTGATGATCGCGCGATCCTCGAACCGCGTGCCGACCAGCATCAGGATCACGGCGGCGACCATGATCTTGTCGGCGATCGGGTCGAGGAAGATGCCCAGCCTGGACACCGCGCCCTGTGCGCGGGCGAGATAGCCGTCGAAATAATCGGTGATGCCCATCAGGCAATAGAGTACGAACGCGGCGAGATACCCCGCCTCCCATTGCGGCCACCACAGCAGCGCGACCAGCACCGGCAGCGCCACGATCCGCGACAGCGTCAGCAGGTTGGGGAGCGTCAGCATCGTGGCCCAGCCTTACCGCCCCGGCCCGGCGGGGGAAACCCCGGAAGCACGACGCGTGCCGGGGAGCCGCACGCCCGACCACGGGCCGGTTGGCGTCGGGGCCGGGCTCGGCTACGCTGGCGCGATGCTGCCACGATCACCGGCCCCGCTTCCGTGCTGAACAGTTTGCGGCTGCTGAAGCAGCGTCGGTTCCTGCCGCTCTTCACCACGCAGTTCCTGGGCGCATTCAACGACAATCTGTTCAAGACCTCGATGGTCCTGTTCGCGACCTATCAGATATTCAACGACGAACGCGCGGAAGGGTTCTTCAACGCGCTGGTCGCCGGGCTGTTCGTGCTGCCGTTCTTCCTGCTGTCCGCGCTGGCGGGGCAGCTGGCCGACACCACCGACAAGACCCGCATCATCCGCATCGTCAAGCTGGCGGAGGTGGGCATCATGGCGGTCGGGTGTGCCGGGCTGATCCTGGGGCGGACCGGCGCGGTGACGCTGCCGGTCGTGCTGATGCTGATCGCGGTCGCCGGGCTGGGGGTGCATTCGACCTTCTTCGGGCCGATCAAATATGCGATCCTGCCGCAGCATCTGGACGATTGCGACGTGCTGGGCGGCACCGGGCTGGTCGAGGCGGGGACCTATCTGTCGATCCTGTTCGGGACGATCCTGGCGGGCGTGATCTATGAGAGCACGCTGCTGGTCGCGGCGTTGACGCTGCTGGTGGCGCTGAGCGGGTATCTGGCGGCGCGCCGCATCCCGCCGGCGCCGCGGCTGGGGCCGCCGCTCCAGCTCGACTGGAACCCGTTCACCGCCTCGCGACGGCTGATCTCGGGCACCATGCACGTGCCGCGCCTGTTCCTCGCGATCTGCGCGATCTCGTTCTTCTGGACGATCGGGTCGGTGCTCATCATCGCCTTTCCGCCGCTGGTGAAGAACGTCCTGACCGCGCAGGCGTCGGTCGCGAGCCTGGTGCTGGGTATCTTCTCGATCGGCGTCGCGGTCGGATCGGTGGTCATCAACCTGCTGCTGCGCGGCAACATCTCGGCGCGCTATTCGCCGGCGTCGGTGATCGCGATGGCGGTGGCGGTGGTCGGGCTTTGGCTGTCGGTGGGGCGGTGGACCCCCGCCCCGGCCGGCCAGCTGTATGGCGTGGCCGAGTTCATCGCGCAGCCGGGCGCGATCGCGGTGTTCGGGTCGCTGTTCGCGGTGGCGATCTTCGGCGGGATGTTCGTGGTGCCGCTCTACGCCTTCCTCACCACGACGGTCGCCAAGGACCAGACGGCGCGGACGGTGGCGGCGAACAACGTGGTCAATTCGGGCGCGATGACGGTCGGGTCGGGCGCGGTCGCCGGGATGATGGCGATGGGCGTGTCGGCGATGGAGCTGCTGCTCGTCGTCGCCGCGATGTGCCTGGTCGCCGCCTGGATCGCGCAGCGGCTTCACCGCGCCTGCGACGCGGCGCCGGTCGTCCTACAGTAAGTAGGTGTAGAAGCTGACGAAAAAGGCGAGGAAACTCAACACGAAGAGTTTCCAGTCGGCATCGTCGTCGCGCGCGGGCTTGATCGCCGCGGGTGCGGGCAGGCGGCGGCGGAGCGGGTGGCCGGCGCCTTCGTTGGTCAGGACAAGTCGTCGTTGCATGGCGAAGACGTTAACGCTTCGTTTACGTTTCGGACCATCCGTAAAGAGGGTTAACGGCTGCCCGTCCCGGCGCGGGACGATTAGCGATCAGGCCCGCGTGACGCCAGCGACCGATCGCGAGCCGACGATGCTCGCACCGCTGGCGCGGTGGTGGGCGCGACAGGGATTGAACCTGTGACCCCACCCGTGTGAAGGGTGTGCTCTACCGCTGAGCTACGCGCCCGATCCCGTCCCGGTCGATCGGAAGGCGGCGTCTTAGCAAGGCGGACGGTGGTGTCCAGCCTGTTCTCCGTCCGTCGTGGCGAACCACGTCGGTCCCGCCGTTCCAATGCCGACGAAGAAGCGGGATCCCGGCTCAAGGCCGGGATGACGAAGGGTCAGTTTACCGAATCCTTCAGCCCCTTGCCCGCCTTGAACTTGGGCTGGCTCGACGCCTTGATCGTCATCGGCTCGCCGGTGCGGGGGTTGCGTCCGGTCGACGCCTTGCGCTTCGACAGCGAGAAGGTGCCGAAACCGACCAGGCGGACCTCGTCGCCCTTCTTGAGCGCGCCGGAGATCGTCCCGAACACCGCCTCGACCGCCTTTACGGCGTCGCCACGGGTCAGGCCCGACTGGTCGGCGACCGACGCGATCAGCTCCTGCTTGTTCATGCTTCGCTCATCCCATGCTTGTTTACGCAGGCGCGAGAATCACGCGGCCCAATCGGATCAGTTAACCCCGTGGTGATAACCTGAGTCAATGGCCGCCAGCGGCCCGCTCTACCGGCACTGGCCAGCTTTCAGTGATGCCGCTCGCCGCCCGTCGACCCCGTGGCGACCTGCTGCACCACCGCCGGGGGCAGCGCCGCCAGCTCGTCGGCCTCGGTCCAGTCGATCGCCTCGACCGGCTGCGTCAGCGCCAGCGCCAGCACCTCGTCGACATGCGCGACGGGTACGATCTTCAGCCCCGCCTTGATGTTGGCGGGAATGTCGGCGAGGTCCTTCTCGTTTTCCTGCGGGATCAGCACCGTCTCGATGCCGCCACGCAGCGCCGCGAGCAGCTTCTCCTTCAACCCGCCGATCGGCAGCACGCGGCCGCGCAGCGTGACCTCGCCGGTCATCGCCACCTCGCGCCGCACCGGGACGCCGGTCAGCGTCGACACGATCGACGTGACGATGCCGACACCCGCCGACGGCCCGTCCTTGGGCGTCGCGCCCTCGGGCAGATGGATGTGGATGTCCTTGCGCCCGAACAGCGACGGCTTGATGCCATAGCTGGGCGCGCGCGCCTTGACGTAGCTGAACGCGGTCTCGATCGATTCCTTCATCACGTCGCCGAGCGTGCCCGTGAGCTTGGCCGCGCCCTTTCCCGGCACCGTCACCGACTCGATCGTCAGCAGCTCGCCGCCGACCTCGGTCCAGGCGAGCCCGGTGACCGCGCCGATCTGATGCTCTGTCTCCGACAGGCCGTGGCGGTATTTCTGGACGCCGGCGAACTCGTGGAGGTTGTCCGGCGTGACGGTGATCGCGGTGTCCTTGCCCTCCAGGATACGACGCAGCGCCTTGCGCATCAGCTTGGCGATCTCGCGCTCGAGCGTCCGCACGCCGGCCTCGCGGGTGTAGCGCTGGATCAGCGCGCGCAGGCCGTCCGGCGTCAGCACGAATTCAGTCGCCTTGAGGCCGTGCGCCTCCATCTGCTTGGCGATCAGGTGCCGCTCGGCGATCTCGACCTTCTCGTCCTCGGTATAGCCTTCCAGCCGAATGATCTCCATCCGGTCGAGCAGCGGCTGCGGCAGGTTCAGCGTGTTCGCGGTGCAGACGAACATGATGTCGCTGAGGTCGAGGTCGATCTCCAGATAATGGTCCTGGAACTTGCCGTTCTGCTCGGGGTCGAGCACCTCCAGCAGCGCCGACGCCGGGTCGCCGCGGAAATCCTGGCCGAGCTTGTCGATCTCGTCGAGCAGGAACAGCGGGTTGGAGGTCCCCGCCTTGCGCAGGTTGGTGACGACCTTGCCCGGCAGCGAGCCGATATAGGTGCGACGGTGGCCGCGGATCTCCGCCTCGTCGCGGACGCCGCCCAGCGACTGGCGCACGAACTCGCGCCCGCATGCCTTGGCGATCGACTGGCCCAGCGACGTCTTGCCGACGCCGGGCGGGCCGACGAGGCACAGGATCGGACCTTTCAGCTTCTGCGTGCGCGCCTGCACCGCCAGATACTCGACGATCCGGTCCTTGACCTTGTCGAGCGCGTAATGGTCCTCGTCCAGCACCGCCTGCGCGGCGGCGATGTCCTTCTTCAGCTTCGACTTCTTGCCCCAAGGCAGGCCCAGCAGCACGTCGAGATAATTGCGGACCACCGTCGCCTCGGCGCTCATCGGCGCCATCGACTTCAGCTTCTTCAGCTCCGACGTCGCCTTGGTGCGCGCTTCCTTGCTCAGCTTCAGCGTCGCGATCTTCTGCGTCAGCTCGGCGATCTCATCGCCGTCGCCCTCGTCGTCGCTGTTGCCCAGCTCGCGCTGGATCGCCTTGAGCTGCTCGTTGAGGTAATATTCGCGCTGCGTCTTCTCCATCTGGCGCTTGACGCGGGTCTTGATCTTCTTCTCGACCTGCAGGACGCCGAGCTCGCCCTCCATCAGCGCGAACGCCATCTCCAGCCGCTTCTGGGGGTTCAGCTCGACCAGCAGCGCCTGCTTGTCGGCGACCTTGACCTGGATGTTGGCCATCACCGCGTCGGCGAGCTTGGCCGGATCCTCGATCTCGGCGAGCTGCACCGCCGTCTCGGCGGGCATCTTGCGGTTGCCCTTGGCATAGGCCTCGAACTGCGAGACGACCGAGCGCATCAGCGCCTCGACCTCCGGCCCGGCGACCTCCTCGTCGGCGACCATGTCGATGGTCGCGGTCAGATAGGCGCCGTCTTCCGTCAGCTCGCTGAGCCGCGCCCGCTGCTTGCCCTCGACCAGCACGCGCACGGTGCCGTCGGGCAGCTTGAGCAATTGCAGCACGGTGGCGGTGACGCCGACCTCGTGCAGGTCCGCGCGCGCGGGATCGTCCTCGGCGGCGTCGAGCTGCGCGACGAGGAAGATCTCCTTGTCGGCGGCCATCGCCGCTTCGAGCGCCGCGACGGACTTATCGCGACCGACGAACAGCGGCACGATCATGTGCGGGAAAACGACGATGTCCCGCAGGGGAAGAACGGGGAAGGTCTGGGTCATGCAAGCTCCGGCGGGCCAGGTGAGCGGCCCTTGTCGACAAGCTATATGGGGAAGGGTTGCCGGAGCATCAATCTGTTCGGGAAGGCAGGCCGAGGGGAAGCGCTCGGCTGGCGTCGAGCCCGGCCGCGCTGGCGCGAGGTCCGGTCAGCGTCGCTGATCGTGCCCGCGCTGCGCGGGAGCGGGTGAAGGGAATCGAACCCTCGTCGTAAGCTTGGGAAGCTTCTGCTCTACCATTGAGCTACACCCGCGTCGCATCGGCCCGCGTCGTCGAGCCTTGCCATGAGCGCGCGCGCGAAGTCAATTCGCGCCAAAGCGCGCTCGAGCGGATAAGGCGGGTGCGGACCCCGACAGGAGCGAACATGAACGGCGCGGAACATCTGGTGGAGACCCTGGCCGATCAGGGCGTCGAGATCTGCTTCGCCAATCCCGGCACGTCGGAGATGCACTTCCTGTCGGCGCTGGAGAACCCGCGCATCAAGCCGGTGCTGTGCCTGTTCGAGGGCGTCGCGACCGGCGCCGCCGACGGCTGGTATCGGATGAAGGACGCGCCCGCCGCGACGCTTCTCCATCTCGGGCCCGGCCTGTCGAACGGACTGGCCAACATCCACAACGCGCGCCGCGCCTCGTCGGGGATGGTCAACGTCGTCGGCGAGCATTCCGCCAGCCACCTGAAATACGACGCGCCGCTGACCAGCGATATCGAGGGGCTGGCCCGGCCGCTGAGCCACTGGGTGCGGCGGATCGATGGGCCGGACGCGGTGGCGAGCGATGTCGCCGCCGGCGTCGCCAAGGCGAACGAGCATCCCGGCCGGATCGCGACGCTGATCCTGCCGGGCGACGCGTCGTGGCGCGACGCGGGCGAGATCGTGCGGCTGCCGAAGCCCGGCCGGACGATGCGCGCGCCCGATCCGGCGCGGGTCGAACAGGTCGCCAAGGTGCTTCGCTCGGGCGAGCCGACGCTCATCATCCTCGCCAACAAGGCGACGCGCGGCAACGCGCTGGCGCTGGCGGGCCAGGTCGCCGGCCGGACCGGCACGCGGATCGGATCGCAGTTCTTCACCGCGCGGATGGAGCGCGGCGCCGGCCGCACGCCGCTGGAGCGCATCCCCTATTCGGTGAAGCCCGCCCTCGCCTTTCTCGCGCCGTTCAAGCACCTGGTTACCGTCGAGACCACGGAGCCGGTCGCGTTCTTCTCCTATCCGGACCTGCCCAGCCAGCTGAAGGCGCCGGGCACGCAGGTCCATGCGCTGGCCGAGGCGGACGAGGACAGCGAGGCGGCGCTGGCGATGCTGCTCGATCTGCTCGGGCCGGCAGACGGCGCGGCGCTGATCCAGCAGCGGGTGGAGACGCCGGTGCCCAGCGGCGCGCTGACCCCGGTCGCGATCGCGCACGCGCTCGCCGCCGCGATCCCGGAGAACGCGATCGTCGTCGACGAGTCGCTCACCACCGGGCGCGAGACGATGGGGCACACGATGGGCGCCCTGCCCCACGACCTCATCAACAACATGGGCGGCTCGATCGGCTATTCGCCGCCGGTGGCGACCGGCGCGGCGCTCGCCTGTCCCGACCGGCGCACGATCTGCATGACCGGCGACGGCAGTGCCATGTACACGATCCAGGCGCTGTGGACGCAGGCGCGCGAGCAGCTGCCGGTGACCACGATCATCTTCGCCAACAATCAGTATGCGATCCTGAAGGCGGAGTTCTCGAACATGGGCGCCGGCCCGGCACCCGGTCCGCGCGCGATGTCGATGATCGACCTGACGGAGCCGACGATCGACTGGCAGGCGATGGCGAAGTCGATGGGGGTGCCGGCGGTGGCGGTCGACACCGCGGAGGATTTCCACCGTCTGCTCGTCGCCTCGATCCGCAGCGAGGGCCCCATGCTGATCGAGGTGCGGCTGTAAGGGAACGGGGGCGCGGCCTCGGCCGTTTTACGCGCATGACCGATCCTGTCGATCCCGAACGTCCCCGCGACTCCAACGAATTCGATCGGCCCCACGGCTATTCGGGCCAGGGCTACACGATCGGGCGGGAGCTGGCGGAGGGTGCGCGCGCAGCCGATCCGGCGTTCCGTCCGCAGGTGGACGGGCGTGACATCCCGGTCGACGAAGGCCACCGCGCCTCCGCCGATCGCGACACCGGCGAGGTCCACGGCAGCGGTGCCGGCATCGGCGGCGGCAATCCCGGCGAGGATTTCGACAGCGCGACGCCCTCGGGCGACACGTTTCCGATCACGGGCGGCGAGGGAACGGACAAGACGCCGGGCGACCTCGGGCCGAAGAACGACGAGGCGAGCTACCTGTAGGCCGCGGCTCGACGCCACGGCCCCGGCTCGATCATTCGACGAACGCAGGGTCGAGCACCAGCCGTTCGGTGTTCCACTCGGGCACTGCGTCGGGGCGGAGCGGGACCATGAATTGCTTGCCGTCCGGTCGCTCGATCTCGATCAGGTCGCCGGCACCGAAGTTCTCCACCGCGACGACGCGACCGATCGCCACGCCGTCGGGCGTCGTCACCGGCAGGCCGATCAGGTCGGCGTGGTAATATTCACCCTCGGCCAGCGCCGGCAAGACGCTCCGCGCGACCGTCAACGCCGTACCCCGCAGCGCCTCGGCGGCGCTGCGGTCGGGCACCTCGGCGAAGCGGGCGATGTTGCCGCGCATCGACGTGACCGTCAGCGCGCCGTCGTTGAAGCTTCGATACGGTGAGAGGTCGTCGGTGAAGAGCTTGAGCTTCACCTCGCCGCCGATCCCGTGCGGGCCGGTGACGGCGGCGAGCACCACCTGACCCGGCTTCAGGGGCTCAGGCGTCGGGCGAGCCGGGGTTGGGACCGGGTTCGTCGTCCGCGCCTTCCGCGGGCGCGGGCGCCGACCGGCCGTCGCCGAGGTCTTCGTCGTCATTGGCGGTGCGCGGATCGGGCAGGGTCGGCTGCGGGTCGGCGGTCATGCGGTACTCCTCTGGAACGACATGAACGCACGACCCGCACGCCGGTGCCTCAAGCCTCGGCCGTCTCGGTCGACGCGGTCTCGGTCGAAGTCGCCTCGTCGATGGCCGGAGCCTCCTCGGCGGGGGTCTCTTCGACCGCCGGGGCGGCGCTGGCGGCGGCGGCGGCTTCCTCGGCGGCCTTCACCTTATCGGCACGCTCCTCGGCGCGCTCGGTGGCCTTTTCGCCGGGCTTGCCCTTGTTCGGGTTGTTGCGCGCGGGCCGCTCCTTGACGCCGGCGACGTCGAGGAAGCGCGCGACGCGGTCGGTCGGCTGCGCGCCGACGCCCAGCCAATGCTTGGCGCGATCGCCGTCGAGCTGGATGCGCTTCTCGTCGTCCTTGGCGAGCAGCGGGTTATAGGTGCCGATCTTCTCGAGATACTTGCCGTCGCGGGGCGAGCGGGCGTCGGCGACGACGATGCGGTAATAGGGACGCTTTTTGGAGCCGCCGCGCGACAGTCGGATGGAAAGAGCCATTGTCGAAATCCTTGCAGGTTAAGGTGGTTATTTCTTCTTCGTGAAATCCATGAGGCCGGGGGGCAGACCCTGACCGCCGGGCAGGCCGGGCAGCCCGCCGCCGGGGCCACCCATCTTGCCCATCATCTCGCCGAGGCCGGGGCCGCCCATCGCGTTGCCGAGCCCGGCCATGCCGCCGCCGCCCTTGCCGAGCATCGCCATCATGCCCTTGAGCCCGCCCATCTTGCGGAGCTTCTTCATCGCGGTGGCCATCTCCTGATGCATCTTCAGGAGCTTGTTGACCTCCTGCACCGTGGTGCCGGAGCCCTTGGCGATGCGGATCTTGCGCTTGGCATTGATGAGCTCGGGCTTGGTGCGCTCCTTAAGCGTCATCGAGCCGATCACCGCGTCCATGTGGACCAGCACCTTGTCGGTGCCGGGCGCAGCGGCCATCGCCTGTTGCGCCTTCTTCATGCCGGGGATCATCCCCGCGAGCGCGCCGAGCCCGCCCATGCGGCTCATCTGCTGCAACTGCGCGCGCAGGTCGTTCATGTCGAACTGACCCTTGGCCATCTTCGCGGCCATCCGCGCGGCGTCGTCGGCCTGGATGCTCTCGGCGGCGCGCTCGACCAGCGACACGACGTCGCCCATGCCGAGGATGCGGCCGGCGACGCGCTCCGGGTGGAACGCCTCCAGCGCTTCCATCTTCTCGCCAGTGCCCGCGAACTTGATCGGCTTGCCGGTGACGGCACGCATCGACAGCGCCGCACCACCGCGCGCGTCGCCGTCCATGCGGGTCAGCACGACGCCGGTCAGCGGCACCTGGTCGGAGAAGTTCTGCGCGACGTTGACCGCGTCCTGCCCGGTCAGCGAGTCGACGACGAGCAGGATTTCCTGCGGCTGCGCGACGTCGGCGACGGCGCGCATCTCGTCCATCAGCGCCTGGTCGATGCTGGTCCGCCCGGCGGTGTCGAGCATCAGCACGTCGAAGCCCTGCAGCTTCGCCGCCGACAGCGCGCGCCGGGCGATGTCGACCGGCTGCTGGCCGGCGACGATCGGCAGCGTCTGGACGTCGACCTGGCCGCCCAGCGTCGCCAGCTGCTCCTGCGCGTTCGGACGATTGACGTCCAGCGACGCCATCATCACCCGCTTGGCGCCGCGCTCCTTGAGGCGCTTGGCGATCTTGGCGGTGGTGGTGGTCTTGCCCGACCCCTGTAGCCCGACCATCATGATGATCGCCGGCGGGGTGACGCCGAGTTCCAGCTCCGACGCATCCGCGCCGAGCATCTCGATCAGCGCGTCGTGGACGATCTTGACGACCTGCTGCCCCGGCGTGACCGAGCGCAGCACGTTCTGGCCGATCGCCTTTTCGGTCGCGCGCTCGACGAAATCGCGCGCGACGGGCAGCGCGACGTCGGCTTCGAGCAGCGCGACGCGGACCTCGCGCATCGCGGTGCGGACGTCGGCTTCCGTCAGCGCGCCACGGCCGCGCAGGCGGTCGAAGACCCCACCAAGGCGATCGCTCAGGCTTTCGAACATGCGCGTCTCAACTCCAATGACCCGCCAACGCAAGAAACGCCGGCGGACGAAACCTCGTCAGCCGGCGTGCGCCCGGAGGCGCTTCGGTTCGTGTCCAGCGGGCTGAACGGCGTCGTCGATAGCTGAAGACGGCCGCGAACACAACCGCCGCGCCGGGTGGCGGTCACGCGGCGCGTGACTTGGGCGCGGCACCCCCCTAAGTCGCGCGGCCATGACCGGGCCGGAGATCGTCACGCTGGGCTGCCGCCTGAACCTCGCCGAGAGCGAGGCGATCCGGGCGATGCTGACCGGACGCGACGCCGTGGTGGTAAACAGTTGCGCGGTGACGGGCGAGGCGGTCAAGCAGACGCGCGTTGCGATCCGGCGGGCGCGGCGGGCACGACCGGGCGCCGAGCTGATCGTCACGGGCTGTGCCGCGACGATCGACGCGGCGGGGTTCGCGGCGATGCCGGAGGTCGATCGCGTGGTGCCGAACGCGGCCAAGACGCTGCCGGCGAGCTGGGGCGCCCTCGCCGCGCCGCTGCCACGGTTCCGCGATCACGCCCGCGCGTTCGTGCCGGTGCAGAACGGCTGCGATCACGCCTGCACCTTCTGCATCATCCCGCAGGGGCGCGGCGCCAGCCGGTCGGTGCCGGTCGCGCAAGTGGTCGCGCGCGTCGCCGGACTGGTCGCGGCGGGGCATCGCGAGGTGGTGCTGACCGGGGTCGACGTGACGAGCTATGGTCCGGACCTGCCGGGCGCGCCGACGCTGGGGCAGTTGTGCGAGGCGTTGCTGGCGGTGCCGGGGCTGGCGCGGTTGCGGCTGTCGTCGATCGACGGGCATGAGGTCGATCCGGTGCTGTTCGAGCTGCTGGCGAGCGAGGCGCGGATGATGCCGCATGTCCACCTGTCGCTACAGGCGGGCAACGACCTGGTGCTCAAGCGGATGCGGCGGCGGCACAGCCGCGCCGAGGCGGTGGCGCTGGTGTCGCGGTTGAGGGCGCGGCGCGACGTGGCGGTCGGCGCGGACCTGATCGCGGGCTTCCCGACCGAGACGGAGGCGATGTTCGCCGACACGGCCGCGCTGCTGGACGATTGCGACATCGTCCACGCGCATATCTTTCCGTTCTCCCCGCGCGAAGGCACGCCGGCGGCGCGGATGCCGCAGGTCGCGCCTGAAGTGCGGCGCGCGCGGGCGGCGCGGCTGCGTGAGGCGGCGGCGGGGCGGAAGGCGCGGTGGCTGCAAGGACTGATCGGAACGGTGCAGGAGATCGTGGTGGAGAAACCCGGCGACCGGGGACACACGCCTCAATTCGCCGAGGTGCGGGTGCCTGACTCCGTCGCCGGCGACATCGTGTCGGTTCGGGTCATGGGCGTCGCGGACGGCGTGCTGCTGTCCTCTCGTCACCCGCGCGCAGGCGGGAGCGCATGTCCCTCGCTCCCGTTCATCGTCCACGCTGTCGAAATGGGTCCCCGCTTTCGCGGGGATGACGGCGGGGCCGAAGGAGCCGCGCTGCACGTCGCCGAGGCATGCGCCGCATGACCGACGATCGTTCCTGGCACGACAAGCTGCTCGGCGGGTTTCGGCGGACGTCGGACCGGCTGGTCGGCAATCTCGCCGGGCTGGGCGCCGGACGGCTGACCGACGAGCAGCTCGACGAGATCGAGGAGGCGCTGATCGCGTCCGATCTGGGGCCGGAGATGGCGGCGCGGATCAGGCGGCGGCTGGTCGAGGTCGGCGTCGAGCGGAACATGGAGGAACTCGGCGTCCGGCTCGTCGTCGCCGAGGAGGTCGAGCGTGCGCTCGCCAGAGTCGCCAAGCCGCTGGAGATCGAGGCGTTTCCGCGGCCGCAGGTGATCCTGGTGATCGGCGTCAACGGCTCGGGCAAGACGACGACGATCGCCAAGCTGGCGCATCTGTTCGCCGAGCAGGACTACGGCGTCATGCTGGCGGCGGGCGACACCTTCCGCGCTGCCGCGATCGGGCAGCTCGCGACCTGGGCGGAGCGCGCGGGCGTGCCGCTGGTTTCGGGCAAGGAAGGCGGCGACGCGGCGGGCATCGTCTATGAGGCGGTCAAGCAGGCGACCGCGACCGGCATCGACGTGCTGATCGTCGACACCGCCGGGCGGTTGCAGAACAAGCGCGAGCTGATGGACGAGTTGGCGAAGATCAAGCGCGTGCTGGGGCGGCTCAATCCGGCGAGTCCGCACGACGTCGTGCTGGTGCTGGATGCGACGACCGGACAGAACGCGCTCAACCAGATCGAGGTATTCCGCGATCTGGCGGGCGTAACCGGGCTGGTGATGACCAAGCTGGACGGCACGGCGCGCGGCGGCGTGCTGGTCGCGGCGGCGGAGAAATACGGGCTGCCGGTCCACGCGATCGGCGTCGGCGAGGGGATGGGCGACCTGCGCCCGTTCGACCCGCGCGAGGTGAGCCGGATCGTGGCCGGGGTGGAGCGAGTACAGAAGTGACCGAGAAACCACGCGCAACCCCGCCGATGATGCGGATGGCGATCGATTACGGCCCTTTGCTGGTGTTCTTTCTGGTGACGTTCGCGGCGCCGTCGGAATGGTGCCGGACGCTGGTCGCGCATTTCACCCGGTCGCTGGACGACCTGACGCGGGTCGAGGCGTTGCTGGTGGCGCGGGTGATCGTCGCGACGTCGCTGTTCACGGTCGCGACGGTGATCGCGGTGATCTATTCGCAGGTGAAGCTACGGCACGTCTCGCCGATGCTGCTGATCTCTGCGGCGCTGGTGCTGGTCTTCGGCGGGCTGACGATCTATTTCCACGACCCCAAGTTCATCCAGATGAAGCCGACGTTCGTCTATGCCATTCTGGCGGCGGTGCTTGGGTTCGGGCTGGTGACGGGACGGCCGTTGCTGGAGGGGCTGCTCGGCATGGCCTATCCGGGGCTGTCGGCGGCGGGATGGCGACAGCTGACGATCAACTGGGCGGTGTTCTTCGCCGGACTCGCGGTCGCCAACGAGCTCGCGCGCGCGCTGTTGAGCTTCGATGCGTGGGTGCTGTTCAAGTTTCCGGGCTGTACGATCGTCACCGTCGCCTTTGCGGTGGCGAACGTGCCGATGTTGATGCGGCACGGACTGGCAGTCGACGAGGAAGAGGCGGCAGCCGAACAGCTGCCGCCCGAATAGCCTCAGGCGTCGAAACGCTTGCCGGCCTCGTCCCAGTTGACGATGTCCCACCAGGCCTTGAGATAGCCGGGACGATCGTTCTTGTACGTCAGGTAATAGGCGTGCTCCCAGACGTCGTTGCCCAGGATCGGCGTGCCCGGCTCCTTGGCGTCGTCCATCAGGGGGTTGTCCTGATTGGGCGTCGAGGTGATCTTCAGCGCGCCGGACGCATCCTTGATGATCCACGCCCAGCCGGAGCCGAACTGACCGACGCCCTTCGCGTTGAAGTCTTCCTTCAACTTGTCGAGGCCGCCATAGGTGTCGATCGCATCCTTGAGCGCGCCCGACGGCGAAGACGAACCCTTGGGACCCATGATCTTCCAGAAGAAGTCATGGTTCCAATAGCCGCCACCGTTATTACGGACAAGCGGCGGCAGCGACGAGATCATGCCGAGGATGTCCTCGATCGACTTGCCGTCCAGCTTCGGATCGGCGGCGACGCCTTCGTTGAGCTTGTCGGTATAGGCCTTGTGGTGCTTGTCGTGGTGGAAGGTCATCGTCTCCTTCGAGATGACCGGCTCCAGCGCATCGTAGTCGTAGGGCAGCGGGGGCAGTTCGAACGCCATGGGGTCCTCCTAGCGGGGTTCAGGAAGGGTAACGCGGGGGTCGCCCGAACGCTCCCGCGCGCCGTTACGCAACCGTTCCAATCAGGTCGTGGCGGCGGAGCGCGTGGCGGAACTGGTCGTAGGTCAGGCCGAGCGCCTGCGCGGCGTGGCGCTGGTTGTAGCGGCTTTCGGCCAAAGCGCGGGTCAGGAGATGGCGTTCGTGGGTGGCGACGCTGGTCTTGAAATCGGCGGTTTCCGGAACGGGCGATGGTGAGGGTGCGGACTCCGATGGTGGCGCAGGTGCCGCGTGGGCGCGGGGTCGATGGGGCGATGCGAACGGGTCGAGCTCGATCGTGTCGACCGGCCCCTCCCCTTCCCACCGATAGACCGCGCGCTCGACGACGTTGCGGAGCTCGCGGACGTTGCCGGGCCAGTCGTGGCGGCGCAGTTCCTCGACGGCGGCGGCGGTGAAGCCGGGCCAACGGCGCCAGCCGATCTCCGACGCCATCCGCCGCGCGAAATGCTCGGCCAGCACCTCGATGTCGCCGGCGCGCGCGCGGAGCGGCGGCAGCGTCACGACCTCGAACGACAGGCGGTCGAGCAGGTCGGCGCGAAAGGTGCTGGCGGCGACGCGGTCGGGCAGATGCTCGTTGGTCGCGGCGACGATGCGGACGTCGACGCGGATCGGACGCGATGCGCCGATACGGGTGACCTCGCCATATTCGACCGCGCGGAGCAGCCGGTCCTGCGCCGCCATCGACAGCGTGCCCAGCTCGTCGAGGAACAGCGTGCCGCCGTCCGCCTCCTCGAAGCGGCCGACCCGCGCCTTGGTGGCGCCGGTGAAGGAGCCGGCCTCGTGCCCGAACAGCTCGGCCTCGATCAGCGTCTCCGGCAGCGCGGCGCAGTTCATCACCACCAGCGGATGGTCCCAGCGCGGCGACAGGCGGTGGAGGCGTTCGGCGACCAGCTCCTTGCCGGTGCCGCGTTCGCCGATCACCAGCACGGGCCGATCGAGCGCGGCGGCGCGGCTGGCACGCTCCAGCGTGTCCAGGAAAGCGCCGGATTGACCGACGAACTGGGTGGTGCGTTCCTGCATATGCCAAGCTGTGGCGTAGATTGCTGAGGGTTGGCAAGGGTGGCAGCGGTGTTTTATTTGAGTGAGGCAGTGGCTGTATGAGGGGTGAGTAGCGCCTACAACCGGCTAAGCTATTGATTTCGCTATGGGCGATGGGTCCCCGCGTTCGCGGGGATGACGACATTTTCAGCCGTGAGCCGGTTGGCACGGGGGGTGCAAAGACCTCGGCAACGCCGCTTCGAGCGGCTTCCAACCAGACCAAGGGAGTTCACGCCATGACCAATCTGAGCCTCGGCCGCCACATCGCCGCCATCGCCGCCACGCTGCTGGTCAGCACCGCCTGCGTGATCGGCGCGGTCGGCCCGGCCACCGCGGGTCAGTCGGCGCCGATGGCGACGGTCGTCCGCGCATGATAATGGAAACGGTGAGAGGGGATTTTGGCGACCCCCGCCCCACGCGCCTGCCACTGGCGGCGCCGCCGACATTGAGGAGCAGCTGGACCATGAGCATCTTTTCCCGGACCCGCGACATCGTCGCGGCCAACATGGCGGACCTGCTCGAAAAGGCGGAAGACCCCGCCAAGATGATCCGCATGATCATCGCCGAGATGGAGGACACGCTGGTCGAGGTCCGCGCGTCCGCCGCGCGCACCATCGCCGACCAGAAGGAGATGCGCCGCCACATCACCAAGCTGGACGGGCTGCAGCACAGCTGGACCGAAAAGGCCGAGCTGGCGCTGAGCAAGGACCGCGAGGACCTGGCCAAGGCGGCGCTGGTCGAGCGGCAGAAGGCGGCGGACATGGCCGACCAGCTGCGGGTCGAGATCGGCGTCCTGGACGATGCGCTGCGCGCGTCGGAAGAGGACATCGCCAAGTTGCAGGGCAAGCTGCGCGAGGCGCGGACCAAGCAGGCCAGCGTCCAGACGCGGCTGGAAAGCGCCAACAACCGCTTCCGCCTGCGCGAGATGTATGCCGGGCCGAAGACGCAGGAGGCCTTCAGCCGCTTCGATCAGCTGGAGCGCCGCGTCGACGACGCCGAGGGCCGCGCGGAAGCGATGGGCCTGGGCAGCGTCAAGACGCTGGACGAGGAGATCGCCGAGCTGCGTCAGTCGGACAAGGTCGACGCGGAATTGGCGGCGCTGAAGGCGCGGATCGCCGGCAACACCGGGGAGCGCTGAGATGGAAGACATCATCGGCATCCTGGTCGGCGGCCTGGCGATCGTCACCCTGTTCATAGGCCTGCCGTGGCTGATCCTGCACTATGTCACCAAGTGGAAGCAGGCGCCCAAGATCACGGTCGAGGACGAGAACCTGCTCGACGAGATGTTCGTCCTCGCCCGCCGGCTGGAAGATCGCCTGCAGACCGTCGAGCGGATCGCCGCCGCCGATCATCCCGACTGGAAACCGGGGCTAAACCCGCCCGCCGCCGACTGGCAGCCCGGCGTCACCGCCCCCTCCCCCACCTTCTCGCTCGACCGGAGGAATTGAGATGTCCGCGCGCCGCACGAAGTTCTACCTCGATTGCGAGAACGCCAAGTGGAAGGGCGTGTGTTCGGGGATGGCGGATTATACCGGGGTTGACGTGCTCTGGGTCCGCCTGGGGGTCGCCGCGATGACGATCCTGGCCGGGCAATGGTGGATCGTCCTGGCCTATTTCATCATCGCCTGGGTGGCGGAGGCCACGCCGAGCGGGCTGTATCAGGACGCCGGCGACGCCAAGTTCTGGCAGGGCGTGCGGTCTAATCCGAAGCGCTCGTCGTCCGAGGTCCGGTCGCGGCTGCGCGACGTCGATCGCCGGCTGGCCGACATCGAGACGCTGTACACCAGCCGCAACAGCCAGCTGGCGAGCGAGATCGACAGCCTGCGCTGAGCGTCGGTCGGGCCTGCTGCAACACATCATCGAAAGGGTTTGGCGGTGTCGGATTTGAGTTTCCTCGTGCCGATCGGGATCGTGACGGCGGTAATGGCGCGCGGCGCCTTCACCACCTGGGTCAAGGCCAAGCATGGCTATCCGATCGAGGACAAGCGCAGCCGGCGCGAACGTCGCGACGGCCATGGTGAGACGCTGGTGGACAGCCGCAAGGTCGCGCTGCTGACCGGCGAGAACGAGCGGCTGCACGGCCAGGTCGGACGGCTGGAAGAGCGGATCGCGGTGCTGGAACGGATCGTCACCGACCCCGCCGAGCGCACCGCCCGCGAGATCGACGCGCTGCGCTGACCCCACGACATCGAGGAATGCGGACATGAACTGGAACGGACCGGAATTCGTCATTGCGCTGGTCGCGATCTCGACGATCGGCTGGGTGGTGAACAACTGGATCAGGGCGCGTCACGGCTATGCCCCGACGGACGATTGGGGAAAGGTAACGCCCGAGGACGGGGTCGAGGCGACGCGCAAGGTCGCGCTGCTGACCGGCGAGAACGAGCGGCTGCACGGGCAGGTCGGGCGGCTGGAGGAGCGGATCGCGGTGCTGGAACGGATCGCCACCGATCCCGCGACGCGCACCGCCCGCGAGATCGACTCGCTGCGCTGAGGGAGACGACATGGACGCGAACATCATCCCGATCCTGGCGCTGTCGATCCCGGTGATCGCCATCATCGGCGGCGTCGTGGTGCAGCCGCTCATCAAGCTGAAGCAGCGACAGCTGGAGTTGCAGGCGGAGCATACCGCCGAAAAGGCGGCGCAATATGCCGCGCACACCGAGCGGCTGGAGCAGCGGGTACGCGTGCTGGAGCGGATCGCGACCGATCGCGGCACCGATCTGGCGCATGAGATCGAGCGGCTCCGCGACGAGCGACCGCAGGTTTGAGGAAGGAAGACCGACGTGCTGTTCTGGGATGCCATGGTCCTGATCGTGCTGATCGCCGCCGTCGTGCTGGTGCTGCTGATGCGGCAGCGCGGGAGCGCGCATGCGGCGGGGAGCGACACGGCCGACCTCGCCCGCTCGCGCGCGGAGATCGACGAACTTAAGGCGCGCATCCAGGTGCTGGAGCGCGTCGTGACCGACACGCATGGCAGCCACCAGCTCGACGCGGACATCGAGCGGCTGCGCGATCGCTGAGGAGGTAGAGATGACCGACCCTTATGTGACGATGACGCTGTCCGCCGCCGGGCTGACCGGGCTGGCGATGGTGACCGCGGCCGGGCTGGCGGGCTGGCGCGGGTGGCTGCAGCTGAAGCGGTCGGAGCTGGACCGGGGACAGGTGGCCGACGTGATGCCCGCGGGCGCAGGGGCCAGGATCGAGATCGCGGACCTGCGCGAGCGGATCCGGAAGCTGGAGGCGATCGCGGCCGGGGTGGAGCTGTAGCGCCGGCGCGCACGCGCGTAGCGGAGCAGCGCGCGAGACGCGCAAGCTCGGCCGGGCTCGGCATCGCCGGACTTCGACGTCACGGCACGGCTTTGCCGCGACGGCCATGAAGCCTCTACCGCTGATCGTCGACTTCCGCGGAGGCCGAAGAAGCGGAAGCTCGGGATGACGGGGTCGCGTTTCGCGGCTACCTGCATCTGATGGCCTCTCCCCTCTCCGACATCAGCGACGAATATGCCTTTCTCGACCCCGACGACCGATACCGCCTGTTGATCGACCTAGGGCGCGGGCTGGAGCCGATGCCGGCAGCGCTGAAGACGGAGGCGACGCTGGTGCGGGGGTGTTCGGCGTCCGTGTGGATCTATCCCACGCGCGCCGAGGACGGCGCGCTGCATTTCCTGGCGGACAGCAATGCGGCGATCACCAAGGGGCTGGTGGCGCTGGTGCTCGCGGCGGTGCAGGATCGCGCGCCCGCGGCGATCCTGGCCACTGACATCGAAGGCGAACTGGCGCCGTTCGAGCTGCAACGCGCGCTGAGCAGCAACCGCACGCAGGGGCTGCCCAACATGATCGCGCTGATCCGGGAAACGGCGGGGCGGCTGGCGGCGTAGGCGTCGGGTCGAGCGACCCGTCATCCCCCGAAAGCGGGAATGCATCGCCCCTGCCGGCTTCGATCGTGCGCGCGTGAGTGTTCCGCGACCGTCGGGCGATAGGTCCCCGCTTTCGCGGGGATGACGAAGGAGCGCGGGGATGACGAACGAGCGCGGGGATGACGTAGGAGCGCGGGACTGACGGAGGAGCGGGAATGTTGGATCGGGGTCGTCGGACCCCGCCCTACCCCGCCCTCGCCTCCTCGGCGGCCCTCAGCACCTCCCAGGCGGTCTGGATCTGCTGGAACCGGGTCGCCGCCGTCGGGTCGTTCGGGGCGACGTCGGGGTGATTCTCCTTGGCCAGCCGTCGCCATGCCGCGCGCGCATCCTCGAGGCCGGCGTCGCTTTCCAGCCCGAGCGCGTCGAGCGCGCGCATCTCGTCGCGGCTGCGGGTGCCGTCGCCGGGCCCTCCCCAGGCATAGTATTTGGCGTTGCTGTAGCCGTCCTGCGTCTGGCGGTCGGCCGCCTCTCGCTCGGCGGCTTCCTCGGCGGACAAGCCCTCGAAGTAGTTCCAGCCGCGGTTATACTCGGCGGCGTGTTCGGTGCAGAAATACCAGCGGTCGGGGCTGTTGGGCGATTTCGGCGCGGGGCAGTCGCCGGGGGCGGTGCAACCGTGGCGATCGCACAGCCGCACCTGCGTCGTCTCGCGCCCGGAGCCGTAGCCACGCCAGCGGGGGAAGCCCCAGTCGTTCGAGCGCGAGGGGGTGCGAGCCATCGAGGGGCAGATAGGGGCTAAGTCGCCGGGTCGGAAGCCGTCATGCGCGTAAATCACGTGACGATCGGCTGTCGGCGAGCGATCCGGACGGGCGCACTCGGGCAGAGCCCGAGCGACGTCGACGCTTGGCTGCGCCCGAGCCCGGCCGGCCCGATGCGTGCCTGACGGCACCGGCGCGTAGCTGTCGCTACGCGCCTCGCAGCGGGCGCCAGAAGGTCTGTAAGCCGGGTTCTGTCCACCGGCGAACCGGATGGGCGACCATTCCTCTAGGCTTGCCGTCGCCGACAAGCTCAAGCGACCAACCCGGACGTCGGGTGGAAACACACCCCGAAACCCGAAGGCCCCATGACGTCCCTATTCGGTCTTGCTCCCGGTGGGGTTTGCCGTGCCGCCCCTGTCACCAGGCGCGCGGTGCGCTCTTACCGCACCCTTTCACCCTTGCGCCGCCGAAGCGGTGCGCGGTCTGCTCTCTGTGGCACTGTCCCTGGGGTCGCCCCCGGCGGGCGTTACCCGCCACCGTCGTTCCGTGGAGCCCGGACTTTCCTCGCCCCCGAAACAGGTCCGGGGCCGCGGTCGCCCGACCTTCTGACCGACCCTCCTTAGTCTTCCCCTTCCGGCTTGGGAAGCAGCAGCGCGAGCAGGATCATCCGGCATTCGGCATCCATCTCGCCGTCGATCAGCTCGGGGCGGAAGCGGCGCTGGAAGGCGACGATGGCGGCCATCGGCTCGGTCACGTCATAGCCGAACCGCTCCAGCGCGAGCAGGAAGCCGGCGCCGGTCCATTGCGGGTCGAGCAGGCGCTTGGTCGGGCGCGGCAGCGCCAGGCGCAGGCGCGCGAGCCGAGCCCACGGGAACAGCTCGCCGGGATCGCGCTTGCGGGTGGGCGCGATGTCCGAATGGCCGACCACGTTGCCGCGGGTGATGGCGTGGCGATCCTTGATCTCTGCGACGAGCGGCACCAGCGCCTCGATCTGCGCGTCCGGGAAGGGGCGGTAGCCGAACTCGTGGCCGGGATTGACGATCTCGATGCCGACGCTGGCCGAGTTGACGTCGGTCACCCCGCGCCAGTGCGCGCGGCCGGCGTGCCAGGCGCGGCGGTGCTCGTCGACCAGCGTGTGGACGCTGCCGTCCTCGTCGACCAGATAGTGGGACGACACCTTGGCGACGGGATCGCACAGTCGCGCGATCGCCTCGCCGGCGGTCTGCATCCCCGTATAGTGGAGGACGATCATCGACACCGGCGCGGTGCGCTCGTCGTGGTTGGGCGAGGGCGTCGCGATCATCGCGCTGCCGTGCCCCGCGACCGCCGGGTTGTAAACCGCTACGCCGCCAGCGCGTCGGCGACGTCCGTGCGGGCGTAGAGACCGCGTAGCGAGCGGCTCGGCGCGAACAGGCTGGTCTGGCCGATCACCGTCTCCCCCGCCCCCATCGCGAGCAGTCCACCCGGCCGCAACGCGCCCGCCAGCTTGTCGAACGCAACCGCCTTCGCGCGGGGCGAGAGGTAGAGCATGACGTTGCGGCAGAGCACCAGGTCGAAACGGCCGGCGGGCGCGGCGTCGGCGAGCAGGTTCATGCGACGGTAAGAGACGTGGCGGACGAGGTCTGGCCTGGCGATCCAGTCGCCGTCGGGGGCACCGTCGAACCATTGCATCAGGCGGCGGATCGGCAGTCCGCGCTGCGCCTCGAACTGCGTGTAGCGGCCGGCGCGGGCGCGGGTGAGCGCGGTTTCCGACACGTCGCTCGCGACGATCTCCGGCATCGCGGCGCCGCTCTCCTTCGCGCGTTCGGCGAACATCATGGCGAGCGACAGCGGCTCCTGCCCCGTCGCGCAGCCGGCGCTCCAGATGCGTGCGCGGCGGCCGTCCGCCTCGGCGGCACGGACCGCTTCCAGCATCAGATCGAACACGGCGGCGTCGCGGAAGAAGCTGGTTTCGCCGTTGACCAGCGCGTCGACGACCTGATCGGCGACCTGCGCCTCCTGGCCGTCGAGCAGCAGCGCCACCAGCTCGTCGAGCGAGGCGAGGCCGCGTTGCTTGAGCAAGGGCTTCAACGCGACGTCGAGCCGCCACGAGCGGTACGATGCGAGCTGCTGACCGGTGCGCGCTTCCAGCAGCGCGGTCAGGACGCTGACGACGGCGGGCGACAGCGGCGGCTGGGCGGTCATCGGCGGCGCTCCACCAGCAGGCGGCCGATCGCGTCGGGCGGCAGCACGGCCGCGGCGATCCCCTGCTGCGCGACGGCACCCGGCATGCCCCAGATCACCGAGCTGGCCTCATCCTGCACCACCACCGCGCCGCCCGCCTGCGCGAGCGCGCGGGCGCCGTCGGCACCGTCGCGACCCATGCCGCTCAGCACCACGGCGGTGGCGCGCGCACCATAGGTCGCCGCGACGCTGGCGAGCATGACGTCGACCGACGGCATGCAGCCGGTGGCGGACGGCTCGCGCGACAGACGGATGCTGGCACCATCGTCGGCGAGCGGCACGACGCGGACATGCGCGTCGCCGGGCGCGACCACGATACGGCCAGGACGGATGCGGAGGTGGTCGGTAGCGACCTCGCAAGGGCGGCCCGCCAGCAGCGCGAGCTGCGCGGCGAAATAGGGCATGAACGTGGCCGGGAGATGCTGCGTGACCAGCACGGGGGTGCGAAAGGCGGCGGGCAGCTCGCGCAGGAGGCGGCTGAGCGCGTGAATGCCGCCGGTAGAGGCGCCGATCGCGACGAGATCGCACGCCCCGCCCTGCCAGCCGACCGGCGTCGTCGTCGGCTTCAGCGCCGGCCGCGGGGCGTGGACCGGCGCGTTCAGCCGGTCGAGCTTGTCGATCAGCGCGGTGCGGAAGGCGGTGGAGAGCGCGCCGGCCGCCGGTTTCACCAGCGTGTCGGCGGCGCCGAACGCCAGCGCCTGCACCGTCTGAACCGCGCCGTCGGCGGCGGCGGAGGAGACGATCAGGACGCGCGCCTGCCCACCGGCGGCGATCAGGTCCGGCAGGGCGGTGATGCCGTCCACGCCCGGCAGGTTGATGTCGAGCAGGATGTAGTCGACCGACGTGGTCGCCAGAAAGGCCAGCGCCGCCGCGACGGTCGGCACCGCGCCCACCACGGCATAGCGGTCGCTGGCATCGACCGCCTGGGCGATCACGGCGCGTGCCACGACCGAGTCGTCGACGATCAGGACGTGACCGGCGTGCAGACGGTCAGGAACGGACGCGAGTACGGATTGAGGGGCGGCGCTCACCGGGCGGTCGGATCAGGCGCCGACGATCTGGAGCTTGGATTCGAGCGTATCGCGATCGAACGGCTTCATGACATATTCGTCCGCTCCGGCCTCGATCGCGGCGCGGATGTGCGCCATGCCGTTCTCGGTGGTGCAGAACACGACCTTCGGGCGCGACGGGATGTCGGACACGCGCAGCGCGCGGAGGAAGTCCATGCCGCTCATCACCGGCATGTTCCAGTCGAGCAGGATCACGTCGGGTGCCGACACCAGACACTGGTCGAGCGCATCGCGCCCGTCGCAGGCTTCGCTGACCGAGAAGTCGAGCGTTTCGAGGATGTGCCGGGCGACCTTGCGGATCACCTTTGAATCATCGACGACGAGGCAGGTCTTCATGAGGGACGACTTTCGCGGAATGTGGCGATGCCGGGTGTAGGCGGCGAAGCGTTTGCGTCGCGTTAAGCCGCGCGCGCGGGCTCGTTCGCGACGCCGGACAGCAGGCCGGGCAGATCGATGACGAGCACCGGCTCGCCGTCGCGCTCGATCAGCGCGGTGCCCGCCGCGGACCAGCCGCGCCGCAACCTCAGGCCGGCGAGCGGCAGGCGGGCGAACGGGGCGACATCCTCCAGCGCGTCGACGAGGACGGCGTAGTGGTGGCCGTCGAGCCGGGTGATGATCGCCCGGCGCGCGCTGTCGGGGGTCGGATCGAGGCCCAGCGCGACGCCGGTATCGATCACCGTCACGACCCGGCTGCGAAGCGCGGCCAGTCCCCTGACGGCGCGCTCCGCACCGGGCACCGGCACGCACTCGCCGAGATCGACGACCGACTCCACCTGCCCGGCGGGCACGGCCACGACGCGGCCGGCGACCTGGGCGATCAGGAACAGCTCCATGCGATCAAGCTCCCGCGAGGCGGCTGGCGACGGCGGCGATCACGCCGGCGCGATCGTAGCGATAGATGCTGCCCTGCGGACCGGCGGCTTCGCGGCGAAGGTGGACGACGTTGTCGTTGGACGCCGAGGACGGCAAGCCGTCGCTCATCACCAGCGTCACCGCCGCCGCCTCGCCGGGCGCGAGCCGCGTCGCGCAGCGGTAGCCGACGCCTTCGAGCGCGGGCTTGAGGAAGGTCTCCATCCACCCCGAGCCGTCGCACGACAACAGGCAGAGCGGGCGGCGCGCGGCGACGGTGCCGCCGTCGCCGAACAGGCTCAGCGCGTCGATCAGCTCGACCGGCTCGCCGGCGATCATGGCGACGCCGGCGATCGCGCCATCACCGGCCGGTGCGATGTCGAGCGGCAGGGTGACGATCTCGATGGGCTCGGCGATCGCATAGGCGACCTCGCTTGCGCCGTCGTTGAGGCGAAGCACCGCGACCGCCGTCCGCTCGCCGAAGCCGGCGACGGCATGCAGCGGCACGGAGCGATCGCCGAGCGACAGGCGGCGGCGTCCGCCGGTGACCGCGATCGCGTCGGTCGCCACCGTCTCCACCCGATCGACGGCGGCGAGCGCGATCAGACGGCGCTGGCCGTCCAGATCCTCGAACAGCAGCGCCGACAGGCCCGTCCCGGTTTCGGTCGCCGGTTCTTCCTCCTGTGTGTCGTGCTTCTCGAACCGGAGCGCCGCCGCCGTCGCCAGTCCGGCGCAGTCGAGCAGCAGCATCGGCCGGCCGCTGTCGGGCAGCGTCATGCCGGCATAGAATCCGGTCGCCATCACCGCAGGCGAGGCGGGCTTCACCACCAGCTCCTCGGTGTCGAGCACGGCATCGACCGCCAGCACGTAGTCGCCGTCGCGCGTCGAGACGATCGCCAGCGTGTCGGCGCCACCGGCGCCCTCGACGCCGATCAGCTCGGCCAGCGACAACAGCGGCAACCGCCGCCCGCGCACGGTCGCGACCGGCGCGTCACCCAGCGTATCCAGCCGGACGGAGGCGCCGTTGGCGGTGACGATCTCCTCCACCGACTGACGCGGCAGGGCAAAATGCTGCGCTCCCACCTGGACGACGACGGTGGCGATGATCGACAGGGTGAGCGGCACGCTGATCGCGATCGCCAGCCCCTGGCCGGG
Source organism: Sphingomonas sp. (assembly GCF_965200135.1). Lineage (GTDB taxonomy): Bacteria > Pseudomonadota > Alphaproteobacteria > Sphingomonadales > Sphingomonadaceae > Sphingomonas. Next base: position 643,573 of record NZ_CBDATK010000006.1, read on the forward strand.
CCGGTTACGCAGCTCGACGCGACCGCCGATCTGCTCGATATTGGCGCGGACCACGTCCATGCCGACGCCGCGTCCCGATACCGACGACACCGCATCGCGGCTCGACAGGCCGGGCTCGAAGACGAGGTCCAGCCGCTGGGCGTCGGTCAGCACCGCGACCTGGGTCTCGGTGCGGAGCCGGTTGGCCACCGCCTTGGCGACGACGCGGTCGACATCGATGCCACGGCCGTCGTCGACGATCTCGATGACGATCTGATTGCCCGACTGACGTGCGGACATGCACAGGTGACCGGCCTCGCGCTTGCCCGCGGCGCGTCGCTCGGCCGGACTTTCCAGCCCGTGATCGACGGCGTTGCGGATGATGTGGACCAGCGGATCGCGCATCAGCTCGATCATCTCGCGGTCGAGCTCGACGTCGGCACCCTCGACCGTCAGCGTGACCGCCTTGCCCAGCTCGGCGGCGGTGTCGCGGACGATGCGCGGCACGGCGGCGAACAGCGCTTCGACCCGCTGCATGCGGGTGCGGGTGACGGCATCGCGCATGTCGGCGACGGTGAGCGACAGCCGCTCCAGCGCGGCTTCGGCGCGGGGATCGAGGTCGTGGACGCGGACGCAGCGGGCGAGCTCGTTGCGGGCGAGCACCATGTCGGACATGCCGCTCATCATCCGGTCGAGCAGGTCGACGCCGAGCCGGATCGTCCGGCTGGCGGCTCGCGGCGCACCGGGCGTGGCGGCGAGGGCGGCGGCAGGCGCGGCGTCTTCGGCGAGTGCGGCGATGAGGAACTCGTCCGAGCTGTCGTCCAGCGCGGTGCCCGCGTCGATGGCTTCGACCAGCTCGCCGATGCGGTCGACGATGGCGAGCACCGCGTTGACCAGCGCCGCGTCGGGAGCACGGGCGCCGTCGCGGGCGGCGGCGAGCACGTCCTCCGCGGCGTGGCTGAGCCGGGCGAGGCGCGGCAGGTCGAGAAAGCCGCAGGAGCCCTTCACGGTGTGGACGAAGCGGAAGATCGCGTCGAGGCGGGTACGGTCGGTCGGGTCCGACTCCCACGCGATCACCTCGCCGCTGAGCGCTTCGAGCGTCTCGCGGGTCTCGGCGATGAAGTCTTGCAGCAACTCGTCCATTGCGGGCGGCTATGGCGCGGAACTGGTAAAGAGCGGGTTTAGGGACGGGGCCTGCGCGGCGGCACGGCCTTACGGTTGGTCGGGTTCGCCCACGCGACCCGCCGGCCCGCAGGCGTGGATCAGCCGGACGTCGGCGGCTGCCACGCCGCGCCGAACAGCATCACGTTGTCGCCCGGTTCCGACACCTGCACCGAACCGGCGAGCGTATGGATCAGGAGGGCGGCGGCGACGCGCGGGGTGACGGCTTCGTCGCCCTCGCCATCGCTCAGCGTGCGGCGGATGTCGGGGTCGAGGATGACGCGCGGCCCCTCGGCGCGAACGACGATCTCGACCTGTCCGCCGTTCTCCTCGCCGCCCACTTCGCCACCGATGTCGAGCCGGCCGCCCCGGACCAGGGCGTCGCCGGCGATCATGGCGAGGTTGAGGAGGACCTTGGCGGCGGGCTTGGGCAGCGTGTCGGCCTCGACCAGCCAGCCCAGCTCGACCTTGCGGCCGCTCGACAGCAAGCCCTCGATGGCGGCGCGGCATTCGCGGGCGTCGACCTGCTCGCCGAAGCCGCCGGCGGCCCCGAACGCGAGACGGAAGAATTTGAGCTTGTTGGCGGAAGTCTTGGCACTCTCCGACAGCAGGTCGAGGCAACGCTGACGCATCGCCGGATCGGTCTCGTCCGCGAGCAGCTCCAGCCCGTTGTTGAGCGCGCCGACGGGGGAAAGCAGGTCGTGGCACAGGCGCGAGCAGAGCAGGCTGGCGAAGTCGGCAGGGGTGATGGGCATGGCGGCGTTGTGACGGGTGAGAGTCGCGGGCGCAAGCGGGGCTCGGTCAAGGGAGTGACGATCAGGGTGCGATCCGCAGCGCGACCTCGCCGAAGCGGCCGTGGATCGCACCCTGCTCGACCGCCCGGAACAGCCGCGCCTCGCCGCCGCCGACGATCAGCCACAGCCAGCCGTTCGGCGCCGCGTCGGCGGCGTCGCGCGGCGACGGCTCGGGGTGGCCGCTGGGGTGCGAGTGGTAGCAGCCGATCATCGCCACGCCCCCTGCCCTCTGCCCGCGATGCGCGGCGATCAGCGCGGCCGGGTCGATCTCGAAGCGGCGGCGCGGATCGGCGGCGACGTTGCGGGTCGGCCGGGCGTCGTCGATCGCGCCTGCGTCGCCGAACAGCAGGCCGCATATCTCGTCGGGCGAGGCGCTCGCGTCGGCGACGATCCGTGCCAGCAACTCGCTTGAAATCCGCACCGTCATGCCCACCTTCGTAGCACGAATGGACCGGGGGGTTGCCATCATCGAAGCGACGATCGCGCCCGCTGCCGACGGCTGGCGGCTGGATCGTGCGCTCGCCGATGCCGCGCCGACGCTGTCGCGCGAGCGGTTGAAGGTGCTCATCAACGCCGGGCAGGTCAGCCGCGACGGGCTGGCGATGCGCGATCCCGCCAAGCGCGCGGTCGCGGGCGACGTGTTCGCGGTGGCGGTGCCCTCACCGACCCCGGCGCATAACGAGGCGCAGGAGATCGCGTTCGACGTCGCGTTCGAGGACGAGCATCTGATCGTGATCGACAAGCCGGCGGGGCTGGTCGTCCATCCCGCCGCCGGCAATCTGGACGGGACGCTGGTCAACGCGCTGCTCCATCACTGCCGGGGCTCGCTGTCCGGGATCGGCGGCGTGGCGCGGCCGGGGATCGTGCATCGGATCGACAAGGATACGTCGGGGCTGATGGTCGCGGCCAAGACCGATCGGGCGCACGAGGGGCTGGCGAAGCAGTTCGCCGACCACAGCATCGACCGGCGCTACATGGCGATCACGCGCGGCAAGCCGACGCCGTCCGCCGGCATCGTCGATGCGCCGCTGGCGCGATCGCCCGCCAATCGCAAGAAGGTCGCGGTCGTGGCTGGCGGCAAGCGGGCGGTGACGCATTATCGCACGCTGGAGCCGTTGACGGGCGCGGCGCTGGTCGAATGTCGGCTGGAGACCGGACGGACGCATCAGGTGCGCGTCCACATGGCGTCGCTGGGCCATCCACTGATCGGCGACCAGGTCTATGGCGGGCGGCATCCGGTGGCGGATAGAATTGCTTTCCGGCGTCAGGCCTTGCATGCGGCGCGACTGGGGTTCACGCATCCGATCACCGGGGCAACCCAGGTGTTCGAGAGCGCGATGCCCGCCGACATGCAGGAACTGTTCAGGGCGCTTCTCGTATAGGATACACTCCGTTTCGCTGCAGTGCGGGAAACGCGACGGATTAGGGAGTTCTTGGATCATGGCAAAAAGCGGCAATCTCCCGGCGACGATCCCGGCACTCGGCACCGAGGCGGGGCTGAACCGCTATCTGGCGGAGATCAAGAAATTCCCGCTGCTCCAGCCCGAGCAGGAATATATGCTCGCCAAGCGGTTCTCCGAACATGGCGATCCTGACGCCGCCGCGCAGCTGGTGACCAGCCACCTGCGGCTCGTGGCGAAGATCGCGATGGGGTATCGCGGCTATGGCCTGCCGACGTCCGAGCTGATCTCCGAGGGCAATATCGGCCTGATGCAGGGCGTGAAGAAGTTCGAGCCCGATCGCGGCTTTCGCCTTGCGACCTATGCGATGTGGTGGATCAGGGCGTCGATCCAGGAGTACATCCTGCGGTCGTGGAGCCTGGTGAAGATGGGCACCACGGCGGCGCAGAAGAAGCTGTTCTTCAACCTGCGCCGGATGAAGTCGAAGCTCGACGCCTTCGAGGACGGCGACCTGTCCCCCGAGAACGTCCGCAAGATAGCGACCGACCTGGGCGTTCAGGAGGACGAGGTCGTGTCGATGAACCGGCGCATGGCGATGGGCGGCGACACGTCGCTCAACGTCCAGGTCGGCGAAGAGGGCGACGCGCAGTGGCAGGACTGGCTGAAGGACGACGGTCCGTTGCAGGACCATGTCGTCGCCGAGGCGCAGGAGGCGGACGTGCGCCACGGCATGCTGGTCGACGCGATGGACGACCTCAACGATCGCGAGAAGCATATCCTGACCGAGCGCCGACTGACCGACGATCCCAAGACGCTGGAAGAGCTGAGCCAGGTCTATGGCGTATCGCGCGAGCGGGTGCGCCAGATCGAGGTGCGCGCGTTCGAGAAGCTGCAAAAGGCAATGATGCGGCTGGCGGGGGAGAAGCGGCTGCTGGTCGCCGCGTAGCAGTGACCGAGGCCCCGGCGAGGCGGGTACGTCATCCGACCTCACCGCCGCCGCCGGACGGACTGGACAACGGCTCGCCCGCCTGTCTAGCCTGATCGCCGGACGAGGCGGGGACGGCGCGATGTGGCAGTGGGTGAAGGCGTGCAAGGGAGTGGCGCTGGTCGCGTTCTTCCTGCCGTGGATGACGGTGTCGTGCACCTCGACCGAGCTGATGCGGGCATCGGGATGGGACCTTGCGATCGGCAAGCCCAAGCTGTCGCCGGAACTGGCTCAGCTGGCGGGTGATCGCGCGATGCAGAGTGACGCGCACCTTAGCGTGTGGCTGCTGCTGGCGCTGGCGGCGATCGTCGTCGGGCTGATCGTGGCGTTCCGGCCGGCGCGGACGGGCGCGCCGGTGGTGGTGGCGACGTCGATCGCGGCGGTCGTGCTCGGCTGGGTCGGCACGCAGCGGCTGAGCACCGAGGCGATCGCCAAGGCTTCGGCGCGCGGTGGTCGGACGACCGGGCTGGACCGGGCGATGGCGGCGCAGATCCATGTCGACTGGCAATTCGGCGTCTGGCTCTGCCTGCTCGCGCTGATCGCGGCGGCGGTGCTGGCCGCGATGAGCCTGTCGCGGCGGAGCGGCGCGCTGCCGTGATCCGGCGGATCGGCCGGATCGCGCTGGTGGCGGGGCTGGGCTTCGTCCTGTTTTCGGTCGTGTGGGTGGGGCTGTACCGCTTCGTGCCGCCGCCGATCACCTGGACGATGTTGGGCGACGCGACCGCCGGCAACGGCGTCGCCAAGGAGTGGATGGGTCTGGATCGGATGGACCCCGACATGGCGCGCGCGGTCATCGCCGGGGAGGACGCGCGCTTCTGTTCGCACAACGGCTTCGACTGGCGCGGGATCGCGAGTGCCGCCTATCACAACGCGCAGGGCGGGCGCATCCGGGGCGGGTCGACGGTCAGCCAGCAGACGGCCAAGAACGTCTTCCTGTTCCAGGGCGGCGGCTATGTCCGCAAGGCGTTCGAGGCGTATTTCACGGTGCTGATCGAGACGCTGTGGGGCAAGCGGCGAATCATGGAAGTGTACCTCAACGTCGCCGAGACGGGGATCGGCACCTATGGCGCGAATGCGGGGGCGGAGCGGTATTTCGGGCACGACGCCTCGCATCTGTCGGCGGTCGAGGCGGGGCGGATCGCGGCGGTGCTGCCGCTGCCAAAGAAGCGCGCCGCCATCGCGCCGCACGGGTTCGTCCGACGGCATGGCGACCGGCTGGCGCGCTATGTGGGGGTGGTGCGGCGGAGCGGGTTGGATGCGTGTGTGAGGTAAATCCTCCCCGGGACGGGGAGGTGGCGCGCGGTGCAGCCGCGTGACGGAGGGGGCCCGCCTCCGGCGCAGCGCTCGCGGCGGGCCCCCTCCACCACCGCTTCGCGGCGGTCCCCCTCCCCGTGCCGGGGAGGATTTCAGAACGGCAATTTGAAGCCCGGCGGGAGCGGCAAGCCCGACGTCATCTTGCCCATCTCCTCGTTCGAGACGGTGTCCGCCTTCGCGCGCGCGTCGTTGAAGGCGGCGGCGAGGAGGTCCTCCAACATCTGCTTTTCCGACGGCTGCATCAGCGTGTCGTCGATGGCGATGCCGATGATGCGGCCTTTGGCGGACGCCTTGACCTTGACCAGCCCGCCGCCGGCGACGCCCTCGACCTCGATCGTGTCGAGCTTCGCCTGGGCGGTCTGCAGCTCGTTCTGGACGTTCTGCGCCATGGCGAGGATGTCGTCGATGTTCTTCATCTTCTACTCCGTTGAAGCTGGTCAGCCGCTGCGCTGGCCGGTCGTTCAGCCGCTGCGCTGGCCGGGCCAGGATTCCAGTTCCGCCTCTGGAAACGCATCAAACGCGGCTTTGACCGCAGACGTGGCGAGGATCGCCTGTTTGGCGGCGTCCTCCGCGATACGCTCGCGCTCGATCAGGGTCGGGGTGCCGGGCTGATCGGCGAAGCTGACGCGCCAGGCGCGACCGCTCAGCGTCTTCAGCGCCGCATTGAGGTCGGCGAGCGTGTCGGCCGACATCGGGCGGCTGCCGCTCAGCACCAGCATGGGCGGCGCGTAGTCGACCAGCCGCGCGCCGTGGCGGAGCCTCGCCACCAGCGCGGGGGAGTTGCCGTCGAGCGCCTCGACCAATGCCTCGAACGTCGCGGGGAACTCGGCGACGGGCGCGGCGGGTGCGACGGGCGCAGGTGCGGCCGGCGCAGGGGGCGCGGAGAGCTGGAGCGTGCCGCTCGCCAGCTGCTTCGCCAGCTCGCCGGGATCGGGCAGCGTCGAGGCGTGGATCGCGCGCAGCAGCGCCATTTCCGCCGCCTCGATCGGCAGCGCGGCGCGGCCGACCTCCTCATGCCCCTTGAGGAACAGCTGCCATAGCCGATGCAGCGCGGGGAACGACAGCGCGCCGGCCCACTCGGCGCGGGCGTCGCGTTCCTCGGCCGCCTGCGACGGATCGGGCGGGGTGCCGACCTTGGCGAGCGTGACGCCGTGCACCGTCTCCAGCAGCGCGCGCAGCACCGACAGCGGATCGACGCCGAGGTCGTATTGCCGACGGAGCAGCTCCAGCGCGTGCGGGCCGTTGCCGGTGAGCACGGCGGCGAACAGGTCGCGCACCGCGCCGCGATCGGACAGGCCGAGCATCTCGCGCACGGCGGCGGCGGTGACCGCCCCGTCCGTCTCCAGCCCGGCATGCGCGATCGCCTGATCGAGAATGGAAAGGCCGTCGCGCGCGGAGCCCTCCGCCGCGCGGGCGATCAGCGCCAGCGCCTCCGGCTCCGCGGCGACCTGTTCCTCGCCGCAGACCCAGGCGAAATGCGCCGCCAGCTTGTCGGCGGTGATGCGCCGCAGGTCGAAGCGCTGGCAGCGCGACAGGACGGTGATCGGCACCTTGTTCACCTCGGTCGTGGCGAACAGGAACTTGACGTGCGCGGGCGGCTCTTCGAGCGTCTTCAACAGCGCGTTGAAGGCGTTTTTCGAGAGCATGTGGACCTCGTCCACGATGTAGATCTTGTAGCGCGCCGACACCGCCGCATAGCGCGCGGCGTCGATGATCTCGCGGACGTCGTCGACGCCGGTATGCGACGCGGCGTCCATCTCGATCACATCGATGTGACGACCCTCGGCGATCGCGCGGCAGGGGTCGCAGACGCCGCACGGGTCGATCGTCGGGCCGCCCTGTTCGTCCGGGCCGATGCAGTTGAGCGCCTTGGCGATCAGGCGCGCGGTGGAGGTCTTGCCCACCCCGCGCACGCCGGTCATCAGAAAGGCATGCGCGAGCCGGTCGCGCTTGATCGCGTTGCCGAGCGTGGTGACCATCGCGTCCTGGCCGATCAGCTCGGCAAAGGTCTGCGGCCGGTATTTTCGCGCGAGGACGCGATAGGGGGTCGCCGCCTGCGGCTGCGGCGGTTCGTCGAGACCGAGCAGCGTGTCGGTCATTGCCGATCCCTTGTCGGGGTGCGGGGCTTCACGATCCTCACGGCACGCCGACGCAGGAAACGGGCCTCGCCCGGCGCACGGCGGCTGCTGGTGGAACAGAAGGTGATTCGGGTCACCCGATCAGTATGACAGGTGGCGGCGGTGGATGACAGGGTAATGCTCGGGAGGCCGGCCTGGTAGCGCGCTGCGGCGAAGCCCCGTCTTTGACGCTCGGCAGTCGAAGCCCGACCACCCGTGCCGACGTGGGAGCTAAAGGCTGTGCGGTGAGAGCCGGGACGACCCCGTGGCGAAATCGTTGTGGCTGCTGCCTTCCGGCCCTGACCAGGTTGGCGACGACCACGCCCGCCCGACTCTCGGCCGCGCATATGGCGGAGCCGGGCGGTGGGTTCAAGCCAGACCCGTCAGCGGCCCCTCCCCCGAATGGGAAGGGGCAGCCGGGATCAGCGGCGATAGACGGTGCGGCAGGCGCGGATCTTGCGGCCGTGATGATAGCGCACGGTGCAGACCCGGCGCGGGGCGCGGCGATAGCCATAGCCGCGATGGACGCTGGTGTGCTGGCGGACGACGACGCGGTCGTGCCGGACGGCCGGCGTGACGGTGCGCTCGCGGACGACGACGCGATCCTGTGCGGCAGCGGGGGCGACGACGGCGGTGAGGCCGGTGACGCCGACCAGGGCGGCGACGATGGCGGTGACGATCTTCATGACACTCTCCTTTGCGGTCGCGCCCTGCGGTGCAGGCACGCAAACTCGTTACACGCCCGTCATGGACGGGCAGTCGTGTAAACTTATGTTGCCGGCGCGAGTTCCGTCAGACGATGCGGATCGTCAGGCCGTCGAGCGCGTCGTCGAGTCGGATCTGGCAGGCGAGCCGGCTGGTGCGGGTCGCGGCATAGGCCAGGTCGAGCAGGTCTTCCTCCTCCTCGCTGGCGGGGGGAAGGCGTGCGAAGTCGGCGGCGTCGACGATGACGTGGCAGGTGGCACACGCCATGTCGCCGTCGCAGGTGCCCTCCAGCGGCTGGCCCGCGCGCTGGGCGGCGTCGAGGAGGCGCTCGCCGGGGGTGCCGCGCGCGGGCGTGACGCTGCCGTCGGCGGCGACGAAGCGGAGGTTCATGCGGTCTGCGCCCGTGCGGCGGCGTCGATGCGATCGATCGCCTCGGCCAGCTCGGCTTCCGTGGTGTAGCGGCCGAAACCGAGCCGAATCGAGGCGCGCGCCTCCGCGTCCGAAAGGCCGATGGCGCGCAGGACGTGGCTGGGGCGGCCGGAGCCGCTGGCGCAGGCGGAACCGGCCGAAAAGGCGAGGTCGCGGCAGTCGGACATCAGGCGCGCGACGTCGAGGCCAGGGCGGCGGATGTTGAGGTTGCCATGGTAGCGGGGAGCGGCGGCGCCGTTCACCCGCCATCCGCCGAGGACATCATTGGCGAGCGCGTACAGTCGCGACACATGATCGCTGTCGGCCTCACATCGCTCCTGCATCAGTCGCGCCGCGACGCCGAAGCCGGCGCACAGCGCGGGCGAGAGCGTGCCGGAGCGGCCACCCTCCTGATCGCCACCGTGGAGGAGGGGGGCGAGGTCGACGCCGTCGCGGAGCCAGAGTGCGCCGATGCCCTTCGGACCGTGGATCTTGTGCGCGGAGATGGCTGCGAGATCGACGTTGGCGGGGGATCGGCACGCGGCCATAGCCCTGCACGGCATCGCACAGGAACAGCGCGCCGGCGGCGTGGGCGAGGTCGGCGAGCGCGGCGATCGGCTGGATGACGCCGATCTCGTTGTTGACGAGCATCGCCGCGACGAGGCCGGTGCCGGGCGCGATCGCCATGGCCTCGACGTCGACGAGACCGTCCGGCCGGACGGGCAGGATCGTGACCGACCGCCCTGCCCTCGCTTCGGCGTCGACGGTGTCGAGCACGGCGGCATGCTCGGTCGCCAGCGTCGCGATCGGGCCGCTACTGCCCTTGATCGCCCAATTGAGCGCCTCCGTCGCGCC
>NZ_CBDATK010000007.1:0-525000 GCF_965200135.1 Sphingomonas sp.
ACACAAAAGGATGACGGCGGCGGGGTCAACGAAGGCCAACGCCGTCCAGAACGTGGCACTCGCTCGCGGAAATCCTCCATAGTCCCAATCTAACCCGTGATGATATATAGCGGACCAATGATTGTAGGTCGCACCCGCCAAGCAAAGAGCGTAGACGGATCGCAGAATTAGGCTACGAAGCGGCGTTTTTGCATTGGGCGCTCTTAGCATCGCGCCACCCTCTTTCGCAGGGCTACGGGCGTCAATGCCGACCCGTCGTCAAACCGCGACTTTCGCGGTTGAGCATCCGCAATCGGGAACGTCTTCACCCCGCCAGCGATGTCGATCAAGCGCTGCCTGACACTCGGAATCATTGCGGCGGGATAAGGGGGCGAGCTGTCGGCGCTCTATTCCGCCATCGGCTTGCCGGGCGAGAAGCGCGTCACCTCCTCGCCCTCGGGGTCGTCGGTCGGTTCCTTGCCTTCCAGCAAGCCGCGCAGCCGTTCTTCCTCGCGCGTGTCCGCCGGGCCCAGCGGGTAGCCGCGCCGGAGCGTCGCGCCCGCGGTGTACAGCTTGGGCGGCTGGATGTCGGACAGCCGTGGACGGTGGGGCGGGACGGTCATGGAGTCGCTCGCGATGACGTCGGGTGGTCATAGTTAACCCGGCGCGAAGTTACTACGGTGTGCGTCCACTTTGCGCCGGATCGACCGCGCGGCTATGCCTCGTGGCCATGTCCGGCCGTTTCGACCACCTGCCCCACCGCCGCGCGATCGTCGATCGACGCGGGCTGGCGGACGCGCTGCTGGCGCTGCCCGATGGCGAGCGGCCGGCGCTGCGGCGGGCGGCGGTGGCGCTGCTCGCCGAGGCGCTGGCGGCCGGGCGCGAGGAGATCGCGCGCCGCCTCGCCGCGCATCCGTCGCGCGGGCTGGAGGCGGCGAACGCGGGGTGCCTATCTGATCGACGCGGTGCTGCAGGCGCTGTTCGGCTTCGCGACGCAGCGGCTGCACCCGTCGCACAACCCGACCAGCGGCGAGCGGCTGCTGCTGCTCGCGGTCGGCGGCTATGGCCGGGGCGAGATGGCGCCGCATTCGGACGTCGACATCGCCTTCGTCACGCCCGGCAAGCAGACCGGCTGGGGCGAACAGGTCATCGAATCGATGCTCTACATGCTGTGGGACCTGCGCCTGAAGCTGGGCCAGTCGACCGCTCGCTGGACGAGATGATCCGTCAGGCCAAGGCGGACGTGACGGTCCGCACCGCGCTGCTTGAGGCGCGCTACGTCGCCGGCGACGCCCTGCTCCGCGACGAGGCGCAGGGCCGGTTCAAGGCGGAGGTGCAGCGCGGCTCGGAACGCCAGTTCGTCGCCGACAAGCTCGCCGAACGCGACGCGCGCCACCGCAAGATGGGCGACACCCGCTATGTCGTCGAACCCAACATCAAGGAGGGCAAGGGCGGGATGCGCGACCTCCACGCGCTGTTCTGGATCGGCAAGTACGTCTACGACGTCACGCGCGCCGCCGAGCTGGTCGACAAGGGCCTGTTCACCCGCGCCGAATACCGCCGCTTCCACGCCGCCGACGATTTCCTGCTGGCGGTGCGCTGTCACCTCCACCTGATCGCGGGCCGGGCGGAGGACCGCCTGACCTTCGACGTCCAGCGCGAGGTGGCGACGCGGATGCGCTTCGCCGACCGGCCGGGCAAATCGGCGGTCGAGCGGTTCATGCAATTCTATTTCCTCCAGGCGAAGACGGTCGGCGACCTGACCGGCGTCTTCCTCGCGCATCTGGAGGAGCAGTCGGCGGTGCGCGGCTGGCGGTCGTGGCTGCCCGCGATCCGCCGCAGCCCGCGCCGGCTGCGCGGCTTTCGGCTGGACCGGGACGGCTGGCGGCACCGCGCGACGACTTCTTCGCCGACGATCCGGTGCGGCTGCTGGAGCTGTTCGCGCTCGCCGATCGCGAGGGGCTGGAAATCCATCCGCTGACGATCCGCGCCGCGTCGCGTGACGCCAAGCTGATCGACGAGTATCGCGCCGATCCGCGCGCCAACGCGCTGTTCCTCGACGTGCTGACCAGCCCGCGCGACCCGGAACTGGTGCTGCGCTGGATGAACGAGGCGGGCGTGTTCGGCCGCTTCGTGCCCGATTTCGGCCGCGTCGTCGCGCAGATGCAGTTCGACATGTACCACCACTACACCGTCGACGAGCACACCATCCGCGCCATCGGCCTGCTGTCGCAGATCGAGCGCGGGCTGTTGGACGAGGACCATCCGCTGGGCGCGGCGATCGTCAAGCAGATCGTGTCGCGGCGCGTGCTGTACGTCGCGGTGCTGCTCCACGACATCGCCAAGGGCCGCGGCGGCGATCATTCGGTGCTGGGCGCCGCCGTCGCCGAGCGGCTGTGCCCGCGCTTCGGCCTGTCGGCGGCGGAGACGGAGACGGTCGCCTGGCTGGTCCGCCATCACCTGCTGATGTCGGCGACCGCGTTCAAGCGCGACCTGTCGGACTTCAAGACGATCCTCGACTTCGCCGAGCTGGTGCAGAGCCCGGAGCGGCTGCGGCTGCTGCTGGTGCTGACCATCGTCGACATCCGCGCGGTCGGGCCGGGCGTGTGGAACGGGTGGAAGCGCCAGCTGCTCGCCGACCTGTACGAGGCGGGCGAGGAGGTGCTGCGGCTGGGCCACAAGCAGCGCGGGCGGATCGAGCGGATCGCGGGCCGGCAGGAGGCGCTGCAGGCGGCGCTGGGCTGGGACGGCGCGCGGTTCGCCGCGTTCGTCCGGCGCTTTCCCGAAGCCTATTGGGTGGCCGAGCCCGACGACGTGCTCGCGCACAACGCCCGCTTCATCGCCGCGCACGCCGACGCCTCGCTGGCGATCGACGCGCAGGTCTATCCGGGCCGCGGCGCGACGCTGGTCACCATCTACGCCGCCGATCATCCGGGGCTGTTCTATCGCATCGCCGGCGCGATCCACGTCGCCGGCGGCAACATCATCGACGCGCGCATCCACACCACGCGCGACGGCATGGCGGTGGACAATTTCCTGGTGCAGGACCCGTGGGGACGGCCGTTCGACGATGCGGGGCAGCTCGCACGGCTGAAGACCATGGTGGAGGACGCGCTCGCCAATCGCGGCAAGCTGGTCGACCGGCTGGTGGCGAAGCCCGCCGCCCGGCCGCGCGCCGACGCCTTTGCGATCCAGGCCAACGTGCTGATCGACAACCGCGCGTCGAACCGGTTCACGGTGGTGGAGGTCAACGCGCGCGACCGGCCGGCGCTGCTCAACCAGCTGGCGCATGCGCTGTTCCAGTCGAAGGTGACGATCCACTCCGCGCATGTCGCGACCTATGGCGAGCGGGCGGTGGATACCTTCTATCTCACCGACCTGACCGGCGATAAGGTCGACGGCAGCGCCCGGCTGAAGACGCTGGAACGCCGCCTCGCCGCGGCGGCCGCGGGCGAGGAACAGGAACTGGCCGCCTAGGAGATGCGACGATGCCCGTCCTCGGAATCGGTGGCCTGTTCTTCCGCGCGCGCGACCCCGATGCGCTCGGCGCCTGGTATCGCGAGCATCTGAACGTCGGCCCCGGCTGCTCGCCCGACCCCGTCGAGGAAGCGGGCGAGTGGACGTGGAACGCGCAAGGGGGGCCGACGGTGTTCGCGCCGTTCAAGGCCGACACGGATTACTTCGCGGCGGACAAACAGTGGATGCTCAACCTGCGCGTCAGCGAGCTGGACGCGCTGATCGCGAGTCTCGGCGCGGCGGGGATCGAGGTCGTCACCAAGCCGGAATGGAACGATCCCAGCACCGGCCGCTTCGCGCGCATCCACGATCCCGAGGGTAACGCGATCGAACTGTGGGAGCCGCCGGCGTGATCCCGTTGCTGCTGTTCGGCGGCCTCGGGGCGCTGGCGGTGTTCTCGATCTGGGGCGAGGTCCAGACGCGGAACGGACCGCGACGCGACGACAGCAGCGACGGCACCGCGTCGTGGAGCGACGGCGGGGGTGACGACGGCGGCAGCGACTGAGCCGGGGCGGCGACTCAGGCGGTGGCTGCGACTAGCCGCGTTTCCGCCATCGCAGGCCGCGCCGCGGCGAAGCCGCGTCGTCGGTCGGGTTCGCTATGCGACCCGCCGGCCGACGTCGCCCGCACGACGTGAAATAGCTTAGCTATTTCACTTGGGCGACAGCACCATCAGCATCTGCCGGCCTTCCATGCGCGGATAGGCCTCGACCTTGGCGATCTCGTTGGTCGCCTCCGCCACCCGCTGCAACACCGCCATGCCGAGGTTGCCGTGGCTCAGCTCGCGGCCACGGAAGCGCATCGTGACCTTCACCTTGTCGCCCTCGCCGATGAACTCCTGCACCTTCTTCATCTTGGTGTCGTAGTCGTGGTCGTCGATGTTCGGACGCATCTTGATCTCCTTGATCTCCTGCGTCTTCTGCGACTTGCGCGCGAGGTTCGCCTTTTTCTGCGCCTCGTACTTGAACTTGCCGACGTCGAGGAACTTGGCGACGGGCGGGTCGGCGTTGGGCGACACCTCCACTAGGTCGAGCCCCAGCTCCTGCGCCTGCGCCATCGCCTCGCGCGTGTACATCACGCCGAGATTTTCGCCCTCATGGTCGATCACCCGGACCTTGGGGCTGACGATGAACTCGTTGAATCGCGGACCGTTCATGGCGGGCTGCATCGGTCGGCGGATCATGGGAGGACGGATAGGTAGGGCTCCTTACGGGAATGAAGGCGCCGATATAGCTGTTCATGCCCCTCGGCGAAAGGGTGCGTGCGGATCATGGCAGCAGGTCGGCGTGGAGCGTGGCGATCGAGCGATAGGCGGGGTCGCCCGCGACCAGCGCGACGTTCGCGACTTCCGAGCTGCTGTGCGTGATCGGGCCGACCTGACGACCATAAGCCGACGCGACCCGCGCGCCCATCTGCAACCAGACCGGCGTCACCGTCGCGGCGGCCCCGCCCATGACGATGTCGGTCGTCTTGCGGAACACCTCGTGCGAGTAACGCTCCACCGCCGCCGTCTCGAACACCCAGTTGCTGCCGGGCAGGCCATAGTCGGCGGCCGTGCCCATGCGGAACGACCGGCGGCCCGCGAGGAAGTGATGCTGGTTGATATCGACGGCGTAATCGACGAGCGGCCCCGCGATCGCCTTTCGGACCGAGGGGATCAGCAGCATCGGTGCCAGGCCCGCGGTGACGGGATTGGTAAGCAGGTAGCTGCCGAGCATGCCGAGCACGGTGGTCTCGATCAGCACCTCGATCGTGTGATCGTCGCCCGTCTTGAACAGCCGCTTCAACGTCTGGACGGTGAAGGCGTCGGATTTCGGCGGTGCCGCATAGCCGACGCTGTCGGTGTGGATGTCGGGCATCATCCAGTCGCGGATCTGCGCCGGCACCGGAATGCCCCAGCCGTCCGGCACCGGCAGCAGGCCGGGCGGGATCGGGATGATCGGCAGCACGGCGAACGGGCGCACCCGTGCGACGCCGCGGAACAGGAGGGTCGATTCACCCGCCCACACGTGACCCGCATCCACCACGACGCTGGCAGTGCGCGCGTCCATGAAGCCGGGCATACCCGCGGCCAGATCGCGGCCGCTGGGCATCGCGCGTCCGGGCGTCGGTTCGATCACCGTCCGAAAGCGGTTGAGGTGGACCGGTCCGACGCCGGTGCCGACCTTGAGATCGATGAAGTCCGCCATGAGTCGCTCTCCTGCCCCTTCGCGGGTGCGCCCGGATCGTCACGGGCGGTATGGCGACGGGATCAAAAAGCGACGGCGCCGGTGCCGGTCAGGCCCGGTCAGACGAGGTCGGGCGGCGTCGCCTCCGCCCGCAGCATCGCCACCGCCTCGCCCAACGGCATCACCTGCTGCGCCTGCGACCCCAGACGGCGGATGGCGACGGTGCCTTCCTCCGCCTCGCGCTTGCCGACGACGAGCAGCACGGGGACCTTGGCGAGGCTGTGCTCACGGACCTTGTAGTTGATCTTCTCGTTGCGGAGATCGGTGTCGACGCGGATGCCCGCCGCGCGCAGCGCCGCCGCCGCCTCGCCCGCATAGCCGTCGGCGTCCGACACGATCGTCGCGACCACCGCCTGCACCGGCGCCAGCCAGAGCGGGAAGCGACCGGCGTGGTGCTCGATCAGGATGCCGATGAAGCGCTCGAACGTGCCCAGGATGGCGCGGTGGAGCATCACCGGGCGATGCCGCTCGCCGTCGTCGCCGACATAGCTCGCGTCGAGCCGCTCGGGCAGCACGCGATCGGACTGCATCGTGCCGACCTGCCACGTCCGCCCGATCGCGTCGGTCAGGTGGAACTCCAGCTTCGGCGCATAGAATGCCCCCTCGCCCGGCAGCTCCTCGAACGCGTCCTTGATCGCTTGCGGCAGGTTCGAGACGCCGACCGCGCGGCGCAGCTCGTCCTCCGACTTGTCCCACATCGCATCGTCGCCGAACCGCTTGTCGGGCCGCAGCGCCAGCTTCACGGCGTAATCCGAAAAGCCGAGGTCGCGATAGATCGAGTCGAGCAGGTCGATGAACGCCGCCACCTCGCCGACCAGCTGGTCCTCGCGCACGAACAGGTGCGCGTCGTCCTGCGTGAACTGACGCACGCGCATGATGCCGTGCAGCGCGCCGTGCGGCTCGTTGCGGTGGCAGCAGCCGAACTCCGCCATCCGGATCGGCAGGTCGCGATACGATTTGATCCCCTGGCGGAAGATCAGGACGTGCGCCGGGCAGTTCATCGGCTTGAGCGCCATCAGGTCGGCGTCGCCCGACAGGATCGCGCCCTCGTCGGTCCGCATTGGGGATCTCGTCGGGGACGACGAACATGTTCTCGCGATACTTGCCCCAATGGCCCGACTGCTCCCACTGGCGTGCGTCCATCAGCTGCGGCGTCTTGACCTCCTGATAGCCCGCCGCGTCCAGCCGCCGGCGCATATACGCCTCCAGCTGACGCCACAGGATGAAGCCGTTGGGGTGCCAGAACACGCTGCCCTGCGCCTCCGACTGGAGGTGGAAGAGGTCCATCTCCTGCCCGATCCGGCGATGGTCGCGCTTGGCGGCCTCCTCCAGCATCGTCAGATGCGCGTCGAGCTGCTTCTTGTTGAGCCAGCCGGTGCCGTAGACGCGCGACAGCATCGCGTTGTTCTGATCGCCGCGCCAATAGGCGCCCGACACGCGCGTCAGCTTGAACGCCTGCGGATCGAGGCGGCCCGTCGACGGCATGTGCGGCCCCCCGGCACATGTCGAGCCACGCGCCCTGGCGATAGATCGTCAGCTCCTCGTTATCGGGCAGCTCGGCGGCCCATTGCGCCTTGAACGTCTCGCCCTGCCGCTGCCACGTCTCGATCAGCTGCTCTCGGCTCCAGACCTCGCGCACGAACGGCTCGTTGCGCGCGATGATCGCCCGCATCTCCGCCTCGATCGCGGGCAGGTCCTCGTCGGTGAATTGCCGCGGCTTTCCGTCGATCATCGGCGGCGCGAAGTCGTAGTAGAAGCCGTCCGCCGTCGCCGGGCCGAAGGTGATCTGCGTGCCCGGAAACAGATTCTGCACCGCTTCCGCCATGACGTGCGCGAAATCGTGGCGCGCAAGCTCCAGCGCATCCGCCTCGTCGCGCGCCGTGACCAGCGCCAGCGACGCATCGCCCTCGAACGGCCGCGACAGATCGCGCAGATCGCCGTCCACCCGCGCCGCGATCGCCGCCTTCGCCAATCCCGGCCCGATCGCGGCGGCGATATCGGCGGGCGTGCTGCCGGGCGCGACCTCGCGCACCGAGCCGTCGGGGAGCGAAATCTTTAACATCGCTGACATGGGGGTTTCCATAGCTGACGGGCGCGGCCCGCCTAAAGTGTCTGGGATGAAAGACGCAAGCGCGCGGCCCGACCGTGCGGGCGGCGGCTCAGCGGCTAGTTCGCGGGCGCGGGCGGAACGTCATCGAGGGAAGCGTAGCACTCTCGTCCGTTCTCGTCATGCTGAACTTGTTTCGGCAGCCACGCGATGCCCGCACCACGAGCGGCGTGCCGCTGGCGAGCACCGACCATGGATGCCGCAACGGCATCGGCACCCACCGCTCTCACGCCATCCCGAACGGCACCACCCGGTTCGCCTGCGTGTGCCCGATCTCGGCGCGCCCGAGATACGGCACCCCCATCTCGCCGCACCAGCGCGTCATCATCGCGTCCGGCTCCTCGCCCCAGGGGGGATCGTTGGCCTGGACGTCGGTCAACGCGCCCAGCCGCACCCCCGCGATCCCCTTCAGCTGCGTCGCGTGCGCCAGCTGGAACAGCATCCGGTCGATCGAATACATCGCCTCCGACACCTCCTCGACGATCAGGACGTGGTCGGCGAGGTCGGGCAGATACGGCGTGCCGATCAGCGCGGTCAGGATGGTGAGGTTGAACGCCACGGACGGCCGTCCGCCGAGCCCCGGCTCCAGCCCGGCCCGCTCGCCCCGCGCCATCCAGCCCAGCGACCGCGCGACCGTCTCGTCGCCATGCTGGCGGCGGATGTCGCTCGCCATCGGCCCGTGCACCGGCCGGCCGATCCGCCGCGCATAGAGCGCCCCGAGCAGAAAGCCGACGTCGGAATAGCCCAGATACGTCTTGTGCCGCGCCGCCGGGCCGAGCCTGGGCATGATCCGCGACAGGATGCGATTGGAACCATAGCCGCCGCGCAGGAACCAGATCGCGTCGATGCCGGAATCGTTGGCGAACTCCAGGAACGCCGCCGCGCGGACCTCGTCGGTCCCCGCAAAATGCCCGGCGCGCTCGAACACCTGCGGGTGGAATTGCAGGTCGACCTCCGGATAGGCGACGGCGGCGAACGCGCTGACCGGGGGGATCGCGTCGGGGTTGCCGACGCTGGACGCGGCGAGGACGCCGATCTTCACTTCGCTCGCCCCGCTTGCCCGCTGCCCATCCAGCCGCGATAGCGCGCGGCCATGGTGAACGGCAAACGCTACTTCTTCGTCGGCATCGGCGGCTCGGGGATGATGCCGCTGGCGCTGATCCTCGCCGGGCGCGGCGCGCGGGTGGAGGGATCGGACCGCTCGCTCGACGCGGGCCGCGTGCCGGCCAAGTTCGACATGCTCCGCGACGCCGGCATCGCGCTCCACGCGCAGGACGGCAGCGGCGTCGTCTCGCCCGACCAGACCGTCGTCGCGTCGGCCGCGGTCGAGGACAGCGTGCCCGACATCGCCGCCGCCGCGCGGCTCGGCTGCGCCCGGATGACGCGCGCGGAGCTGAACGCGACGCTGTTCAACGCGGCGGCGATCTCGATCGGGGTGGCGGGGACGAGCGGCAAATCGACGGTCACCGGCATGATCGCGTGGATACTCCACGCGCTCGGCCGCGATCCGACGGTGATGAACGGCGCGGTGATGGCGAACTTCGCGCGCGCCGACGCGCCGTTCGCGAGCGCGCTGGTCGGCGACGGCGACGTCTTCGTCAGCGAGGTCGACGAGAGCGACGGCTCGATCGCGCTGTATCGGCCGGGCGTGGCGGTGCTCAACAACGTCAGCCGCGACCACAAGGAGCTGGACGAATTGCGCGACCTGTTCGGCGGCTTCGTCGCGCGGGCGCGGGACGGCGGTGGTCAATATCGGCGATGTTGAGGCAGCGACGCTGGCCGTCCGGTCGCAACGGGTGGTGACCGTGGCGGTCGACGACGACGCCGACCTGTCGGCACACAATCTGACTCCCGAACCCTTCGCGATCGGCTTCGATCTGCACGCGAGCGGGGACGTACGGCGCGTCCGTCTGAAAGTCCCCGGCGCGCACAACGTCGCCAATGCGCTCGCGGCGATCGGCGCGGCGGTCGCGGCCGGCGTCCCGCTCGCCGACGCCGCCGCCGCGATCGAAGACTTTACGGGTCTCGGCCGGCGCTTCGAGCTGATCGGCACCGTCGGCGACGGGGCGGAGGGCGTCGCGGTGATCGACGATTTCGGCCACAACCCCGACAAGATCGCCGCCACGCTGGCGACATTGCGCGCCTTCCCCGGACGGCTGCTCATCCTGTTCCAGCCGCACGGTTACGGGCCCGTTGAAGCAGCTCCGCCACGACCTCGCCGACGCCTTCGTGGCCGGACTGGCGCCCGACGACGTGCTCGTGCTCCCCGATCCCGTCTACCACGGCGGCACCGTCGCGCGGGAGGTCGGCAGCGGCGACCTCGCCGCCGACCTCGTCGCGCGCGGCCGCGACGCGCGCTACCTCGCCGACCGCGAGGACGCCGCCGCCGCGCTGGTCGCCGCGGCCCGGCCGGGCGACCGCATCGTCGTGATGGGCGCGCGCGACGATACGCTGGGCCAGCTCGCCCGGCGGCTGCTGGCGGGGGTGGCGGAACGGCTGGGACGTGATACAAGGTAACCTCGACCAGGAGGCTCCATGTTGCGCGCGCTGTTCACCGATCATCCGGCCTCGGTCGGCGAGACCTATGTCGATCACTTCGGCGTGGCGACGCGCTTCGGCTGGCGGCTGACGCGCGGCGGCGTCGCCTGCATGCTCCACGGCGCGCTGCCGTTCGTGTTCAAGACCGCCGGCAGCGACACGGTCCGCGACCTCCACGCCGAACTCGTCGCCAAGCGCACCGCCGCCCGCGCCGCGCAGACGCAGATGATGACCGTCGAGTATGTGATCTAAGCGGCGGGTTTCGCTGTCCTACATGCGCTCCGGCGATCACCATGCCGCGATGCGGCACTGTTCTGTTCCCGCCTATCTATCGCCTTTCGTTGAGGAGGGGCTGCGGCGCGTGTCCGACGCATTTTGGTGTAACCTTTGCTCACCTTTGCCGAGCCAAGGGCCAAAGTTGTAAAGCCCACTTGACGTAAAGTCTGCTTTCCATGTAAAGCGTCCTTGCCAACAACAAGGACGATTCGCGATGTTCCCCGCCTCTCCCGCGCTCCGCCGCTACAACCGGCGCATCCTGCTGCTCAGCCTGGTCTATGCCGCCTGCCTGTTCGCGGCGGTCTATCTGTTCAAGCACCATCTGATCGCCGGCCCGCTCGCCTGGCCGGTGGCGCTGGCGCCGGCGGTGCCGGTGATCGGCTTCTTCGTCACCATCGGCCGCTATCTGGTCGAGGAGAGCGACGAGTATCTGCGCGACCAGATGGTGCGCCAGGCGCTGATCGCGACCGGGCTGGCGATGGCGATCGCCACCGCCTGGGGGTTCCTGGAGAATTTCGGGCTCGTGCGCCACGTCGACGCCTATTACGTCGCGGTGGTCTGGTTCGCCGGCCTCGGTCTCGGCGCGTGCATCAACGGGCTGGCGGCCCGGCGGGGGGCGGCATGACCAACCACCTTCGCGACCTGCGCGGCGAGCGCGGCTGGAGCCAGCAGTTCCTCGCCGAGCAGCTCGGCGTCTCCCGCCAGAGCGTCAACGCCATCGAGACGGGGCGCTACGACCCCTCCCTCCCCCTCGCCTTTCGCATCGCCGAGCTGTTCGGGCTCGCGATCGAGCAATGCTTCACCAGCCCATCCAAGGAGAACTGACATGATCTCGCACCTCAAGCTCCGCCTCGCCGCGTCCGCCCTCACCATGGCCACGGTGTTCCAGCCGCACGTCTGTCACGCGCAAGCCGCTACGGCGGCGGCCGGCCCCGCTACCACCCTGCCCCACATCACGATCACGACGATGGGCCGGGGCAGCCCGGTGGTGATGATTCCCGGCCTCGCCTCGCCGCGCGAGGTGTGGGCCGGGATCTCGCCGGAAATCGCGCGTGGTCACCGCGTAATCCTGGTCCAGGTCAACGGCTTCGGCGGCGACGCGCCGGGCGCGAACCTGCAGCCTGGGCTGCTCGACGGCGTCGTCGCCGATCTGCACAGCTATCTGGCCGCGAACCGGCTCACCGGCACGGCGGTGATCGGCCACTCGATGGGGCGGGCTGCTTGGCATGATGCTGGCGAAGCAGCACCCTGCCGATGTCGGCAGGCTGATGATCGTCGACTCGCTGCCGTTCTTCGCCGTACTGATGGCGCCACCGGGGGTGGACCCGACCGTCGCGATGGTGGAGCCGCAGGCGCGGACGATGCGCGACCGCATCGCTGCGGCCTATGGCAAGCCGGCCGACCCCGCGACGCTGGCCGCGCAGACGAAGGGGCTGGCGATCAAGCCGGACAGCATCGCGACGATGCAGCGCTGGGCCGCCGCCGCCGATGCACGGGTGACCGGCGAGGCGATCTACGAGGATCTGACCACTGACCTGCGTCCGGCGCTCGCATCGATCGTGACGCCGATCACGGTGGTCTATCCGTGGAACGCGGGTGGACCGACCAAGGAGATGGCTGACCCCTTCTATCGCCGGCAATATGCCGCGGCGCCGCACGTCAGCTTTGCCGACATCGGCGACAGCGGCCATTTCGTGATGCTGGATCAACCCGCGGCGTTTGCGGCGGCGGTCGATGCGTTTCTGAAGTAAAGCCGCCGTAACCCGTTGACGCTACGCCCCTCCCTCGCGCACTCACGATCGCGCGACGGAGGGGTTCACGCATGATCGACGAAGCCGCCGGGGGCGAGAGCGCCTTCGGCTTTTCCGGCAGCTGGCGCGAATATGCGCCGATCGCCTTCACCAACCTGCTACTGACGATCGTGACGCTGGGGGTGTATTCATTCTGGGCGCGCGCGCGGACGCGACGCTATCTGTGGAGCCGCACGCGCTTCATCGACGACCGGCTGGAATATTCGGGAACCGGGCTTGAGCTGTTCATCGGCTATATCCTGGCCATCGTCTTCTTCTTCGTGCCGCTCGGCCTTGTCCAGTTCGTGATGACGGGGCGCGCTGATGCGGGGGCATACGGGTCTGGCGGTCCTGATCGTGGCCGGCATCTACCTGCTGCTCATCTATCTGGTCGGCGTCGCCGTGTTCCGCGCGGTCCGCTATCGGCTCAGCCGCACCTGGTGGCACGGCATCCGCGGCGGCAGCGACGACCAGGGCTTCGCCTATGGCTGGAGCCATTTCTGGCGCACCATCGTCGGCTATCTGGCGCTGGGCCTGATGGTGCCGTGGTCGATGACCAAGCTGTGGAACGAGCGCTGGGGCGCGATGAGCTTCGGCTCGCTGCGCTTCCAGGGCCGGGCGGAGTGGCGCAACGTGTTCGGGCGTTACCTGCTGTTCTACTTCTCGCCGACCATCATCTTCATCCTGCTGTTCGCGATCGCCGCCATCCTCGGCGGCATCGGCGCGGCGACTGGAAGCTTCTCGGGCGGTCCGACCAGCGGCGGCACGATAGCGGCGATCATCGTCGGGGCAGTCGTGCTCTACCTGCTGTTCTTCGTGCTGCTCGGGCTGGTGGCGATGACCTATTACGCCGCCTTCTTCCGCGAGGCGGCGGGCAGCCTCAGCCTCGGCCAGCTGCGCTTCGGCTTCACCGCGCGGACCAAGGACTGGGTGCTGCTCTACCTCGGCAATGTCGGGCTGACGCTGGCGACGCTGGGGGTGGGATATATCTTCGTACCCTATCGCAACTGGGCGTTCTTCGTCGCCCACGCGCAGGCCTATGGCGAGGTGGTGCTGGAGGACTTCACCCAGTCGACCACGCGCGAACCGGGCCAGGGCGAGGGGTTGCTCGACGCCTTCGACGTCGGCGCGTTCTGAAGTGGACGAGGACGCGCCCGACGGCCCGCTGGTCTGGCATTACGACGGCCGCTCGGCGCTGCGCCGCGAGGCGGTGCTGGTCGACGAGGGCGACGTTTTTCGCCTGCACGGCCAAGCGGACGGGCATGGCGGCGAAACCGGGCCGTTCGCCTGGGCCGACCTGATCGCCGGCCATGCCGATGCCGGCCGGACCAGCTATGGCCTGAAGGGCGTCAATGGCTGGCGGCTCGGCTTCGTCGACCCACCCCCCGCCGCCGTCGCGGCGAAGCTGCCGGGCGAGCAGCGCTACGGCCGCTGGGTCGACCGGTTCGGGCTGTGGCGGGCGAGCGCGATCTTCGCCTGCCTGGCGGCGATCACCGTCGCGATCGTACTGCGGACCCCGGCGCTGGTCGCGCGGCTGGTCCCCGCCTCGGTCGAGCGGCGCTTGGGCGACATGATGGTCGGCGACTTCGGACGCAACGGCTGCAACGACCCGGCGGGCCAGGCGGCGCTGAACGCGCTGGTGCGGCCGTATCGACGATGCCGACCCGACGCTGGAGGTGCATGTCGTGCAAGCCTCCAGATGGTCAATGCGGTGACGCTGCCGGGTGGGCCGCATCGTCGATCTTCGACGGGCTGTTGCAAAAGGCGGCGCAATCGGCGGACGAGGTCGCCGGCGTGATCGGGCACGAGACTGGGCCATGTCCGCCACCACGACGTGACGGAGGCGCTGGTGCGGCAGTTGGGGCTGTCGGTACTGCTCGGCGGGTTCGAAGGGCATGTCGGCGGCTATACCAATGCGCTGCTCGCAACCGCCTATACTCGCAAGGCGCGCGGAGCAGAATGCCGACGGCTATGCGATGGGGCTGCTGCGCGATGCGGCGATCTCGCCCGCCGCCACCGCCGCTTTCTTCCGCCGGCTGGGCAAGGGGGCGGAGGGGCCGGAGCGGATGCTCGCCTATCTCAACACGCACCCGGTCTCCGCCGACCGCGCAGCGGCGTTCGCGGCGAGCCGGGATGCGAAGGCGACCTACCGCCCGGCGCTGGACGCGGCGCAATGGGCGGCGCTGAAGAACATCTGCCGGGGCACGAAGGAGGAGTCGGGCTGGCGATTCTGACGGGTGGTATCTCTGCCACCCCGGCCTTGAACCGGGGTCCCGCTTTCCACCACTTCGAAGAAGAAGCGGGATCCCGGTTCAAGGCCGGGATGACGGCGTTAGGGGGGGCTTCAGAACGCCGCACGCGGACGGTAGAGTACCGACGATGACCATCCCCCGCCCGCGCCTCGCCTATCACCACACGGCCGGCGCCACGCCGACGGTGGTGTTCCTGCCCGGCTATACCTCCGACATGACCGGCACCAAGGCGCTGGCGCTCGAGGCATGGGCCAAGGCGAACGACCGGGCCTTCGTCCGCTTCGACTATGCCGGCTGCGGCGAGAGCGAGGGGGCGTTCGAGGAACAGACGCTGGCGGACTGGCGCGACGACGCGCTGGCGCTGATCGACGAGCTGATCGACGGGCCGGTGGTGCTGGTCGGCTCGTCGATGGGCGGCTGGCTGATGCTGCTGGTCGCGCTCGCCCGGCGGGAGCGGGTCGTCGGGCTGGTCGGCGTCGCGCCGGCGCCCGACTTCACCGACTGGGGCTTCACCACCGAGGAGAAGATGCACCTTCTCCAGCATGGCCGGCTCGAACGCCCGAACCGGTACGGCTCCGCCCCCATCGTCTACATGCGCGGCTTCTGGTCGTCGGGCGAGGCGAACCGGCTGATGTTCGGCCCCATCGCCTTTACCGGTCCGGTGCGGCTGATCCAGGGCATGCGCGACCCCGATGTGCCGTGGCATCGCACCGCGCACCTCGCCGAGCTGCTCGGTTCAGCGGACGTGCAGTGCTGCCTCGCCAAGGAAGGCGATCATCGGTTGTCGCGGCCCGAGGACCTCCGGCTCCTGACGCGCGCCGTGGAAGAGGTGATCGACGCATGCTCGCACTAGCCCTGCTGCTCCAGGCGGCGACCGCGCCTGCCTGCCCCAACCCCGACGCGCTGCCCGCGCGTGCGGCGGCGCGCCGGTGCGAGGCGATGACGATGGCGGGCGGCGCGCACTGGCGCGAGGCGGCGGCGGCGTTCGAGGCGGCGGCGGCCGAGGTCGAACCGGCGAAGTCCGCCCCGCTGTGGGCGCAGGCGGGCAATGCCTGGCTGGCGGCGGGTGACGCGGCGCGGGCGGGGACGGCGCTCGATACCGCGCTGGTCCGGAGCGAGGGGCTGACCGGCTTCGATCGCGGCGAACTGCTGCTCGACCGTGCGCGGGCGGCCGTCGCGGGCGGGGATCAGGACGGCGCGCGACGGGTGCTCGATCAGGCGGTGGCGGCGGTGCCGGCCGACCCGCTGGTGTGGTTGTTGTCGGCGACGCTGGCGCGGCGGATGGGCGACCCGGCACGTTCCGCTCGCGACATCGCCGAGGCGCTGCGCCTGTCGCCCGACGATGCGGCGGTGCAGGTCGAGGGGGGCAACATCGCCGCGCTGGCGGGCGAGGAGGCGACGGCGAAGGAGCGCTGGGAGGCGGCGGCGCGGCTGCAACCCGATGGGCCGAGCGGCAGGGCGGCGAGCGCGGCGCTGGCGCAGTTTCGGTAGCGGACTCCCCTCTCCTTCAGAGGAGAGGGAAGAAGGGTGTGGCACCTCGCGTCCGTGCCTCCTATCTGACGCCTATGCGCTATCTCCACACGATGATCCGCGTCGCGGACCCCGCCAAGACCGTCGCCTTTTTCGAGCTGCTCGGGCTTCAGGAAGTCCGCCGCCTCGACAACGAGAAGGGTCGCTTCACGCTGATCTTCCTCGCCACGCCCGAGGATCATGCCGAACTCGGCGATCGGCGGCAGGCGGAGGTCGAGCTGACCCATAATTGGGACCCGGAGGACTATGGCGAAGGCCGCAACTTCGGTCACCTCGCCTATCGTGTCGACGACATCTACGCGACCTGTCAGCGTCTCCAGGATGCGGGCGTGACGATCAACCGGCCGCCGCGCGACGGGCACATGGCGTTCGTACGGACGCCCGACAACATCTCGATCGAGCTGTTGCAGGCGGACGGGCCGAAGCCGCCGGCGGAGCCTTGGGCGTCGATGCCGAATACCGGGCCACTGGTGATGGGCGGTGCCGACCTGTGGCGACGGGTCGGGGCGCGGGTGCCGGTGATCGGCGCGCCGATGGCGGGGTCGGGCGGAGTCGATCTGGCGGCGGCGGTCATGGCGGGCGGTGGCGTCGGATCGCTGCCGGGCGCGCTGGTGACGCCGGGCGCGCTGATCGAGCAGGCGGCGGCGGTGCGGGCGCAGGCGGCGGGGCCGCTCGCGCTCAACTTCTTCTGCCACGCCGAGCCGCCGCCGGGCGACGATGCCGCGTGGCTGGCGCTGCTCCGGCCGTTTCACGCGGCGGAGGGCGTGGCGCCGTCGCCGACCAATGGCGGCGGGCGAGAACCGTTCGGCTCCGACCACGCGGTCGCCGTCGCGGCGGTGCGGCCGGCGATCGTGTCCTTCCACTTCGGCCTGCCCTCGCCCGCGCTGGTCGAGCGGGTGCGCGCGACCGGCGCGCTGGTGCTGGCCAGCGCGACGACGGTGGCGGAGGCGGTGTGGCTGGCGGCGCATGGCTGCGACTCGGTGGTCGCGCAGGGGTACGAAGCGGGCGGACATGCCGGCTGGTTCCTCGACGGCCACCGGCCGGTCGGCACGCTGGCGCTGGTGCCGCAGATCGTCGACGCGGTGGCGCTGCCGGTGATCGCGGCGGGCGGCATCGCCGACGCGCGCGGCGTGCGGGCGGCGATCGCGCTGGGCGCGGCAGGCGTGCAGATCGGCACCGCCTATCTCGCCACGCCGCAGAGCCTGGCCAGCGACGCCGTGCGTGCGCGGCTTGGCGAGACGGGGGAGACGGTGTTCACCAACGTCCTGACCGGCCGCGCCGC
Source organism: Sphingomonas sp. (assembly GCF_965200135.1). Lineage (GTDB taxonomy): Bacteria > Pseudomonadota > Alphaproteobacteria > Sphingomonadales > Sphingomonadaceae > Sphingomonas. The sequence continues at coordinate 17,499 of NZ_CBDATK010000007.1, forward strand.
GCGCGGGTTCCGCAACCATGTGATCGACGCGCTCGGGCCGCTCCACCCCGCCGCCCCGCCCTTTCCCCGTGCCGCCGCCGCGCTCGCATCGTTGCGCGCGCGGGCGGAACCCGAGGGCCGCTCCGACTATTCGCCTTTATGGGCCGGGCAAGCCGCGCCGCTTTCGCGCGTGCTGGATGCCACGACCCTGACCGAAGGATTGGGCGCCGCCGCGCTCGCCGCCATGGAGTATCGCTGATGCCGCTCGAAATCGTCCAGGTGCCCGTCCTCTCGGACAATTATGCGTGGCTGCTCCACGACGACGTGTCGGGGACGACGGTGGTGGTCGATCCGGGCGAGGCGACGCCGCTGCTCGACGCCGCGGCGGCGCGCGGCTGGACGGTGGATGCGGTATGGAACACGCATTGGCACCCCGATCATGTCGGCGGCAACGAGGCGTTCGCCGCGCCCATTACCGCGCCCGCCGAGGAAGCGGCCAAGATCGGCCGGGTCGATCATCCGATCGCCGAGGGCGACACGGTGCGGATCGGCGACCGTGCGGCGCAGGTGATGCGCGTGCCCGGCCACACGCAGGGCCATGTCGCGTTCCACTTCGCCGACGACGGCGTGATCTTCACCGGCGACACGCTGTTCGCGATGGGCTGCGGCCGGCTGTTCGAGGGCACGCCCGCCGACATGTTCGCCAACATGCAGCGCTACGCCGAACTGCCCGATGCGACGGTGGTCTATTGCGGGCATGAATACACGCAGTCGAACGCGCGCTTCGCCGCCTCGGTCGAACCCGACAACGCCGACATCGCCGCGCGGGTGCGTGAGGTCGATGCGTTGCGCGCAGCGGGCGAGCCGACGGTGCCGACCACGATCGGGCGTGAGCGTGCCACCAACCCCTTCATGCGTTCGACCAGCGCGGAACAACTCGGCGAACGGCGCGTAGCCAAGGATAACTTCTGATGTCGGTCCAAGGAGTTACGGCGATGCGTATCCTGCTGCCATCCGTGCTGCTCATGGCGGCCTGCACCCCAAGCGCAGGCGACCTGCAACGGCAAGCCGACCGGCAGGCCGGCTATCGCACCGCGCTCGACCGCGAACTCGCCGGGCTGACGCCGGGGCAGCCGCAGAGCTGTATCGAGCAGACCCGTACGCGTGACTCACGCGGGTTCGGCGACACCATCGTCTACTCTGGTCCCGGCGACGTCCGGTACGTCACGCGGACGTCGGGCGGATGCGAGCAGTACGGCAGCAACGGCTATATCGTAACGCGGACGCCCTCCACCTCGCTGTGTCGCGGCGACATCGCGACCGTGGTGGATCGCAGCAGCCGGCAACAGATCGGTGCCTGCTCGTTCGGGGACTTCGTGCCGTACAGTCGGGCGCGATGATCGCGCGGGCGGTATTGTTGCTGGCGCTGCTGACGGCGGCGCGCGACGATCCGCTCGCCGGTCGGGCGGCGGGACCGGCGCGCGAATGCATCGACCTCGATCGCGTGCAGGGGCCGGAGATCGTCGACCGCCGCACCATCCTATATCGCGAGAACGGCCGCCGTATCTGGCAGACCGGACCCGTCGGCACCTGCGGCCTCATGCGAACCGGCGACGCGCTGATCGTCGAGCTTTACGGCAGGCAGATCTGTCGGAACGATCGATTCCGCGTTCGCAGCGGCGGCACGATCCTGGGCGCGACGTGCCGGTTCACCAGCTTCGTACCCTATGACAAGACGCCCTAGAGCACGAAGCGGCTGAGGTCGGTGTTGCGCGCGATCGCGGCGAGTTGCTGCTCCACATAGGCGCGGTCGATCGCCAGCGTGCTGCCGCCGCGATCCTCCGCGTTGAAGCTCACATCCTCAAGCAGCTTCTCCATCACCGTCTGCAACCGGCGCGCCCCGATATTCTCGATCTCGCCGTTCACCTCGGCGGCGATGCGCGCGACCGCGGCGATGCCGTCGTCGGTGAAGTCGATACTCACCCCTTCGGTGCCCAGCAGCGCGCGGTACTGCGCGATCAGCGACGCCTTGGTGTCGGACAGGATCGCCACGAAGTCCGCCTCGGTCAGCCCCTTCAGCTCGACGCGGATCGGCAGGCGGCCCTGTAGCTCGGGCAGCAGATCGCTCGGCTTGGCGACGTGGAACGCGCCGGAGGCGATGAAGAGGATGTGGTCGGTCTTCATCGGCCCGTATTTGGTCGCGACGGTGGTGCCCTCGATCAGCGGCAGCAGGTCGCGCTGGACGCCCTCGCGGCTGACCGAGCCGCCGCCGCGCTGTTCGGACATCGCGATCTTGTCGATCTCGTCGAGGAAGACGATGCCATTCGCCTCCGCGTCCGCCAGCGCCACGCGCGCGACGTCGTCCTGATCGAGGCGCTTGTCTGCCTCTTCTTCGCGCAGCTTGTCCCACGCCTGCGTGACGGTCAGCTTGCGACGCTTGAGCGTCTGGCCGCCGCCGAATGCCTTGCCCATCATCTCCGACAGGTTGATCATGCCGATCTGCGGCGCGCCGGGCACCTCGAACGGCATCTGCGACGCCTGTTCCAGTTCGATCTCGATCTCGGTGGTGTCGAGGTGGCCGTCGCGGAAGCGCTGTTCGAAGGCGGCGCGGGTCGCTTCGCTGGCACCCTTGCCGGTCAGCGCGTCGAGCAGCCGCGCCATCGCCGCGGCCTCCGCCTTGTCCTTGACCGCGATGCGGCGGCGTTCGCGCTCCAGCCGGATCGCCTCCTCGACCAGGTCGCGCGCGATCTGTTCGACGTCGCGGCCGACATAGCCGACTTCGGTGAACTTGGTCGCCTCCACCTTCACGAACGGCGCGTCGGCGAGCTTCGCCAACCGGCGGCTGATCTCCGTCTTGCCGCAGCCGGTCGGCCCGATCATCAGGATGTTCTTTGGCGTGACCTCGTCGCGCAGATCGGGGCTTAGCTGTTGCCGGCGCCAGCGGTTGCGGAGCGCCACCGCGACGGCGCGCTTCGCGTCCGCCTGACCGATGATATGCGCGTCGAGCGCGGCGACGATCGCCTTTGGCGTAAGCTGGTCGTTCATGGTTCTCTCAAACAGCCGCGTCGAGCGCTTCGACGGTGAGCCGGTCGTTGGTGTAGACGCAGACCTCGGCGGCGATCGCCATGGCCTTGCGCGCGATGACCTCCGCGTCCTGTTCGTAGTCGACCAGCGCGCGGGCGGCGGCGAGCGCGAAATTGCCGCCGGAGCCGATCGCGGCGATGCCGCCTTCCGGCTCCAGCACGTCGCCGTTGCCGGTCAGGATCAGCGAGGTGTCCTTGTCGGCGACGATCATCATCGCCTCCAGGTTGCGGAGGTATTTGTCGGTCCGCCAATCCTTCGCCAGCTCGACCGCAGCACGCATCAGGTGGTTGCCGTGGCGCTCCAGCTTCGCCTCCAGCCGCTCGAACAGGGTGAAGGCATCGGCGGTGGCGCCCGCGAAGCCCGCGATCACCGCGCCGTCCTGCCCCAGCGTGCGGACCTTGCGCGCGTTGGGCTTCATCACCGTCTGGCCCTGCGTCACCTGACCGTCGCCGGCGATGACGACCCGGCCGTTGCGCCGGACGGAGACGATCGTGGTGCCGTGCCAGACCGGCGCGCCTGTGCTGTTCCCGCTCATGGCGGCGATATGGGTCGTCGCACGCCGAACGCAATCGGGCTGGCGCGCGGAGCCGAAACGGTGCAGCTTGCAGCCGGTAGAACTTCGAGAGGGGACTCGATTCCATGGCCAGCCAGTTTCCGGGCGACAGCCCGCCGCCGATCACGCCGCCGCCGCCGCCCTACACGCCGCCGCCGTCACCCGCCGGCGGCGGGATGGTCGGCCGTATCCAGCGCATCATCACGCAGCCTACCGCCGAGTGGCAGCGCATCGACGCCGAGCCGACCCCCGCGATGACGACCTTCACGAAGTGGGCGGTGCCGCTCGCCGCGATCGGGCCGATCGCCGGCCTGATCGGCATGCAGGTATTCGGCATCAGCGCGTTCGGCGTCCGCTATCATCCGCCGCTGGTGTCCTCGATCGTGTCGGCCGTGTTCCAGTATGCCGGCGCGCTGGCGGGCGTGTGGATACTGGCGCTCATCATCGACCTGCTGGCGCCGAACTTCGGCAGCACCAAGAACATCGACAAGTCGATGCAGGTCGCCGCCTATTCGCTGACGCCGGGCTGGATCGCCGGCGTGCTGGGCATCATCCCGGCGCTGGGCATCCTGGCGCTGCTGGCAATGATCTATGGCTTCTACCTGTTCTGGGTGGGCCTGCCGATCCTGAAGCGGCCGCCCGCCGACAAGGCGCCGGTCTATGCGATCGTGACGATCGTCGCGGACATCGTCGCCTATCTCATCATCGGCGTGATCGTCACCGCGATCGTCGGCGCGATGGCGTTCGGCGGCGGCGCGCTGGGCACGCCGGGCAGCAGCGTGACGTTGGGCAGCGTCAGCGCCGGTGACGGCACCAGCATCGACCTGAACCGGCTCGCCGTCGCCGGTCAGCAGATCGCGGCGAACGCTGAGCGGACGGCGCAGACCACCGATGCCGGCATGACCACCGTCGCGGCCGGCAGCGCAGGAGCGAACGGGGGCCATGTCGCCGACCCGGCGGCGTTGCAGGCGATGCTGCCGGGCAGCATCGCCGGCTTTACCCGCACCACCGTCGAGAGCTCCGGCGGGGCGGCGGGCGGCATCGGAGCCGCCAGCGCCAAGGGCACCTATACGTCGGGCGATCAGAGCTTCGAGCTGTCGGTCGCCGACGTCGGCGCGCTGGGCAGCCTGGCGACGCTGGGCGGCGCGCTCAACGTCAACACCAACAAGCAGACCGCCACCGGTTATGAGCGGACCTCGATGCAGAACGGCACGATGGTCAACGAGGAATGGGACAACAGCGACCATCGCGGCAAGTTCTCGACCATGATCGCCAGCCGCTTCGCCGTGACGGCGGAGGGCAGCGCGCCGTCGATCGACCCGCTGAAGGCGGCGGTCGGGGCGGTCGACATGGGCCGGCTGGCGGCGTTGGCTCATTAGGATCGAGCGAAGATCCCCTCCCTCGTCATCCCGGCCCTGAGCCGGGATCCCGCTTTTTTCTGCCTCCCGATCGCCGCAAGGCAGCGGGACCCCGGCTCACTGCCGGGGTGACGAGATAGCGGCTACTTTTCGACACCCTTCGCCTTTCCCCAGCTGCGCGCGACCGTGTAGCCCAGATACCCGGTCCCAAAGAGCGCGTAGAGCGGCTCGGGAATGCCGGCCAGATACGCGGTCATGCCCGCCGCGATATCCTTCGCCATGCGCGGCTCGACGGCAGCGATCAGGCCCATCGGGATCGACCACAGCAGCAGCACGTACATGACGTAGAGAAAGGAGGGGCGCGCGCGGCTGGTCCACGGGTCGGGCGACTGCGCCTCCGCGATCACCGCCTGCATCTGGACGCGGACCTGATCGAGCCCCTGGTCGCCCTGGAGCTTGAGCAGTTCCAGCTTGGCGGCGTCGCGTGCCTTGGGATCGGGAATGATCTTGTCGAGCAGCCCCGCCACGGGGCCGATGATGCTGTCGAATATGGTCATCGCAGGTCTCCAAAGGTGAGCAAAGGTAACACCAAAAACGATGCACGCTTATCCTATACGGTTAGCCAGCCAGCCGTAGAGGAACGCCTCGGCTGCCGGCCGGCGCTCGGCGAGGCTGAGGTAGCGCTCGCCCTGGAGCGCCTCGACGGCCTTGAGCAGGACCGTCTCGCCGCTCCGCCCGCGCCGACCGAGGAAGCCGTCGAGCGCTCCGATCGTTGCCGGCCCGATCATTCCGTCCAAGGCAATGTCGGGATAGTCGACCGCGCCGCGATTGAGCGCGTTGAGCGCACGCTGGAGGAAGCCGATCGCGACCGGCGGCCCCATGTTGATGCCGGTGTCGAACAGCTCGGCGGCGATTGCCGGCGCCCGCTGGGCGATGCGATCGAAGCGCGGGCGCTGCCAATAGACGCGGCGATAGATCGTCGCGGCGCGGGCGCGGCTCAGCTCGCGCATGTCGCCGCCATAGCCGTCGGCGCGCGCGGTCGCTTGCGTGATGCCCCAGCGGGTGGCGCCGCCGGGATCGGCGGGGTGATCGACATAGCCGCCTTCGCGGTCGATGGCGGCGTCGATGAGGTCGGTCGGGTCCATGCTGTGCTCCATAGATCGTGGTGAAGCGGATGAACCATATCGGTTTGTTTGTAGGACAGCGAAAGTTTGTCGCGCGCTCCGGCGGCCGACGGGCCGCCGCGGCCGGCCCGCACCGGGCGGGTCGCGTCGGCGAGGAACCTCGACTGCCCGGCTTGGTTCGTCGGTGATGCCGCTCCCCCTGCACCTCCGCTGATGCCCGCGTCGCGCTGGCCCTCTCGCCTGTGGCTCGTCCGACACGGCCAGAGCGCGGGCAACATCGCGCGCGATGCGGCCGATGCCTCGGGCGCGGAGCGGGTCGCGCTGACCGGGCGCGACGTCGACGTGCCGCTGTCGCCGCTGGGCGAAGAGCAGGCGCGCGGCCTCGGTCGATGGTTCGCCGCGGCGGACGAGCGGCCGGCGGTGCTGCTGGTCTCCCCCTATCTGCGCGCGCAACGGACCGCCGAACTGTTCCGCGACGCCGGCGGGTGCGCCGCCGACCTGCCGCTACGTCTCGACGAGCGGCTGCGCGAGCGAGAGTTCGGTGTGCTCGACGGGCTGACCCGCGCCGGGATCGCGGCGCACCATCCCGATCAGGCGGCGTTCCGGACGCAGCTGGGCAAATTCTATCACCGCCCGCCCGGCGGCGAGAGCTGGTGCGACGTGATCCTGCGCCTGCGCGCGCTGCTGGATACGGTGGCGCTGCATCATGGCGGCAAGCCGGTGATGATCGTCGCGCATCAGGTCGTCGTGCTGTGCCTGCGCTATGTCATCGAGGGGCTGAGCGAGGCGGAGATCCTGACCATCGACAAGGCGGGTGACGTCGCCAACTGCTCGATCACCGAATACGCGGTCGATCCGCGCGCGCCCGGCGACGGCGGGCTGACGCTGATCCGCTACAACGCGGTCGAGGCGGTGGAGGCGAGCGCGGCACCAGTGACGGTAGCACCGGACGTGCCGGTGACGACACGGGGATGAACGCCGGAGCGTAGGGCCGCACGCCGAGGCGAGCCGCGCGCTAAAGAACGCGATCGACGCGTTCGGGCGTCTTGCACTATGGCCTCCCTCCGGCCTCCAGCTTCGCTGCCGCGCCCCCGGTCCCATAAACCTCGGTCATCGACGCTGGCGGGGGGCAGGTAACATAGGTCGCCTCGCGCCTGATTACCCACCGCCACCATGCTCGTCGCGGGTTCGCCGGGCGCACTCGGCCGTTTAGCGGCGGCGCAAATCGGAACAGGTCGGGGCGAGGATGTGGGTGAACGGCTGGGCGTGGCGGTGATCGGCCTCGACGACGTGGTGGCGACGACGGCTGGCGTGGCGATGATCCGGGCTGGGTCGGACTTCCGCGCGGCGGCGGCGGGCGTGCCGATGCTGTGCGGCAAGGCGCTCGCCGCGACGCTGGCCGATGCGGAGGCGATCGCAGAAGCCACGGATGGCCTGCTGGCCGGCACCGCCTTCGACCAGCGTCATCATCGGGCGCATCGCGCGATGGCGGACGTGATCGGGGCGGGTGAGATCGGGCGGTCGGAGGGTAACATCGCGGTCGCGGCCGAGCAGCTGGCGATCCACAAGGACGACTTGCGGATGACCAAGGCGTGCCGGGTCGACCCGCCGTCCGACGACGTGCCGGACCTCGCCCCCGGCTATGCGCTCCACCATGTCGGCGGGCATGACGAGGGGCGGGCATGCCTGCACGACGCGCCCGACCGGCGGCTGTTCTGTGGCGACATGTTCAAGATCGGTCGGGACGCGACCGGCCGCTCGACCGCGATCAGCAGCCACAAGGACACCCCGCTGACGCACGGCGAGCCGCGCCGGTATTGCGGCGTGACCGCGCCGCTGGCGGTGGACGCGGTGCTGACGCCGTTCGGATACGCGCCCGACATGGGGCGCGAGGTCGCGCTGACGGTACTCGACGCGGCGCGGGCGCGGGCGCCGGGAGTGAAGCGGGTGCCGCTGCCGATGCAGGAAGACGCGGGCTTTCCGCTGTCGTGGAGATGACGATGCAAGGATTTCCAGCCGATCTCAGCCCGGCGTGCCGGCGCTATCTCGACGCGTTTCCGGCCGGCGACGTCGTCGCGTTCCCGATCCACCCGATCGACCGCGTCGGCGTGCCCGTCTGGATCGTGGCGCTGTTCCCGGCGACGCCCGCGCTCGCCGGGATCATGCCCTATGGCGTCGGCTACGGCGCGACCGACGAGGCCGCGATCCTGGGCGGGCTGGGCGAGATCGCGGAGATGGTCTGGCCGACGCTGACGCTGTCGGCGCGGGCGAAGACGCTGGGCAGCTATGCCGAGCTGGCGCGGGCGCTCGGCGCGCGGTCGGTCGCCGATCCGCTGACGTTGTGCCTGCCCGCCGGGTCGCCGGTCGGGCGCGACACGCCGCTCGACTGGGTGGAGGCGCGGCGCTGGGCGGACGGATCGACCGTGCTCGTGCCGATCGAGCTCGCCGCCTATTCGGCCAAGGAGCTGACGCCCGGCTATCGGCCGTTCACGACGATCATCTCCAACGGCATGGGCGCGGGACCGGACCTGGACTGGGCGATCGGGCACGGGCTATGCGAGATATTGCAGCGCGACGGCAACGGGTTGTTGTTCCGGGCGCTGGACGCGGGCGTGGTGCTCGACCTGCCCGACCCGCTGCCCGAGGGGATTGCCGACCTGGTCGGGCGCTTCGACGCAGCCGGCGTGCGGGTGATGCCCAAGGTCGCGACCGACGAGTTCGGCCTCGCCAACGTCTATTGCGTCGGGGTGGACGAGGACGCCGAGCCGACGGTGCCGATCATGGCGACCGCGTGCGGCGAGGCGGCGCACCCCGACGCGACGCAGGCGGTGACCAAGGCGATCGCCGAATATGCCGCGAGCCGTGCGCGCAAGGCGTTCGCGCACGGGCCGGCGGCGCTGGTGGAGCGGCTCGCGCCCGACGGGTATGTCGCGCGGTTCATGGCGCAGGCGGGCGGTGCGGCGGCGTCGAGCGACTCGCGCGCGTTCACCGAGATGCAGCGGTGGACGCGGACGGACGCGGCGACGCTGCGCGCGTGGCTCGCGACCAACATGCTGTCGGAACGGAGCCGCCGCGACTTCTCGACGCTGCCCGTCGCCGACGTCCCGGACGGACATGCGCGCGGCGCGCTGGCGCGGGCGGCGGTCGAGGCGGCGGGGTTCGACGTGCTCTACGTCGACCTGTCGCCCGCCGACCGCAGCGTGGCGGTGGTCAAGGTCATCGTGCCGGGCATGGAGGTGGAGACGATGAGCTATTACCGCATCGGCGAGCGCAACGCCGCGAAGCTGCTCGGGCGCGACAGTCCGCTGGTGGGTTTCGGCGCAATGACCGACACGCGGCGGCCGATCCGGCTGACCGGGGAAGCGGCGGCGCGGCTGGGTGGCACGCCGTGGTTCGACACGGCGGCGGCGGATGCGATCGTCGGGCCGCTATATCCGCTCTATCGCGAGCCGGAGTCGCATCACGTCGCCTGGTCGGAGGCGCATTCGTGAACCTGCGCTTCGCCTGAAGCGCCGACGGCGCGGCGAACCACCGGCTGGACGACGCCCTGCTGATCGCCGACGCGGAGTCTGACGGCGTCGCGCTGACGCTGGATCACTATCATCTCGACCCGTTCGCGGACGAGTGATGACGCGAGGTCGACCGCGTCGGCGGGCTGCTCGATCGGCTCGAGCTGGGCAGCGTGATCGAGACCGGCGCGCGCCATCTGCTGGACCCGCGCGACAAGCACGAGCCGACGCTGGTGACGGCGGACCCGGACGCGCGTACGCGGCGGGTCGATCATGGGCAGCGAGACGGTGCCTTCTGGGCGGGCGTGCCCAAACCGGGCGTCGAGCACGAGGCCGCGCGCGGGTGCTGGACGACGGGCTGGGCCCTCTACTCGACCATGCCGCCGACCAGCGCGTCGTCATCAGCTTCGAGCCCGGCATGCTGGTCGAGACGGTCGCGGAGTCACGGCTGCCCTGCGTCGTCTCGATCCGGGGCGGTGACGGGCATCGGGTGGGGTCGTGCTACGAGCCGCACCGGCTGGCGACGGGCGGGTGCTGGATCACGCGGGCGCGCTGCTGATCGGCGGACGCAGCTTTGCCGACGAGGTGAGCGGGCGGCCGGCGACCGCAACGGTGAGCGGGATCGGGCCGGACGTCGACGTCGCACAGGCACTATGCGGCGGTGCGGGGCCGGCCGCCGGCGTCGTTCGACACGTCGCTGCCGGTGACGCCGTGCCGCCTCCGCACGACACCGCGGCTGCCGTGAAGCTGCTGGCGATCTCGCCGCACCTCGACGATGCGGCGTTCTCGACGTACGCGCTATCCATCTGCCGTTCCTGGAGGCGCCGCATCGCGGTTACGGGTCGGCGGTTGCGCTGTTCGGCGGGCGACGCGACGACGGTGGATGGTCGGAAGTCTGGTCCCCATGCTGGCGGCGCTGATGATCGATCGCGGCCGAGCACTATTACGCCATCGCTACCCTTCCCGATCCAGCCCGGTAGCCGCCGTCGCCAGCGCCCTGGCGATGATCGTCGCCCAGCGCCGCTGGCCCTCGTCGTCGCCGATCAGGTCCTGCCGGACCTCCAGCTCGGCATAGGCCAGCCCGGCCGGATAGGCATGGCGCGGCACGGTGTAGTCGATCGTGTCCATGCGGTAGGGTTCGTTGTCGCCGACCACGAGGCTGCCATCCGCTGCGAACGCCGCCAGCATCGCCCGTGCGAACTCGGCCCGCCCCGCATCGTGCAGCACGCCGACATGCCAGGGGCGCAGACTTCCACCACGGGGCCCGCCGCCCCGCAGCGCCGGGGTGAAGCTGTGCAGCGAGATCAGGATCGGCGGCACGCCCGCCGCGATCCGCCGCGCGATCTCGGCGCCGATCGCCCGCTGATAGGGTTCGTGGATCTCGTCGAACCGCGCCGCGCGATCGGCGGGCGTCAGGTCGGCGTTGGCCGGGATCGCCGTCCCGTCGCTGACCTGCGCGACGGCGTCGGGCGCGTCGGGGTAGCGATTGCAGTCGACCACCAGCCGCGAATAGGTCTGGCGAATGAAGGTCGCGTCCATCGCCTCGGCGAGGCGCTCGCCCAGCCCATGCACCCCGATATCGATCGCGATGTGCCGCCCCAGCTCCTCGGCACCCAGTCCCAGCGCATCGAGACGAGAGGGGATGACATTCCCGGCATGATCCCCGATGAAGAGGAACGGCGACGCCCCCGCCCCGTTGACGACGGAAACGGGGGGCGGGTCGGACGCGGCGAGGAGCGGAGTGTTCGACCCATGATGGATATTCGATGCCATTCCTGAATCTCTCTCACGTCACCACCTATACCTACAAGCAGCCCGTGTCGTTTGGCGAGCACCGCATCATGGTCCGCCCGCGCGAAAGCTATGACCTCCGCCTTCTCGACTCGACGCTCGACATCGACCCGGCTCCCAGTGAGGTGCGCTGGTTGCAGGACGTGTTCGGCAACGCGGTGGCGATCGCGACGTTCGATCGGCAAGCGAGCCGGCTGTGCTTCGACAGCCACACCTATCTGCAGCACACGCCCGCCGACGTTCAGCACGTCGACATCGAGGATTACGCGCAGACCTATCCCTTCACCTATTCGGCCGAGGACATGCCGGACCTGCTGCGCTCGATCGAGCGCCAACACGCCGATCCGTTGCGCCAGATCGACAGCTGGGTGCGGCGTTTCCTGGGGAACGGCCAGACCGATACGCTGACGCTGCTGTCCGATATGACGTCGGCGATCCGGCGCGAGTTCACCTATGTCTCGCGCGCAGAAAAGGGGACGCAGACGCCGATCGAGACGCTGACCCGGCGCAAGGGGACGTGCCGCGACTATGCGATGCTGATGATCGAGGCGGTCCGCGCGCTCGGCTTCGCGGCGCGGTTCGTGTCGGGCTATGTCTATGACCCGAGCGGCCGAGACGGCCGCGTCGGCGGCGGCAATACCCATGCCTGGGTGCGCGTCTACCTGCCCGGCTCCGGCTGGGTCGAGTTCGATCCGACCAACGGCACGATCGGCAACGCCGGGCTGATCCGGGTCGCCATCGCGCGCGATATCTATCAGGCGGTGCCGATCTCGGGTACGTGGGGCGGCTTTCCCGGCAGCTTTCTCGACATGACGGTGGCGGTCGACATCGCCATCGCCGACGCCGCCATTCCGCCGACCCCGATCCTCACCGCCGATTTGAAGGAAACAGCCCCATGCTGATCCGCGCTGGTTACGACATCAGCTTCTCCGCCGAGACGCCGACGCCGATGATGGCGATGTTGAGCGTGCATCCCTCGCGCCACAAGGACCTGCGGACGCCGCACCGGATCACGACCGATCAGGACGTCCCGATCTATGACTATCTCGACGCGTTCGGGAACGTCTGTACCCGCGTCGCCGTGCCGGCGGGCGGGCTGACGCTGCGCTGCGATTTCACGATCGAGGACAGCGGGCTGGGCGACCCCTATTCGCCCGACGCGGTGCAGCACCCGATCGAGGAGCTGCCCGACGACGTCCTGCTGTTCCTGCTGGGCAGCCGCTATTGCGAGACCGACCGGCTGTCCGAGGCCGCATGGGCGCTGTTCGGCCATGTGCCGCCGGGCTGGGGCCGCGTGCAGGCGATCGTCGAATACACGCACAACCATGTCGAATTCGGCTATCACCACGCCCGCCCGACCAAGACCGCGTGGGACGCGCATCAGGAGCAGCAGGGCGTCTGCCGCGACTTCGCGCATCTGGCGGTGACGCTGTGCCGCTGCATGAACATCCCGGCACGATATTGCACGGGCTATCTGGGCGACATCGGCGTGCCGGTGAACGGCGCGATGGATTTCTCCGCCTGGTTCGACGTCTATCTGGGCGGCGAGTGGCACACGTTCGACGCGCGCCACAACAAGCCGCGGATCGGCCGCATCCTGATGGCGCGCGGCCGCGACGCGACCGATACCGCGCTGACGACGGTATTCGGCCCGGCGCGGCTGACCGGATTCGAGGTGCATACCGACGAGGTCCAGTCGATTGACTGACACGCTCGCCGCGGTCGATCCGCTGCTGGACGAGAGCCCGCTGCCGTTCGGCGCACCGGCGTTCGACCGGATCGACGCGGACGACTTCCTCCCCGCGCTGCGTGCCGGGATCCTCGCGGCGCGCGCGGAGATCGAGGCGATCGCCACCGATCCGGCGCCGCCGACCTTCGCCAACACGGTCGAGGCGCTGGAGCGCGCGGGCGCGGCGTTGTCGCGGGTGCGGCGGATCTTCTGGACGGTGTCGTCCGCGCAGGCGGAGCCGGCGATCCGGGCGATCGAGGCGGAGGTGGCGTCGCTGCTCACCGAGCACGGCACCGCGACCGCGCATGATCCGCGGCTGTTCGCGCGGGTCGGCCGGTTGTGGGCGGAGCGCGCGGACCTGACGCTCGACGAGGCGCAGCATCGCCTGCTCGACGACAGCTATCGCGGGTTCGTCGACGGCGGCGCGGCGCTGTCGCCCGAGCACAAGGCGCGGTTCGCGGCGATCCAGCAGGAGCTGTCGGCACTGTCGACGCGCTTCGGCCAGAACGTGCTGGCGGCGACCGCCGACTGGTCGATGCGGCTGAGCGCGGCGGAGGCGAGCGGGCTGCCCGAGACGATGCTGACGTCGACCGCCGCGCGCGCCGCCGCCGAGGGCGTGGCGGGGCACCTGGTCACGATGGGTCGCGGCGATGTCGAGGCTTTCCTCGCGTTCGGCGACCGCCGCGACCTGCGCGAACGGATCTGGCGCGCGTTCGTCGGCCGCGGCGACGGCGGCGCGCACGACAACCGCGCGATCGTCGCGTCGATCCTGGCGCTGCGCCACGAAAAGGCGGCGCTGCTCGGCGCGGCGACCTATGCCGACCATTCGCTGGTCGGCACGATGGCGGCGACGCCCGCTGCCGCCGCCGCGCTGCTCGACCGGGTCTGGGCACCGGCGGTCGTCCGCGCGGGCGAGGAACAGGCGGAGCTGCAGCGGCTCGCCGATGCCGACGGGGTGACGATCGCGCCGTGGGACTGGCGCTATTATGCCGAGCGCATCCGGCGGGACCGCTATGCGCTGGACGGCGCGGCGGTGCAGCGGTGCCTGCGGCTGGAGCGCGTCCGCGCGGCGGCGTTTGGGGTGGCGGGGCGACTGTACGGCCTGACCTTCACCGCGCGGCCCGACCTGCCGACCTGGCACGCCGACGTGGCCGCTTGGGCGGTCGCCGGCCGCGAGGGGCGCCATGTCGGCCTGCTCTACACCGACTTCGTCGCGCGGGCGGAGAAGCATGGCGGCGCGTGGATGGGCACGCTGCGGGTGCAGGAGGCGCTGGACGGCGCGGTGCGGCCGATCGTCTATATCGTCGCCAACTTCGCGGCGGCGGATGCCGGTCTGTCGGTGGACGAGGCGCGGACGCTGTTCCACGAGTTCGGCCACGCACTCCATGCGCTGCTGTCCGACGTGACCTATCCCAGCCAGGCCGGGACGGCGGTGACGCGCGATTTCGTCGAGTTTCCCAGCAAGTTCATGGAACACTGGATCGTCGCGCCCGAGGTGCTGGCGAGCCTGAACATGCCCGCGCCGTTGATCGCGGCGGTCGGCCGGGCGGAGCTGTACGGGCAGGGTTTCGCGACGGTGGAGTTCGTCGCCTCCGCGATGCTCGACCTGGCGCTGCATCGGCAGACTGCGCCGGTCGATCCGACCGCCTTCGCGACCGAGCTGTTCGCGCGCGCGGGGATGCCCGCCGCGATCGTCCCGCGCCATGGCCTGACGCATTTCACGCACGTCTTCGACGGCGGCTATGCGAGCCAATATTACAGCTATCTGTGGGCCGAGGTGCTGGACGCCGATGCGTTTGAGGCGTTCGGCGAGTCGGGCGACCTGTTCGATCGCGACCTGGCCGACCGTTTCGTCCGCGAGGTTCTGGCGCGCGGCGACACCCGCGACCCGCTCGCCTCGTTCGCCGCGTTCCGGGGCCGGGCGCCACAGGAAGCCGCGCTGCTCCGCGCGCGCGGCCTGACGAGCTGAACCCCTGCCGCTGAATTAATTTGGTCGGGGCGACAGGATTCGAACCTGCGACCCCCACACCCCCAGTGTGATGCGCTACCAGGCTGCGCTACGCCCCGACCGAGCGGCGGCGTCTACGCGCCGGGGCAGAGCGATGCAAGCGCCCTGCCCCCGACGCATCCGTCAGCCGCCGATCAGGTTGCGCCAGAACGTCCCGTCCCAGGCGTCGACCTTGACCCCCTCCATCGGAAACGCCCGCAACGCGCGGCCGAACTCCTTCTGGTGCGGCGCCTGGCCGTGGGCGGCGAGCGCCTCGGGCGTTACCCAGCGCTCCGCGATCCGCACCAGGTCGGGATCGGCGGCGTCGAACGCGAAGCTGTAATGCTCGCAGCCGTCCTCGGACCCGACCGCGCCCATGTGGTCCGCCAGCAGCGACGCGGCCTTGGCGCCTTCGCCGGCCGCGAACTTCATGTGTCCCATCACCAGGATCATCTCGACCTCTCCTCCTCGTTGTTTTCCGCGCCATCGGGGCGGTGGGCGGCGGTGATTGCCTAAAAGCAACGGCGATGCTAGCGCCGCTGACTTCCCGGCTGGCGCCCCCTCGGCCGCCGCCACGCCCCTGACCCGACGGAAACGATGCTCATTCCCTCCGCTTACGCCCAGACCGCCGGCGCGGTCGCCGCCCCGAGTGGGGTGGCCGCGTTCCTGGTCAACATCGGCCCGCTGCTGATGCTGTTCGTCGCCGCCTGGTTCCTCCTGATCCGCCCGCAGCAGCGGCGCGCCAAGCAGCAGGCCGAGCTGATCGCGGCGGTAAAGAAGGGTGATCAGGTCGTCACCGCCGGCGGCGTCGTCGGCCGCGTGACCAAGGTCGAGGATCGCTTCGTCGAGGTGGAGATCGCGCCCACCACGCGCATCCGCGTGGTCAAGGCGACGCTGGCCGAGGTGACCTCCGCGTCCGCCGCCAAGCCGGCCAACGACTGAGATGCTGGACTTCCCACGCTGGAAGCGGGTGGCGATCTGGGGGCTGCTCGGCATCCTCTGCGCGCTGGCGATCCCGACCTTCGTGCCCGAGCGCTATACCAATCAATGGGGCGCGATCCCGCATCCGCGCGTCAATCTGGGGCTCGATCTCGCAGGCGGCAGCTATCTGTTGCTGGAGGCGGACACCGCCGATCTCGCCAATACCCGGCTGGAGACCAAGCGCGACGAGGTCCAAGCCGAGTTCCGCCGCGCCACGCCGCGCATCGAAATCGGCGACATCTCGATCCGCGACGGTCAGCTCTCGTTCCTGCTGCGCGACCCGAGCAAGGTCGATGCTGCGCGCGAGGCGCTGCTGAAGATCACCGGCGGCGGGGTCGGCACCACCGGTCAGCGCGAGTGGGACATCAGCGTCATCGACACGTCGCGCTTCGTCCTGAAGCAGACCGAGGCCGGGCTGAAACAGGCGGTCGACACCGCGATGGGCGACGCGACCGAGGTCGTGCGGCGTCGTATCGACGAGCTGGGCACCAAAGAGCCGACCATCATCCGCCAGGGCGACAGCCGCATCGTCGTCCAGGTGCCGGGGTTGCAGAACCCGCAGGCGCTGAAGGACCTGCTCGGCAAGACCGCGAAGCTGGAGTTCAAGCTGGTCGATCAGGCCGGCTCGCAGGATCAGGCCGCGCTGGCGCAGAACCGCGCGCCGATCGGTAGCCAGGTGCTGCCGATGGAGACCGGCACCGGCCGCATCGCCGTGCGCCGCTCCGCGATCATCCGCGGCGAGGACCTGGTCGACGCGCGCGCCGAGATCAATCCGCAGGACGGCACCAGCTGGCAGGTCGGCATCACCTTCAACGCCGCCGGCGGTCGCCGCTTCGCGCGGGTGACGCAGGAGAACACCAACAAGCCGTTCGCGATCATCGTCGACAACAAGGTGATCTCCGCGCCCAACATCAACGAGCCGATCCTCGGCGGACGTGCGGCGATCAACGGTGGATTCACCGCCGAAAGCTCCAACCAGCTCGCGATCGCGCTGCGGTCGGGCAAGCTGCCGGTGAACCTGAAGGTGGTCGAGGAGTCGACGGTCGGCCCCGATCTCGGCCAGGATTCGATCAACGCCGGTGTCACCGCGTCGATCGTCGCGGTGCTGTTGGTCGTCATCTTCATGTTTCTGACCTATGGGCGGTTCGGCGCCTATGCGAACCTGGCGGTCACCATCAACGTGCTCGTGATCCTGGGCGTGATGGCACTGATCGGCGGCACGCTGACGCTGCCCGGCATCGCCGGCTTCGTGCTGACGATCGGCACCGCGGTCGACGCCAACGTGCTCATCAACGAACGCATCCGCGAGGAGCAGCGACGCGGGCGCGGCACGGTGCAGGCGGTCGAGCTGGGCTACAAGGAAGCGAGCCGCACGATCTTCGAGGCCAACGCGACGCACGCGATCTCGGGCATGGTGATGCTCATCTTCGGGTCGGGGCCGGTCAAGGGCTTCGCGGTGGTGCTGTTGATCGGCATCGTCACGTCGGTGTTCACCGCCGTCACCTTCACCCGCATGCTCGTCGCTCAGTGGCTCCGCCGCACGCGCCCGCAGCACATCAACATCTGAGGCGGAGACGACCATGCGCCTCCTGAAGATCGTCCCCGATCACACCAACATCGACTTCGTCCGCCTGCGCGGCTGGGCGTTCGGACTGACGCTGCTGCTGTCGGTGCTCGCGGTCGGGCTGACCGTCGCGCGCGGGCTGAATTACGGCGTCGATTTCGTCGGCGGGCTGATGATCGAGGAGAAGTTCGCGACCACCCCGCCGCTCGATCAGGTCCGCGCCACCGTCGACCGCCTGGGAGTCGGCGAAGCCTTCCTGCAGCCGGTCGGTGACGGTCGCACCGTCACGATCCGCCTGCCCGTCCAGCAGGGCGCCGACGAAGGCGCCACCAACGCGGTGGTCAAGAAGGTCGAGACCGCGCTGGGGCAGCGCTTTCCCGGCGCGACGTTCAGCCGTTATTCGACGGTGTCGGGCAAGGTGTCGGGCGAGCTGATCCAGAAGGGGCTGTTCGCGGTCGGGCTGGCGATCCTGCTGATCGGCCTGTTCGCGATCGTCCGCTTCGAATGGCAGTTCGGCGTCTCGACGATCGTCGCGATCGTCCACGATCTGTTGATGACGATCGGCTTCTTCGCGCTGACGCGGTTCGAGTTCGACCTCAACATCGTCGCCGCCGTGCTGACCATCATCGGCTATTCGATCAACGACAAAATCGTGATCGACGACCGCATCCGCGAAAATATGCGACGCTATCGCAAGATGGACATGCGCGAGATCATCAACCTGTCGGTCAACGAGACGCTGCCGCGGACGGTAATGACCTCGCTGACGATCCTGCTCGCGCTGGCCGCGCTGTTGCTGCTCGGCGGGCATGTGCTGCGCGGGTTCACGGCGGCAATGATTCTGGGCATCGTCGTCGGCACCTATTCGTCGATCTACGTGTCGTCGTCGCTGCTCATCACGCTGGGCCTTCGCGCCGAGCCGAACCGCGAAAATCCGGGCACGCTCGATCGGGCGGAGCGCACCGGGGATGCGGAGCGGGTGACGCCCCGCAACACCTGACGCTGTGCGGATGGATCAGGACCGCACCGCCGCCGGGCCGATCGTCACCGGGTTCGGTGCCGGCGGGTTCCGGATCGGCGAGACCCACCACCGCGCCGTGCTGATGACCGCGACCGAGGCGACCGACTGGACCCCGCCGCCGCTCGACGCGCTGACGGTCGCCGACCTGAAGTGGCTGATCGGCGCGCGGCCCGAGTTCGTCCTGCTCGGCACCGGCCCGACGCTACGTCACCCTGCCCCCGCCCTCGCCCGCGCACTCGACGCGGCGGGGATCGGGCTGGAGGTGATGGACAGCCGCGCCGCCGCGCGCGCCTGGGGCGTATTGCGCAGTGAGGGTCGCCCGATCGCGGCGGCGTTCTATCCGCTCGACAAGCCCTGATCCCACGGCTGTGCCAAGCCGGGACAGCCGTTAAGCAAGTATTGCTAACACGGCGTAAGCCAAGTCGCTTCATGTACTGTAGGTTGCGGAGTCGCGGGGCGATGATGCTTCGCTTCAAACGGGGGTTTGAAATGAAGCATCTCGCACTGGCCGCAACGGCCCTCACCTTGACGATTGCCGCGCCGGCGGCGGCACAGACCTATGCAGGTGGCACGGCGAATTACACGGGCATCGGCGCGGACCCGGCCTATCCCGATCAGACCTTCGACATCGTCGACTTCACGCCGATCGCGGGGACGTATGCCGGTCCCGGCACCTACAACATCAACGACGTAACCTTCACGATCGGTCTCAACCGCGTCAGCCCGGCACCGTTCGGTGGCGTGTTCACGCTTACGGGCACGCTCAACGGCAGTCCGGTCAGTTACGACGTGAACTACAGCGGCACGATCAACACGGCGGACTCGATCACCCTGGGCGGCAACTACTTGAACATCGGCGGCACGGGCGTTCACATCAACCCGTTGACGCTGGGTGGCGGCATCGGCACCTATGAGGGCATTCTGTCCGCCACGGTCGGCGGCGTGCCGGAGCCGGCGACCTGGGCGCTGATGATCCTGGGGTTCGGCGCGGTCGGCTTCGCGCTGCGTCGTCGTACCGCCGGGTCGACCTCAGTCACCTACGCCTGATCGCTCGCCCACGGGCGGGACGAGGGGTCGCCGGTCACCCGACCGGCGGCCCTTACGCTTTGCGACGATAGCCTCTCGACGCGCCGGACCGCGCTGATATTCTTCCTCGGGCATGATGCGGGAGTGACTCCGCGCGGATCAGGGAGAGTGTCGATGAAGCCGATCACCTTTGCAGCGTTGGCCGTCTTGGCCGGCCCCGCCGTCGCGCAAGTGGCGGGCGCCCCGGCCACGCCTGCCGTACCAGCCCCGGCCCCGCAATCGCCAGCTACACCACCGGCCGCCGTCGCACCGGCCGCGCCCGCTCCCGACTATGCGCAGGACGCCGCCTGGCTCTGTCGCCCCGGCCGACAGGACTCTTGCGCGGCCAATCAGGACGTGACGGTGGTCCAGGCGAACGGCCGCACCAAAGTCGAGCGCTTCCGTCGGGCATCGACGCCCGCGTTCGACTGTTTCTACGTCTATCCGACCGTGTCGATGGACCCAACGCCGAACAGCGACATGACCGCCGAGCCGGAGGAACAGCAGGTCGCGATCGCCCAGGCCGCGCGTTTCACCGCAAAATGCCGCGTCTTCGTCCCGCTCTATCGTCAGGTGACCCTGACCGCGCTGCGCCAGATCATGACCGGACAGCCGGTCGGCGTCGACCGCGGGCTGGCGCTGGCCGACGTCTACGCCGCGTGGAACGACTATCTGCGCCGCGACAATGGCGGACGCGGCGTCGTGCTGATCGGGCATAGCCAGGGGTCGGGCGTGCTCAAGGAACTGATCGCGCGCTACATCGAAGGGCAGCCGATCCAGCGCAACGTCATCTCGGCGATGCTGCTCGGGACCAACGTCGCCGTGCCCGAGGGGCAGACGGTGGGCGGCGACTTCAAGCGGATGAAGCTGTGCACGGCCGAAGGGCAATATGGCTGCGTCGTGACCTATGTCACGTTCCGCGCCGACGCACCGCCGCCGGAGAACAGCCGCTTCGGCAAGGTGCCGCAGCCGGGCATGGTCGCCGCCTGCACCAATCCCGCCGCGCTGGCGGGCGGCAAGGCGGTGACCGACGCGATCTTCTCCACGCGCGGGGCGGGCAACGCCTCCGTGCCGCAGCCCGCGTGGAGCAGCGGTCCGGCGCCGACCACCCCCTTCGTCAAGGTGCCGGGGCTGATCGCCGCCGAATGCACCCGTACCGGCGCGTTCAGCTATCTCGCGGTGACGGTGAACGCGGACCCCGCCGACCCTCGCACCGACACCATCACCGGCGACGTGGTCGCGAACGGCGTGACGTTGAAGGACTGGGGCCTGCACCTGCTCGACATGCCCGTGACAATGGGAAATCTGGTCGAGCTGGCGGATCGTCAGGCGCAGGCGTGGCGCGGGATCGGGCTGCCGACCGACAATCGGCGGCGCTAACCGGCCGGCGTTCGGCTGGCGACCAGCCCGGCCAGATGCGCGCGGAGTTCGTGGGCGTTGCGCTCCCAGCTGAACGGATCGGCGGCGGCGGTCACGGCCGCGGTCGGCGGCGGATCGGCGAGCAAGGCGGCGATCGCCTCCGCGAACGCGGCGGGGGTGCGCGGGACGATGCGGCCGGCGGCGGGCGAGGTCACCACCTCGCGCGCGCCGCCCGCATCGGGGATCACGATCGGCCGGCCGCACGCGAGCGCCTCCACCCAGGCGTTGGCCAATCCCTCCGACGACGACGCTAGCGCCATGACGTCGGCGGCGGCGAGCAGGTCGGGTAACGTCGCGTGCGGCACCGCGCCCAGCAGGCGGACCCGATCGCTCACCCCCAGCCGGGCCGCCTGCGCCACCAGCGCCGGCCGCTCCGGCCCCTCGCCCGCGATCATCAGCGTCACGCCGGGCAACCGCGCGACCGCCTCGACGACGATGCCGTGCCCCTTGCGCGGGATCAGCGCGCCCAGCGACAGCACCGCCGGGCCGTGGATACCGAGCGCCGCCTGCGCCCGCGCCCGATCGCCGGGCCGGAACCGCGCGCGGTCGATGCCGGTGCGGTGGACCGCGATCGTCGCCGCCGGCAACCCGAGCGCGATCATGTCGTCGCGCAGCGACTCCGACACCGCGAGCAGCCCGTCCGCCGCCAGCCCCGCCGCGACCACCTGTTCGCGGCGGACGCGACCCCAGTGATGGATGTCCGCGCCACGCGCCTTGATCGACACCGGCACGGCGAAGCGCATCCCGAGCGCTACCGCCGCCGGTCCGTCCGGGAAGAAGAACGAGGCGTCGATCACGTCAAAGGCGGGCAGCCCGTCGAGCACCGGCATCAGCGCGCGGACGAGGCTCGCCGCATGCCAGCGCGCGCCGGTGCCCGGCAGCGTCGCGAAGCGCGGCCGATGCACTGTAAGCCCTTTCCACGCTTCTACGCGCGGTAACCCGGCGAGCGCGCGGTGGCCGCTCCGCCGCATCAGCCAAGGCGGCAGCCCGACCGGCGCCACCACCGTCACCGCCGTATCGGGCAGCGCCGCCAGCCCGAGCGTCTGCCGCTCCACGAACCCGCCGAAGTTCGGCCGCGTCGTGTCGGGGAACAGCGTGGAGAGGGTCAGGACGCGAAGCACACCGGATCTATAGCGCTCAGGCGTTAACCTTCGTTCGACGATCACGGCGAGACTGTTGTGAAACGGGGTCCACATGCCTTACAAACCGGTATGGCCCCCGACATCGCGATGACACCCACGACCCCCGCGATCGCATCTACGGGGAACGAAGGTCTCGACCTGATCCTCAAGGGCGGCCTCCCTGCCAACCGTCTGTACCTGTTGGAGGGCGCGCCCGGATCGGGAAAAACGACACTGGCATTGCAGTTCCTGCGCGAAGGTGTCCGTCTTGGCGAGCCCGCGCTCTACATCACGCTGTCGGAAACCCGCGAGGAACTCGCTGTCGTCGCCGCGTCGCACGGGTTCAGCATCGACGAGTTCGAGGTGTTCGAATTCGGATCGGCGGCCGAGGTGCTCGACAAAGGCCGGCAGCAGTCGATCCTCCATTCGTGGGAGATGGAGCTGACCGAAACCGTCAGGCTGATCGAGGCCGAAGTCGAACGGATCAACCCGTGCCGGGTCGTCTTCGACAGCCTGTCGGAAATGCGGCTGCTCGCGCAGGACTCGCTGCGCTACCGGCGTCAGGTGCTGGCGCTGAAGCAGTTCTTCGCCGGGCGGAAAACGACGGTGGTCCTGGTCGACGACATGACCGGCTCCGATGGTGGTCGCGATCCGCATCTGCACAGCCTGTGTCATGGCGTCATCACGCTGGAGCGGCTGACGCTCGACTTCGGCGCGGCGCGGCGGCGGATGCAGGTGCAGAAGCTGCGTGGCGTCGACTTCGTCGCCGGCTATCACGACCTCAACATCCGCAAGGGCGGGCTGGAAATCTACCCCCGGCTGATCGCGCTCGACCACCACGCGGACTTCGTCGGCGATCCCGCGCCGAGCGGGCTGGCCGCGCTCGACGACCTGCTCGCGGGCGGGCCGCTGCGTGGCACCAGCACGCTCATCACCGGCCCCGCCGGGACCGGCAAGACCACATTGGCGCTGCAATATCTGCACGCGGCGTGCGAGCGTGGCGAGGCTTGCACGGTGCTCGAGTTCGACGAACGGGTCGGCACGCTGATGGCGCGGTCGCGGGCGTTCAACCTCGATCTCCAGCGCCATGTCGACTCAGGATGCCTGGTGATCCAGCAGATCGATCCGGCGGAGCTGTCGCCCGGCGAGTTCGCCGCGCGCATCCGCCATGAGGTCGAGGATCGCGACGTCAGGATGATCGTGATCGACAGCCTCAACGGCTATCTCGCCGCGATGCCGCAGGAACAGCAGCTGATCCTCCAGATGCACGAGCTGCTCTCGTATCTCAGCCAGCGCGGGGTGGTCACGTTCCTCATCAACCCGCAACAGGGGCTGCTCGGCACGATAGCGACCGGCCTCAACATCTCCTACATCGCCGACGCCGTGATCCTGTTGCGCTTCTTCGAGGCGGAGGGTCGCATCCGCAAGGCGATCTCCGTGCTCAAGAACCGCGGCGGCATGCACGAGGATACGATCCGCGAGCTGCGGATCGATCGCGAAGGTATCCGCGTCGGCGAACCGCTGGTGGACTTCAAAGGCGTGCTCACCGGGACGCCCGAATATACCGGCCAGAAGTCGCCTCTGCTCGAAGAACGCGCCGTTGGGACATAGGACCGCTGCGGAAGGCCACCGCGTTCTCGTCCTGGCACCGTTCGGGCGCGACGCCGACAGCGTGGCCGAACTGCTGCGCCGCCAGCGCTATGACGTCCAGGTCTGTCGCGACGTTGTCGGCATCGCCGACGCACTGGACGAGCAGGTCGGCGCGGTGCTGGTCACCGAAGAGGGCCTGGTCGACGACCGTGGCGCGCTGGAGGCCGCGCTCACGCGCCAGCCCGCGTGGTCGGATCCGCCGTTCGTCCTGCTCGCGTCGCAGCGCGCCGGCCGTGCGCCCTCGGCGGAGATCGTCCGGCAGCGGCTGCCGGAACGCGCCAACGCGATCGTGCTCGACCGGCCGCTCGGGGCCGCATCGCTGGTCAGCGCGGTCGCCTCCGCGATGCGGTCGCGCCAGCGGCAATTCGAGATGCGCGACCGCATCACCGAGCTGAGCGGCAGTCAGCGCGAGCTTGCCGCCAGCGAGGCCGAGCTGCGCCTCGTCACCGATGCGCTGCCCGTGCTGATCGGCTTTATCGACCGCGACCTGACCTATCGCTTCGCCAACAAGGCGTATGAGGACTGGTTCTCCCTTACCCCCGATCAGGTCGTCGGACGCACGGTCGCACAGGCGATCGGCGTCGAGGCGGCGGCCGCGCGGATGCCCGCGATGCAGCGCGCGCTGGCGGGTGACGCGGTCCGTCTGGAAATGGACTGGCCCCATGCCGACGGCCGCCCGCGCGTGGCCGAAATCCGCTACCTGCCGCGCGTCGCGGCGGACGGCAGCGTCGACGGTTTCCACGCCTTCGTGCAGGATATCACCGAGCTGAAGCTGGCGGCGCAGCGGCTGGAGCAGCGCGTGGTCGAACGCACCGCCGCGCTGGAACGCGAGATGACGATCCGCGAAGAGGCGGAAGCCGCACTGCGCCAGAGCCACAAGATGGAGGCAGTGGGTCAACTGACCGGCGGCATCGCGCATGATTTCAATAACATGCTGACCGGCGTCATCGGCGGGCTCGACATCGTCAAGCGGCGGATCGCGGACGGGCGCTACGGAGACCTGGACCGGTTCATGGACGCGGCGACGGTATCCGCGCAACGCGCCGCAGCACTCACCGCGCGGTTGCTGGCGTTTTCCAGACGGCAGTCGCTCGATCCGAAGCCGACCGACATCAACGCGCTGACCCTGTCGCTGGAGGAACTGCTCCGCCGCACCATTCCAGAGAACGTAACGCTTCGCATCGTCGCGTCGGGCACGCTGCCGCCGGCGATCACCGACGCCAATCAGCTGGAAAACGCGATCATCAACCTCGCGATCAACGCGCGCGACGCGATGCCGGACGGCGGCCAGCTCACCGTCGAGACGGACGTCGTCGACCACGACCGGTCCTACGCGGCGACACGGCCAGACGCGACGCCGGGTCGCTACGTCGTGGTGGCGGTGTCGGACACGGGCGTCGGCATGGCGCCCGAAGTCCTTGCCAAGGTGTTCGACCCGTTCTTTACGACGAAGCCGATCGGCCAGGGCACGGGGCTGGGCCTGTCGATGGTCTATGGCTTCGCACAGCAATCGGGCGGCCATGTTCGCGTCCACAGCACGCCGGGCGAAGGCACGTCGGTCAAGATCTACCTTCCCGCCACCGACGCGACCGTCGCCTCCCCCGAGGGCCGCGCGACGGCACCGCCCGTCCAGGGCGCAGGCCAGACCGTGCTGCTGGTCGAGGACGACGTCTCGGTGCGCCTGCTGGTCCGCGACGTGCTGGAGGAACTCTCGTACGTGACGCGAGAGGCGGGCGATGCCGATGCCGCGATTTCGATTCTGGCCTCGGGCGAACCGATCGACCTGATGATCTCCGATGTCGGCCTGCCGGGCATGAACGGACGGCAGCTGGCGGAGATCGCGCGCGAGCATCGCCCCGACCTGCCGGTGCTGTTCATCACCGGCTATGCGGAAAACGCGGCGATCCGCGCAGGCTTTCTCGGCACCAATATGAGCATGATCGCCAAACCGTTCGCGGTCGACGAGCTAGCCCGCAAGATCGGCGAGATGGTCGTCACGCGGGCGGCTCCAGCTGCTCCCGCGCCAGCATCGCCACCACCTGAGCGATGACCTCGTCGGCGGGCATCGACGTCTCCTCGTGCAGCATCTCGATCCCGCAGAAGCCGATCTCCACCGACAGTCGCAACTGCCGCCACAGCGCGTCACGATCGGCGTCGGGCAGATGTCGCGCATAGGCGTCGGTTAGCAGGTCGGTGACCAGCCGATGCGACTCCAGCCGGACATGGATCAGCCGCGGCGATGCGTGGAGCGCGCGCAGAATCCACACCGCGCCCGGCTCTGCATTGGTGACCGCCATCGTCTCGCGCAGCAGTTCCTCGTTATGGCCGCGCAACGCCGCCGCCCCGCCGTCGACATGGCGGGCGATCCATGCCTCCAGCACCGCGTTCTGCCGATCCATCAGTCGCCGGCCCAGCGCCTCCAGCACCGCGTATTTGTCCGCGAAATAGCGGTACAGCGCGGGCGGCGTCACCCCGGCGCGCGTGCAGATCAGGTTGGTGGAAATCTGGTCGATCCCGACCTCGCCCAGCAACTCGCCCGCGACCGCGAGCAGCCGGTCATAGGTCTGCTGCGCGCGCTCCTGTTTGGGCAGCGGGCGGCCCGGCGCGGTCATCCGGCGGAGGCTCCGGCACCGCGCATCGACGCCAGCAACGTCAGAACCAGCGCCGCGACAATGCACGCCGCACCGAACCACAGCACCGGCTGCACGCTCCCCGATCCGAGCAACAGCGCCGCCGTGAACGGCCCCATGCTGGCGCCGACCAGCTGCGCGCCGCCGATCAGCGCGGCGGCGTTCCGCGAGGGGTCGGCGGCGATCACCACCGGCACCTGGAACGGCAACGCGAACAGCCACAGGAAGCCGAACACCGAGGTCGCGACGATGAACGCGGTCGCGCTCGTCACCGTCGCCATCGCACCGAGCAGCAGCAGGTTGGCGACCCCGACCGCCAGCAACGTCGGCAGCGCCCGCACCCGGCCGGCGAGCAGCGTCGCCAGCCCCGCGCCGACCACCTGCATCGCGAGCGACAGCGGCGCGATGACGGCGATCGCGCGCGCGCCGATGCCGCGCTCGGCGGCCAGCGGCTCGACATAGACCCACACCGCGACGACGAACGCCAGATAGAGCACGACGCCCGCCAGCGCGACGGCACCACGCAGCGGCACCGGCATCGGTGCCGCTCCCGGCTCGCGATCCAGCGGCTGGTAGCGGCGCGGCATCCACGGCACCGCGACAAGCCCGATCAGGCTGGCGACCGCCAGCGCCGCGAAGCCGCCGGGCGCCCCCGCCGCCGGGATCACCCAGACCCCCAGCAGCGTCGCGATCGCGAACTGCGCCAGCGTCTGCGTCGCGAGGTAGATGCCGGACATCCGCGCCGGTTCGGCGGACCGGACGATCAGCCCGATCGCCAGCCAGATCAGCACGCCCTCCGCCAGGCCGGTCGCGGCGCGGATCGCGACCAGCGCGCCGCCGGTCATGCCGGGCGTCAGCAGGTCGAGCACCACCGCCACCGCGATCGCGACGCCGGCCGTCACCCGCAGGCGCGTGATCGGCAGCACCAGCCCCGCCGCGCCCGCCGCGATCCCCATCGCCAGCAGTTCGGCGGTGGCGACATGACCGAGCAGGCTCTCACCGACCCGCCCCTCCACCGCCAGCGCGCCGAGCAGCTGCGGTTGCAGTCCCGCGATCAGCACACCGACGATGCCGACCGCCAGCACCGCCGCGCGCTCGGCCAGCGTGAACGTGCCGCTCATGCCGTCGCTCATCGCGCCCGCCCGCGCGCCGACACCGGCCACATCGCGACCAGCGTCTCGTCGGCAACGACATGGTAAGTGTCGTAGAGGTTCACCGTCGGGTCGCAGTGCGGCACGGTGAGCGTCACCGCGTCGCCCGGCCGCAGCGTCGCGCCGATCCCCGGCGCGATCAGCGCGGCATGCTCGTCGCCCATGAACGCGAACCGCGTATCGGCGGGCGCGCCGCGCAGCACGGTCGCGACGCCGCCGTCGGTAGACAACGACTTGAACCCCGCATCGATCGTGACGAGCAGGTCGTGGTTGGCGCTGACCACCCGCGCATCGACGGCGAGCGACGTCTCGAACGGCACCACGCCGTCGCCGGTCAGATCGCAGTCGAGATACTGGCGGTCCATGAACACATAGGAGCCGACCTGCAGCTCGGTGAACACGCCCAGGTCCAGGTCGATGCGGTGCGAACCGGTGCCGCCGCCGGTGACGATCGCCGGGGTGAAGCCCGCCTCGCCAAGCGCCTCGATCACCGCGCACAGATAGTCGGTGCGTTCGCCGATCGCGGCGCGGCGCTCGGCGAAGTCCTCGACATGCTGTTGCGCGCCGCAGTAGAATTGCACGCCACGATAGCGCAGTCGCGGCTGCGTCGCGATCGCCTGCGCCAGCGCCACCGCCGCCTCGGCCGATGCGACGCCGGTGCGACGGATGCCAGGATCGATGTCGATGACGACCTCCAGCGTCGCGTCCGCCGTCTCCAGCGCGCGCGCGATCGCCGCCACGACGTCGGGATGATCGACGGTCGCCATCAGCGCCGGCGACCGCGCCGCCAGCGCCGCCAGTCGCTCGATCGCCGCCGGTGCCGCGACGGGCGAGGTGACGAGCAATCCCTCGATGCCGCCGTCCGCCAGCACCTC
The DNA here is from genome assembly GCF_965200135.1 of Sphingomonas sp. Taxonomy (GTDB): domain Bacteria; phylum Pseudomonadota; class Alphaproteobacteria; order Sphingomonadales; family Sphingomonadaceae; genus Sphingomonas. The sequence continues at coordinate 46,090 of NZ_CBDATK010000007.1, forward strand.
CGCCTCGCCGATCTTGGCGCAGCATTGCCCGACCGCGCCCGCCGCGATCTGACGTCGCGCGATGTCGACGCTCTTGTGCGTCTTGGCGTGCGGACGCAGCGCGACGCCGTGCTGCGCCGCCAGCGCCGCCATGCTCGCGATGTTCCGGTCCAACGCCGCCCGGTCGAGCACCAGCACCGGCGTGTTCAACGCCGCGCGCGATCCCTGCTGCCCGATCAGCGCGCCATGCAGTTCCTCGTCGGTCACGACAGCAGTTCGGCGAGATGCGGGTTGAGGAACTTGCCCTCGGGATCGGCGAGCCGCCGCTGCACCCGGAACGCCTCTGCCTTGGGATACAGCGCATCGACGTCGTCGCGCGTCATCGTATGCCGTTTCGCCCAGTGCGGCCGCCCCCCGCCCGCGCGGAAGATCGCCTCCGCGTCGGCGAACAGCGAGCGCCACGGCATCTTGGCGTACTGGTGCATCGAGATCGACGCGACCGGCCCGGCATGCATCGGGCTCAGCCAGATGTCGTCGGCCGCGACGACGCGGTACTCGAACGGGAACGACACCGGCAGCCGCTTGGCGCGGATCCAGCCGATCACCTCGTCCAGCGTGTCGAGCCCGACCGCGCGCGGCATCTCATATTCCATCTCCTCGAAGCGCAGCGACCGATTGGACGGGAAGATCGAATGCGCCGGCCCGCGCCGCCGCGCGCTCATCGGCGTCTTCATCATCATCCGCTGAAGGAACGGCACCAGCGGCGGCACCACCGCGCCCAGATTGAGCACGCGACGGAACGTCGTCTCCTCCATGTCGGTGGTCGAGCGCGGCGGCTCGCAGGCGTCGCACAGGTCCAGGGTTTTCAGGATGACGCTGTCGGCATGGGGAAAGAACCAGAACTCGATATGGCGATGCCGTTCGACAAGCTCGTCGAACCGCTCGCGGATTTCGCCCCACGGCCGCTTCTCGATCCGCTCCGTCAGGCAGAATGCGGGCACCACCGCGACCTCGATCTCGGTCGCGATCCCGACCGTCCCCAGCGACAGTCGCGCCGCCTGGTACAGCTCGGGGTTTTCGATGCAGCTGCACCATCGCGCCGTGCCGTCCGGCCCGACCAGCCGCATCCCGCGCACGAAGGTCGACAGCGAGCCCAGCTCGCGGCCGGTGCCGTGCGTGCCCGTCGCGGTCGATCCCGCCAACGATTGCGGGTTGACGTCGCCCTGGTTGGCGAGCGCCAGCCCCTCTTCCCACAACGCCGCCGTCAGCCGGTTCAGGCTCCACCCGGCCGGCGCACGCACCTTCGACCGATCGGGCGCGACGGTCAGCGTCCCCGCCATCTCCGCCAGGCTGACGATCACGTCGTCGGACTGACACAGCGGCATGAACGAATGCCCCGCCCCCGTCGCGCGTACCGTGCGGGCGCTGGTAACGATGCGCGCCAGCTCCGCCTCGTCGCGCGGGTGCAGAACCTCCGCCCGCGCCTCGACGCTGCCCGACCAGTTCGACCAGTGACCCGGTGATGCCGCCCGTGCTTTCGTCGCCATATCCTAGAACCTGAATCCCAGCTCGACGCCGTAAAAGGCCGGTCGATCGAGCCGGACATAGGGCGTGTTGAAGATGTCGGCGCTGATCGTGTTCAACGTGCGCGGCCGCTGATCGTCGAGGATGTTCTCGCCGAACACCGAGATCGTGAAGTTGTCGCCCGGCAGCCGCCAGCCGACCCGCGCGTTGACGTTGCTGCGCGCGCTGTACAGTTTGCGGAGCTGCGAGAAGTCGACGAACGGCGCGATCGCGGCATTGCTGTCGCGGTTGGCGTCGTTCAGCGGGACGCGCGACGTGTAGCTCCAGCTGGTGTCACCGAACACGCTGCCGCCACTACCCATCCGATGGTCGTAATGCGCCGACACGACGCTGCGGAAGCGTGGCTCGCCGGTCGTCTGGCCGGAGATGTCGATGCCGCGCTCGAGCCGCGTCTTCCATTGCGAGTCGATCGCGCTCGCGACCGCCGACAGCGTCAGGTCGCGCGCGACCAGCACGCGCGCTTCCAGATCGACGCCATAGGCGCGCGAGTCGCCGGAGCGGGTGATGTACTGCGGCAACTGCCCGCCGGTATCTTCCAGGCTGATCGACTGGCGGTTCTTGTAAGTGAAATAATAGCCCGAGGCATTGAGCCGGACCCGGCGTCCGAACAGCTCGGACTTCATCCCGCCCTCATAGTTCCAGACGTTCTCCGGCGAGAAGAACGAGTTGATCTGGACCGAGTTGAACCCGCCCGCCTTGTAGCCGCGCGTCGCCGAGGCGAACAGCAGCAGGTTGGGATCGTACTGATACTGGACGACGAAGCGCGGCGACACGTCGTTGAAGCGCTCGCGTCGGGTAAACCGGACTCCCTCCAACGCTCCCACGTCGAAGATCAATCCCTGCGGGCCACCCGTGATCGCACGCAAGAAATCGGCCGCACTGAAGAACGTGCCCGGTGGCAACACCGGGCCGCCCAGGATCGCGTTGTAGACTGCGCCGTTGGCGCCCGTCGTCTCCAAACCGCCCCCGTCGAAGCCGCCGTTGAGCCAGGTGAAGCGCTTGTCGTCATGCGTATAGCGGATGCCGCCGATCAGACTCAGCTGATCGGTCAGCCGGAACGTCGCGTCGCCGAACAGCGCGTAGCTTTCGTTCGCCGCACGGTTGTTCATGTCTTCCCGGTATTGCTGCCCGAACAGGCCGGACACGCCGGTCGCCGCAAGCGCCGAGTAAAGCCCTCCGATCAGTCTATCGACCGAATCCGACAGCAGCGTCACCGCGCTGGTCTGACGCCCGCGTTCGTGGAAATAGCTGGCGCCGACGATCCCGGTGACGAAGTCGCTGGCATAGCCAGCACGGAATTCCTGATAGATGCTGCTGTTGCGCTCGATGTTCTCGGTATCGAGATACCGGGTCGGGTCGGCGGTGCCGTCCTCGTCCTCGCGATTGTGCGTCTCGAAATGCTTGAACGACGAGATGCTGGTGAGCGTCACCGCGCCCATTCGGGCGTTGGCGGTGAACGTCACGTCGTTGAGCAGCCGCGTCTCCTTGTTGTCGATGACGTCGTTGGAGAAGGGACCGAACGGCGACAGGCTGAGCGCATTGCGGCTGATGCCGACCGCGGTCGGGCCGTCCTTGGCGGTGTCGTCGTGGTCGTACGCGAGCGTCAGGTAGATCGCGCTCGTCGGCTCCCACCGCAGCGCCGCGCGACCGGAGGTGTTGTCCTCGCGCTCGCGGCGCTCGCCGGTCAGCGCATCGCGCAAATAGCCGCTGCGCCGGTTTACCACGCCGTTGATGCGGAGGAACAGATTGTCGGTGATCGGCGAGTTACCGGTCACGTCCAGCCGCACCTTGTCGTAGTTGCCGTATTGCACCGTCCCGCGCATCATCGGCTCGGCAACGGGCTGATTGGTGATGATCGAGATCGCGCCCGCCGACGTGTTGCGCCCGAACAGCGTACCTTGCGGTCCCTTCAGCACCTCGACGCGGGCGATGTCGTTGAAAAAGATCAACGATGCGCCCGAGCGGCCCGAATAGACGCCATCGATGAAGATGCCGACCGACGGCTCGGTGCCGATCCCGAAGTCGTCGGTCTGGACGCCGCGGATCGCATAATTGGGCTGCGTCACCGAGCTGTCGTTGATCGTCAGGCCCGGCGTAAAGGTGTCGAGGTCGCCGATCGTCTCCGCCGACAGCGCCTCGATCGCCGCGCTGTCGAAGGCGTTGATGCTGATCGGCACGCGTTGCAGCGACTGCTCGCGCTTCTGCGCGGTGACGACGATGTCGCCGAGCGTCAGTTGGTCGGCCGGCGCGGCATCCGTCTGCGCCGAAGGTGGCTGGGTCGGCACCGCCGCGTCGGGCGTACCGCCCGCCGCAACCTGCGCCACGGCCGGCGTGACGGTCGTCATCGCCGCACCCGACAGCAACAAACCTACCAGATTGCCCTTTGTCACGATCGATCCCCCCGTTACCGAAAGCGATGGCTATCATATAGTGATGCATACCGAAAGTAGGCGATGATGTATGTTTCTGCCCCAAAGGAACGGTCGATGAAAATCGTGGCGCGGGCGCTGACCCTTCTCCTCCTCGCGATCGGTGCGCCCGCGTCGGCCGGGCCGACCGATCCGTTGGTGGCGCAGCGGGTGACGATGCTGAACCGCGCGACGACATGGACGCAGGTCGCGGCGGTCCGGCTGCCCTTCCGCACCTTTCATCCCCAGGGCATGGTCAGGATCGGCAACGATTTCTACCTGTCGTCGGTGGAGGTACGCCGCGAGCCGCAGAAGCTCGCACAGCCGCGCGACGGTCACAGCTATGACGCGGGCGTCGGGGTCGGACATCTGTTCAGGATCGGACCGGACGGCGCGCTGCTGGGCGATCTCGTGCTCGGCGAGGGCTCGATCTACCATCCCGGCGGCATCGATTACGACGGCACCTCGATCTGGTTGCCGGTCGCCGAGTATAGCCCCAACAGCCGCAGCATCGTCTATCGAGTCGCGCCCGCGACGATGACCGCGACCGAGGCGTTCCGCGTCGCCGACCATATCGGCGGGGTCGTCCACGACCGGGACGGCGGGCGCATCGCCGGCGTCAGCTGGGGGTCGCGCCGCTTCTACGCCTGGCCGATCGCCGCCGACGGCACCGTCACGCCCTCGTCGACGCCGGTGGCCAATCCCGAAAGCTATATCGACTATCAGGACTGCCACTATGCGGGTGCGCGGCGGATGCTGTGCGCCGGACTGGCCGAATACCGCACCGGCCCGGACGCGCCGGTATTCCCGCTCGGCGGTCTCGACCTGGTCGACCTGGTGACGCATCGGCCGGTGTGGCAGACGCCGATCCCGCTGTGGGCGCCGTCGGGCCGCGCGATGACGCAGAACCCGTTCTGGATCGAGGCGACCGCGACGGGGCTGCGCGCCTATTTCATCCCCGACGACGACGCCTCCACGCTGTTCATCTACGACGCCGAGCTGCCCTGACAGCTACATCCAGACCGCCGGCCGCCGATCGACCCAGGGCATCTCCTTCTCCAGCTGCCCCGCCAGCCGATACAGCGTCGCCTCGTCGGCATAGCGCGCGGTGAACATCATCCCGATCGGCAGCCCGTCCGTAGAGGTGCCGAGCGGCAACGAGACCGAAGGCTGGCCGGTGAAGTTGAACACCGCCGCAAACGGGAACAGCGCGACCTGGCGCTTGCCGATCTCGCCCGGCGGCACGGTGGCGGGGTCGGTGAAGCCGATCGGGGGCGGCGGCGCGCTCATCACCGGGCACAGGAACACGTCGATCTCGTCGAAGCGCCGCACCACGGCGCGCGTCAGCTTCCGCAGCTCCTGATAGCCCCAGAACGCCTGCTCGCCCGTCACCGCCCGCGACGCCTGCAACGCCGTCCAGGTCAGCGGCTCCAGCTCGTCCTCGCGCGGCTCGCGCCCGACCTCGTCGATCACCCGGCGCATCCCCGCCGCGAAGTTGGCCGCCGACACCGGCGCCCGCGCCCGCGCCAGCGCACGCTGATCGACGCCCAGCCCGTCCTCGCGCACCTCATGCCCCAACGCCGCCAGCGTCGCGGCGGTCCGTTCCAAGGCCGCGCGCACGTCCGGGTCGATCGGCTTGCCCGACGGCGTCTCGCTGGACCAGGCGATGCGGAGCCGCCCCGCGCCGCGCTCGACCTCGGCCAGATACGCCCCGGCCTTGGCGGGCACCGCATAGGGCGACCCCGCCTCCGGCACCCCCGTCGCGTCCAGCATCGCCGCACTGTCGCGCACGCTGCGCGTCACGACATGGTCGACGCAGAAGCCCATCGCATAGTCGAACCCGTCGGGCAGGTTAGGCACACGATCGCGCGTCGGCTTCATCCCCACCAGCCCGCAGCACGCGGCCGGGATGCGGATCGAGCCGAGCCCATCGGACGCATGCGCCATCGGCACGATGCCCGCCGCCACCGCCGCCGCCGACCCGCCCGACGAGCCGCCCGCGATATGCGCGGGGTTCCACGGGTTCCGCACCGCGCCGTGCGCCGTCGTCTCGACATTGCCGACGATGCCGTATTCGGACGACGCGCCGCGACCGAGCATCACCACGCCCGCCTCGCGGTAACGTCGCGCCAGCCCCGTATCCTCGCGATCGACCACGGCCTTGCAGAATACACTGCCGCTGGTGCGCGGCCAGCCTTCGACGCCGATCCCGAAGTCCTTGACCAGGAACGGCACGCCCGTGAACGGCCCGTCCGGCAACGGCCCCGCCGCCGTCGCGCGTGCCCGATCGACATCGGCGAAGACGACCGCGTTCACCGCCGGGTCCAGCCGCTCGATCCGCGCCGCCGCCGCATCGACCAGCTCCACCGCGCCGACGTCGCCCGCCCGCACCAGCGCCGCCAGCCCGAGCGCGTCATATGACGAATAATCCTGCATATCCGCTCCCTGTCGCGGCACAGGATGCGCCGGTTTCATGCAACGGGCAACGAGCGAGCCGCTATACGGTCGCGATCGAGGGAGCTCACCGTGACCGATGCCCGCGACACCACGCTCGCCCTGTTGGCCAGACGCGCGCCCGACGCGACGATTTGCCCCAGCGAAGTGGCGAAGGCGCTTGTCGCCGGCGCGGCAGGCTGGCGTGAGGCGATGCCGGCCGTCCACGCCGCGGTCGACGCGCTGGTCGCCGAGGGCGAGGTGCGCCTGAGCTGGAAGGGCGCCGCGCTGCCGATCAGAGCCGGCCCCTACCGCATCGCGCGCACCCGCGAGTGAGGGTGAGCGTTTCACCGGTTATCACCTTCGCCGCCGGCGAATGACCCCCGATCCCTCCGCCGGACGTTCCTCCCGGATGAAAGTCACCCAGCTTCCCGATGGCACCCCGGTCCCCTGCCTTGGCCAAGGCACCTGGCAGATGGCCGAGACCCCCGCCCGCCGCGCCGCCGAGATCGCCGCGTTGCGCGAAGGCGTGGCGCTCGGCATGACGCTGATCGACACCGCCGAGATGTATGGCGACGGCGCGGCCGAGGAACTGGTCGGCGAGGCGATCGCCGGCATCCGCGACCGCGTGTTCCTGGTCAGCAAGGCCTATCCTCACAACGCCTCACGCGACCGCCTGCCCCGCGCGTGCGAGCGTAGCCTGACGCGGCTCGGCACGGATCGGATCGACCTCTATTTGCTCCACTGGCGCGGTGACATCCCGCTCGGCGAGACGGTCGACGCGATGGCGGCGCTCCACGCAGCGGGGAGGATCGGCGCATGGGGCGTCAGCAACCTCGACACCGCGGACATGGTCGAGCTGGTCGCGGCCGGCGGCGAAGGATGCGCCACCGATCAGATCCTTTACAACCTGACGCGGCGCGGCCCGGAGCATGATCTGCTTCCCTGGCTCGCGAATCACGCGATGCCGGCGATGGCCTACAGCCCGGTCGAGCAGGGACGACTGATCGCCGATCCGACGCTCAACCACATCGCGACATCGGTCGGCGCGACACCGGCGCAGGTCGCGCTGGCGTGGACGATCCGCAACGGCGACGTGATCGCGATCCCGAAGGCGGGGACGGTCGACCATGTGCGGGAAAACCGCGCCGCCGCCGACCTCACGCTATCCGCAGCCGATCTCGCCGCGCTGGACGATGCATTCCCGCGCCCACGCGGTCGCCGTCCGTTGGAGATGCTATGAGCAGAGCAGGACCACGCACCGGCGGATCGTGCCGCACGCTGCGGGACGGACGAATGGTGGAGCCGAGGGGGATCGAACCCCTGACCTCTGCAATGCCATTGCAGCGCTCTCCCAGCTGAGCTACGGCCCCATCCGTCGGGAAGGCGCGTCCCTAGCGAGGGTCCGCGCGGCTGGCAAGCGGCGGGCGAACTCTTTGCCGCCGCGCCGCCTGCCCTGTCCGATCAATGCTCGTCGTCTTCCTTGACGGTCTCGACGCCCAGGTCGTCGTCACCTCCCAGATCGACCTCGTCGTCGGCCGACGGCTCCTCGTTCTCGCCGGTGATCGCGGCGATGTCCTCTTCCTCGCCACCTTCCAGATCGGCGTCGGGAGTCTTGTCCTCGGTCTTGGCGACCTCGAACGCCAGCGGCTGCTTCGACTTCAGGATCGGCTCGGGCATCCAGCTGTAGTTGCAGTTGATGCAGGCGACCGGATCATCCTTGCTGAGGTCGTAGAAGCGTGTCGCGCATTTCGGGCACGTGCGCTTCGTGCCCCATTCCGGCTTTATCATGCCGTTCGGCCTTTCGGTAGGGTGTGGGGATCGGATGTCAGGGATTGACCCGTCCGATGTGGCGCGCGCCTTGCCATGGCACAACCCCGCTGTCAAAAGCCCGGCCCTTCATGTCGCCCGCCCCGCCCCGCCCCTTTCAGCTCGCCGCGTCGGGTCCGCTCCTCGGCGAGGTGACGGTGCCCGGCGACAAGTCGATCAGCCACCGCGCGGTGATGTTCGCGTCGCTGGCGGTCGGGGAAAGCCGGATCGAGGGACTGCTGGAGGGCGAGGACGTCCTCGCCACCGCCGCCGCGATGCGGGCGATGGGTGCCGACATCGCGCGCGACGACGCCGGTGTCTGGCGCATCCACGGCGTCGGGGTCGGCGGGCTGCTCCAGCCGGAGCGAGCGCTGGAGATGGGCAATTCCGGCACGTCGACGCGGCTGTTGATGGGGCTGGTCGCCTCGCACGCGATCACCGCCACCTTCGTCGGCGACGCCAGCCTGTCGCGCCGGCCGATGGCGCGCGTCGCCGAGCCGCTGCGGCGGATGGGGGCCAACATCGCTGCCAGCCCCGGCGACACGCTGCCGCTGATGGTGCGCGGTCTCTGCCCGGCGGTGCCGATCGAGTACCGGCTCCCCGTCGCCAGCGCGCAGGTCAAGTCGGCGGTGCTGCTCGCCGGGCTCAACACGCCGGGCATCACCCGCGTGATCGAGCGGGTGCCGACCCGCGATCACAGCGAACGGATGCTGCGCGGCTTCGGTGCCGAGCTGACCGTGGAGCCCGGCCCCGACGGCACCGTCATCTCGATCCGTGGCGAGGCCGAACTGCGCCCACAGGACGTGATCGTCCCCGGCGACCCATCATCCGCCGCGTTCTGGGCGGTGGCGGCGCTGATCGTGCCCGGCTCCGACCTGCTGATCCGCAACGTCCTCCTCAACCCGACCCGCGCGGGCGTCTATGAGGCGCTGCGGATGATGGGCGGCGACATCGCGGTGCAGGACGAGCGCGAGGTCGGCGGCGAACGGGTCGGCGACCTCCGCGTCCGCAACTCGGCGCTCACCGGCATCGAGGTGCCGCCCGACCTCGCGCCGAGCATGATCGACGAATACCCCGCGCTCTTCGTCGCCGCCGCCTTCGCGCACGGGGTGACGGTCGCACGCGGCGCGCACGAACTGCGCGTCAAGGAGTCCGACCGCGTCGCGGCCATGGCCGCAGCGCTCGCCGCCGCCGGCGTCGCCACCACCGAGCACGACGACGGCCTGACGGTGCAGGGTTCGGGGGGCGAGCCGCTGCCCGGCGGCGGCCGTGTGGCGACCCGGCTCGACCACCGCATCGCGATGAGCATGGCGGTCGCGGGGCTCCACGTCCGCCGTCCGCTCGCGATCGACGACGCCGCGCCGATCGCGACCAGCTATCCCGGCTTCCTCGACACCATGGCCCGGCTCGGTCTCGCGCCGACGTGGCTGAACGCATGATAATCGCGATCGACGGCCCCGCCGCCTCGGGCAAGGGCACCGTGTCCAAGGCACTGGCGCGGCATTATCGCCTGCCGCATCTCGACACCGGCCTGCTCTATCGCGCCGTCGCCGCCACCGTTCGGCGGCTGGAGCTGGACGCGACGATCGAGGCCGACGCGGTCGCCGCCTGCGACTTCGACGAGCTGACGCTGGCCGATCCGGTGCTGCGGACCGACGAGATCGGCCAGCTCGCCTCCGTCGTCTCCGCGCACCCGCTCGTCCGCGCCGCGCTGCTTCAGCGGCAGAAGCGGTTCGCGCATCAACCCGGCGGCGCGGTGCTCGACGGCCGCGACATCGGCACCGTCATCGCCCCGGACGCCGACGCCAAGCTGTTCGTCAAGGCGACGCCCCAGATCCGCGCGCGGCGCCGCCACACCGAACTCCAGTCGCACGGTTCGACGCTCAGCTTCGACAAGGTCCTGACCGACATCCGTGCCCGCGACGCCCGCGACAGCGGCCGCAGCGCCGCGCCGTTGGTGATGGCCGCCGACGCCCTGCTGCTCGACACCAGCTTCCTGTCGATCGAGGCCAGCGTCGAAAAGGCGATCGCGCTGGTGGAGGGGCGGATCAGTCCGGGTCGTTGAGCCAGTCGGATCGGGCATGGGGCAGACGAATGATAAGGATGCCGTCGCCCTCTTCGCGATACACGATCATGTGTGCCTGATGACGATAGGCGCGGGCACGGCTGACGAGCTCATCTCTCCCGCGCGCGATCCGGGGGTTCTCGGCGAGCAGCACGAACGCCCGCTCCATCGAGGCGCGATAGCGCGCGGCCTGATGGACGCCGAACCGACCGATACTTTCCTGCAAGAGCTCCAACAGCTCAATGGCGGCGCGATCCGAGAGGCGATAGCTCACGCCGCCTGGTCGACCTGTTCCGATCGACGTACCGCGTCCTGCCATATCTCTTCGACCGAACGCTCGCTGATCCCGCTCGCCAGCCCCTCGGCGATCATCTCGTCCATCGCCGCGATCTTCTCGCGCCGTACCCGGTCGCGCCGGATCAGGTCGCGCACATAGTCGCTGGAGTTGCTGTAGCGACCGTCGGCCGCCTGCTCCTCGACCCACGCCTTCATCTGATCGGGCAGCGAGATGTTCATCGTGGCCATCGCGGGTCTCCTCTTCCGCCAACATCGCGCCATGGCAAGGATTGTCAAGTTCCAGGGTCGTCGCCTCGGACTCCATTGCCGTGTCTTGCTCCCGCCGCCGCTTTAGGCTATGGCGACGCGGTCCCGCGGGTAGAGCTTGCGGAGGATGGCGCGGAGGCTGGTCCTTACGCGCCCTTTTCGCATCAAGCGTTTCCTCCGCACGATCGAGCTCGCAGGACGCCGTGTTCTCGCATGAGGCGGTCGCGGCGGCACGGCTTGAAGACCGCCGGAAAAACCGGCCGGCCGGAAAATAGACTGAGGAATACCTGACGCTTATGGCTACCCAAGCCCTTCCCACCCGCGACGATTTCGCGGCCATGCTCGACGACATGTTCGGCGGTGCCGACAGCTTCGAGGGTCGCGTGGTGCACGGCACCGTGACCGGCATCGAGAACGACATGGCCGTGATCGACGTCGGCCTGAAGTCGGAGGGCCGCGTGCCGTTGCGCGAGTTCGCCGCACCGGGGCAGAAGGCCGAGCTGAAGGTCGGCGACGAGGTCGAGGTCTATGTCGACCGCGTCGAGAACATGCACGGCGAAGCGATGCTGTCGCGCGACCGCGCCCGCCGCGAAGCCGCGTGGGACAAGCTGGAGACCGAGTTCGCGAAGACCGCACGGGTCGAGGGCACCATCTTCGGCCGCGTCAAGGGCGGCTTCACCGTCGATCTGTCGGGCGCCGTGGCGTTCCTGCCCGGCTCACAGGTCGACATCCGCCCCGTCCGCGACGTTACGCCGCTGATGGACATCCCGCAGCCGTTCCAGATCCTGAAGATGGACCGCAAGCGCGGCAACATCGTCGTGTCGCGCCGCGCCGTGCTGGAAGAGACCCGCGCCGAGCAGCGTACCGGCCTGATCCAGAGCCTCGCCGAGGGCCAGATCATCGACGGCGTCGTCAAGAACATCACCGACTATGGTGCGTTCGTCGACCTGGGCGGCATCGACGGCCTGCTCCACGTCACCGACCTGTCCTACAAGCGGGTCCAGCATCCGTCCGAGGCGCTCAACATCGGCGACACGGTCAAGGTGCAGATCATCCGCATCAACAAGGACACGCAGCGCATCAGCCTCGGCATGAAGCAGCTCGAGTCCGATCCGTGGGACGGCGCCGCGGCGAAGTATCCGGTCGGCGCGAAGCTGTCGGGCCGCGTTACCAACATCACCGAATATGGCGCGTTCGTCGAGCTGGAAGCCGGCATCGAGGGTCTGGTCCACGTCTCCGAGATGAGCTGGACCAAGAAGAACGTCCATCCAGGCAAGATCGTCTCCACCTCGCAGGAGGTCGACGTGATGGTGCTCGAGGTCGACGAGGAGAAGCGTCGCATCTCGCTGGGTCTCAAGCAGGCGCAGAACAACCCGTGGGAGGCCTTCGCCGCCGCCCACCCGGTCGGCACGCAGGTCGAGGGCGAGGTCAAGAACGCGACCGAATTCGGTCTGTTCATCGGCCTCGACAACGACGTCGACGGCATGGTCCACATGTCCGACATCGCCTGGGGCGTGTCGGGCGAGGACGCGCTGGCGCTGCATCGCAAGGGCGAGAGCGTTCAGGCGATCGTGCTCGACGTCGATCCGGAGAAGGAGCGCATCAGCCTCGGCATGAAGCAGCTCGAGCGCGGCGGCCCGGTCACGGGCGGCACCGCGGCGGCGGGCGACCGGCTCAACAAGAACCAGGTCGTCACGGTCACGGTGCTGGAGGTCCGCGACGCGGGCCTCGAGGTGCAGGTCGGCGACGATGGCGCGGCGGGCTTCATCAAGCGCCTCGACCTCGGCCGCGATCGCGACGAGCAGCGGCCGGAGCGGTTCCAGGTCGGGCAGAAGTTCGACGCGATGGTGACCGGCTTCGACCGGTCGAAAAAGCCGACCTTCTCGATCAAGGCGATGCAGATCTCCGAGGAGAAGCAGGCCGTGGCGCAGTATGGCTCGTCCGATTCGGGCGCGTCGCTTGGCGACATCCTGGGCGCGGCGCTGAAGGCGCGCTCGGGCGAGTAAACCGATGCCGGGAGCGTTCGCGATGCGGACGTTCCCGGCGACGGACGACCCGGTATCCGGCACACGCTGGACGGGACTGCGATGGCCGTTATGGTACGGCATCGAGTTGTGCGGGGGCATGATGATCCGTTCCGAGTTGGTGCAGAAGATCCAGGCCGCGCATCCCGACCTCGCGCCACGTGAGATCGAGTCGATCGTCTCGACCTTCTTCGACGCGATGGTGGGCCAGCTCGCCAAGGGCGGTCGCGTCGAGCTACGTGGCTTCGGCGCCTTCTCCACGCGTGCCCGCGATGCCCGCACCGGCCGCAATCCGCGCACCGGCGACGTGGTCGATGTCGACGCCAAGCGCGTGCCCTATTTCAAGCCCGGCAAGGAAATGCGCGCCAAGCTCAACGTGGCGTAACCCGAGCCTTCACCGGCCGGCTCCGCGCCGGCCTCTTCCGTGACATCGGGAGAGGGTGAATGGACCAGCCCCCTTGCAATGTCGGACCCTTTCCGCTTGCCTCCCCCGGTGTGCGGACGTGGCGAAACCGGTAGACGCAGGCGACTTAAAATCGCCTTCCCCTGGAGTGCGGGTTCGAGTCCCGCCGTCCGCACCATCCTGCTCGCGCTCGTCGTGGCGGCCTGCGACGGCACCACCGGCTCCGGCCCGATCGCGGTCAGCGTCATCGGCTCTCCGTCACGACTCGGCGCCACCGGCGACCAATCGTCCCGTCTGCTGACCGACGCCCTGGCGCAGGGACTGGTCCGCTTCGACGCCGCCGGCCAGATCGAGCCCGGCCTCGCCGAACGCTGGATCGTGACGGACGAGGGGATGAGCTACATCTTCCGCCTGCGCGACGCGCGCTGGTCGGACGGCAGCGAGGTCACCGCCGCGCAGGTCGTCGATCGGTTGAACCGACAGGTCCGGTCCGGCGCGCTCAAGCCGTTCCTCACCGCGATCGACGAGATCGTCGTGATGACCCCGCAGGTCATCGAGGTCCGGCTGCACCGCCCCCGCCCCGACCTGCTCAAGCTCTTCGCGCAACCTGAACTCGCGATCGTCCGCCGCGTCCGGCCGGTCGGCACCGGCCCGATGCAGCTGGTCGGCGACGCCGCCACACCGCTGCTGCGCCCGCTTCCCGATCCCGACACGCCCGCCGGAACACGCGGCGAGGTCCGCCTCACCGCCGAACCCGCCAGCCTCGCCGTCGCGCGTTTCGTCGACGATCGCGCGGCGCTGGTCACGGGCGGCGGCTTCGCGGACTGGCCGCTGGTTCAGGCCGCTGGCGTCCCCGCGCCCGCCATCCGCATCGATCCGGCAGCGGGCCTGTTCGGGCTGGCGATCGTGCGCCGCGACGGCTTCCTCGCCGACGCGGCGAACCGCGCGGCGGTCGCGCAGGCGATCGACGCCACAGCCGTCATCGGCGCGGTCGCGGCGACCTGGACACCCGACGACCGCCTGCTCCCCGACCGGCTCGACTCGGCCGCCCCGCCTCAGGCACCCGCCTGGCGCGCGCTGACGATGGAGCAGCGCCTGGCCGCCTCGCGCGCCAGCGTCGTCGCCTATCGCCAGCCGGTCCGCCTCCGGATCGCTCTCCCGCAAGGGCCCGGCGCCACCCGCCTGTGGGGCCAGGTCGCCCGCGCGCTACTGCTGATCGGCATCGTCCCCGATCGCGTCGCCGCCGCCGCCCCGGCCGACCTCCGGCTGGTAGACGCGGTCGCCCCCTATGACAGCGCGCGCTGGTATCTCGCCACCGCCTGCCAGCCGTGCGGCGACGAGGCGAGGGCGCAACTGGAAGCCGCACGCGAGGCACCGACGCTCGCCGAGCGCGCCCAGCGGATCGCCGCCGCCGACGCCGCGCTGACCGCCGACATCGCCTTCATCCCGCTCGCCCGGCCGTGGCGCTGGTCGCTGGTCTCGCCGCGCCTGCGGCCGTGGGCGCTCAACAGCCGGGCGTGGCATCCATTGAACCGGCTGCTCGCCGATCCCACCTGATCGTCATGGCAAAGCCCCTCCCCTTCGATCCCGCGCTGCTAGACCGCCTGCCGGTCGGTCGCGATCCAGCCGCCGTGCGCCGCCGGATCGAGGCGATGGAGCATCTGCTGGAGGGGCTGTTCACCATCCCCGGCACCAACCGGCGCGTCGGTCTGGACGTGATCCTCGACGTGGTGCCCGTCGCCGGTCAGACGATCGCGGCGGCGATGGGCGCGTGGCTGGCCTGGGAGGCGCGCAACTTGGGGATGCCGAAGAGCACGCTGCTGCGGATGTTCGGCAACATCGGCACCGACTGGCTGCTCGGGCTGATCCCGTTCATCGGCGCGGTGCCCGACTTCTTCTTCCGCTCGAACACCCGCAACCTGCGGCTGGTCAAGCGTCACCTCGACAAGCACCACCCGGCCACCGCATTGATCGACACGCGTTAGCGCCGACCGCGCCAGATCTTGACCGTGCTCGTCGCCGCGACACCGCCGCCATCGGCGTGGCACCGTTCGTAGCGGAAGCGCTGGTCGAGACAGAGCCATAGCTCGTCCAGCCAGCCCTGCCGGGTGGTCGTCACCCGAACCGCCGCCGCCGGCAGCCCCGGATTGGCCGCCGCCAGCGCTGTCGCCAGCGATCCGGCGGTGACCCGGCCCCGCGACAGCGCGTCCATGTCCGGATAGCGCAGCCGGCCATATAGCCCGGTGGACCGCGCGAAGTAGGTCGCGGGCGTCTGCCCCGGCATACACGTCCCGTGCTTCGCCCATTCGTGCTGGAGCAGCTGCGCCGAGGGCGTGGCGCACAGATTGGCGCGGATCACCCGCGGCGGCAGCAGCGCGGTCGACCGGCAATATTGCGGCCACTCGCGACCCACCCCGTCCGGCCACAGGCCGTGCAGCGTGAAGCCGAACCGGTTGCCCGCCCCGCATTGGAACCGCGCATTCCGAGGCGCGCGTCGACAGAATTCGGGTGCCCAGGTCAGCGCGAGCGTATAGCCGCCGATCGGCAGTAATCGCTGCGGCTGATCCGCGCTCGCGACGTCGGCATGCGGCCGCTCGACCCCGGCGGGCACCGAACAGCGATATGCCTGCGCCTCGGCGACGCCCGGCATGGCGATCAGCGCGACGGCGACCCACTTCACGGCTGCACCTCCTCGTCGACGACGCCCTCGGTCAGCCAAGCGGTCGCATCGGCCCGGAACAGCATCGCCGCCGCCGCGATCGCCAGCGCCGTGACCAGCAGACCCAGCAGCGCCTGCGTGAGGTCGCCCGCCGTACCACGCGCCAGCCGCAGCAGCGCCAGCAGGCCGCCTATCGCGCCGATCGCCTCGGTGCCGACGACCAGCCACTTGCCGACGACGCTGCGCCCCCGCGCGACGAGCCACCATAGCAGCAGCGCCACCAGCACCGTCACCGCGAACGACCCGATCATGATCCCGCCGATCATGCCCCCGACCTGCGGATTGCTCTGTACCTGCGACGACGCGGCCATCATTTCGCGCGTCGCGGACCAATAGATCAGCGTGACGATGACATAAAGCGCGGTGGAGCCGAGATACAGCCGCTCGAACGCGGCGATCGAGGGCGGGCGGGGAGAAGCGGTCGCGTCCATGATCCCGTTCTGCCGGTCAGAGCGCGGTGAAGTCCAGTCCGATATCAGCCGCCGGCGCGGATTGCGTCAGCCGTCCGACGCTGACGAACGTGACTCCCGTCTCGCCGATCGCGCGGATCGTCTCCAGCCGGACGCCGCCCGATGCCTCGGTCGGCACGCGCCCGCCGACCAGCGTCACCGCGCCACGCAACGTCGGCGGGTCCATATTGTCGAGCAGCAGCCGTGTCGCCCCGGCGGCCAGCGCGGGCTCGATCTGGTCGACGCGATCGACCTCGACGATCACCTCCGCGATCCCCGCCGCCCGCGCACGCCGCACCGCCTCCGCGACCCCGCCCGCGACCGCGACGTGGTTGTCCTTGATCATCGCCGCGTCCCACAGCCCCATGCGGTGGTTCTGCGCGCCGCCCATCCGCGTCGCGTATTTCTCCAGCACGCGCAGGCCCGGCAACGTCTTGCGCGTGTCGAGCAGCGTTGCGCCGGTGCCGAGCAGCTTGTCGGCATAGGCGCGCGTCATCGTCGCGATCCCCGACAGGTGCTGCACGGTGTTCAACGCCGATCGCTCGGCGGTCAGCATCGCCCGCGCATCGCCCGCCAGCCGCATCAGGTCGGTGCCCGCCGCGACCTTCGCCCCGTCCTCGACCAGCCGCTCGATCCGCACCGCCGGATCGAGCCGGCGGAAGAACGCCTCCGCGATCGCCAGTCCCGCGACGACGATCGCATCGCGGCTGTCCATCACGCCGGCGAACCGGGCGTCGGCGGGGATCACCGCCGCCGACGTGATGTCGCCCGCCTCCCCCATGTCCTCCGCCAGCGTGGCGGTGACGAATGCGTCGAGGTCGAAGCCGGGAATGTCCATGTCGCCGCTGGTAACGGCCGCGATGCCGCTGACAATAGCCTGTCCTGCACCGCGACGGCGCGGTAACGCCGCCGCATGCCCAGCTACGTCGCCCTCCTCCGCGCCGTGAACGTCGGCGGCACCGGCAAGCTGCCGATGGCCGAGCTGGCGGCGATGGCCGTCGCGCTCGGCTTCGCGCAGGTCCGCACCTACATCGCCAGCGGCAATCTGTTGTTCGAAACCGCGTTGGACGAGCCGAGCGTCAAGGCGCTGCTGGAGGCGCGGTTGGAGAGCTATGCGGGAAAGCCGGTCGGGGTAATGGTCCGCAGGGCGGCCGAGATGGCGGCGGTCCGCGACGCCAACCCTTTCCCCGACGCGCCCGGCAACCGGGTGGTCGCGATCCTCCTCGACCTGCCGTGACCTGCTCCCCGTTTTCAGGCCGCTGATAACTTAGCTTCAGTGTCCATATGCCCCTGGCGGGGGCAGTTGGTGAACTCGGCGGGTGCCAACCCGCCAAGGCTGCTGTGCGGACGCACGGTGTTGTAGTCCGTCCGCCATGCCTCGATGATCCGTCTTGCCGCGGCCAGCGATGGGAACAGGTGCTCGTTCAGGCACTCGTCGCGCAAGCGACCATTAAAGCTTTCGACGAAGCCGTTCTGCTGCGGCTTGCCCGGCGCGATGTAATGCCAGTCGACCCCGGTATCCTGGCACCAGGCAAGAACGGCGTGACTGGTCAGCTCGGTGCCATTGTCGCTGACCACCATGCACGGCAGCCCGCGACGTTCGGCGATAGCGCTCAGCTCACGAACGACCCGCCGACCGGACAGCGACGTATCGACGATGCAGGCCAGGCATTCCCGGCTGTAATCGTCGATGACGTTGAGCAAGCGGAACCGCCGGCCGCAGGCCAATGCATCCGATACGAAGTCGAGCGACCAGCGCTGGTTGGGCTCCTGCGGGATTGCCATCGGCGCCCGCGTGCCCAGCGCGCGCTTGCGCCCGCCACGCTTGCGTATCGTCAGCCGCTCCTCGCGATACAGCCGATACACCTTCTTCAGGTTCATGCCCTTGCCCTCACGCTGCAGCAGGATCGCCAGCCGCCGGTAGCCGAACCGACGACGCTCGTTCGCGATCTCACGCATCCGCTCGCGGACAGCATCGTCCTTCCCGCGAAGCGGCTCATATTGCCATGCCGACCGATTGACCCCGATCAGCCTGCAGGCGCGACGCTCGGAGAAGCCGTGATCGGCCATCAGCTTCTCCACCGCAGCATAGCGCTCTGCAGACCGGGTCAGTTTTTTCCCAGCAGATCCTTAAGCGCCGACACGTCCAGCATCGACTCCGCCAGCAGCTTCTTCAGGCGTCGGTTCTCATCCTCGAGCGCCCGCAACCGCGCCGCGTCGGACACCGTCAGCCCGCCGTACTTCGACTTCCAATTGTAGAACGTCGCATCGCTGATCCCGTGCTTGCGGCACAGGTCCGCCGTCTTCACGCCAGCCTCGTGCTCGCGCAGCACGCCAATGATCTGATCCTCGGTAAATCGGCTTCGCCGCATCGCTCGTCTCCATCTGACGAGCTAACTTACCAATGGCATGATTTCCGGGGAGCAGGTCAGCCGCCGCCCGCCGACGCGCTGGCCGACGCACGACACGTCAACGGCGAGCAGATGTCGCTCGGCACGAGAGAGATCTACGTCCGCTACACCGAAGAGGGCATGCGCGACTCGAAGCTGGTTATCCGGCGGCGAAATTGGGCACGGCGCGCAACATGAACACGATCGCGAAGCTGGCGGCGCTGGCCGCCAGCTAGTCCCCCGTTACCCGCGCCGGTCCGAGGTCGCCCTGCCCCACCGTCGCGCTCGCCATCGACAGCATCGCGTCCAGACTCTTCTTCGCGCGCAGCCGCAGGCCGTCCTCGATTTCGATCCGCGGCTCCAGGTCGCGTAGTGCCACGTACAGCTTCTCCATCGTGTTGAGCGCCATGTACGGACAGATGTTGCAGTTGCAGTTCCCGTCCGCACCCGGCGCCCCGATGAAGGTCTTGCCGGGCAGCGACTTTTCCATCTGGTGGATGATGTGCGGTTCGGTCGCGACGATCAGCGTGTCGCCGCTGAACGACTGCGCGAACTCCAGGATGCCCCGCGTCGAGCCGACGTAATCCGCATGGTCCAGGATCACCGCCGGGCATTCCGGATGCGCGACGATCGGCGCGGTCGGGTGCTTCGCGCGCAGCTTGAGCAGTTCGGTCTCGCTGAACGCCTCGTGGACGATGCACACGCCCGGCCACAACAGCATGTCGCGCCCGGTCTTGCGCGTCAGATAGCCGCCCAGATTGCGGTCGGGACCGAAGATGATCTTCTGGTCTGCCGGAAGCTGCGCCAGGATCGTTTCCGCCGACGAGCTGGTGACGATGATGTCGCTGAGCGCCTTCACCTCGGTCGAGCAGTTGATGTAGGTCAGCGCGATGTGATCGGGATGCGCGGCGCGAAAAGCGGCGAACTGCTCGGGCGGACAACTGTCCTCCAGCGAGCACCCGGCATCCATGTCGGGCAGCACCACGATCTTGTCGGGCGACAGGATCTTCGCCGTTTCCGCCATGAAACGCACGCCGCAAAAGGCGATCACGTCGGCGTCGGTCGCCTGCGCCTTGCGGCTGAGGTCGAGACTGTCGCCGACGAAGTCCGCCAGATCCTGCAGCTCGGGACGCTGGTAGTAATGCGCCAGGATCACGGCGTTGCGGTCGCGGCGGAGGCGCTCGATCTCCTCGCGAAGATCGAGGCCGACGAGAGTTTGGGGCTGCGCGGTCATGCCCGACTATGTGGCCCCCCGCCCGCGCCGACGCAACGTCTGGCTAGTTGCGGAGCACCTCGGTCAGCGGTCGGCTCATGTCCCACTGCTCGCGGTCCAGCCCCGCCGGCCGCTCCTCGCCCGCCAGCCGCACCACGACGCGGACCTCGCCCACCCCGGCGGCGGCCAGCGGCGATGCGACCAGCGCGGCGATCGCATCGCGGGCGGCGGCCTGTGCCTTGGCGAGGTTGGCCGGTGACGCCGCCGCCGCACCGGCGGCGGCGGCGAGGTTGCCCGCCGCGCGCTGCTGCAGGCCCAACCCTGACTTGCGCGAGATATACAGCCCCGACTGATCCGACCGCGCCTGGGCGAAGTCGATGTTGGGCTTGCCGACCGTGACCGTCGGCACCGTGACGACCATCACCTTGGCCGCGCGGTTCCAGCGATAGTCGGCGGCGCGCAGGCGGCTGAGGTCGAGCAGATAGTCGACGCTGTACGGCGCGCGCGTGGTCTGCACGTTGGTGAACACGCCGAAGCCGCTCGACCCGCTGACGCGCGTCACCGCCTCGCCGCTCAGCCGCGCGACCTGGAGGGTGCCGGTACGCTCGAACACCGCCGACAGCGTGCGCGAGGCAGCGAGCCCGGCGTCCATCTCGGCCCGGTCCGCGCGCCGGTGATCGCGCCAGAAGGCGGCGGCGACGACCAGCACTAAGACCAGCACGACGAGAGCCGTCAGCTTCTTGCCCACACGCCCTCGTCACTTTCGGCCACCAGCCCGCGCGCGCGCAGGTCGTAAAGATGCGCCAGCACCGATCGCTCGGCAGCGGGCAGCAGGCGCGGGTCGAGGCCCACATACATGCGCGCCGTCATCGCCGGGATCGCCTGCGCGCCCGCGTCGAGCAGCCGCAGGATCTGCCCCTCGCGCTGCCGGCGATGCCCCAGCAGCCCGCGCACCAGCCGCTGCGGCTTGTCGATCAGGTCGCCGTGACCGGGGTAATAGACCCGGTCCTCGCGCCCGAGCAGCTTCTCCAGGCTCGCCATGTACGCCGTCATGTCGCCGTCGGGCGGCGAGACGACGCTGGTCGACCAGCCCATGACGTGGTCGCCGGAGAACAGCGCGCCCGTCTCCGGCAGCGCAAAGGCAAGGTGGTTGGAGGTATGGCCCGGCGTCGCGATCGCCGTCAGCGTCCAGCCCTCTCCGCTCACCGCATCACCCTCCGCCAGCACGCGATCGGGCGCGTAGTCGCGGTCGAAGGCTGCGTCCGCGCGCGGCCCTTCTTCGCTGACGAAGGTCGGTGCGGCCCCGACGATCGGCGCGCCCGTCACGGCGGCGAGCGGGCGGGTCGCGGGGCTGTGATCGCGATGGTGGTGGGTGACGACGATCGCGGTGACCGGCCGCCCGGCGATGGCGGCGAGCAACGCCTCGATATGCGCGGGCTCTTCGGGACCGGGGTCGATCACCGCCAGATCTGTCGTGCCGACGATGTGCGTCTGCGTGCCGGTATAGGTGAACGGCGACGGGTTGGGCGCGAGGACCCGAGTAACGAGCGGTTCGAGCTGGACGGGAACGCCGGGGGGTTGCTCGGGCATGCGGGGCAGATGGCGGTTGGGGCGGCGAAGCGCAACCGCCGCCCCGCCGCGTCCCCCCTCACCGCCGCGGCCTGGTGCGCCGGCAAGTGGATCGGCGGCATCTAGTCGCGGTCGGTCTCGGTCTGGACCTCCACCATCGCCTCGTCGATCCCCTCCAGCGCCCCGCGTCGGGCTTCGTCGCCCATGTCGCGGCTCGCGGCGATCGAGGCGCGTGCCGCCCGCAACCCGGCGAGCGCGCTGGCCCGTGCGTCGCTCTCGATCTTGCCGGCGTTGGCGGCGACCTCCGCCCCTGCACGCGCCTGCGCCTCGATGCGGTTGGTGCAGATCACGATTCGATGGCGACCGTTATGCTCGCTATGCTCCACCGTCGGTCCGTCGGGCGTGCAGGTCCGCGACGAGACCTCGGGCGCGCCCGGCGGCATGAGCGTGTCCCCCGGCACCTCGGGCGAGGCGGGCGGCGCAGGCGCGGCCGGGGGAACCGGCGTCGGGTTCGCGGCGAGCCACGCCTCCGCCGCCGCGCCGTCATAACTGCGGGTCCGACCGTTCTCGGTGACCGTGACGTGGGTCGTGCGGTCGGTGCGCGTGGTGGACACATGGCGACCGCCTGAACCGACCGACGTCGGCCCCGGCGGGGCTGGCTCCTGCTGCAACCCGGCGGTCACATCGATCGGGGCCTGCAACGACGCGCGAATGCGCTCGGCGGCGCTGCTGGAGGCGGTCAGCCCCAGCCCGGCGGCACCGAGCAGCGCGACGGCGGCGGTGCCGGTGGCGAGGCGACGGCGCGAACGGCGCGAGGTGGCGAGCATCCGCAATCTCCCCTTGAGGTCGGCGATGGTATGAAGGTGGCAAGCGGCGGAGAACGCCCGGCCATGCGCCGCCTTGACGATGGCGCGGCCATAGGCGTGACGCGCGGCGGTGTCGCAGCGGGCGAGCACGCGGGCATCGTTCGCCAGCTCCTGATCGGCACGGAACGCCCGGAACGCGCGCCAGGCGAGCGGGTTGAACCAGTGCAGCGCCAGCACCAGCAGCGCCACCCAGTTGGCGAGCAGGTCGCGACGCTCGTGATGACCCAGCTCATGCGCCAATGCCAGCGCGCGCTCGTCGGCGTCGTACCGCTCGGCGAAATCGCGCGGAAAGGCGACGTAGCGGCGCCAGACCCCGAACGCGAGCGGGCCGGGCGCGGCGGCGCTGGCGATGACCTGGATGCCGTCGCACTCGTCGACCCGCTCGCCCCGGCTGAGCACGGCGCGGCAGAAGCGCGTGTGGCGGACCAGATGCCAGGCCAGAAACAGCGCCGCGCCCACGCCCCAGCCGAGCGCCATGACGGTGCCCAGCGACGGCCCCGCCGCGCGGGCGACGGGCGTCAGATAGACGACGATGGTCTCACTCGCGCGCGTCACCGGCGCGACCGCCTCGGTTTGCCACCAGCCGGCGGGCAGCGGCGGCAGCAGCAGGCGCAACGCGGGAAGCGCCCACAATGCATAGGCGATCTGTGCCCCGAACGCGCGCCGCACCGGCCCACGCACCAGCATCACAGCCGCCATCAGCAGCGCCGACGCGATCAGCGCGTCGATCGACCAGCCGGCGAGCGACGCCGCGCTCATGCCTTGAGGTCCCGGAGCAGCGCCTCGATTTCGGCGACGTCCTCGGCCGTCAGCGCATCGCGCTCGGCGAGATGCGCGACCAGCGGGGTCAGCTTGCCGCCGAACAGCCGATCCATCAGCCGCCGCGATTCACCGGCGACGTAATCGTCACGCCGCACCAGCGGCCGATACAGGTAACGCCGGCCATCCTCCTGATGCGTGATCGCCTCCTTGGCGAGCAACCGTCCCAGCAGCGTCTTGACCGTGTTGGCGCTCCAGCCCCGGCCGGGATCGACCCGCTCGGCCACGTCCTGCGCGGTCAATGGGGCGTCGTCCCACAGCACCTCCATCACGACATGCTCGGCATCGCTGATGCGTTCGGCCACGACTCGCCTCCTGTTCGACTACGGATGTAATTGCATCGCTTACGGCTGTAGTCAACAGCTGTCGGAGACGCTTACAATGCGGCAGATCGGACCCGAACCGTTAACCATCGTGAGCCGCGGAAATCCTCAACTCACACCGGCTGGCACACCAACTGCACCATCTTCAGCACCGATGCGCGTCGCCGCGCTTCAGCAGGGTGGACCGGTCGCTCAAGCGATCTCGCGCCGGTCCACCCGCACCCGGCCTGCCGCGCGAGCGAGCGCCGCCGGATAGATTTCGCCGAACAACCGATCGAACGTCGCCGCCCAGGAAAAACCCTGCTCGACCCGCGCCCGCGCCGCGCGCGCCATGTCGCGGTGGTCCCCCGCCCACAGCGCCTGCACGTTCACCGCCATCGCCGCCGGATCGTCGACCGGCCCCAACAGCCCCAGTCCTGCCGGCACCCGCGCGGGCATCGCGCCCGACGCGACCCCGACCACCGGTAGCCCGGATGCCTGCGCCTCCAGCACAGACACGCCGAACGTCTCATTCGCCATCGCCGACACATAGATGTCCGACGACGCAAGCGCGCGCGCCAGCCGATCGCGATCCGGCTCGAACCCGGGAAAGGCGATCGGCAGCCCTCGTGCCGCCGCCATCAGCGGCGCCCGAAGCTTGCCGTCGCCCACCATCACCATCGCCGCGCCCAGCGCGGGCGGCAGCTGCCGGAACATCGCGACGAGCAGGTCGGCGCTCTTCTCGTGATCCAGCCGGCCCGCATAGATCAGCAGCGGCCCGTCGCCACCCAGCCCCAGCTCGCCTCGATAGACCGGATCGCGCCGAGCGGGCGTAAATCGCCTGGTGTCCACCCCCAGCGGCAGCACGCTGGTCCGCGCCAGCCCCATCCCGGCGAGGGTTGCGCGCGCTTCCTCACCCAACGCGTAGACCCAGTCGAACTCCCGGTACGTGATCTTGGCGTAACCGAGGCTCAGCCAGCGAAAGCCCCGCGCGATGCCCTCGGGAAAGAGACGCCGCCCGACCCGAAGCACATGCGCGTTCGGGAAATCGGTGCGATACCCCGCCACCATCGCCGTACCGGGAAAGCGACGGCGGTGGTCGATCGCCGCCCATGGCAGCACCCAGGGGCATAGCGATTCGATCAGATCCGGGCGGTACGCCGCCAATATCCGCCGCACCGCACCGACGCGCAGGATGAAGCGATAGTCCGGACTGCCCCGCACCGGGTCCGCGCCGACCTCGACGAAGATGTGCCGGCCGTCGACGGTGACGCGATCCTCCGGCCCCGGCACGATCTGCACCAACCGATGCGGCGTCTCTCGCAGCACATAGTCGCGCTTCTCGCGCAGATAGGTGCTGATGCCGCCACCCGCGGACGGCGAATAGCTCTGCGTCAGGTCGCAGACCAGCAGCCTCTCAGCGCCCCCAGGCCGGTGTCGATCACCCTGCCCGGACCCGAAGACGACGGGCGCGTTCACATGCGAAGCGTCAGCCGGTGGCCTTTGCGGGCTGCAACAGATCGGCCAGCTCGCCCGACTCGTACATCTCCATCATGATGTCGGACCCGCCGACGAATTCGCCGTCGGCATAGAGCTGCGGGATCGTCGGCCAATCGGAATAGGCCTTGATGCCCTGCCGGATACCCTGATCCTGCAACACGTCGACGCTTTCGAACTCGACGTTGAGGTGGTTGAGGATCGCCACCGCGCGGCTGGAAAAGCCGCATTGCGGGAACAGCGGGCTGCCCTTCATGAACAGGACCACGGGGCTGGCCTTCACCAGCGCATCGATGCGGGCGTTGGCGTCGCCGGAGATTTGATCGGTCATGGCTTACCTCTGGGGAATGGATGTGGTGAGCTGGAGCGCGTGGAGCACCCCGCCCATGCGGCCGCCAAGCGCGGCATAGACGGCCTGGTGCTGCCTGACGCGCGACAGTCCGGCAAAGGCGGCGCTGCTGACCCGCGCCGAATAATGGTCGCCGTCGCCCGCCAGGTCGGTGATCTCCACCTCCGCATCGGGCAGCGCCTGCCGGATCATGGCGGCGATCTCGTCGGCGGCCATCGGCATCGTTACTGCGCTTCCATCAGCTGACGGCGCGCCTCGATCAGCTGCTCGTCCAGTGCCCGGCGGACTATGCTCTCGTCGGTCTGGACGCCCGCCGCCATCAGGTCGCCGACCAGTTTACGAACGACATCCTCGTCCCCGACTTCCTCGAAGTCGGCCTGGACGACGCTCTTGCAATAGGCATCCGTCTCTTCGGGCGTCAGCTTCATCTGCGCCGCCGCCCAGCCGCCGACCAGGCGGTTGCGCCGCGCGGTGACGCGGAACGCCATCTCTTCGTCACGCGCGAACTTGGCCTCGAACGCATCCTTGCGATCGTCGAAAGTGGTCACTGCTGTCTCCCGGCTCGCATCGTTACGGCGAGATAAGAGAGGGAGGCGCAAGGCGCAACCGGACCCTTGCGTGTCCGCCAGAACCTGTCAGGGCGTCGCGCGAGGAGAATATACGATGTCGAAAGTCCTGATCGTCGCCGCAATGCTCGTCACCGGTCCCGTCTTTGCACAGACCCCCGCGGCGCCGCCGCCCGCGCCGCAGACGGGCAGCGCGCCCGCCCAGCCGATGACACCCTCGCCCGAGTTCATGACCGCGGCGCAGGCGTTCGGCCAGTGCCTCGGCGGCAAGATCGGCGCTAGCCCGGCCACGGTCGCCCCAGAGGCGGCGTCGCGTCAGGCACTCGCCGGCTGCGCGACGCAAAAGGCGACGCTTCAGACCACCTTCGAGACGTGGGTCGCCGGCCCGACCTTTCCGCCGGCCGGCCGGACCGAAGCACGCGCGCAGTTCAAGGCGCAGATGGACGGGCTGGAAACACAGATCGCCAGCCAGATCCGCGAGACCCGCGCCCAGTCGGCTACGCCCGCCCCGGCCGCGCCCGCTCCGGCCGCGACGCCGACCCCGGCACCGGCACGTTGACCGTCCACACCCCTCTCCCGCCGGGAGAGGGGTGTGAGGCCCTATGCGATCGCGGCGACTAGCCGACCTCGACCACCAGCTTCCCGATCGCTCCGCGCGCCGCCATCTTGGCGATGGCGTCGCCACCACGCACGAACGGGAACACTTCCGTCACGCGCGGCGCGATCCTGCCATCTGCCCACAGGCGGAAGAGATGCTCGATGTGCGCGTTGTTGGCGGCCGGATCACGTGCCGCGAACGCGCCCCAGAACACCCCGCACACGTCGCAGCTCTTCAAGAGCGTCAGGTTGAGCGGCAGCTTCGGGATGCCGGCGGGAAAACCCACCACCAGATAGCGCCCCTCCCACCCGATCGATCGCAGCGCCGGCTCGGCATAGTCGCCGCCGACCGGATCGTAGATGACGTCATAGCCCGTCTTGCCCCCGGCGGCCTTGAACTGCTCGGCCAGCGCCTTCGACTGGTCCTTGTCGAACGGCGCGCGAGCATAGACGATCGTCTCGTCCGCCCCCGCCTCGCGGCACGCCGCCGCCTTTTCTTCCGACGACACCGCCGCGACGACGCGCGCGCCGAACGCCTTGCCCAGCTCCACCGCCGCCAGACCGACGCCCCCCGCCGCACCGAGCACGAGCAGCGTCTTCCCCGCTGTCAAATGCCCGCGATCGAGCAGCGCATGAATCGTCGTGCCATAGGTGAGGATCAGCGCCGCACCCTCCGCGAACGACCGCTCTGCGGGGAGGCGGTACAATCGCGACGGGTCGACCGCGATCTTCTCCGCCAGCCCGCCGTTGCCGATCGTACCCATGATCCGGTCGCCGACTTGCCAGCCGGTCACGCCCTCGCCGACGCTCTCGACCACGCCGGCGACCTCGCCGCCCGGCGCGAAGGGGCGCGGCGGCTTGAACTGGTATTTGTCCTCGATGATGAGGACGTCGGGGTAGTTGATCGCGCAAGCCTTGACCGCGATCACCACCTGCCCTGCCCCGGCGACGGGGTCGGGCAGTTCGGTCATCTCCAGCGTGTCAGGTCCGCCGATCGCCTTCGACAGCAACGCCCGCATATCCGCTCTCCGGTATGAGCCAGGGGCGCGCTTCACCGGCCCCGATCTCGTAATTCGAAATCGCGGTATCCCTTGCCAGCGTCAGGCCGATCTCGTCCAGCCCTTCCATCAGGCAGCGGCGGCGGAACGGGTCCAGGTCGAAGACGAAGCGGTCCTGGAACGGGGTGGTGACCGTCATCGTCTCCAGATCGACCGTCACCGGCTGATCCTGCGCGACCGCGATCAGCCGGTCGATCGCCGCCTGCGGCAACACCACGGGGACGATCCCGTTCTTGACCGCATTGCCGGAAAAGATGTCGGAGAAGGACGGCGCGATCACCGCGCGGATGCCGAGGTCGGCCAGCGCCCAGGCGGCGTGCTCACGGCTCGACCCGCAGCCGAAATTGTCGCCCGCGATCAGCACCGGCGCGCCGGCCCAGCGCGGATCGTCGAACAGGTTGCCCGGCTCCGCCCGCAACGTCTCGAATGCCCCGCGCCCGAGCCCGACGCGCGTCGTCGTTTTCAACCAGTGCGCGGGGATGATGACGTCGGTATCGACGTTCTTCGCCCCCCAAGGATAGGCGCTGCCGTGGACCCGAACGACCGGCGTCACTGCGGCGCCGCGGCCTTTTCCGGCACGCTCCGCGCCGCCGCCACATAGGCCGCGACCCCGCTGAGCATCGCGCCCGCGACCAGCATCACCAGCACCTTCTTCATCGCGCCCCTCCCATCAGGTCTCTCACGTCCGCCAGCCGCCCCGTCACCGCCGCCGCCGCCGCCATCGCGGGCGACAACAGGTGGGTGCGGGCACCCGGCCCCTGCCGTCCGACGAAATTGCGGTTGCTGGTCGAGGCGCAGCGTTCGCCCGGCGGCACCTTGTCGGGGTTCATCGCCAGGCACATCGAACAGCCCGGCTCGCGCCACTCGAAGCCTGCGTTGGTGAAGATGCGGTCGAGCCCCTCCGCCTCCGCCTGCCGCTTTACGAGGCCGGAGCCCGGCACCACCAGCGCGCGCACGCCATCGGCCACCCGCCGTCCGTTCGCCACCCCGGCGGCGGCGCGCAAATCCTCGATCCGGCTGTTGGTGCAACTGCCGATGAACACATGCTGGACCGCCACGTCCTGCATCCGCGTTCCCGGCGTCAGCCCCATATAATCGAGCGACTTGCGCGCGGCGGCCTGTTTCGACGGATCTGCGAAGCTCTCCGGCGACGGCACGGTGCCGGTGATCGGCACCACATCCTCCGGGCTGGTCCCCCAGGTCAGCGCCGGCGCGATGTCGGTCGCGTCCAGCATCACGCGCGCATCGTACCGCGCATCCGGATCGCTCGGCAGCGTTCGCCACCACGCGACGGCGCGGTCCCACGCCTCTCCCGCCGGTGCCAGCGGCCGGCCCTTCAGATAGGCGAAGGTCGTCTCGTCCGGCGCGACCAGCCCCGCCCGCGCACCCGCCTCGATGCTCATGTTCGCGACCGTCAGGCGCCCCTCCACCGACAGCGCGCGGATCACCTCGCCGGTATATTCGATGACGTGCCCGGTTCCGCCCGCCGCGCCCAGGCGGCCGACAATGGCGAGGATCACGTCCTTCGCCGTCACGCCGAAACCGAGCGCGCCGTCGACCCGCACCTCCATCGTCTTGGACGGCTGGAGCAGCAGCGTCTGCGTCGCGAGGACATGCTCGACCTCGCTGGTGCCGATCCCGAACGCCAGCGCGCCCAGTGCGCCGTGCGCCGAGGTGTGGCTGTCGCCGCACACCAGCGTCGTGCCCGGCAGCGTGAAGCCGCTCTCCGGCCCGACGACGTGGACGATCCCCTGCTCGGGCGCGAGCGCGTCGATATAGGGGACGCCGAACGCCCGGACGTTGTCGCGCAGCGTCGCCAGTTGGTTGGCGCTCTCCGCATCCGCGATCGGCAGCTCGCGGCCCTTCGCGTCGACCCGCGCGGTGGTCGGCAGATTATGGTCGGGCACCGCCAGCGTCAGCTCGGGTCGCCGCACCGGCCGCCCGGCGACGCGCAGCCCCTCGAACGCCTGTGGGCTGGTCACCTCGTGGACCAGATGCCGGTCGATATAGATCAGGCAGGTCCCATCGTCGCGCCGTTCGACGACGTGGTCGTCCCAGATCTTCTCGTAGAGGGTGCGCGCGACGATCATCGGAAGCGCGCGTTAACCTAGATCGTCCGGCCGGCCAACGCCTTAGCGCAGGGTGCGACGCAGAAAGGCGACGGTGTTCGCCAGCACCGGCGCCTTGCCCCGGAACGGCACCGACAGCGCCATCGCGACATTCTCGTGGCTCAGTCCCGGATAATCGCGATGCTCGACCGGCGCGCCGAGCGCGGTCAGCCGCGCGGTCAGGTTGTTCGCATTGTGCGCACCGACCTGCACGTCGTTGCCCGCGGTCAGCAACAGCATCGGCGGCGCGTCGGCGCGTGCGAAATGGATCGGTTGCGTCATCGGGCCGTCCTTCGCGCCCGAGAACGCATCGATCGAGCGCCGCTTGTCGAACGGGAAGAAGTCGTACGGCCCGCACATCGGCGCCGCCGCCTTGATGACACGCGGATCGACCCCCTCGGCGCGCAGCCAGCGACGATCGAGCGTCAGCATCGCCGCGACGTACGCACCCGCCGAATGGCCCGACACGCCGATGCGGCCGGGATCGCCGCCGTATCGGCCGACATTGTCGCGCGTCCAGCGCACCGCCTGCGCGCCGTCCTGAACGAACGCCGGAAAGCGGACGCCCGGCACCTTGCGGTAATCCGGCACGACCACGACGAAGCCGGCCCGCGCGAACGCCCGCGCCGCGAACGCATAGGCGCGGCGATCCCCATGGACCCACCCGCCGCCGTACCAGAAGATCAGCACCGGCAGCCTCGCCGTGGCGCTCGTCGCGCTCGGCCGCCAGACGTCGAGCGTCTGTCCCGTCGTCCCGAACGGGATCGCATCGCCGACCAGCTCCGCGCCACGTCCGCCGCCCACGGCCGCGTCCGCCCAGCTGAGCAGCCGTGGCGGTTCCGTGTTCCACGCGACGATCCCGAGCGCGGCGACGATCACCAGGATCGCGAGGCCGATCCGGCGGATCACGCCTCGTAACGCGCCGTCGTCTTCGCCGCCACCTCGTCCGCCGTCACCCCGTCGGCCAGCTCGACCAGCCGGAACGGCGAGCCGTGATCGGGCCGCTGGAACACCGCCAGATCGGTGACGATCATGTCGACCACGTTTCGCCCCGTCAGCGGCAGCGTGCAGGCGGGGATGAACTTCGGTTCGCCCGCCTTGGAATTGTGCTCCATCACGACGATGATCCGCTTGACGCCGGCGACCAGATCCATCGCGCCGCCCATGCCTTTTATCATCTTGCCTGGGATCATCCAGTTGGCGATGTCGCCGTCCTCGCTCACCTCCATCGCGCCGAGCACGGTCAGGTCGATATGGCCGCCCCGGATCATCGCGAACGATTCCGCCGAGCTGAAATAGGCGGTCTGCGGCAGCTCGCTGATCGTCTGCTTGCCCGCGTTGATGAGGTCGGGGTCGACCTGGTCCTCATAGGGAAACGGGCCGATGCCCAGCATCCCGTTCTCCGATTGCAGCGTCACCGTCATACCCGCAGGGATGTTGTTCGCGACCAGCGTCGGGATGCCGATGCCGAGATTGACGTAATAGCCGTCACGCAGCTCCTGCGCCGCGCGCGCAGCCATCTGATTGCGGTCCCACGGCATCAACTCACTCCTTGAAGGGCGGACCAGCCGCGCCAGATGCCCGCCAGATGTACCAGCCCGAGGCCGAGCACGATGGCGGACGACCATAGCAGGAAGGCAGGCGAAAGGTCGGGGCGGCGCATCATCGACGGCGCGAACAGCGCAAAGCCGCGCACCATATAGAACGACGTGATCGCGATCAGCACGGGGCGCAGGAACGGCAGGCGGGGCAGCACGCCCGCACCTGACCAGGCATAGGCGCCGAACGCCGCCAGCACCGCCGCGATCGCGACGGTGACGACCAGCGGCCCGAGCCGCCCCGCCTCGACCATCCGCGCCATCCGGTCGCCCGCGCCGAGCGCGCGATACCAGCCGGGACCGCCGGCGATGCAGGCGAGATGCAGCACCGCCGCCGCCATGCTGAGGCCACCGCCGACGAGCAGCCAGTCGTTACGCGGCGAGCCGGTCACGACCTACCTCTCACGGCGCCGGCGTCCAGCGCCGGTCGGCGGGGAACACGTCGTCCGGACCGCCGCGCAGCGCGCTGCCATAAACGGGGTTGGGCAGCACGAACCAGCCCTTGCCCCACAATCCCGCCGCCGAGCTGTGCACCGCCAGCTGGCGCCGCACGGGCACCGGCATGGGCATCGCGAACAGGTCGGAGAAGTCGCCCAGCTGATCCCCCGCCATCGCGATCACGCAGTATCGCGCCGCGATCGCGGCCCGGCGCGCGTCCTTGCCCGACGGCGCGCCCGCGTCTCGCGTCAACAGCGTATCGCCGGCCCTGAAATCGCCCAGCCCCGCCGCCTTCAGCGCCGCCGCCGTCGATGCCGCGTTCGCGGTACTACGATTGGAATTGACGATCACCGTCACGCCCAGCGTCCGCAGGTCGTCGAAGGCATGGACCGCGCCAGGCACCGCCGCCACCGCGCCGACGCCAGTCCGCTCCCATCGCTGCCAGCGCGCCTCGTCATAGGCGCGACCGGGATGCGCCGCCTCGTCAGCCTCGAAGCCGAGGTTGAGCAGCACCGTCTCGTCCGCGTCGAACACCGCCGCCAGCGGCTTCGCCCCGCACGGCACGAAGGTCGCATGGACCAGCGGCGACCCGGCGGCGAGCACGACGCTGTCCGCCGACCGATGCGCCGCCTTTTCCGTCGCATAAGCGATCAATGCGTGGAACACCGTCTGCTGCAACGCGCCCGCCTCGCCCGAGCCGTAAAGGTACTGCATCCCCGCCGGCACGGTCGATACCGGGACCGGTAGCGAAGTCGTGACGTCCGGCGCGACCGGCGCGGTCGCGCAAGACGCCAGCGACAGCCCCAGGCCGGCGAAGGCCGGGGCCAAGGTGCGGCGAACATCGCGAAGACGTGCTACCCTCAACCACGAAAACCGTCGCGACCGGGCCCCGACGTTCGCGGGGGAAGCGTGATAGGGCCTCGTCAACCCGGGCTCCCAACCCCCGCACCGACCGCTTCACGCTGCCGCACGGTGCGGAACTCGATCTTCTTGTCGTACGGCGCGCCGACGATCATCCGCTTCACATAGATGCCCGGCAGGTGGATCGCATCCGGGTCCAGCGACCCGGTCGGCACCACCTCCTCCACCTCCGCGACGCAGACCCGACCCGCGGTCGCCATCGGCTGGTTGAAGTTGCGCGCGGTCTTGCGGAACTGCAAATTCCCGCTCTCGTCCGCGCGCCAGCCCTTGATGATCGCCAGGTCCGCGCGGATTCCGCGCTCCAGGATGAAGTCTTCGCCGTCGAAGGACTTCACCTCCTTGCCCTCGGCCACCAACGTGCCGACGCCGGTCCTGGTATAAAAGCCCGGTATTCCCGCCCCGCCCGCGCGACAGCGCTCGGCGAGCGTCCCCTGCGGGCAGAACTCGACCTCCAGCTCGCCCGACAGATACTGCCGCTCGAACTCCTTGTTCTCGCCGACATAGGAGGAGATCATCTTCCGGACCTGGCGGGTTCGGAGCAGCTTGCCCAGCCCCTCGCCATCGATGCCGGCATTGTTCGACGCGATGGTCAGCCCGGTGACTCCCGACGCCTGGATCGCGTCGATCAGCCGCTCCGGTATCCCGCACAGCCCGAACCCACCCGCGCAGATCGTCATCCCGTCGTGGAGCAGACCTTCGAGCGCGGCGGCGGCATCGGGGTAAAGCTTGTGCATCGCGTCCGGGTCTCCAGCTTGACCAGCGATTAGGCGGACCCGCCCCGCGCGGTCAACGCCCGGCTATCGCACCCATCGGCGAACGTCGGCGCTGATCGCATCGGCCCAGATCTGATAGCCCCGTGCATTTGGGTGCAGACCGTCCGGCATGATCTCGGTGGATAGCGTCCCGTCGGAGCCGAGCAGCTTGGCGCCGATATCCCGGTAGAACACCGTTCTCTCGTCGCCGAGCCGCGCGATCCGCGCGTTCGTGTCGCTCACCGCAAGCCGCAGCGGGTCCTCGGGCCGGGCGGCGCGTGGGAAGATGCCGAGCAGCAGGATCTTGCTCCGCGGCAGCTTGCGCCGGATCGCCTCGACCACGCCCGCGACCCCATCGGCCGTTTCCGCCGGGCTCATGCGGTTGGCATTGGCGAGGTTGTTGGTGCCGATCATCAGCACGACCAGCTTGGGCCTGATTCTATCCAGCTCGCCATGCTCGATCCGCCACAGCACGTGCTGCGTTTCGTCGCCGGCGATGCCGATATTGTAAGGCCGATAGCGTCCGAAATACCTATCGAAGATCGCGCGCTGGGGATCGTTGCGCCACCAGTCGGTGATCGAATCGCCGACGAACACCAGGTCCGTGCCGCCGGTCCGGATCAGCGCATCTCTGGTCGCAAGAAAGGCCAGGTGCCGATCGCCGTCCTTCTCCACCGGCACCCGGCCGCGATGCAGCGTACCGCTCGCGGCGGTCTGCGCGGGTGCCGGCGCGGGGGACAGCAGCGCGCCGAGCATAAAGGCCGCCGTCGCGGCGATCGCCAAGGTTCTGATTGTCATTCCGCTTCTCCTTCGAGAAAACCGTCAAGCCGAGTAGTGCAAGCGCAGCCCCGGTCGCGGCCACCGCGTCTTGACCAGCCGCCCCGTGCCCGAGCACGTCACATACGCATCGCACATGTCGTCGCCGCCCCAACAGATGTTGGTGGTGAAGATGTCGTCCGTGGCCACGAACTCGACCAGCTCGCCCGTCGGCGAGATCACGCTGATCCCGCACTCGCCGATCGTCGCGACACAGATGTTGCCGCATTCCTCGACGCCCAGCGAGTCGAACCATTTGCCGCCCGCCGGACGATAGAGCGGCATACCCGAAGGCGACGCGATCTCGCCCGGCCCGGTCACGTCGAACGCCATCAGCCGGCAGGTGAACGTTTCCGCCGCGTAAAGCCGCTTGCCGTCGGGCGACAGGCCGACGCCGTTCGGGTTCTCGGACGGGAAGATTACCTCCTTCAGCAGGCTGCCGTCGGCCCTCGCATAGAAGATGCCCGTTCGATCGCGCTCGCGTTCGCGCGTCTTGCCGTGGTCGGTGAACCAGAAGCCGCCCGCGTCGTCGAACACGATGTCGTTGGGTCCGCGCAGGGAGCAGCCGAAATCGCCATCGCGATACAGCACCTCCATCGTGCCGGTCGCGAGGTCGATCCGCTCGATCCGGCCGCCGGAATAGTCGTCGGGCTGACCACCGGGCGCAAGCAGGCCGTTGTTTTCGTGATAGACGAAGCCGCCATTGTTGCAGCAGTACAGCTTGCCGTCCGGCCCGATCGCCAAGCCGTTGGGGCCGCCACCCGGGGTCGCGATCACGTCCTTGGCGCCGTCCGGACGGACGCGGGTGATGCGGCCCTGCTCGATCTCGACCAGCACGATCGAACCATCCGCCATCGCCACCGGCCCTTCCGGAAAGCGCAGCCCGGTCGCCACCGTCGTCCACTCGACCATCGCCGCTCTCCTGTCGGTGTCCTCGTCCGGGCCACCTGTCCTGGCGACCACCCAAGCACCGCGCGATCCGCTTGGCAATCGCATGCAGGCCCAAACGACGAAGCCGCCCCGGTTTCCCGAAGCGGCCTCGTTCGCGTGCTGTCATACCGGTGGCGACGCCACCGACACGATCGCCCGATTAGATGTCGTCGCCGAGCGCGCCCTTGACGCTGCCCTTGACGTGCTGGGCCTTGCCCGTCGTCTCCTGCGCGGCGCCTTCGGCGGCCAGGCTGGGATCGTCGCTGTTCTTGCCGATCGCCTGCTTGACGTTGCCGATCGCCTCGTTGGCCGCGCCCTTGATCTTGTCGGTCAGTTCGCCCATCGTACTCACTCCGTGCTCACCGGCGGGCTCGATCGCCCGTCAGAATCATAACGGATCGGTCGCACACGGGTTCCATCAGATCAGGCCCGCTAACGGGCTCGACGGGTCGGCATAGCGGCGTCGCCCCATCCGTCCAGCGCGATAGGCGAGCCGCCCCGCCTCGACCGCCGCGCGCATCGCCGCCGCCATCATCACCGGCTCCTTCGCCTCAGCGATCGCGGTGTTCATCAGCACCCCGTCGCAGCCCAGCTCCATCGCCACCGCCGCATCCGATGCGGTGCCGACGCCCGCGTCGACCAGCACCGGCACGCCCGCGCCCTCGACGATCAGCCGGATCGTGACCTGGTTCTGGATGCCCAGCCCCGACCCGATCGGCGCGCCCAGCGGCATGATCGCGACCGCACCCGCCTCCTCCAACTGCTTCGCCGCGATCGGATCGTCGACGCAATAGACCATCGGCTTGAAACCCTCACGCACCAGCACCTCGGTCGCCTTCAGCGTCTCGCGCATATTGGGATACAGCGTCCGCGCCTCGCCCAGCACTTCCAGCTTGACCAGATCCCATCCCCCCGCCTCGCGCGCCAGCCGCAGCGTCCTGATCGCGCTGTCCGCGTCGAAACAGCCGGCGGTGTTGGGCAGATAGGTATAGCGTTTGGGATCGATGAAGTCGGTCAGCATCGGCGCGTTGGGATCGGTGACGTTGACGCGCCGCACCGCCACCGTGACGATCTCCGCACCGCTCGCCTCCAGCGCGGCGGCGTTCTGCGCGAAATCCTTGTACTTCCCCGTCCCCACGATCAGCCGCGACCGGAACGTCCGCCCCGCCACCGTCCATGTATCGGCATCGACCGCCCCGAGATGGCCGCCACCGCCGCCCGCGACCGGATGGTCGCCACCGCCGACGAAATGCACGATCTCCAGGTCGTCACCGTCCTCGACGCACACCTGCGCCAGGGTCGATCGCGGCACCACCTCCAGGTTCCGCTCGACCGCGACCTTCTCGGGCACCAGCCCCATTTCCGTCGCCAGCTGCGCCAGCGTCAGCCCGGCGACGACACGTTTGTGCTCGCCATTGACGGTGATCGATACGGTGCCGTCGGTATGTGCCATGACTTCCATCTAGGGACCGGCACGACTAGGGCCAACCACAAACCGGGAGAGCCGCCGATGAAAAGCCTGCTTGTCTGCGCCGCGCTGCTGACGCTGCCGGCATCGGCGCTCGCGGCCGATCCGCGCAACCCGACGGTGGTGGAGCTGTTCCAGAGTCAGGGCTGTTCGTCGTGCCCGCCCGCACTCGCCAACGTCAACGCGCTGGCCGACCGGGCCGACGTGCTCGCGCTCACCTTCGCAGTCACCTATTGGGATCAGCTCGGCTGGAAGGACACGCTCGCCAGCCCCGCGTTCACGGCCCGCCAGTGGGACTATGCGCGCGCCGCCGGTCGTGGACAGGTCGCGACGCCGCAGACCATCGTCGACGGCCGCACCGCGATCAACGGCGGCAACCGTACGGAACTGGAGCGCACGGTCGCGGCGGCGCATCGGTCGGCGCGGCCGGTGCTGTCGCATAGCGGACAGACGGTGACCGTCGGCGGCGCGGCGGCGACGGCGCCCGCGACGATCTGGCTCGTCCGCTACGATCCCCGCACGATCCAGGTCGCGATCCGCGCCGGCGAGAACGGCGGCAAGACGCTGGCGCACCGCAACGTCGTGCGCGCGCTGGTGTCGCTCGGCACCTGGCGCGGCGCGGCGGTCCGGGTGACGGTGGCGCCGTCGCCCGATCCGGCTTGGCGCACTGCGATCCTCGTGCAGCAAACCAACGGTGGCCCCATCCTCGCCGCCGGCCGACTGTGAGCGCGCCCGCCATGCCCACCGTCTTCGTCCTCAACGGGCCCAACCTCAACCTGCTCGGCACCCGCGAGCCGGAGATCTACGGGTCCGACACGCTCGACGACATCGCCGGGCAGCTGGAGGACCGTGCCCGCGAACTCGGGCTCGACATCGACATGCGTCAGTCGAACCACGAGGGCCATCTGGTCGACTGGCTCCACGAGGCGCAGGCGCGCGACGCCCGCGCGGTGATCCTCAACGCCGGTGGCTTCACCCACACCTCCGTCGCGATCCACGACGCGATCAAGGCGGTCCGCACCCCGGTGATCGAGGTCCACCTGTCCAACCCGCACGCCCGCGAGGCATTCCGCCACGTCAGCCTGATCGGCCAAGCGGCGCGCGGCACGATCGCGGGGTTCGGCGCCTTGTCCTACCTGCTCGCGCTTGAAGCCGCGGCGCGGTTCTGACAGACACCTGCCATGGCAGACCGCATGAATATCGACCTCATCCGCCAGCTCGCCGAGCTGCTGGACCAGACCAGCCTGACCGAGATCGAGGTGGAGGACGAGGGCGTCCGCATCCGCGTCGCGCGCACCGCCGCCGCCGTGGCGGCCCCCGCGCCGACGGTGGTGCACCACGCCGCGCCTGCGGCCGCCGCCCCGCTCACGGGTGCCCCGGCAGCGGCGGAGGTCGGCGCGTCGGCACCCACGCCCACCGCCGACGCGGTCAAGTCGCCCATGGTCGGTACCGCCTATCTTTCCGCCGAACCCGGCGCCAAACCCTTCTCCCAAGTCGGGCAAAAAGTCGCGGCCGGCGATACGCTGCTGATCGTCGAGGCGATGAAGGTGATGAACCCGATCGTCGCGCCCACCGGCGGCACCATCACCGCCGTGCTCGTCGAGAACGGCCAGCCCGTCGAGTTCGACCAGCCGCTGATCGTGGTGGAATAGTGCGGAAGATCAAGAAGCTGCTGATCGCCAATCGCGGCGAGATCGCGCTGCGCATCCATCGTGCCTGCCACGAGATGGGCATCCAGACCGTCGCGGTACACTCCACCGCCGACGCCGACGCGATGCACGTCCGCCTCGCCGACGAGGCGATCTGCATCGGGCCGCCCGCCGCCGCCGACAGCTATCTCAACATCGCCAACATCATCTCCGCCGCCGAGATCAGCGGCGCCGACGCGATCCATCCCGGGCTACGGCTTCCTCAGCGAGAACGCGCGGTTCGCGGAGATCGTCGAGCTCCACAACATCATCTTCGTCGGGCCCAAGCCCGAGCACATCCGCACGATGGGCGACAAGGTCGAGGCAAAGCGCACCGCCGGCGCGCTGGGCCTGCCGCTGGTGCCCGGCTCCGATGGCGCGGTGTCGGACGCCGACGAAGCGCGCGCGATCGCCGAGCGGATCGGCTATCCGGTCATCATCAAGGCCGCGTCGGGCGGCGGCGGGCGCGGGATGAAGGTCTGTACCGGCCCCGACAGCCTCGAAACGCTGATGCAACAGGCGGGCAGCGAGGCCAAGGCGGCGTTCGGCGACGCCACCGTCTATATCGAGAAATATCTCGGCGATCCGCGCCATATCGAGTTTCAGATCTTCGGCGACGGCAACGGCAACGCAATTCATCTCGGCGAGCGCGACTGCTCGCTCCAGCGCCGCCATCAGAAAGTGCTGGAGGAAGCGCCCTCCCCCGTCATCACCGCCGAGGAACGCGCCCGGATGGGCGGCATCGTCGCCGGCGCAATGGCCGACATGGGCTATCGCGGCGCGGGCACGATCGAGTTTCTGTGGGAAGGCGGCGAGTTCTACTTCATCGAGATGAACACCCGGCTCCAGGTCGAGCACCCGGTCACCGAGATGATTACCGGCCTCGACCTCGTCCGCGAACAGATCCGCATCGCCGAGGGCGAGTCGCTGTCCTGCGCGCAGGATCAGGTCCAGTTCCGCGGCCACGCCATCGAATGCCGCATCAATGCCGAGGACCCGCGCACCTTCGCGCCGTCGCCCGGTCTGGTGACGCAGTTCCACGCGCCCGGCGGCATGCACGTCCGAGTCGATTCCGGCCTCTACGCCGGCTATCGCGTCCCGCCCTATTACGATTCGATGATCGCCAAGCTGATCGTCTACGGCACGACTCGCGAACGCTGCCTCGCGCGCCTGCGCCGTGCGCTGGAGGAGTTCGTGATCGAGGGGGTGACGACCACCATCCCGCTCCATCAGGCGCTGCTGGACGAACCCGATTTCCAGCAGGGCGATTACACGATCAAGTGGCTGGAAACGTGGCTGGCGCAACAGGGCGCCTGATCGTCATCGCGCTCGCCTGCGCGGTGGCGGGCGCGGGTGCGGTGGCGGCGTACGACCCGGTGCAGGCGCTCGCCGGGCGCTACGGCCGTGGCTTCGCCAACGGCATGGTCGACGGATCGCACTATCGCAGCGAGAACATCGCCGAGATCGTGCCCGTCGACGCCGCCCACGCCTATCTCCGCTTCGACCTGCAGTTCTACAACGGCCACAGCTGCGGCCTGGCCGGGATCGCGACACGGCGGGGCGACGCGCTGGTCTATACGGGCCGGCCCGAAGACGGATGGATCGACGGCCGCCCCTGCACGCTGACCGTCCGCCGCCAGGGCACGACTCTGGTGTGGGACGACGCGAACGGCACCTGCAAGGCGGAGTGCGGCGCACGCGGCAGCTTCAGCAACGGCGCCCTGCCGTGGTCGAGCAAACGCCCGATCCGCTACCTCGCCCGCCTGAAGCGCTCGGTCGAGTATCGCGAGGCGATCGCCGAGTGGCGCGAGCAACGGTGAAGGCGACGATCTACCACAATCCACGCTGCTCCAAGTCGCGCGAGGCGCTGCGGTTGCTGGAGGAGGGGCGCGCGCAAGTGACGGTCGTCGAATATCTCAAGACACCGCCCACGATCGCCGAACTCCGCCGCCTCTACGCCCGCGCCGGGATGAGCGCGCATGACGGTCTTCGCCGCGCCGAGCCGAACGCCCGTCACCTCGCCGACGCGGACGCGGACGAACCGACGGTACTGGAGGCGATGCTGGTCAACCCGGCGTTGATCGAACGCCCGCTGGTCGAGACCGACAAGGGTGTCGTCCTCGCCCGGCCGCCGGAGCGCGTGCAGGAAGTCCTCTGATCCTCGTCATACCGGACGCTCGTCATCCCGGCCTTGAGCCGGGACCCCGCTGCTTCTTCCGAGTGCGAGGCGCAGCGGGGCTCCGGATCGACCGCCCGACGTGACATGCGGATCGTGAAGTTCCGCGCTGCCGACGCGCCTCAGCCGCCGTATGCCCGCCCCGACTGGATCAGCCGCTGCCGTGCCGTATCGCCGGGCACCGCGATGTGCACCGCCGGATCGTATTCGCGCCCGATCGCCGCGCTGCCGGGCGGCACCCAGATGTTCACCACCGTGTTGGTATAGCTCACCGGCAGATAGCGGACCCAGTAACCGTCCGGATGCTGGCTCCAGCGTCCCGCCGGGATCGCCTGGCTCCCCGGCCCGCGCCCGACGCGGCCGGACAGGACCGCGACGCGCTCCAGCTCGCCATAGCTCGCGCCCGACGCGAACATCCCGCGCAGCTGCGCCTCCGCCTGCGCGATCTCGCGCAACGGGCTGGGCAGGTTGTTCGCGATCGGTCCGCTGTTGAGCACGTCCAGCGCGCTGCGGTTGAGCGACGCCAGCTGGCGCTGCGACAGCAGCTGGCTCGCGACCAGGCGATGTTCGTTCGACAGGTCCTCGAACCGCGCACGCGCGACGATCGCCCACAACAGCGTCTGGATCGTCCGCTGCGGGATCTCGGGATGCGCGACCGAGTTGCGGACGATCGTCATCACAGCATCCTGCGCCGACCCCTTGGGCGGCGCGTAGAGATAACCCTCGCCCCCGCCCGGCCCGTGCGTGCCGGCATGGAGGCAATAGCTCTGGTCGTGGAACTCGTAGGAACCGGGCTGGAGCACGAAGCCGCCATTGGCCATCCGCCGCAACCCGGTCAGCGGTCGGCGCGGGCCGGGCGGCGCCCAGCCGTCCTTGGCGGGATCGCCCCACACCGCGTCGGGCAGGCTGGTCGAGATCGGCTCCCGGCCGCTCATCAGCCGCGGCGCCGCCGCGCGCGCGCCGAGCCGCCCCAGATTGCCCAGGCTGCCGAACTGCGCCGTCGCCGCACCGGCCATGATCGGCCCGGTCCCCAGCAGCAGCAGCGCGGCCAGCGCCGCCCCCACGAAACCCCGTTTGCTCACGCGCTCCCCCCGTATCGGTGTTGGACGACGCGACCCATGCCTTCGTTATCTTGCCGAACCTATACCGGCCCGCACCGCCGCGCCAGATGCCCGACGATCAGGCAGCGACGAGGGCGCTGCCCGCTTTCCGAGCACCTCTAACGCGACGAATCGCCATTGCCCGAGCGGGCCGCTGCTGGCACGTTCCCTGCAACGCGCCCGGCCGGGCGAGGGCAGGTGACAGGTCTGATGGGGCGAGCATTTCCGTGAAGAAGATCGAGGCGATCATCAAACCCTTCAAGCTCGACGAGGTGAAGGAAGCGCTGCACGAGATCGGCGTGTCCGGCATCACCGTCACCGAGGCCAAGGGCTTCGGCCGGCAGAAGGGCCATACCGAACTCTATCGCGGCGC
The DNA here is from genome assembly GCF_965200135.1 of Sphingomonas sp. Classification (GTDB taxonomy): domain Bacteria; phylum Pseudomonadota; class Alphaproteobacteria; order Sphingomonadales; family Sphingomonadaceae; genus Sphingomonas. Next base: position 88,100 of record NZ_CBDATK010000007.1, read on the forward strand.
CGAGTACGTCGTCGACTTCCTGCCCAAGGTGAAGCTGGAAGTGGTGGTCGAGGACGGCCTGGCCGAACGCGTGGTCGAAGCGATCGCCGCCGCCGCGCAGACCGGCCGCATCGGCGACGGCAAGATCTTCGTCATCCCCGTCGAAGCCGCCCTGCGTATCCGCACCGGCGAAAGGGACGACGCCGCGATCTGAGCATTTTCGACGACCCACTCTCCGTCATGCCGGACTTGATCCGGCATCCCGCTACCTCGACGAGAGCATGAATGCGGATCCCGGCTCAAGGCCGGTATGACGAACTCAAACATCGGCAAGCAACAAGGAACCGGATCATGGCCACCTCCGCCAACGACGTGCTGAAGAAGATCAAGGACGAGGAGATCGAGTGGGTCGATCTGCGGTTCACCGATCCCAAGGGCAAGTGGCAGCACCTGACCATGGTCGCGTCGCTGCTCGGCGAGGACGAGTTCACCGACGGACTGATGTTCGACGGCTCGTCGATCGAGGGCTGGAAGGCGATCAACGAGAGCGACATGACGCTCAAGCCCGATCTGGACGCGGTCTATACCGACCCGTTCTCGGCGACGCCGATGCTCATCATCTTCTGCGACATCGTCGAGCCCGGCACCGGCGAACTCTACGCGCGTGACCCGCGCTCGACCGCCAAGCGCGCCGAGGCCTACCTCGCGTCGACCGGCATCGGCGACACCGTCTATGTCGGCCCCGAGGCCGAGTTCTTCATGTTCGACGACGTGCGGTTCGAGAACAGCTACTCGACCAGCTACTACAAGATCGACGACATCGAGCTGCCGGGAAATTCGGGCCGCGAATATGAGGGCGGCAACCTCGCCCACCGGCCGCGCGCCAAGGGCGGTTACTTCCCCGTCGCCCCCGTCGACTCCGCGGTCGACATCCGTGGCGAAATGGTCTCGACGATGATCGAGATGGGCCTGCCCTGCGACAAGCATCACCACGAGGTCGCGGCCGCGCAGCACGAGCTGGGCCTGACCTATGGCACGCTGACGCAGACCGCCGACCGGATGCAGATCTATAAATATGTCGTGCATCAGGTCGCGCACGCCTATGGCAAGACCGCGACCTTCATGCCCAAGCCGATCAAGGAAGATAACGGCTCGGGGATGCACACGCACTTCTCGATCTGGAACAAGGGCGAGCCGAGCTTCGCCGGCAACGGCTATGCCGGGCTGTCGGACATGTGCCTGTACTTCATCGGCGGCATCATCAAGCACGCCAAGGCGCTGAACGCCTTCACCAACCCGTCGACCAACAGCTACAAGCGGCTGGTGCCGGGCTATGAAGCGCCGGTGCTGCTCGCCTATTCGTCGCGCAACCGCTCGGCGTCGTGCCGCATTCCCTACGGCACCGGCGCCAAGTCGAAGCGCGTCGAGGTCCGCTTTCCGGACGCGCTCGCCAACCCGTATCTCGCCTATGCGGCGCTGATGATGGCCGGACTCGACGGCATCCAGAGCAAGCTCCATCCCGGCGAGGCGATGGACAAGAACCTGTACGACCTGCCGCCCGCCGAATTGGCCGAGGTGCCGACCGTCGCCGGCTCGCTGCGTGAGGCGCTCGACTGCCTCGACGCCGATTTCGAGTTCCTGCTGCGCGGCGACGTGTTCACCAAGGATCAGCTCGACGCCTATGTCGAGGTCAAGCGCGCCGAGGTCGCCCGGTGGGAGATGACCCCGAGCCCGGTCGAGTACGACATGTACTATAGCGGTTGAGACCGGCGACGCCCGGCCGGTGCGGCGGCGCAGCCCGCCGCACCAGCGCTATCGGCCGGCCTCGCCAAGGCGAGGTCCGACGTCACGATGGGGCTTTGCCGCAGAGCCCTGGCCGGACGGCTGCTGGAATAGGTAGCCTGACGTAGCCCTGGAGCACCGCCTGATTCGACGCAGGTCGTTGTGGATCTAACCACAACGATGGGCGTTGGACACCGACGCGCCCTTACCCTAACGCAAAGACGTAGGCGATCAACCCACTATGGTCTCGATCGATCGGCAGAACGCGAAACGCCCGGCGGAGGTGACGGTAGCGCCGCTCCGCCACTTGGCCTCAACAAAAAAGGGGAGCCCCGCAGGGCTCCCCTCCTAATTCGCCTAAGCGGCTAAAGCTTAGTTGCTGTCCGAGTCATCGTCATCCGACGCGACGATCACGATCGCCACGACGACCGCGATCGCGGCGGCGATGGCGATGAACGCGCCGCCGCCGGCCAGATCGCTGTCCTTGGTGGTCGCGGTGCCGGCACGCGCCGAATGTGCCACCGACAGGCTCGCAGCCGGATTGGCCGAAGCGGCCATCGCCGGCACCGTCGCCAGCGAGGCGATGGCGGCAGCCGTCATGATCTTGTTGAACATCTTCATATAAGTTCCCCTTGGTCGTCACCAGTGTCGCACGGTCCTAAGCACCGGTGGCCGGAAAAGGCAATACGGTAAACGTCTTACCGTCATGGCTTTTCTCACGGCGGCGTTCCGCTAGGCTGGAGCGATGCACCTTTCCTTGCTGCCCGCCGCACTGTTGCTCGCCTCGCCGGCGCTTGCCGACCATCAGCCCGTCGAACGGCTCCGCGCCGCCGTCGCCGCCGATACTGCGCGTAACGAGGCCCTGCTGCAGCGGCTGGTCGACCAGAATTCGGGCACGCTCAACCGCATCGGGGTCCGTGCGGTCGCCGAGATGATGCGCGCCGAACTGGAGCCGCTCGGCTTCAGCGTCCGCTGGGTCGATATGGCCGCGACCGGCCGGGCCGGGCATCTGATCGCGACCCACACCGGCAACCGACGCGGCAGGCGCGTGCTGCTGATCGGCCATCTCGACACCGTGTTCGAGCCGACCTCCCCCTTCCAGCGCTTCGCACGCAACGGCAATCGCGCGACCGGGCCGGGAGTCGGCGACGACAAGGGCGGGCTGGTCGTGATCGTCGGCGCGCTGCGGGCGATGGCGGCGGCGGGCACGCTGCGCCGGGCGAACATCACCGTCGTCCTCACCGGCGACGAGGAACGTCCGGGCCAGCCGACGGCGGACGCCCGCGCCGACCTGATCGCCGCCGGCAAGCAGGCCGACGCAGCACTCGAATACGAAAACCTCGCCACCGAGGGCGGGGTGGAGGCGGGCACCGTCGCCCGGCGATCGGGCAGCGCCTGGGAACTCCGCACCACCGGCCGCTCCGGTCATTCCAGCGCGGTCGGGCGCGAGCTCGGCTGGGGCGCGATCTATGAAATGTCACGCATCCTCGACGCGTTCCGTCGCGAGCTGCCGGAGCCGAGCGCGACCTTCAACGTCGGGCTCGTCGCGGGCGGCACCCCCGCGGCGATCGACGACGCGGGCACCGCCGTCAGCGCCTCGGGCAAGACCAACATCGTCGCCTCGACCGCGATCGCTCGCGGCGATCTCCGCACGTTGACGCCGGAGCAGGACGATCGTCTCCGTGCGAAGATGGCGGCGATCGTGGCGCAGCACCTGCCCGGCACCGACGCCACCTTCCGCTTCTATGATTCGACCCCGGCGATGGCACCCTCGCCGCGCAACCGGGCGCTGCTGGGCGAGCTCAACGTCGTCAACCAGGAGCTGGGCCTGCCGATCATGCCCGAGTTCGACCCCGACAAGCGCGGCGCCGCCGACTCCGGCTTCGTCAGCGCCGATGTCGCGACGCTGGGGGGGCTGGGTGCAAGCGGCGGCGGCGCGCACGGCGAGGGCGAGTTCATCGCGCTCGACAGCCTGCCGCGCCAAGCGCTGCGTTCGGCGGCGCTGATCGGCCGACTGACGGCGCAGCGACGATCACGCTGACGAGGTTTGGTAGCGGAGGAGGGACTTGAACCCCCGACCCCAGGATTATGATTCCCGTGCTCTAACCAGCTGAGCTACTCCGCCAAACCTTGGGCGAAGCGGCGCCTATAAGGGCGCGCTCGCCCAAGGGTCAAGGGCGCGGTCAAGCGAACATGTGGCGGCTCAGCGGCTCCCACGGACCGCCGCGATACCACCATGCCCCCAGCCCGGCGACTTCGACGTCGCGCGGCACGAAATCGCGGGCGAGTTCGGCTAGCAGCAGCCTTGCGACGTTGGGGGTAACCTTGTTCTGCACCGTCACATGCGGTCGCCAGCCGCCTGCGTCCTGGGGCGTCAGCAGCCCCGCGAACGACGCCGCCAGCTCGGCACGCAGCGCCACCAGCGCCGGCGCCTCGATCCGAAACGCGACGCCGCGGCCCAGCGACATCAGCCCGCCCGCCCGCGCCTGCGGCGCCCGCACCCCGCGCGTGGCGGCGTTGAGCCGCTGCTTCAGCTCGGGCGCGACGGACGGCGGCAGGTGGTGGAACAGCGTCAGATGCGCATCGAGCTGGTTGCGCTCGGGCGGAAAATGCCGCTGCCGCAGCGCATCGAACCACGCCTGATCGCTCCGCCCGAACAGCGCCGACACGATGATCGGCGCCGCGACGGGAGTATCGTCGCTCAGAACCACGCCTTCTTGTGCCGGACATACAGCTCGTCGAACTCGGCATCGCTCTTGGTCAGATAGATGATCGCCTCGACGAAGCAGATGATGCTGATCGCCAGCAAGGGCAGGAAGCCGATGATGACGAAGCATAGAACGAATGAAACGAAGCTGCTGACCAGCAGGATCACGCCCTCGTTATTGTAGCCGAGGTAGAATTTGTGGATGCCCCAGCCGCCCAGGAACAGCGCCAGCAGTCCGGCGACGACGTGCGATTTGGGATAGGCCATGCCGGGATAGGGCTGTCCCGGATAGGGCGGCGGCGCCGACCCTTCGGGCGCCAGCCGCGCCGAGCCGGTATAGGGCTGGTTCGCGGCGACCGCCGGCAGCGGGTACACTCCCACCGCCGAGGTCCCGTCACTACTCTCGAAATCGACCGCGAGGCCGCCGACCGGCCCTGCCTCGCCGCCGCCGCGCCATTCGCCGGCGGCAAAGCTGTAGCGGCGTCCATCGGCACCGGAGATGACGCCGGTCGCGGTCGCCGCGTCGTAGCCCAGGATGGTTCCTTGCATCTGTCCGCGTGCCCCTTGCCTGTCGGCGGCAGCTAAACGCGGCAGCGCGGACGTGGCAAGCGTCCGCGATCAGATTTCGATTTGCGATCCCAGCTCGACAACACGGTTGGTCGGCAGGCGGAAGAACTCCATCGCCGACTCCGCGTTCCGCAGCATCCAGGCGAACAGCTTTTCGCGCCAGATCATCATCCCCGGCCGATCCGACGGCAACAGCGTCTGCCGCGACAGGAAGAAGCTGGTGTCCATCATCCGGAACTGCGCGCCGCAGGCGTCGACGGTCTTCAGCGCCGACGGCACATCGGCCTCCTCCATGAAGCCGAAGCGCAGCACGACGCGGTGGAACCCCTGACCCAGCACCTCGTGCCGCGCGCGCGCTTCCTCGGGCCAATAGGGCTGATCGACGATCTTGACCGTCAGCAGGATGATTCGTTCGTGCAGCACCTTGTTGTGCTTCATGTTGTGCAACAGCGCGTGCGGCACGCCCTCTGCGGTCGAGGTCATGAACACCGCCGTTCCCGGCACGCGCGATGCGGACGTCGCGGCGGAACTGATGAAGATCTTGATCGGCATCGCCGCCTCGCGCAACCGGTCGATCATCAGCTGCCGGCCCTTGGACCAGGTGGTCAGCATCGTGAACGCTACTGACGCGATCAACAGCGGGAACCAGCCGCCGTCTGGCACCTTGGTCAGGTTGGACGCGAAATAGAGCGTGTCGATCGCGAAGAACACGGTCAGCGCCGGCACCGCGATCCACGCCGGCCAGTTCCAGACGCGGAACACCAGCACCGTCAGCATACAGGTGGTGATGAACATCGTGCCCGTCACCGCGATGCCATAGGCCGCCGCCAGGTTCGACGACTCGCCGAAGGTGAGCACCAGCAGCATGACCATGATCATCAGCGCCCAGTTCACCGAGCCGACATAGATCTGTCCCCGTGCCTTCGCGCTGGTATGCTCGATCTTGAACCGCGGCATCAATCCGAGCTGGACGCCCTGCTGGATGACCGAGAACGCACCGGTGATGACCGCCTGGCTGGCGATCACCGTCGCGACGGTGGCGAGCACCACCAGCGGCAATCGCCACGCCTCGCTGGCCATCATGAAGAACGGGTTCTGAACCGCGGCCGGCGTTTCGAGCAGCAGCGCGGCCTGCCCGGCGTAGTTGAGCAACAGCGCGGGAAAGACCAGCCACACCCAGGCGGCCTGGATCGGCCGGCGGCCGAAATGACCCATGTCGGCGTACAGCGCCTCCGCTCCGGTCAGCGCCAGCACCACGGAGCCGAGCGCCAGAAAGGCGAGCGCGGGATCATGCTCGACGAAACGCCACGCCCAGATCGGGTTCGCCGCCGCCAGTATCTCCGGCCGGTCGACGATGCTGAGCACGCCCAAAACCGCCAGCGTGCAGAAATAGACGACCATGATCGGGCCGAAGAAGCGCCCGATCGTATCGGTCCCGCGCGACTGGATGACGAACAGCCCGATCAGGATCGCCACCGAGATCGGCAGCACCCACGGCCCGAACCCCGCCTCCACCACCACCAGGCCCTCGACGGCGGAGAGGACGGAGATGGCTGGCGTAATCATGCAGTCGCCGAAGAACAGCGCGGTCGCCAGTACGCCCAGCATGATGAGACCTCGCGACCAGCGCCCGGTGCCGGTGCGCCGCTGGATCATCGCCAGCAGCGCCAGGCTGCCGCCCTCGCCGCGATTGTCGGCGCGCAGGATGATGAAGATGTATTTGATCGTGACCACGATCACCAGCGACCAGAACACCAGGCTGAGCACGCCGAAGATGTGCAGGGGATCGACGGCCAGCTTGTGGTGGCCGATGAACACCTCCTTCATCGCGTAGAGCGGGCTGGTGCCGATGTCGCCATAGCACACCCCCACCGCGCCGAGCGCCAGCTTGCCGAGACTGCCCTGGATGTGGTGCTCGCCTTCCTCGCCGTCATCGGGCAGGGAGGCGGCAACGGTCTCGCTGGTCATGCTGGTCGAAACCGAGCCTTTCAGTGCCCGGTGAGATGCCGGACAGCGCGCGCCGGTAGCACCTGCGGCGGGACCGTGCAATCGAGACAAGACGGCGCGGGGAGCCTATGGCCGGCACAGGACAATCAAGAGGAACCACGACATGAAGATCGGCGTCCCCAAGGAGATCAAGAACCACGAATACCGCGTCGGCCTGACCCCGTCCTCGGTCGCCGAGCTGGTCGCGGCGGGTCACGAGGTGGTGGTCGAGACGCAGGCGGGGATTGGGATCGATTTCGAGGATGCGGACTATCAGGCGGTCGGCGCGACGATCCTGCCGGACGCGCCCGCGGTGTTCGGCGCCGCCGAAATGATCGTCAAGGTGAAGGAGCCGCAGGCGCGCGAGATCGCGCTGCTGGAGTCGCGCCATGTGCTCTTCACCTACCTCCACCTCGCCGCCGACAAGCCGCAGGCCGAAGGGCTGATGAAGTCGGGCGCGACCTGCATCGCGTACGAGACGGTGACCGCACCGGGCGGCGGCCTGCCGTTGCTGAAGCCGATGAGCGAGGTCGCGGGGCGGATGTCGGTGCAGGTCGGCGCGCATTATCTGGAAAAGGAGCAGGGCGGGCGCGGCGTGTTGCTGGGCGGCGTTCCCGGCGTCGCGCCGGCGCGGGTCGCGATCCTGGGTGGCGGCATCTCCGGCATCAACGCCGCGCAGATGGCGGTGGGCATGCGCGCCGACGTCACGATCTATGACATCAACATGAGCCGGCTGGCCGAGCTGGACATGTTCTTCTCGTCGCAGATCAAGACCGCCTATGCATCCAAGGCGGCGATCGCGGCGGCGGTGGAGCGCGCGCACCTCGTCATCGGCGCGGTGCTGGTCCCCGGCGCCGCCGCGCCGAAGCTGGTGACGCGCGAGATGCTGAAGTCGATGAAGCGCGGGTCGGTGCTGGTCGACATAGCGATCGACCAGGGCGGCTGTTTCGAGACCAGCCACGCTACCACCCATGACGACCCGGTGTTCGAGGTCGACGGCGTGATCCATTATTGCGTCGCCAACATGCCCGGCGCGGTGGCACGGACCAGCACCTTCGCGCTCAACAACGCGACGCTGCCGTTCGCGGTCAAGCTGGCGAACCTGGGCGCGGAGGGGGCGATGAGGACCGATCCGCACCTGGCGGCGGGTCTCAACGTCTATCGGGGCAAGATCGCCTATCAGGCGGTCGCCGATGATCTGGGTCTACCGTTCGAGGCGTGGTCCGGCTGACGCGCCGATCCGGGGAACGGATAAGGAACACGCTCGTTGTCGGCCATGAAGGAGTTTCATCATGGCCGACACCGAAAACCCCAAGACCCACCCGACCTCCAATGCGGTCAAGGACCCCGACGACTGGACGACCGGCGGCGAGCCGATGACCGGCGCGCAGGCGAGCTATCTCAAGACGCTGTCGGAAGAGGCGCACGAGGAGTTCCCCGAGGATCTCAACAAGGCCGATGCCTCGAAGAAGATCGACGAGCTGCAAGGCAAGACCGGTCGCGGCGAGCAGGACGACCGGTAGCCCGTCATCCCGGCCTTGAGCCGGGATCCCGCTTCTTCTTCCGTCACGAGAAGAGACGGGGCGCCGGCTCAGGCCGGGGTGACGGCGGTCTTCTGCCTACCGGCCCGCCTGCGCCAGATACGTATCCAGCAACACCAGCCGTGCCGCGATCTGCACGCGATATCCCGTCCCCGCCGGGCTCAATGCCACCGCCCGCGCCCACAACGGCCGCGCCGCCGCGAACTCGCCCGCACGGATATGCGCGAGCCCCAGGAAGAAATAAGGCGCCGGATGCTCCGGGCCGAGCCGCAGCGCCTGTCGGAACGCGAACAGCGACGGCGGCGACACGCGGTCGCCGTCATGCGCCACCAGCGTGTTGCCAAGCGCCACCCACAGCAACAGATTGTCCGGATACCGCCTGATCCCGCCCAGCACCGCCTGCACCGCCGCGCGCTTCTCGCCGATGCGGGTCATCGCGTCGGCGGCGACGACATAGGCGCCCTGCGCGGTCCAGTGGCCCAGCATCTGATCGCGCAACGCGATCAGCCCGGGATCGGCGGGGTCGGTCGTCAGGTCGGCACGCGGCGCCTGCCCGGGCAACGCCGGACTGCCCTGGAGTGCATAGCCCGTCGCCCCGATCATCAACGCCGCGCCCGCCAGCGACCATAACGGCCGCCGCAGCCCGAGCACCACCAGCGCGGCGAACGCCGCACCGCCGATAAGGAACAGCGTCAACCAGCCCATGGGGGTGCTGCCTGGATCATCGGCGACGACTACCCGCTTCGGACGGAGCCGTCACCCTGACGATGCTGAACGTCACCGATTACAGAAGCCGGTTGGGCTGGCGCGTCTCGCCCGCAGCCATCCTGCCGGCGCGCGTGCTAGCGCCCGATCAGTCGCTTCGCGATCGAGTCCGCCACGTCCGACGCCGGCGCGCCCGTCCGCTCGCTCTCGTCCCACACCTCGACCAGCCGCGCCGGGATGCGCGCGATGCGGGCCTTGACCTCCGCTTCGTCGCCCTGCCCCAGATATTCCAGCCCGACATTGATGATGCCGCCCGCGTTGATGACGTAATCGGGCGCGTAGAGGATGCCGCGTTCGTGCAGCCGCCGACCGTCCTCGCGCACCGCGAGCTGGTTGTTGGCACCGCCCGCCACCGCCTTCGCGCGCAATGCCGCGATCGACCGCTCGGTCAGGATCGCGCCGAGCGCATTGGGGCTGACGATGTCGACGTCCGCCGCGAGCACCGCCTCGGTCGCGATCGTGGCCGCGCCCAGTTCCGCCGCCAGCGCCTCGGCGCGCGTGGTGTCGACATCGGCGAGCGTCAGCACCGCGCCGTCCTTCGCCAGCAGTCGCGCAGTGCCGCCGCCGACCGAGCCGACGCCCTGGAGCGCGACGCGCACGCCCTTCATGTCGTCGGTGCCGAGCGCGCGCTTCGCCGCCGCCCTGACGCCGAGATACACGCCCATCGCGGTGTACGGCCCCGGATCGCCGCCCGCCGCGCCCTCGCCCACCGGCAGGCCGGAAACGTGGCGCGTCTCGCCCGCGATCACCTTCATCCGGGCTTCGGACATGCCGACGTCCTCGGCGGTCACATAGCGCCCGGCGAGCGACTCGACCGCGCGGCCGAACGCCTTGAGCTGATCGTCGCTGATCGTCGCGCCCGGCCGATCGGCGAGGACCACGCCCTTGCCCCCGCCCATCGGCAGCGCCGCCATCGCGTTCTTGAAACTCATGCCGCGCGACAGGCGCAGCGCGTCGACAATCGCCTCGCGCGGGTCGGCATAATGCCAGAAGCGCACGCCCCCCGCCGCCGGCCCGAGCGCGGTCGAATGCACCGCGATCACCGCCCTCAGCCCGGAGGCGGGGTCGGTGAACAGGTGCACGGCCTCGTGGTCGTCGAAATCGGGAAAGCCCCAACCGGCGGTCATAACGCTCTCTCGTCGGAGGAATGGTGGGGCGACCGACGGGACTTGAACCCGCAACTTCCGGCATCACAAGCCGACGCTCTAACCAATTGAACTACGGTCGCCGTGCGCGCCAGCGCCCTACGGCGAAGCCGGCACGCGCGCAAGGCCGTTGCGCGCGAGACCGGCCAGCCCGGCCGGCGGCAGCGCAGCTGCTACCCGCGGCGTCACGCCCGTGCCTAGAACCGCCCCTCCACCGCCAGGCGATAGCCCTGCGCCCCGCCGACGAACCCCGCCCGCTCCAGCCGCACCGCCACCGTCGGATCCATCGCCCTGAGCGCGAACTCGACGCGATAGCGACCGTCGCCGAACACGCGCAGCGTCGCGGTCTCCGTCCCCGCCGCGCTGGCGAGCGGCAGCAGCAGCGCCCCCGCCTCGCATCGCGCCGGCCCGCTCAGCACCGGCGGCAGCGGCACGCCCGCCGCCTCGCCGGCCAGCGTCACGCGGACGCGGCCGTCGGCCGTCTCGCACTGTCCGTCGCGGAAATGGACGCTGGTGTCGTCGAGGTCTAGCGCGGTGACCGGCAAGGGCGCGAACAGCTGCCCGGTCAAAAGGCTTGCGGTCATGTCGTCGACGGCGAAGCCGTGCCGCCCCACCGTCAGCGCCCCGTGCAGCGGCCGGACACCGTCGCCGTCCAGCTCGACCCGCGCGCGACCGATCAGCAGCGGCCAAAAGGCGAGCCGCGCCTTGGCATCCCCCAGCGCGACGTCGCCGAACCGCGCCTCGACCAGCCGCCCGCCCCACAGGCTGCCCGTCACCTGCCGCGCCGTCAGCCCCAGCTCGCCCACACCCGCGACGCCGAGCACGAGGCGCAACGGCACCAGCGCCAGCAGGCACACCGCCAGCATCGCCCCGAACAGCGCCACGCGCCCGGTCGCCAGCCGCACCCTCACTGCGCGCGCCGCTTCAGCGTCAATTGCACGCCGACCGTGCGGTCGCCCTTGTCGGTCAGCGCGACGGCGTCGACCAGGATGCCCGCATTCTCCAGCCGCGCCAGCCACGGCACCAGCGCCGCCGGCCGCGCGCCTGCGATACCGACGCGGACGCGGTCGGCGCCGTCCTCCTCCAGGCTGGCGACCGCGAAGCCCGCGTCCGCCGCGCGCGCGCGCACCGTGTCGGCGAAGGTGCCGGTCAGCGGCGCGGGCCGCTGGCGCTGAATGTCGCGGATCGCGCTCACCGCCGCCTGCGTCCGCCCCAGCCGGATCACCGCATCGGCATGGCGCTGCCGCTCCGACGACAGCCCGTCACCGAGCGGCCGGATCACGGCGACCCAGATCAGCGTCAGCGCCAGCAGCGCGAGCATCCCCACGATCAGCCGCTTCTCGCGCAGCGAGCGCCCGTTGAACCACGCCGTCATGGAACGCGCACCGTCATGTCGCCGGTGACGCGGCCGTTCGCCGAGGTGAAGGTGCTGGCATCGACGACGAAGCCCGCCCGCTCGATCGCACGCTTGAGGTCGGTCGGCAGCGATTCGCGTGCCGCGGCGACCGATAGCTTGAGGTTGCCGTTGGGCTGAAAATCGAGGCCGGTGACCTCGGTGCCGGGCGTCGCGCGCACGGCGGCGAAGACGGCGGCGGCCATGCCGGTGAAGCCCAGCCCCGGCCCGCGCACCGCGCCCAATCGCTCGACCAGCTGACGATCGGCGTCGGTGACGGTCTCGCCGCGCGGCAGGCCCGTGGCGGCGAGCGCGTCGGCCTGCGCCTCCAGCGAGTCGGCGGCGACGCTGTATTTGACGATCCGGACCAGCCCGATCGCCAGCGTCACGCCGACGATCGCCAACGCCAGCACCGCCGATCGCCGGATCAGCGCCCAGTCCAGCCCCTGCCGCCGCCGCCGCGCGAACGGCCCTTGCCGCAGGTCCAGCACCGGCGTCGCCACCGCCGCCGCGAACGCCTGATCCAGCTCGTCGCGGCCGATCGTGCGCGGCACCGCGCCGCCGGTCACCAGCTCGGTCAGCCGCGCCTCGTCGGCGAAACCGCTGGTCGACCCGCGCACCACGCCCGCGCCACCCAGCTCGGCGCGGACCCAGCCCTCTTCCGGACGCGGCAGCAGCAGCGGCGCGGGCACCAGCGCGGCACGGTCCAGCCCCGCCGCCGCCAGCTCGCTCAGCCAGCCCTGCATCGCGACGGCATCCACCACCGCGATCGGACGCTCGTCACCCGCCTCGTCCCCAACCGCGACGTGCAGCTCGGTCGCGGGCACCGCGCTCGCCTCCGCCACCAGGATGCGCGCCGCCGCCGCCGCCTGCGCCGGCGTGCGCGACGGCAGCGCCGCCCAGTGCAGCGTCACCGCCTCGGCCGGCGCGACCGCGATCAGCGCATCGTCGTCGACCGGCGGCGGCACGCCGACGCCCTCCACGACCCGACGCGCCGCGTCGAGACGCCACCAGCGCCAGTCGGCCTCTCGGGAGGGCAGGAAGACGAGGGTGGCGGTCACTCCTCCCCCCATTGCCGCGCCACGAGCCGCGCGGGAAGCCTTCGCGCGTCGATCGTCGCGGTCTCGTGCAATTCGGTCGTGCCCAGCGTCACGTCGACGGTCAGCGCGAACCAAGTCGTGGTCACGCCGGCCTGCCCTCCCCCGAGCGTCAGGCCGCTCGCGGTCTGGAACGCACCGACGTCGCGCCAGCCGAGCGCCGGCCGCCGCAACAGCGCGCCCTGCACTGCGTCGACGCCGACGCCGTCGGGCGCGAGCATCGCCAGCAACGGCGCCTGCTCGGGCGCGAGCGTGTTGACGTTGATCGGCGCGGGCGTGGCCATCGGGAGCGTACACAGCCACGGCCGCAGCTGCGCGTAGAGGTCGGGCGTCACGCCCGCGACCGCGCGCAACTCGCTCGGGTCCGCCATCAGCGTGCCGCCCGTGCGATAGCCGGGGTCCTGGCGCAGATAGCGCTCGTCCTCCGCGCCGTTCGCCTGTCGGTCCGCGTCGGTGTCGATCCAGTCGGACGCACTCGCCGCCACCTGCGCCGCGGTCTGGGTCGGCACCGTCAACAGCCGCATCAGTCGGGCGAACTGGTCGACCGCGGTCGGGTTGGCGACATAGGCGCGATCACTCGTCCGGGTGACCAGCCCGTTCAGGTTGAAGCAGTTGCCGCCGTCGCGCACCCGCGCCACCGCCGCGCCGCCGGGCAGCGGCAGCGCGAACGGCACGCCGCTCCAGCCGCCGACCAGGCTGACATGGCCGGGATCGGCGCGCAGCAGCGTCGAGATCCGCTGCGTCGCCAGCACCTCGGCTGCCTCGGCATAGCTGCGCGCCTGCTCGATCCCGCCCGCGTTCGCCGCCAGCCGCGTCGCCAGCCGCAGCCGCTCCAGCGCCTGTCCCGCGATCACCGCGATCAACGCGACGAGCAACAGCACGGTGAGCAGCGCCGCACCTCGCTCGCGCTTCGGGACACGATCGGTCACGGAGCCCCCGGCGTCGGTGTCGGCGTCGGCGTGGGGCCGGGCGGCGGTGGCGCATAGCCGGTGCCGACCAGGAACATCTGGCGATACGCGATCCCATCGACGCGCGTCAGCCGCAGCTCGACCGCCTGCGGCAGCGGCACGCCGGTAGCACCGTCCCACCGGTCGCTCCACGCGCCGCGATAGCGATAGCGCAGCGTCATCGCCGCCACCCGATCGAGCAACGGCGCGGCCGGCAGCGGTGCGGCGCCGTCGAGGCGCGGCCACGCGATCCGCTGCAACACCCCGCCCGACAGCTGATAGGCGACGCGCTGCACCCCCGCGCGCGGCTGCGCGTCCAGATTGGTCCAGCCGCCGCGCGCCAGCCGGAGCATCGGCTGCGCGCCGCTGCCCGCCTCGCCCACGAACGCAGGCAGCGACGCCCCGCCCGCATCCCGTACCGGCCGGTCGCTCGCCTGCGCCAGATCGACCGACAGGATGCCGAACGTCCGCTGCAACGCGCCGAGATCGTCCAGCTTGCGGTTCGCCGCCGCCTGCGCCCGGACGCTGAACGACAGCAGCGCGACCCCGGCACTGGCGAGGATCGCGAAGATCAGCAGCGCGACCATCACCTCGACGAGGGTGAAGCCACCCTCTTGCGGGGTCGTCGCGCGGGAGGGTGCCCCCGCGCAGGCGGGAGCCGAGCGACGCGAACGCGATGCTCGCCGCCGCCGGGCACCCGCCTCCACGAGAGAACCGTCGCGGCGGGTCACTGCCCCTCCGCCGTCGGCGGCCGCACCATCGTCGCCTGGCCAACCACCTGGCCATTGGGCGCCGCAACCGCGACCTCGACCCGGACGATGCGCGGGTCGCCGGTCGGCACCACCAGCCGCGTCCAGCGCCAGGTCTGGCCGCCATTGACCTCCGTGCCCGCGCCCCGGCCGAGCGTCGGCACCTGCGCGTCGGTCACCGCCTCCAGCGCGATGGTGCGCGCGACCATCGTCGCCACCATCGTCCGGTCGACGGTCACGATCCCGCGCACGCTCGCCGACTCGAGCCGGATCAGCGCCAGCGCCGCGAGGCTGAACACCGCCAGCGCGACCAGGATCTCGATCAGCGTGAAGCCGCCCTCGCGCGCATTGCCGGTGCGAGCGGGCATGCCCGGCCGATTATTGGGCATCGGCGCGCACGCTGCCGTCGGCGCCGACGCGGACCAGCATCGCCTGCCCGCCCCGTGCGAGGCGGATGTCGGCGGCGCGATCGGGCAGGCCCGTCGGATCGAAGACGATGCGCGCGCGGCCGCTCGTGTCGCCGGCGTCCGCGCGCGTACCCTCCGCCCAGCGCTCGACCCGCGCGCCGCGGTCCGCCGCCGGCACCCAGCGACCGCCGACCCGCCGGTCGAAGCCATAGCCGCCCGCCGTCACCCACAGACTCATCGGCGATCCCGCGATCACCGCCCCGTCACGCGCCGCCTTGACCCGCGTCGCGAAACGCAACGCCTCGTCGCGCACCCGCCCGCCGGGGGTGGGCATCGCCCACAGCGTCACCGACGCCATCAGCGCGATGACGGTGATCGTCACCATCAGCTCGACAAGCGTGAAGCCGCCCTGCCGCGCGTTGGGCGCGCGGTAGGGCGCCCCCGCGCAGGCGGGGGCCCAGGGCCAAGCAGCGTACCGCCCGCGATCCTGGGTTCCTGCCTTCGCAGGAACACAAACGCTACATCCAGGAGCCGATATCGGCATCGACCCCCTCGCCGCCTTCCTTGCCGTCGCGGCCATAGGTCCAGACGTCGGCCTCGCCATGCTGGCCGGGCGAGGCGTAGAGGTAAGGCTTGCCCCAGGGATCGTTCTCCAGCTTCTTGATGTACCCGCCCGGCTGGTAACGCGACGCATCGACGCCCTGCGGCGCGGTGCGGAGCGCCGTCAGCCCCTGCGCGGTCGTCGGATAGCGATCGAGCTGCAAGCGATAGGTGTCG
Source organism: Sphingomonas sp. (assembly GCF_965200135.1). Taxonomy (GTDB): domain Bacteria; phylum Pseudomonadota; class Alphaproteobacteria; order Sphingomonadales; family Sphingomonadaceae; genus Sphingomonas. Next base: position 103,942 of record NZ_CBDATK010000007.1, read on the forward strand.
AGCGCGCCCTCGATCGTCGACAGGTCCGCCTTCGCCCGCACGATCTTCGCCTTGTCGCCCGACGGCAGGACGTTGATGACGACGATCGTCGCGAGCAGGCCGATGATGACGATCACCACCATCAGCTCGACGAGCGTGAAGCCTTCTTCGCGGCGCTTGCGGCGCGAGGGGGCTCCTGCGGAAGCAGGAACCCAGGGCAACGGGCCCTCCGGTTCGTGGTTCTGGGCTCCTGCCTTCGCAGGAGCACGGGTAGGCAGATGACTCATACGACCTCTCATTGCCCCGCCAGCGTGTTGAGCTGCAGGATCGGCAGCAGGATCGATAGCACGATCGTCGCGACGACGCCGCCCATCACCACGATGATCGCCGGCTCCAGCAGCGACAGTGCGGTCGCGGTGAAGCGGTCGAATTCGCGTTCCAGGTAATCGGCCGCGCGCTCCAGCATCTCGTCCAGCCGCCCCGCCGCCTCGCCCGATGCCGCCAGATAGGTCAGCAGCGGTGGGAACACCCCGGTCCGCCGCATCGCCGCCGACAGGCTGCCGCCGGAACGGATCGAATCGGCGATCTCGTCCGACGCCGCCTTCAGGCGCCGGTTGTGGATCGTCGACGCGGTCAGCGTCAGCCCCTCCAGCAGCGGTAGCCGGCTGGCGACCATCGTCGACAGCGTCCGGCTCATCCGCGCCGCGTGCAGGTCGCGCAGCAGCCGCCCGAGCAGCGGCACGCGCAGCAGCCGCGTGTCGAAACGCAGCCGTAACCCCGGATTCCGCAATGCCTGCCAGACGCCGACCCCGGCGACGACGAAGACGAGCAGCAGCAGCCACCAATAGCCGACCAGGAACGCCGATATCGCGATCACCATGCGCGTCAGGAACGGCAGCGCCTGCCCGACCGTATCGAATTGCTCCACCACCTGCGGCACGACGAAGATCATCAGCGCGGTGACCACCCCCATCGCCACGGCCGCGAGGATCGTCGGATAGGCGAGCGCGGTGATGAGCTTGCCGCGGATCTCCGCCTGCCGTTCCAGCAGCTCGGCCAGCCGGTCGAGGATCGTCGGCAGCGACCCCGAACTCTCGCCCGCCGACACCATCGCGCGATACAGCGCCGGGAAACTCTTCGGCTCGCGCGCCATCGCGTCCGCCAGCCGCCGGCCCTCGACGACGCCGGTGTGGACGGTCGCGACGATGTGGCGCACCCCCTCCTGCTCGGTCTGGCGGGTGATTGTGCGGAGCGACTCCTCCAGCGGCGACACGCGGTTGAGCGTCGCCAGCTGCCGCGTGAACAGCGTCAACTGCTTGGTCCGCATCCGCGGGCGCCCCAGCTGCAGGCCGAACAGCGCCCGGCTCGCGGCCGGCGGCGGCGCGCTGCCCGGCTCCAGCTTGACGACATACAGCCGCTGCCGGTCGAGCCGCGCGCGCGCCGCGTCCAGGCTGTCGGCGGCGACATGCCCGCGCTTCTCGGCCCCGCGCGTGTCGATCGCGAGATAGTCGAAATCAGGCATCCACCCGCTTCTTCTTGGCGGCCTTGCCCTCCTTTTTCTTCTTCTGCCCCCACAGGCGCGGCCGGCCGCGATGCGCGTCGGCCGGGCGCGATGCCGTTAGGGCGGCCGGCTCGGCACGGAAATCCGCGTCCTCCTCCGCGAGCTCGGGGTCGGTCGCGTCCCGGCGCGCAACCCGCACCGCCTCCTCCGCCGTCGTCTCGCCCGCGAGCACCAGGTCGCGTGCGGCCTCCGACAGCATCGGCGACCGCGCGAAGCCGTGCGCCGCGATCGCCGCCTCGTCGCCACCCTCGTTGATGAGGCGGCGGATCGTCTCGTCGACGCGGATCGCCTCGAACACGCCCAGCCGTCCCTTGTAGCCCGAGCCGTTGCACTGCGGACAGCCGACCGGCTCGTAGACCTGCGCTTGCCGATCGATTCCCAGCAGCGGCGCCGGCGTGTCGCCCGCGCGCACCGGCCGCTTGCACGCTGGGCACAGCCGCCGCACCAGCCGCTGCGCGATAACCGCGCGCAGCGTGCTCGCCAGCAGGAACGGCTCGACGCGCATGTCGCGCATCCGCGTGATCGCGCCCGCCGCGTCGTTGGTGTGGACCGTCGACAGCACCAGATGCCCGGTCAACGACGCCTGCACCGCGATCTCGGCGGTCTCGCGGTCGCGGATTTCGCCGACCATCACGGTATCCGGGTCCTGGCGCAGGATCGCGCGCAGGCCGGCGGCAAAGGTGAGGCCGACCTTGGGATTGACCTGCGTCTGGCCGATCCCGTCCATCGCGTACTCCACCGGGTCCTCGACCGTCAGGATGTTGCGCGCGCCGTCGTTGAGCAGCCGCAACGCCGCGTAGAGCGTCGTCGTCTTGCCCGATCCGGTCGGGCCGGTGACGAGCACGATGCCGTTGGGCTCCGCGAGCACATCGCGCAGCAGCCGGTTCATCCCCGGCGCCATGCCGATCGCGTCCAGGTCGATGCCGGCATTGTCCTTGTCGAGGATACGCAGCACCACCCGCTCGCCCGCGCGGCTCGGCAGCGTCGACACGCGCACGTCGAGCAGCTTGCCGCCCAGCGTCAGCCCCATGCGCCCGTCCTGCGGCACGCGCCGCTCGGCGATGTCGAGTCGCGCCATCACCTTGACGCGGCTGACGACCACGGAGGCGACGTGCGGCGGCATCCGAAGCGTCTCGCGCAGCACGCCGTCGATCCGCATCCGGATCACGAGGCCGGTGTCGTAGGGCTCGATGTGGATATCCGACACGCCGTTTCGCGCGGCGTCGGCGATGATGCCGTTGATGAGCCGGATCGCAGGCGCGTCGTCGGCGGTGTCGAGCAGGTCCTCCGCGGTCGGCAACCCTTCGGCCAGCGAGTCGAGTTCGTCGCCCATTCCCACCGCCGCCATCGCGGTCGCCTGCCCGTCCATGGCATAGCCGTCGGACAGCAGCCGGTCGAACGCCGGCGGCGAGACCACCTCGATATCGAACGGCCGCGCGAGCACGCGCCGCACCTCGATCAGCGCCTTGGGGTCCGCTCCCTCGCGCAACGCGACGGTCAGGTGACCCTCCGCATCGGTCCGCGCGACGCACACCCCGAACCGGCGCGCGAACAGGTAGGGGAGCGTGACGGCGGGCAGCGTCACTTGCGGCTGGTCGATGACCGTCGCCACGCTGCTATGCCGTCATCCCCGCGAAAGCGGGGACCCCTCCCGTGCGCCGCGTCCCTGCAACGCGGCAATGCTGAGTCGACGTTTGGGAGATGGGTCCCCGCTGTCGCGGGCATGACGGGAAGGACCTCACCGCCGCCGCCTGGGCACTTCGGGCACCGCCTGCTGCACCGGCACCGCGACGCGCGGATCGTCGATGCTGCCGGCCATCGGCGCGCCGGGGATCGGCGGTGCGGCACCGAGATAATCGCGCACCAGCTGGTCGATCGTCGGCTCCTCGCCCGGCCGCTGCGCCCCCTCCTGCGCGCGCAGATAGCCGTAACGCCGCTCCGCCAGGGCGCGGCCGTCCGCCGCGCTGCGCAGGATGGTCGGCCGGATGAAGATCATCAGGTTGGTCTTCGACCGCGTCCGCGCGCGGCTGCGGAACAGGTTGCCCAGCACCGGAATGTCGCCCAGCACCGGAATGCGCTCCAGCGTGCGCCGTTCCTCGTCCGACAACAGCCCGCCGATCACCCCGATCGCGCCGTCGTCCAGCGTCAGTGTCGTCTCGACCTCGCGCTTGTTGAGGATCAGGTCCGAATTGTCGTTGCTCACCGGCCCTGCGATCGAGCTGACCTGAAGGTGCAGCGTCAGCTTGATCGTGCCCGACGAATTGACCTGCGGCCGCACGTCCAGCCCGATGCCGACATTCTCGCGCTGCGTGGTGCGAAAGGCGTTGTCGAAGTTCGACGACAGCGCCTGCCCTGTCGTCACCGGCACCTCCTGCCCGACCAGACTGTGCGCCTCCTGATTGTCGAGCGTCACCAGATGCGGGACCTGGAGCAGGTTGGAGGTGTTGTCGCTCTTCACCGCGTTGATGATGGCGCCGAAGATCGTGCTGCCGATCTGCGCGCCAAAGCCGCCGAAGCCGCCCGACGAGCCCAATATCGACTGGATCGCCGATTGGGTGAGCTGATCCGATCCGGTCGAGTTGTTGGTGATGGTGGTCGTGACGCCGTTCGCGACGGTGGTCGTGGTAGTCCGGCCCAGCTGCCGCGCGCCGATCGCGCCGGCGATCTGAAGGATGTTGGGCGCGGAGTTGCTGAACGTCGACGCCGCGAACGCGCCGCCGCTGGTGTTGCCGAGCAGGAACTGCGCGCCCAGCCGGTTGACCGTGGAGTCGGACACCTCCGCGACGATCGCCTCGACCAGCACCTGCGCGCGCCGGGTGTCGAGCTGGCGGATGACGTCGGCGAGCTGACGCTGGATCTCGGCAGGCGCGGCGATGACGATCGCGTTGGCCCCGGCGAACCGCGTCACGACCGAGGCGCTGCGCCCGCCCTGCGTCGTGATCGCCGCCTGCCCGGAGCCGCTGCCGCCGCCTGACGTCGTCTGCACCGGCGCGGGCGCGGGCTGCGCGATCGCCCCCGTGCTGTTCTGCGTGCCCGTGCCCGAATTGGTGCTGCCGAAACTGGTCCGGGTCAGCGGCTGCGTCGTGATCTGATCGGGTGTCTGCCCGACCAGCTGCTGGAGCACCGGCAGCAACTGCTCGGCGTCCGCATTCTCCAGGAACACGACCTTGATCTGCGTCCCGTTGCGCGCATCGACGTCCAGCTGCTGCGCCACCGCCGCCAGCCGCGACACCGCCGCCGCATCGCCGCGCAACGCGACCGAGTTCGACCCCTCCACCGCGACGATCGACACGCCCGCGCCCGGCGAGACGCCGCCGCCGCCCGCCTGCCCCGACCCGCTCAGCCCCTGCAACGCGGTCGCGATCTCGCGCGCGCTGGCGTTCTTGAGCGCGATGACGCGCGTCGACGCCGCGTCGACATCCAGCCGGCGCAGCACCTCGCGCACGCGGCGGATGTTGTCGGCGAAGTCGACCACCACCAGGCTGTTGCCGGCCCGATTGGCGCTGACGGAACCCTGCTGGCTGACCAGCGGCCGTACCGTATCGAGCGCCGACTGCGCGTCGACCGTCCGCAGCCGGACGATCTCCGTCACGAAGCTGTTGCGGTTGGCACCCGCCACCCCGATCCGGCTCGGCTGCGCGGCGGCGTTGTCGAGCGGCTGGATACGAAGCGCGCCGTTCGCGGTCGGCACCGCGACCAGGTTGTTCGCGCGCAACGTCGACAGGAACACCTCGAAATATTCCGATCGCGACAGCGGCCGGTCGGTGACCACCGTCACCTTGCCCTGGACGCGGCTGTCGATGATGAAGGTGCGCCCGGTGACCCGCGCGGCATCGGCGATGAAGGCGCGGATGTCGGCGTCGCGGACGTTGAGCGTGGTCTGGGCGCCCGCCGGTGCGGCCGGCAGCACGAGGACCGCGGGCGTCGCCGCCAGGATCGCGACCGGGGCGAGGAAGCGCCTCATCGCGCGGGCGCCACGGCTAGAGCCAGCTGGAGCGTCTGAGTCCCGCGCTCGACGGTGATCGGGATATTGCCGCCGCCCTTGAAGTCGACCGCCACCCGGTCGAGGTCGTCCGGCCCCTGCACCGGCCGCGCCGCGATCGCGGTGACGACGTCGCCGTCGCGCAGCCCCGCCTGGCGGAACACCGAACCCGTGCCCTGCGACCGCACCACCAGCCCGGTCAGCCGGCCGCCGTCGATTCGCGGGATAAAGCCGATCTCCTGCCTGATCTGCGACACCGGCACGCCCGAGGCCGCGCCGGGGCTCGGCGGCGACGCGCCGGCGGGGGCCGTGATCGGCGTCGCCTGGCCGCCGCGCGACTGGTCGAGGAACAGGTCCTCCTCCGTGCCGCCGCGATCGAACGTGATATGGTCGAAGAACACCGCCTTGAGCCGCGTGCCCGGCGCCACCTCCTCGCCGACCGCGACCGACCGCTGCACGCCGTCCGGCCCCGCGACGATCGCCGAGCCGCCGCCCTGCGCCTCGTCGATCCGCGTTCCGAACAGCGTCAGTTGCAGCGAGGTCACCGTCGCGGGTGCGCTGTCGCCCTGCAATCGGAAGAACGGGTCGAACGACGCGAGCGCATCGGCGGGCAGCCCCGCCACCACCGGCGCCGCCGGCCGCCAGTCGCCGAGCGGATTGACCGGCGTCACCACGGCCCACACCAGCCGCGCCGACTGCAACGCCAGCCCGGCGAGCAGCAGCAGTTCCATTCCCGAATAGATGTTGACGGCCGGCAGGCGCCGCAAAAGGCGTCGCGCGCGCCCGTCCATGACCAATCGCATGCCTTACCCTTGCCCATAGGCCCAGGGGCTTAGCAAGCCCTTGTTGCCGTCATGCGTCAAGCGGCGCATCTGATGGCCGTGCCGTAATCCTCAGGCGCCTCCCTCGTCGTTCCTGCGGATCGGGCGTTCCTGCTGCAAAAACGTTAGCACCGCCCACCCGGAGATTTCGTATGAGGAGACCATGACCGACCTCCCCACTCTCGGCTCGGGCCATCCCGGCGACGCGATCGTCGCCCGTATCCTCACCAACGCAGGCGTCCAGAAGCTCCCGTCCCCGAAGCTGACGCTGTTCGTCGCGCGCGGCTTCCTCCCTCCCGACCTCTGCACGCAGCTTGTCGACCGCATCGACGCCGTTCGCCGCCCCTCCACCATCGCCGACGCCAACGGCGACGCCGGCTATCGCACCAGCGAAACCGGCGACCTCGCCGCCGCCGACCCGGTCGTGCAGCAGGCCGAACGCCGCATCGCCGCGTTCACCGGCCTCGACGGAGCGCACGGCGAGCCGCTTCAGGGCCAGCGCTATGCCGTCGGTCAGGAGTTCAAGGGCCACACCGACTATTTCGAACCGACCGGCGCCGACTACGATCGCTATTGCAGCGTCGCGGGCAACCGCACCTGGACGCTCATGGTCTATCTGAACACGCCTGAAGCGGGCGGCGCCACCCGCTTCAAGGTGGCGGACAAGATCATCCAGCCCGAAACCGGCAAGCTCGTCTGCTGGAACAACCGGCGCCCGGACGGCACCCTCAACCCGGCGACGATCCATCAGGGCATGAAGGTCCGTGTCGGGGTGAAGTACGTCATCACCAAGTGGTTTCGGGAGCGCCCCTGGGGATGATCGCACTACATGCCGAAAGGGACCTCTCGCGAGGTGCACGGTGGAGACGCGCACCGCGAACGCCCGTCCCGGTCGCCGCCGATGCGACCGACCGCGTTGGGCGGCGCAACGCGTATTGCTCGCGCATCACACCCTCGGCTAAGCCGTCCGGCGAAGGAGACTCCCGTTGAACCTGGTCAAGAGCGCCTGGAAACTGCTGGTCGGGATCAAGGACGGGCTGGTGCTCGTCGCCATGCTCATCTTCTTCGGCCTGGTGTTCGCGGCGCTGTCCGCGCGGCCGGGCGCGAAGGCGATCGGCGACGGGGCACTGGTGCTGCGCCTCGACGGGCCGATCGTCGAGCAGCTCGCCGAGCCCGCCACGCTGGCGGCCCTGTCGGGCGGCGGCGCGCCGCGCCAGTACCGGCTGCGCGACCTGCTCCGCTCGATCGACGCCGCGCAGACCGACGCCCGGGTGAAGGCGATCGTGCTCGACCTCGACTCGTTCGGCGGCGGCTATCCGGCGGCGATCGCGGAGGTCGGCGCGGCGCTGAAGCGGGTACGTGACGGCGCCAACGGCCAGGGCGGCAAGCCCGTCCTCGCCTATGCCACCGCCTATACCGACGGCGGCTATCGCCTGGCCAGCAACGCCAGCGAGATCTGGGTGCATCCGATGGGGGGCACGCTGTTCACCGGGCCGGGCGGGTCGCAGCTCTATTACAAGGGGCTGATCGACCGCCTCGGCATCACCACCCACGTCTACCGCGTCGGCCGCTACAAGAGCTTCGTCGAGCCCTATATCCGCGCCGATCAGAGCCCCGACGCCCGCGCCGCGAGCCAGGCGCTGCTCGGCACGTTGTTCGCGCAGTGGCAGGAGGCGGTCCATGCCGCCCGGCCCAAGGCACAGCTCGCCGCCATGCTCCAGCACCCCGACCAGGTGGTGCAGGCGACCGGCGGCGACATCGCCCAGGCGAACCTGCGCGCCGGGCTGGTCGACCATCTCGGCGACCGCACCGCCTTCGGCACCCGCGTCGCGAGGCTCGCCGGGTCGGACGACGCCAAGCCGGCCGGCAATTTCGATACCATCGCCTACACCGACTGGCTCGCCGCGCACCCGCTGCCCACCGGCGGCGACGCGATCGGCGTGCTGACCGTCGCGGGCGACATCGTCGACGGCAAGGCGGGGCCGGGCAGCGCCGGCGGCGAGACCATCAGCCGCGCGATGCTCGACGGGCTGGCGAAGAACACGCTCAAGGCGCTGGTCGTCCGCGTCGACTCGCCCGGCGGGTCGGCGCTCGCGTCCGAACAGATCCGCCTCGCCATCCTCGAAGCCAAGCAGCGGAAGATCCCGGTGGTCGTCTCGATGGGCGGCCTCGCCGCATCCGGCGGCTATTGGGTCTCGACCGCCGGCGACACCGTCTTCGCGGAGCCGGGCACGATCACCGGCTCGATCGGCATCTTCGGCATCATCCCGACGTTCGAGAACGCGCTCGCCAAGATCGGCATCACCACCGACGGCGTCCGCACCACGCCGCTGTCGGGTCAGCCGGACGTGTTCGGCGGCACCAATCCGGTGCTCGACGGGGTACTGCAGGCCGGCATCGAGAACGGCTATCGCCAGTTCATCGCCCGCGTCGCCGCCGCCCGCCGCATGACGCCGCAGCGCGTCGACGAGATCGGTCAGGGGCGCGTCTGGGACGGCGGCACCGCGCGTCAGCTCGGACTGGTCGACCGCTTCGGCACGATGGACGACGCGCTGCGCGAGGCGGCACGTCGCGCCGGGATCAAGGGCGACGGCTGGCACGCCGTCTATCTTGAAAAGCAGCCCGGCTGGATCGCCCAGCTCGCACAGGGGCTTGGCGGCGGCGGCGACGAGGACGAGGCCGGCGGCGACGTGTTCGCGCATGTGGCGGCGGCTCAGCGCGGCCTGCTCGCCCGCGCGCTCGGCGACATGCGCCGCCTGGCCGCGGGCGGCTCGATCCAGGCACGCTGCCTGGAATGCGGCGGCCTTGGGCCGAGCGCGCCCGCACCCGGCGACGCACGCCTGCTCGACCTCGTGCTGGCACGGTTCGGCTGGTGATCGCGTTACGCCCGGCGCGTGCGGAGGACGCGGCCGCGATCGTCGCGATCTATGCGCCCCATGTGCTCGTCGGCACCGCCTCGTTCGAAACGACGGCGCCCGGCGAGGCCGAGATGCGCGAGCGCATGGCGGGCGCGGACGGCCTCTATCCCTGGCTGGTCGCGACGACCGGCAGTCCGGGCGCCGACGCCGGCGAGGAAGGCGTCCTCGCCTATGCCTATGCCACCGCCTACGGCACCCGCCCGGCCTATCGCTGGGCGGTCGAGACCACCGTCTACGTCGCCGACGCCGCCCAGCGCCAGGGTGCCGGCCGCCTGCTCTACGAAGCGCTGATCGACACGCTCCGCGCGCAGGGCTTCACGCAGGCCATCGCCCGCATCGCGCTACCCAACGAAGCCTCGATTTCGCTGCACGAACAATCCGGCTTCCGCCGCGCCGGCGTGTTGCGCGAAGTCGGCTGGAAGGGCGGCCGCTGGATCGACGTCGGCCTGTGGCAATGCGACCTCGCCGACCCCACGACCCCACCGATGGAGCCGAGGCGCTTCGCGGACGTGGGGATGGTGCGGAGCTAGGCGTTCACGGCGACATCGGCTGGATCGGATCGGTAGGACCACCCTGGCTCGAAGGCCCGATCCGCGCGAGCTTCGTATAGCGATCGCCCGTTGAGCGGCACGTCACCGGCGGTCGTGACGGCGGCCGATGCGGATGTCGCTCTCGTCTTCGTACCGGACGAAAGATGCCAAGACCTACTCCGCCGCCTCCGCCCTGACATCACCCCGCCCCCTTAGCAGGGGCGCCAGATAGCGGCCCGTGAAGCTCCGCGACGCCGCCGCCACCACCTCCGGCGTTCCCTCCGCGACGATCTCGCCGCCCTTGACGCCGCCTTCGGGGCCGAGGTCCAGCACCCAGTCCGCGGTCTTGATGACGTCGAGGTTGTGCTCGATCACCACCACCGTGTTGCCCTGCTCGACCAGCGCGTGGAGCACCTCCAGCAGTTTCCGCACGTCCTCGAAATGCAGCCCGGTGGTCGGCTCGTCGAGGATGTAGAGCGTCTGGCCGGTCGCGCGGCGCGCCAGTTCCTTGGCGAGCTTGACGCGCTGCGCCTCGCCGCCGGACAGCGTCGTCGCCTGCTGGCCGACCTTGACGTAGCCCAGCCCCACCTCGACCAGCATCGCCATCTTGTCGCGGATCGCGGGCACCGCCGCAAAGGCGCTGGCGGCGTCCTCCACCGTCATGTCGAGCACGTCGGCGATGGAGTGGCCCTTCCACTTCACCTCCAGCGTCTCCCGATTGTAGCGCGCGCCGTGGCAGACGTCGCAGGTGACGTAGACGTCGGGGAGGAAGTGCATCTCGATCTTGAGCACGCCGTCACCCTGGCACGCCTCGCAGCGGCCGCCTTTCACGTTGAACGAGAAGCGGCCGGGCTTGTAGCCGCGCGCCTGCGCCTCCGGCAGGCCGGCGAACCAGTCGCGGATCTGCGTGAAGGCGCCGGTATAGGTCGCGGGGTTGGAGCGCGGGGTGCGGCCGATCGGCGATTGGTCGATGTCGATGACCTTGTCGAGGTGCTGGAGCCCCGTCACCTTGTCGTGCTTGCCCGCCAGGATGCGCGCGCCGTTCAGGTGGCGTGCGGCGGCGGCGTAGAGCGTGTCGATGGTGAAGGAGGACTTGCCCGAGCCGCTGACCCCGGTGACGCAGGTGAACGTGCCGAGCGGGATCGATGCGGTGACGCCGGTCAGGTTGTTGGCGGTGGCGTTATGGACGGTCAGCTTCTTGCCGGTGCCCTTGCGGCGCTTCGCCGGGACAGGGACCTCGCGCGTGCCGTTGAGATAGTCGGCGGTGATCGAACCCTCGGCCGCGAGCAGCTGCGGCAGCGTGCCGTGCGCGACGATCTCGCCACCATGCACGCCCGCGCCCGGCCCCATGTCGATGACGTAATCGGCGGTGCGGATCGCGTCCTCGTCATGCTCGACCACCAGCACGGTGTTGCCGAGGTCGCGCAGCCGGCGCAGCGTCGCGAGCAACATGTCGTTGTCGCGCTGATGCAGCCCGATCGAGGGCTCGTCGAGGACGTAGAGCACGCCCGACAGGCCCGACCCGATCTGCGACGCCAGCCGGATGCGCTGGCTCTCGCCGCCCGACAGCGTGCCCGACGTGCGATCGAGGTTGAGATAGTCGAGGCCGACATTGTTGAGGAAGCCGAGGCGCTCGACGATCTCCTTGAGGATGCGCTCGGCGATCTCGCGCTGTTGCGGGTTGAGCGTCTCGGGCATCGCCTGGAAGAAGGCGAGCGCGTCGACGACGCTGAGGTGCGTCGCGTGGCTGATGTCCTGCCGCGCGATCTTGACCGCCAGCGCCTCCGGCTTGAGCCGCGCGCCGTGGCAGGTCTCACACGGCTTGGGGGTCTGATAGCGCGACAGCTCCTCACGCATCCACGCGCTCTCGGTCTGGAGCATGCGGCGGTTGAGGTTGCCGATCACGCCCTCGAACGGCTTGGTGACGTCGTAGGACTTCTTGCCGTCGACGAAGGTCAGCGTGACGGGCTTGCCGGCGGTGCCGTGGAGGATGGCGTGGCGGTTCTCCTCGGGCAGATCCTTCCACGGCGTGTCGAGCGAGAAGCCGAACTGGCGCGCGAGGCTGCCCAGCACCTGCATGTAATAGGGCGAGGGCGGCTGCGACTTCGCCCAGGGGACAACGGCGCCCTTCTTGATCGTCAGGTCGTGGTTGGGGACGACGAGGTCGTCGTCGAACAGCAGCTTCTCGCCGAGCCCGTCGCAGGCGGGGCACGCGCCCTGCGGGGCATTGAAGGAGAACAGCCGCGGCTCGATCTCGGCGATGGTGAAGCCGCTGACGGGGCAGGCGAACTTCTCGCTGAACACGATGCGGTTGGCGGGGATGCCGGCGTTCTTCATCGCGCCCGCCGACGCGGCCTCGTCTTCGCGCCCCGGCACGACGCCGTCGACCAGATCGACATAGGCGAGACCGTCGGCGAGCTTCAATGCGGTCTCGAAACTTTCGGCCAGCCGCGTGCCGATGTCCGACCCGACGACCAGCCGGTCGACGACCACCTCGACGTCGTGCTTGTATTTCTTGTCGAGCGCGGGCGCCTCGTCGATCTCGTGCACCTCGCCGTCGATGCGGACTCGGGTGAAGCCCGCCTTCTGCCACTCCAGCAGCTCCTTGCGATACTCGCCCTTGCGGCCGCGCACGACGGGGGCGAGGAGGTAGAGACGCGAGCCTTCGGGCAGCGCCAGCACGCGGTCGACCATCTGCGACACCGTCTGCGCGGCGATCGGCAGACCGGTCGCGGGGCTGTAGGGCACGCCTACCCGCGCCCACAGCAGGCGCATGTAATCATAGATCTCGGTCACGGTCGCGACCGTCGAGCGCGGATTACGGCTGGTGGTCTTCTGCTCGATCGAAATCGCGGGCGACAGGCCCTCGATATGGTCGACGTCGGGCTTCTGCATCAGCTCCAGGAACTGACGCGCATAGGCCGACAGCGACTCGACGTAGCGACGCTGACCCTCCGCATAGATGGTGTCGAACGCGAGGCTCGACTTGCCCGACCCCGACAGGCCGGTGATGACCGTCAACGTGTCGCGCGGGATGTCGATGTCGACACCCTTGAGGTTGTGCTCGCGCGCGCCGCGGACGGAAATGGTGCTGAGGGACATGGGCGTGGTTCTACTTGTGTTCCGCGACGGGGGCCAGCCGATAGATAGGATTGCGACGGGCACGACGCCACCGTACGTCGTTGCAGCGGCCGTTCATGTCGGGGGCATCATGATCGCCGCAATAGGGGAGAATGGGGATGACGAAACTTCGGCGGTGGCTGGCGGCGGTGGCGGTGCTGGCGTTGATGACCGGGTCGGCGGAGGCCGCGCCGCGGGTGCAGACCGCGGCGGCGAAAGCGAAGGCCACGGCCGCGAGCAAGCGGGCGGCGGCACGGCGGCTGGCGGCTCGGCAGGCGGCGGCTCGTCGGGCCGCGACACGGGCCGCAGCTCCGGCAGTGGCGGTGGTGCCACGCCCGTTACCGGCCGTTCCGTCGGCGGTGTATACGACCGGGGCAGCGGCGCGCGATGCCGACGGTCGAGCCCCCGCCAACGGCTATACCCATGCACCCGGCTACGCACCGGCACCGCCCTACGCGCCCGAACCATCGGCGGCGTATCGCTGGCTGGACGATGCGGATGCGATGGTCGAGGCGATCGCGAACTCGCCGCCCGACTTCGCCTTTTCACAAGGGTCGGCGACGCGCAATGCGTGGCGACTGCGCGACGGCGCGCTGGTGATCGCGGTGCCGGTCGATCGCTACGACACGCGGCTATATTTCTACCCGCCCGACATGACCGTGCCGTTTCTCGTGCGCGACCGCTACTACAGCTACGCCTATGAGCGCGGCCGGATGATCGCGGCGTTCGACGATAGCGGGCGGGCGCTACCCTGGGAGCAGGCGGAGGGGCGGCGCGGCGACGCGGACTCGCTGTTCGCGCTGGGGCGGCGGCTGTGGTTCGCGGCGCAGTCGCCGCGCGATCCGGTGGCAGACGGCGGCATCTGGCTGTCGTTCGACTTCGGCTCACAGGGCGCGCGTTGGCGAGACAACCGCGATTGGGACCAGTGGCGGCAAGGCCAGGGCTATGGGAACTGGCGTGCGCGGCGCGACCGCTACCGTGCAGAGCGTGACGAGCGACGGGTTGCGTCTGGCGGGCGGCAGTCGCGCCCGACCGGCGACAGCTCGACCGGCTGGAACCGCACCACTCCGCCAACGGGCAACGGCTATCGACCGACACCCACCGCGCCGATGGCGGGAGGACGATCGGCGGATGGCGGAATGCCCCGGCCGGGCGGACGGCGACGCGGCGGAATGGTGGAGGCGACACCGCCGCTCGCTTCCGCGACGGTCGGACCGGCACCGGTCGCGGCCCCGACGCCGGCGCGCGGTCGTTTCCAAATGGGTACCGACATGGCCGAACGCACCCAGGCCGGGGTTGTGGCGCGTGGTGAAAACGCCGGCCGACCCGCGGGAGGTCGCCCGGTCGATACACCCGCTGCCTATGCTCCCCCGGTCGAGCCCCCCGCCCCGTCCGTAGCGGCCGCGCCCGAGCCGGAGCGGTCACCCGTTTCCGCGTCGCCGCCGATGGCCCCTGTGCCCGTTGCCGCTCCGGCCCCGGTCGCGGTCGCGCCGCCGCCGGTCGAGGAGGCGCCCGCCCCGCCGGCACCACCGCCGGAGCCCGTCGCCGCTCCCGCCGAACCGGCGCCGCCGCCACGCGAACCGACGCTGGCCGAACAGAAGCAGGCAGCGCGAGCGCTCGAAACCGGCACGGAGGAGTCGCCGCAATGACGACCGTCACGCCCGGTGCAATCGCCGGCGCGTGACACGCAACCTGCCATGGTGTAGTGTCTGACTACAACACCGGGAGACGGTCGTGGCGAAGAAGAACAAGATCAAGCTGCCCAAACAGGTTGCGGGTGTGAAAATCCCCAGGGAATGGCGCAAGGGCGGCGAGGCGCTGATCGCGCGCGCGGCCAGTCCGGAAGGGCAAGCGGCGATCGCCAAGGGCCTGACCGTCGCCGCCGGCTTTGCGACGATGGCGGCGGAACGCACTCGCCGCGCGCACGCCCCGACGCCGCCGGAGGGCGCGACGGGCACCGTCCCGCCCCTGCCGCCGGTCGAACCAGCGAAGCTGGGCCAAGCGGCGCAGATCGTGGCGGAAGCGGTTTTGGGGCGACTGTTCGGCGGCAGGAAGGGCTGATCGACGCAACCAGCACGCCACACGCGGACACCCGCGCCCCGACGATCTTTACCGATGCGGGCTGCCGGACGAACCGGCCTGATGACGCGATCGGATGGACTTGATGCAGAAGACAGCACTGGTCGTGGGCGAGACCGGTATCGTCGGCGGCGCCACGGCCGACTTGCTGGTGGCGCGCGGGTGGACGGTCCACGGGCTCGCCCGCCGTCCGGCGGCTCGCGCCGGCATCCTGTCGGTCGCGGCTGACCTTCGGGATGCCGGCGCCACGGCGCGGGCACTCGCGCCTGTTGCGCCGGATGCCGTGTTCATCACCACCTGGCTTCGCCAGGACAGCGAGGCGGAGAACATCCGCGTCAACGCCGCCATGGTCCGCAACCTGCTCGATGCGCTACCGCCGGCGGCAGGGCCGTGCCACGTGGCCCTGGTCACCGGCCTCAAACACTATCTCGGTCCGTTCGAGGCCTATGGCCAGGGAACGCTGCCGCAGACGCCGTTTCGCGAGGACCAGGGCCGGCTCGATGTCGAGAACTTCTACTGCGCGCAGGAGGACGAGGTGTTCGCCGCGGCGGCGCGCGACGGCTTCACCTGGAGCGTCCATCGCCCCCATACGGTGATCGGCAAGGCGATCGGTAACGCCATGAACATGGGCACGACGCTCGCGGTCTATGCGACCCTGTGCCGGGAAACGGGCCGGCCGTTCGCCTTTCCCGGGTCGACGGCGCAATGGACCGGGCTGACCGACATGACCGACGCCGGCCAGCTGGCACGCCACCTGCTGTGGGCGGCGGCAACGGAGGCGGCGCACGACCAGGCGTTCAACGTCGTCAACGGCGACGTCTTTCGGTGGCAGTGGATGTGGACGCGGATCGCCGAATGGTTCGGGCTGGAGGCCGCGCCCTTCGACGGCATCGCCCGCCCGCTGGCGTCGCAGATGGCCAGCGACGCCGCCGTCTGGCGAATCATCGCCGCGCGCGAGCAGCTCGCCGAGGCCGATCTGGGCCGGCTCGCCTCGCCCTGGCACACCGACGCCGACCTTGGCCGCCCAATCGAGGTGGTGACCGACATGTCGAAGAGCCGCCGGCTCGGCTTCACCGACTATCTCGCGACCGACGACGCCTTCTTCGCCCTGTTCGAACGCCTGCGCGCCGACCGCCTGATCCCCTGATCGGGTGGCTGCGGCTTTGCGCTCGGGCGACATGACGTTACCCGGAGTCGTCACCACCGGAGCACCACCATGACGACCCTCACCCGTCCAGACGGCACGCACCCCCAGGATCTGCACCTCACGCGGCGCGCCACCGTGTCGATGTTCGCGGCGGGCTATGCGCTCGCGGGTTGGTCGGCGGAGGCGCGGCCGGTAACGACGCCGGTCGACGGGCTGACGATCGAAGAGGTGACGATCCCCAACGGCGCGCCGCAGCCGCTGCCCGCCTTTGTCGCGCGGCCGCGCGGGACCGGGCGACACCCCGCGGTGATCGTCGTCAACGAGATCTTCGGCATCCACGCCTATATCAAGGACGTCTGCCGGCGGCTGGCGCGCGCGGGCTATGTCGCGATCGCGCCCGACTTCTTCTACCGTTCGGGCGTCGATCTGCCGAGCCTGACCGATTTCAAACAGATCATGCCGGTCGTGCAGCAGGCGGGCATCCCGCAGGTCGACGGCGACGTGCGCGCGGTATCGGCGTGGCTGAAGGGGCGGCCCTTCACGAAGCCTGCGTCGATCGGCATCACCGGCTTCTGCTGGGGCGGGTCGGTGGTCTGGCGCGCGGCGATGGTCGATCCCGACATCAGGGCAGGCGTGGCGTGGTACGGACGGCTGGGCGGCTTGGCCGAACGCGCGGACGAGCTGCACGCGCCGGTGCTGGGGCTGTACGGCGCGCTGGATCAGGGCATTCCGCAGACCGAGGTCGCGGCGATGCGCGCGGCGCTGAAGGCGGCGGGCAAGCCCTCGGAGATCGTCGTCTATCCCGACGCGCCGCACGGCTTCCACGCCGACTACCGCGACAGCTATCGCGCGGCGGACGCCGCCGACGGATGGGCGCGGGCGCTGCGCTGGTTCAAGGCGCACGGCGTCGCCTAAGGCCGGGGCGGCGCCTTTCCGCGCCACGCCAGCGACTGCCGGTTGAGCGCGGCAAGGTCCGCCTCGCCTGCCGCGACCGCGTCCCCCAGCGCCACCGCCGCCGCGAGCCGCGCCGTGTCGAGGTGGCGGTAGGCGGGGCGGCGCTCGACCTGCGCGTACCAGCAGCCGCCGACCGCGTGGTCGAGCAGGATGCGCTGGAAGCAATGATCGGCGCTGACCGGCCAGCCGCGCGCGACCGCCAGCGGCGGCAGCGTCCGTCGGGTCAGCGTCAGCCAGCGGGCTTCCAGCACGGCGCGATCCATCCCGCCCCGACGCGCGCAGCCGGGCGGGGGTTCCGATCGGTTCACATCCTGCTCACGAAGCCGTGGTATGCGACGGCGATGCCCCCCGTCGTTCCCTCCAGCCTCGGCGGCAAGCTCGGCCTCGCCGCGGTGGTGTTGTTCGCGCCTGGCGGCTTCGTCCTCGGCGCGGCGATCGCGTGGGGCTGGTGGCGCGAACGCCAGCCGCCGGCGTAACGTTACAAGTGTGAAAGGTAGCGCGGCCGACCTGTTCGGCCGCGCCCGCCTCGCTAGACTTCCGCCGAACATGAGGGGCGGACGATGGAACTGGCGACCAAGCTGATCGAGCTGGAAAAGCGCACGTCGCAGCATCGCGAGCTGTTGCTGACCGAAGAGGCGGCGAAGACCGCGCTGGTGATGCCGTTCCTGCAGGCGCTCGGCTACGACGTCTTCAACCCCGGCGAGGTGATCCCGGAGTTCACCGCCGATGTCGGGGTCAAGAAGGGCGAGAAGGTCGATTACGCGGTCTGCATCGACGGCAGCGTCGCGATGCTGATCGAGTGCAAGCCGTCGTCGGTCGACCTCGACCTGAAACATGCCAGCCAGCTGTTCCGCTATTTCGCCACCACCGACGCGCGGATCGCGGTGCTGACCAACGGCGTCGTGTATCAATTCTATTCCGACATCGAACGCCCCAACAAGATGGACGACAAGCCGTTCTTCGTCTTTTCGATGGACTCGATCCGGCGCAGCGATCCGGTCACGCTGGAACGGTTCGGGCGGCACCAGTTCGACATCGACCTGATCCTGGCGGAGGCGGGGCGGCTGAAGCTGGAATCGCAGATGCGGATCGAGCTGGAACGCGAGTTCGCGCAGCCGTCCGACGAGTTCGTGCGGATGATGGTGACCCGCGTCCAGCCGGGCGTTCGCTTCACCGCCGCGGTCAAGGAGCAGCTGGCGCCGGTGATCGCCGCCTCGATCGCGGGCCTGGTGCGCGACCGCGTCAACGAGCGGCTGACCAGCGCGCTCGCCGTCGCCAATCCCGTACCGATCGAGGCCGCCGACGGCGCGACCGACGACATGTCCGCGCCGGAAGAAGGTGTCATCACGACGGAAGACGAGATCGCGGGCTTCCGCATCGTCCAGGCGATCGCAGCGCGTCACGTCGATCCCAAGCGCGTCGTGATCCGCGACAGCAAATCCTATTGCGCGATCCTGCTCGACGACAACAACCGCAAGAGCCTGGCGCGGCTGCACTTCAACAGCCCGACGACACGCCATGTCGGCACCTTCGCGGGCAAGGCGGAGACCCGGCATCCGATGAGCGCGCTGACCGAGATCTACAAGCTGGAGCCCGAGATCGTCGCGCGCATCGCGGAACTGGAGGGCGGCGCTGTCGAAGGGTAGCGCGTCACGGACGATGACGCGCCGACGTGAACGGCGACCTAACGGCGCGGCTTGGTGAACCGCAGCGTCATGCGGTCGCTCTCGCCGATCGCGGCGTAGCGGGCACGGTCGGTGGCGCCGTCGGTATAGCTGGGCGGCAGCGTCCAGACGCCCTTGGGGTAATCGTGCGTGTCGCGCGCGTTGGCGTTGACCTCGCTTTCGCCCGCCAGGCGAAAGCCGGCGCGGGTGGCATAGGCGACGACGGTCGAGCGCTTCATATAGCCGCTCTCGCCCTCCGTCGTGGCCGACCCCTCGGGCAGATGGTGTTCGACGAGGCCGAGCGTGCCGCCGGGCTTGAGCATCGCGAACATCTGATCGAACGCCGCCTGCGTCCGGTCGATCGGGCCGAAGCGCCAATTGTGGACGTTGCGAAAGGTCAGCACGAGGTCGGCGGTGCCGGCCGGGACACCCACCTGCCCGGCGGCGGCGGGGAAGGTGGCGAAGCGTACCTTGCCATAGCGCGCGGCATTCGCGGCCTGGAGCCGGCGCACGCCGGCCTGACCTCGCGCGTCGGGGGTGGCGGCGATGTAGCGGCCGCGTCCGGCCAGATAGGGCGCCAGGATTTCGGTGTACCAGCCGCCCGACGGCCAGATCTCGACCACCGTCTGGTCGGGTCGGATGCCGAAGAAGGTCAGCGTCGCCGCCGGGTGGCGATAGCGATCGCGTGCGACGTTGGCGGGCGTACGCGTGGGTGCCGCGACCGCCGCGCTCAGCGCCGGGTCGATGCGGGGCGCCTGCGCGGCGGAGAGCGGGGCCGCGGCGAGGACGAGGAGGGCGATGGCGCGCATGGGGCTGATCCTTAAGGGCCGTGGTGCCTCACACAGGTCCACGGGAGAATGGATGGTCGATCATCCCTCCGGCTTGATCTACCCGAGGCGGGGTAGCCTTGACCAGCCGGTCTCGCCCGCCTGCCCCCGCGCGAGCGAGGGCGAGACCGGATACGTGGAACCGGGCCTGCCCTGCCTGCTCGCGCGCGGGTTGCGGTTCAGACGTGGATCGCCTTGCCGCGCACCGCCATCGCCGCTTCCTTGATCGCCTCCGAATGTGTCGGATGCGCGTGGCAGGTATAGGCGATGTCCTCGCTGGTGGCGCCGAACTCCATCGCCTGCGCGGCCTGCGCGATCATCGTGCCGGCGACGCTGGCGATCGCCCAGACGCCGAGCACGCGGTCGGTCTTCGCGTCGGCGATGATCTTTACGAAGCCGTCCGGCTCGTGGTTGGTCTTGGCGCGGCTGTTGCCCGCCATCGGGAACTTGCCGACCTTGATCTCGCCCCCGGTCTTGGCGAGCTGCTCCCGCGCGACTTCTTCGGAGAGGCCGACGCCGGCGATCTCGGGCAGCGTGTAGACGACGGACGGGATGATGTCGTGATTGACGATGCCGTGCTGGCCGGCGATGTTCTCGGCGACCGCGATGCCCTCGTCCTCCGCCTTGTGCGCGAGCATCAGGCCGGGCACGACGTCGCCGATCGCCCAAACGCCGTCGACGCCGGTGCGGAAGTCGTGATCGACCTCGATCTGCCCGCGCGCGTTGGGCGCCAGGCCGATCGCGTCGAGACCCAGCCCGTCCGTGTTGGCGCGGCGCCCGATCGAGACCAGCACGACGTCGGCCTGGATGCTCTCGCCCTCCCCGCCCTTCGCCGGTTCGACTTGGACGCTGGCCTTGTCGCCCTGGACGGTGACGCCGACGACCTTGTTGCCGAGGCGGTATTCGAAGCCCTGCTTCTTGAAGATGCGGTTGGCTTCCTTGCGGACGTCGCCGTCGAAGCCGGGCAGGATCTGATCGAGATATTCGACCACGGTCACGCGCGCGCCGAGCCGGCGCCAGACGCTACCCAGCTCCAGCCCGATGACGCCGCCGCCGATCACCACCATGTGCTCGGGCACCTTCGCCAGCTCCAGCGCGCCGGTCGAGTCGACGACGACCTTCTGGTCGACCTCGACGCCCGGCAGCGGCGTGACGGAAGAACCGGTGGCGATCACGATGTTCTTCGCGGTGACGGTCTGGCCGTCGACGGTGACGCTGTGCGCGTCGGTGAAGGTGGCGCGACCCTTCAGCCAGGTCACCTTGTTCTTCTTGAACAGGAACTCGATGCCGCCGGTCAGCTGCTTGACCGCATCGCGCCGCTGGCCGTGCATCGTGTCGAGATCGAGTTCGGGCGTCACCTTGATCCCCATCTTCGCCATCGCGCCGTTGGCAGCGGCGTCGAAGAACTCGGACGCGTGCAGCATCGCCTTGGACGGGATGCAGCCGACGTTGAGGCAGGTGCCGCCCAGCGTCTCGCGACTGTCCGCGCACGCGGTCTTGAGCCCCAGCTGCGCGGCACGGATCGCCGCCACGTAACCGCCCGGACCGGCGCCGATGACGAGAACGTCGTAGTCGTAAGTATCAGGCATCGTTGGCCTTCTTTCCTGGAAGGGATCGGTGTCGCACGCTTGTTCGCTGAATAACGACCATATGGCCAACCACGTTCGTGTTTGCGAGGACCAGGATCAATCGGTCAGCCATCGTCGGTAGGTCGGCCGGACCGCAGCGAATATAGATCACGCCTGGCGGCGCCTCGCTCGCGTCACGATAGATCAGGTCCGAAAAGTCGCGGTCTTCCGTGATAAGCACGCGGTTCTCTCGCACGGCGAGATCGAGCAGTGCGACATCAGTCCAGTCGGCGTGGCCATCGATCGCGCTGAGCACGTCGTGGTTCTGCCGCAGCAATGCACTGGCAACACTCGCGCCGACATGGACATCGAGCAGAAACCTCAAGCAGTTTGCGCCTGCCCGATCGCGACATAATCCTCGTCTCGCATCAGATCGGCAGCGAATGAGGCGGCTGCCGGCAGGAACTCGGGACGGATGCCCGGATACTCGCCCACCATCCGCTCATGCGTCCAACCGGCCGCCATCAAATCCAACACGAACGCTACCTTGAAGCGGCTACCACGGAAAATCGGCTTGCCTCCGCCGATATCCGGGTTCGAATATATATGGTCCCGCCAGTCCATCGTCGTCCTCACAAGTCGATCAGCAACCGTGTCGGGTCCTCGATAGCATTCTTCAGCGCGACCAGCCACGTCACCGCCTCGCGGCCGTCGATCAGGCGGTGGTCATAGCTGAGCGCCAGGTACATCATCGGACGGACGACGACCTGGCCGTCGCGGACCACCGGACGGTCCTCGATGCGATGGAGGCCCAGCACCGCCGACTGCGGCGGGTTGATGATCGGGGTCGACATCAGCGAGCCGAACACGCCGCCGTTGGAGATGGTGAACGTGCCGCCCCGCATCTCGTCCATCTTCAGCGTACCGTCCTTGGCGCGCTTGCCGTAATCGCCGATCGCGCGTTCGACGCCGGCGACCGACAGCCGGTCGGCGTCGCGGATGACGGGGACGACGAGGCCGCCGGGCGAGGACACCGCGACCGAGATGTCGGCATAATCGTGATAGACGATGTCGTCGCCGTCGATCGACGCGTTGACGGATGGCACGTCCTTCAGCGCCATGCAGGCCGCCTTCACGAAGAAGCCCATGAAGCCCAGGCGGACGCCATGCTTCTTCTCGAACAGATCCTTGTACTTCGTCCGCGCCTCGATGACGGCGGTCATGTCGACGTCGTTGAACGTCGTCAGCATCGCGGCGGTGTTCTGCGCCTCCTTGAGGCGGCGCGCGATCGTCTGGCGAAGCCGCGTCATGCGGACGCGCTCTTCCTTGCGGCCGGCCGACGCGGCGACGGAGGCGGTCTGCGGGGCCGGTGCCGCAGGCGCGGGAGCCGCTGGCTGAAGGGCGGGCTTCTGCGACGCGGCGATGACGTCGTCCTTGGTCAGGCGGCCGTCCTTGCCCGTGCCGGTGACGGTGCCGGGATCGACGCCGGTCTCCAGCACCGCGCGGCGGACGGAGGGCGACAGCGCGGCGGCTCCCGTCGCGGCGACGCCTTCACCGGCGGGAGCGGAAGCCTCGGCGGGGCCGCGCGTCACGGCCGGCTGCGGTGCTTCGGCCTGGGCGGGCGCACCGCCACCGACACTGGCACCCGCCTCGACCGTCGCGATCATCGCGCCGACCGCGACGGTATCGCCGACCTGAACGGCATGCTGCCCCATCGTGCCCGCGACGGGCGACGGCACCTCGACCGAGACCTTGTCGGTCTCAAGGCTGGCGATCGGCTCGTCGACCGCGACCTTGTCGCCGGGCTGCTTCAGCCACTCGCCGAGCGTCGCTTCGGTGATCGATTCGCCCAGCACGGGGACCAGAACTTCGGTTGCCATCTTACCTTCACCTCGATGCGCTCCCGCTGCGGCGGGAGGCCAGACCGGGTTCCCGCCCTCGCGGGAACCCATTAGTTTCTACGCGCCCGCCTTGCCCGCCTTGCGGTCGGTCTCGCGGTTGCGGCGAACTTCGCCGCGGACGGAATGGCCCAGCGCGTCGGCGACCAGCGCGCCCTGTTCGAGCTGGTGGCGCTTCATCAGCCCCGTCGCCGGCGACGCCGATGCCGCGCGACCCGCATAGCGCGCGCGCTGGATCGAACAGCCCGCCTCGGCGAGCGACTCCTCGATGAAGGGTTCGACGAAGGACCAGTAGCCGTTGTTCTTCGGCTCCTCCTGACACCAGACGACCTCTTCCAGCGCCGACATGCGCGCGACCCGCACCGCCAGCGGCTCGCCGGGGAAGGGATAGAGCTGTTCCAGCCGAACGATCTGCGTGGTCGTGTCGCCCGCCGCGTCACGCGCCTCGATCAGGTCGTAGGCGACCTTGCCGGTGCACAGGACCAGCCGCTTCGTGTCGGCATCGCCGGCGCCGTTCGGGTCGGACAGGATGCGCTGGAAGTGGCTGTCGGGGCCGAAGTCCGCCGCCTTCGACACCGCCAGCTTGTGGCGGAGCAGCGACTTCGGCGTGAACACCACCAGCGGCTTGCGGAACGGACGGTGCATCTGCCGGCGCAGCAGGTGGAAGTAGTTGGCCGGCGAGGTGCAGTTCGCGACCTGCATGTTGTCGCCCGCGCACAGCTGCAGGAAGCGCTCGGGGCGCGCCGACGAATGCTCAGGCCCCTGCCCTTCATAGCCGTGCGGCAACAGCATCACGAGGCCGTTGGCGCGCAGCCACTTCGCCTCGCCCGATGCGATGAACTGATCGATCATGATCTGCGCGCCGTTGGCGAAGTCGCCGAACTGCGCTTCCCACATCACCAGCGTCTTCGGGTCGGCGAGCGCGTAGCCATATTCGAAGCCGAGCACGCCATATTCCGACAGCGTGCTGTCGAGCACTTCGAAGCGGCCATGCGGCACAGTGCAGAGCGGCACGTATTTGTGCTCGTCGGTCTGATCGACCCAGACGGCATGACGCTGCGAAAAGGTGCCGCGACCGGAATCCTGCCCCGACAGCCGCACGCCATAGCCCTCCGACAGCAGCGAGCCGAACGCCAGCGCCTCGCCGGTCGCCCAGTCGAAGTTCTCGCCGCTGTCGAACATCGCCCGCTTGGCGTCGAGGACGCGGCCAAGCGTCTTGTGGATCGTCAGGTCGTCGGGCGGCGAGGTCAGCGTGCGACCGAGCGAGGCCAGCAGCTTGGGCTCGATCCCGGTGTCGACGCTGCGCCGTGCGCTCTCCGCATCGGCGGGCGAGTGGAGGCCCGACCAGCGGCCGGCGAACCAGTCCGCCTTGTTGGGCTTGTACGACTGGCCGGCCTCGAACTCGCCTTCGAGCAGCGTCGTGTACTGCTTGATATTCTCGTCCAGCCACGAGCGGTCGATGACACCCTGCTCGACCAACCGCTTCGCATAGACCTCGCTGACCGGCGCGTGGTCGCGGATCGCCTTGTACATCAGCGGCTGCGTAAAGCCCGGCTCGTCGCCCTCGTTGTGACCGAAACGGCGGTAGCACCACATGTCGATGACGATGTCGCGGTGGAACTTCTGCCGGAACTCGACCGCCATCTTCGTCGCGAACGTCACCGCCTCCGGATCGTCGCCGTTGACGTGGAAGATCGGGGCCTGCACCCCCTTCGCGACGTCCGACGGATAGGGAGACGAGCGCGCGAACTGCGGGCTGGTGGTGAAGCCGATCTGGTTGTTGATGATGAAGTGGACGCAGCCACCGGTGTTGTAGCCACGGATGCCGGAGAAGCCGAGGCACTCCCACACGATGCCCTGCCCCGCGAACGCCGCGTCGCCGTGGATCAGCACCGGCAGCGAGGCGGTGTGGTCCTTCAGGTCGTTGGCGAGCGTCTGCACCGCACGGATCTTGCCCAGCACCACCGGGTCCGCCGCCTCCAGGTGAGAGGGGTTGGCGACGAGGCTCAGATGGACCTTGATGCCGTCGAACTCGCGGTCGGTGGACGTGCCGAGATGGTACTTCACGTCGCCCGACCCGCCGATGTCGTCGGGGTTGGCGGAGCCGCCCGCGAACTCGTGGAAGATCACGCGCGTCGGCTTCGCCAGCACGTTGGCGAGGACGTTGAGACGGCCGCGATGCGCCATCCCGAACACCATCTCGCGCACGCCCATCTGGCCGCCGTATTTGATGACGGATTCGAGCGCGGGAATCATGCTCTCGCCACCGTCGAGCCCGAAGCGCTTGGTCCCGACATACTTCTTACCGAGGAACTTCTCCCACTGCTCGGCCTCGACGACCTTGTTCAGGATCGCCTTCTTGCCCTGCGGCGTGAAGTCGATCGCCTTGTCCTTGCCCTCCATCCGTTCCTGGAGAAACCGGCGCTCCTCGACATCGGCGATGTGCATGTATTCGAGGCCGACATTGCCGCAGTAATTGGCGCGCAGCGTGTCGACGACTTCGCGAACGGTCGCCCATTCCATCCCCAGCGTGCCGCCGAGATAGACCGGCCGGTCGATATCGGCGTCGGTGAAGCCGTAATAATCGGTGGTAAGATCGGCAGGCAGCTCGCGCGTGCCGGCAAGGCCGAGCGGATCGAGATTGGCGGCCAGGTGCCCGCGCACGCGATAGGTGCGGATCAGCAGCTGGACGCGGATCGCGTCGGACGCCGCCTTGATGACCGCGTCCTGCGACGGCGCGGGCGCGGCGACCGGCGCGGGCTTCGCACCCCGCGCGGGCTTGGGCGCGGGCTCCATCTGGGTCGGATCGAGCGCGGCGGTCAGGTCGTCGGTGGTCGCGGGCGGCCAGGCGGCGTTGCCCCAGCTCGGCCCGGCCTCGCTGCCGTCCAGCCCCTCGAACAACCCGCGCCACGCCGGCTCGACCGCGTCCGGCGCGGTCTTGTAGCGGGCATAGAGCTGCTCGACGAACGCCGGGCTGATGCCGGCGGCGATGTCGCTGAAGTCGTTGTTCTCGTAGCCCATCGGCACGGTCCTAATCTCGCTCCCGCGGAGCCGGGAGCCAAGTCTGGGTCCCCGCCTTCGCGGGGACGCATTCAGCCTCGAAGCACGCTGACCAGCGTCGAGCCCAGCTCGGACGGCGAGGCCGCGACCTTGATCCCGGCCGCTTCCATCGCCGCGATCTTGTCCTCGGCCCCACCCTGACCGCCCGAGACGATCGCGCCGGCATGGCCCATGCGACGACCCGGCGGCGCGGTGCGGCCCGCGATGAAGCCAGCCATCGGCTTCTTGCGCCCGCGCTTCGCCTCGTCCTTCAGGAACTGCGCCGCTTCCTCCTCGGCCGAACCGCCGATCTCGCCGATCATGATGATCGACTGCGTCGCGTCGTCGGCGAGGAACAGCTCCAGCACGTCGATGAAGTTCGTGCCGTTGACCGGATCGCCGCCGATGCCGACCGCGGTAGTCTGGCCCAGCCCGGCGTTGGTGGTCTGGAACACCGCCTCGTAGGTGAGCGTGCCCGAGCGGCTGACGACGCCGACCGACCCTTGCGAGAAGATGCTGCCGGGCATGATGCCGATCTTGCACTGACCGGGCGTCAGCACGCCGGGGCAGTTCGGCCCGATCAGCCGCGACTTCGAGCCGCTGAGCGCGCGCTTGACCTTGACCATGTCGAGCACCGGAATGCCCTCCGTGATCGTGACGATCAGCGGCACCTCGGCGTCGATCGCCTCCAGGATCGAGTCGGCGGCGAAGGGGGGCGGCACGTAGATGACGCTGGCGGTGGCGCCGGTCTTCGCCTTGGCTTCGGCGACGGTGTTGTACACCGGCAGACCGAGATGCTCGGTGCCGCCCTTGCCGGGCGTGACGCCGCCGACCATCTGCGTGCCGTAATCGAGCGCCGCCTTGGTATGGAAGCTGCCGGTCTCGCCGGTCATGCCCTGGGTGATGACCTTGGTATTCCGGTCGACGAGGATGCTCATTTGGGTATTGGCCCTTCTTGTTTCCCCGCAAAGGCGGGGACCCAGTCTGGGCTCCTGCCTTCGCAGGAGCACATGGTGGTCAGAACAACGACGGGTACAGATCGTGCCAGTCGGGGTTCATCTGCTCGATTGTCGTCAGCTTCCACTGACGTTTCCACTTCTTCATCTGCAACTCGCGGGCGCGGGCGCCTTCGATCTCGTCATGCCCCTGATACCACACGAGCAGCCTGCAACCGTGCTTCTTCGTCAAGCCATCCATCAGGCCGTTGCGGTGCTGATAGGCCCGCGCGGCCAGATCGCTCGTCGATCCGAGGTACAGCGTTCCATTCCTGCCGCTCGCCATAATGTAGCCGTATCCAGGCTTCTCCACCGCCCCCTCAGTCTGGACCCCTGCCTGCGCAGGAGAACCTTTCAATCCAGCGAACCGTCGATGCCCCGGCACGCCACCAGCAATTCCCGCACCGAGTCGACCGAGACCTGAAGGTTGCCCTTCGCCTCGTCGGACAGCTTGACCTCGATCACCTTCTCGACGCCACCGGCGCCGATCACCACCGGGACGCCGACATACAGGTCGTCGATGCCGTACTGGCCGGTCAGGTGCGCCGCGGCGGGAAGGACCCGCTTCTGGTCGTAGAGATAGGCCTCCGCCATCGCGATGCCGCTGGTCGCGGGCGCGTAATAGGCGCTGCCGGTCTTGAGCAGCGCGACGATCTCGCCGCCGCCGCCGCGCGTGCGCTTGACGATCTCGTCGACCTTTTCGCGGGTCGAGAAGCCCATCTCGATCAGGTCGCTGACCGGAATGCCGCTGACGGTCGAATATTCCAGCACCGGCACCATCGTGTCGCCGTGGCCGCCCAGGACGAAGGTGTTGACGTCCTTGACCGAGACCTTGAACTCGTCGGCCAGGAAGTGGCTGAACCGCGCGCTGTCGAGGACGCCGGCCATGCCGACCACCTTTTCGTGCGGCAGGCCGGAAAACTCGCGCAGCGCCCACACCATCGCGTCGAGCGGGTTGGTGATGCAGATCACGAAGGCGTCCGGCGCGTTCGCCTTGATCCCCTCGCCGACCGCCTTCATCACCTTGAGGTTGATGCCGAGCAGGTCGTCGCGGCTCATCCCCGGCTTGCGCGCGACACCGGCGGTGACGATGATGACGTCCGCGCCCCGAATGTCGGCATAGTCGTTGGTGCCGGTGATCGTCGCGTCGAAGCCCTCGACCGGGCCGCACTGGCTGAGGTCGAGCGCCTTTCCCTGCGGCACGCCCTCGACCACGTCGAACAGGACGACGTCGCCCAGCCCCTTCAACGCCGCGAGATGGGCGAGCGTGCCGCCGATGTTGCCGGCGCCGATCAGCGCAATCTTCTTGCGGGCCACGTAATTCCCCTGTGCGTGCCAAAGAACCGGGAGGCGCATAGGCGGTTGCGGATAGATCGGCAACCGTTAAGCACAAGTATTGAGACTGGTTCGCAATATCAGTTAGGCCGACCGTGCCCCTCTGCAAGATACGCTTCCGACCGCATCTCCTCCAGCCGGCTGACCGTCCGCTGGAACTCGAACCGGCCATCGCCGGTCGGGTAAAGGGCGTCGGGTTGCGCGTCGGCGGCGGCGAGCAGCTTCACCTTGTGCTCGTAGAGCGCGTCGATCAGCTGGACGAACCGCGCGGCCTCGTTGCGGTTCTCCGGTCCGAGCACGGGCACGCCGACGAGGATGACGGTGTGATAGCGGCGCGCGACCGCGAGGTAATCGGCGGCGCCGCGCGCTTCGCCGCACAGCCGCTTGAACGAAAACACCGCGACACCCCTCAGCGTCTTGGGAACGTGGAGCGTGCGGCCCTGGACGGCGAGGTCGTCGGCGGGGATCGGCTCGGTGACCTCGTGGTCGGTGAGGCGGAAGAAGGCGGCGGAAAGCTGGCGCGTCGCCTCCGCGCCGTTGGGCACCAGCCAGGTGTCCTGGCTGCCGAGCCGGTCGCGACGGTAATCCACCGCCCCGTTGAGCGCGAGTACGTCGAGGCGCTGCGCGATCAGGGCGATGAAGGGCAGGAAATGCTCGCGGTTGAGGCCGTCGCGGTAGAGATCGGCGGGCGCGCGGTTGGAGGTGGTGACGATCGTCACCCCGGCCGCGATCAGCGCGGTGAACAGCCGCGACAGGATCATCGCGTCGGGGCTGTTGGTGACCATCATCTCGTCGAAGGCGAGCAGGCGCGTCTCCTCGGCCAGCGCCGCGGCGACGGGGGCGATCGGGTCGCCCACTTCCTTGCGCCGCTCGATGGCGATGCGGCCGTGGACCTCCAGCATGAACTCCGCGAAGTGGACGCGGCGCTTTCGCGCGACGCCGACATGCGCGAAGAACAGGTCCATCAGCATCGACTTGCCGCGCCCGACGTCGCCCCAGAGATAGACGCCGCGCGGGGGCACGGGGCGGCGGCGGAAGAAGCCGGTCGTCTTCGGGTGCTCCAGCTCGGCCGCGAGCGCGTCGAGGCGGGTGGCGGCCGCCACCTGTTCCGGGTCGGGCCGGAGTTCGCCGGCGGCGACGAGTGCTTGGTAGGCGGGGAGGACGGCGGAGGTCATGTCCATCTCCCTACAGGGAGAGGGAGGTCTAGCCCATCTTCCGCAGCGTGGCGGTGAAGCTGGCGATCGTGGGCGTCTCCTCCTGCACCACCAAGCCGCGCAGAAAGAGCATCCGACCCGTCTCGCGCAGCAGCTCGATGCGGGCCTCCAACGCCAGGTCCAGCCGCCCCGCGCCGATGAACTGCGCCGACAGGTCCAGCGTCACCGCCCCGCCGGCGCTGAGCACGCCGAAGCCGCGCGAGGCCGCGAACAGCGCCACGTCCATGAAGCCGAGCAGCGCGCCGCCATGCACCGCGTCGCGCATGTTGGAATGTTCGCGCCGGGGCAGCATGCGGACGCGCGCCATGTCGCCATCCATGCGGACGTAGAGCGGCTCGATGAAGGCGTTGAAGCGCGTCGGGTCGCGGAACTGCCAGCGCTTCCAGCCGGGTTCCTCGGGCGCGTCGTCGAAGGTGAAGGGGGACACCTGTTCGTCCATTCTCTCGTCACCCCTGGCTTGACCCGGGGTCCCGCTGCCTTGCCCCGGTCGAAGAAGAAGCGGGATCCCGGCTCAAGGCCGGGATGACCAAAGCGTCAGATGACCCGTTCGGCTTCCATCTTCTTGATCTCGGCGATCGCCTTGGCGGGGTTGAGGCCCTTGGGACAGACGTTCGCACAGTTCATGATCGTGTGGCAGCGATACAGGCGGAACGGGTCCTCCAGCTGATCGAGCCGCTCGCCGGTCATCTCGTCGCGGCTGTCGGCGAGCCAGCGGTACGCCTGCAACAGGATCGCCGGCCCCAGGAACTTGTCGCTGTTCCACCAATAGCTCGGGCACGAAGTCGAGCAGCAGGCGCACAGGATGCACTCGTACAGCCCGTCCAGCTTGGCGCGATCCTCGGGTGCCTGCAGTCGCTCCTTGCCGGCGGGCGCGGGGCTGACAGTCTGCAGCCAGGGCTTGATGGACGAATATTGCGCGTAGAAGTGCGTGAAGTCGGGGACGAGGTCCTTGATGACGTTCATCGCGGGGAGCGGCGTGATCTTCACCTCGCCCTTCACGTCCTCGATCGCGGTGGTGCAGGCGAGCCCGTTGCGACCGTCGATGTTCATCGAGCACGAGCCGCAGATACCCTCGCGGCACGAGCGGCGGAACGTCAGCGAGGAGTCCTGCTCCGCCTTGAGCTTGATGAGCGCGTCGAGCACCATCGGGCCGGTGGTGTCGAGGTCGAGCTCGAACGTGTCGTAGCGCGGGTTCGCGCCGCTGTCGGGATCGTAGCGGTAGATCTTGAACTTCTTGACCCGTTTGGCGCCGGTCGGGGCGGGATGCGCCTTGCCCTTCTTGACGACGCTGTTCTTGGGCAGGCGGAAATCGGCCATGGATACCTCGTGAGCTTGAGAGCGCGATAGCGAACCGCGCCCCCTCACTCAACATATTAGGCCGCAACGACTTACGCAGCGCGGACGCCGCTCCAATCGAGCCGTCTGGTAACGTACATCACCCCGGCCAGCGCGATGAAGAGCAGCACGGAGCCGATCAGCAGCGAATAGGCTTCCAGGCTGAGCAGCACGTACAGCACCGCGTAGAGCCCCGACAGCAACGCCGCGATGATGCCGCCCCGTTGCCAGCTACGCAGCACGGCGGCGGAATAGGCGGCGAGCAACCCGATGATCGCGCCGGCCGCGACCAGATAGGCGGCGGCGAAGCCGATCACCTCCGAGAATGCCAGCAGCATGACGAAGAACAGCACCAGTCCGATACCGACGAGGAAGTATTCGGGCATCGCGACGCGAACCCCGGCGATGACGTCGAACATCAGGAACGCGGCAAAGGTGAAGCCGATGAACAGGAAGCCGTATTTCACCGAGCGATTGACCTGGCTGTACAGGTCGACCGGCGAGACGAGGTCGACGCGCGCCTCGTAGTCGCCGGCGGGAACGGCGGCATCCGGCGTGCGCGACACCGGATCGACGCTGCCGCCCGCGACCTCGCCGGTCGAGACCAGCGCGCGACCGAGCGCCAGATTGCCGACGCGCCACGTCGCGTCGAAGCCGGGCTTGGCGTCGGTGCTGCCGCGGATCTGACGCGCGACGGGCAGGAAGCCCCCCGAGAAGCCGGGGCTGAGCCAGGGCGACGTCACCTGCCACCGCGTGTCGCCGGCCTGCGGCAGCAACGCCAGCGACCCGTTGCCGCGGAAGGCGAAGCGGAAGCTGACGGGGATCGTGCCCGTCGCCAGCGCGGAGGCATCGACGGGCGAGACGAAGCCCGCCCCGCCGGTTTCCGCCGGCCCCCTGCCCGGCCGCAGCGCGGCGGCGCGGCCGGCGACGGTGACGGCGGGCGGCGACCCGACGAGGCCGCGCGGATCGGCCAGCCCGAAGCGGAGTTCGGCGCGGGCGAGCTGAAGCTGCCCCGCCTCGACGCCGGACCGCGCCATATCCGTGGGCAGGCTGAAGCTGACGTTCCCGCTCGCGGTCGCGGTGTAGATGACCGCCTCGTAGATCGACTTGCGGCGGCGCTCCGGGTCGACGCTGGTCGTCAGGTCGGCCTTGTCGGGCGCGAGCGTCAACTCACGCTCGACGGTGACGACGCGGGTGGTGGCGCGGCCGTTCTCGGTCACGGTCTCGGTCGACTGCGCCTGATAGGGGATGACGAGCACCGGTCCCGCCAGCCGCTGCGGCGCGCCCCAGCCCGCCACGATCGAGGTGCGCGCGGTATCGGCCTGGCTCTGCCGATCCCAGACGAGCAGATAAACGGCGAACAGCGGCACCGACAGCATCACCGCCAGCAACAGCGCGATAAGCAGCTTGACGCCGGGAGAACGGCGCTCGGCGGCTGGGGGAGGCGGTAGCGCCGTGGCGGGCAGGTCGTCGGTGGCGGTCATGCTGGTCCTCGCTGTTGTGACGAGGCTGGCATGCGGCGGGGCGCGGCGTCCGGCAAACATGGATCACGAGGAGCGGGGATGCAGGCTCCGTGCAGACGTCCACGGGGCTTCCCGGCACCCTGCCGATCAGATCACGTCCAGCACCAGCCCCAGATCGCGCGCCTCCTCGGCCTCGATATACCAGGCGGAGGATGCCTTCTGCTTCAGCTGGTCGAACGTCACCTGCGACCCCGCCACCAGCGCGCGAAAGCCCTCGTCCTGGATGCGGATCGAATCCTCGATCTCGGCGAGCTTCGCCTCCAGCGAATAGCGCAGCGTGTTGAGCGGGCCGTTGAGCTGCAGGGTCGAACTCATCTGCCGCTCGTGCAGCATCAGGCGCGACCCGCGCGTCAGCCAGCGCTTGTCGGCGGGGAAACCCGACATGAAGGTCGCGCCCGCCGAATAGACCGCGACCTTGCCGAGGAACAACGTCTCGCGCCCGTTATACTCGCGGATCAGACGGATATCGTCCGCCATCGCGCGTGCCAGCTCCGGGTCGCCGCCCAGCGTGGTGATCGACACCACCAGCGGCCCGCCGCCATTGGCGTAGCCGAGCTGCTGCTTAAAATTGAGGTACATCTGCTCGTTCACCGGACCGGCAAGCTGGACCTGCGGCGCGGCGAGGAGAGGGTAGCGCGATGCGTTGCTGTCGGTGCCGGTCATCGCGCCCGGTAACCGCCCCGCGCGCAGATCGTTCCGCGAGGCAAGCCGGCGCTCCGGTCCGCTCAGCGCCCGCGCATATGCTCCGCCGCCGCGCCGAGCGACAGCGTCGCCGGCCGACCCACCGCCGGCGTGGCGGGCGGCAGGTGCGCCTCCAGCGCGGCGAGCCAGCGCTTGGCGCCCTCGCCGATCGACAGCTGCGGCTGCGACGGGGTCAGCTTCCCCTGCCCTTCCCAACCGCCGATCAGGCCCTGCGCCTCGGCGGCGGCGGCGGCGAAGGGCTGCGGCTTGCGAAGCGCGTGGTTGATCGCCGCGTCGCCGAAGAAGGTCCAGTCCATGTCCGCCTGGCACCCGAACGAGGTCCGGTCCGCCGATGCGGCGGTCATGATTGCGGTGGTGTCGGACGCCAGCAGCGGCACGAAGACGCCGGAGAAGCAGGCCGAGATGAGCAGCAGCCGGTTGCTGATCCCCAGCGTCGACAGCGTCGTCCACAGCCGCGTCGGCGAGATCGCGCCGAACCCCTGATCGCCGTCGTTGTAGACGATCCCGAACGGCGCGCCGTGGCTGGTGGTGTAGAGGATCAGGACGTCTTCGTTGCGGTCCATCAGCTCGGCGACGCGCGCGAGGGTGGCGGTGATCGCGGCGGGCGATCCCATCGGCAAGGTCGACGGGCCGCTGCCGTCGCTGCCGGCGAGGACGATGGTGCGCCCGGCGGCGCCATAGCGGCGGGCGAGCACCTTCCCCGCCTCGCGCGCCTCGCGACCGAACACCGGATCGCTGTCGAGCGCCACCGCGACGACATAGGCGTCGACGGTGCCGCGCCGCTGTGGTTGCAGCGCAGCCAGTGCGGCATCGAGCCGGCGGTGCTCGGCCAGCGCCTGTGCCGGTGGGCGATCGCGCTCGATCGCCACACCCTGATCGGCGAGCATGGCGAGTTCTTCGGGCGTCGCGCGGTCGACCAGCGGCGTGGCGTAGAGGTGCTGCGGCGGCTGATAGCCGGGCACTTGCGCCGACGCCGCGAGCGGCAGCAGCGCGGTGGCGACCAGAGCGGAGCGGAGCAGGCGGTACATCGCCACCTGTGTTTCGCGCTGCGCAAGTCGCTGTCAAGCGGCGGAACTTCATGGCCGTGCGACCGGTTGCCGCGGTTCATCGGAGTCCACGCGCATGTCCCCCAGGCTGAAGCCGCTCGCCGAGCAGGTCATCGTCATCACCGGCGCGAGTTCCGGCATCGGCCTGGTCACCGCGCGCACCGCGGCCAGGGCAGGAGCGGCGGTATTCCTGATCGCACGATCGGGCGAGGCGCTAGGCGAGATCGCGCGCGAGATCAACAATGCGGGCGGCCGCGCCGACTTCGTGGCGGCGGACGTCGGCGACGCCGCGGCGATCGACGCGGCGGCGGCGCAGGCCGTCGCGCGGTTCGGGCGGATCGACAGCTGGGTCAACGACGCCGGTGCCGCGATCTACGGCAAGGTGCTCGACATCCCGCTCGACGAGCAGGCGCAGCTGTTCCGCACCAATTATTTCGGGGTCGTCCACGGCTGTCGCGCCGCCGTCCCACACCTGAAGATGGCGGGTGGCGGCGCGATCGTGACCGTGGGCAGCCTCGCGTCCGACATGCCCGCGCCGCCGCTCGGCATCTATTCGGCGACCAAGCACGCGGCCAAGGCGTTCGTCGAGGTGATGCGGATGGAGCTGGCCGCCGACGGCGCGCCGATCTCGGTGACGCTGGTCAAGCCGTCCGGCATCGACACCCCCGTCGGCCAGCACGCGAGCAACCATGGTAAGCCCGGCGGCGGCGAGGCGGGCGAGGCGCAGATCCCGCCGCCGATCTATGACCCGCAACTGGTCGCCGACGCGATCCTCGACGCCTGCGTCCACCCGCGGCGCGAGGTGACGGTCGGCGGCGTCGGGCGGATGCAGGTGCTGTTCTCGCAGCATTTTCCCGGCCTCTACGAAAAGCTGGCGCCGCTGCTCGCCAAGGCGAGCTACTCGCCCTCGACGCCGCAGCCGGGGCCGAGCAACCTGTTCGACGGTGGCCCGGCCGGCGACGAACGCTCGGGCGAGCATCCGGGCCGGATGCGGCACAGCCTCTACACCAGCGCGATGCTGCACCCGAAGACGGCGGCGGTGGTAGGGTTGGGCATCGTCGCCGGTGTGCTGGGCCTAGTATTCGCGAGAGGGCGGGGACGGGAGGATTAGTCTGCCTGCCGTCACTACTCCGCGTCTTCGTCGAACACCCGACCGAGGTCGCGTCCGCCATGCGCTAACCTGACGACCTCGATCGCGTCGGGCAGGATACGGTAGGCGATCGTCGTGCGACGACGATAGGCGATGGTGCGGATGCCGGGAGCGAGTTCATCACGTGGCGCGCCCCGCTCCGGCAGACCGGCAGGCTTTGCCGCATAGGCTTCGATCGCGGCGGTATATTCGTAGGCGGTCTCGGACCCGGCGTGCCGGGCAATCCAATCATAGAGTTCCAGCAGGTCATCTCGTGCCGGAACCCGCCAGATGATCCGAAGGGTCACGCGCCGCCGTGACGGGCCCGCAACGCCGCGAATACCTGATCCTGCGAGAGGGACGGACGAGGGTCGGCGAGCGACGCGGCCACCCGATCGCGTAGCCCTGCGTCGACCGCGCGTTCCTCGCGGTCGAGCGCACGCAGCCCCGCGCGAACGACCTCGCTCAGCGACGCATAATAACCGGAGGCGACCCGTCGTTGCGCCTCCTCGCCCAACCGACCCAGGGTCACCGTTACGGGTTTTGCCGCTCGTGTTGCCATTCAGACATTATGACAATGTCATATCGGCAACTCAAGTCCGCCGATCAATACACCCGCTTCTTCGGCTTGATGTAGTCGATGTCATCCGTCAGCGTGTAGTCGTGGACCGGGCGGTAATCGATCGCGACCGATCCGCCCTCACCGCCCCAGCCGTCGAAGGTGGTGATGGTGTGCTTCATCCATTCGGCGTCGTTGCGGTCGGGGAAGTCCTCGTTGACGTGGGCGCCGCGCGATTCCTTGCGGTTGGCCGCCGACTCCATCGTCACCACCGCCTGCGCGAGCAGGTTGTCGAGTTCCAGCGTCTCGACCAGATCGGTGTTCCAGATCAGCGAGCGGTCGACGATGCCGACGTCCTTCAGGCGCGCATAGACCTCGCGCATCTTGGTCTGCCCTTCGCCGAGCAGCGCGTTGTCGCGGAACACGGCGCAGTGCTTCTGCATCGTGCGCTGCATCTCGTTGCGGATCTCGGCCGTGGGCGAACCGCCGGCGGCGTGGCGGAAGCGGTCGAGGCGACCCAGCGCCAGCTCTTCGGAGCCGGACGGCAGCGGCGCGTGCGTCTGGCCGGGCTTCTGCACCTCGGCGATGCGCTTGCCGGTGGCGCGGCCGAACACGACGAGGTCGATCAAGCTGTTCGACCCGAGCCGGTTGGCGCCGTGGACCGACACGCACGCCGCCTCGCCGACCGCGAACAGGCCGGGGACGACGGTGTCGGGATTGCCGTCCTGCAACCGGACGACCTCGCCGTGATAGTTGGTCGGGATGCCGCCCATGTTGTAATGGACGGTCGGGGTAACCGGCAGCGGCTGACGCGTCAGGTCGACGCCGGCGAAGATCTTGCCCGTCTCGGTGATGCCCGGCAGCCGCTCGTGCAGCACCTTGGGATCGATATGGTCGAGGTGGAGCCAGATATGGTCCTTGTGCGGGCCGACGCCGCGCCCCTCGCGCATCTCCATCGCCATCGACCGCGACACCACGTCGCGCGACGCCAGGTCCTTCGCCGACGGGGCATAGCGCTCCATGAACCGCTCGCCCTCGCTGTTGGTCAGGTAGCCGCCCTCGCCGCGTGCGCCCTCGGTGATGAGCACGCCCGCGCCGTAGATGCCGGTCGGGTGGAACTGCACGAACTCCATGTCCTGCAACGGCAGGCCGGCGCGCAGCACCATCGCGTTGCCGTCGCCGGTGCAGGTGTGCGCCGAGGTCGCGGAGAAATAGCAGCGGCCGTAGCCGCCGGTCGCCAGCACCACCTGATGCGCGCGGAAGCGATGAATCGAGCCGTCGTCCATGCACAGCGCGATGACGCCGCGGCAGACGCCGTCCTCCATGATGAGGTCGAGCGCGAAATATTCGACGTAGAAGTCGGCGTCGTATTTCAGCGATTGCTGATACAGTGCGTGCAGCATCGCGTGACCGGTGCGGTCGGCGGCGGCGGCGGTGCGCTGGACGGGGGGGCCCTCGCCCATGTTCTGCATGTGGCCGCCGAACGGGCGCTGATAGATGGTGCCGTCGTCGTTGCGGCTGAACGGCACGCCGGCATGCTCCAGCTCGATCACGGCGGCGGGTGCCTCGCGCACCATATATTCGATCGCGTCTTGGTCGCCGAGCCAGTCGGAGCCCTTGACCGTGTCGTACATGTGCCACGACCAGTGGTCGGGCGAGTTGTTGCCCAGCGACGCAGCGATGCCGCCCTGTGCGGCGACGGTGTGGCTGCGGGTCGGGAACACCTTGGTGATGCAGGCGGTCTTCAGCCCGGTCTCGGCGATCCCCATCGTCGCGCGCAGGCCGGAGCCGCCGGCACCGACGACCACCGCGTCATAGGTGTGGTCGACGATCTTGTACGCAGACGGCATCAGCGCGGCGCTCCGGTAAAGGCGAGCTTGAGCAGAGCGAACAGCGCCACCGCCGCGAGCACCGCGGTATAGAGGTTGAGCAGCACGATCAGCACCACGCGCGTCTCGTCATGCTGATAGTCCTCGATCACCACCCGCAGCCCGAGCCGCATGTGGTAGAGGAGGTTGACGACCAGCAGCGCCGCCGGAACCGCGACCCACGCCTGCGACAGCCACATATGCACCGTTCCGAAGTCGAAACCGGGCAGCCGTGCGAGCGAGAGCAGCAGCCAGCCGATCAGCGCGACGTTGAAGCCCGCCGTCAGCCGCTGGTGCCACCAGTGATGCGTGCCTTCCTTGGCGGCGCCGAGACCACGGACCCGGCCGATGCTGGTGCCCGTGCCCATCACTTCATCCCCAGGATATAGGCCCACAACGCAGCGGTGAGCAGCGCCGACGCGACGAAGGTCCCCATCGCGCCCAGCTTGTTGCGCTTCAGTTCATAGCCGGCGCCGGTATCGAGCACGAGGTGGCGGATGCCCGACATCAAGTGCTGGAGCACCGCCCAGCTCAGCCCCACCGCCAACACCCAGCCGACGATGTTGAGCCGCCCGTCGTGATAGGTGAACCAGTCGACGAAGGCCTCGTAGCTCTCCGGTCCCGATGCCGTGGCCGCCAGCCACCAGACGAACAGCGGCAGACCGACCAGCGCGATGCCGACGCCCAGCGCGCGGTGGACGATCGAGACCAGCATGTGCGGGCCCCAGCGCCAGATCTGCAGATGCGGCGAGAGCGGCCGGGTGGAGGTGTGCGAAGCCAAGGCGGGCGGTTCCTATGACGGGTCGGGTACGGCTCAGCGCCTATGCCGCTGCCGCCGCCGATGCAAGCCGAGCGCCGGGTTCTAACCCCCTCTTAACCAAGCGGGTCTATCGCCGGCGTCAGAGTTTGGAGAACCCGCCTTGCCGTCGATCCTTCCCCCGCCCGAGAGCATCAGCAAGACGATTGATCTGGCCGAGCGGCTGCGCGTGTTCGACATCGGCCCCGACGAGGTGGCGCTGGCGGAGCAGTTGTGGGCGGTGCTGGAGCCGGACGCCCGCTCGATCGCGATCGAGCATTGGGAACGGCGGCGGCGCGTCTATGGCGCGCAGCAGAACTGGGCGCCGCACGATCAGGAGCACATGTACGATCTGGCCGTCGCCTATCTCCGCAATCGGTTCACCCGCCTGACCGAAAAGAAGTGGGTCGAGTCGGCGGAGCGGACGGTGGCCTCCGCCTATGCGATCGACGTCGGATTGACCCCGATCCTGGCGATGATCGACGCCGGCGGACGGACGACCTTCGAAATCGTCGAGCGGTGCGTGGCCGATGAAGCGCTGCGCGCGCGCTATCGCGATCTGCTGCTCAGGATGCGATCGCTGGAAGGCGACATCTTCTGCTCGCTGTTCAACGGCTATTGCCGCTTCAGCGAGCGGGCGGAGCGCGACCGCCTGGCGATCGAGTTCCGCGAAAAGATCACCGCCACGGTGGTCGAGGCGAGCCACGAGGGTGGCGCGCTGCGCCTGCAGGCGTCGCAGAGTTCCACCTCCGCGCGCGGTGTTCTGGGCAAGGCGAGCGAGGTCGCGGCGGCGGCGGAGCAGTCGGCGGTGGCGATGCGCGAGGCGGCGCAGACCGCGGCGGGGCTGATCCGTGCGATCGAGGACGCCAGGACCGAGGTCGAGGCGGCGGCCGACATCGCCAACCGCGCCAGCGCGCAGGCGGGCCGCGCGGTGGGGATGAGCGAGGCGCTCTCCGATCACGCCAAGTCGATCGAGAGCATCCTGGGGCTGATCCGCGACATCGCCGGGCAGACCAACCTGCTGGCGCTCAACGCCACCATCGAGGCGGCGCGCGCCGGCGACGCCGGTCGCGGCTTCGCGGTGGTGGCGCAGGAGGTGAAGAGCCTCGCCAGCCAGACCGCGCGCGCCACCGACGACATCGCCGCCAAGATCGCCGCGATCCAGTCCGCGACCCGCTCGACCGTCGACACCAACGCGTCGATCAAATCGACCGTCGCCGAGGTCCAGGAGTCCGCCGAGCGCATCCGCTTCGCGATGGAAGCCCAGGCCCAGACCGTCACCGCCATCACCGCCGCCGTCGACGAAACCGCCCTCGCCGCGGATTCGATGTCGGGCACCATCGCCGCGATCCGCGAGGATACGGAGGCGGTGGCGCGCGAGATCGACGGCGTCGGGCGCGGCTTCGACCTGTTCGACGGACGCCTCGCCGAACTCAAGGCGAGTGCCGGCGACTTCGTGGCGCAGGTCGCGGCCTGAGATCGGGCGATGGCGGACGAGCAGGACGCGGTCGGCAAATGGAGCGGCGCCCGGCGCGCGGTCCGGGAGCATGTCGCCGACTATGATTGGGACGGAACGATCGCCGG
Source organism: Sphingomonas sp. (assembly GCF_965200135.1). Taxonomy (GTDB): domain Bacteria; phylum Pseudomonadota; class Alphaproteobacteria; order Sphingomonadales; family Sphingomonadaceae; genus Sphingomonas. Next base: position 144,115 of record NZ_CBDATK010000007.1, read on the forward strand.
CAACAGTGCCGAGATCGTCGAACTGCTCACCGACGACGACCTTCAGACGATTGCCCGCGCCTTTTGGAATCATTATATTTCGTTGCGGGCGGCGGCACATATCCGCGATTACTTCACGCCGGAGCGGCTCGATCGGCGGGTGACGGGCAGCGTGCTCTACGCGCGCACCAAATACGCCGCACCTTGCGGAGAGGCGTGGGCCGAGATGGCCGTGCGCCATGCGGTCGACTCGCGCGCGGCGAACGTGCCGCTACCCGCGATGCAATCGGCACTGGCCATTTCGCACAGCATCACGATCGCCCGCGTGGCCGCGCATTGCGGCGCCGATGCGGCTCGACTGCAGCGTCTGGCGGATACGGTGATGCGCCTGTCGCTGGTCGAATCCGACATCATGACCACGCACCTGGCGCAGGACGACGAGCGGCGCGCGCGGTTGGAGCGGCAGACCCGAGGCGATGCGTTCCGTGAAACCATCGCCCGGGCGATCGGCGGTGCGGCGCAGCTGGGCACACGCATCCGCGTGCAGGCCGGCGACGCCTCCACCTCCGCGCGCGGTGTTCTGGGCAAGGCGAGCGAGGTCGCGGCGGCGGCGGAGCAGTCGGCGGTGGCGATGCGCGAGGCGGCGCAGACCGCGGCGGGGCTGATCCGTGCGATCGAGGACGCCAGGACCGAGGTCGAGGCGGCGGCCGACATCGCCAACCGCGCCAGCGCGCAGGCGGGCCGTGCGGTGGGCATGAGCGAGGCGCTCTCCGACCACGCCAAGTCGATCGAGAGCATCCTGGGGCTGATCCGCGACATCGCCGGCCAGACCAATCTGCTCGCGCTCAACGCCACCATCGAGGCGGCGCGCGCCGGCGACGCCGGGCGCGGCTTCGCGGTGGTGGCGCAGGAGGTGAAGAGCCTCGCCAGCCAGACCGCGCGCGCCACCGACGACATCGCCGCCAAGATCGCCGCGATCCAGTCCGCGACCCGCTCGACCGTCGACACCAACGCGTCGATCAAATCGACCGTCGCCGAGGTCCAGGAATCAGCGGAGCGCATCCGCTTCGCCATGGAAGCCCAGGCCCAGACCGTCACCGCCATCACCGCCGCCGTCGACGAAACCGCCCTCGCCGCGGATTCATCGTCGGAAACGATCGCATCGATCCGCGCGGATACGGAGGGCGTAGCGCGCGAGATCGACCGGTTGGGCCGGGACTTCGGCGAGGTCGACGGTCGGCTCGGCGAACTGGAAGACGCAGCCGAAGCGTTCTTGGCGAAGGTCGCCTAACCCCCTCCCCCGCGCCGGCCCGGATGGCTATGGTGCCGCCATGACCACCATCCTCCTCACCGGCTCGTCGCGCGGCATCGGCGCGGCCTGTTCGCAGACCCTGACCACCGCCGGCGCGACCGTGATCGGCCATGCCACCCGCTCAGGGCTGGCTGCCGACCTCGATCGGCCCGGCGCGGCGGGCGACCTGTGGCAGCGCGCGCTCGCCGCGGCGGACGGCCGCATCGACGTGCTCGTCAACAATGCCGGGGTGTTCGAGGCGAACCCGCTCGACGGCGACGACGACGCCTGGCTCGCGGGATGGGAGCGGACGATGCGGGTCAACCTGACCGCGTCCGCCGAGCTTTGCCGGCTGGCGGTGCTCCACTGGCATGCGACGAACAGGCCCGGTCGCATCGTCAACGTCGCCAGCCGCGCGGCGTATCGCGGCGACTCGCCCCAGCACTGGCATTACGCGGCCTCGAAAGCGGGGATGGTCGCGATGACCAAGACGATTGCGCGGGGTTACGCGCGCGATGGTGTCCTCGCCTTTGCGGTGTGTCCCGGCTTCACGATGACCGGCATGGCGGAGGATTATCTAGCGAGCCGGGGTGGCGACAAGCTGCTTGCCGATATCCCGCTCGGGCGGGTCGCCGACCCCGCGGAGGTGGCGGACGTGGTCCGCTTCCTGGCGCTGGAGGCGCCGCCGTCGATGACCGGCGCGGTGCTCGACGTGAACGGGGCCTCCTATGTCAGGTAGCTGGAAGGTCACCCTGCCCTGCACCCGCGACGAGGCGGAGGCGATCGACGCGGGGGTGATCGACCTCGACGCCGTGCTGATGACGACCGAGGAGGTCGAGGACGATCGCGAGCGCTGGCGGCTCGACGCCTATTTCGAGCGCCAGCCGGATGCGGTCGCGATCGCCGGGCTGCGCGATCTCGCGCCGAGCGCGTGGGAGGCGACGCCGGTCATCGAACGACTAGGCGACGAGGATTGGGTGACGCTGAGCCAGGCGGGGCTGGAGCCGATCCGCGAGGGGCGCTTCGTGGTGCATACCGCCGGACACGAGGTCGCGGCACCGGCAGGGGGCCGCGCCTTCCTGATCGATGCCGGGCGCGCGTTCGGGACGGGGCATCACCAGACCACCGCCGGGTGCCTGGCGATGCTGGACGCGATGGCGGCGCGCGATGTCGGCAACGTCATCGATGTGGGTACGGGAACGGGGCTGCTCGCCTTTGCCGCGCGGCACCTGTGGCCGGCGAGCGCGGTGATGGCGACGGACATCGATCCGGTGGCGGTGGACGTCGCGCGCCGCAATGCCGAGGTGAACGGGGTCGAGCGGGTCGACTGGGCCGTCGCCGACGGGGCGCTGGACCCGGCGATCACCGGGCGGGCGCCCTATGACCTGATCGTCGCCAACGTCCTCGCCGGGCCGCTGGTGTCGATGGCCGCGGAGCTGGCGGCGATCGCGGCGCCCGGCGCGGCGATCGTGCTGGCGGGGTTGCTGGAGACGCAGCGCGGCGAGGTGCTCGCGGCCTACGAGGCGTGCGGGTGTCGGCTGGTCGCGGCCGACGTGCGCGGCGACTGGACGATCCTGCGGCTGGCCGCCGGGCCTGAGCGGTTCGTGCCGAGCACGCCGCCCGATCCGCGCGGGCGCGACGGGTGGGCGTTGGATTTATAGGATCGCGCGCCAACGCGGTACTCGCGGCCCGCCCCTCCGTCAGCCTGCGGCTGCCACCTCCCCGTGCCGGGAGGATTTAAGTGCGACGCTTCGCATACGCCTGCGTGCCGGCGGTGATGACGTGGTCCTCGGGCAGAACTTCGGCGACGGGGATGTCGGGGAGCTGCTTCAGCCGCTCGTAAAGCGGTGCGAAGTCGGTCTCGACCGTCACCCGCAGCAGCTCGTCGAAGTCGGGCACGACGAAGTAGTTCTGCTGAAAGTCGTCGATCCGATACTCGGTCCGCATCACGCGGGCGAGATCGAAGCCGATCCGATTGGGCGACGCATCGTCCAGCGCGAACCTGGTCTCGGCGAAGCTGGAGACGATGCCCGAGCCATAGATCCGCAGGTCGCCGTCCTCGCGGATCAAGCCGAACTCGACCGTGTACCAGTACAGCCGCCCGAGCCATTTGAGCGCGTCGTGCTGCATCGCGCGCTGGCCGCCCTTGCCATAGGCCTCCAGATAGTCGGCGAAGACCGGGTCGGCGAGCATCGGCACGTGGCCGAACACGTCGTGGAAGACGTCGGGTTCCTGCAGGTAATCGAGCTGGTCGGGGCGGCGGATAAAGCTGCCCGCGACGAAGCGGCGGTTCGCCATGTGGTCGAAGAACACCTCGTCGGGCACGAGGCCGGGGACGGCGACGACCTGCCAGCCGGTCAGCTTGCCCAGCCGCTCGGACAGCTCCTCGAAATCGGGAATGCCGCCTTCGGACAGTTTCAGCGCGTCGAGCCCGCGCAGATAGGCGGCCGACGCGCGGCCAGGCAGCAGCTTGCGCTGCCGCGCGAACAGCGTGTCCCAGGTGGCGTGTTCTTCAGGCGTATAGGCGTCCCAGCCCTGCGGGATCGTCCAGTCGGCGGCGGCGCCCGGCGGCGGGCGGTCCAGAACGTGCGTATCTTCTGCCATGCGCTTACCCTAGCACCCCGGATCGATGACACGAAACGCTCGCCTGCGCGTCGCGGTTGCCTGGGCAGGGCAGGCATTGCTGATGCTGCTGCTCGGCTATGCCGCGGCGGGGCTGATCGGCGGGTCGGTGCCCGTCAACGCCGGGTGGCGACCGCCCGCCAACGGCGTGACGATCTGGGTCGAATCGAACGGCATCCACACCGGGCTGGTGATGCCCAAGGCGGCGGCGGGGGTGGATTGGCGCGGGTTCGCCCCGGCCGCCGACCTGCGCGACCCCCGCTTCGCCGGTTACGATCATGTCGCGATCGGCTGGGGCGAGCGCGACTTCTACCTCAAGACCGCGACCTGGGGCGACGTGCGGCCGCAGGTGGTGATCGGCGCGGCGTGGGGGAGCGACCGGACGCTGCTCCATGTCGAGCATGTGCCGGCGCCGCGCGCGGGCGTGGCGGTGCGCCGGATCGTGCTGCGGCCCGAGGAGTATCGCCGGCTGGCGGCCTATATCCGCGCGTCGCTGCTCAGCCGGCGGCATTGGCCGGGCTATGCGGGCAACGACGTGTTCTACGAGGCGCGCGGGCGCTATTCGCTGTTCTGGACCTGCAACAGCTGGACGGGCGCGGCGCTGGCGGCGGCGGGCGTGCGGGTCGGCCGGTGGACGCCGTTTCCGGTGACGGTGATGGGGTGGTTCTGAGCGGTGGCGCATCGCCGGGCGCTCGGTGGCGAACGCCGGAACCTCACGATCCTCGCACCCCGTCACCGCGGAAATGCGGCGCGGGCGACGTGGGTGAGGCGGACCGGATCGGCACGACGCGGACCGTGACATGCCCTCGCCGCTGTAGGACAGCGCCAAGATGACCACGCCCGATCCCGCCGATGCGCCGCGCGCGCCGTCCAAGGCCCTGTGGGCGGCGGAGCTGCCGCGCGCGGCGTGGACGGTGGCGAGCTGGCCCCGGCATCGCGCCGCGCTGAACGCCGCGCCGCGTGGCGACGGGCGGGCGGTGATGCTGTTGCCGGGACTGTTCAACTCGGACCGGTCGACCTTCGTGCTGCGGCGGTTCCTGACGCAGCTCGGCTATCGCGCGGTCGGGTGGGGACTGGGGCGCAACCTGGGGGCGCGCACGGTCGGGGTCGACGGCGAGCGGATCGTCGCGGGCGTGGCGGCGCTGCACGCCGAAGCGGGGCCGGTGACGCTGATCGGGGTAAGCCTGGGCGGCATGCTCGCGCGACTGGTGGCGCACCGGCGGCCCGAGCTGGTGCGGCAGGTGGTGACGATCTCGTCGCCCTTCGCGGGGCCGGGCAAGGCGACCAACGTCTGGCGCGCGTTCGAATGGGTCACGGGCGAGCGACTGGACGATCCGGCAGTGATGGCGCGCGCGGCGCTGATCGCCGGGCCGCTGCCGGTGCCGTCGACGGCGATCTGGAGCCGGTCGGACGGGCTGGTGGCGGGCGCGATCTGTCGCGACGAGGTCGGCGCAGCGATCGAGGTGCGAAGTCCGCATCTGGGCGTACAGGTGAAGCCCGAGGTGCTGCTGGCGGTGGCGCGGGTGCTGGCGGGGTAGAAGAGGAGCCGCCGCCTTCGGCCGCTGGTCTTCGACCTACCGCACGCTGTCCGCGGTGAAGCCGTGATACCCGTCGCAATCCTCGCGCTCGGGGTGGCCGTCGCACCGCTTCGCCCAGGCGCGGCGCTCCTTGCCCTCGCGCTCCTCCGCCTTTCGCATCTTGCGACCGTAGTTGCGGTCGGCCTCCGAGCGGCTGGTGGTCGTCCAGTCGACCACCTGCGCGGTCGCGCGGACCGGGGCGGTGACGACGGAGGCGACGGTGCGGACGCAGCCGCCCGCCGCCAGCGGGAGGAGTAGCAGGGCCAGTCGACGCATCCTCACTCCCTATCACGCATCAGCGCGCCGTCCGCCGGAAAATCGGTGAAGAAGCCGTCGATCCCCTGCTCCAGTGCCGACGCGATCTCCGCGCGCACGCCGGCGTGGCCCGCCTGTCCCTTGAAGCGCGCGGGCAGGAACATCTCCTCGGCGCGGTAGGTCCAGGGGTGGACCTTCAGCCCCGCCGCATGCGCCTGCGCGACGAGCGGGCTGGGCGTATCGCCCGACCACAACATCGCCTTGTTCGGGCCGATGCCATAGGCATAGCGCGCGACGGCGGCGAGCCCGGCGGGGGTGGTCATCGCCGCATAGCTGGGCTGCGCGCCATCGGCGGGGGCGCCGGTGCCGTCGAGCAGCTGGATCAGCCTGATCTTCGTCATACCATGCAGCCGCTGGAGGTTCTTTACCTCGAACGACTGGATGAACACCGGCGCGTCCGCCCGGTCCCAGCCGGCGGCGCGCAGCTGCGTGACCAGCGCCGCGTCGGTGGGATGGCCGATCGACGCGAAATAGGTCGGGTGCTTGGTTTCGGGATAGATGCCGATCGTCCGCCCGGTCTCCGCCGAGCGGCGCTTGGCGAGCGCAATGATCTCCGCCAGCGTCGGGATCTCGAACCGGCCGTCATAGGCGGCGTTGCCGGGCCGCAGTTGCGGCAGGCGCTCGCGGGCCCGCAGCGTCTTCAGCTCGGCGAGGGTGAAGTCCTCGGTGAACCAGCCGGTGACCTGCTGGCCGTCGATCGTCTTGGTCGTCTTGCGGCTCGCGAACTCCGGGTGCGCGGCGACGTCGGTGGTGCCGCCGATCTCGTTTTCGTGCCGCGCGACCAGCACGTCGTCCTTGGTCGGCACCAGATCGGGCTCGATGAAGTCGGCGCCCTGCTCGATCGCAAGCTCATAGGCGGCGAGCGTGTGTTCGGGCCGCAGCCCACTGGCGCCGCGATGGGCGATGAGGATCGGACGCTGGGACACCGGTTCGCTCTGGCTTGCGGTGACGGCGAGCGCTAGCGTCGATGCGGCGAACAGCGCGCTCGATAGGGCGGCGAGCATCGGGAGAGCCTTTCGCGATGGAATGGACGATCAACGGCCGGGCCTACCATGCGGAGCCCGACATCCGCACCACTGTGCTCGATCTGTTACGCGAGCATGTCGGTCTGACCGGCGCGAAGAAGGGCTGCGACCACGGCCAGTGCGGCGCGTGCACGGTGCTGATCGATGGTAGACGCGTGCTGAGCTGCCTGACGCTGGCGGTGATGCACCAGGGCGATGCGATCACGACGATCGAAGGGATCGCCGACGGCGACGCGCTGCATCCGTTACAACGGGCGTTCATCGCCCATGACGGCTATCAGTGCGGCTATTGCACGCCGGGGCAGATCTGTTCGGCGGTGGGGATGCTGGACGAGGCGGCCAAGGGGTGGGCGAGCCACGCCACGGGCGACCTCGCCGCGCCGGTGCTCGACCGGGCCGAGATATCGGAGCGGATGAGCGGCAATCTGTGCCGGTGCGCGGCCTATCCCAACATCGTCGATGCGATAGCAGAGGTCGCCGAAGCATGAGGACGTTCGACTATGTCCGCGCCGACTCGGCGGCGGCGGCCGTCGCGGCCGGGGCGGCGGCCGGCGCGCGGTTCATCGCGGGCGGGACCAACCTGATCGACCTGATGAAGCTGGAGATCGAGGCGCCGGCGACGCTGGTCGACATCAGCCGCCTCGAGCTCGCCGGGGTCGAGGACCTGCCCGACGGCGGGCTGCGGATCGGCGCGCTGGTGCCCAACAGCGACCTGGCGGCGCACCCGGCGGTGATCGCGCGCTATCCGGTGCTGGCGCGGGCGCTGCTGGCGGGCGCGTCGGGGCAGTTGCGGAACATGGCGACGGTCGGCGGCAATCTGTTGCAGCGGACGCGATGCTATTATTTCTACGACACCGCCGCCGCCTGCAACAAGCGGGTGCCGGGCAGCGGCTGTGCGGCGCAGGGCGGCTATACGCGCAACCTGGCGGTGCTGGGCGGCTCCGCGCAGTGCTTCGCGACGCATCCGAGCGACATGGCGGTGGCGCTGCGGGCGCTGGATGCCGTCGTGGTGACCGACCGGCGGCAGGTGCCGCTCGGCGAGTTCCACCGTCGGCCCGGCGAGACGCCCGCGGTGGAGACGGTGCTGGCGCCGGGCGAGCTGATCGTCGCGATCGAGCTGCCGCCGCCCGCCGGTGACCGTCAGGTCTATCGCAAGGTACGCGACCGCGCGTCCTATGCCTTTGCGCTGGTGTCGGTGGCGGGCGTGGTGCGGATGGCGGACGGGCGGATCGAGCACGCGACGCTGGCGTTCGGCGGGCTGGGCACCGTGCCGTGGCGCGATCCGGCGGCGGACGCGGTGCTGGTCGGCGAGACCCCCTCCGACGCGCTGTTCGCACGCGCGGCGGACGTGCTGCTGGCGGAGGCGCGCGGCGCGGGTGACAACGACTTCAAGATCCCGCTAGCGCGGCGGGTGCTGATCGCCTCACTCAGGGAGCTGACCGATGGCTGAGCTGATGATGGACGCGCCGTATCGGCCGGCGGCGCTCGACCGGGCGGAGCAGGGCGTGCTGGGCCGGCCGCTCGACCGGATCGACGGGCCGGCGAAAGTGACCGGCGACGCGCAATATGCGGTCGAGCGGGCACCGGCGGGGACCACCTATGCCGCGATCGTCGGCGCGCCGGTGGGCGCGGGCCGGGTGACGGGGATCGACGCCGCCGCCGCCGAGGCGCTGGCCGGGGTGCTGGCGGTGATCCACGACGACGCGCGGATGCCGGCGGGAGGATCGAACTCGCAGAACCTCTCGACGCAGGGGTCGGCGCGGATCTTCCATTTGGGCCAGCCGGTGGCGCTGGTCGTCGCCGAGAGCGCCGAGATCGCGCGCGAGGCGGCCCGGCGGGTGCGGGTCGCGGTCGACGAGGTGCCGGGGCGCTACGACGTCGCGGCGGAGACGCCGGTCAGCGATCACGGCATCGGTTTCCTGCCCACCATCGCCAAGGGCGACCTCGAGGGCGCGCTGGCGGCGAGTGCGGTGACGCTGGACCGGACCTGGCGCACGCCGGTCCACTTCCCCGCCGCGCTGGAGCCGCATGGCTCGACGCTGTGGTGGGAGGACGGCAAGCTCACCGTCCGGTCGAGCAATCAGGTGATCGGCGCGGCGAAGGCGACGATCGCCAAGGCGCTGGGCATCGACGCCGATCGTGTGCGGGTGCTGGCGCCGTTCGTCGGCGGCGGCTTCGGCGGCAAGACCGGGGTCGGGCCGGAGGTGATCCTGGCGGCGATCGCGGCGGAGCGGATCGGGCGGCCGGTCAAGGTTTCCATCCCGCGCGCACAGTCGGCGGCGCTGGTTCATCACCGCTCCGACACGGTGCAGCGGGTACGGCTCGGCGCGGACGAACGCGGCGTGATCGGCGCGATCGCGCATGAAAGCGTGGCGGCGCAGAACGACGATTCGAAGTTCCTGGAGCCGGTGCCGTTCGGGACGCTGCCGTTGTATCGCGGCGAGGTGCGGCATTTCCGCACCGATCTGGTCCGCGTCGACCTGCCCGCCACCGGCGCGGTGCGCGCGCCCGGCGAGGCGATCGGCTCGTTCGCGGTCGAGGGCGCGATGGACGAGCTGGCGGAGATGATCGGGATCGATCCCATAGAGCTGCGCCGCCGCAACGAGCCCGACGTCGATCCGCTGAGCGGCAAGCCGTTCTCCACGCGGCGGCTGCTCGACTGCTACACCGAGGGCGCGGCGCGGTTCGGCTGGTCCGACACGATGCCGACGCCGGGATCGCGGCGCGAGGGCGAGTGGCTGATCGGGGTCGGCATGGCGGCCAGCCTGCGCGGCAATTTCACCGTCAACGCGCAGGCGCGGGTGCGGCTGGAGGCGGACGGGCGCGCGACGGTCGAGTGCGACATGACCGACATCGGCACCGGCACCTACACGATCCTGGCGCAGACCGCGGGCGAGATGCTGGGCATGCCGGTCGATCGCGTCGACGTGCGGCTGGGCGACACCGACCTGCCGCCGACCGCCGGTTCGGGCGGGTCGTTCGGCGCGGGGTCGTCGGCGAGCGCGGTGGCGCTGGCATGCGAGGACATCCTGGTCGAGCTGGCGCGACGGATGAACGCGGCGCCCGACGAGCTGACGCTGAAGGACGGCTGCGTCCGCGCCGGCGGCCGCGAGGCGACGCTGGCGGAGCTGACGCGGGGAACGCCGATCGAGGCGACCGGCAAGACCGGGCCGGGCAAGGAGAGCAAGGCGACCAGCCAGGCGAGCCACGGCGCGCAGTTCGCGGAGGTCGCGGTCAACGCGGTCACGGGCGAGGTGCGGGTGCGCCGCATGGTCGGCACGTTCGACATCGGCCGAGTGCTCAACGAGAAGACCGCCCGGTCGCAGATCCTGGGCGGCATGATCTGGGGGATCAGCTACGCGTTGATGGAACACGCCGTGGTCGACGTGCGGACGGGCGCGTTCGTGACGCCCGACTTCGGCGAGTATCACGTCGCGGTGTCGGCGGACGTGCCGGCGATCGAGGTGAACTTCATCGAGGAGGTCGACGACCACGCCAATCCGGTCGGCGCCAAGGGCGTGGGCGAGCTGGGCATCTCCGGCGCGGGCGCGGCGGTGATGAACGCGGTCTACAATGCCTGCGGCGTCAGGGTGTACGACCTGCCGATCACGCCCGACAAGCTGCTGGCCGGCTTGCCGGCGATGTAATTCCTCCCCGCTTGCGGGGAGGGGGACCGCACGGCGCAGCCGGGTGGTGGAGGGGGCGGGCCGCGAGTGCGTCGCCCGCGGTGAGCCCCCTCCACCACCGCGCTGGCGCGCGGCGGTCCCCCTCCCCACTATGTGGGGAGGACTGGAGTAGAGAATGGCCGAGAACGATTCCGTCATCGCCGCCGCGCGGGCGTGGAAGGGTGAGCCGCTGGCGCTCGCCACCGTGATCTCCACCTGGGGATCGGCGCCGCGACCGCGCGGGAGCCACATGCTGGTCCATGGCGACGGGCGGTTCGAGGGCTCCGTTTCGGGCGGCTGCGTCGAGAGCGACATCATGGAAACCGCCGCGCAGGTGATCGCGGGCGCGCCGTTCCAGCGCCGCCGCTATGGCGTCGCGGACGCGGCGGCGTGGGAGGTCGGGCTGCCGTGCGGCGGCGAGATCGAGGTGATCGTGCAGCCGGTGTCGGCGGAGGGCTTCGACCCCGAGCTGTTCGAGCGCGTCGCCGAGGCGCGCGACCGGGGCGACGCGCTGACCGTTACCACCGACCTGACGAGCGGGTACAGCGACCTGCGCCCGCAGGCGACGGGCGAGGCGTTCCTCAACCGCTATGACCCGCCGCGCCGGCTGCTGATCGTCGGCGCGGTGCAGATCGCGCAGACGCTGGCGAAGCTGACGGCGGCGCTGGGGGTGGAGACGGTGGTGATCGACCCGCGCGCGCGGTTCCTGACCGACGAGCGCTTTCCCGGCGTCACGCTGGACGATCGCTGGCCGGACGAGGCGGTCGCCGCCTATCGGCCGGGACCCGCGACGGCGGTGGTGACGCTCAGCCACGACATCAAGATCGACGATCCGGCGCTGCTCGCGGCGCTGGCGAGTTCGGCCGGCTATGTCGGCGCGCTTGGCAGCCGCAAGAGCCATGCGGCGCGGCGCGAGCGGCTGGCGGCGGCGGGCGTCGCGGCGGCCGACATCGACCGCATCGACGCGCCCGTCGGCCTCGACATCGGCGCGATCGGCCCGTCGGAGATCGCGCTGTCGATCGCCGCGGCGATGGTCGGCAGCTGGCACGGGATGGGGCGTGATCGCGGTTGAGGACACGGTTCTGGTGCTGCTGGCGGCGGGTCTGTCGCAGCGGTTCGGCGACGCGCCCAAGCTGCACCAGCCGCTCCTGAACCGGCCGCTGGGAATGCACGCGGCGGTGACGCTGGCGGCGTTGCCGTTCCGCGAGCAGGTCGCGGTGGTCGATGATGACCCCCTGTCCTACGACACGCTCGGTTTTCGGATGATCGCCAACCCGGACCCGGCGCAGGGCATGGCGTCGTCGCTGCGGCTCGGCGTCGCCCACGCCAAGGCACAGGGTGCGAGCGCGGTGCTGGTCGCGCTCGCCGACATGCCGTGCGTCACCGCCACGCATGTCCTGCGGCTGTTCGACGCGGCGACGGGGCCGGATACGGTGGTGGCGTCGAGCGACGGACACGCGGCGACGCCCCCGGCGCTGTTCGGGCGCGGGCGGTTCGAGGCGCTGCTGGCGCTGGAGGGGGAAAACGGCGCGCGCGACCTGATCCGCGCGGGGCGGCACGTGGTGACGGACGCGGCGGACCTGGTCGATGTGGATACGCCGGCGGAGCTGGCGCGGCTGCGCGGGATGGTCTGAAATCCTCCCCGCCTGCGGGGAGGTGGCGCGCGTAGCGTGACGGAGGGGGTTCTCCTCATCGCGCTACGCTCGCGGCCCGCCCCCTCCGTCCCGCGCTACGCGCGTGCCACCTTCCCGCAAGCGGGGAGGATCGCGCCTCACTCGTGCCGCAGGGCGTCGATCGGGTTCAGCCCAGCCGCGCGTCTTGCCGGAAAATACCCGAACACCACGCCGATCACCGCCGAGATCGCGAACGCCACCACGTTGATCTCCGGCACGAAGATCCACGGCACCTGGATCAGCGGCGTGATGATGCCGATCACGCCCTGCGCCACCACCAGCCCGATCAGCCCGCCCAGGCACGACAGCGCCACCGCCTCGACCAGGAACTGCAACAGCACCTCGCGCGCCACCGCGCCGATCGCGAGGCGAATGCCGATCTCGCGCGTCCGCTCGGTGACCGACACCAGCATGATGTTCATGATGCCGATGCCGCCGACGACCAGGCTGATCGCCGCCACCACCGCAACGATCGATGTCAGCAATGTCGTCGTCCCGGTCAGCGTGTCGCTGATCTGCTTCGTGTCGAAAATGTTGAAATCATCGTCCTTGCCCACGGTGATGCCACGCCGCTCGCGCAGCAGGTCGGTCATCGAGGACTGGACGGCGCTGGTCGCGAAGCGGGTATCGACGCCGACCAGCATCAGGCGGATGTCGCGGCTGCCGGTGAAGCGGCGCTGCACCGCCTTGATCGGCATCACCACCGTGTCGTCCTGATCGCCGCCGAACCCCGCCTGTCCGCGCGTGGTGAGCACGCCGATCACGTCGCACGAGACCGCACCGATGCGGAAACGCTTGCCGACCGCGTCGATGCCGGGGAACAGGTTCTTGCGCACGGTATTGCCGATGACGCAGACCGCCTTTCCCGCCTGTTCCTCCGCCGGCGTCCACGTGCGGCCCTTGACGAGCGGCCAGGGCTGGACCTGCCAGATCGCGTCGGTGGTGCCGTTGACCGTGGTGGACCAGTTCGCACCCTCGTAGATGCCGGTCGCGGTCGCCGACGCCTGCGGCGCGACGGCGGTGACGCCCGCGACCTGCGCGGCGATCGCGGTCACGTCCTCCGGCTTGAAGTCGGGCGGACGCGGGCCACCGCCGCCGCGCCCGAAGCCCTGGCCGGGCCGGACCTGCAGGATGTTGGTGCCGAGCGCGCTGATCTGCTTCTGCACGGCGGCCGTGGTCGCCTTGCCCAGCGTCACCATCGTCACCACCGCGCCGACGCCGATGATGATGCCGAGGATCGTCAGGAACGACCGCAGCTTGTGCCGCGCGATCGACCGCAGCGCGAGGAGGAGAGTGGTGCCGATCATGGGCGCAAAATGGTACGTGTCATCCGTCCACCGCCTCGCCCGGGCGATGCTGCGCCTCGACCCGCTCCACCAGCCCGTCCTTGAAATGCACCACCGTCCGCGCGAACGCGGCCATGTCGGGTTCGTGCGTCACCATCAGCACGGTGATGTTGCTGTCGCGGTTGAGCTGGGTCAGCAGCTCCATGATCTCGACCGAGCGTTCGCTGTCGAGATTGCCGGTCGGCTCGTCGGCGAGCAGCACGTCGGGCGTGGTGACGATCGCGCGCGCGATGGCGACGCGCTGTTGCTGCCCGCCCGACAGTTCGGCCGGCGTGTGATCCCACCAGTTCGCCAGCCCGACCTTGTCGAGCGCCGCCATCGCGAGGTCGTGGCGCGCGCGCTTCTCGTCGCCGCGATACAATAGCGGCAGCTCGACGTTCTCCAGCGCCGATGTGCGGGCGAGGAGGTTGAAGCCCTGGAACACGAAGCCGAGATAGCGGCGCCGCAGCAGCGCACGCTGGTCGCGGTCGAGCGCCTCGACATGATGCCCCCGGAACAGGAAGGTGCCCGCGCTCGGCACGTCGAGGCAGCCGAGGATGTTCATCGTCGTCGACTTGCCCGACCCCGACGCCCCCATGATCGCGACGAAATCCCCCGCCGCGATGTCGAGGTCGACGCCCTTCAGCGCCTGAAACGCGGTCGCGCCGGCGCCATAGGTTTTGGTGACGGCCCGCAGCGAGATAAGCGGGTCCACCTAGCCTCTCCCTGCGGGGGAGAGGGCCCTAGTTGCCACCGCTCGCCCCCTGCCGCCGCGCGCCGCCACGTCGTGCCCCGCCGCCGCCCGCGTCGTCGGTCGACAACACGCCGGTGATGACCTGCATCCCCGGCCGCAAGCCGCCGCTCAGCACCTCGGTCTGCGTGCCGTCGGTGTCGCCGGTGGTGACCTGCACCGCCTGCGGGGTGCCGTCCGCGCCCTTGATATAGACCGTTTGTGTGGCACCGCGGCCGAGCGTTGCGGTACGCTCCGGACGATTGCGACGGGGGCCGAAGGTCAGCGAGCTGGTGATGCCCCCCTGTCCCGCCGCGGCGGCGGCCGGCTTGAACCGCAGCGCGGCGTTGGGGACGAGCAGCGCGTTGCGCTTGTCGGCGGTGACGATGTCGGCGGTCGCGGTCATGCCCGGCCGGAGCTGGCCGTCCGGGTTGGCGACGGACAGGTCGGCGGCGTAGCTGACGACCTGGCCGGTGGTGGTGGTCGTCGTCGTGGTCGCGCTCGCCGAGCTGACCGTCAGGTTGGAGCCGACGTCGACGCGGGTGATCTGTGCGGGAAAGGTGCGGCCGGGAAAGGCATCGACGGTGAAGCTCGCCTTTTGGCCGGTCTGCACCGCGCCGACGTCCGCCTCGTCGATCGCGACCTCCAGCTTCATCCTCGTCAGGTCTTCCGCGATGACGAACAGCGTCGGCGTGTTGAACGAGGCGGCGACGGTGGCGCCGGGATCGATCTGACGCGCCAGCACGACGCCCGACACCGGCGAGCGGATGATGGCACGGGCGCGCTGCGTCTGCGATTGCGCGAGCTGAGCGCGGGCGGCGGCGACCTGCGCCTGCGCGACGCGCAGGCCGGCGACCGCGCGCTGCGCGTTGGCGCGGCCGGTCTGAAGCTCGGTCGCCGACGGCACCCGGCCCTTCGACAGGCGATAGACCTCGTTCAACCGCGCCAGCTGCGCCTGCGCTTCCCCCACCGTCGCCTGCGCCTGCGCGACCTGCGCGCCATTGGCGGCGAGCGTGGCCTCGGCGGCGCGGATCTGGTCGTCGATCTGTTGCGGGTCGATCAGTGCCAGCGGCTGGCCGGCGACGACACGGTCGTTGACGTCGACCACGACCTTGGTGACCAGCCCCGACAGCTGCGAGCCGACCGTGACCTGATTGGTCGGCGCGAGCTTGCCCGTCGCCGACACGCTGACGGTCAGGTCGCCGCGCGCGACGGGGGCGGTGGCATATTCGGCCGCGACGGTGCCGCCGAAGATCAACCGTTGCGCCAGCAGGAGCAGCAGCACGACGCCGATCGCGACCAACGCCCATTTGGCCCAGCGGTGCCACGCTGGCGCGGGTTTCACGCCGAGGAAGTCGTCTATCGCGGCATCGGCCATCAGCGTGCGCCTGTGTTCGCGGGCGGCACGCGCCCATCGGGAAGAATGGTCTCGTCCCAGCCGCCGCCGAGCGCGGCGTAGAGCTGGACCAGCGCGGCGGCGCGGTCGGCCTGCGCCCCGGTCAGCCCGTTGCGCGCGGAAAGCAGCGCCAGCTCCTGGTTCTGGAGCGTGGTGAAGTCGGTCAGGCCGCTGCGATATTGCGAGCGGCCCAGGATCGCGGCGTTGCTGGCGGCGTCGAACGCGATCGCGAACTCGCGCTGGCGGGCGTCGGCGGCGGTCAACGCGGACAGCGCATTCTCGACATCCTCCAGCGCGGTCAGCACCGTGCCCTTGTAGGCGGCGAGCGCGACGTCGGCGGCGGCCTCCTGCCCGCGCACCTGCGAGCGCAGCCGCCCGCCGTTGAAGATCGCCTGCGTCAGCCCGGCGAACAATCCGCCGGTGACCGTGCTCGCCAGATTGCCGAGCGAGGTCGCGTTGGTGGCGATGTTGCCGGTGATCGCGAGCGCCGGATACAGCTGCGCCTTGGCGACGCCGATCCGCGCGGTGGCGGCGGCGAGCGCGCGCTCGGCGGCGCGGACGTCGGGACGCTGGCGCAGCACGTCGGCGGGGATGCCCGCGCCCACCGCCGTCGCGGTCGGGATCGGCCGGGTCGCCGCCAGCTCGGCGCGGAGCGCACCGGGCGCCTGCCCGGTCAGCACGCCCAGCCGCGCGACGGTCTGGTCATATTGCTGCTGGAGCTGCGGCACCGTGGCGGCGGTCTGCGCGCGTTGCGTGCGCGCCTGCTCGGCGTCGAGCGACGACACCAGCCCCGCCTGGACGCGAAACCCAGCGATCTCAAGATTGTCGTCCTGGATGGCGAGCGACGCCTGCGCGTTCGCAATCTGGGCCTGATAGGCGCGGGCGAGCACGTAGTTGCGTCCGACCTCGCTCGTCACCGACACCAGCACGGTCGCATAGTCGAAGCGCGCGGCGTCGTTCTCCGCGCGGCTCGCCTCGACGGTGCGGCGGACCTCGCCGAACAGACCGAGCTGATATTGCGCGTCGGCGCCGAGCGAGAAGCTGTCGCCGGCGGAGCGGGTGATGGTGGTCACCGTCCCGTCCGGCAGGGTCAGGTTGCTGGCACCGCCACGCAGGTTGAACGAGCGGTTGTATCCGGCCGAACCGCTGATGGTGGGGAGCAGGTTCGCGCGGCTCTGAACCAGCGACTCGCGCGCCTGCCGCAGGCGGCCGACCGCCTGCGCGAGGTCGGTGTTGGTGGTGCGCGCCTGCTCGACCAGACGGGAAAGCTCGGGGTCGCCGAACCGTTGCCACCAGTGCGTCAGGTCCTCGGCACGCGGGCCGGCGGGTAGCGAATACACGTCGGGCACGCCGAGCTGGGCGGTCGTACGCGGGTGGTAGTCGGGACCGACGGTGCAGGCGCCAAGGGCGGCTAGCGCGACAAGGGCGGCAAAACGGCGCATCGCTGGCGCAGATGGGGACGGGGCGCGTTGCGGTCCAGTGCGAATATGTCGCAAGCTTTGCCGTGCGTCGTCGTGTCGGGCACGCGTCAGGCGTGATCGACCCGGCAAAATGACGGGCTGACGCAGCTCATTCCAGTTCCAGGATCACCTGATCGACCGCCAGGCTCTCCCCCGCCTTTGCCTCGACGGACTTCACCACGCCCGTTTTCCCGGCACGCAGGATGTTCTCCATCTTCATCGCCTCGACCACGGCGAGCGGCTGTCCCGCCTCGACCTTGTCGCCCTCACCGACATCGAGGCGGACGAGCAGGCCCGGCATGGGCGCGAGCAGAAAGCGGCTGAGGTCGGGCGGCACCTTGTCGATCAGGTGTCGCGCATAGGGCGCCACGTGCGCGGGAAGGACGCGGGCGACATGGCCTGCGCCGCGGGCGGTGAGGCGGAATCCGTCGCGGGTGCGCCGCAGCCCAACGGCGAGATGCTCGCCCTCCGCCTCGATTTCGACCAGCGTGTCGCCGGGCGTGTACTCGGCGGCAAAGTCGAGTTCTTCGCCATCGACCACGATCGCGTCGGCGGCGAGCAGGACCTGATGCGCGTGCTCGCCGATGCGGACGACCCACTCGCCCGGCGGTGACAGACGGTAACCGAGCTGACCGTCGGTGCGACGCGCGCGATCGGCCTCGGCGGTGGCGGCGAAGGCGGCGACGGCGGCAAGCGTGCGGATCAGCGCGGCGTCGGCGGGCGCGCCGTGGAAGCCGTCTGGGTATTCCTCGGCGATGAAGCCCGTCGTGATCGCGCCGTCACGGAAGCGGGGGTGCTGCATCAGCGCCGACAGGAAATCGATGTTGTTGCCGACGCCCTCGATGACGAACCGGTCGAGTGCCGCGATCTGCGCGTCGATCGCGGCTTCGCGCGTCGGTGCCCAGGTGACCAGCTTGGCGATCATCGGATCGTAGAAGATCGACACCTCGCCGCCCTCGCGGACGCCGTCGTCGACGCGGGTGTAGGGGATTTGCCCTTCGACTTCGCTCAGGGCGAACGGAGGTTGAGAGACACCATCGCTCCCCATGCCGTTCCTGCTGAGCGAAGTCGAAGCACCTTCCCGCAGCACCGGTTCCTGATGTGCTTCCGCCTCGGGCGGCGCGTAGCGGACCAGCCGGCCGGTACTCGGCAGAAAACCGCGATACGGGTCCTCGGCATAGACGCGGTTTTCGATCGCCCAGCCGTCGAGTCGCACGTCGTCCTGTCCGAACGCCAGCGGCTCGCCGGCGGCGACGCGGATCATCTGTTCGACCAGGTCGAGGCCGGTGATCGCCTCCGTCACCGGGTGCTCGACCTGAAGCCGGGTGTTCATCTCGAGAAAGTAGAAGCCCTCACCGGTGGTGTCGGCGCCCGAGACGATCAGCTCGACCGTCCCGGCGGAGTAATAGCCGACCGCCTTGGCGAGCGCGACCGCCTGCTCGCCCATCGCGCGCCGCATCGCGGGCGTCACGAACGGCGATGGCGCTTCCTCGACCACCTTCTGGTGACGACGCTGGATCGAGCATTCGCGTTCGCCGAGATACAACACGGTGCCGTGCTGGTCGCCGAGCACCTGGATCTCGATATGGCGCGGGCTCTCGATGAACTTCTCGATGAACACGCGGTCGTCGCCGAAGCTGGCGAGCCCTTCGCGCTTGGTCGCCTCGAAGCCCTCGCGAACGTCCTGCTCGGACCAGGCGAGCCTCATGCCCTTGCCGCCGCCGCCCGCCGACGCTTTCATCATCACCGGGTAGCCGATGTCGCCCGCGATCCTCACGGCGGCGTCGGTGTCGGCGATCTCGCCCAGGAAGCCCGGCACGACGTTGACGCCCGCCGCCTTGGCGAGTTTCTTGGACTCGATCTTGTCGCCCATCGCCGCGATCGCGTTGGGCGGCGGACCGACGAACGCGATCCCCGCATCGGCACAGGCGCGCGCGAAGCTCTCGCGCTCCGACAGGAAGCCGTAGCCGGGGTGAATGCAGTCGGCGCCGGTCTCGCGCGCGGCGAGCAGGATCAGCTCGGCCTTGAGATAACTGTCCGCGGCCGGTGCCGGCCCCAGCCGCACGCTCTCGTCCGCCATCAGCACATGCGGCGCGCGCGCGTCGGCGTCGGAGTACACCGCGACCGTGGCGATCCCCATCCGCTTGGCGGTCCGCATGACCCGGCACGCGATCTCGCCGCGATTGGCGACCAGGATTTTCTTGAACACTAGAGAACCTTCCAACGCTTCAGGATGAACAGCGCCCAAGCGGCATAACCGACGACGCAAACCGCGAGGATGACGCGCCCGTCCCGCACCCGATCCGCCTCGCAGTGAACGGCGGAGGGCGAGCAGTCGCCCCATTGCGCCAAGGCGACGGCGTAGGTCGCCACGCCCGCGAACAGGGCAGAGAAAAGGACGAACATCGCGGCGCGCCGCAACGTCAAGCCGCCGCCACCCGCATCGGTTCTTCGCCCGCCATCGGCACCAGCCCCAATTTCGCCAACAACGCCGCATCGGCGCTGTCGCCCGCGTTGCCGGTGGTCAGCAGCTTGTCCCCGGTGAAGATCGAGTTGGCACCGGCCATGAAGCACAATGCCTGAGTAGCCTCCGACATGCTCTCGCGCCCCGCGCTCAGCCGCACCATGCTGAGCGGCATGGCGATCCGCGCGGCGGCGACGACGCGGACGAACTCAATGTCGTCGATCTTGGCCATCGGCGTACCCGCGAGCATGTCGCCCAGCGGCGTGCCCCGGATCGGCACCAGCGCGTTGACGGTAACGCTTTCAGGATGGCGCGGAAGTGTGGCGAGCGCATGGACGAAGCCGATACGGTCCTCGCGCGTCTCGCCCATCCCGACGATACCGCCGCAGCACACCGCCACCCCCGCGTCGCGAACGTGGCCGAGCGTGTCGAGCCGGTCCTGGAACGTCCGCGTCGTCGTGACGCGCTCGTAATATTCGGGTGAACTGTCGAGATTGTGGTTGTAGTAATCGAGCCCCGCGTCGGCGAGCGCGCGAGCCTGCGGCGCGTCGAGCATCCCCAGCGTCATGCACGTCTCCAGCCCCATCGCCTTGACGCCCTGGATCATCGCGGCGACCTTGGGGATGTCGCGATCCTTGGGACTGCGCCACGCGGCACCCATGCAGAAACGCTGCGATCCCGCGGCCTTGGCCTCACGCGCGGCGGCGAGTACGCTCTCGACGTCCATCAGCTTCTCGGCCTTGAGCCCGGTGCCGTGGTGCGCGGACTGCGAGCAGTAGCCGCAATCCTCCGGGCAGCCACCGGTCTTGATCGACAGCAGCGTGCAGAGCTGGACTTCGTTGGCGGCGTGACGAGCGCGGTGGACGGTCTGGGCGCGAAACAGGAGCTCAGCGAAGGGGAGGTCGAACAGCGCGCGGATGTCGGCGCGCGTCCATCCGGTTTGCATGTCGGTGTCGGACTGAAGGTGACGTCCGGCATCACGGACCTCCCGCGCCAGATGCTGCACGCTTGCGTCCGGGGAGACAACGGTTTGGGTCGGCACGTTGCAGGCTCCATCTATTTTGCGGACCGCAATGGCCGGTCTCGGCCTGTGTCAGCCAATGCTATTGGACCGCGATCTCTGAGCGGCTATGACCCACCCGGTGCGCGGCCACAAGGATCGCTAACTGCTGTTGGACCGCGATCTCTGAGCGGTTATGACTGCCGTGTCGGACGGGCATCTATTGCCGAAGTTGCTGTTGGACCGCGATCTCTGAGCGGTTATGACCGCCGCCACCATCATTGCCGCCGCGTTCACGTTGCTGTTGGACCGCGATCTCTGAGCGGTTATGACGCTGGCGTCGGCCGCGCCCGTCGACAGCAGGTTGCTGTTGGACCGCGATCTCTGAGCGGTTATGACTACGGCCCCAGATCGCTCGACGAGGAACGCGTTGCTGTTGGACCGCGATCTCTGAGCGGTTATGACGGGCTGTCGACGGACCCCGACAATCTGATCGTTGCTGTTGGACCGCGATCTCTGAGCGGTTATGACGGGCTTGTCGGCGGGCTGCACCTGCCCGCCGTTGCTGTTGGACCGCGATCTCTGAGCGGTTATGACACTTACCGTCGCCGCGACGTCCGCGTCGCCGTTTCTGTTGGACCGCGATCTCTGAGCGGTTATGACAGCGAGCTCGTGCTGTTCGAGACCAACGAGGTTGCTGTTGGACCGCGATCTCTGAGCGGTTATGACTGCTCGAACTGACCCCTCCAGCGCCGGTCAGTTGCTGTTGGACCGCGATCTCTGAGCGGTTATGACTGCCGTGCGCGCTGTTGTTGTCATAGAAGAGTTGCTGTTGGACCGCGATCTCTGAGCGGTTATGACACGCTGCGCTCGCGCTACACCACGGCGGTGGTTGCTGTTGGACCGCGATCTCTGAGCGGTTATGACTGCAAAGCCGGGGGGCACGAGATCGGTCAGGTTGCTGTTGGACCGCGATCTCTGAGCGGTTATGACTTCGGATCGGCCGCTGTCGGGGGTCTAAAAGTTGCTGTTGGACCGCGATCTCTGAGCGGTTATGACCTGCGTAGTGTCGATCCAGACCAGGTCGTTGTTGCTGTTGGACCGCGATCTCTGAGCGGTTATGACGCAACGTGACATCGTGCGTTCGCAATTCGAGTTGCTGTTGGACCGCGATCTCTGAGCGGTTATGACCGCTGGCAGTCACACCACAAGGCCACGATCGTTGCTGTTGGACCGCGATCTCTGAGCGGTTATGACGGATTTCCAACCGATGAGCGTCCTCGGCTTGTTGCTGTTGGACCGCGATCTCTGAGCGGTTATGACGACCGGGCGATGGGTGCGGTCAGCGACCGCGTTGCTGTTGGACCGCGATCTCTGAGCGGTTATGACACCGAAGTCGGCTTCCCCACGGTGTTTGACGTTGCTGTTGGACCGCGATCTCTGAGCGGTTATGACCGATCGCGACACGTCGCGCGCGGCTGCTCTGTTGCTGTTGGACCGCGATCTCTGAGCGGTTATGACGCTCGCCGACGCCCGATGGACTGCGGACGCGTTGCTGTTGGACCGCGATCTCTGAGCGGTTATGACTTAGCGCGCACGATGTACGATAGGTGGATGGTTGCTGTTGGACCGCGATCTCTGAGCGGTTATGACAGCTTACGCCAGTGCGCCAAGTGGAATACAGTTGCTGTTGGACCGCGATCTCTGAGCGGTTATGACGCAAGGCGGGACGGCTGCGATTGGCACGGCGTTGCTGTTGGACCGCGATCTCTTAGCGGTTATGACTCACTGATCGACTGGATGGACGAGGACTGCGTTGCTGTTGGACCGCGATCTCTGAGCGGTTATGACCTGTCATGGCTCTGGCATGACGCTCGATGAGTTGCTGTTGGACCGCGATCTCTGAGCGGTTATGACAATGTCGAGGCTACGCAGCGCCTTGCTCGTGTTGCTGTTGGACCGCGATCTCTGAGCGGTTATGACACTTCGACCGATGGTCCAATCGTCTCTGATGTTGCTGTTGGACCGCGATCTCTGAGCGGTTATGACGCCGGGAACGACGCGGACGAGGTTGGACGCGTTGCTGTTGGACCGCGATCTCTGAGCGGTTATGACTTCCTCTGCATCGTGGCTCAGGTCCACGACGTTGCTGTTGGACCGCGATCTCTGAGCGGTTATGACGCGCCGCCCCGCGCCACGATCGTCCTGACGGTTGCTGTTGGACCGCGATCTCTGAGCGGTTATGACCGTCGCGAACGGCGCAGCACTGGCGCTAGCGTTGCTGTTGGACCGCGATCTCTGAGCGGTTATGACCTTCATCGGCGCCGGCCGCAACTTCAAGGTGTTGCTGTTGGACCGCGATCTCTGAGCGGTTATGACGTAGGCAGTGGAGGCACGGTTTCGACTGGGGTTGCTGTTGGACCGCGATCTCTGAGCGGTTATGACCACGACCCAAGCCACCTGCACTACACTGGCGTTGCTGTTGGACCGCGATCTCTGAGCGGTTATGACTGGCGGGTGCCGGGGACGTGGGCGCGCAAGGTTGCTGTTGGACCGCGATCTCTGAGCGGTTATGACAAGGCCACGGAGATTAGCGGCCCCAACGGTGTTGCTGTTGGACCGCGATCTCTGAGCGGTTATGACCGACGATCCAGCGTAGAGACACCTCGGATGGTTGCTGTTGGACCGCGATCTCTGAGCGGTTATGACGCGCCGCCTCATTCCACGGTAGTGCTGATGTTGCTGTTGGACCGCGATCTCTGAGCGGTTATGACGCCGAAGCCGGACAGCTCGACCACATGCGGGTTGCTGTTGGACCGCGATCTCTGAGCGGTTATGACGTAGTAGGCGACGCTGGCGCTCAGATACCAGTTGCTGTTGGACCGCGATCTCTGAGCGGTTATGACTCTAGCTGCTATGGCCGAACAATGGCCTTCGTTGCTGTTGGACCGCGATCTCTGAGCGGTTATGACTGGGCGAATTGGGTGATTGAGCAGGATCGAGTTGCTGTTGGACCGCGATCTCTGAGCGGTTATGACCGGCGGCGACGGCTTCACGTGGGAGGAGGAAGTTGCTGTTGGACCGCGATCTCTGAGCGGTTATGACTCTGACGCCAACGCCGATGCGTACGAAGAAGTTGCTGTTGGACCGCGATCTCTGAGCGGTTATGACAACGGTTCGCACCAGCTGACGCTGCTTCCGGTTGCTGTTGGACCGCGATCTCTGAGCGGTTATGACAGGAAGACGAACCACTCCGTCGCCTCGTCGGTTGCTGTTGGACCGCGATCTCTGAGCGGTTATGACGCCGGCAGCGGCGGCCTGAAGCTCGTTGTAGTTGCTGTTGGACCGCGATCTCTGAGCGGTTATGACAACACCCTTTCCCATGTGGTCGGTGATCGCGTTGCTGTTGGACCGCGATCTCTGAGCGGTTATGACTACGCCTCCGGTTCTTGATCTAACCGCCACGTTGCTGTTGGACCGCGATCTCTGAGCGGTTATGACCGAGGGGCGGGTATGTCGTTGATCTTCAACGAGATACCCGCTTCCCCAGCCCGCCAAATCGCCAACCCTCGCATCAGAAAAGCGCCAACTGATCGGGATTCTTCCGGACACGCCGTCGGCGTTGGCCCGCGAATCGGACGATGTTCTCGTATTGCTTGTCCGTGAAGCTCAGGATGTGGATGTCCCCCCGGTCCGGCAGGTTGCCCTCGATGCGGCGCAAATAAGCCTCATACTGTTCCTTGCCGTTGCAGAACCGCGCGTAAATCGAGAACTGAGACTTCTCGAAACCTTCGTCGAGCAGATATTCGCGAAACTTCGTCGCCGCGCGTGACTCGGCCTTGGTGCCGACGGGCAGATCGAACATGACGAATATCCACATCAGGCGATAGCCGCTGAGCTGCGTCGCGCTCACGCAACCGGCGTCGCGAGCCCGGCGAGCTCGAGCGCGGATGGTGGGCGCGGCAGGATCAGGTCGGCGGCGCTGCCCGACTGGAAGCTGCGCGCCAGCGTCGCGGCGGCGCGGGTGGCGGCTTGCCAGACGGTGGTAACGCCGTCCTCGCCCGGCAGGTCGACGGCGATCAGTCCCGCATAGGCCCGCTTCACCGCCGGCGTGACCTCGTCATGGCCGTCGGCGCGCAGCCGCACGGTGAGCGTATCGACCAGTGGCCGGAACGGCTCGATCAGGTCGTCGGCGAGTGCCAGGGGGTTGCCGCGGTTGGCGTGATGAATGCCCACCGATGGATGAAGCCCAGCCGCAACCACCGCGCGGGCGCAGGCGGCGCGCATGACGGCATAGCCGTAGTTGAGCATCGCGTTGGTGCCGCTCGCGTCGCGATCACGGCGAAAGCCGCCGCCCATCAACTCGCTCCAATAACGGCGCGCCGCCTGCGCCTCGATATTGTCGGGATCGCCCGAGCCGACGCGCCGCGCGAGGAAGTCATAGGGCGCGGCCGAGCCGCCGTGCGCGGCGATCACCGCGCCCTGCCAGCGCACCTTCGAGACCACCACCGCGCGCCACAATTGCTTGGCGAGCGGCCGCCGCGCCTCCCACTGCGCGCGCATGCGGCCGTTCTGCGCGTGGTGACCCGCGATCGGCAGGCACACGGCGACGGGCGCGTGGTTAGCCCCGCACAGCAGCATGACCGCACCGCGTTCGGCCAACGCGACGACGAGGCTGGTGGTCCAGGTGACGCCGTGCGCGTGGACGATCACCGCGCCGACATCGTCGAGCGGGACGCGCCCGACCTCCTCGTGCCCCTCCGCGACGATCATGAAGCCGCGATGCGCGGAGAGGTGCCGGCCATCGGTGGCGATGTCGATGATGCGATCCACGCTGGCCTCCCCCGGTGGAGGCTAGCGCGAACCGGGACGCAAGTCAGCGCGGGCCGGGGTCGAAAATCCTCCCCAATGGGTCCATTCGCACCTGACGTGCCTTCGCCCTGAGGATGCTGCCGCCGGACAGATAGACATATTTGAACGGATCGGTGCCTTTGACGGCGTCGCGCTCCTTCAGATTGCCCGCCTCGTTGGCCGCGGCGAGCGTCAACCGGCCCTGGACGTTGAAGCCGGTGACGCGGACGATCTCGCGCGGGTTGCCGTTGCGTTCGATCGCCAGAATGTCGTTCTGACGGAGCTTCAACAGCCTTTTCGCGGCCGGATGCGGGCGCTGGTCGTCGCCGTCGGGCCGATGCGCCTCGAACATCGTCACCACGCGCGTGTGCAGCTTGCCGTCGGGCAGGCGCCACAGCTCGAACCTGGCGTTCGCGTCGCCCTTGTACGCCTTGTACGGCTTGCCGTCGCGATCGTTGATCGCGATCACGTTGAGCGGCTCGCGGACACGGACATGACGCAACCCCTTGAACTGGGGGCGGCCGTTACGATCGAGGCGCGAGGTGGCGCCCTCGCGCTTCAGCTTCATCAGCGCCGCGGTGAACGCGGCCCCGGTGTGGCCGTGGGTCGCCTCGCGCAGCACGTCGCGCAGTTCGGCATCGGGTATTCGATCCGAATTGGAGATATCTTCCGGCTTAATGCTGGTCAGCGCGATGCGGTGAACGACGATCGGGGTCTTGCCGTCGCGGGCGACCGCTCCCGTCAGGCCGTAGGCGGTATCGTTGTGCAGACGGGCCGCCGTATTGTCGTGATGGCGTGACGGCTTGCTCTGGCGTCCGTGATCGGCCTTGTGGCTGACGGTCACCCGCAGCACCCGCTCCCGCAATTCCTCGCGAAACCCCTCCCAGGGCTGCTCCAGATCCTCGAACAGGCGATCCAGGTGCTTGTCCTCGGCAAGCCCCGCGGTGCGGGCGATGCGCTGAAGCAAACCGCGCGTCGTCACGGCCGTCACCGCCGCGTCGATCGCGTGATGACGGTGATCGAGGCGGTTCTTCGGTGCGTCGCTGTGCCTGTTCTCGACATAGTTATGGTCGGGCAGCAGGCCGTTGAGCCCCCATAGCCGACGCAGCATCGCCGTCATCCGGCCGGGAATGACATAGACGCTGCCGTCGTCCTTGGTCGGGTAGAGCGAGCGCAGATATTTACCCGCGAGCCGCGACAGATATTGCGTGTCGGTCAGCTGCCGCGCGACGAAGCCGCCGTCCTTTTCCACCCGCGCCATCGCGTCGGGGCCGAAGCGCCACTGCTTCGACTTGTGCAGCCGCGCGACCTGGACGGCGATGCGGTCCCATCGATCCGGCTCGTGGCCCCAGCGTTCGAAGGGGGTGCGATTGCCCTTCGCCCGATTGCAGCTCCGATGCGCGACGATCCTGTTGCCGCCGCTGTCGTCCAGCGAGCGGGAATAGGGGATGATGTGATCGACATCCGCCTCGCCAGAGAACAGCTGGCGCATGCCGATCGGCTCCGCGCAATACGGACAGCGACGATCGAGCGCATTGGCCGGGTTCAACTCGACCCATTGCTTGAGCAGCGCCCGGTTGGCGCCGGTGTCCGGGATGCCTTCCGTCCGCAGCTTCTCGCTGCGCTCGACCGCGGCGGCCGTGTCCTTGCCGATGCGCCGGTTATGCTCTTCCTTGTCCTTCTCGTTGAGCTTCAGATCGCGGGCGAGTTCGACGACGATCTGGTCCGGGCGGCCGTGGACCGCGATGATCGCGTTGACCAGTTTCTCCAGCTGTCGAAGCCCGATGTGAACGGTCGGGTTGGTGATCTTGCCCCACCGCTTCTCCGGCGGATCGGACGCAAGCTGCGTGCCCGGCGGAATGTCGCGGCTGAGCAGTTCGCCGTAATAGGGGAGCTGTTCCAGCACCTCGCCGGTGCGGTCGTCGCTATGGTGCCAGCCCGCGCGCCGGACCGCCTCGTCGTAGGTGACGACCTCTTTCTTCAGCTCTGCCAGGATCAGCCGCGTCGCCGTTTCGCCGAGACGTCCGTGTCCTTCGGGTAGTGGCGCCTTGGCGGATGCTCGCGCCTGCTCCTCGTCCAGGCCGCATTCCTCGGTCAGAAAGGAGTGGAGCAGGTCCGGGTCCTCTTCTTCCAGCAGCCGCTCGACGATCCGCCATTGCGCTTCGGGCGGCTTGTTCGCCCATGCCGTTCCGCCGAACCGCTTCTTGTCGGCGAGGGCGGCATAGACCTCGTTCCCGCGCAGGTGGGTGCGCGTCTCGCTCGCCTTGTTGAAGCTCTCGCCCGGTTGCAGCTTCAACCACTTGCCACCCGCTAACGTCGTAAAGGCGACCTCGCGTTTTTCACGCAGGATGCGGACGAGCGTGTCGCGCTGGTCGAGCGTCAGCTTGCGCGAGGCCTCGCCGGGGACGGTGATCTCCAGCTGATTGACCTCTTCGTAGAGTCGCCGCTCCTGAAACAGCGGGTGCGCCTTGGGCAGGCGGCGGTCGCTGTTGACGAAGGTGCAGACGCCGACCTCCGGCTCCTTCAGCGGTCGCTGAAAGAACAGGATGCGGTGCAGCGCGGCGCGCGCGCCAACGGTGAGCAGGTCGGGATGGTGGGCCGCCTGCTCCTCCCAGATGCGGCCGAACTCATATTCGACATGACGGCGCTGGGGGTAGAAGTCGTAGGCCTGCGCGTCGCTGTCCATGCGGACGCGCTTTTCCTCGCGGCCGGCGAGGAACTCGCCCAGCGTGTCGGCACCGGCCTCGGCCATCGCCTGATCCAGCGCCCTGGCACCGCTCGCGATCTTGCCGTCTTCGTTGTCGCTCGCCCGCCGCTCCGCCTTGCGGTTGGATTTGAAGCCGCGACGCTGGTTGAGGTGGAACAGCGCGCGGCCGATCTCGTACGGATCGAGCCGCTCGGTCAGCGCCCGGGCGCGCAGGTCATATGGGTCCTTCGCCGCGATGAGCTTCGCATCGTCGGCATCGGCCGGCATCAGACCGTGGTCGACCAGCGCGTCCAGAAACGCGGATCGCCGGCCCAGATAGCGGTCGCGCCGCCGCCGCATCCCCCGCGCGACGCGGCGATCGACTGCCAGAGAGGCGCCGGATTTGGCATCCCGACCATCGCTGAAGATACGCACGCCGATATCGACGATTCGGCTGTCGTGTTCCGTCAGGCACCAACCGATGCTGTTCGTGCCGATATCTAAGCCGAGCCTCTGCATGTCGATCCTCTCCAGGACCGAACCTACGGCTCGCAGTCGAAGTGGCAAGCTAGGTCGCGACCATTTCACCCTTGGTCACAGGTGGGCTTGACTTCTACATAATTCTGTTTGATCCATCGCACCTCAGAGATCGCGTCCAGCTGTTAACAAGCAGCTTGACTGCACCAAATTAAGGGCGGGGCTACGGCCCCGCCTTTTTCATGTCCGGGGAGCGGTGGATGGTCGCGGACATAGCCATTCCACCCCCACCCCGCCGCCACTGGACCGGCCACCTCTACCTCCAGGTCATCGTCGCCATCGCGCTCGGCGCGGCGGTCGGCGCCATCGACCCCGCGTTCGGGGCGTCGCTGAAGCCGCTCGGCGATGCGTTCATCAAGCTCGTAAAGATGATTATCGCGCCCGTCATCTTCCTGACGCTGGCGACCGGGATCGCCGGCATCGCGGCGCTGAAGGACCTGGGGCGTGTCGCGGGCAAGGCGTTCGCCTATTTCTTCACCGTGTCGACGCTGGCGCTCGTCGTCGGGCTGGTGATCGGCAATCTGGTGCGGCCGGGCGCGGGGATGCGGGTCGATCCGGCGACGCTGGATGCCGGCGCGGTCGCCACCTACACGCAACAGGCGCACGAGAGCGGCATCGTCGACTTCCTGCTGGGCATCATTCCCGACACGCTGGTCGGTGCGTTCACGGGCACCAGCATCCTGCCGGTACTGCTCGTCGCGGTGCTGTTCGGCGTCTCGCTGAGCCTGGTCGGCGCCCCCGCGCGGCCCGTCGCTGAGCTGATGGAGCGGCTGAGCCTGGTCGTGTTCCGGATGGTCGCGATCCTGATGCGCGCGGCGCCGATCGGGGCGTTCGGCGCGATCGCGTTCACCGTCGGCAAATACGGGCTGGGCAGCCTCGCGCATCTGGGCGGGCTGGTCGCGACCTTCTATCTCACCTCGGCGCTGTTCGTGCTGGTGGTGCTCGGCGCCATCGCGGCGCTGGCGGGCTTTTCGATCCTGAAGCTGATCCGTTACCTCCGCACCGAGCTGCTGCTGGTGCTCGGCACCTCGTCGTCGGAGGCCGCGCTGCCGGCGCTCATCGAAAAGCTGGAGGCGGCGGGGTGCGCCAAGCCCGTCGTCGGGCTGGTCGTGCCGACCGGCTATTCGTTCAACCTGGACGGCACCAATATCTACATGACGCTGGCGGTGCTGTTCATCGCGCAGGCGACGGGCACGGCGCTGAGCCTGGAGCAGCAACTGCTGTTGCTCGGCGTCGCGATGCTGTCTTCGAAGGGCGCGGCGGGCGTGACGGGCGCCGGCTTCATTACGCTGGCGGCGACGCTGTCGATCGTGCCGACGGTGCCGGTCGCGGGCATGGCGCTGATCCTGGGCGTCGACCGCTTCATGTCCGAATGCCGCAGCCTGACCAACTTCATCGGCAACGCGGTCGCGACGATCGTGGTGGCGCGGTGGGAAGGCGCGCTGGACCGCGACCGGCTGCGCGACGTGCTCCGCTAGGTTGCAATCGGGTCGGGCTTGGCGAATGACATGGGGCATGAGCTCGACGATCGCCGAACTGGACCGCCGCCGCACCGCCGCCCGCCTGGGCGGGGGCGAAAAGCGCATCGCCGCGCAACACGCCAAGGGCAAGCTGACCGCGCGCGAGCGGCTGGACGTGCTGCTCGACCAGGGCTCGTTCGAGGAGCTCGACATGTTCGTCGAGCACAACGCGGTCGACTTCGGCATGGCGGATCAGGTCTTTCCGGGTGACGGCGTCGTCACCGGGTCGGGCACGATCAACGGCCGGCTGATGTTCGTGTTCAGCCAGGACTTCACCGTGTTCGGTGGCTCGCTGTCCGAACGCCACGCGCAGAAGATCTGCAAGATCATGGACATGGCGCTGAAGGTCGGCGCGCCGGTGATCGGCCTCAACGATTCGGGCGGCGCGCGCATTCAGGAGGGCGTCGCGTCCTTGGGCGGCTATGCCGAGGTGTTCCAGCGCAACGTGCTGGCGTCGGGCGTGGTGCCGCAGCTGTCGCTCATCATGGGGCCGTGCGCGGGCGGCGCGGTGTATTCGCCGGCGATGACCGACTTCATCTTCATGGTGAAGGATTCGAGCTACATGTTCGTCACCGGTCCCGACGTGGTCAAGACGGTGACCAACGAGGTGGTGACGCAGGAGGCGCTGGGCGGGGCGGTGACGCACACCACGAAGACCAGCGTCGCTGACAATGCCTTCGAGAACGATATCGAGGCGCTGCTGGCGGCGCGCGACTTCATCGACTTCCTGCCGTCGTCGAACAAGGCGGGCGTGCCCGAGCGGCCGACCGCCGATGCGTGGGACCGTATCGAGGCGTCGCTGGACACGCTGATCCCCGCGTCGGCGAACCAGCCCTACGACATGCACGAGCTGATCGCGAAAGTCGTGGACGAGGGCGATTTCTTCGAGGTTCAGCCGGGCCACGCCGCCAACATCATCTGCGGCTTCGGGCGGGTCGAGGGACGCAGCGTCGGCTTAGTCGCCAACCAGCCGACCGTGCTGGCCGGCGTGCTCGACATCAACAGCTCGAAAAAGGCGGCGCGGTTCGTGCGCTTCTGCGACGCGTTCGACATCCCGATCGTCACCTTCGTCGACGTGCCGGGTTTCCTGCCGGGCACCGCGCAGGAGCATAACGGCATCATCAAACATGGCGCCAAACTGCTGTTCGCCTATGCCGAGGCGACCGTCCCGAAGATCACCGTCATCACGCGGAAGGCGTATGGCGGGGCGTATGACGTGATGGCGTCCAAGCACCTGCGCGGCGACCTCAACTACGCCTGGCCGACCGCCGAGATCGCGGTGATGGGTGCGAAGGGCGCGGTGGAGATCATCTTCCGCGGAAGGACGCCGGAGGAGATCGCCGAGCGGACCGCCGAATATGAAGCGCGGTTCGCCAACCCCTTCGTGGCGGCGAGCAAGGGCTTCATCGACGAGGTCATCCAGCCGCACTCGACGCGGCGGCGGATCGCGCTGGGATTACGGAAGCTGCGGGGGAAGCAGCTGGAAAACCCGTGGAAGAAGCATGACAACATCCCGTTGTGAATGAGGCGGGATTGCATTATAAGGTGATGTGAAGGATGCAACCGATGCAGACCGAACGCGTCACCTTTCTGACCACACCGGACCACAAGGCCGCGCTGGACGCCTTCGCGGCCATCAGCGGACACTCCGTCGGGCATGTCGTCCGGGAGGCCACCGGCCGGTTCATTACCGAAGGCCAAGCGGATCAGGAAGAAGCGTTGGCGCTGCTGGCGAAAGAGGTCGAAGAAGCGGTTCCCCGGATGCAGGCCGATATCCAGGAAGCGATCGCCGCGATCCAGCGTGCCAACAGCGTGGTCGACCGTGTCCTTGATGGAGAGGGTGATCGGCAGTGAGCGGGATAGGCGATGCCTTAAAAGCACTTCGCACCGTGTTGCTGCTGCAGGAGGATGTTCGTCTTCTCAGGGACACGGCGAAGGCGCAAAGTGAGCGGTTGTCGCGTCTGGCGGAAGCGCATGGCGAGCTTCGCGATCGCGTCAGTCGTCTCGAAGGCGTGATCGAGGGTGCCGCGATGGCGGCGCGGCAGCGGCGGATCGAGGAGTGACAACGGTATCGGCATTGGGCCGCCTCAACCACATCGGGGTCGCGACGCCGTCGATCGAGCGGTCGATCGAAATCTGGCGGACCCTCCTCGGCGCCGCCGCGATCGGCGACCCGTTCGACCTGCCCGCGCAAGGGGTGCGCGTCTGCTTCGTCGACGCGCCCAACACGCAGATCGAGCTGATCGAGCCGTATGACGACGCCTCGCCGATCGCCGGTTTCCTCCGCAGGAACCCCGCCGGCGGGCAGCATCACGTCTGCTTCGAGGTGCCGGATATCCACGTCGCCGTCGCCGACCTCAAAGCAACGGGCGCGACCGTGCTGGGGGAGCCGCGCATCGGCGCGCACGGCACGCCGATCGTCTTCGTCCACCCCAAGGACATGGGGGGCGTGCTGGTCGAGCTGATGGAGATGCCGGCTCACTAGATGGGATCGACGCTCGACCGACTAGATCATGGTCGCGGGGTACGGACCCGGCGAACCGGACAGTGCGCCGGTCATGGCGTGCGGCGGAGCGGCGGACGTGCTTGAGCCCGCTGAAGCAGCGCTCGATGCGGTCGCGGCGTCCCTCGGCGACGAGGTCGTGTGGGACGGAATACCGCAACCTCTCGACAGCGACTCGAAGGATTACCCGTTCGGCAAGCTAGGAGACGATGGCTGCGCGCAAGGCATTGCCAGCCTGACCGGCGATGCCGTCAGGCGCAGCGATCGACCGACCGCGCCCACCAGGCCATGGACCTTGATCGTCGGACCACGTCGCGCGCGCCCCGGCCCCTGATGCTGACTTCCCTTTTCCGTTCGCCGCCTGCTGGTGCGCGCGGACGACGATGCTTTCCAGCAAAACGAAGCTGTCGGCGCAATCGGTCGTGAGCGCTTCGAACACCCACTCCCTCCGCCTGCGTGGCGCCAGCGACTGAAGGGGCAATGCACCGGCTGACGCTCCGGCAGACACACCACTTCAGCCCCGACTGTCGACCCGGTCTAGGCCGCGACCTTCTGCCGCGACGCCTTCTTGCGGTCGTTCGCGTCGAGGAACCGCTTGCGCAGGCGGATCGACTTCGGCGTCACCTCGACCATCTCGTCGTCATCGATATAGGCGATCGCCTGTTCCAGCGTCAGCTTCTTGGGCGGGGTCAGGCGGATGGCGTCGTCCTTGCCGCCCGACGCGCGGAAGTTCGTCAGCTGCTTCGCCTTCATCGGATTGACCTCGAGGTCGTCCGTCTTGGCGTTCTCACCGATGATGATGCCCTCATACAACGGGTCGCCCGGCGCCACCATCAGCACGCCGCGCTCCTCCAGGAAGCCAAGCGCATAGGCGTTCGCCTCGCCCGACCCGTTGGAGATCAGCACGCCGTTCTTGCGACCTTCGATGTTGCCCTTGTGCGGGCCGTATTTCTCGAACAGCCGGTTCATGATGCCGGTGCCGCGCGTGTCCGACAGGAACTCACCGTGATAGCCGATCATCCCGCGCGACGGCGCGGAGAAGGTGATGCGGGTCTTGCCGCCGCCCGACGGGCGCATGTCGGTCAGCTCCGCCTTGCGGATCGCCATCTTCTCGACGACCGTGCCCGAATGCTCCTCGTCGACGTCGATGATGACGGTCTCGTACGGCTCGGTCTTCTTGCCCGCCTCGTCCTCACCGAACAGCACGCGCGGCCGGCTGATGCCGAGTTCGAAGCCCTCGCGGCGCATCGTCTCGATCAGCACGCCCAGCTGCAGCTCGCCGCGCCCGGCGACCTCGAAGCTGTCGCGATCGGCGGCTTCGGTCACCTTCACCGCGACGTTGGATTCGGCTTCGCGGAGCAGGCGGTCGCGGATCATGCGGCTGGTCACCTTGGTGCCCTCGCGTCCGGCCATCGGCGAATCGTTGACGGCGAAGCGCATCGACAGCGTCGGCGGGTCGATCGGCTGCGCGTGCAGCGGCTCGCTGACCGCCGGGTCGGCGATCGTGTTCGACACGGTCGCGACCGCCAGCCCGGCGAGGCTGATGATGTCGCCCGCCTTGGCCTCGTCCACCGGCACGCGGTCGAGGCCGCGGAACGACAGGATCTTCGACGCGCGGCCCGTCTCGACGATGTTGCCGTCGTTATCGAGCGCATGGATCGGCTGGTTGAGCTTCACCGTGCCCGAATTGACGCGGCCGGTCAGGATGCGGCCGAGGAAGTTGTCGCGATCCAGCAGCGTCACCAGGAAGGTGAAGGGCACGTCCTCGACCTCGACCTCGGGGGCCGGGACATGCGACACGATGGTCTCGAACATCGGGATCAGCGTGCCTTCGCGCGCGTCCATGTCGGTCGAGGCATAGCCGTTGCGACCCGAGGCGTAGAGCACCGGGAAATCGAGCTGCTCGTCATTGGCGTCCAGCGACACGAACAGGTCGAACACCTCGTCCAGCACTTCCTGGATACGCGCGTCGCTGCGGTCGACCTTGTTGACGACGACGATCGGCTTCAGGCCCAGCGCCAGCGCCTTGCCGGTCACGAACTTCGTCTGCGGCATCGCGCCCTCGGACGAGTCGACCAGCAGGACGACGCCGTCGACCATCGACAGGATGCGCTCCACCTCACCGCCGAAATCGGCGTGGCCGGGCGTGTCGACGATGTTGATGCGGATCGACTCGGTGCCGCCCGGCGGGGTCCAGTCGACCGACGTCGGCTTGGCGAGGATGGTTATCCCGCGCTCCTTTTCGAGGTCGTTCGAATCCATCGCCCGCTCCTCGATCCGCTGGTTGTCGCGAAAGGTGCCGGACTGACGGAAGAGCTGGTCGACGAGCGTCGTCTTGCCGTGATCGACGTGGGCGATGATCGCCACGTTGCGGAGGTTCATTGCGGGTCCCGATTTCAAGCGAGGGCGCGTGCGCCCAAAGGTTCGGCGGCGCCCATAGCCGAATTGCTGCGATGCGGGAAGGGTGGCGTGCGGCGACGCCTCGACTATTCGCCACGCGCGATCAGTTGGCTGTCCAATTCCTCCAGTTCGTGTCAGCCAATTCGAACTCGTGGCGCAGGGCGTCGCGCATGGCCGTGACCTCCGCCGCGGCAGCGGCGCGCGGGTCGACTGGTGCGGCTGGCCGCCCCGCTGTCGCTGCAGCCGGCGCGCCGGGTCGCGTTTGTGGGACAGTAGGCGGCGCCCCCGGACGTCCCGGCGGTCCGCCCGCACCCGGCGCGCCCGGCCGACGCGGCGCGGCGGCACGCAAGCGGGCTATTGCCGCGGCATCAACCGTCGCCTCGTGGTTCCACACCTCCATCGCCGTTCCGACCGCGATCTTGGCGCCGCCGAAACCCAAGTCGCAGCTGTACACTCCGTGCGCCGCAGACCATTGCATGGTCCCCGAAGCGGCCAGATGCGCCGCCAACCTGGTCCGCATCGACACGTTGGCGTCATTCCAGTTCTGCAGGTGGGGACGATCGCCGGCGGGACCGCGAAAGGCGCCCGACGCCGTGCCCGCCGTCCGTAACGCATCCCAGAACGGCGTCGTCGCCGCCGCGTCGAGCTTCGTCATGCGGTTCAACCATGGCTGCTCCGTCACCACGGTGCCGTCCGACTTCAGCCAGCGCCACCCGTCGAAGCCGAGGTCGACGGCGCCGCCGAAATTGTGGTTGCTCTCGCCCGGCCCGGCGTTGGTGTTCGCCGGGGTATCGTGTCTTATCCTCCACTGCGTCTGGAAGTCGCGCCGGTCGCCGCGCGGATCGACACCGATGGCAATGCCGTGATCGGCATGCATGCGCCTGATCGTCGCTGCCACCTTAACGCGAAAGGTGTCGGTGAAGGTCTTGCCTGCCAGCTCGGTCAGCTTGGCCTGCAGCTCGTCGGCGGTCGCCTCGATGTAGACCGTCTTGTGACCGACCAGCGCACGCAGATTCTTGAAGTCGGCGGGGACCTGCGCGACCAGCCGCTCCCATGTCGCGTCGCCGGGCGCCACCGTCCCCTCGGTCGCGCGAGCGTTGGCGACGGTTTGCCCCGCCGGCGACCGGAATACATGATCCGCCTGGAAGGCGCGGATCGCCGCGTTCGTCGTCGGACCGAAGGTGCCGCTATAGCTCGCCAGATATGGGCCGGCCGCCCGCGCGGGCACCGCGGGATGACTAGGCGATGCGGGTTGCGCAGCCCCCGCGGCCCGCACTGTCTTGACCAGGATCGCCTGCACCAGCGCGACATCGCTGATCGCGTTCGCCGCTCCGTCTCCAACCGCTCCGACGATCGCCTGCATGGTTCGCCTCCCTCACTCGTAGCAATGGAACGACAGCGTCTCGTTCACGCGAGCCGGCGCCGTGGCGCCGATCAGGGTGGCTTGTAGGTCGATCGTCTCGCACCCGGTGTCGTCCAGCCAAAAACCCACATGCGTCGTTCCGTCTCGCGCGACCGGGCCGACGCGGGAGGTCCGGTCGAGCAGCAAGCGCCCCCGGCGGCCCTCGGTGCGGGCGAGCAGCCGGACACGCGGGCGGTCTGGGATCGCGGCCTGTGGGCCGAAGCTGACCGTGACCACGACGAACGTCGACACCGAGGCAAGATCGCCCGCCACCACATTGCCGAGTTCGCTCTGGTTGGGCATCATGTCCTTCGACAGCGTGCCCGTCTCGCTGTTGAACAGGAACGCCTTGAACCCCGCAATACGCGGCTGGGAGGGCGCAGCGGCTGCCCCGCTCGTTGCCAGCGCGACGGCCAGCAACGGCACCAATGCTCGGCGAAACATGGCTGCGACTCCAATGCGTTTCGAGCGCGGATAGGCCCCGCCGGTCCCCTGCCCGTCAAGCCACGCCGTCGCACGCTTGTCGCGAAGCCCGGCGTCCTAGTTCAACAATACACTTGAACGGCGGCGCCGTCAGGGCCACAATCGCGGCCAAGGCCCGTGGAGATTTCGATGGCGACGACGACCGAGACACTGACCGCGGAGCCCGACCTGGTGCTCACCCCGCCCACGCCCGTGCCCGTCGTGCGCGCGGAGAAGGCGGCGGGGCTGGTGCCGGTCGGCGACGATGCCCGGTCGAAGCTGGAGGAGCGGGTCGATACCTTCGTCGCCGAGCTGGTCGCTCAGGACGTCAACTCGCCCGACTTCGGTCGCCGCGTCGATGCGATCACCGCGATGGGCGGCAAGGAGATCCGCGACGCCGCCGGCCAGTCCAACCGCTTCCTCGACCGCCCGGTGCGCGCGATGGATCAGGAGGGCGGGGTCGGCAAGGACCTGGCCGAGCTGCGCCGCGTCGTCGAGGACCTCGATCCCGGCAAGAAGGGCAACCTGACCGCGCCGCAGAAGCTGTTCGGGATCATTCCGTTCGGCAACAAGATGCGGAATTACTTCGACGGCTACAAATCGTCGCAGACGCACATCAGCTCGATCCTGAAGAGCCTCGCCAGCGGCAAGGACGAGCTGTTGATGGACAACGCCGCGATCGACACCGAGCGTGCCAATCTGTGGGGGGCGATGGGCAAGCTGGAACAGATGATCCACCTGTCCAAGACGATGGACGCGCGGCTGGAGGACAAGGCGAACGAGCTGGACCACACCGACCCCGCCAAGGCCAAGGCGATCCGTGAGACCGCCTTGTTCTACACCCGCCAGCGCACGCAGGATTTGCTGACGCAGATGGCGGTGACGGTGCAGGGCTATCTGGCGCTGGACCTGGTCAAGAAGAACAATGTCGAGCTGGTGAAGGGCGTCGATCGCGCGTCCACCACCACCGTGTCGGCGCTGCGGACGGCGGTGACGGTCGCGAGCGCACTGACCAACCAGCGGCTGGTGCTGGAATCGATCACCCAGCTCAACACGACGACGGCGAACATCATCGATTCGACCGGCAAGCTGCTGAAGGACAACACCGCGCGCATCCACGAACAGGCGGCGTCGGCGACGATCCCGCTGGAGACGCTGCAACGCGCGTTCCAGAACATCTACGACACGATGGACGCGATCGACACCTTCAAGGCCAAGGCGCTCGATTCGATGAAGACCACCGTGACCGCGCTGGGCAGCGAGGTCGAGAAGTCGAAGGGCTATATCGCGCGCGCCGAGGGGGCGTCGCAGGGCAAGCTGTCCGGCCCCGCGCCCGCGCAGTTCCAGCTGGAAGCCATCTGATCCGATGAGCGACGTCGACGATCAGATCGCGCGCGCGCGCGCCGCGATGGAACGGATCGCGGGCGATTATGGCACGCGCGTCGACACGCATCGGCGGCGCGTGCGGCGCACCGCGGGCCAGGTCGGCCGCAAGCTGCGCCAGGTCGCGATCGCCGACGCGCTGATCCTGGTCGCGGCGATCGTGCTGGGGCTGGTCGTCGGCGGCATCGGGCTGTTCGGTTTCCTGTCGGTGGTGATGCTGCTGATGGCGGTGAACCTCGCCATCCTGCTCGCCCCCGGCCCGCGCGCGCCGACCGAGGAAAAGCTGCGCCAGGTCGAGCTGAAGTCGCTGCCCGCGCAGACCGAGCGCTGGCTGGAAGCGCAGCGCCCCGCGCTCCCCGCCCCCGCCGTCCGGCTGGTCGATCGCATCAATCAGCGGCTGGAGGCGCTGACGCCGCAACTCGCGCGCGTCGAGGACAATAGCGAACCCGCGTTCGAGGTCCGCAGGCTGGTCGGCGAGCAGCTGCCCGCGTTCATTCAGGACTATGGCCGCGTCCCGACCACCTTGCGCGCCGTCGAACGCAACGGCCGCAGCCCGGACGCGGAACTTGTCGACGGCCTCAAGCTGATCGAGCGCGAGATCGAGGAAATGACCGGGCGGCTCGCGGCGGGCGACCTCGACCAGCTGCAGACGCGCGGGCGGTTTCTGGAATTGAAGTACAAGGACGAGGGGCAGGGCTGAACGGCGGCTATTCGGGTGACAGCTTGAAGCGGACGGGGCGCGCCCGATCCGGCATCGGCACCGCCACCGTTACCTCGTCGTCGATCGTCGGCCCGTCGCCCGCGCCCGAGAACTCGATCTGCACACGCCGCCGCTCGCGCCGGCCGATCGTCAGCGAACCCGCCAGCAACGGCCGGCCGACCGCGTTGCCGGGCACGGCGGCCGTGGTGTCCCACGCGTGGCTGGCCGACGTCGTCCGACCGCGCCACGTCAGCGTCGGCGCGACCGGCACGCGCGCCGGCACCGCGCCGCCGCGATAGACGACCTCGACCGACGGGCCACTCGACGACCAGGCGCCGGTGACGTCGGCGGTGACGCCGCCCGCCGCCAGCCGAGCCGTGTCGCCGGGCAATCCCTGCGTCGAGACCAGCAGGACGCCCGGGTCGGCCAGCGGCTGCAGCATGCCCCGATCGGCCCTGGCGCAGGCCAAGCAGGCGAGCGCCGCCACGGTCCACCCCATCATCGAGAGGCGCCGCATCACGGCGCGCGCCGCAACGTCGACGCCGGCCTGGCGAGCGCCAGCCGCGTGGCGCTGTTCGGGCCGCCGAGATCGCGGTCGGGGTCGAGCCCGTTCCTCGCCTGGAACGCCTTGACCGCATCCAGCGTCGCGCTTCGCGTGCGGCCGACCAGTCCGTCCGCCTGCCCGGGCGAGAGGTAGCCGAGCGCCACCAGCGTGTCCTGAATCGCCTTCATCTGTGGATCGGCGCCTGGTGGCAGGTCCACCGGCCGGTACGCCGCCAGCGGATTGCGGCCACGGATCACGTCGCGGATATAGGGATAGCGGGCGTCGTAGAGCGACATGCCGGCGCCGAACACGCCGGGTCCGTCGTCGCCGCTATACTGTCGGCGCACCGCGTCATTTTCGTACCAGGTCTCGACGATCATCGCCTGCTGCTCGACGTTGAAGCTCGTCCAGGGCTGGCCGAACTGGGCGGCGTCGATCAGATAGGCCTTGCCGCGGTGCTCGTCCCAATGCTTGACCGCGCCCGCATAATCGCCCTCGTGGATGATGTCCCTGATGCCGGCGCCGATCTGCGCCGCGATCGACTTGGCCTGGTAGGTGCCGGACCAGCGGCCGTTGTTGCTGCCCTGCCAGACATGGCACATCTCGTGGATGAAGGTCGCCTTGCGACCCTCGCTGCTCATGATGTCGGTGTAGCCGTTCTTCCACCGGATCGTGAAGTGACCGTTGAAGTGGGTGGTGATGACCTGACCCCCCGCCGAAACGTCACTGATCGACACGTCGTCGTACTTGATGCTGTCCTGGTAGACGTTGCGGGCGAACTCGCGTTCGGCGGCATTGAGCGATCGGGCGGTCATCGGCGGACGCTGACAGCGTGGCGGCGCCGGCGCAAGCGGAAGGACCGCCGGGTCAACCGATGTACGAAAGCCGTCCGGCGCGCTCCGCCAGATGCTCCACCGCCGCCCGGTGCAGCCCCGGCGCGGTCGCCAGCACGCCGAACGCCTGCGGGTCCGGCTTGTTGAAGTGCAGCGGCACGCCCAGCGCGTCGGTGACCCGCGCGCCCGCCTCGGTCGCGATCAGCGCGGCGGCGGCGATGTCCCATTCGTGCCCCCAGCGCAGCGTCGCGACCAGATCGGCCCGGTCGGCGGCGACCATCGCGATGCGGAGCGCGATCGAGTTGGGCTTGGCGACGCAGGCGAAGAGCCGGTCCGCCTTGGGCAGCGCGTCCGCCGGGATGCGCGCGCCGGCCAGCTCGGTTCGCGTGCCGGTCTGGAGGCGCGCGCCGTTCAGCCACGCCCCCTCGCCCACCGCCGCGCGCCACATCTCGCCGCGCGCGGTCGCGTCCAGCACGCCCAGCATGACGCGGCCGCGCTCGACCAGCGCCACCGACACGCACCAGCCGTCGCGGCCGCGGATATAGTCGCGCGTCCCGTCGATCGGATCGACCACCCAGACCCGGTCGCAGGCGAGCCGGTCGGGATGATCCGCCGTCTCCTCGGACAGCCAGCCGGCGCGCGGCGACAGGCGCGACAGCTCGGCGCGCAGGAAGGCGTCGACCGCGAGATCGACCTCGGACACCGGCGAGGCGTCGTCCTTCTGCCAGCGCGCGAAATCGCCGCGCCACCGCCCCAGCGCCAGCTTTCCCGCCTCGGCCGTGATCGCGGTCACGGCGTCGAGCAGGTCAGCCGCCGGCAATCGTCATCCCGTCGACCCGCAGCGTCGGCACGTTGGTGCCATAGCGGAAATCAAGGTCGCTGGCAGGCGTCAACGCCATGAACATGTCCTTGAGGTTGCCCGCGATCGTGAACTCCGCGACCGGCCCGGCCAACTCGCCGCCGACGATGCGGAACCCCGCCGCGCCCCGGCTGTAGTCGCCGGTGGTGCCGTTGACGCCCTGCCCCATCAGCTCGGTGATGTAGACGCCGTCGCCGACGTCGGCGATCAGCGTCTCCGGCGGCACGTGCCCGGCGACCATGTGGAGGTTGCCCGTCGACACGCCCGGCGCGCCGTTGACGCCGCGCGCGGCATGGCCGGTCGGCTCCAGCCCGAGCTGACGCGCCGATGCCGAATCGAGCAGCCAGGTCTCCAGCATCCCCGCCGCGACGATCGTCGACGGCGACACCGGCAGCCCCTCGCCGTCGAACGGCCGCGAGCGCAGTCCGTGCGGGCGGTGGGGATCGTCCTCGATCGTGATGCCGGGCGCGAACACCTCACGGCCCAGCGATTCGAGCAGGAAGCTGGTCTTGCGCGCGATCGACTGGCCCGCGATCGCGCCGATGAAGTGGCCGAGCAGCGATCCGCCGACGCGCGGATCGAAGACCACCGGCATCGGCCCGCTGTCCAGCTTGCCGGGATCGACGCGCGCGACCGCCCGCTCG
This sequence comes from Sphingomonas sp., assembly GCF_965200135.1. GTDB lineage: Bacteria > Pseudomonadota > Alphaproteobacteria > Sphingomonadales > Sphingomonadaceae > Sphingomonas. The sequence goes on from NZ_CBDATK010000007.1 coordinate 185,961, forward strand.
CCGGCACGACGGCCGATCTCGGCGGCCGGGTCGAGGTGGCGGCGAAGGCGGCTGGAATGATAGGCATAGTCGCGCTGCATCCCCGTCTCGGCGACGCCCGCGAGCACGCTCGCGGACAGGCCGAAGCCGGTCGTCGCATAGGCGTGCGCGAAGCCGGTCGACGTCGCCAGCGCCCAGACGTGCCGCGACGCCGACGCGCCGCCGCCCTCGCTGTTGGTGACGCCGGGCACCGCGCGCGCGGCGTCCTCCGCCTCCAGCGCCAGCGCCTTGAGCTCGGCGGGATCGGCGTCCTCGGCGTCGCACAGGTCGAGCTGCGGCGGCTCGCCGTGGAGCAGCCGGTCGGCAGGCGCGAGGCCCGCCCACGGGTCCTCCGGCGCCTCGCGCGCCATCGCCACCGCGCGCTCGACGGCGGTGTCGAGGCTGGCGGGCGACAGGTCGGAGGTCGAGACGGAGGCGGAACGCTTGCCGACGAAGACGCGCAGGCCGAGTTCCGCGCCCTCGGAGCGGCCGACGTCCTCCAGCTTGCCCAGGCGGACGGAGACTTCGGTCGAGGCGTCGGCGGCGAACACCGCGTCGGCGGCATCCGCGCCGCCACGGGTCGCGCGCGCGACGATATCCGCCGCGCGCTCGCGGGCTTGATCGGGGGAGAGCATGGACGCGATCTAGGGTCGGCGCGCGCGCGGCGCCACCCCAAACCCCGCGCTCACGGCGCCGTGCCGACGACCAGGCAGGCCATGAACACCAGCAGCCCCGTGAAGCGGTTGCTGCGAAAGCGATGCAGCGCGCCCGCGCCGTCGTCCGCGCGCAGCGTCAGCACCTGCCACGCCAGATGCCCTGCCGCCGGCACCAGCGCGACGCCCGCCAGCGGATCCGCACGTACCGTCCAGATCGCCGCCGCCCACAGCGCCACTGCCAGCGCATAGGCGAGCGCGACGCCGCCACGGACATGCCGCCCCAGCCGCAGCGCCGACGAGCGCACGCCGACCAGCGCGTCGTCCTCGCGATCCTGCAACGCATAGATCGTGTCGTAGCCGATCACCCACGCGATCGAGCCGGCGTAGAGCAGCACCGCCGCCGGCGCGAACCGGCCCGTCACCTCCGCCCACCCGACCAGCGCCGCCCAGGAAAACACCAGCCCCAGCCACGCCTGCGGCCACCAGGTGATCCGCTTCATGAACGGATACGCCGCGACCGGCAGCAGGCTCGCCACCGCCACCGCCGCCGCCAGCGGCCGCAGCTGCACCAGCACCGTCAGCCCGACGAGGCAGAGCACGATCAGCCATACCCCCGCCCCACGCACCGACACCGCGCCGCTCGGGATCGGCCGGGCGCGGGTGCGCGCGACCTGCGCGTCCAGATCGCGGTCGACGATGTCGTTATAGACGCAGCCCGCGCCGCGCATCGCGATGCTGCCGACCAGCAGCAACAGCAGCAACGGCCAGCGCGCGAACGCGCCGCCCGCCAGCGCCACCGCCCACGCGCCGGGCCAGAACAGCAGCCACCACCCGATCGGCCGATCGAACCGCGCGAGCAGCGCCAGCCCGCGCACCGTACGTGGCAGCAGCCCGATCAGGCCGGGGTGCTGGGTGTCGGGGGTGAGGTCGGACATGGAGGCGGCGTTACCGTCCGAGCGCTCTTCCGTCACCCCGGCCTTGAGCCGGGGTCCCGCTACCTGGGTCGGCAGAAGAATTGGGATCCCGGCTCAAGACCGGGTGACGGAAAAGTGGCCCCGGCACCCCACACCCGCTATCCGATGTCGGATGCTCGGGTTCGCAACAGCTTGGTAGGCCTCTCAGTCGCGATCGGGCGCTTCATCGAGGCGCTGTTCTGGGCGATCCTGCGCGTCGCGGGCACCGTCGCGACGGCGGTGTTCGCGGGCGCGCTGGTGCTGGTCGTCGCCGCCGTGCTGATCCGCCGCTGGCGACGCAAGCGCCGGGGCGGCCGATGACCGCCGTCCCCGCCTGGCCGCCGCGCTCGACGCCGCGGCTGTTCGTCGACCACGAACTCGTGCCCGGTCCGCTGACGCTCGACGGCCCGCCCGCGCATTACCTCGCGCAGGTCATGCGGGCGAAGATCGGCGATCCGGTCAAGCTGTTCGACGACCGCACCGGCGAGTGGCTCGCTACCGTCGCCGAGGTCGGCAAGCGCCGTCTGGTCCTCGCCGTGACCGAGCGGCTCCGCCCGCGCGAACCGGTGCCCGACCTGTGGCTCTGCGCCGCGCCGCTGAAGAAAGGCCGGGTCGACTGGCTGGCGGAAAAGGCATGCGAGCTGGGCGTCGCGCGGCTGGTGCCGGTGGTGACGCGGCGCACCGTGGTCGATCATCCCAATACCGACCGGCTGCGCGCACACCTGATCGAGGCGGCGGAGCAATGTGGCCGGACGGCGATACCAACGATGGCGGACGCGGTGAAACTTCCCGCGCTGATCCGCGACTGGGCGTCGATGCAGGCAGGGGGCGAACGGACGCTGTTCTTCGCCGACGAGACCGGCGGCGTGCCTGCGTTCGCGGCGATGCGCGCCCAGCCCGGCCCGGCGGCGATCCTGATCGGTCCCGAAGGCGGCTTCGACGACGAGGAGCGCGCCATCATCCGCGCGCTGCCCTACGCAGTCGGCGTCACGCTCGGCCCGCGCATCCTGCGCGCGGAGACCGCGGCGGCGGCGGCGGTCAGCCTGTGGATGGCGGCGGCGGGCGACTGGTGAGGGCGGATTGCATCGACGTTTACCGTTTGGGGGTAGCGGTCGTTAACGAACCCGTGTCACTACCGTAACGATTGCAAGGGGGAGCCGCGCGATGAAGCCGATCGTTTTCGCCATGATCCTGGTCGGGGCGCTCGGTGCCGCGCCCGCGCTCGCCACCGGTGGCGATGGCCATGTCGAAGCCTATGAGGCCTGCGTCGTCGGTGCCGCCGTCCGTGCCTCGTACACGGACGCGGCGACCGACGCGGTCGTCGATGCCGCTCGCGCCGCCTGCGCCGACACCCGCGCCCGCGCGATGCGCGCGCAGCCCGCGATGGTGGCGGAGGCCGACGCGCGTCGCGCCGCGACCCTGCCGGCCGCGATCGACACGCTGCGCGACCGCCGCCGCACCCGCGACGCGATGTACGGCCTGACCCGGCTCGCCACCCGATAGCCGCTGGCGATCGCGTCGCCGCCGCCGTAGGTGGGCGCATTGTCGAAGGAGAGTCATGATCCGTAGCGCGCTTGTCACGATGGCGCTCGCCATCGCCGCAGTTCCAGCCGGCGCGGCCCAGCCGCGACCTGCCGACGTGACGGCGGTGACGGCGTTGATCGACGCCGTCGGCGCCGCGCGGCGCGGCTTCGACCAGGCCGCGCTCGCCCGTCTGACCGCACCCGACTATGTCGAGGTATCGCCGATCGGCGAGGTCGATCCGCGCGAGAAGATGCTCGGCTTCTACGCCGCCGACAAGAAGACGCCCGTCCCCGTCATCACCACCGACGAGCGGACCGTCAGCATCGCCGGCACGACCGCGATCGTCACCGAGCGGCAGTCGATCGGCGAGCGCGCGATACGTGTCCTCTACGTCGCGCGCTACGCCGCCGCAAAGTGGCAGCTCGTCTCCGCCCAGTTCACGCCGATCCGGACGCCCCGACCGAGCTGACTCGCGGCGACCAAGACCCGCTGGCGAAGCCGATGATCGCGGCGTAAGGGCGGGCGATGACGACCACCATGGTTTCCAAGAGCAACTCGCCGGTCATCGAATCGCGCGACCAGCTGATCGCCTCGTTCGCCCGCGGCGAAAAGCCGCCGGAGCGCTGGCGGATCGGGACGGAGCACGAGAAGTTCGTCTACGCCCGCGCCGACCACCACGCCCCCTCCTATGACGAGCCCGGCGGCATCCGCGACCTGCTGACGGCGCTGGGCGACTATGGCTGGACGCCGGTGATGGAGGGCGACACCATGATCGCGCTGTCGGGCGCGGACGGGTCGGTCAGCCTGGAGCCCGCCGGTCAGTTCGAGCTGTCCGGCGCGCCGCTGGAGACGCTGCACCAGACCTGTGCGGAGACCGGCCGGCATCTGGATCAGGTCAAGGCGGTCGGCGAACGGCTCGGCCTCGGCTTCCTCGGCCTCGGCATGTGGCCCGACAAGACCCGCGCCGAGCTGCCGGTGATGCCCAAGGGCCGCTACGACATCATGCGCCGCCACATGCCGCGCGTCGGCTCGCTGGGGCTCGACATGATGCTGCGGACCTGCACGATCCAGGTCAATCTCGACTACCGGTCCGAAGCCGACATGGCCAAGAAGTTCCGCGTCGGGCTGGCGTTGCAACCGCTGGCGACCGCGCTGTTCGCCAACTCGCCCTTCACCGAGGCCAAGCCCAACGGCATGCTCTCGTTCCGCAGCCATATCTGGTCGGACACCGATCCGGCGCGCACGGGCATGCTGCCCTTCGTGTTCGAGGACGGCTTCGGTTACGAACGCTACGCCGACTATGCGCTCGATGTGCCGATGTACTTCGTCTATCGCGACGGCCGCTACATCGACGCGGCAGGGCTGTCGTTTCGCGACTTCCTGCAAGGGCGGCTGTCGGTGCTGCCGGGCGAGCTGCCGACGCTGGACGACTGGACCGACCATCTGTCGACCGCCTTTCCGGAGGTCCGGCTAAAGACCTTTCTGGAGATGCGCGGCGCCGACGGCGGGCCGTGGAACCGCATCTGCGCGCTGCCCGCTTTGTGGGTCGGGCTGCTTTATGACGACGGTGCGCTCGATGCGGCATGGGATCTGGTCAAGGACTGGTCGTTGGAGGGGCGCCAAGCGCTGCGCGACAGCGTTCCCCGGCTGGCGCTCGACGCGCCGTTGCCGGGCGGCGGGCGGCTCCGCGACATCGCCGGCGAGGTGCTGGACATCGCGCATGCCGGGCTGGCGGCGCGAGCGCGCGGCAATGTCGCGGGCGACAACGAGACCGGCTTCCTCGACCCGCTGCGCGAGATCGTCCGCGCGGGCAAGGTGCCGGCGCAGGTGCTGCTCGACCGCTATCATGGCGAGTGGAACGGCGACGTCTCGCGGGTGTACGACGAATACAGCTTTTAGCCGCCGCGCACCCATCGGAACAGGCGCGGTATCGGCGCGCGGCGCTCCATCCAGTCGGCATAGGCGCGGTAGGCCGGGTCCAGCCCCAGATGCCGCTCCTCCGTCTTCGCCCGCCACCAATAGACGCCGCTCACCGCCGCGAGGATCAGCGTCGCGCGGCCGGCGTCCACCCAGCTGCCGAGCGTCAGCACCGGCAGCGTCGACAGCCACCAGAACAGGTTCTTCGACAGATAGGCCGGGTGCCGCGACCACGCATACGGCCCATGCGTGATGATGCCGCGATGCGTGAGGTTGGAGAAGCGCGGCCCGAACGCCACCGTCGACAGCGCGTAGATCGCGGTCAGCGCCACCAGGCATGCGCCGACCGGCCACAGCGACAGCGGATGCCCCGCGAACCAGTGCGTCCAGTCGCTGGTGCCCGGATGATAATCCAGCGGCCCGCCGTCCGCCATCAGGATGAAGGGCGGATAACAGATCAGCGCCGCCGCCCAGCCGCTCGCGAACGGGCTGGCGGAGCGGATGTGGCTGTCGAGCGGCCGCAGCGTCAGCATGTAGCCGACGCTCGCGAACGCCACGTCGACCACGAACATGAAGGTGACGAGCCACCCGGTCAGCGCCACCGGGTCGGTCAACAGCCTGGTCATGTCGCGTCGCACGAAGTCGGCATAGCCCGGCGGCACGATCGCCAGCATGAAGGCGAGGAAGAACCCCTTCACCGCCCAGTTCCGCGCATGATCGGCGATCGCGTCGCGCTCGACCCCCGCCTGTCCGCACAGCCACGCGCCGAGATGCCACGCACCGTCCTTCGGCTCGACCACATAGCGGTCGAGCCACAGCACGTACGGGAGCGCGACCACGAACAGCACCGGCGCAGCGCGGGTGAAGCACCACATCGCGAACGCGAAATTGCCCTGCCAGTAGAAGCGCCCCGTCGCATAGACGAGCGCGATAACCGCCCAGGTCGCGAACAACCCGGCGAGCTTGACCAGGCTGACGTCCAGCGTGTCGCGCCACGATCGCCGCAGCGCCCAGTCGATGCCGGTCGACGGCCGCCGATGCACCTTGTCGACCGCGAGCGACCAGATCACCATCGGCACCGCGCAGGCGAGCAGGTTGCACAGCGCCGCATACGGCCCGTCCATGCCGACGGCGCGCGCCACCGCCACCCAGCCGATCACCCCCGCCAGCCCCGCCAGCCCCGCGCCCGCGCTGACCGCCGAAACGGGGCGCGGGTCGGCCAGGGCCTTGGCGAGCGCGGGATCGTGATACATCGCGCGGCGCTATGCGGGTCGAACGGTAAGCATCCCACTAATCCTCCCCGCCTGCGGGGAGGTGGCGCGCGCGAAGCGCGTGACGGAGGGGGCTATCCTCAAGGGACGACGCGCGCGGCCCACCCCCTCCCCACTCGCTGCGCGAGCGGTCCCCCTCCCCGCAAGCGAGGAGGAATTAGCTAGCCACCACCACCTGCCACTTGCCCGTGAACCGCACCGGCCGCACCCGCCACCGGCGCCCCGCCGCGTGCAGGAAACGTGCCTGGATGCCCGCCGCGTGCTGCGCGAAGTCGTAATAGTCGATGCGGTGATGCGCGAGCACCAGCCGCCCGCCCGGCCGGAGCACCGCCGCCACGTCGCGCGCCACCCGCGCCATCTCGCGCGGCGACAGGTAATAGAGCAGCTCCGCCAGCACGACCGCGTCATAGACCGGTCGCGGCGCCCGGCCCGGCAACACCAGCACGCTCGCCGTCGCGCGCGGCCAGCGTTCGATCGCCCGCGCGGTCAGTGCCGCCCCCTCCGCCGTGCCCTCCGTCGCGTCCAGCCGCAGCGCGCCCGGCGCGATCGCGGCGCTGTTGGAGCCGTTGCCGCTCGCCAACTCCAGCACCCGCCCCCACGGGCCCGGCCCCAGCGCATGCAGGATCGCGGCGCGCTTCACCGCCTCGTCACGCGCGGTGAAGGTCGCCCAGGGATCATCCTCGCCCGCGAACTTGGCGCCGAACCCGGCCAGGTCGATCGCCTTCACAGCGCCGGCCCAAGCAATCCCGCCGCCACCGCCGCGCCGACCCGCAGCCGCTGCGCGTCGGGCGCGGGCTGGCGCAGATAGACCGCGAGGTCCGCCAGCTGCGCCGACAACGGATGCGACACGAAGTGCCCCGGCAGCCCGACCGCCTCCTGCGCTACCGCGATCGCCCGCCCCGCCGCCTCCGCGACCGCCAGCCGCGCCGCCGCGACCCGCGCCAGCCGCGCTTCACCGTCAACCTCGAACCAGGATCGCGCGGCCCGCCGCACCGCCGCCGCCGCGCCCTCGGCCAGCGCGAACAGCTCGGCCAGCCGCGCCGCCTGGAACGGATCGGCCGCGCGGCCCGCGGCGACCAGGTGATCGCGCGTGCGGTCGACCAGCCCGGCGACGCCGCCCGCATGCACCGCCACGAAGCGCAGCGCGCCGCCGCTGAAATACGGCTCACGCACATAGTCGCCCGGCGCGCCGACCGGATCGCCCGCCGCGACCGGCGCGTCCGCCCAGCGCACCTGATGCGTCTCGGAGCGCTGCATCCCCGTCGTCCGCCACCAGTCGCGATCGATCGCCGGCACGGTGCGCGCCAGATCGACCAGCACGAGCTGTGCGCCATCCGGCGTGTCGGCGGTGACCAGCGCATGCGTCAGCACGCCCGCGCCCGACGCATAGCTCTTGCCCCCCGACAGCCGTCCGTCGGCGAGCACCAGCGGCTCGCCCGCCAGCCACGCGTTCCACACCCCGAGCAGCGCGCCGCCGCCGATCGCCTCGCCCAGCGCCGCAACCTGATCGGGCGACCCATAGCGCCGCACGATCTGCGTCGCGTCGACATGCCCTTCCAGCAGTCGCCCCAGCGGCAGGTCGCGCCGTCCCGTCTCGTAGAGCACACGCAGCAGATCGACATAGGCATCGAACCCCGCGGGATCGCCCGCCGGCGTCCCGCGCCAGCCCGCCGCGTCGATCGCGCCGCGCAACAGCGTATTCATCGTCATGCCGCCCCCCGGCACAGCGCCAGCTCCAGCGCGGCGAGCGCCCGCTCCGCCTCGGCCAGCGGCACCAGCCGCGCGGCGTCGGGCGCCGCCGGCACGATCCGCATCGCGAACGCCTCCGCATTGGGGCAGTCGCGCGCGACGCCGAGCACATGGTCCGCGCTCAGCCCGACCGCCTGCCCGACCGCTGCCCAGTCACCCCGCGCGAACATCGCCCGCGCCAGCGCGTGACGCGCGTATTGCCACGCCGCCGCCGCCGGGTGCTGGACGCGCGGCAGGCCGTTCGCGGCCAGCGCGTCGAGGCTCGTCGCCAGCCCGCCCGGCACGCGACCGATCCGCCGCGCCGACGTCTCGACCGCCATCGCCGGATCGTGCCGAACCCGGAACCCGGCCCGCGCGGCATCGTCGAGCAGCCGCGCGTCCTCGCCCGCCGGCAGCGGCAGGAACCCGCCGAGCGCATGATAGACGTCGGCGCGCACCGCCAGGTTCGCGCCGCCGGCATGATGGCACCCGCCGGCCTCCCACGGCACCGGATCGACCGCGCGGCGATAGCCGTGCAGCCGGTCGTAATAGCGCTCCACCCTGACCTGCCGTGCGTCGACGCGATCGCATTCGATGCGCCCCGCCGCCACGTCCGCGACCGCCAGCGCCGCGCACGCCGCCTGCAACCAGTCGGATCGCGGCCGACTGTCGGCATCGGTCGACAGCAGCAGCGCGCCCGCCTCATAGCCGACCGTCGCCAGCCCCATCGCCATCGCCGCCGCCCGCGCGCGGCCCGCGTTGGCGTCCGCGCGCATCGGCCCCACCTCGACCCGCACCGGCGCGGCGCGCAGCAGCGCCTCGCTCGCGTCGGTACAGCTGTCCAGATAACAGCAGAACGTCACCGCCAGCCCGCGCCGATCGAGTCCCGCCAGCGCGTCGAGCAGCGACGGCAACGCCGCCGCCTCATCGCGCACCGGCACGCAGATCGCCACCGTCACCCCTTCGCTCCGCAACCCGATCTCCCGACTTTCCTGTTTGTCCAAGGTGACTTGCGCCAACCCGTGACGCGGCATAGCGATGCAGCGATCGAGAGGGGAAATACCATGTCGTTCCGTTTCCACCGACAATCTGCGTTGTGCGGCGCGCTGTTGCTCTTCGCTGGCCCCGCCATGACCCAGACCGCCTCGCCGACCCCCGCCCAGACTGCGAGCCAGCCCGCCGCCGGCCCGCGCTACGGCAGTTTCGGCGTCGACCTGACCGCGCAGGACCCGGCGGTGAAGCCCGGCGACGACTTCTGGACCTTCGCCAACGGCGCCTGGGACCGGCGCACGGCGATCGCCGCCGACCGCACCTCGGCGGGCGTGGCGGTGGTGCTGGTCGACCAGGCCGAGCTGCAGGTCCGCGCGATCCTGGACGATGCCGCGAAGAACCCCGCCGCGATCGGCGCGGGCGCGCAGCAGATGGGCGACCTCTACGCCAGCTTCATGGACGAGGCCGCGATCGAGCGCGCCGGCACCGCGCCGCTGCGCCCCTATTTCGCGAAGATCGACGCCGCCAGCGACAAGGCGAAGCTGCAGACGCTGTTCGCGACCGTCGGCTACGCTTCGCCGGTCGAGATCGGCCAGCTGCCCAACCCGACCGACCCGACCCGCTACACCGTCGCCGCCAGCCAGGGGTCGCTCGGCATGGGCGGGCGCGACTATTACCTGCTGACCGGCGCCAAATACGATCAGTTCCGCGCCGCCTATCGCGCCTATGTCGAAAAGATGCTGACGCTTGCCGGCGTCGCCGACGCGGGCGCGCGCGCCGACCGCATCGTCGCGCTGGAAACCGCGATGGCGAAGGTCGAGTGGTCGCCCGTCCAGGAGCGCGACCTGATGGCGATGCTGAAGCCGATGGACGCCGCCGGGCGTCAGCGGCTGGCGCCGGAGTTCGACTGGGCATCGATGCTGACCACCGCCGGCTATGGCAGCATCGGCAGCGGCCCGATCATCATGGGCACGTCGACGGCGCTGACGGAGCTGGGCAAGATCTACGCCGCGACCCCGGTCGCGACCTGGCAGGACTGGATGAAGTTCCGCTTCGTCGCGGCCAATGCGGCGGTGCTGCCGCGCACCTTCGACGACGCGACCTTCGACTTCTACGGCCGCACGCTCAGCGATCAGCAGGAGCAGCGCGCGCGGTGGAAGCGTGGCGTCGGGCTGGTCAACGGCACGATGGGCGAGGCGGTCGGCCGCATCTACATCGCGCGCCACTACCCGCCGGAGAGCGAGGCGAAGATGGCCGAGCTGATCGGCGACCTGCGCGCGGCCTATCACGACCGCATCTCGGCCAGCAGCTGGATGGACCCGGCGACGCGCGAGAAGGCGCTGGCGAAGCTCGCCGCGTTCGATCCCCGCATCGGCCACCCGGTCCAGTATATCGACTATACGTCGCTCCGCGTCGTGCGCGGCGATCCGCTGGGCAATGCGGTGCGCGCGGGCGAGTTCCAGCACCAGCTCGATCTCTCCCGGCTGCCCAAGACCGTCGACCGCGCGTTGTGGGAGATGACGCCGCAGACGGTGAACGCCTATTACAACCCGCAGTCGAACCAGATCACCTTCCCGGCCGCAATTCTGCAACCGCCGATGTTCGATCCGCGCGCCGACGCGGCGGTCAATTACGGTGCGATCGGCGCGGTGATCGGGCACGAGATGGGCCATGGCTTCGACGACGAGGGCAGCCTGTTCGGGCCGACCGGCAAGATCGAGAACTGGTGGACGCCCGCCGCCCACGCCGCCTTCAAACAGCGCACCACCGCGCTGTCGGGCCAGTTCGATCAGTATGAGCCGATCCCCGGCGTGCACGTGCAGGGCGCGCTGACGCTGGGCGAGAATATCGGCGATCTCGGCGGGATCGAGGCGGCCTATTCGGCGTATCAGAAGTACCAGGCGAAGCACGGCCGCGCGCCGGTGATCGGCGGCCTGACCGGCGACCAGCGCTTCTTCCTCGCCTATGCCCAGGCGTGGCGATCGAAGGTCCGCGAGGGCGCGGCGCGCGCGCGGCTGCTGACCGACCCGCACTCGCCGCCATTCTATCGGGTCAACGGCATCGTTCGCAACGTCGACGCCTGGTACACCGCGTTCAACGTCAAGCCGGGCGACAAGCTGTATCTCGCCCCCGACCAGCGCGTCCACATCTGGTGACGTTGACGGCGGCGTCGCTCTTGTGCGACGTCGCCGCCGGTGCGGGCGGGTGTAGCTCAATGGTAGAGCAGAAGCCTTCCAAGCTTATGACGAGGGTTCGATTCCCTTCACCCGCTCCATTACCTTTCAGTGACTTAGCCGGTTCGGTCTCGCGGCTTTCCAACATGCCTACCGGATGAAGCCGAACGGCTGCCCGGTTCAGTAGAGGCACAGCGTCGGAATGACGGTAAATTACAGCCAGAGCAGGGCAGCGCCGAGCCGCTTCATGCTGATGCGGCGCGCGCCATCACGATCGCCGCAGGCTCCAGCTTCGTAATCCGGTAAGCCATCCGATAGCCATCTCAGGACGTCGGACGCTGTAGGCACGCGGTATCGAGTACGGCCGGCCATGACGAGGTGAAATGCCGTCAATCCTGACCGGAAGCGCCAGGTCTGGTTTCGGCGGCAAGTCGTTGATCCAGCTTCGTCCTGCCGCTGTCGGCATAGGCCGCGCATGCCGAGGCGGAGGACAGGGGCATGCTGCCCGCGAGGCGCTCGTAGAGGCTGCTCGCGGCGGGGTGCGGGGTAACGATCAGATCGCACGGCAGGGCCGCGATCCTGGCGAGGCTCGCCCGGAAAGCGGCGACATAGGCCGGGTGCCGAGCAAAGCGATAGCCTTCCGAAGAGATCGCGCTGACGCTGTCGGCATAGACGATCCGATGGCAAATGCCGTTCGCGCACGACCGCCACGACCACGACGTGCTGCCCGGCGCATGCCCCGGTGTCGCATGCGCGGTCAGCCGCAGCGAGCCGAGCGCCACGACCTCGCCGTCGCGTACCGTCCGGTCGACCGGCACGCCGCGAAACTCCGGGACGCTGCCGGTCCGCTGCGGGTCATCGCGCGCGGGCACGCCGCTTTCCAGCGCGGCCCTGGCGGCCGGCGTGGCCGCCATCGTCGCGCCCGTCCGCCGGCGGAGATCGCGCAGACCGCCGGCATGATCGCCATGCTCGTGCGTCGACAGCAGCAGCTTCACGTCGGACGGCCTGAACCCCAGCCGTTCGATATTGGCCACGATCGACGGAACGGCCTCGGCGGTCGCGCCGTCGATGACGACCGCGCCCCTGTCGCCCGCGATCAGCAGGACCACGATGTTGCAGGTGCCGACGTCATAGACGTTGCCGAAGATGCGGATCGGCGGGGCCGGATCGCTCCACCCCTCCTTGCCCACGCACTGCGCCTGGTGGTCGGCAAAGCTGGCCACGCGCGGTGCCGGCTTCGGGGGCGACGCGACGATCGGCGGCACCGCAAGCAAGGCGGCGATCGCGCCTGCTGCCCAGATCGGTGCCCGCATCCTATCCGTCCCTATTCTCGACTTCACGTCCCTGATCGGCCCGGCCTACCGCGTCGGGCCGCGTCGCGAAACGGTACGCGTCAAAGCGCCAGCGGTGCGTCGAGCAGTTCGGGCGCGCGGGTCGACAGCTCATATTTGCAGCGCTCGCCCTGCCCCGCCCGCGTGTTCATCCGGAGCAGCCCCTCGACCGGTTCGGTCGAACACGGCAGCGCCGGCAGGTTGATATCGCGATGGCACCAGGCGCAGGTGGTCGATCCCAGCGCACTCGGCTCCGTCCGCCATGGCAGCGGCTGCGCTTGCTCGGTCACCGGACACTCTCCCTCGACGTTTCTATTCTGTCGTCGCATGCCAACGCATGGGCGCGGCACGAGGGCGCAAGCGTTCTCGTTCAGTCGGAAAAGCCCACGAACGTCGCCGCCTCGCCGACCGCGCGCCGCTCGGACACCACCGCGTTTGCCGGAAAGTCATGATCGGGCCAGCCCAGCGCGATACTCTTCATGATGACCTGATCGTCGGGGATGCGCGCGTGCTCGCGCACCACCGGCGACTGCATGATGCCCTGGCTGTTGATGACGGTGCCGAGACCCCGCGACCAGGCGGCGTTGACCAGCGCGGTCGCTACCGCACCGCAGTCGAAGGCGGTGTCGTCGCTGCCGCCCAGCACCCGGTCATAGGTGATGACGACGCACACCGGCGCGTCGAACTGCCGGAACCCGCGCAGCACCCAGTCGTCGCGCCGCGGCTTGTCCTCGCGCGCGATCCCCATCGCGGCGAACAGCTGCTTGGCGACCCCCACCTGTCGGTCGCGGTGATGGCCCGCGAACGCCTCGCCGGTGCGGAACTCGCGCGACTGCGGCACGCCCGCCACCATCCGCTCGGTGTTGCCGCGCCGGATCGCGTCCAGCGCGTCGCCGGTCAGGACATGAAAATGCCACGGCTGCGTGTTCATCGACGACGGCGCCCGCATCGCCAGGCCGATCACCTCCTCGATCAGCGCCCTCGGCACCGCATCGGGCCGATAGCCGCGGATGCTGCGGCGGCCGCGCACGACCTCGTCATAGGACATGCCCGCGCCCGCATTTCCGGCCTCCGTCGCTTCCGCCATGCACCCTCCGATTGCCGCATCGGGACGACGGCTAGCATGCTTTCCGACCCATGCCACCGGCGGTCATGGCCGGACCTGCCACCGTTCGATGATCTGGTTGCTCTCGCAGGCGCGCGAGCGGTTCCAAAACGCGCCCTGTTCGCTAGAGCGGTGTCGGCATGGCAAGCGCTCTCCCACCGGTCCACCCGCTCCCCCCGTCGCTCCGCTTCCTCGACGGCGGCGGCGAGGCGACGCGGCTGATCCTCGCGCGCGATTGGTCGGACCATGTGCTGGGTCCGCCCGCCGGCTGGCCGGACACGCTCAAGGTGACGCTCGGCACCGTGCTAAACTCGCCGGAATCGATGATCCTCGCCTGGGGTCGCGACGAGCTGAGCTTCTTCTTCAACGACACCTATGCGCCGCTGCTCGGGCCGCGACTGCCCTGGGCGATGGGGACGCGGTTCCGCGACGTCTGGGCCGACGGCTGGGAGCAGGCGAAACCGATCATCGACGATGCGTTCGCCGGGCACCGTCAGCGGTTCACCGACCTGCCGTGGAAGCTCGGCACCGATCGCGGCCCCGCCGAGACCTGGTTCACCTTTTCCTACTCGCGCATCCTCGATCCCATGGGCGAAGTCGCCGGGCTGTTCGTCTTCACCAACGAGACTACCGGCCGCGTGCTCGCCGACCGCGCGCTATCGCAAAGCCAGAGCGATCTGCGCGCACTGAACGCCACCTTGGAACAGCGGGTCCGCGACGCCATTGTCGATCGCGACCGGACGTGGGGCAATTCGCGCGATCTGCTGGTCGTCCTCGACGACACGGGCACGTTCCGTGCGGCCAATCCCGCATGGACCACCGTGCTGGGCTGGTCCGAGCAGGAGCTGGTCGGCCGCTCCTATCTCGACATCATCCATCCCGACGATCATCCGTCCAGCGCACAGGCGCTCGTCACCGCCTCGTCACAGGCCCTGCCGACCTATGAGAATCGCTATCGTCACCGTGACGGCGGTTACCGCACGATCTCCTGGGTGGCCGCGCCGGAGGGGCAGCTGATCTACGCATCGGGCCGCGACATCACCGACGAGCGCGACCGCGACGCCGAACTCGCGAGCGCACAGGAAGCGCTGCGACAGGCGCAGAAGATGGAGGCGGTCGGCCAGCTTACCGGCGGCCTCGCGCACGACTTCAACAACCTGCTCACCGGCATGATGGGCAATCTGGAGCTGCTCCAGCTCCGCATCGCGCGTGGGCGGGTCGACGATCTCGACCGTTTCATCGTCGCCGCGCAGGGCGCCGGCCGCCGCGCCGCCGCGCTGACCCAGCGGCTGCTCGCCTTTTCGCGCCGCCAGACGCTCGATCCAAAGCCGACCGACGTCAACCGGCTGGTCGCGGGCATGGAAGAGCTGCTGCGCCGCACGATCGGCCCCGCCAACACGCTGGAGGTGGTCGGCGCCGGCGGGCTGTGGACCGCGAACATCGACGCGGGCCAGCTGGAGAACGCGCTGCTCAACCTGTGCATCAACGCGCGCGACGCGATGCCCGACGGCGGCCGCATCACGGTGGAAACCGGCAACAAGTGGCTCGACGACCGCGCCGCGCGCGACCGCGACCTGCCGCCCGGCCAGTATCTGTCGATCTGCGTCACCGACACCGGCACCGGCATGGACACCGACACCGTCGCCCGCGCCTTCGAGCCGTTCTTCACCACCAAGCCGATCGGCCAGGGCACCGGCCTGGGGCTGTCGATGATCTACGGCTTCGCGCGCCAGTCGGGGGGGCAGGTCCGCATCTATTCGGAGGTCGGGTCGGGCACCACCATGTGCATCTACCTGCCGCGCCATCTGGGCGCCGAGCAGGCCGACGACGGCGCTCCCCTCGCCACCGCGACGGGCAGCACCACCGGCGGCACGATCCTGATCGTCGACGACGAGGCGACGATCCGCCATCTGGTCGACGAGGTGCTCGACGATGTCGGCTACACCGTGATCGGCGCGGCGGACGGCGCGGCGGGGATCAAGGTGTTGCAGTCGGGCGCGCGGATCGACCTGCTCATTACCGATGTCGGCCTGCCGAACGGCATGAACGGCCGTCAGGTCGCCGATGCCGCGCGCTCGCTGCGGCCGGGGCTGAAGGTGCTCTTCATCACCGGCTATGCGGAGAACGCGGCGGTCGGCAACGGCCATCTGGAACCGGGCATGGAGTTGTTGACCAAGCCCTTCTCGCTCGACGCGCTGATCGGCAAGGTCGCGGACATGATGCCGGCCAAGCCCGCCTGACGACGCGGGTCGCCGTTCCCCCTACGTTCGCGACCTGCTAACGTGCCCGCGATGCCGGACCCCGTCACGCGCAAGATCATCCACATCGACATGGACGCCTTTTATGCGTCGGTCGAACAGCGCGACGAGCCTACCTTGCGCGGCCGGCCGGTCGCGGTCGGCTCTCCGGCGGCGCGTGGCGTGGTGGCGGCGGCGAGCTACGAGGCACGCGCGTTCGGCGTCCGCTCCGCGCTGCCCTCGATCACCGCGCTGCGACGCTGTCCCGACCTCGTCTTCGTCCGCCCGCGCTTCGAGGTGTACAAGGCGGTGTCGCGCCAGATCCACGCGATCTTCGCCGACTATACCGACCTGATCCAGCCGCTGTCGCTGGACGAGGCGTATCTGGACGTCACCGCCAACCGCGCCGCGCTGCCCACCGCCTGGGCCACCGCCAAGGCGATCCGCGCGCGCATCCTGGCAGAGACCGGGCTCAACGCCTCGGCGGGGATCAGCTACAACAAGTTCCTGGCGAAGCTCGCGTCGGACCACCGCAAGCCCAACGGCCAGTTCGCGGTGACGCCCGAGATGGGCGCGGCGTGGGTCGAAACGCTGCCGGTGTCGCGCTTCCACGGCGTTGGCCCGGTCACCGCGGCGAAGATGAAGCGGCTGGGGATCGAGACCGGCGCCGATCTCCGCGCCAGGCCGCTCGCTTTTCTGGAGGAGCATTTCGGCAGCAGCGCCGGCTGGTATCACGCGATCGCACGCGGCGAGGACCACCGCCCGGTCAATCCCGATCGCGTCCGCAAGTCGTCGGGGTCCGAAACCACCTTCGACCGCGACCTCATCGACCCCGCCGAGATCGAGGCTGGCGTGCTCCGCATGGCCGACGACGTCTGGACCTGGTGCGAGAAGGCGGCGGCGTTCGGCCGCACCGTCACGGTCAAGATCAAGTTCGGCGACTTTCGCCAGATCACCCGCAGCCGCAGCCACCCCGCCCCGGTCGCCGACCACGCGCTGTTGCGCCAGGCGAGCCTGGACCTCGTGCGATCGATCTACCCGCCCGAGACCGGCATCCGACTGGTCGGCGTTACCGTCTCCAATTTCGGCGGCGACGGCGCGGCGCTACCGCTGTTCGACGGGAGCTAAAGCATCGGGCGCTATATCTGACCCGTTCGTGCCGGACAGAGGAAGGTGCGTCGGCTATTGTGCACGATGCTCTAGGCCGGCGTCGCGGCGTCGGGATGACGCTGCAGATATGCCGCCACGAACGGGCATTGCGGCACCACCTTCAACCCCCGCGCCTTTGCGTCCGCGAGCGCCCCGGCGATCAGCCGCGAGCCGACGCCATGCCCCTCCGCCTCAGGCGGCACGACGGTGTGCGTAAAGGTGATGGTGTCGCCGTCCAGGTCATAGGCGGCGATCGCCGGCCCGGCCTCGGTCGACAGCTCGTAGCGGCGCTCGCCGCGATTGTCGGTCACGTCCATCCGTTGACCCTAGCACGACGCGCCGTCCGCCCGATATAGGGCGCGCCTTCATGCTCCTCGATCCGCTCCCCGCCCTCCGCCAGGTCTTCGGCTTCCCCGCCTTTCGCGGCGTCCAGGAACAGGTCGTCGCGCGCGTCCTCAACGGCGAGCGCACGCTGGCGGTGATGCCGACCGGCGCGGGCAAATCGCTCTGCTATCAGCTGCCCGCGACGATGCTGGACGGCACCTGCGTCGTCGTGTCGCCGCTGATCGCGCTGATGCACGATCAGCTTCGCGCCGCCACCGCGGTCGGCATCCGCGCCGCGACGCTGACCTCGGCGGACGAAAACCGCGCCGAGACGATCGCCCGGCTGAAGGCGGGCGACCTCGATCTGCTCTACGTCGCGCCCGAACGCGCCTCGCAGGGCTATTTCCGCGACCTCCTCGCGCAGACCAGGATCAGCCTCTTCGCGATCGACGAGGCGCATTGCGTCAGCGAGTGGGGGCATGATTTCCGCCCCGACTATCGCCTGCTCAAACCGCTGCTCGACAGCTTCGGCGACGTGCCGCGGCTGGCGCTGACCGCCACCGCAGACGAGCACACGCGCCAGGATGTGGCGGTGCAGCTCGGCATCCCCGCCGACGGGCTGATCGTATCGGGCTTCGACCGGCCCAACATCCGCTACGCCATCGCGCCGCGCGACAACGCCACGCGCCAGATCGCCGACCTGATCGCCGAACAGCGCGGCGCCGGCATCGTCTACGTGCAAAGCCGCGCCGGCACCGAGCGCATGGCCGCCGCACTCGCCCGCACCGGCCGCCCGGTGCGTGCCTATCACGCCGGCATGGAACCGGCGCTGCGGCAGAAGAACCAGGCCGATTTCGTCGCGTCGGAGGACATGGTGATGTGCGCTACCGTCGCGTTCGGGATGGGCATCGACAAGCCCGACGTCCGCTTCGTCGCCCATGCCGGCCTGCCCAAGTCGATCGAGGCCTTTTATCAGGAAACCGGCCGCGCCGGGCGCGACGGCGACCCGGCGGTGGCCCATTTGTTCTGGGGCGCCGACGACTTCGCGCGCGCCCGCCGCCATCTGGCGGAGGTCGAGCCGTCACGCCAGCCCGGCGAGCGCCAGCGGCTGACGGCCTTGGGCGCGCTGGTCGAGACCGCCGGGTGCCGCCGCCGCCTGCTGCTCCGCCACTTCGGCGAAGAACTCGCGGCGGACTGCGGTAATTGCGATAACTGCCTGGGCGTCGGCACCGGCCAGAGCGTCGACGCGACCGAGCTGGCGCGCAAATACCTCTCTGCCGTGTTCCGCACCGGCCAGCTGTTCGGCGCGGGCTATATCGAACAGGTGCTGACCGGCCAGTCGACCGAGCGCAGCCTGACCAATGGGCACGAGGCGCTGTCGGTGTGGAACCTGGTCGGCGCCGACGACGCGCCGCTGCTGAAATCGGTCAACCGCGCGCTCGTCACCCGCGACGCGCTGCGCGCCAACGAGCATGGCGGATTGGAGTTCGGCCCCGGTGCCCGCGCGATCCTGAAGGGCGAGGAAACGCTGTCGCTCACGGTCCAGCCCAAGCGCGAACGCCGTCGCCGCCGCGACCAGCCGCCGGCCGCGAACCCGGCCGACACGCCGCTGTTCGAGGCGCTCCGCAGCCGCCGCCGCGAGCTGGCGCAAGAGGGCGGCGTCCCGCCCTACGTCATCTTCCACGATTCCGTGCTCCGGGACATGGCCGCGCGCCGCCCGACCTCGCGCGCGGAACTGGCGGTGCTGAGCGGCATCGGCGCCCGCAAGCTGGACGCCTATGGCGACGCCTTCATCCAGGTAATCCGCGACGCCACCTGAAAGCCTCCCCGCTCGCGGGGAGGTGGCGCCCGCAAAACGCGTGACGGAGGGGGCGGGCCGCGGGCGCCGCGCGACACGGAAAACCCCCTCCGTCATCGCTGCGCGATGCCACCTCCCCTTCCAGGGGAGGATTGCCTAAGAGGGCTCATGCCCGACCTTCGCCCCCTCAACGACCGCTTCGCCGTCGCCCCGCAGATCGATCCGCAAGACCTCCCCGCCATCGCCGCCGCCGGCTATGTCGCGATCGTCAACAACCGGCCCGACGACGAACAGCCCGGCCAGCCCAGCGGCGCCGACATCCGCGCCGCCGCCGAGGCCGCCGGGCTCGCCTATGCCGAGATCCCGGTGACGCATGCCGGCTTCTCGCATCCGCAGATCGACGCGATGGTCGCCGCGATCACCGCCGCCGACGGGCCGGTGCTCGCCTATTGCCGCTCGGGGACGCGCTCGTGCAACCTGTGGGCGCTCGCCGCTGCCCGCGCGGGCCGCGACCCGGCGGTGCTGGTCGCGCAGGCGGAAGGGGCGGGCTACGACCTCGCCGGCCTGCGCCCGACGCTCGACGCGCTCGCCAGTGCCGACTCGGCGGTGGATCGGCGGTGAACTGGTTCCAGCTCGGCGGGTCGCTCGCCGCCATCCTGATCCTCGCCGCGATCGCCTGGGCGCTCCGCCTCGGCCGTGACGCGCGCATCGCCAGCCCGGAAGAAGCCGCCGCCGCCGCCGAGGCCGCGCTCGCGGGGTTCGCGGCCGCCGACGTGGTGGTCGGCGCCGACGGCGCGGGCGCGCTCGCGGTCGGCGAGGACGGCCGCCTCGCCGCGATCAAGCGCCACGGCGCCCGCGCGGCGGTACGCGAGGTCAGCTGGTCGGCGGTGCGCCCGATCGCGGGCGGCGTCACGATCGAGACCAACGAACGTCGCTTCGGCGCCGTGATGCTGGCCGGCGTCGACGTCATCGACCTGCGAAGGCTGGCCAAGGTCTAGATCCTCCCCGGCACGGCAGGGGGAACCGCGCGCGGGAGGATTTGCCTGCCCTGCTGACATTGCTGTAAGTTGCCGCGGTGGACACGCTCCCCAACCCGATCGACTACGCCGTCCCCGCCTTCGTCGTGCTCGTCCTGGCGGAAATGCTCGTCGCCCGCGCACGGGATCGGCATCGCTATTGTCCGCGCGACACGCTGACCAGCCTCGCACTCGGGCTCGGCTCCACCGTCGCGGGCGTGCTGTCGGGCGGGGCGGTATTCGCGCTGGCGACGTGGCTGTCGCGCTATGCCGTCTTCTCGATCGGCTGGGCCTGGTATTGGTGGCCGCTCTGCTTCGTGCTCGACGACCTGCTCTACTACGTCTTCCACCGCTCCGCGCATCGCGTCCGCTGGTTCTGGGCGAGCCACGTCATCCACCACTCGTCGCAGCACTATAATCTCAGCACCGCGCTGCGTCAGACCTGGACCGGCTTCGTCTCC
Organism: Sphingomonas sp.; assembly: GCF_965200135.1. Taxonomy (GTDB): domain Bacteria; phylum Pseudomonadota; class Alphaproteobacteria; order Sphingomonadales; family Sphingomonadaceae; genus Sphingomonas. Next base: position 206,613 of record NZ_CBDATK010000007.1, read on the forward strand.
GCCGCCTTCCTGTTCCGGCTGCCGCTGTTCCTCATCGGCTTTCCGCCGGCGATGGTGTTCTTCGTCGCCGGGCTGAACCTGATCTATCAGTTCTGGATCCATACCGAAGCGGTCGGCCGCCTGCCGCGCCCGATCGAGGCGGTGATGAACACGCCGTCGCATCACCGCGTCCATCACGCCACCAACGCGCGCTACCTCGACACCAACTATGCCGGCGTGTTCATCGTCTGGGACAAGCTGTTCGGCACCTTCACCCCCGAGCGCGACGACGACCGGCCGCGTTATGGGCTGGTCAAGGACCTCGGCTCCTTTTCGCTGCTATGGGCGGCGTTCCACGAATGGGTCGGCATCGCCAGAGACGTCGCCGCCGCGCCGTGGCGGCACAAGCTCGGCTATATCTGGCGCCCGCCCGGCTGGAGCCATGACGGCAGCCGCGACACCAGCGAGACGATCCGCGCGAAATGGGCCGAGCGGGAGCGCAGCCGATCCGCGCCCCTTCCATGAACCAGACGTCGGCCGATCGATGAAGCCATTTGCCGTAGCGACCGGCTAGCGTCGGCGTGGCGCTCGACGCGAATGGATCATATCCTCGGTCGCATGAAGCGCATCGCCCTTGTCCTCGTCCCGATACTCGCGGCGGCGCCGCTGGCGGCGGCCGCACCCGCGCTCCTCACCCACTTCGCCCCCGCGGCGCTGGGCGGCATCACCGGACTGATCCGCTACACCGTCGCGCGGCCCGATCGGTCGGAAACGAGATTCGTGTTCCTGACCACGCCGACACCCGGCGGCTTGCCCGAGGAAGTGCAGGTCGTCGATCCGACCCTCCCGGACGTTCAACTGGCGGACGTCGAGGGAGCGGACTGCACGCTGGCGCATGTGGAGGTGGTGACCGGCCGGCGCCCCCTCGTGATCTCGGCGACGCGGGTTCCCGCGGCACGGCTCGAAGATAATGTGCAATCGTCGCCACAGCCCATGAACATCCGGCTCTACCGACCCAGGACGGCGGGCGACACTGGCCAGTCGCAGATCGTGTTGGCGGCGAACGGCGCGCCGACGCGAACCGCGCCGTTGTGCGATCTCGCCGCCGTCCGCGCCGCGATGCTGGCCGCAACCAAAAAGAACTGAGCGATGACGGACCAGCGTCGCTGCCCATCCACGCCGCCGGGCCGAGCAGGGGGCACGTCACCTACGTCTTCGCGGACGGGCACACCCTGACGCTGCACGGTACGCACCCATACCGGGACAACAATCCCGGCAATCTCCGCTATGCCGGCAAGGAGCAGACAATACTCGCCGCCGGTCGAGGGGCGACCGGCGCCACAGCGCTGACGACCGCTACGGCACTCTTCCGCAGATCGGGCGTTGGGGACGGCAGTTGGGTGCACTGGCGCGCCCGTCAGGAGACCCTCATGACCGATCCCGCCCCGCAGCCGTCGAACGGCAAGACCGCGCTGACTGACGACCTGCGTTCGCACTTCGGCGGCGACGCCCCGATCGCCGACAAGGCGCGCAGCTTCGCCAAGGCGCGGCCGTGGACGGCGGCGGCGTTCGTCGCGGGCGCGGCGGCCGTCGTGCTCGGGACGCTGCGTGGCAACCGTGGCTAGCGCCGCCGCGCCGCTGGTGGCGGCCGAGCCGGTGGTTCAGCCGGTGGCCCAACCCGTCGTCGTCCCGGCAACCGCCGGGACCGACTGGAAGCTGGCGCTGATCCGACTGGTCGAGGCGTTCGCTTGGCCTGCCGCGTTCGTGCTGGTGGCGCTGATCTTCCGCGTGCCGCTGGCCGCGTTCATCACCGCGCTCGCGCGCTCGGTGGGGCACTGAGGCGACGGGAGCTTACGACTTGCCGAGCTCCCGCCAGTCCTTTTCGCTCACCTCGACGTCGAACTTCCTCGCCGCCGCGACGATCCGCCTCCAGGCGGCATCGCGCTCATGGTCGGACACGTACTTGACCTGATCGAAGCGTGCGATCGCGTTTCGGACATGGCAGGCGTCCTCGATTGGCATTTTGCGCTCATCCGGGAATGCGAAGTTCGCGCCGGTCAAGTGATTGCGCTCGTCAGCGTCCAGTTTGGCCATCTCACCCTCCTTCAGAGGTGCCAACGCACGGCCATAAAAACAGACCCCGGCATCGCTGCCGGGGCCAGGTGTGTCCGCAGGAGGAACCGCGGTTGGGCGACGAGGGGAGAGGGTCCCCGCCGCCCAATCTTGTCAAACTTGATAGGCGCGTTCGCCATGCTCGCCGATGTCGAGGCCGTCGCGCTCGACCTCTTCGGTGACGCGCAGTCCGGTCAGCGCCTTGGCGACGTAGATCGCGATCACCGTGCCGACCGCCGCCCAGATGATCGTGGTGCCGACTGCCAGGATCTGCGTCACGAGCTGCTTGCCCATGTCGAAGTCCGGCTTGCCCGGCCCGCCGAGCGACGGGGCGTAGACGATGCCGGTGCCGATCGCGCCGATCATGCCGCCGATGCCGTGGATGCCGAACGCGTCGAGCGCGTCGTCATAGCCGAGCCGGGGCTTGAGCAGCGTCACCGCATAATAGCAGATCACGCTCGCCACCGCGCCGAGCACGATCGCACCGAACGGCCCGGCGTTGCCCGCCGCCGGCGTCACCGCGACGAGGCCCGCGATGATGCCCGAGCAGAAGCCGAGCGCCGAGCCCTTGTGACCGTTCAGCCGCTCCGCCAGCATCCAGAACAGGCCCGCCGACGCCGTGGCGACGAAGGTGTTGATCATCGCCAGCGCCGCCGACCCGTTGGCCTCCAGCGCGCTGCCGGCGTTGAAGCCGAACCAGCCGACCCAGAGCAGCCCGGTGCCGACCCCGGTCAGCGTCAGCGAGTGCGGCGCCATCCGCTCGACCGGATAGCCTATCCGCTTGCCCAGGATCAGCGCGGCGACCAGCGCCGAGACGCCGGCGTTGATATGAACCACGGTGCCGCCCGCGAAATCCAGCGCGCCCATCTTGAAGAACAGCCCGCCCGACGCCCAAACCATGTGCGCGATCGGGAAGTAGACGATCGTCAGCCAAACGGCGGCGAACGCCATCACGGCCGAGAACTTCATCCGCTCGACCACCGACCCCAGCACCAGAGCGATCGTGATCGCGGCAAAGGTCATCTGGAAACAGATGAAGACATATTCGGGGATCGCGACGCCGGCGGTGAAGGTCGCTGCGGTCGAATCCGGCGTGATGCCCTTCAGGAACGCCTTGCCGAAACCGGAGATGAAGTCGTTGCCGCCGTCGCCGAAGGCCATGGTATAGCCCCACATCACCCAGATCAGCATCGCGAGGCACGCCACCGCGCCGATCTGCGTCATCGTCGACAGCATGTTCTTGGCGCGAGTCAGGCCACCGTAGAACAAGGCCAGCCCCGGCACGATCATCGCCAGCACCAGCACGGTGGAAACCAGCATCCAAGCGGTGTCGCCCTTGTTGACCGTCGCTGCTGCGGGCGGTGTCGCCGCGTTCTGCAACGCCGCATCCTGTGCCCAGGCAGGCAATGCCGCGAAAAGCGCGAGGCTTGCCGCGCCCAAACCCTTGATCGTTCGACCCATGATCGTCCCCCTTGTCACAGCGCGTTCGCGTCGGTTTCGCCGGTGCGGATCCGCACCGCCTGGCCGACATCGAGCACGAAGATCTTGCCGTCGCCGATCGCGCCGGTGTTCGCCGCCTGCTGCACCGCCTCGACCACGCGGTCGGCGAGCGCGGTGTCGCACACTACCTCGACCTTGATCTTGGGAACCATGTTGGTGGCGTATTCGGCGCCGCGATAGATTTCGGTCTGCCCCTTCTGCCGGCCGAAGCCCTTGACCTCGGTGACGGTCATGCCCGCGACGCCGAGCGTCGTCAGCGCCTCGCGCACTTCGTCCAGCTTGAACGGTTTGATGATCGCAATGACAAGCTTCATGCCCGCCCCCCTTTGTTCTGAGGGAGGGCTTTGCACGTCGCGTGCCACCCGCGCATTGCCGACCGCACCGCCTCCCCGCCTCTGCGGGAGAGGCAATCACTGCACCGCAATGCAGCAAAGTGCGGCGGCGTGCCTAAATTACGGGCAGTATCATCCCCACACCCGCACCCGTTCCGCCGACGGCAGATACATCGCGTTGCCCGGCTGCACGTTGAACGCACGATACCAGGGGTCGAAGTTCCGGACGATGCCGTTGACCCGGTACTTCTCCGGCGAATGCGGATCAGACAGCAGCTGCGCGCGCAGCGCCCCCTCGCGCGTCTTGCCCTGCCACGCCTGTGCATAGGCGAGGAAGAAGCGCTGGTCGCCCGTGAAGCCGTTCAGCACCGCGGGCTCGCCATGCCGCGCCACATAGCGCCGGTATGCCGCATACGCCGTCTCCAGCCCGCCGAGATCGGCTAGGTTCTCGCCCAGCGTCAGCCGCCCCTTGATCCGCACGCCCGGCATCGGCTCATAGGTGTCGAACTGCGTCGCCAGCCGATCGGCCTGCACCGTGTAGAGCTTCGCCGTCGCCGGGGTCCACCAGTCGCGCAGCCGCCCCTTATCGTCGAACTGCCGGCCCTGATCGTCGAAGCCGTGTCCCATCTCGTGCCCGATCGTCGTCGCGCCGGTCTCCGCGTAATTGACCGCCGGGTCGGCGCTGGCATCGAAGAACGGCGGTTGGAGGATCGCGGCGGGCAGCGTGATCTGGTTCAGCGTCGGATCGTAATAGGCGTTCACCGTCTGCGGCGTCATGTACCACAGCCCGCGATCGACCGGCTTGGGAAAGCGCGCCAGCTGCAACTTCCACTGGAAAGCGTCCGACGCCACGTCGTTGGCGAGCGGGTCGGCGCGGTTCACCGTCAGCCCGCCATAATCGATCCACCGCGCCGGATGCCCGACGCGCGGGTCGAACGAGGCGAGCTTCGCCAGCGCCGCGCGCCGCGTCGGCGCGTCCATCCACGTCGCGCCCTCGATCTTCTCGCGATACGCGGCGCGCATGTCGGCGACCAGCTCGTCGGCGGCGCGACTGGTCGCGGGTGTCCAGTATTGCCCGACATAGATCTGCCCCACCGCCTCGCCCAGCGCGCCGTCGATCAGGCCCATGCCGCGCTTCCACCGCGCCCTTTGCTCGGGCACGTCGCGCAGCGTCTTGGAATAGAAGTCGAACTTCGCCTGATCGAAGGCGTGCGGCAGGAAGGCGGCGTGATCGCTGATGAAGCGCGCGGTCATCCACTCCTTCCACGTCGCCAGCGGCACGTCCGCCAGCCGCTTGCCTGCCGCCGCGACCGCGGTGGTCTCCGCCACATTGACCTTGGCCGCGCCGCCCAGCCCCATCGCCGCCAGCGTCGGCGTCCAGTCGAACTCCGGCGCCAGCGCGGTAAGCTGCGCGCGCGTCATCGGATTGTGCGTCGCCACCGGATCGCGCCGCCGTTCGGGCGTCCACTGGTCCTGGCTCAGCCGCGTCTCCAGCGCGATGATGCGATCCGCCTTCGCGGCCGGGTCGGCGATCCCCGCCAGCGTCTGGATACGGATAAGATAGTCGCGATACGCCGTGCGGATGCCGACGTATTTCTCGCCGCTCAGCAGGTAATAATCGCGCGTCGGCAGGCCCAGCCGCCCCTGCCCGGCATCGGCCATGTAGCGGGTCGGATCGTCGGCGTCGGTGGAGATGCCGATCCCGACCGGCGACGGATACCCCGGCCGCATCATCAACTGCACCAGCGCGCCGCGCGTGCCGACCGCGTCGATCCGCGCCAGCCACGGCCGCAACGGTGCCAGCCCGCGCGCCTCGATCCCGCCCTCGTCCATCCAGGCGGCGTAGAAATCGCCGACCTTGCGCTGCGTCGCGTCCGCCGGCGTGGCGGCGGCGGTCTCGATGATGCGGCGCACCTGCGTCAGGATCTCGTCGGGCAGCTCGCTGTTATACCCGGCGCTCGACTTGTCGGCCGGGATCGGATGGTTCTTCAGCCATGTGCCCTCGGCATATGCGAAGAAGTCGTCGCCCGGCTTCACCGACAGGTCCATGTCGGCCAGTTCCAGCCCCCAGGGCAGATAGCGCGGCTGGCCACCATTCTGGGCGAGCAGGGGCGCGGCGACGAACGCGACGCCAAGGAGCATCGGGGCGAGCAGGACGGAACGGCGCATGGAGAACTCCGATTGGGACACGCTCCTATATCGCCGAACGCTCGCGGGGCGAAGCGTCGCCGCGTTGCCACAATCGTCGGCCAAGGGGGCGTCATGCTCAAACCCCTCGCCGCCCTGGCCCTGCTCGCCGCCGCCGCTGCGCCAACGCCCGTCGATGAACGCCTCGTCGATGGCGACGCCATCGTGGCGATGACGGTGCAGGGCGTGTCGCTGCGGGTCCGCATCTCGCCGGGCGCGCCGGCGATGCCGGTCTTCACCGATACCGCCGCCGGTCGGGCGCGGCTGAAGGGCGGGCCGTTCGGCGCGCGGTTCGTGGTCGGCCCCGTCAAGCTTCCCGCGCGCACCGCCGTCGCCGACCTGACGCTCGGCCCGGTCGCGTTCAAGCGCCGCGTCGCCTGGACCGAGCGGCCGTTCGCCGAGGGCGTCGACGGCGTCATCGGCCCCGGCGGCGTGCCCGAGCAGGTGGTCCGCTTCGTGCTCGGCCCGTCGCGCCCCGGCGAACGCACGCTGACCATTCCGTACGACGACAGCCGCTGGGGCGTCGGCACCGCGCAGATGACGCTGGGCGGCGTCCGCACGGTCGTCCGCTTCGACCCGCTCGCCCCGCGCACGGTGGCGACCGCTGCGGCCGCGGTCGCGCTGGCCGCCGCGCATCGCGGCACCGTTTCGGGTGACCCGGCGCCGCTGCCGATCGCCTTCGGGGTGGAGCGCCCGGTCCGTACCCTGACGCTCGCCGACCCGCTTGCGTTGGGGCCGCTGACGATCGCCAGCCTCGCGGTCCGCGTCGCCGACGGTGGCGCCGCGAACACGCTGCGCGAGGCGGACGCCGACCCGGACGAGGTACAGGTGGTCGGCAAGGGCAAGCCGGGCCGCAGCAGCCTGCTGATCGGTCACGACCAGCTCCGGCACTGCTCCGCCCTGGTCTTCGACAAGGCCGCCAAACAGATCAGGCTGACCTGCGGCTGATTACTCCGCCGCCAGCGTCTCGACCTCGCGTTCCGCCGCCTGCCGGTTCCACATCTCCGCGTACAGCCCGCCGCGCCGCAGCAGCGCCGCGTGCGTTCCGCGCTCCGCCACCTCACCGCCGTCGAGCACGACGATCTGGTCCGCGCCCACCACCGTCGACAGCCGGTGCGCGATGACCAGCGTCGTGCGCCCGCGCTCCACCGCCTCCAGCGTGTCGAGGATCGCCGCTTCCGTGCGGCTGTCGAGCGCGCTGGTCGCCTCGTCCAGCACCAGCACCGGCGGGTCCTTCAACAGCGTCCGCGCGATCGCGACGCGCTGTTTCTCGCCACCCGACAGCTTCAGCCCGCGCTCGCCGACGCGGGTGGCATAGCCGTCGGGCTGCGCCTCGATGAACCCGGCGATCGACGCGCCCCGCGCCGCCCGCGCGATCTCGTCCGCGCCCGCACCTTCCCGGCCATAGGCGATGTTGTAGCCGATCGTGTCGTTGAACAGCACCGTGTCCTGCGGCACGATTCCGATCGCCCGGCGCAGGCTGTCCTGCGTCACGGCCGCGATGTCCTGGCCGTCGATGGTGATCCGACCGCCGGTCAGGTCGTAGAACCGGAACAGCAGCCGCGCGATCGTCGACTTGCCCGCTCCCGACACGCCGACGATCGCGCAGGTGGTGCCCGGCGGCACGTCCAGATCGATCCCGCGCAGGATCTCGCGCCCCTTTTCGCCCGCGTCATAGGCGAAGCGCACGCCCTCGAACCGCACGTGCCCCGCGCCCACGACCAGCGGCAGCGCGCCGGCCGCGTCGACGATCTCGCCCGGCGTATCGACCAGGTCGAACATCGCGCCCATGTCCAGCACGCCCTGCCGGATCGTGCGATAGACCATGCCGAGCAGGTCGAGCGGCCGAAACAGCTGGCTGAGCAGCGTCGACACCAGCACCACGTCGCCCGCCGAATACCGCCCCTCGCCCCAGCCCCGCGCCACGAACGCCAGTCCGCCCGCCAGCATCAGCCCGGTGATGAACGCCTGACCGACGTTCAGCCACGCCAGCGAGTTCTCCGACGTCACCGCCGCGTTGGCATAGGCGGTCATCGCGTTTTCATAGCGTTTCGCCTCGCGCGCCTCCGCGCCGAAATACTTCACCGTCTCGAAATTGAGCAGCGAGTCGACCGCATGCGCCACCGCGCCGGTGTCGAGGTCGTTCATCCGCGTCCGCAGCGCCGCGCGCCAGTCGGTCACCCACCGCGTGAACCAGATATACGCGACCACCATCACCAGCGTCGCCGCGACCAGTCCCCAGCCGAACGACCCCCGGAAGATATTGAGGACCAGCCCCAGCTCCAGCACCGTCGGCGCGATGTTGAACAGCATGAAATACAGCATCGTATCGATGCTCTTGGTGCCGCGCTCGACCACCTTGGTCACCGCGCCCGTCCGCCGCTCCAGATGGAAACGCAGCGACAGCTGATGCAGATGCGCGAACACCTTGACCGCCAGCGTTCGCGTCGCATCCTGTCCGACGCGCTCGAACAGCGCGTTGCGGCCGTTGTCGAACAGCGTCGTCGCGAACCGCGCACCGGCATAGCCGACCACCAGCGCGACGACGACCCACACCGCCGACCGCTGTCCCGCCGCCATGCGGTCGACCGCCCATTTCAGCGTATAGGCGCTGACATAGACCTGCGTGACCTTGCTGAGCGCCACCAGCAGCATCGCCCCCACGATCCGCGCCTTCAGCGCCGTGTCGCCGGCGGGCCACAGATACGGCAGAAAGCGCCGCAGCGTCGGCCACAGCGGTCGCTCTGGTCGGGTCGGGTCGGAGATCATGGGAGGCATTGACGCCTATATAGGACGCGCGCCCCCCGCTTAAATCCTCCCCGGCACGGGGAGGCGGCGCCGCGCAACGGTGACGGAGGGGGCTCACCGCGGACCACCCGCCGGGAGTGTCGCCCCCAACCCGAGGAACCCCACCCGCCCTCGCCCGTTTCACCCGCTATGAGCGCGATGTTCTTCGTGGTGGCGATAATGGGCTGCGGTGACGGCACCGACGCCTGCCGCGACGCGCGCGTCCTCCCCGCCCGTTACGAAACCGCCGCCCAGTGCAATGCCGCCCTGCCGCAGCGGCTCGCCGAAAACAGCGACGTCGACTTCCCGACCATCCAGGCCGATTGCCGCCTCCGGGGGGCGCAGGTCGCCGAAATCAAGCCGCCGCGCCGACCGGGCTGATCTCGCGTCAGCGCGGCCGCGTCCACAGCGCCGGATCGCGAACGCTCGGTCGATACAGCCGCTCTCGACGCGCCGCCTGCCATCCCGCCCGCGCCACGAACCGCAGCTTCGCCGTGCGCGACGTCGTCACGCGATGGTCCCAGGCGTGCTCGCCCTTCGCCGCCACCTCGCGCCCGATCGCACCGTAGATGCCCGCCGCCGCCAGCACCGCCCAGGCGGAGCGGAACGGCAGCGCCGGTGTCCCGTATCGCGCGCTCGCCTCATGCCCGGCCGCACCCGCCGCCAGTCGCCGCGCCAGCACCGCCAGCCGCCGGCGATACGGCGGCTTCATGTGTTCGCCCGGCGGCACGTCCATCTCGACCAGCCAGTCGACCGGCAGATAACAACGCCCGGCGGCGGCATCCTCCGCCACGTCGCGCGCGATGTTCGCCAGCTGGAACGCGATCCCCAGGTCGCACGCCCGGTCCAGCGTTTCCTCGTCGTCGGGGCGGACCCCCATCACCACCGCCATCATGCAGCCGACGACGCCCGCGACATGGTAGCAATAGCGATACAGATCGTTGGTCGAGCGCGGCCGCCACTCCTCCGCGTCGAGCGCGAATCCGGCGACCAGATCGCGCGGCCATTGCGGCGGCAGGTCGACCTCGGCGGCCACCAGCGCCAGCGCGTCGAACGCCGCATCGCCCGTCTTCTCGCCGCGCAAAGCCGCCTCGGTCATCGCCGCCAGCTCCGCCACCCGCGCCGGCGCGTCGACGACCGCGGTCATGCCGTGGCCGTGATCCTGCCCGTCGGCGATGTCATCGCAGCGCCTGCACCACGCATACAACAACCACGCCCGCTCGCGCGTCACCGGGTCGAAGAGTTTCGACGCAGCAGCGAAGGACTTCGACCCGACCGCAATCGAGTCCCTTGCAGCCGCGACGATCTGCGCCCTCGTCATCCCCGCGAAAGCGGGAATCCCGCTTCTTCCGTCGACCTCACAACTCGCTCGCCTTCGTCGCCACGATCGCCTTCGCCGGCACGAACGCCGCCATCCGCTCCAGCAGCACGTCGAGCGCATTGCCGACGATCAGCAACTCCAGATGCTGCGGCCGCAGGAAACCGACCTCCGCCATCGTCGCCCAGAACGCGACCAGCCCGTCATAATAGCCGAACGCATTCAACAGCCCGACCGGCTTGGCGTGATAGCCGAGCTGCGCCCAGCTCAGCGCCTCCCACAGCTCGTCCATCGTCCCGGTCCCGCCCGGCAGCGTCACGAAGCCGTCCGACAGATCGGTGAACGCCTGCTTGCGCTGATGCATCGTCTCGACGACGTGCAGCGCGCTCAACCCGCGATGCGCCACCTCCAGATCGACCAGCGCCTGCGGAATCACCCCGATCACCTCGCCGCCGGCCGCCAGCGCGCTGTCGGCGACCGCCCCCATCAGCCCCAGCCGACCGCCACCATACACGACGCCGATCCCACGCTCGGCCAGCGCGCGGCCGACATCGCGGGCCAAGTCGACATAGGCGGGGTCGGCCGGTGTTGCGGAGCCGCAATAGATGGCAAGGCGCTTCATCGTGCGAAGAGTTGATAGACAGCCACCGCGACCAAGATTCCGAGACCTTGGACGACGATCCAGATCGTCCGAACACGTCCTCGGGCCAAGCCCAAGTCGCGGAGCACCTTGACCTGCTCCGGCCGCGCCACCTTGTCGTACCACCGGTTGCCGTATCCAAGCGTCTCGTGTGCCATCACCCTTCCTCCAGCATCAGCTTCGCCGTCGCCTTGGCACTTCCCACCACGCCGGGGATGCCCGCCCCGGGATGCGTCCCCGCGCCCACGAAATACAGGTTGCCGATCGTGTCGTCGCGGTTGTGGACACGGAAATACGCGCTCTGCAACAGCGTCGGCTCCAGCGAAAACGCGCTACCCAGATGCGCGTTCAGGTCGCGGCCGAAGTCGGGCGGGGCGTAGCTGAACTTCGTCACGATGCGATCGTGTATGTCGGGGATCAGCCGCCGCCCGATCTCGTCCAGGATGCGCTTCTCCAAGATCGGCCCGACCACGTCCCAATCGACCGGCGCCTTGCCCATGTGCGGCACCGGCGCCAGCGCATAGAAGGTCGAATGCCCCTCCGGCGCCATCGACGGATCGGTGACGGTCGGATGGTGCAGGTACAGCGAGAAATCCTCGCTCACCACGCCGTGCGTATAGATGTCGTCGAGCAGCTCCTTGTAGCGCGGCCCGAACAGGATCGAATGGTGCGGAATGCCGGGCCAGGTGCCGGTGATCCCGAAATGCACCACGAATAGTGACGGCGAGTATTTCTTGCGCTCCAGCCGCCGCGCCGTCCGCTGCGCCGAGCGGCTGTCGCGCAACAGCGACGTATAGGCGTGCATCACGTCGGCGTTGCAGGCGACCGCGTCTGCCTGCCCCTGCCAGCCGCTGGCGCACGTCACCCCGGTGGCGCGCTCGCCCATCGTCTCGATCGCGGTCACCGGATCGCCCAGCCGGACGACCCCGCCCAGCCGTTCGAACTGCGCGATCATGCCGGCGATCAGCCGGTTGGTCCCGCCCTTCGCGAACCAGACGCCGCCGTCCTTCTCCAGCTTGTGGATCAGCGCATAGATCGCGCTGGTCGTCATCGGGTTGCCGCCGACCAGCAGCGTGTGGAACGACAGCGCCTCGCGCAACTTCTCGTTCTTCACGTAACTCGACACGATCGAATAGACCGATCGCCACGCCTGATATTTCATCAGCGCGGGCGCGGCCTTTATCATCGACGCGAAGTCGAGGAACGCGGCATGGCCGAGCTTCTCATAGCCCTCGTGATAGACGCCCGCCGAATATTCCAGGAACTTGGCATAACCCGCGACGTCCGCCGGGTTCAGCTTCGCGATCTCGCGCGTCAGCTGCGCCTCGTCGTTGGAATAGTCGAAGTTCGTCCCGTCGGGCCAGTTGAGCCGATAGAAGGGCGACACCGGCTCCAACTCGACGTCGACCGCCATGTCGCGCCCCGACAGCGCCCATAATTCCTTCAGACAGTCGGGATCGGTGATGACGGTCGGCCCGGCGTCGAACACGAAGCCGTCCCGTTCCCAATAATAAGCGCGCCCGCCCGGCTTGTCGCGGCCCTCGACGATGGTGGTCTGCACACCCGCCGATTGCAGCCGGATCGCGAGCGCCAGCCCGCCGAACCCGGCCCCGATCACGATCGCCGTCTTCACGATACACCTCGCAGCGCGGTCAACGCGCGGCCGATCGGCACCGGCGGCTTGCCGATCAGGATTCGCGCCTTGTCGCCGAACGTCGACCGGCCGGAATAGAAGCGGCGGACCACGCCTGGCCCTAGGCGATAGAAGCGTTCGATCACGCGGACGCGCTCGGGTGGATCGGCGGCACGGAACAGCATGGCATTAAGCATCCGATAGAAGCGGCGGTCGCGCCAGGTGGCGCGCGCATGGTCGTGGGTCAGGTCGTGCAGCGCCGCGCCCGACAGGTCGCGCGTGTCCGCGATCCTGACGGCGAGCCGCACCGCGTCGGGCAGCGAATAGCCGGTGGCCGGCTGGAACAGGCCCGCGCGCATGCCGACCTTGGCGACCCCGCGCCCGGACGAGTGCCAATAGGCATCGAAATCGCCGCCCAGCGCGATCGGCAACACGCCGGTCTCCTCGCGCAGCACGTCCGCGACCTGCCACCCCTGCGCGGCGGCATAGGTGTCGATCCGCTTGCGCAACGTCGCGGCGGTCAGCTTGGACGTATCGCTGAAATAGGTGTCCTCGACGAACATCCGCGTTTCGTCGAACGGCAGGGTATAGACGAAGCGATAGCCGTCCAGCTGCGGCACGCGCGCATCCATCACCGTCGGCTGCGCGCGGCCGTGCGGCGCCGCCAGCTTCAGTTCGCGGCCCAGGAACTTCTGCCAGCCCAGCTCCAGCCGCGACAGGTCGCCGGCACCGCGCGCATCGACCACGCCCGTCGCCTCCACCCGGTCGCCCGATTGCAGCGCCACCCCCGTCGCCGACACGGCCAGCACCTTCGCGCCCAGCATCACCCGCTCCGGCGGCAGCGCGGCGCGCACGCCCGCGTCGAACCGCTCGCTCTCGATCGAGTAATAGGGTTGCGCCAGCGTCCGCGCATGGCCGGGAAAGGCGACGTCGTAGCCGGGCCAGGCATGGCTGACGAGCGGGGTCAGCAGCCAGCGGTCGGTCTTGGCGATGTCCGCGCCGAAGAACGACCAGACGTGATTACCGCCCAGCCGCTCGCCCGCCTCGATCAGCCGCACGTCCAGCTCGGGCTGCCGCGTGGCGAGCGCCAGCGCCAGCAACCCGCCCGCCAGCCCGCCGCCGACGATCGCGACGTCGCACCTGATCGTCGAAGCCATTCCCCACGCCTACCGCATCGCACGCGACCCGAACAGGCGCGACGTGCTCTCCGGCAACACGGATCAACGCCACGATCGGCGGGGGCGGCGGTGCCGCGCCTCCATCTTGGCCACGCCGGGACGGCGAAGACCCGATCGCGGCGACGCTATGCGACCCGTCATCCCAACCACCGCCGCCACCATGGCGGCTGCCGCGCCGCCGCCGCCGGCTCCGGCGGCATGACGGCCACCACCGGCGCTGTCGGCGGCACCGGTCCGACCGCGGGCGGCACCCGCACCTTTGCCGGCGCGTCGGGATCGATCCGCGCCAGTTCCAGCATCAGCCCGGTCAGGTCGGTGCCCAGACTGTCGTGGTTCTCCGCATCGAACGTCGCGCGCAATGCGCGACCGACCGGATAGAGCCCGGCGCCCTGCCGGCTCTCCAACTCGTCCTCGGGCGGAACCTCATCGCTCGACACACCGGTACCCCAATCGAGGCAAGAACGCAGCAATGCCGCTGCGTTTCCCCCGCGTCGCCAAAGCCGCCACACTGTTGCCGCCATGCAATGCCGATCCGGGTCGCCCCCCGAAGAAGTGGCGCATGCCCGCGGTACAGGGTACAGCGCTGTCGGTGCCCCCGCTCCTCGCCATCCTCCTCTCCGCGCTTGCCATGTCGGCGATCGTGGGCGGGCGGTATCTGCTCGCGAGCGGCGGGTTCGCGTTGGCGACGCGGTTCAGGCATCCCGGCCTCTATCGTGGGCTGGACGCGCAGGTGCGGCGCGAGATCGCGTGGAGCCTGGCTTCCGCAGCGATCTACGGCATCCCCGCCGGCGTCGTCGCCTGGGGCTGGGCGACGCAGGGCTGGACGCTGATCTACCGCGACGTCCACCTCTACCCGCTCTGGTATCTGCCCGTGTCGGTACTGCTCTACATGATGGCGCACGACACCTGGTTCTACTGGACGCACCGCTGGATGCACCGGCCCCGGCCGTTCCGCCTCGCCCACGCCGTCCACCACGCCAGCCGCCCGCCCACCGCCTGGGCCGCGATGGCGTTTCATCCCATCGAGGCGCTGACCGGGGCTGTGGCCATTCCGCTACTGGTGTTCGTGATTCCGATCCACGTCGCGATGCTGGGGGTAGTGCTCGCCACGATGACGGTTATGGGCGTCACCAACCATATGGGGTGGGAGATATTCCCCCGGTTCATGTGGCGCGGGCCATTGGGTGACTGGCTCATCACTGCGAGCCATCACCAGCGTCACCACGAACAATATGGGTGTAACTATGGCCTCTATTTCCGTTTCTGGGACAGGCTGTGCGGCACCGATCGCGGAGTCGGCGACTTCACGAAGGCGCGCGCGCGTCGGCCGTGCGGCGCTGCTCGCCTGGACGGCGGCGTTGCCGGCGATGCTGGGCGGGGCGGCGCCCGTGTCGCGGCTGGACGTGACGCTTGATCGGCTGCGGTCCGCGAAGGGAATGATCCGGGTCTGCCTGACCGCCGATCCGGGCAATTTTCCCGCCTGCGTCGACGATCGCGACGCGGTGACGCTGAGCGTTCCCACCCGCGCCGGGCGCTTCGCCTTTCCGGCCCTACCGCGCGGCGACTATGCGCTGGCGGTGATTCATGACGAGAACGGCAACGGTCGGCTCGACACCTTCGCCGGTATCCCGCGCGAGGGCTACGGCTTTTCCCGCAACCCCGCCGCCCGGTTCGGCCCGCCGCGCTTCGCGGCAGCCCGCTTCACGCTGGATGGGGCCGGTCGGGAGGAACGGGTTACGGTGAGGTACATCCTGTAATCCGAGCCGAGCTTTCGCCTGACTTGGCCGGAGGCGAGCCGGGCAAGGCACCGCCGGCAAGCCGACCGTCCCACGGATGTCGCAGACTCTGGCCATCCGACGCCATGTTTCGCCGCCAACCGATGCAATTCTGCCACACCTCCGCACCTCATCGTCTGCGTTCGGACCCAAACCCTATTGACGGCGTTACGGACGCGAAACAGCTTATGACAATTGGGGAAACTGCCTTGCGCCTTCTCGCTCTCACCGTCGCGCCGCTCGCACTGATCGCAATTCCCGCGGCCGCGCAGAATGCGCCCACCGCCGTACCCCCCGACGCCGCGGAGGCGGTCGACGCGGCGGGCGGCGATTCCATCACGATCGGCGCGGGCGGCGCCTACCTGCCGGATTACGAGGGCTCGAACGACTATCGCTTCTCGCCCGCGCCAGGCGCGATCGGGTCGGTGCACGGCTTCAACTTCACGCTCGCGGGCAATCGCCTGTCGGTCGACCTCATCCCCAACCGCCCCGGCCCCGGCATCGACATACAGGCCGGCCCGGTCGGCGTGCTCAACTTCAACCGGTCCAGCGTCAAGAACATCGACGACGTCCGCGTCCGCGCGCTGGGCGAGGTGAATACCGCGATCGAGCTGGGCGGCTATGTCGGGATCGGCAAGACCGGGGTCATCACCAGCGACTTCGACCGGTTGAGCTTCTCCTTGTCCTATCGCCACGACGTCAACAACGCGCACGACAGCGGTATCTGGGCGCCCAGCATCAACTACCTGACGCCGCTCAGCCGCAAGACGCTGGTCGGGCTGTTCGTGTCGGCCGAGCATGTCAACGACCGCTACGCGCGCACCTACTTCTCCGTCACGCCGGGGCAGGCGCTGGTCTCCGGGCTGCCCGCCTACAACGCTGGCGGCGGCTGGAAGAACTACACGATCGGCGCGCTCGGCACCGTGTCGCTGACCGGCGACCTGTTGCATGGGTTCAAGCTGGTGGGCGGCGGCACCTATGCCCGGCTGCTCAACGATTTCGGCGACAGCCCCGTCACTCGCATCGCCGGCCGGCGCAGCCAGTGGCTGGGCGTGGTCGGTCTCGCCTATACGTTCTGAGGCCGGGATGCGGAATTGGCGCTTACTTAATGGTCAGCGCTGAATCTTTCCGCTACCGGAACCAACAATATCATCGGCTGTTGCTAGATGGTTAAGGAAAGGGAGTGCCCCGTATGACCGATACCGCCCAGTTGGTGGAAGCATTCGATTCACGAGTGCAGCGCCGTGAGCAACGGCGAGAGTTCTTCAAGGCCGTAGTCGGCGCGGCGGCGATCGGCGCGGGAGCGTTCGCGTTCGCGTCGGCGGCCGAGGCGCAGGCGGTGACGGATAACGATATCCTGAACTTCGCGCTCAACCTCGAATATCTCGAGGCGAATTTCTACTATTACGCGGTGTTCGGCACGCCGATCCCGGCGACATCGATCACGGGTGTGGGCACGGCGGTCCCGACCGACTCGCTGTCGCTCAACGCCGGTGCCCACGCGGTGCCGTTCACCGACGCCGTGGTCGCTCAGTATGCGCGAGAGATCGCGGCCGACGAGCTGGCGCACGTCAACTTCCTGCGTTCGGCGCTGACTTCGGCGGCCGTCGCGCAGCCGCAGATCGACGTCGGCATCACGCCCAACGGGGCGTTCAGCTCCGCGGCGCGGGCGGCCGGGATCATTGGGGCGACCAGCGATACGGCGCCGACTTTCTTCGACCCCTATGCATCGGACGAGAATTTCCTGCTCGGCGCGTTCATCTTCGAGGACGTCGGTGTCACCGCCTACAAGGGTGCGTCGCCGCTGATTACCAGCAAGGCGTATCTCGAGGCGGCGGCTGGCATTCTGGCGGTCGAAGCCTATCACGCGTCGATCGTCCGTACCGTGCTGTATGCCAAGGGCATCGGCACGCCCGCGACGGCGACCACGCCGGCGGTGGTGGCGCAGCCGGCGCTGATCACCAACGCCGGTAAGATCTCCGACGCGCGCGATTCGCTGGACGGAACGAGCGATCTCGATCAGGGCATCGCCACCGACAATAGCGCTGTCGGCGCACGGTCAAACATCGCGCCGCTCGACGGCAACGGGCTCGCGTTCAGCCGGTCGACGGGGCAAGTGCTGAATATCGTCTATCTGAACAGGGCGGCGGTTACGCTGGGCGGGTTCTTCCCGCAGGGCGTCAACGGTAGCATCCGTACCAGCGCCAACAACGTGCCAGCAGCCTGATCCGAGCAGGGAGAGAGACAATGATTCAGAACAACGCCATGCTCGAGATCATCGAGCGTTCCGAAGAGCGTCGCGCGGAGCGTCGCCGTTTCCTTAAGGTCGCGGGTGCCGGCACCGCCGCCGTTGCGGGTATGTCGATGCTTGCCGCGTGCGGCAGTGACAACGATCCGGTGCAGGGCACGACCCAGCCGCCAGTGACCACGACGCCGACGCCGACAGCGGCGCAGATCGATCTGGACGTGCTAAATTTCGCGCTTAACCTCGAATATCTGGAAGCTACCTTCTACTCCTACGCGGCGTTCGGCGCGCCGTTGTCGGCTGCCATCACCGGTGGTGTCGGCACCACCGGGACCGTGACCGGCGGTCGCCAGGTGACGTTCACCGACCCGCTCGTGGCGCAATATGCCCGTGAAATCGCGGCGGACGAAGTCGCGCACGTGAACTTCCTTCGTAACACCCTGGGTAGTGCGGCGGTGGCGCTTCCGTCGCTGAACATCGACGGTGGGGCCACTGGCGCGTTCACGGCCGCCGCTCGCGCCGCCGGGATCGCTACCAACCCGACTACCGGAGCGATCGACAACACCAACGGCACCTTCGATCCCTACGCGAACGACAACAACTTCCTGCTCGGCGCGTTTATCTTCGAAGACGTCGGCGTGACCGCCTACAAGGGCGGTGCACCGCTGCTGGTCAACAAGACCTATCTCGAAGCGGCGGCCGGTATCCTGGCGGCGGAAGCGTATCATGCGGGCCTGGTTCGCACGGTGCTCTACCGAAAGGGCGTTGCGACGCCGTCGCTGCGGACCGCCACCGATGCGATCTCGAATGCGCGTGACTCGCTTGATGGAGCCAGTGACGACGATCAGGGCATCACCGGGACCGGCACCGGTTTCACGGGCACGTCCAACATCGTTCCGACCGACGCCAACGGGATCGTCTACAGCCGCAACACCAATCAGGTTCACCACATCGTGTATCTGAATGCGGCCGCGGGCACGTCGTCGGGCGGGTTCTTCCCCGCCGGCACGAACAGCGCCTTCCGGGTTGCGGCTGCCAATCCCTAAGACAACGAGGTGGCGTGACGGCTCGTCGCCGTCGCCTCAGTGATGCAATTAGAGGGTCGCGTTCCTTCGGGCACGCGACCCTTTTCCTTTGCACGTCACCTCCACCGCGCCTATGTTCGAGGCTGTCCCCGGGGGGCCGCTGATGCGCGGCTGAGAGGGAGCGAGCACGCTCCGACCCGCCGAACCTGATCCGGCCCCTCATTTCGAGGACTGACCGGCGGAGGGAGGGAGCGGCTTTCGGCTCGCGAAATCCGTCCTCGCTCCGACATTGGAGCGATACGCAATGGCCGACATCCCGTCCAAGTTCGACATCGGCGTCACCACCGGCCCGATCCGCGGCAGCCGCAAGATCCACGTCGGCCCACTCGGCGTGTCGATGCGCGCGATCGACCTCGATCCCGGCTGCGGCGAACCGCCGCTCAACGTCTACGACACGTCCGGCCCCTACACGGACCCGGCCGTCCGCATCGACATCGGTGCCGGCCTGCAACAGCGCCGCCGCGCCTGGATCGAGGCGCGCGCCGATGTCGAGAGCTATGACCGGCGCGAAACCCGGCCCGAGGACAATGGCCAGCTCGGCCCGGATCGCAGCGGCGGCGTTCAGCCCTTTCCCAACGTCGTCCGCCGCCCGCTCCGCGCGAAGCCGGGCCAGAACGTCAGCCAGATGCACTATGCCCGGCGCGGCATCGTCACGCCCGAGATGGAATATGTCGCCATCCGCGAGAACATCGGCCGCGACATGCTGCGCGATCACGTCCGTGACGGCGAGTCGTTCGGTGCCGCCATCCCCGACCACGTCACGCCCGAGTTCGTCCGCGACGAGGTCGCGCGCGGCCGCGCGATCATCCCCAACAACATCAACCACCCCGAATCCGAGCCGATGGCGATCGGGCGCAATTTCCTGGTCAAGATCAACGCCAACATCGGCAACTCCGCCGTCGCATCGAACGTCGCGGCCGAGGTCGACAAGCTCGTCTGGTCGATCCGCTGGGGCGCGGACACGGTCATGGACCTGTCGACCGGCCGCAACATCCACGACACGCGCGAGTGGATCATCCGCAACTCGCCGGTCCCGATCGGCACCGTGCCGATCTATCAGGCGCTGGAGAAGGTCGGCGGCATCGCCGAGGAGCTGACCTGGGAGATCTTCCGCGACACGCTGATCGAGCAGGCCGAACAGGGCGTGGATTATTTCACGATCCACGCCGGCGTCCGCCTGCCCTACGTTCCGCTGACCGCCAAGCGCGTGACAGGCATCGTCAGCCGCGGCGGCTCGATCATGGCGAAATGGTGCCTGTCGCACCACAAGGAGAGCTTCCTCTACGAGCGCTTCGACGAGATCACCGAGATCATGCAGGCGTACGACATCGCCTACTCGCTCGGCGACGGCCTGCGCCCCGGCAGCATCGCCGACGCCAACGACGAGGCGCAGTTCGCCGAGCTCTACACACTCGGCGAACTGACCCACCGCGCGTGGAAGTCCGACGTCCAGGTGATGATCGAAGGCCCCGGCCATGTGCCGATGCACAAGATCAAGGAGAATATGGACAAGCAGCTGGAGGTCTGCGGCGAGGCGCCCTTCTACACGCTCGGGCCGCTGACCACCGACATCGCACCCGGTTACGACCACATCACCAGCGGCATCGGCGCCGCGATGATCGGCTGGTACGGCACCGCGATGCTCTGTTACGTCACGCCCAAGGAGCATCTGGGCCTGCCGGACCGCGACGATGTCAAGGTCGGCGTGGTGACCTACAAACTAGCCGCCCACGCCGCCGACCTCGCCAAGGGCCACCCCGCCGCGAAGCTCCGCGACGACGCGCTGTCACGCGCCCGCTTCGAGTTCCGCTGGCGCGACCAGTTCAACCTGTCGCTCGACCCGGACACGGCGGAATCCTACCATGACCAGACGTTGCCGGCGGAGGGTGCCAAGACGGCGCACTTCTGCTCGATGTGCGGCCCCAAGTTCTGCTCGATGAAGATCACGCAGGAGGTGCGGGACTTCGCGGCGAAGCAGAACGCGGCGGTGGGAACGTTCATCGCCGCCGAGGAGGCGGAGGCCGGGATGGCCGGGATGAGCGAGCGGTTTCGCGAGAAGGGCGGCGAGGTGTACATTGATGCTGGCGCTCGGGACCATCACTAAGATGGGCTTCTCTAATATACTTAGGTACTAATATGGAACCAGCGGCTAAGTTGATCACTGCGCTAGCAGCACTTATAGGCGCGCTGGCTTGGCCAGCTGCTGTCTTGTCTTTGGTACTGATCTTTAGACGCGAGATACGCGGTGCGCTAGCAAAAATTCCTAGCGTTATAGACCGCGTAAAAGCGCTCAAAGTTGGCGCAGTGGAAACCGAACTTGAAAAGGTCGCTGATCAGTTAGGCTCTCAAACGTCAGAGTCTGGGGCGGTGAGCATCGCCGAAGTGGAAGCCGCAGCTAAGATCGTCTTGGATGCGGGGGTGGTGGGCGAACCAGTGCTGGTAGATCAACTCGAGCGTCTCTGTATCGAGTATGATACTATTCGACGTGTTATGCCGGCGAGTGACCGACGTACTCATGCAATGACTCGAGTCTTTGTTCAGATGCGTTCGTTGGGTCCGTCGATTTCAGATCGCGTCGACGCTTACAAGTCATCGAGATCAGCAGGTAGGCGACTTGCGGCGGTCGCAATGATGCAGATGGAGCCAAACAAGGCGGACATGGAGTGGCTAGTCGGCCGTTTTCGCGAGGAGCATCCCTTTGTATTCTATCATGCCGCATTGGCTCTACAGAACGTAGCGAATGACGGGACGATTGATATGCTCGAGGCGGCAAAAAGGGCAGCGTCAGAAGCGTTATCGATCTTGGGAAGTTTTGAAGGGCAGCCAGACGCTAGCTCGGTTCAAGTTTTAGAAGCGCTGGTTGAGAATCGCTTCAGTGGCTTTTATTCCTAACCCTCAATAATGATACCGACACTGCGCCACCTCCAGCACCTGCTCCTCACCTGACCCGGCGACCCGATACACCAGCCGGTGCTCGTGACTGATCCGCCGCGACCACCAGCCTGACAGGTTGCCGCCGAGCGGTTCGGGCTTGCCGGTGCCCTCGAACGGATGACGGCGGCATTCTTCGATCAGCGTGTTGACCTTGGCGAACAGCTTAGGGTCGTGCGCGTGCAGGTCGAGATACTCCGCCCACGATCGCGACGAGAACCGGTCGTTCACGGCCGCAAGAGTTCGCGCACCTCGCCGCCGCCCGCGTCCAACTCCGCGACGCTTTCGAGCAGCCGCTTCGCATTGGCCGGCGAGCGCAGCAGGTACAGCGTCTCCTCGATCGACGCCCACTCGCTCGCCGAGATCAACACCGCGCCCTCGCCCCGCTGGCGCGTGATGGCGAGGGGCGCGCGACCGGCGACGACCTTGTCGATCATCGACTTCAGATTTTCGCGGGCTTCGGAATAGCTGACGGCTTGCATGGACAAACTATGGACAGGACTATGTCCAACGTCAATCCGGTCGGACCGTCAGACCTACCCCTTCACCGTCACCATCTTCACCGCCTCACCCTTGGTGCTCGGGTTCGACGCATTCTGCTTCGGCGCCTTCTCCGCCTTGGGTTTGCGGGTTTCCTTGTTCGACTTCATCTGACCCTTGGCCATCATCGCTTCCGATCGGGGCGGCATGCCCTGCTTCCCCTCTACACCATTTCGCCGCCGCCCGCCCGCCTGTCGTCGGCCCTCGTCGCGCGCTACACCGCCGCCATGCCCACGCTCGCGTTGCTCACGCTGTCCAACCTGTTCATGACCACCGCCTGGTACTGGCACCTGAAGGGCGGCATGACGAAGCCGCTGTGGCAGGTGATCGCGATCAGCTGGGGGATCGCGCTGTTCGAATATTGCCTCGCCGTGCCCGCCAACCGGATCGGCTACGCGCAGGGATGGAGCCCCGCGCAGCTCAAGGTCACGCAGGAGGCGATCGCACTGCTGATCTTCGGCGGCTTCATGGTCGCGGTGCTCGGCGAGTCACTCACCTGGCGGCACGGCGCGGCGGCGGCGTGCCTGATGGCGGCGGTCGCGTTCCTGTTCGTCGGCCGCAGCTAGGCCGCGCGCGGTCCGCCCACCCCGGCCCGATCCCCGGCCTGCCCCGCGTCCGCTCCGCCACCCGGCCGCCCCCGGTGCGCGCTATCGGCCTCGCGCAGCCGCCCCGCCGCCGCCAGCGTCATCGCCAGCCGCGCCACCTCGCGGCGCAGGTCGTCGGGACCGTGGGCGGGCGTCACCTCGATATAACCCACCCCCGCGCGGCGCAGCGCCTCCTTCTTCACCGCGTCGCGCGCCGGCGCGGTGCCCTGCCAATGCCCCTCGCCCTGATATTCGATCGCCGCCAGCGGCTCGCTGATGCCGGAAACGATCAACAGGTCGACACGCTTGGCGTTGATCGCGTTGAACGCCGCCTTGTCGGACGACGCCAACACCTCGCCCAGCGACACCTGCGCCAGCACCCGCCACGACAGTCCGGCCTCGGCGATCGCCGCCTCCGCCGCCAGCATGACGTTGGCTTCGGTGCGCGACAGCACGCGCTTGGCGGTGAACGGCGCCGCCATCACCGCGCGCAACTGCTCCGCCGGATCGATCACGCCCGGTGCAGGACTGGGCGCTGCGAAATTTGGCGCGGCAAGGGTGGGCGCCGCATCGATGATCCGCGGCTCGATCGGCGACGACAGCCGGACGACCTCGCCTCGCCCCGCCGCCCGCCACCGCGCCGCCGAGTTGGGCGACGACCCCCGACGCGGTCGCGACGACGGCCGGCTATCCTCCCACAGCCGCCCCGGCCGCGTCGGCTGCGGCAGGTACAGCCACGCCGCCAGCAGCACGAACACCACCAGAAAGACCGCGATCTCGAACGGCCCGATCGTCGCCAGCAAAGCACCCATCGCGCCGTCGTGCCACGCCTGCGGTTAGGACAAGGTGAAGGGCCGCGCCCGGAAAAGCCTGTCCTACAAACCCCCGCCTGTGCCCTAGGCTGGCCGATGGAGTACGACCTCATTCGCAACCTCACGCCCGCGCCCGAGCGCGCCGGCGTTCCCGCCCCCACCCCCGACGCGCCGCGCCAGGCCGTGCTGGACGCGCACGGCTTCGATCCGGCCGAGTATGACTGGCTGCCGGTCCGGCGAAAGCCGCGCGTCGACGGCTGGTCGTCCGAAAAGCAGCGGCTGTTCATCGCCACGCTCGCCGACACCGGCTCGGTGACGCTCGCCGCGCGCACCGTCGGCATGACCGCGAAGAGCGCCTACACGCTCCGCCGCGCCCCCGACGGCGCCGGGTTCGACCGCGCCTGGACCGCCGCGATCCGCCGCGCGATGAGCCGGCTGATCGACGTCTGCATGGAACGCGCGCTGGAGGGCACCGAGGAGCCGATCCACGACCGCGAGGGCCGCGTGATCGGCACCCGCGTCCGGCATCACGACCGCATGGCGATGTTCCTGCTGCGCGCGCACATGCCCGAGCTGTTCCGCCCTGAAAACCTCACCAAGGCGCACAGGGCCGACCGCGCCGTGGGGGAGCCAGCGCCCGCCGCGCCCGAACCGATCGCCGAGGCGCTGGAGCGGCTCGATCCGGTCCGGCCGGCGGCACCGCACATGCTGATGGACGCCGACGATCTGGAAGGCGCACTCGACCTCGCCGACGCCTGCGACGGCGAGCTGCCCCGCTGGCGCCGCGATCCCGACCTCGTCGCCCGCGAGGCGCAGGCGAAGGCGGACGAAGCGCACGCCGACGACGCGCCGCCGTTCGGCGAGCAGTTCGAGCGCGATCTGGAGGCGGCCAAGAACGGCACCTGGAAGCCGCCCGCGAAGAGCAAGCGGGCACGCCGTCGTCAGCGCGTCCGGGTGTAACCTTAGCTCACCTTTGCCGTCCGTCCGCCGGAGGTCGACGCGCCGTCCGCAGCGTTGCCCAGCGACCATGCGGCCCCCGCTTCGTCGCGTCGGCCTTGCGTCCGGGCGTTACCTTTCGTTACCTTTGGCCCGACCCGATGCTCACCATTCGCCCCTACACCGACGATCTCGCCCCCGTCTTTCGCGCCATCAACGCGGCGTGGATCGCGGAGATGTTCGTGCTGGAGCCGCATGACGAGCACGTCCTCGATCACCCGCGCGAGGTCATCGTCGACGCGGGCGGCACGGTCCTGTTCGCCGAGGACACGGACCACGGGATCGTCGGCACCGGCGCGCTGATGCCGACCGGGCCGGGCGAGTACGAGCTGACCAAGATGGGCGTCCTCGCCACCGCGCGCGGGTCGGGCGCGGGCGCGGCGCTGCTCGACGCGCTGATCGCCCACGCCCGCGCGCTGCCCGACTGCCGCCTGCTCTATCTGCTCACCAGCAGCCGCTGCGCCGCCGCGATCCGCCTCTACGAACGCGCCGGCTTCGTCCACGATGCGGGCGTCATGGCGCGGTTCGGCGCCACCTATGCGCGCTGCGATGTCGCGATGCGCCTGCCGATGGAGAATTGACATGACCACGCAAGAGCCCCGCACCGTCAAGCGTCTCGGCTGGGTGCTGCTGATCCTCGGCCTGTTCCTGCTCGGCGGCATGGGCGCGCTCGCCTGGCACATGTACCCGTCGATGAGCCATCCCGGCGTCACCGACGCGAGCGGCACCACCTTTACCGGCACCGCCGATCAGGCGCACGACGCGCTGCAACTGTTCGTCGGCGTGATGGCGTTCGGCGCGCTGTCGATCCTCAACGGCGTGTGGCAGATTGCGACCGGTCGCCGCAGCATCGTCTTCGTCGCGATGACGATGGTGGTCGCCGCCGCGCTGTTCTTCGGGGCACGCGGGATGATGGCCCCCGGCGGCTCGTTCTCGGGCTAGCCGCCGGGGTTCGCCACGGGTCAGACCGTCAGCTCGCCCTCGTCCTCGCCGTCCCAGTAATGGAGGCGATCGGCGTGGACCTTGACCAGCACCAGGCTGGGCGTGTCGATCCCGTCGGGCCACCAGCGTTCCAGCTCCTTGTGCCAGTGCGCGGCGAACTGCGCCTTGTCGCGGACGATCTCGCCCCGCCCCTCGACGGTGAC
The DNA here is from genome assembly GCF_965200135.1 of Sphingomonas sp. Taxonomy (GTDB): domain Bacteria; phylum Pseudomonadota; class Alphaproteobacteria; order Sphingomonadales; family Sphingomonadaceae; genus Sphingomonas. The sequence goes on from NZ_CBDATK010000007.1 coordinate 232,392, forward strand.
GAAGAACGGCCGCATCCCCAGCAGCCCGCTCTTGCCCTGCATCCCCAGCCCGACCTCCGGTCGCGCCGCGATGTCGCTCACCAGCCGCGCGCTGTCGTCGGCGAAGAACCAGCTGTCGCCGTCATACTCGACCTCGCGGTTGTTGCTCATCGGCCGACCGGCGATGGCGCCGTTGTCGGTCACCGTCGACAAGGTGCAGAAGTCGATGTCGCGCATCTTCTCGGCGAGTTCGGCAAGCGTCTTGGGCATGGCAGGTCTCCTCTGCCCTGCCCAACGCAGCCGGCCGACCTCGGGTCCGCTCAGAACAGTCCCGGCGTCTCGCGCTGTGCGGTGTCGGGGTTGGGCGGCGTCAGCAACTCGCGCTTCCGGCTTCCACCCACCGACTGCGTCTCCGCCTCGGCCGCCGCGATCCGCGTGCAGCTCACGCCTTCCAGGAAGTTGAGCGCCGCCCGCGTCGAGCCCTCCTGCGGGTCGCCGAGCGGGTGCGACAGGTCGTCGGCCGCCTGACAGCTCGCCTCGACCACGCTCGCCAGCCCGTCGAAATAGCCGCCCTGCCGGTTCGCATTCTGCGTCGCGAAGGCGATCAGGCGCAGCCGGTCGTCGCAGGCGGCTCTGTCCAGCGCGATCTGCCCGACCGGCTTGCCATAGGTGTTGGTGCCGATCAGCGCCGCGTTGGCGTGGAGGTAGGGGATCTGCGCGTTGATCGTCAGCTCGCTGGCCGACGCGGTCCCGCCCGTGCCGATGAAGGCGAGCCGGGTCGGCGCGATCGACTGCGGCTGCGGCTGGAAGAACCGCGTCTCGTTCTCCGCCGACTTGGAGGTGCGAAAGGTGGTGTAGTCGAGCACGTCGCCGGTCGACCGCGCCGCCCCCAGCAGGTCGCCGATCAGCTCGGAGATCGAGACCAGCCCGCCGCCATTGTAGCGCAGGTCGACGACGACGTCGGTAACGCCCGCCGCGCGGAAGCTGGCGAAGGCGCTCCGCAACGGCGTCTCGGCCGTGCTGATGAAGGTCCGCAGGTTGATGTAGCCGTATTGCTTGCCGCCCTCGGTGATGATCTTCGCGCCATAGCGGCTCGACACCGGCGTCAGCGCATAGTCCGTCTTGGCGACCGTCACGGTGCGCGTGCCCGCGGCATCGGCGATCCGCAGCACCCGCGTCGTGCCCGCCGTGTTCGGGCCGAGCGCGGTGCTGACACCCGCCGTCCCCTCGGCGGCGATGATCGTGCCGACGTCACGCAGATCGGCCTCGGTCGTACCGATCGCCAGGATCTCCGTCCCCCGGTCGATCCCCGCCGCCAGCGCCGGCGCGTTCTCGAACGCCTCCGCCACGAACACCCGACCCGCCGCGCCCTCATAGCTCAGCCGCACGCCGAACCCCGCCGACGAGCCCGCGTCGTAATAGGCGTCCTCCGACTTGATCGAGGTCAGATAGGTGAAATAGCGATCGCGACGCTGGCTGCGCGCCGTCGCGGTCAGCGCATCGATGTAGGACTGAACGTCGGTATAGGGTGTCGGATCGAGGCTGGCCGGCAGCGTCTCGGGAAACAGATACCATTCCTGCAACTGCGCGAACGCCCAGTCCTGCCGGTCGCGCAACGTACAGCCGGCGCCGGCCGTCGTCGCGGCGGTGGGGGTCGACGTCGCCGCGGCGGTGCCGCCGACCGCCGACGAGCCACCGCCCGACGAGCCGCCGCCGCACCCGGCCAGCATCGCCGCCATCGCCAGAACGGACACCCAACGCCTGCCCATCGTTCTCACTTTCGTTTCAATAGCTTATCGTAGCAGTGCACGCTGCCTGTCGCAATCGGCCACGCCGCCGCAACCCATCGCCACGGCGCACGTTGAAGCGGCTCTCTCCCCCACGAAGGATCGCACCATGGGCCTGTTCTCCAAGGACATCGCAACGCTGAACGACCTCTACGTCCACACGCTGCAGGACGTGTATTACGCCGAAAATCAGATCACCAAGGCGCTGCCCAAGATGATCGAGAAGGCGACGAACCCGCAGCTGAAGCAGGGCTTCGAGACCCACCTGCGCGAGACCGAGGGCCAGATCGAGCGGCTGAAGCGCATCTTCCAGATCGAAGGCCTGGAAGAGAAGGGCGTTACCTGCCCGGCGATCGACGGCATCATCAAGGAAGCCAACGAGACCGCGGGCGACATCGCCGACAAGGCCGTGCTCGACGCCGCGCTGACCGCCAACGCGCAGGCGGTCGAGCATTACGAGATCACCCGCTACGGCACGCTGATCGCCTGGGCGAACCAGCTGGGCCGCACCCAGAGCGCGCAGCTGCTCGCCGAGACCCTGGCGGAGGAAAAGGCGACCGACGAGAAGCTGACCGCGCTCGCCGAGTCGAAGGTCAACGCCGCCGCCGAACTCGCCACCGCCTGACCTGTCGCGTCACCCCGGAGGGCTCCGGGGTGACGACGCCAGCATCGCCACCGTCAGCACATCATCCTCACCATCGAAGAACCGCGCCAACACCGCGCGAAACGGCGCCGGATCGTCAGCCACCGCCGCGAACAGCGTCGCCGAGGACCGCAGCTTGGTCGCGTCGATCGCACCCATGATCGTCGGCGCGTCTCCGGGCGCCGCCACGACCGCCGCCATCGCCTCCCGCAACCGAACGCCCAGCAGCGGATGTGCAAGGTACGCCCGCGCCTCCGCTGCATCGGCGATGCCATAGAAGCGCGCCGTCGAACTCCGCCCCAGCCCGGCAAGTTGCGGGAACACCCACCACATCCAGTGCCCGGTCTTGCGCCCACGCCGCAGCTCGGCGACCGCATCGTCGAAGCCGTCGCGTTGCGCGTCCACGAACCGATCGAGCGAGTCTGTCATGCCGACCCGAACCGCCGCGTGATTGTACCGGTTCCCGGACCTTCGGCGCCGTCGCATCGTTGAGGGGGGTGAAGGAGACCTGCCCATGCTCGAACACGTCCCCGCCTGGCTCGGTCGCGCGCTCGCCGGACGGCGCGCCGGCATCGACAAGATCGTGGTCGCGCAGCCCGGCATGGCAGGTGAGGGAGAGCTAAGCCTCTCCAGCCCCGCTTTCGCCGACGGCGCACGGCTGCCCGAGCGGTTCACCGCCGACGCAGACGGCGGCCCCGTATCGCCGCCGATGATCTGGACCGGGGTGCCGGACGGTGCGACGCTGGCGTTGCTGGTCGAGGACCCGGACGCGCCCGCGTCGCAGCCGCTGGTCCATTGCATCGTCTGGGCGCTCGACGTCGCGGCGGGCGGGTTGGCGGAGGGTGCGATCGTCGCGGACGGGGAGGCGGGCGATATCGGCCGCAACTCGTTCTTCCGCGTCGGCTGGCTGCCGCCCGATCCGCCGACCGGGCATGGCGAGCATCGGTATGTGTTCCAGCTGTTCGCGCTCGATGCCGACGCGCCGGACCCGAAGGACACACCGGGGCGGTCGGCGCTGGTGGAGGCGATGCGCGGTCATGTCCTCGCATCGGCGGTGCTGGTCGGCACCTATAGTCGTGGCGAGCCCGCCGCCATCGGGCCGGTCGGCGCGGTCGCGCCGGTCTAGGCGATCGGCAGGCCGCCCGTCGTCGCCGCCAGCATGGTGGTGGCGACGAAGGCGGCAAGGGCGAGGGAGAGGGTGCGGCGCATCGTTCAGGCGACCGGCAGGACGGGCAGCGCCGCCGACAGCGCGACACCGGCGAAGAACAGCGCGGCGACCATCGAGACGAGCTGGCGCTGAAGCGTGGTGGTGGTCATGGTTGGAACTCCCTGATCTCGACCGGATCATTCCGGTCGTGCCAGAGACTTTGCACCCGCCGTGCCAACTTACCGAAGTCGTTGTTTTCAGGCGAAAGCCATTGAAAGTGCATCTTGTGTGTGGCGAACCACGCCACGTTGTTTGGCGCTTTGCGCCGCTAGCTGGCGTTCAGGCCACGCACACCCGGTCGCGACCGTCGGCCTTGGCCGCGTAGAGCAGATCGTCCGCCCGCGCCAACGCCACTGCCAGCGTCTCGCCGGGCCGGACCGCGACGACACCGGCCGACAGCGTGATCCGTCGCAGCGCCGTTCCCGTCTCGCGATCGCGGAACTGCCGTTGCCCCAGTTCTTCCCGGGCGCCGTTCAGCATCGCCGCGGCCTGCACGAGCGACGCCCCGGTGGTCAGCACCGCGAACTCCTCGCCCCCGTACCGCGCGACCAGTTGATCGACGCACGCCTGTTCCAGCCCGCGGCCGATCGCGCTCAGCACGCGGTCGCCGACGCCGTGGCCATGTTCGTCGTTGAAACGCTTGAAATGATCGACGTCCGCGACCGCCAGACAGCGCACCGTCGCCGGTGCCACCGGCGTCGCGAACGCCTCCTCCAGCCCCAGCCGATTGGTCAGCCCCGTCAGCGGATCGCGCCGCGCCATCGCCTGGGCCTCGCCCAGCTTGGCGCGCAGCAGGTCGGTCTCGACGGCCGCGTTGGCCAGCCGGACTTCGGCATCGCGGATGCGCGATGCCATCGCCCCGGTAAGCCGCGCGATCTCGTCCAGTCCGGCCACCACCGGCTGACGCTGGATCGCCGCCGCGCTCTCCTGCAGGTCGCGGCCGAAGCCGGTGGTTTCGTGCCGGATGGTCCGCATCAGGTCGGCGAAGCCGTCGACCTGCGCCTGCGTTTCGGCGACCAGCCGCGCGGCGTTGTCGTCGACCACGGCGACCGGCCGCGGCGCGCGGCGCGCGACGACGTTGCCGCCGAGCTGCTCGATATCCTGCCGCCGCAGGCGCACGCCGCCATCGGTCAGTTGCGCCACCGCCGACCCGATCTGCGGATCGGTCAGCGCGGCGTGCGCGAAGCTGTAATGCGCCGGTTCCGGATCGAGTCCATGGGCATCGAGAAAGGCGCCGATCTGCGCGTAAAGCACATCGACCTTCCTGCCCTGTCGCACCGCTGCGCTCGCCATCGTGGCCCCCTGCCCTTGAGGCGTCTTAGGGCGAGAAGGTTAGCATCGCGTGAAGCGCGTCAGCGTCCCCGCAGCTGCCGGACCGCCGCGAGCGTGGTGGCGACGTGCTCGGCCGGATTGAGGTCGTTGTGCACGAAGGCGATCCGCCCGTCGCGGCCGATCACATAGCTGGTGCGGCCGGTGACGTTGCGGCCCTGCACCGCCTGACCCAGCGCCACGTCATAGCCCCGGATCACCGCCGGTCCGGCGCTCGCCACCGCGAACTTGCCCGCGCATTTCTCAGCCGAAAAGCGTTGCAGCGTCGGCACGTCGTCGGCCGACATGCCGATCACCGTCGCGCCCGCCGCGCGGAAATCGTCCACCGCCTCGGCAAAGGCATGCGCCTCCGCGTTGCAGCCGCCGGTGAACGCGGCGGGGAAGAAATACAGCACCACCGGCCCGCGTCGCAGCTGTTCGGCGAGATGCACCGTCAGCACCTTGCCCGCCGAAGCGCCACGCGTGGTGAAGTCGGGCGCCCGCGCCCCGACCGGAAGGGCTGCGAGCGCCGGGGTAGCGGCAAACACGAGAGCGGCGGCGAGGAGGTGGCGCATGGGTTTTCCTTTGGATCAATGCATCGGCGAAGAGAGGGTCGCACCGCGGGTGCCGAAGAAGAACGTCTCGACCAGTCTCGACAGTAACAGGGTCAGGTTCTGCGGCGGCAGCGGATCGAGCGGTTCGAGCAGTCCGCTCACCGCTTCGCAGTCCGGCGCGGACATGTCGCGCACGACCTTCTGGTCGAAGGAGGCGAACAGCTGCGTCTTCTTGTCCGCGTCGCTTGCACCCGGCGTAAAGCGGGCGGCGGCGAGCCGGGCGAGCAACGGCGACGCGCGAGGCCATGCGATGTCGGCGAGCGGCTGCATCCGGCCGGCGAGCCGCTCGCCATCGCGGCGCAGATAGGCGTCAGGCGGCAGCAGGGTCTGACATTTGGCGGCAAAGGCACCGATGGCGTGCGGCAGGATCGCCTGCACGATGGTCACCACATCCTCCTCACGCGGCGGTTGGCGCGGCGGCGTCGCCTCCGCCTGGACCGGCAACGCGAGCAGAAAGGCCAGGAGCATCGCGCGCGAACCTCGTTTCGACGATCGGGCGTACCCCGCGCGCGACGGTAGAGCAAGGAAACCCGCGCGGTTGCGGGGCGCGGCGGTGCGGGTTACGCGACCGCCATGCCCGTCTCCCCCGCCGATCGTCAACTCGCCGAGCGCCTCGCCGATGCGGCGGGCGCGGCGATCCGCCCGCTGTTCCGCGCCGCCTATGCCCAGGAGCTGAAGGCGGACCATTCGCCCGTCACCGAGGCGGACCGCGCCGCCGAGACCGCGATGCGCCGCCTGCTCGACGCCGAGGCACCGGGCGACGGCGTGATCGGGGAGGAATATGGCGAGAAGGAGGGCGTCACCGGCCGCCGCTGGGTGCTCGATCCGATCGACGGCACGCGCTCGTTCACCGCCGGGCGCGCGATCTTCGGCACGCTGATCGCGCTGGTCGAAGACGACTGGCCGGTGCTCGGCATCATCGATCAGCCGATCCAGCGAGAGCGCTGGGTCGGCGTCGCGGGGCGGCCGACGACGTTCAACGGCCGGCCGGTTCGCACCCGCGCCTGCGCCGCGCTGGAAGGCGCGCTGCTGGCGACCACCAGCCCGCATCTGTTCCGGGGCGAGGAGGTCGAGGCCTATATGCGCCTCGCGATGGCGGTGTCCGGCAGCAATCTGCGTCAGGGGCCGGTCTATGGCGGCGACTGCTACAATTACGGCCTGGTCGCGAGCGGCTGTCTCGACCTGGTCTGCGAAAGCGGCCTCGCGCTCTACGACTTCGCCGCGCTCGCGCCGATCGTGGAGGGCGCGGGCGGGCGGATGTGCGACTGGCAAGGCGATCCGCTCAGCGCCGCCAGCAGCGGTCAGGTGCTCGCGATCGGCGACCCGGCGCGGGTGGACGACGTGCTGGAAGCTCTAAGCGGCACCGGGGCAGCGTAGCTGGCCCGGAGACCGCGTGAGCCCGGCCGACAGGCGGCGCCGCCGACCTGATCGACGCGGCTTTGCCGCGGCGCAGCCCGGTCGGACCTAGAAGATACCCAGGAACCTCTTCCGCTGCGAACGCCGCTGATCGGGCGACCGGCGCCCGTCCTCCGCCGTCGCCGTCGTGCCCCGTCCGACATCGTCGCGCGCCCGGCCACCGGTGGTCCGCTGCGCCGCCGCGCCCGCGCCGGCCAGCACCGGACCGCACGCGGCGGACTTCGCGTCGCCGACATCGACGAACGCCAGGATGCCCGCCACCGGCGTCGCCACCAGCGCCAGCCCGAGTCCGACGCCCGCACGCCCCAACAGCTCGGGACTGACCACGCTGAACCCCGGCTTGGCGAAATTGCCGTTGATCGACACCGGCGACTGGGCGGAGAACAGCGAGAACTTCTTGCCGTCCGCGCGAAACGCCAGGTCGAGCGCCTCCGTCCGGAAGCTGAAGCCGCCGCGTCCGAGCATCACGTTCTTGCTGGTGTCGATCAGGATCGGGTCCGCCGCCGCCACCCCGCCGCGCACGGTGAAGCCGATCAGCCCGCAGTTGATCTGCACCGGCTCCTTCAGCCGGTTCTCGAACATTTTCTGTACGAAGGTGCCGAGGTCCAGCTCCGACAGCTGGACGTTGCGCGTCCAGAAGGTGCCCTGCGGCAGGATGAACGCCATGCGCCCATTGGCGCTGGAGAGCGAGTCGTGGATCGTGTCGCCGCGCCCGGTCAGCTGGATGCGACCCTTGACCGTGCCGCTCGTCCCCGCCTCCGCCACGCCATAGCCCGCCAGCAGCCGCCCGAGCGGCGTCGGCGCCAGGCGGATGTCATAGCTGACCGCGCTCGGTCGCGGCCGGGTGTCGAAGACGATGTCGGACGCGACATGCCCGCGCGCCATGGTGAAGGTCAGCGGCGACAGCGTCAGCTTGCCGCGCGTCAGGTCCAGCGTCGCATCGATGTCGGAAATCGGCACGTTGCGCGATTTCACCACGCCGACCGTCCAATGCACGTCCGCATCGAACTGCCGCATCGTCTCCACCGGAAAGCGTGCGTCGGGCATGATCCGCGCCGGCCCCGCACCGGTTGCCGCCGCCGCCGCCACCGCGCCGCGCGCTGCGACGATATCGGGATTGAAGCCGATGAACGGTGCCGCGTCGATGATGTCGAGGCTGCGCGTCGCGATCTCCGACGCGAGATGCAGCCGCTCGCCGTTGGTGATCGTCAGCCGCCCCGCCAGATCGGTGTTGCCCGCGACGCCGGTCAGCCGCGTGAAGCGATACTCCTCCCCCTGCTTCACCAGCTGCGCGCGCAACCGGTAATCGCGCGTGTTGGGCAGCGTCACGCCGATGATGCCGAGCAGCGTCGACAGGTTGCCGCCGCGCGCCCGCACCTGCAGCGGCACGTCCTCGATATCGGCGATCGACGGCAGCGTGCCCGCCACGTCGATCGTGTTGCCGGCGGCATGGGCCTGCATCACCAGCTCGTTCTTGCCACGGTTGACCGTCGCGTCGGGGGACAGCAGCCGTGCGGTGACGGTGAACGGCGTGTCACGCACCATGCCACCGCCGTGCAGACCCACCGCCCTGCCGATCCGCGCATCGGTCGACCGGATCGTATCGATGTCGAGGTCGGCGAGCAGCCGCATCTTCGGATCGAGATAGCGGACGGTCGTGCCGGCCACCGTCGCCTCGTCGATGCGCGGGAACTCGAACGGCTTGCCGCCCTTCTTGCCGCTGCCGAACGTCCAGGTGTTGGCGGCGTGGGCGCCGTCATACTCCAGGTCGGCGGCGCCGTTCAGCAGATCGAGCGAGTACAGCCGCCGCCGGCCCCAGATCAGCGACAGCGGCGCGATGCGCGCGTCGATCCGGTCGGCCCGAAAGAACGGCTGTCGCGTCGCCCAGCCGGGATTGGAGACCGTCACGCGCTCCGCGTAGAGCTTGATCCGGAACGGCGCGAAATAGAGCTGGAAGTCACCACCGACGCGCAGCTCGCGGCCGAGCTGCCCGCCGACGATGCGCTCGAAAGGCCCTTTGAGAAAGCGACCCTTGGTGACGAACAGCACCAGCCATACCGCCGCGACCGTCCCGACCACGCCCAGCAGGATATTGCGCGCGATGCGCCTGCGCCGGGACAGCCGGGGCGCGGGCGGCGCCGGAATGTCGACCGGCTGCTCGATACGCTGAGTAGCCTCGTCCATGACGGACCCAAGCGCGTGGGGATCGTTCCGGTTCCGATTCGGTTGCAATCGGATGCCCGACCAGCTAGGGGCCGCCGCTTCGCAAGCGAGGCGTCCACAACGGCCCGGCCATCAGGGCTGCCGCGGTCGTTTCAGTCTCGCTTCAACAGAAAGGACCAAAATGCCCAAGCTCAAGACGAAGAGCGGCGTCAAGAAACGCTTCAAGCTCACTGCCTCCGGCCTGCTGAAGCACGGCGTCGCCGGCAAGCGCCACCGCCTGCTGCATCACAACGGCAAGTACATCCGCCAGAATCGCGGCACCAAGGTGCTGTCGAAGGCCGACACCGCGACGGTGAAGGCTTGGGCCCCGTACGGTCTGGGTTGAGGAGCTAGATAGATGGCACGCGTCAAACGGGGTGTAACCACCCGCGCCAAGCACAAGAACATCCTGGAACAGGCCAAGGGCTACCGGGGTCGTCGCAAGAACACCATCCGCGTCGCGCGGCAGGCGGTCGAAAAGGCCGGCCAGTACGCCTATCGCGACCGCAAGGTGAAGAAGCGGACCTTCCGCGGCCTGTGGATCCAGCGCATCAACGCCGGCGTCCGCGCCGAGGGTCTGACCTATTCGCAGTTCATGCACGGGCTGAAGCTCGCCGGCGTCGAACTGGACCGGAAGGTCCTGGCCGACATCGCGATGCACGAGGAAGCGGCGTTCACCGCGATCATCGCGCAGGCGAAGGCGGCACTGCCCCAGGCCGCCTGAGGCGACCTGCAGCATCGAAGACGGCGGGGCGTCGGTGGCAACACCGGCGCCCTTTTCTTGATCGTAAATCGTCATCCCCGCGCAGGCGGGGATCCAGACTTCCGAAGCGTTGTGGATGCTCCCAAAGCGGGCCAGTCTGGATTCCCGCCTGCGCGGGAATGACGAAGAGAGCATGAGAGAGCGTCAGCCCTGCGTATACATCCTGGCCAGCGGCCGGCATGGTACACTCTACATCGGCGTCACTTCCGACCTGCTCGCCCGCCTCGTCCAACACCGAGAGGGGCTGCTCAAGGGCTTCACCTCCCGCTACGGCGTTATCCGACTCGCGTGGTTCGAGATGGCCGACACGATGGCGGCGGCGATCACGCGCGAGAAGCAGTTGAAGAAGTGGAACCGCGACTGGAAGTGCCGACTGATCGAGAGATGCAACCCGGAGTGGGACGATCTTGCCATCAGCCTCGGCCTGCCGCCGCTACGCACGATCGAAGGCACGAGATGACCGATCTGACCGACCTCCAATCCCACCTGCTCGCCGCGATCGCCGCGTCGCCGGGTCTCGACGCGCTCGAAACCTGCCGCGTCCACGCGCTCGGCAAGCAGGGGCAGGTGACGCTGCTGCTCAAGACGCTGGGTGCGATGTCGCCGGAGGAGCGCCTCGTCAAAGGCCCGCCGATCCAGGCATTGCGCGAGGCGGTCACGGCGGCGGTCGCGACGCGCAAGGCGATGCTGGAGGGCGCCGCGCTCGACGCGAAGCTGGCGGGCGAGCGCGTCGACATGACGCTGCCCGTCGATCTGCCGCCACCCGGCTCGATCCACCCGGTCAGCCAGGTGATGGACGAGCTGGCCGAGATCTTCGCCGACCTGGGCTTCGCGGTCGCAACGGGGCCGGAGATCGAGGACGACTGGCATAACTTCACCGCGCTCAACATCCCCGAGACGCACCCGGCGCGCGCCATGCACGATACCTTCTACGTCGAGCGGGACGGTGCCGAACGGCATGTGCTCCGCACCCACACCAGTCCCGTGCAGATCAGGACGATGCTCCAGCAGAAGCCGCCGATCCGCATCATCGCGCCCGGCCGCGTCTATCGCTCGGACTGGGATGCGACGCACACGCCGATGTTCCACCAGATCGAAGGGCTGGTGATCGATCGCGGCATCACGCTCGGCCATCTCAAATGGACGCTGGAGACCTTCCTCAAGGCGTTCTTCGAACGCGACGACATCGTGCTCCGCCTGCGCCCGAGCTACTTCCCCTTCACCGAGCCGTCGGCGGAGGTCGATGTCGGCTGGACGATGAAGAACGGCCGGCGGACGCTGGGCGGCAGCGAGGGCTGGATGGAGCTGCTCGGCTCCGGCATGGTCCACCCGCGTGTCCTGACCAACGCCGGGCTCGACCCGGCCGAGTGGCAGGGCTTCGCGTTCGGCGTCGGCGTCGATCGGCTGGCGATGCTCAAATACGGCATGGACGACCTGCGCCCCTTCTTCGAGGCGGACGGCCGCTGGCTGAAGCATTACGGCTTTTCCGCGCTCGACGTACCGACGCTCTCCGGTGGAGTCGGCGCATGAAGTTCACGCTCGGCTGGCTCAAGCAGCACCTCTCGACCGACGCCTCGCTCGACGACATCGCGACCGCGCTGACCCGCGTCGGGCTGGAGGTGGAGGGGCTACACGACGCCGGCGCCACACTGGCGCCGTTCCGCGTCGCCCGTGTGCTGTCCGCCGCCCCACACCCGCAAGCCGACAAGCTACAGGTGTTGCAGGTCGATTCCGGCGACGGCCCGCTCCAGGTCGTCTGCGGCGCCCCCAACGCCCGCGCCGGGATGATCGGCGTGCTCGGCGCCCCCGGCACGCATGTCCCCGGCCTCGACGTGACGCTCAAGGTCGCGAGCATCCGCGGCGTCGAGTCGAACGGCATGATGTGCTCGGCGCGAGAGCTACAGATCGGCGAGGGCCATGACGGCATCATCGAGCTGCCCGAGGACGCGCCGGTCGGCGCCAGCTACGCCGACTATGCCGGCCTCACCGATCCGGCGATCGAGGTCGCGATCACCCCCAACCGCCCCGACTGCATGGGCGTCCGCGGCATCGCCCGAGACCTCGCCGCCGCCGGGCTCGGCAAGCTGAAGCCGCTCGCCGAAGCCTATCGGTTCGACGTCCACCCGGTCGAGGGCGGCAATCCTCCGCCCGAGGTCCGCACCGACGATCCGGACGGGTGCCCCGCCTTTTATGCGCAGGCCGTCGCCGGGGTCGGCAACGGCGCGTCGCCCGATTGGCTGCGCCGCCGGCTGGAGGCGATCGGACAGAAGCCGATCTCCGCGCTGGTCGACATCACCAACTTCGTCTCGGTCGATCTCGGCCGGCCGCTCCACGTCTACGACCGTGCCAAGCTGACCGGCCCGCTGGTGGCCCGCCGCGCCCGTGCCGGCGAGAGCGTCGAGGCGCTCAACGGCCGCACCTACCTGCTCGACGAGGGCATGACGGTGATCGCCGACGACCGCGCGGTCCACGACATCGGCGGCATCATGGGTGGCGCCGAGTCGGGCGTGTCGGCGGCGACCACCGACGTGCTGATCGAGTGCGCCTACTTCACGCCGGAAGCGATCGCACGGACCGGACAGAAGCTGCAACTGACCAGCGACGCCCGCCAGCGGTTCGAGCGTGGCGTCGATCCCGCCTTCCTCGACGAGGGGCTGGCGATCGCGACGCGGCTCGTGCTCGACCTGTGCGGCGGCACGCCGTCCGCGATCGCGCGCGTCGGCGCACCGCCCGTGCAGAAGCGCGTGGTCGTCTACGATCCGCACCTCGCGCGCGATCTCGGCGGCCTTGCCGTGCCGCCGGAAAAGCAGGCGCGCATCCTGCTCTCGCTCGGTTTCCAGATGGGCGCGATCGATCATCCCGACGCCTATAGCGACGCGCTGTTCGCGACGATCGAGCGTGCCTGGCCGGTGACGGTGCCGACCTGGCGCCCCGACATCGATGGCCCCGCCGATCTGGTCGAGGAGGTGATCCGCATCGCCGGCATAGACGCCGTGCCGCCGGTGCCGCTCGACCGCGCGCCGGGCGTCGCCCGCCCGACCGCGACACCCGAGCAGAAGCTGGAGCGCCGCGTCCGCCGCGCCGCCGCCGCGCGCGGGCTGGACGAGGCGGTGACGTGGAGCTTCGTGCCGGAGGCGCAGGCGGCGCTGTTCGGCGGCGCGGTCTGGACCGTCGCCAACCCGATCAGCGAGGAGTTGAAGGCGATGCGCCCGTCGCTGCTCCCCGGCCTGCTCGCGGCCGCCTCGCGCAATGCCCGCCACGGCGTCGCGACGACTCGGCTGTTCGAGATCGGCCGCCGCTATCTCGCCGACGCCGAGCCGCTGACGCTCGGGCTGGTGTTGGCCGGCGACAAACGCGCGCGCGGCTGGCGGGACGGCAAGGCGACACCGTTCGACGCCTTCGACGCGAAGAGCGAGGCGCTGGCGCTGCTGCGGGAGGCGGGCGCGCCGGTCGACAATCTTCAGGTCATGGGGGAGGCGGGCGACGCCTGGCACCCCGGCCAGTCGGCGACGCTGCGGCTCGGGCCGAAGACGATCCTCGCGCGCGCCGGGATGCTCCACCCCACGCTGCTCAAGGCGTTCGACCTCGACGGTCCGGTCGCCGCGGCCGAACTCTATCTCGACGCCATCCCGGCGAAGCGGGGGACCGGGTTCGCGCGCCCGTCCTATGCGCCGCCCGCGTTGCAGGCGGTGCGCCGCGACTTCGCCTTTTCCGTCCCCGCCGACCTCGCCGCCGACACGCTGGTCCGCGCACTTCGTGGCGCCGACAAGGCTGCCATCGTCGCCGCACGCGTGTTCGACGTCTTCGCGCGCGACGACGAGCGCTCGATGGCGGTCGAGGTGACGTTGCAGCCCGGCGACAAGGCGTTCGTCGATGCCGAACTGAAGGCGATCGCGGACAAGGTCGTCGGCGCCGCGACGAAACTGGGAGCGACCCTGCGTGGCTGAGTGGATCGAGATCACGTCCGGGCAGCTCACCGCCGCGATCGACCCGCTCGGCGCGCAGTTGTCGTCGCTCCGCGATGCGGGCGGCCGCGAGCTGATGACCGACGCCGACCCGGCGTTCTGGACCGGCCGCGCGCCGCTGCTGTTCCCGGTCGTCGGGCGATGCGCCGGCGACACGATCCGGGTCGGCGGCCGTGACTATCCAATGCAGCAGCATGGTTTCGCGCGTAAATCGACATTCACGATTGCCGACCGGGCGCCCGACTGCGTCGTCTTCGCCCTGACCGACAGTGCCGCGACGCGCGCGCAATATCCATTCGCGTTCCGGCTGGAGGTCGCCTTTTTGCTCGTCGGCGCGACGCTCGCGGTCGACGTGACGATCGCCAACCCCGCCGACACCCCGCTCCCCGCCAGCTTCGGCTTCCACCCCGCCTTCGCTTGGCCGCTACCCTACGGCCACGATCGCGCCGACCACCGCATCGTCTTCGCCGCCGACGAGCCCGATGCCATCCGGCAGATCGGCGCCGACGGCACCATACTGCCGGTGTCCCGCCCGTCACCGCTCGACGGCCGCGAGCTTCCGTTGACGGACGAGCTGTTCGCGCAGGATGCGCTGATCTGGGATCACGTCCACACGCAGTCGGTGACCTATGGCGCGGCCACCGGCCCGCAGCTGGAGATCACCTTCCCCGACACGCCGATGCTCGGCATCTGGACCAAGCCCGGCGCGCATTTCGTCTGCGTCGAGCCCTGGCACGGCATCGCCGACCCACAAGGCTTCGCGGGCGACTTCCGCGACAAGCCCGGCGTGTTCTCGGTGCCGCCGGGCGGCAGCAAGCACATCGCGCTGCGCGTGACGCTACACGACTGAATGCTGTCCTATGTCGGCGAAAGCTGCCATGCGGCGCTCGCCTTCACGCATCGGCGCTGGCGCAAGGCCACGACGACCCTGTGTAGGATGCGACTTTGCGATTCGAGTAACCCCTGCCGATGACCTCCCCCCGCCGCACCTTCGCGATCATCTCGCACCCCGACGCCGGCAAGACCACCTTGACCGAGAAGCTGCTCTACGTCGGCGGCGCGATCCACCTTGCCGGCGAGGTCAAGGCGCGCGGCCAGAACCGGCGCGCGCGCTCCGACTGGATGAAGATCGAGCAACAGCGCGGCATTTCCGTTACCTCGTCGGTGATGACGTTCGAGAAGGACGGCGTCACCTTCAACCTGCTCGACACGCCGGGACATGAGGATTTCAGCGAGGACACCTATCGCACGCTGACCGCGGTCGACTCCGCCGTGATGGTGATCGACGCGGCGCGCGGGATCGAGGCGCAGACGCGCAAGCTGTTCGAGGTCTGTCGCCTGCGCTCGGTGCCGATCATCACCTTCGTCAACAAGGTCGATCGCGAGGGCCGCGCGCCGTTCGAGCTGCTGGACGAGATCGCCGACATCCTGGCGCTCGACGTCGCGCCGATGAACTGGCCGATCGGCATGGGCGGCGAGTTCGAGGGCGTGCTCGACTTCGCGACCGGCCGGATCGGGCGGCCGGAGGGCGACAGCCGCAATTTCCGGGGGCAGACCGACGATACGCCGCTGTCCGACCGTTTCGCCGAGGAGGTCGAGCTGGCGCAGGGCGGCTATGCGGCGTTCGACGGCGAGGCGTATCGCAACGGCGACCTGACGCCCGTCTATTTCGGCTCCGCGCTCAAGGACTTCGGCCCCGCCGAGCTGATCGCCGCCCTCGCCACCCACGCCCCCGCGCCACGCCCGCAGCCCGCCGAACCCGCCCCCGTCTCGCCCGATGACGACGAGGTCACCGGCTTCGTCTTCAAGGTCCAGGCGAACATGGACCCGCAGCATCGCGACCGCATCGCCTTCATGCGGCTGTGCTCGGGCACCTTCAGGCGCGGGATGAAGCTGACGCCGTCGGGTTCGGGCAAGCCGATCGCGGTGCATTCGCCGATCCTGTTCTTCGCGCAGGACCGGGAGATCGCCGACGTCGCCTATCCCGGCGACATCATCGGCATCCCGAACCACGGCACGCTGCGCGTCGGCGACACGCTGTCGGAACGTGCCGACGTCCGCTTCACCGGCCTGCCCAACTTCGCGCCCGAGATCCTGCGCCGCGTCCAGCTCAAGGACCCGACCAAGACCAAACAGCTCCGCAAGGCGCTGGACGACATGGCCGAAGAGGGCGTGACGCAGGTCTTCTATCCGGAGATCGGCTCCAACTGGATCATCGGCGTCGTCGGTCAGCTCCAGCTCGACGTGCTGCTCAGCCGCCTCGACGCCGAATACAAGGTCGCCGCCGCGCTGGAGCCGGCACCGTTCGACACCGCGCGCTGGGTGTCGGCGGACGACGCGGCCGACCTCAAGGCGTTCGCCGACCTCAACCGTACCGCGATGGCGAAGGACCGCGACGACAATCCGGTGTTCCTCGCCAAGTCGGCGTGGGAAGTCGGCTATGTCCAGGACCGCTACCCGAAGGTCCGCTTCGCGGCGACGCGGGAGCGCTAGGCCGGCTGTTCCACCCAGCCGCGCCGCAGCGCCTTGACCGCGAACAGCGCCAGCACGGCGGCGACCAGATAGAACCCCACCGCGATGATCGCGCCATAGCGCAGCGAGTCGTCGCCATATTGCCCCTTCAGCGCCACCGACAACGCGCCCATCAGCCACGGGCCGACGCCCAGCCCGATCAGGTTGTTGATGAGCAGGAACGTCCCCGACGCGCTGGTCCGCATCCGCGCGGGCACCAGATGCTGGACGGCGGTGATGACCGGCCCCAGCCACAGCGTGTTGAGCGCGTTGGGAATGACCAGCAGGAACCAGGTCATCATCGGCGCGTCGCTGAGCAGCCCCAGCACGAACATCGGCGCGGTGATGAGCCAGGCGATCGCCGGGATCTTCACGTACCAGCCCCGGTCGCGCTTCCCCAGCCAGTCGGCGACCACCCCGCCCATGAAGATGCCCGTCGCCCCGCCGAGCAGCAGCAACGAGGCCATGAACTGCCCCGCCGGGATCAGCCCCCAGTTGAACCGCTGCATCAGGATCTTGGGCGTCCACAGCGCCAGACCATAGCCCGCGAGCGAGCTGCACCCGGCCGCGAACGCCATCAGCCAGAAGGCGGGCTTCGACGCCAGGATGGGAAAGACCGCGAACACCGGCACGCGATCGGCCGGCGCGGCGAGCGTGCCCGGCTTGTCGCGCACGATCCACATGAAGAACGGTGCCAGCACGACGCCGGCGAGGCCGACGCTGACGAACGCGGTCTGCCAGTCGACCAGCGCCGCGATATAGGCACCCGCCAGCACCCCGCAGGCGAGCCCGATCGGAATACCCATCGAATAGATCGCCAGCGCCCGCGCGCGGCGTTCCAGCGGGAAATAGTCGGCGATCAGCGCATAGGACGGCGCCACCCCGCCCGCCTCGCCCACGCCGACCCCCAGCCGATAGAGGAACAGCTGCCAGAAGCCGACCGCCGTCCCGCACAGCGCGGTGAAGGCGCTCCACACCACCAGCGATCCGGCGATCACCTTGGTCTTGCCGATCCGGTCGGCGAGCAGCGCCAGCGGCACGCCGAACACCGAATAGAGGATCGCGAAGGCGAGCCCCGCGATCGCCCCGAACTGCGCGTCGTCCAGATGCAGGTCCGCCTGGATCGGCTTGGCGAGGATGCCCAGGATCTGCCGGTCGAGGAAGTTGAAGGTATAGACCAGCAACAGCATCGCCAGCACGATGCGCGGATAACCGGACGAGGAGGTATCGTCGTTCGTCGCCCGCATCACACCCTCTCCCGGTCGCGTCGATCGCAACCATGCCGGTTTTCGCCGGCGTGGCTAGTCCCGATGGCGTCCTGGCGACTTCTCTCCCGACCTCTCCGACGGCTCGTCACCGGCATCACGCGGAAAGGTCGACTCCGTCATCCGCCGACAACGCGGCGGCCAGTGCCTCGCGGATGGCGCGCAGCTCCGCATTCGCAGCGGCAGGCGCCTCGACCGGCCCGGCCGCCAGCAGTTGCTGCATGCCACGCACCGTGTAGCCCTGCCGGTTGAGCGCCGCGTCGATCCGCCGCACCAGTGCCACGTCCTCCGCGCGATAATAACGCCTGCCGCCGGCACGCGTCAGCGGCCGCAGCTGGACGAAGCGCTTTTCCCAGTAACGCAGGATGTGCTGCGGCAACCCGGTTTCGCGCGACACCTCGCCGATCGTCCGCAGCGCGCCGCTTGCCTTCGAACTGGCCGCCGCGGGGCCATCCGCCATCGCCGTCAGCCGGCCGCCACGATGCGCTCGCGCATCATCTGGCTGGCTCGGAAGGTGAGCACACGTCGCGGCGCGATCGGCACCTCGACGCCTGTCTTGGGATTGCGGCCGACGCGCTCGCCCTTGTCGCGGAGCACGAAGGTGCCGAAGCCCGAAATCTTGACGTTCTCGCCGTTCGACAGCGCCTCGCACATGTCGCCAAGGATCTGCTCGACGATCTTTGCCGAATCGGCGCGGCTCAGCCCCACCTCGCGGTGCAGCGCTTCGGCCAGATCGGCGCGGGTCAGCGTTCCCACCGTCGTCATCAGCACACCAGTCATCCCCCGAATCCACTGTCTTTAACCGAGGTTACCGGTAACGGAAAGCCTTTGACAAAGGCTAATAGCGCAACACCGCCGCACCCCAGGTGAACCCGCCGCCCATCGCCTCCAGCACCAGCAGATCGCCGCGCTTGATCCGCCCGTCGCGCACCGCCGTGTCGAGCGCCAGCGGCACCGACGCGGCCGAGGTGTTGGCGTGCTGGTCGACCGTCACCACCACCTTTTCGGGCGGCAGCCCCAGCTTGCGCGCGGTCGCGTCGAGGATGCGCGCGTTGGCCTGGTGCGGCACCACCCAGTCGACCTGGTGCGACTCGAGACCGGCGAGGTCCAGCACCTCCTGCATCACCGCCGCCAGGTTGACGACGGCGTGGCGGAATACCTCGCGGCCCTTCATGCGGAGCTTGCCGACCGTCCCCGTGGTCGACGGCCCGCCGTCGACATAGAGCATGTCGTTGTGCCGCCCGTCGGCGTGGAGCCGGGTCGCCAGGATGCCGCGCGCGTCGGGGCTGGCGACGTTGTCCGCACTCTCCCGCGCTTCCAGCACCAGCGCACCCGCGCCGTCGCCGAAGAGCACGCAGGTCGCACGGTCCTCCCAGTCGAGGATGCGGCTGAACGTCTCCGCGCCGATCACCAGCGCCTTGGCATGGAGGCCGGTCTTGAGCATCGCGTCGGCGACCTGCACCGCATAAAGGAAGCCCGAGCACACCGCCGCCACGTCGAACGCGACGCAATCGGGGATGCCGAGCGCCGCCTGCACCTTCGTCGCGGACGACGGAAAGGTCTGGTCCGGCGTCGCGGTCGCCAGCACGATCAGGTCGATGTCGACCGCGAGGACGCCCGCCGCCGCCAGCGCCGCCTTGCACGCATCCGTCGCCAGCGTCGCGGTGGTCTCGTCCGGACCGGCGATGTGGCGGAAGCGGATACCGGTGCGCTCGACGATCCACTCGTCGCTGGTATCGACCTCCTGCGCAAGTTCGGCGTTCGACACGCGCCGGACGGGCAGCGCCGAGCCGGTGCCGGTGACGACGCTGCGGATCACGCGGCCGGCCGGATCATGGTCTGGGCGACATTGCCCAGATCGTCGGCGATGCGGCGCGTGAGGTCGGCACGGACCATCTTGGCCGCATTGCCGATCGCGGTCGCGACACCGCTAGCGGACGCGCCGCCATGGCTCTTCACGACGATGCCGTTCAGCCCCAGAAAGACCGCGCCGTTGTGGTTGTTCGGGTCGAGATGCTCGCGCAGCAGCTCGGTCGCGGGTCGCGAGATCAGAAAGCCGAGCTTCGACCGGATCGACGACGTAAAGGCGCGGCGCAGCAGGTCGGCGACGAACCGCGCCGTCCCCTCCGCGGTCTTGAGCGCGATGTTGCCCGCAAAGCCGTCGCATACGATCACGTCGTGGTCGCCGCGCGCCAGCTTGTCGCCCTCGACGAAGCCGGTGAAGGTCAACGGCAACGTCGCGCTACGCAGCACCTGTGCCGCCTCGCGGATTTCGCCGGTGCCCTTCTGCTCTTCCGAGCCGATGTTGAGCAGCCCGACGCGCGGGCTTTCCAGATCGAAATTGGTCCGCGCATAGGCCGCACCCATCACCGCGAACTGGACCAGGTTGCGCGCGTCGACCTCCGCATTGGCGCCCAGGTCGAGCATGATGACGTCGTTCGCGCCCAGCGTCGGCAGCGGCGCGGCGAGCGCGGGCCGGTCGATTCCCGGCAGCATCCGCAGGCTGATCTTCGCCATCGCCATCAGCGCGCCGGTGTTGCCCGCCGACACGGCCGCGCCCGCGCGCCCCTTCTTCACCAGGTCGATGGCGATGCCCATCGACGTGGTCTTGGCGCGCCGGATCGCCTGGCTCGGCTTGTCGCTGCCGCCGATCACTTCGGGCGCGTGAACGACCTCGGCGCCGGCCGACAGGTTCGGGTGCTTCCGCAACCCGTCGGCGATCCGCGACTCGTCGCCGACCAGGATGAAGCGCATTCCCTCATCCGCGCCTCGCGCCTTTGCGACGCCTGCCAGCATGACCGCCAACCCCTCGTCGCCGCCCATCGCATCGACGGCGATCGTTGATTGATCGGGCATGGAAGGTTTCACGTTCGTCTTGTGCTGGCTCAGCCCTCGACCGCGACGATCTCGCGGCCGTTATAATGACCGCACGCGTTGCAGAGATTGTGCGGGCGCTTCAGCTCGCCGCAGTTCGGGCATTCCTGAAAGCTGTCGATGCTCAGCGCGTCGTGCGCCCGGCGCATGCCACGGCGGGAAGGCGAAGTCTTTCTTTTGGGGACGGCCATTGCGGCACCTTGTTCTTAAATCGGACCACTGCGTTAGGCCCGCTCAGGCGCTTCGGCAACCGGCTTGGAATGGCCGGCCGCGAGAAGCAGCTCGAACGGCCGGACGCATCGCGAAGCGCGCGCCTATAGCGCAATGCCCGCGCGTTGCAACCCATGCGGAACGGTGGCAATCCGCAACCGAACCGCGGGGAGATCGATATGGTGCTGCGCTTGCCGGAAGTGACGCTGGTGCTGGCGGGGCTGTGCGCGCTGCTCAACATCTGGCTCGGCTACCGCGTCGGTCAGGTGCGGCGCGCGGCGAAGGTGTCGGTCGGCGACGGCGGCGACGAGCGGGTCATCCGCCGGATGCGCGCCCATGCCAATTTCGCGGAGAACACGCCGATCGTGGTGCTGCTGGTGCTGGCGCTGGAACTGAGCGTCGGACCGTCGCCGTGGCTGTGGGCGGCGGCGGCGCTGTTCGTCGTGGCGCGGATCGGCCACGCGCTCGGCATGGACGGCTGGTCGCTCGGGCGGAGTGGCGGCATCGGCATCACCTTCGCGCTGCAACTGGCGCTGGCGGTCTGGGCGATCGCGCTGCCGCTGACCGTGCCGCACGCCGGCCAGCCGCAGGACGTGACGGTGCCGGCGAACGGTTAGCCCGCCAGCGCCGCGTCGCTCACGAACGGATTGTGCCGCCGCTCGTGCCCGAAGGTCGAGGGCTGGCCGTGACCCGGAATGAACGCGATGTCGTCGCCCAGCGGCCACAGCTTGTCGACCACCGACCGGACCAGCGTCGCGTGGTCGCCGCCCGGCAGGTCGGTGCGCCCGACCGAGCCCTGAAACAGCACATCGCCGACCTGCGCGAAGTTCGACGGCGCGTGGTGAAAGATCACATGCCCCTGCGTGTGGCCCGGCGTCTCGTAGACGTCGAGCGTCAGCTCGCCGACGCTGACCGTGTCGCCTTCCTTCAGCCAGCGGTCGGGCTCGAACTGCACGCCGTTTATGCCCCAGTTGCGGCCGTCGTCATCGAGTCGCGCCAGCCAGAAGCGGTCCGCCTCGTGCGGTCCCTCGATCGGCACGCCCAGCGCGTCCGCCAGCGGCTTCGCCTCGCCGGCGTGATCGATATGACCGTGGGTCAGCCAGATCCGGTCGATCGTCACCCCCGCCTGATCGGCCGCGGCGCGGATGCGCGCCATGTCGCCGCCGGGATCGACCACCGCCGCCTTCATCGTCGCGGTGCACCAGATCAGCGTGCAGTTCTGCTGGAGCGGCGTCACGGGCACGATCGCGGCGCGCAGGGGAGGGTTGGTCATGGTCGCGAGATGGCGGCGGCTCCCCGCGACGTCAACGCGCTTGCCGCACGTCCCCGCGCTGCTAGGCTGACACACGGAGGCCTGGCCTCCGCACGTTCGCGCGCCTGGTCGGACCCACCTTACGGGTGGGCGCGGTCGCAGAAGGGCGAGCGTTCACAGCTCAGGACTGCCACCAACGGTCCCCGGCGCCACGCCCTCGGGCAGGTCGTGGTCGGGCCAAGCGGGTCTTGCACCCCCGCCCGGCCACCCCGGCGCCGGGGGACTTCGGAAGAAGGGAAAGAAAATGATCGGCTGGATCCTGCTCGCCGTCGCGCTGATCGCCGTATTGTTGATCGCCGCGACCGCGCCGACGGTGGTGACGGTGCGACCGTGGGAGACGGTGCTGGTCTATGCCGGCGGTCGCTTCGACCGTGCGCTCGGCGCGGGGCGGCACTGGCTGTTCCGCCCCTTCGGTCGTCCCGAACTGGTGCGGATCGTGACGACCCCGCAGAGCGCGCAGGTCGGCCCGGTCGAGGTCTTCAGCCGAGAGGGCTTCGCCTACCGCGTGACGCTCGCCCTCACCTTCGTTCCCGCCGATCCGCGCGCCTATCACGAGGCGAGCGCCGGCACCGCGTTCCTTCCCGGCGTCAGGCTGCCCGGCTTCGACGCCGCGCTGACCGCCGCCGTCATGGCCGCCGCCGCGACGCGCCCGCTCGCCGAGCTGCTGACCGACCCACAGCCGCTCGCCACCGAGGCGCTCGCCGCCGTCGCGCCCGCTTTTCCGGCGGTGACGCTCGCTCAGCCGGCGGTGTCGCGCCTGCAATTGCCGCCGGAGGTCCGCCGCCTGTTCACCGAGGTAGAGGCCGCCCGCCTTCAGGGGCTGGCCGCGCTGGAACGCGCGCGCGGCGAGCAGGCGGCGCTGCGCTCGCTCGCCAATGCCGCGCGGCTGGTCCGCGACAATCCCGAATTGGCGCAGCTCCGCCTGCTCCAGACGATCGAGACCGCCAAACGCCCCGCGACGGTGGTGCTGACCCAGCCCGGCATCCCGGTCGCCGCCCCCGCCGGCTGATCCGGGTGCTCGACCCCGCCGATCCCTTCGTCCTCCTCGACGACGTGCGCGCCGGTGGGGCGCCCGCGCGGCTCTATCGCCATCCCGTCGAGCTGCTCGAAGCGCGCACGGTGGCGGCGGTCCGCCCCGCCCTCACCCGCATCCGCGCCGCCGTCGCCGACGGGCTCAGCGCGGCGGGGTTCCTTTCCTACGAAGCCGCGCCCGCGTTCGAGCCGACGCTGCCGGCGCAGCCGTCGCCGACGCCGCTGCTCTGGTTCGGGCTGTTCGACGGCTGGGAGGACGTCGACGTCGCCGCGCTCCTGCCGGACCCCGCCGGTGCCCGCGTCCTGCCGCCCCGGCCCGCGATCGCCCAGCCCGACTACGACCGCCGCATCGATCGGGTCCTCGCGCTGATCGCGGCGGGCGACCTCTATCAGGCGAACCTGACCTTCCAGGCGACGGTGCCGTTCCTCGGCGACCCGCTCGCGCTCTACGCGGCGGTGCGCGCGCGCGCGGCGGCGGGCTGGGGCGGCATCGTCTCGACCGGCACCGACCTCATCCTCTCCTTCTCGCCCGAGCTGTTCTTCTCGGTCGCCGACGGCGCGATCACCTGCCGCCCGATGAAGGGCACCGCGCGGCCGGGCGAAGGCGCCGCCGCGAAACTTGCCGCCGATCCCAAGCAGCGCGCCGAGAACCTGATGATCGTCGACCTGCTCCGCAACGACCTGTCGCGGGTGGCGACGCCGGGCAGCGTCCGCGTTCCCGCGCTGTTCGCGGTCGAGCATTATCCCACCGTGCTCCAGCTGACCTCTACCGTCACCGCCGACCTCGCGCCGGACCGGGACGAGGTCGACCTGCTCGCCGCCGCCTTTCCGTGCGGCTCGATCACCGGCGCCCCCAAGCTGCGCGCGATCGAGGCGCTCGCCGCCATCGAGGACGCGCCGCGCGGGATCTACACCGGCGCGATCGGCGCGATCGATCCGGACGGCGCGGCGCGGTTCAACGTCGCGATCCGCACCCTGACCGTCCGTGACGGCGCGGCGACGATGGGACTGGGCGGCGGCATCGTCGCCGATTCGACCGCGGCGGACGAATGGGACGAAGCGCTCGCCAAGGGCGCGTTCCTGACGCAAGGACAGCGCGTGGTGGACCTGATCGAGACGATGCGCTTCGACCCGCTCGACGGGCTGCTGCTGCTCGACCGGCACATGGCGCGAATGACGGTGAGCGCCGCCGCGCTGGGGCTACGCTTCGACCGCCACGACGCGCGCAACGAGCTGCAGGCCGCCACCTTCCGTCTGCGTGAGGGCAAGCGGGTCCGTCTCCTCCTCGCCCCCTCGGGCGCGATGGCGATCGAGGTCGCGCCGCTGCCGCCGACGCCCGCCTTGCCGATCCCCGTCGCGATCGTCCCGCTTCCCGTCGCCCCCGCCGACTGGCGGCTGCGTCACAAGAGCAGCGACCGCGCCTTTTACGACCGTGCCCGACAACAGGCGGGCACCGCCGAGATCGTCTTCGTCACCCCCGACGGCCTGCTGACGGAGGGCAGCTACACCAACGTCTTCGTCCACCGCGACGATCGGCTCGTCACCCCGCCACTGGCGCTCGGGCTGCTGCCGGGCGTACTACGCGCCGAACTGATCGCGACCGGCCGGGCGGCGGAAGGCGACCTGACCGTCGCCGACCTCGCGGAGGGCTTTCTCCTCGGCAACGCGCTGCGCGGCCTCATGCCGGCGATCGTGGCGGTTGCGGACCGACCGACCGCACCGTAGAGGCGCGCGCACCGTTCAGGGGGTTCCACCATGCAGCCGTCCGCCGCACTCGCGCGCATCAGCCCGTCGCCGACGCTCGCCGTCACCGCCCGCGTCATGGAGTTGCAGCGCGCCGGCGTCGACGTGATCGGGCTGGGTGCGGGCGAACCCGACTTCGACACGCCCGAGCACATCAAGGAAGCGGGCATCCGCGCCATCCGCGACGGTCGCACCAAATACACGCAGGTCGACGGCACGCCCGAGCTGAAGGCGGCGGTCGTCGCCAAGTTCGCCCGCGACAACGGCCTCGCCTACGACACGACGCAGGTGTCGGTGAACGTCGGCGGCAAGCACACCCTGTTCAACGCCATCGTCGCCACCGTCGGCGCGGGCGACGAGGTGGTGATCCCCGCGCCCTATTGGGTCAGCTATCCCGATGTCGTCCAGTTCGCCGGCGGCACGCCCGTCATCGCGCCCGCCGGGCCGGAGCAGGACTACAAGCTCTCGCCCGAGGCGCTGGAGGCGGCGATCACGCCGCGCACCAAATGGGTGATCCTCAACTCGCCCTCCAACCCGACCGGCGCCGCCTATACGGTCGCCGAGCTGCGCGCGCTGGGCGATGTGCTGGTCCGCCACCCGCACGTCTGGGTGTTCGCCGACGATATGTACGAACACATCGTCTATGACGATTTCCGGTTCGCGACGATCGCGCAGGTCTGCCCGGAGCTGTACGAGCGCACGCTGACCGTCAACGGCTGCTCCAAGGCCTATTCGATGACCGGCTGGCGGATCGGTTTCGCGGGGGGGCCGGCGTGGCTCGTCAAGGCGATGGCCAAGCTCCAGTCGCAGTCGACCAGCAACCCCTGCTCGATCGCGCAGGCCGCCGCCGTCGCCGCGCTGACCGGCCCGCAGGATTTCCTGAAGGAGCGCGCCACCGCCTTCCAGTCGCGCCGCGATCTGGTGGTGTCGATGCTCAACCAGACGAACGGGATCAGCTGTCCCCGGCCGGAAGGCGCCTTCTACGTCTATCCGTCGATCGCGCCGTTGATCGGCAAGTCGACGCCATCGGGCAAGCTGATCGATTCGGACGAGGCGTTCGTCGGCTATCTGCTCGACGACGCGCGCGTCGCGGCGGTCCAGGGTGCCGCCTTCGGCCTGTCGCCGGCGATGCGGATTTCCTACGCGACGTCCGAAGAGCTGCTCCGCACCGCCTGCGAGCGCATCCAGACGGCGTGCGCCGCGCTTAGATGAACGCAGACATGAACGGCGCTTCCAGCTTCCGTTAATGCCGCGACGTTAAGACGGGGTTGTCACCGGTCGGATCAATTCCGACCTCCGTGCAACCTTTCGCGTGAGCGCTCGTAGCTGTTCACACGGAAAGTCAACCAACGAGTGTTGCAAATGTTGAGCTATTTCAAATCCAGCTTCGTGTGGCAGTTCGCCGCCGGTTTCGCGCTCGGCGCCGCCGGTCTCGTCGTGCTGCATCCCGCCGAGGCGAAGGCGCACGTCACTCCGACCCACACGGTCCAGCGATGAAGCGCCTCCTGCCCTTCCTCGCTATGGGCGCTGCCGTGGCAGGCGGCGTCGCGCTGACCGGCGCGGCAAGCGCGGAGCGCGCGGTGCCGATCCCCGCCGCGCGCGCCGACGTGGCGCCGGCGCCGGGGCTACAGACTGCGGTCCTCGCTGGCGGCTGTTTCTGGGGCATGGAGGCGGTGTTCGAGCAGGTCCGCGGCGTCCGTGACGTCGTCGCCGGCTATGCGGGCGGCACCCGCGCCACCGCGACCTATGACCAGGTCTCGACCGAGCGCACCGGCCATGCCGAGGCGGTGCGGATCACCTACGATCCCCGCCAGGTCAGCTACGCGACGCTGTTGCGTGTCTATTTCTCGATCGCGCACGACCCGACCGAACTGAACCGTCAGGGTCCGGACTCCGGCCCCAGCTATCGCTCCGCCGTCTTCCCGCAGAACCCGCGTCAGGCCGCCGTCGCGCGTGCCTATATCGCGCAACTCGGCGCCGCCCATGCCTATCCGCAACCGATCGTCACGCGGGTCGAGACCGGCGGCTTCTTCCCGGCGGAAGCCTATCACCAGGGCTTCTATCGAAAGAACCCGGCGCACCCGTATATCGTGATGTGGGACAAGCCCAAGGTCGCCGGTTTCAAGGCCGGGTTCCCCGCGCTGGCGCGCTGATCGCCGTTCGACGGGCTTAAGGCAAGGCAATCCCCGCCCCTCTTTCTCGCCACGTCAGGGGCACATCCAGACTCGGGTGGCCGAGCAGAAGGCGGCGTAGGGATAGGGGCAGGGCTACCTGCCGGGTGCAATGTCCTGCACCGACCGCAGCGCCCAGCGGGACAATCACCGCTGTCCTACAAGAGAGCCCTTGTGCCACCCCTACCAGGCACGTTCTCATCGCCGGCCGACCGACAGCGCCATCGTGCGATCCGACGATGTAGGGCCCGTGCGGGCCCGCGACGCAGGTCGTTTTGGTATTACCTTTGGTCACCTTCCGCCGCCGCCACTCCGATGCGGCCTGGATCTGGCGTGAAGTTCGGGAAGTTCCGCTCGCCACAGGCCGCTGACCGAAAAGCCGTTTTGGTGTTACCTTTCGTTACCTTTGGCCCCGACCCGAGCGGACCGCCCGGATTTCCAGGACCCCAGGCACCTCTTCCACCGCGTTCAGGCGGCCAGCCTAAACCGCAGCATCCGATCCTCGACCGGGACCAGCGCCTCCGCCGGCCCGCCCATCGCCCGCACGATCGCGGGGTGGCTCGGGTCCATGCCGCCGGTCAGCGCGCCGAAGGCGGGCAGGATCAGCTTGCTCGGCGACGCGACGAAGCACCGCCGCGCGACGGGTCGGCCCCGCACCGTCAGCCGCAGCTTGGGATGGAAATGCCCCGACAGCTCCGGCCGCGTCTCGTGCGGGTCGGCCTCGTGGCGCAGCACCAGCCCGTCGACCACCGCCTCCTCGATCAGCGCGCCGCCGCAGCGGTCGGTGATGATCGGATCGTGATTGCCCGTGATCCACGTCCAGCGCGTCACGGCCGTCAGTCGCTCCAGCGTCGCCCGCGCTTGCACCGGCAGCCGCTCGCACCCCTCGCGATCGTGGAAGCTGTCGCCCAGGCACCACGTCTCCGTCGCGCCGGTCGCCGCGACCAGCGCCTCCAGATCGGCCAGCGTCGCCAAGGTGTCGTAGGGCGGCAGCATCTGGCCCTTGGTCGCGAACCAGCTGCCCTTTTCCAGATGCAGGTCGGCGACGAGCAGCGCGCGCCGCGCCGGCCAGAACAGTGCCCCCTGCCCCAGCGCGAACAGCGCGTGCCCACCGAACGAAAAGGGAACCATGTCCCGGCCCTTAGCCGCCGCGACTCGGTCGGTTCAAGGGCTTAGCCCGCATATGCCTTGACCAGATCGAACAGATAGTCCCGCCCGTCGTACAGCGACCGCACCCGGATGCGCTCGTTCAGGCCGTGGATACCGCCGCCGTCCTTGTCGATGAACATGCCGGGCACGCCATAGACCGGGATGCCGATCGCCTCGAAGAAGATGCCGTCGGTCGCGCCCGTCGACATCACCGGCAGGATCGGCAGACCGGGAAAGTGGCGCGCCGCCACCGCCTGCGCCGGGCCGATGATCTTCGGGTCCAGCGTCGGCGGGATCGCGGTCGGGCGGATCGGCTGGTTGGCGGTGACGGTCACCCCCGCCCCGGCCAGCTCCTTCAGCCGGGCGAGCGTGCCCTCCACCGTTTCGCCGGGAAAGATGCGGCAGTTGACGTTGGCGGTCGCCCGCTGCGGCAGCGCGTTCTCGGCGTGGCCGGCGTTGACCAGCGTCGCCACGCAGGTGGTGCGGAGCGTCGAGTGCAGCGCCTTGTCGCGGCTGACGATCGCATCCGCCCCGCCGTCCTGCGGGTTCGCCAGAAGCCGCGTGATCGCCGTCCCCGTCTCGCCGCCCAGCTGTTTGGCGCTGGCGGTGAAGAACGCCCGCGTCGTGTCGGTGAAGCGGACGGGGAACTCGTAGCCCTGCACCGCCTTCAGCGCATCCGCGAGGCGGTAGATCGCGTTGTCCGGCACCGGCTGCGACGAGTGCCCGCCCGGATTGGTGGTCGCGAACGTATAGTTCTGCGCCGCCTTCTCACCGACCTGGATCGCGAGCAGCTGGCGGTTGCCGCGCTCGTCGTTGCGCCCGCCGCCGCCCTCGTTGAGCGCGAACTCCGCCGCGATCAGCTCGGGCCGGTTCTTCGCCAGCCACTCCGCGCCGTTGAACGCGAAGGTCGTCTCTTCGCCACAGGTCAGCGCCAGCTTGATCGTGCGCTTCGGCCGATAGCCGGCGGTGCGGAAGCGGATCATCGCATCTGTCCAGATCGCCGCCTGCGCCTTGTCGTCGACGGTGCCGCGACCGTAATAATAGCCGCCCTCCTCGACGAGGGTGAACGGATCGCGCTGCCAGTCCTCGCGCCGTGCCTCGACCACGTCGAGATGCGCGAGGAGCAGCATCGGCCTGGCGCGCGGATCGCTGCCGGGCAGCACCGCGACCAGCCCACCCTCCTTGGGGTGATCGGGCACGGAGAAGTAGGTCAGCTGCGCGTCGGTATAGCCCGCCGCCTTCAGCCGCGCGCCGATCTGCGCCGCCGCCTGCGTGCAGCTGCCCGACGACAGCGTCGTGTTGGTTTCGACCAGCTCCTTGTAGAGCGCGAAGAACGCCTGCTGATCCGGCCGCGTCTGCGCCTGCGCACCCGGCGCCATCAGCACCGCCGCCGCCGTCATCCACCCCAGCTTCATCGCACCCTCCCGATCATCTGTCCGGTGTAGAGCGGCAAACGGCGGCAAGGGCAATGTGCCGGTGTGACGGTCAGTCGACCGGCACCGATCTCGAGTCGTCGAACCCCAGCCCGACCCGCCCTTTCGGCAGGGCGAAGCGGATCTCGCGGTTGGCGAAGTCGATGTTGACCTGCCGGAACAGCCGCAGGGCATCCATCCCGAGCAGCAGCGCCGGGGTGTCGCCCAGCCCGAAGCGCGCGAACGGCGGCACGTCCGAAAAGGCGACGGTGAAATTGCGGAAGCCGATGCCGGCGATGTCGAGCTGATCGACCGTGAATGCCTCGGCGCGCAATGTGCCGCCGGTCGCCGAGGTCATCTCCATCGGCCCGACCAATTTGGGCCGGCTGGTGATCGCGGTCAGCAGCGCGCGGTTGCCGATCGTCACCGGCGATCCCGTGTCGATGATGACCGAGATGCGCCGGCCGTGCCAAAAGGCGTCGGTGACGATCAGCTGCCCGTAGAGCGAGCGCGCGGTGACGACGACCTCGTTCGCGGCCTGCTGGTAACGCGCCGACGCGCGCCGCCGCGACGGCTTGAGCGTCATGCGGCCGCGGTCGAAGTCGATCGATACGGCATGACCCTGCAAGGCGTCGATGCCCAGCATCCCCACCGCGCCCAGGTCGCGCGCGCCCAGCGCCGGTGCCTCAATCCCGGCATGCGCGATGGTCGAGACCGACAGCCGGGGCACGACGACGGAGCTGGTCAGCGACGGCCCGGTCATCGAGATCACCCGCAGGATCGGCCCCGACGACAGGCCGAGCACGCCCGCCAGCTCGCGGCTGACCACCGTCCGCTCGGCGCCGGTATCGATGACGAAGTTCCACGGCCCCCGCTGATTGATCGAGACCGGCACCGTCATCCGGCTGCCGTCCGCCCCGAAGGCGAGCATCGCCTCCTCCGACAACGGCACCGGCGCAGGCGTCGGCGGCGCGATCACCAGTTGTGCGAGCGCAGTGTCGAGCGGCGGCGGCGCGGCGGGAACGGCTGCTGCGGCGGCGGCGAGCAGGAGGAGAAAGCCGGCCATGACCCGATGCTGCGCCCGATCCGGGCCTTTCGCAATCCCTCATGGATCGACGCGCATTGCCTCCGCCGCCAGCGCCTCCGCCTCGATCAGCAGCGCGTCCTCGCCCGAACCGCCGGTCGCCACCCGCTCGCGGCCGATCAGCGTCAGCACCGGCACCGCCAGCGGCGTCACGCGCGGCAGGTCGACATGGACCATCGTGTCGGCGGCTCGATCCAGCAGCCCCGCCAGCCGCCCGACATCGGTCATCCGCGCCCGCGCGTCGTCCCACGCCGCCTGAAGCAACAGGTGGCCCGGCTCGTATTTCCGCAGCACGTCATAGATCAGGTCGGTCGAAAAGGTGACCTGCCGCCCGGTCTTGCGCTTGCCGGGGTGCTGGCGCTCGACCAGCCCGCCGATCACCGCTACTTCCCGGAACGCACGCTTCAGCAAATGCGACTGCTGCACCCAGTCGACGAACTCGTGCTCCAGGATATCGGCGGAGAACAGGCTGGCGGGATCGGTGACCGGCTCGATCGAATAGGTCGCGAGCGCATAGTCGTTGGCGACGAAGCCGAGCGGCTTCAGTCCCGTCGCCTCCATCCGCCGCGTCACCAGCATGCCCAGCGACTGGTGCGCGTTCCAGCCCTCGAAGCTGTAGGCGACCATATAGTTGCGCCCTTCGCGCGGGAAGGTCTCGACCAGCAGCTGGCCAGGCTCGGGCAACACCGAGCGCTTGAGCTGGATCTCCAGCCATTCCCGCACGTCGGCGGGGAAGCGCGCCCATTGCGCCGAATCGGCGAGGAAGCCGCGAACGCGGTCGGCGAGGTTGGTCGACAGCGGCATCCGGCTGCCGCCATAGGTCGGGATGCGCGCGGGCCGGCTTGACGCGCGCACCACCAGATCCTCGGTATCGATGCGCTCGACCTCGCAGCTGAGGCCGGCGAAGAAGAAGGTGTCGCCGGGCGACAGCTGCGCGGCGAAACTCTCCTCGACCTTGCCGAGATTGCGGCCGTTCTTGAACCGCACCGTCAGCATCGTCGCCTCGACGATGATGCCGGCGTTGAGGCGGTGCTGGGCGACGAACTTCGGGTGGCTGACGCGCCAGACGCCGTCTTCCTCGACCAGCCGCTTGAACCGGTCGTACGCCTTCAGCGAATAGCCGCCGTCGCGGATGAAGCCGAGGACACGGTCGAACAGCTCGTCGGTCAGCGCCGAATAGGGCAGCGCCGACCTGATCTCGTCGAGCAGCTCGGGCGCGCGGAACGGCGCTGCACAGGCACACGCCATGACGTGCTGCGCGAGCACGTCGAGCGCGCCGGGGCGGAAGATGTCGGGGTCGAGCTCCCCCGCCTCCACCGCGTCGAGCGCCGCGCGCGCCTCCAGATACTCGAAGCGGTTGCCGGGCACGAGGATGCCCTCGGATGCCTCGTCGAGCCGGTGGTTGGACCGGCCGAGCCGCTGCAGCAGCCGCGACGAACCCTTGGGCGCACCCATCTGGATCACGCAATCGACGTCGCCCCAGTCGACGCCGAGGTCGAGCGACGCGGTCGCGACCAG
The DNA here is from genome assembly GCF_965200135.1 of Sphingomonas sp. Classification (GTDB taxonomy): domain Bacteria; phylum Pseudomonadota; class Alphaproteobacteria; order Sphingomonadales; family Sphingomonadaceae; genus Sphingomonas. The sequence continues at coordinate 264,557 of NZ_CBDATK010000007.1, forward strand.
CGCGCGCAGGCGGCCGTCCGCCATCGCCTGTTCCACCTTGCGCCGCGCCTCCCTCGCGAGGCTGCCGTGATGGACGCCGATCGGCAGGCCCAGCGTGTTCACCTTCCACAGATCCTGGAAGATCAGCTCGGCGAGGCTGCGCGTGTTGCAGAAGACGATCGAGGTGCGGTGCGTCTCGATCTCCGCCATCACCTGTTCGGCGGCGTAGCGGCCCGAATGGCCCATCCACGGGACCCGGTCCTGAGGTAGCAGGATGGCGATGTCGGGATCGGCGCCGGGCTCGCCCAGCACCAGGTCGACCGCGCCGATATCGCCGTCGGGCGCCAGCCACGCGCGATAGCCGTCCGGGTCCGCCACCGTCGCCGACAGCGCGACGCGGCGCAGCGCAGGCGCGAGCCGTTGCAGCCGCGCCATGCATAAGGACAACAGGTCGCCGCGCTTGCCGGTGGCGAAGGCATGGACCTCGTCGACGACGATCGTCCGCAGGCCGGCGAAGATCAACGCGCTGTCGGGATAGGACAGCAGCAGCGACAGCGATTCGGGCGTCGTCAGCAGGATGTTGGGCGGTTTGACCCGCTGCCGCGCCTTGCGGTCGGACGGCGTGTCGCCGGTGCGCGTCTCGACGGTGATGGGCAGGTCCATCTCGCCGATCGGTCCGAGCAGATTGCGCTGGATGTCGATCGCCAGCGCCTTGAGCGGCGACACGTAGAGCGTGTGCAGCCCGGCCGACGGATGCTCGATCAGCTCGGCGAGTGTCGGCAGGAACCCCGCCAGCGTCTTGCCCGCCCCGGTCGCGGCCACCAGCAGCGTGTGCCGCCCGGCGCGGGCGCGATCGAGCATGTCGCGCTGGTGCCGCCGCGGCGTCCAGCCGCGTCCGGCGAACCAGTCGGGAAGGGGCGCGGGAAGATCTGTCACCGGCTAGGCCGGTCCGCGCGGAACGTCGCGGTCCTCACGCCATCTCACCGTACCATCGCGGAATGGGCATAACCGCACCTGCCGACATGGCGCGGAGCCTTGCACCGTGAGGATCGGATAACATTAGCCGGCGCCCGATATCTGTCCCCACATGAGGAAGGCCGGTGGGATCACACGCCCTTATCTCACGGCCGGGCGTCCGTAGACCAGCGTTCGCAGACGCGACATCGCTGCTCAGACACTCGCCGGGTGGCGCGGCGATGCGCCTATCGCGCGTCGTCGCGCTGACTCTCACCCGCCTTGTCCGCGCGATCCTGCTCCGCGTAGAGGTCGCGCGTCGCGCGTTCGGTACGCTCCAGCCCGCGCTTCGACTGGCGATTGTTGAGCGCCGCCCAGCCGATCGCAGCGGCGAGCAGCACAGCGCCGATAATCGTCCACATATACATCATCGCGCCGCCACCTTCTCGAACCTGTGTCGTCCCTCAACGCCGCGAGCCGGCGTTTCGCTCCGTTGCGCGCGGATCGCCGCACGGGCTTCAAGCGTAGTGGTAACATGGCGCGTCTCGGCGACTGGCTCGAACCTCATCCGCACGGCATCTACGTCCGCCCCGCCGACGCCTGGATCGACCCGTCCGAGCCGACCGCGCGCGCGCTGGTGACGCACGGCCATGCCGACCATGCGCGCGGCGGTCATCGCGAGGTGTGGGCGACGCCCGAGACGCTGGCGATCATGGCCGCGCGCTACGGCGAGCAGACCGGGCGTCCGGTCGCCTATGGCGAGACGATCCGTCTGGGAGAAGTCGACATCGGCTTCGTCCCCGCCGGCCATGTGCTCGGCTCCGCGCAGATCGTGCTCGACCACCGCGGCGAGCGCGTCGTCGTGTCGGGGGACTACAAGCGCCGCGCCGACCCGACCTGCCTGCCGTTCGAGCCGGTCAGGTGCGATGTGTTCGTGACGGAGGCTACCTTCGCGCTGCCGGTGTTCCGCCATCCCGACACCGGCGACGAGATCGACAAGCTGATCGCCGCGCTCCACGCCAACCCCGACCGCTGCGTGCTGGTCGGCGCCTATGCGCTGGGCAAGGCGCAGCGCGTCATCGCCGAGTTGCGCGAGCGCGGGCACATGGCGCCGATCTATATCCACGGCGCACTCACCCGGCTGTGCGAGTTGTACGAGGATCACGGCGTGCGGCTGGGCGAGCTGTTGCCCGCCACGGGCGCGCCGAAAAAGGAGGTGGCGGGCCATGTCGTGCTCTGCCCGCCCGGCGCGCTCAACGACCGCTGGTCCCGGCGCCTGCCCGACCCGATCACCGCAATGGCGAGCGGCTGGATGCGGATTCGCCAGCGAGCGCGGCAGAAGAACGTCGAGCTGCCGCTGATCCTGTCCGATCACGCCGACTGGGACGAGCTGACCGACACGCTGACCGAGATCGCGCCAAAGGAGGTGTGGGTCACGCACGGGCGCGAGGAGGCGCTGGTCCACTGGTGCGCGATGCGCCAGATGAAGGCGAAACCGCTGCATCTGGCGGGGTTCGAGGACGAGGATGATTAGCGACCAGACCGCCGCAAAACGGTTGACGCCGAAATCTGCCACAGCGCCATACAAGCGGTACGGAGCATTGTTATGACTGACGAGATCAAGCGCCTCATCGAGCGCGCGGCCAGCGTGCCTATGTCTGCCGCCGACAAGGAGGAGCAGCGGCGAAGCTTCGCATACGGCAACGCGCATATCGAGAACGAGCGCGTCACGCGCGCAATGATCGACGCGGCAGCCGACAAGGCGACAACGCGGACGTGAGTGACGAAGGTGACAGCGATGCAGACGCCCCGTCGCTTATCGTCGACGAGCAGGAGCGAGCCGAACGCGAGGCGGCCAACGCAGTCGCGCAGTTCGACCGGGTACTGGACCTCATCGACGACGTGGAGCGTGGGGGGTCAATCGTTCCGGCTGCGTGTCTCGATCATCCAGCAGCTTCATCGCCTCGCCTTGGAGGGGCTGTCGGCTTATACGGGAAACTGGCGCCCCGGCGACATCAGGATCGGCAAGAGCAGCCATAATCCGCCCGGAGCGTATCTGGTAGCAGGGTTGATGGAGGAGATGTGTGACTGGGTGAACGACCGATGGTCACATGCGTCGCCGATCACACTGTGCTCGTACGTGATGTGGCGCCTGAACTGGATCCATCCTTTTAACGATGGCAACGGCCGGACATCGCGCGCGGTAGCATACCTCGTCCTGCCTGCCGCTGCGGGGCACCGCTTTCCCAGCCGCGTGACATCCCCGAACTGATCGCACGCAACAAGACACCCTATTATGATGCGTTGGAGAGTATCGACGAGTCGGCCAAGCAAGGTGATCCTGACCTGTTACCGATGAAGGAGCTATTGGAGAGCTATCTGGCCAAGCAGCTGGCAGGTGTTTTCGACGCTGCCAGCCAACAGCCTGGGTCCACGCCCGACGACGCCCGCATTCTGCATTGATCGCGCAACGTTAAGGCTACGCCCGCTCCAGCGCCTTCGCCCGCCGCCGCTGCACCGAGCTGCCGATGCCCATCGCCTCGCGGTATTTCGCCACCGTGCGGCGCGCGATGTCGAAGCCCTTGGCGTTGAGCAGGTCGACCAGCGTATCGTCGGACAGCACCTGATCGCCCTCCCCCGCGATCAGCGCCTTCAGCGCCGCGCGGACCGCCGCCGCCGACACCGCCTCGCCGCCGTCCGCCGCCTGGATCGCGCTGGTGAAGAAGTATTTCAGCTCGAACAGTCCGCGCGCACAATGGAGATATTTGTTCGACGTCACGCGGCTGACGGTCGATTCGTGCATCTCGATCGCGTCGGCGATGCGCGCCAGCGTCAGCGGCTTCAGGTGCGAGACGCCATGAAGGAAGAACGCCTCCTGCTGCCGGACGATCTCGGTCGCGACCTTGACGATCGTGCGCTGGCGCTGGTCCAGCGCCTTGACCAGCCAGTTGGCGCTGGCGAGCATATCGCCCAGCCACGCCTTCGACGCCTTGTCCTGCGCGCCCGACGCGAGCTGCGCGTGATAGCGGCGGTTGACCAGCACGCGCGGCAGCGTCGCGGCGTTGAGTTCGATCGTCCAGCCGTCGCGGCTGCGCGTCACGAACAGGTCGGGGACGACCGCCTGCACCGGGTCGCCGCCATAGCGGCAGCCGGGCTTGGGGTCATAGCCGCGCAGTTCGCGGATCATGTCCGCCATGTCCTCGTCGTCGACGCCGCACATCCGTTGCAGCCGCTTCACCTCGCCGCGCCCGAGCAGGTCGAGATTGTCGATCAACCGCGCCATGCACGGATCGTAGCGATCGGCCTCGCGTGCCTGCAACGCCAGACACTCCGCCAGGTCACGCGCACCGACGCCGGTCGGGTCGAAGGTCTGGATAGTGACGAGGACCGCCTCGACCCGCGCCAGCGGCACCCCGAGCCGCGTCGCCATGTCGAGCAGCGAGGCACGGAGATAACCGGCCTCGTCGATCTGGTCGATCAGCGCCTCGGCGATCCCGAGGTCGGTCGCCGCCACCGCCGTTCCAGCCTGCGCGCGGAGATGATCATGGAGGCTTTCGGGCGGCGCGCCGAGCGTGTCCAGGTCGGGCAGCTCCTCGCCGGCCGCGCCCGCGCCGACGGGGCCGGTCGACAGCGCCGCCTCGCTGGGTCCGTCGTCGAAGCGCTCGGCGGCGACGTCGACATCCAGCGCGCCCTCGCCCGCCGCGCTGTCCGCCTCGACGGGCGCGGCCTCGACCGGCTCGGGGGTGGAACGCCCGCTCGTCTGGTCGGCGGCGAGCAGCGGGTTGCGCTCGACTTCTTCGGCGATGAACGCCTCGATTTCCAGGTTCGACAGCGTCAGCAGCTTGATCGCCTGCTGCAATTGTGGCGTCATCACCAGCGACTGCGACTGGCGAAGCTGGAGCGAGGGGGCGAGGCTCATCGGCGCACGCGCATGGCCTAAAGCTCGAAGCTTTCGCCGAGGTACAGCCGCCGCACGTTGGCGTCCGCCACCAGCGCTTCCGGCGAGCCGCTGAACAGCACGCGGCCGTCGTAGATGATGTAGGCGCGGTCGACGATCTCCAGCGTCTCGCGGACGTTGTGGTCGGTGATGAGCACGCCGATGTCGCGGCGCTTCAGGTCCTTCACCAGATCGCGGATGTCGGCGATCGAGATCGGGTCGATGCCCGCGAACGGCTCATCCAGCAGCATGATCGAGGGCTCCGCGGCCAGCGCGCGCGCGATCTCGGCCCGGCGCCGCTCGCCGCCCGACAGCGCCATCGCCGGCGCCGACCGCAGTCGCGTCAGCCCGAACTCGTCAAGCAGCGTGTCGAGCTTCTGCTGGCGCACCGCCTTGTTCGGCTCCGATAGCTCCAGCACCGTCAGGATGTTCTTCTCGATCGACAGGCCGCGAAAGATCGAGGTCTCCTGCGGCAGATAGCCGAGCCCCAGGATCGCGCGGCGGTACATCGGCAGGCCGGTGATGTCGTCGCCGTCGAGCATGATGCGGCCCGAATCGGGCTTCACCAGCCCCATCACCGAATAGAAGCACGTCGTCTTGCCCGCACCGTTGGGTCCGAGCAGCCCGATCACCTCGCCACGGCCGACCGACACCGACACGTCGGTCAGCACCGATCGCTTGTCGTAGCTCTTGGCGATCGACACGACCTGCAGCCCGCGGTCGACGGGCGCCTCCTCCAGCGGGGCGTTCAGCGTGTCGGTGACGGCGTCCATCGGCAAGCGGCCTCGCAGCAAAGTGGTTAACGGTTCGCTACCGCCGACCTTGATGGCAGGATTCGTGCATGAGATCGGCGCCCGGCGCCAGCCCTACCGCCGATCGGGAACCGAGAAGGTGCCGGTGACGCGGCCACCGCGCGTGGTCGTGGCGCCGGACGGTGCACCCGCGCTGCCGGTCGACGAACCGTCGATCACCGCGCGCCCGGTATCGAGGTTGATCGTCAGCCGCCCGCCGTTGATCGTATTGCCGCCTTGCGTCAGCGTCACCGCGCCCAGCATGGTGATGACCCGCTTGTTGAGGTCGTAGATCGCATAGCTGGACCGCGCAGTCTGGTCGGGCCGGCGCACCGTGACGCCGCCGCTGGCGTCCAGCCGCGAGACCTGCGGGTTCCCGCCGACCACCTGCCCGGTATAGGCGACGGTCATCCGCGCGGCGGTGAGGTTCATCTCCGACTGCTTCACCGAGACGTTGCCCGACAACAACGCCCGGTTCGCCTTGTCCTGCAACTCGATATGGTCGGCGCCGAAATCGATCGGCGCGTTGGTGTTGTGGCCGCGCTGGGCCAGCGCGGGGCCGGCGACGGCGAGAACGAACAGGAGCGGAAGAACGCGCATGGCCGGTTACTTCGGACCTCGTGGCTGGATACGCAAGCGGGCATTGCCGTCGAGCGTCACCGTGCGCCCGGACAGATCGGCGTGCAGGCGATTGGCGGAGAAGGTCCCCTGCCGAACCGTGCCCGTCACCACGCCCCCGCTCTGCAATCGCCGCGCCTTCAGGTCCAGCGTCGCATCCGACGTGTCGAGCGCATAGCCGTCGGCGGCGCGGAACTGGATAGGGCCGTCGACATGCACCTGCTCGCTGTCCATGTCGTAGCGCCCGCGGTCGGCGTGGAGCCGCGCGGGGCCATCGGGCAGTTGCAGCCCCGCGTCGAGCCGGGTCAGTTCCACCACCGGCTGCGCCGAGGTGCGCTGGACCGCGGACCCCGCGTTCAGCGTGAACGCCTGACCCTTGGCGTCCTGCCCGCGATATTGCGCGGCCTGGATCTTCAGCCGCTCGTGCGCGACCGCGACCTTGTTCTTGTCGAGCACGAACGACACGTCGCCCGACTGATAGATCGGCGCCATCACCAGGAACGCCGCCAGCACGCCGACCCCGACCGGCAGCGCCACCGACAGCGTCGCGATCAGCCGGTCGTGGCTGCTGCCGGGCGCGGCCCACCGCTCGCGCGCGCTGCGCTCCCGCCTGGCCGCGTTCGAGACCGGCAGCACCTCAAGCATGCGCGAAGATATCGATCTCGGGCCAGCCGGCCAAGTCAAGCGCCGCGCGCGTCGGCAGGAAGTCGAAGCACGCCTGCGCTAGCGCCATCCGCCCCTCGCGCACCAATCGCCGCTCCAGCTCCGCCTTCAATCGGTGAAGGAAGCGCACGTCGGACGCGGCGTAATCCTTTTGCGCGTCCGACAGCTCCGGCCCGCCCCAGTCGGACGACTGCTGCTGTTTCGACAGGTCCTGCCCTAGCAGTTCCTTGACCAGCTCCTTCAGCCCGTGCCGATCGGTGTAGGTACGGATCAGCCGCGACGCGATCTTGGTATCCCAGGCGGGCGCGGCGACGATGCCGAGGTAATGCCCGAGCGCCGCGATGTCGAAGCGGCCGAAATGATAGAGCTTCAGCCGGGCCGGATCGCCGAGCAGCGCCTTCAGATTGGGCGCGGCATAGTCGCTGCCGGGGCCGAAGCGGACCAGATGCTCTTCCGCCCCGCCGTCCGACAACTGCACCACGCACAGCCGGTCGCGCGGGGTGATGAGCCCCATCGTCTCCGTATCGACGGCGATCGCGGCGCCCGGAGCGAACAGGTCGCCGGCGGGCAGGTCTTCCTCGTGCAGGTGAACGGTCATCGACGCTGCCCTAGCCGCGCCGCCCGGCGATGCAAACCGCTCAGTGCGTCGCGTTGCGTCGCCGTGAGAACAGGTTCAGCCCTTCGACCAGCCCCGCGAAGCCCATCGCGGCGTAGATATACCCCTTGGGTACGTGCACGCCGAACCCGTCGGCGATCAGCACCAGCCCGATCATCAGCAGGAACGCGAGCGCCAGCATCACCACCGATGGGTTCCTGGCGATGAAATTGCCCAGCGGATCGGCCGCGAGCAGCATCGCGCCGACCGCGATGACGACCGCGGCGATCATGATCGGCAGGTGATCGGTCATGCCGACCGCGGTCAGGATCGAATCGATCGAGAAGACGAGGTCCAGCGCCAGGATCTGCGCGATCGCCGAACCGATCGAGGGCGCGGGCCGCTCGGTCTTCTCCGCGCCGTCGCCGTGATCGTCCATGGTATGGCCGATCTCGGTGGTCGCCTTCCACAACAGGAACAGCCCGCCCGCGATCAGGATCAGGTCGCGCCACGAAAAAGCGGTCTCGAACGTCGGCTCGCCATGCGCGCCCGGTGCGCCGCGCAGCCCCAGGTCGATCACCGGCGCGGTCAGCCCGACCAGCCACGCGATCGCCGACAGCAGGAGCAGCCGCATCCCCAGCGCCAACCCGATGCCCAGCCGCCGTACCCGCTGCCGATCCGCTTCCGGCAGGCGGTTGGACAGGAGCGAGATGAAGACCAGATTGTCAATGCCGAGTACGATCTCCAGCACCACCAGGGTGAGCAGCGCGGCCCAGGCGGACGGGTCGGTCGCGAGCGTGAAAATGTCGGACATGCCCCAGTCCTGTGCCGTTCCTGCCACAATTACGCAAGGAAGCGCACCGGAGGACGACGAATCGCCTCGCGCGTGCTTGCGAAATGGGTTATGGACTGTTCGAGGCGCCAAAGATTTTTGCGCGTTCGGCCGGTTGCGTTCGTCGTCCGACGTCCGGTTTTGTTGAAGAGGACGAGTCGGGAAGACGAACAGGGTTATGGGTTACGACAAGGGTGGCCGCGGCAATCGTGGCGGACGCGGGCGCGACAAGCGCGACGATTTCGGCGGCGGCAGCAGTGATTTCGGCGGCGGTGGCGGCGGCGACTTCGGTGGCGGTAGCAGCTTCGGCGGCGGCGGTTTCGGCGGCGGTGGCAGCAGCTTCGGCGGCGGCGGCGGTGGGTTCCGTGGCGGCGGCGGTGGTGGCTTCGGCGGCGGTAGCGGTGGCGGCGGTGGGTTCCGCGGCGGCGGCGGTGGCGGCTTCGGTGGCGGCGGCGGCGGTGGGAACCGCATGCCCCCGCAGGTCGTCGGCGAGGGCACCGGCGTGGTCAAGTTCTTCAACGGTCAAAAGGGCTTCGGCTTCGTCGTCCGTGACGATGGCGGCGAGGACGTGTTCGTCCACATCTCCGCGGTCGAGCAGGCGGGCCTGTCCGGCTTGGCCGAGGGTCAGCCGCTCGGCTTCACCCTGGTCGATCGTGGTGGCCGCATCTCCGCGACCGACCTCAAGATCGACGGCGAGCCGATGGCCGTTACCGATCGCGCGCCCCCGCGTGAGCCCCGCGACAGCGGCGGCTTCGGCGACCGTGGTCCGCGTCAGGGCGGCGGTGGCTTCGGCGGTGGCGACCGCGGCGGCGCGCCGCAGCGCGAGCTGACCGGCGAAAAGGCGACGGGCACCGTCAAGTTCTTCAACGCCATGAAGGGCTTCGGCTTCATCCAGCGCGACGACGGCCAGCCGGATGCGTTCGTCCACATCTCCGCCGTCGAGCGCGCGGGCATGCCGACGCTCAACGAGGGCGACAAGCTCCAGTTCGAGCTGGAGGTCGACCGTCGCGGCAAGCATGCGGCGGTGAACCTCGCCCCGCTGGGCTGAGCCAGCTCATACCCGTCTGAAAGATGTAAGCCCGTCCGGACCTTCCGGGCGGGCTTCTTCTTGCCCGCCGGATCGCGTTTGTCCGCCACCGCCTCCTCCGGCGTCACGCCTCGCCGTAACTCAGGTCGCGCAGGAGGGGCACCGCGGTCGTCGCGTCGACCTCAAGCGCCACCTCGACGTCCTCGCCATAGCCCCAGCCGATGAGTTCACGGCCGGACCTGCTCGCGCGCACCACGTCGCCCAGCTCCATTGCCGCCGCCCGATACGTCGCCGCCGCCAGCCCGGCTTCCGCGTCGGCGGTCGCGCGTGACCCCGCGACGATCGCACCCGCGCCGAGCCAATCCTCGATCGCCGGCCGCAGCGACTGATCCGGCCAGCGCTCGCCCGCCGCGATGACGACGATGTTGCCGTCGCCCGCGATCCGGTCCGCCATTGCGGCGACCGCCGATGCATTGCGAAGACAGCCCGCGATCGTCGGCACATCGCCGGTCGCGAGCGACAGGCGTGCGCCGTTCGGCGACGGCAGCAGCACCCGCGCGCCGGGTTCGAGCATCTTCAGGCTGACCGGCGACAGGCTGAGCTGCCCGCCACCCGCGCCGCGCGGCGATGCCGCCACCGCCCCACGCCGCGCCGCCTCGGCGGTCGCCGCCGCCGGATCACCATAGGGAAAGGGGATCACCGTCGCGCCTCGCTCCACCGCGACGCTGACCGCCGTCGAGAAGGAAAGCACGTCGACGATCACGAAGACGGCCGCCCGATTCCGCCATGCCTCGATCCCGGCCAGGCCCCATTCGCACGCGATCGTCGGCATCGGCCTCGTCATGCCAGCGCGGATCGGCACAAGCCAAGGTAATCCGTGGAACGATCGCTAAGCGATGGCGCCGCCCCCGCCGGGGCGTGTAACGGGAGCGCGTGCGCGTGATTCTCTCCTTTGCCCTTCTCGCCGCCGCGCCTCAGGCAGCGCCCGCGCCCCAGACAGCGCCAGCGCCGACCTCGCCCATCCCCATCCTGACCGCCCGCATCGTCGCGCGCTTCCCACACGACACCAGCGCCTTCACCGAGGGGCTGCTATTCCACGACGGCGCGCTGTACGAGAGCACCGGGATGGAGGGCCGCTCCGACGTCCGGCGCGTCTCCCTCGCCGACGGCAAGGTCACCGCACGCGCGCGCATCCCCGCGAGCGAGTTCGGTGAGGGCCTCGCCGCCTGGGGCAGCGAGCTGGTCAGCCTTACCTGGCATGGCGGCGTCGCGCATCGCTGGGACATCCGTACGCTGAAGCCACGGGGCAACGGACGGTTCACCGGCGAAGGCTGGGGGCTGACCAGCGACGGCACGCAGCTGATCCAGTCGGACGGCACGCCGACGCTGCGCTTCCTCGATCCGCGCACGCTGGCGGTGCGCCGCACCGTATCGGTGACGCTGCGCGGCCGGCCGCTCGATCAGGTCAACGAGCTGGAATGGGTCGACGGCGCGCTGCTCGCCAACGTCTGGCACACGCCGTATCTGGTCCGTATCGACGCCGCGAGCGGGCGCGTCACCGCCGTGATCGACCTGCGCGCGGTGGTGGCACAGGTCCGCGTCACCGATCCGGAGGCGGTCGCCAACGGCATCGCCTGGGACGTCACGCACCGCCGCCTGTTCGTCACCGGCAAGCTCTGGCCCAGCGTCTTCCAGATCGCGCTCACCCCAGCAGGATGAGGCCAGCGCCGGCGAGGATGCCGCCCACCGCCGCCGCCCGCCGCCACGTCACCGACTCGCCCAGGAAGGCCACCGACAGGATCAGCGCGGTCACCATCCCGGTCTCGCGCAAGGCGGCGAGCGGCGCGGTCGGCCCGAGCGACAGCGCCCACAAGGCCAGCCCATAGGTGACGACCGACAGCGTCCCCGCCGCCGCACCGGGCCGCCATTGCGCGCGCAGGTCGGCGAACAGCCGCCCGCGCGTCAGCCCTGCGAACATCGCGATGCTGATCGCGCCGATCAGCACGAAGTCCCAGGCGATGTAGCTCGCCGGCGACGGCGCCGCGCGCACGCCGTGCGCGTCCGCGACGGTGTAGAGCGCGGTCATCGCGCCCGTCGTCAGCGCCCAGCCCAGCGCCTTCGCATCGAGGTGCCGGCCCAGCACCAGTGTCAGGATCGCCGCGCCGATCATCGCGATCCCCGCCAAATCGGCGATCGCGACCCGCTCGCCGAACAGCCCGACGCTGATCGCCGCCGTCAACAGCGGCGCGCTCCCCCGCATCACCGGATAGGCGGCGCTGAGGTCGGCGACGGCATAGGTGCGGATCATCGCGTAGAGGTAGACGAGGTGAACGGCGGCGCTGATCGCCAGCCAGCCGATCGCGCCGCTCGGCCATGCCACCAACAACGTCGCGGGCAGCAACAGCAGCGCGCTCGCCCCATCGGTGCTGCCGCGCGCGACCATGCGCGCGTGCAGCGGGTCGCTGGCCTGTGCCTTGGGGCCCTTCACGATCGCGTTGACGACCGCGTGGATCGCGCCGGACGCGACCATCATCGCGGCGGGGAGGATGAAGGGCGTCACGCCGGGTCGCGCGCGCGGCGCCATAGATCGCCCATCGCCAGATCGAGCGACGGCGGGATCACGGGCATCAGGCCCGATCCCGGATAGACGGTGAATTCGCCGAACCGCGGCTGGCCGGCGACTTCGTAGAGATCGACGCGCAGGAAGTCGTATCCCGCCGCCAGCGCCTCCGCCCCGGCGATCATGCGATCGAGCGACACGGGACGCGAGGGATCGCGATCGCCCGTCGCCGGCGAGGCCCGGCGCCACCGTCGGTCCATGACGATCCAACGGTGGCGGGTGGCGCGATCCAGGTGGACCTGCACGAACGCGACGCGGCCGCCGAAGACGAACAGCTTGTAGTCGACCGGCAATGTCGGGCCGTCGCCGAGATAGGGTTCGACCAGCAGACCGCGCGGCACGCCCGCATAGGCCCATTCGTCGAGCCAGCGACCATAGCCGTGGCGGGTCCAGCGCGCGGCGCGGCGCCGCGCTTCGGTCCAGTCGCGCCGATCGCGCACGACCATGACCTGACCGCAGCCGTGCCGTGCCTTCAGAACGAACGGGAACGGCCAGGGCGGCGCGTCCGGCAGCGTCCGGCCATGCCACAGCGTCGGGGTCACCCAGTCGCCTCCCAGCCGACCGGCGACCAGCGACTTGGCGGCGACCTTGTCCAGCAGGGCCGGCAGGCGCGGATCGCGGTCGCTCGCCTTGCGATGCATGACCCATTCGGTGAACAGCACCGGTCGGGCCAGCCGCAGGCGGCGGCGCAGGCGCCAGCCATAGGTCAGGTGAAGCCGCATCCGGGCGAGCAGACGCGGCGCGCGCCCTGCGGAACCGATACCGGAAAACGAGGTGCTCACCGGATGCCGATAGGGCGGTCGACCCGCCGGAGGACAGCGGTTTGTGCGGTCAGGTCATCAGCCGCTTGAGCGTGTCGATCCGGTCCGCCTCCGCCGCCGGCTTGTCGGTCCTGATCCGGGCGATGCGGGGGAAGCGCATGGCGACGCCGCTCTTGTGGCGGCCGGAGGCGTGGATCGAGTCGAACGCGATCTCCAGCACCATCGTCTTCTCGACCTCGCGCACCGGGCCGAAGCGGTTCAGTGTGTGGGTGCGTACAAAGCGGTCGAGTTCGGCGATCTCCTGATCGGTGATCCCCTGGTACGCCTTGCCGACCGGCAACAGCTCGCCCTCCTCGGTCCAGCAGCCGAAGGTGTAATCGGAATACCAGCTCGACCGGCGGCCGTTGCCGCGCTGCGCGTACATCATCACGCAGTCGGCGGTCAGCGGATCGCGCTTCCATTTATACCACAGCCCGGCACGGCGACCCTGGACGTACGGGCTGTCGCGTCGCTTGAGCATCATGCCCTCGATCGCGGCGTCGCGGGCACCCGCGCGGACCGCCTCGAGCGTGGTGAAGTCCTCCGCCTCGACGACCTGCGACAGGTCGAAGCGGTCGGGGTCTAGGCCGGTGACGAACCGCTCCAATCGCGCGCGTCGCTGCGTCCACGGCAACGCGCGGACATCCTCGGTGCCGTCGATCAGGATGTCGTAGAGCCGGACGAAGGCCGGATAGTCGGCCAGCATCTTCGCCGACACGACCTTGCGCCCGAGCCGCTGTTGCAGCGCGTTGAAGCTCGCCGCGCCACCGCCGTCGTCCAGCGCCCCGCCCTGGAACTCGCCCTTCACCAGCAGCTCGCCGTCGACCACACCCGGTTCCGCAAACGCGCTCGCGACATCGGGGAAGCTGCCGGTCACGTCGTCGCCGGTGCGGCTGTAGAGGCGAGTCTGCCCGGCCCCCTCCTTGTCGACGACATGGACGATCTGGACGCGGATGCCGTCCCACTTCCATTCGGCGACATAGTCGTCGAGCGACACGCGCGCGTCCTCCAGCGGGTGGGCGAGCATGAACGGACGGAACACGGGCACATCGGCGGCGGTCGGCTGCGCGCCGGTGCCCTGGCCCCAGGCGAACAGCTCCGGGTACGGCGCGTCGATGCCGTGCCACACCTCCTCCACCGCCTCGAGCTCCAGCCCGAAGGCTTGCGCGAAGGCGGTCTTGGCGAGGCGGGCGGACGCGCCGACGCGCATCGCGCCGGTCGCCATCTTGAGCAGCGCGAACCGCTCCTCCGCGTCGAGCCGGTCGAGCATCCCGGCGAGCACCGCCGGCGCGTCCGAGCGCGACAGGTGCTTCAGCCGGTCCACCGCCTCGGTGATCGACAGCGGCGCCGGATCGACCGGAGCCGTAGGCGCTGGCCAGAGCAGCGCCACGCACTCCGCGGTGTCGCCGACATAGTCGCGGCTCATCCGGAACAGCACGGGGTGGACGCGGCTCTCGATCAGCGCGCGGATCAGCGCCGGCTTGACCGCGGGCAGGTCCAGCTCCTCGGTCAGCGCCGCCATCGCCCAGCCCCGGTCGGGATCGGGTGTCGCCTGCAGGTAATCGGCGATCAGCTTCAGCTTGCCGTTACGCCCGCGCGTATAGATCAGACTGTCCAGGAGCGCGGCGAAGGTGTGCATCCGCGGGTAACGCGTCGGCAGCGGGTTCCGTTTCGGCCGCGTGCGGTATGCAGCAACGATGGCGCGGCGATCCTCATCCGGCAGGGTCGAGCGTGACGGGCGATCTGGCGGGCCGAGAGATTGCGTCTCGCCCGCCGATCGGGGCAGGAGTGTCGCATGGAGCAGCGCTTGCGAAAGAGACGTAAATTCGGCCGGGTGGTGCTGGTGCTCGCGCTCATCGTCGGCGTCGTGGCGCTGGTCGGTTACCGCAACGCTCGCGCCGACCCGGTGGTGCCGCGGCTGACGGTGCGGCTGCCCGGCTGGCCCGCCGGCGCGGCCCCGGTCACCGTCGCGCTGCTGTCGGACATCCATATCGGCAGCCCGGCGACCGACGAGGATCGCCTGACGCGCGTCGTGGCGCAGGTAAACGCGCTGCGGCCCGATCTGGTGGTGATCGCCGGTGACTTCGTGGCGGGGCACGATCCGGTGAAGGGGCGTGACTATGCGGCGCGGCTGACGCGACCGCTGGCCGGACTGCACGCACGGCTGGGCGTGGTGGCGGTGCTGGGCAATCACGATCACTGGACCGCGCCGGTCGAGGTACGGCGCGCGCTGGAGCGGGCCGGGATCACCGTGCTGGCGAATCAGGCGACAGCGCGCGGGCCGCTGGCGGTGATCGGGATCGACGACGGCTTCTCGGGCCATGCCGACGTGGGCCGGGCGCTGGCGGCGGCGCGAGGAGTGCCCGGCGCGCGCGTCGTGCTGACGCATACGCCCGACACCACGAAGCAGCTGCCGCGCGGCGAGGCGGCGCTGTTGCTGGCCGGGCACACGCATTGCGGGCAGGCGGTGCTGCCGCTGGTCGGGTCGCTGGCGCTGCATCGCTATGGCGAAGCGCTCTACGACCCGCGCTACGAGTGCGGCGCGGTGCGCGATCCGGGTCGGCTGGTGCTGGTCACCGGCGGCATCGGCGCCAGCCTGCCGCTGCGCTACGGCGCGCCGCCGGACCTGTGGCTGCTGACGCTCGGTCCCTAGCCGGCCCCTAGCCGGCCCCTAGCCGGCGTCGTAGGCCGCCAGTTCATAGGCGATCGACGCTTCGACCAGCCGGTCCCACAGGTCGGCCAGCACCGCCTCCGGCAACCCCGCCGCCCGCGCCAGCGCGCGGACGTTGTCGATCACCTGCGCCTTGCGCGCTTCGTCGCGGACGGCGTCGCGGCTCGGTTTGATCCGCGCCGCCGCGTCCATATAGGCGAAACGACGGGCGAGCAGCGCCACCAGTTCCTGATCGACCTGGTCGACGCCGGCGCGGACCTCCGCCATCGTGGTGCAGTCGGGGCCGGCCAGGATCGCCGCGGGCGTCGTCATCCGCGCCGCTTAGCCGGTTGCGCGGCCAAGTCCATCACGGACCTTTACGCTGTCCTACACCTCGCCGGCCGTGGCATCGACGCCGCCGCTCTTTGACCCGACCGGACGACCAAGCCGACGCCGTTTCCGGCGCCGATCGGACGCAGCGTTTTGGTGTAACCTTTGGTCACCTTTGGCCGGGTGCGGCTCTTTCGGACGAACCTCGGACGCTCAAAACAACCGGCCGCCGTTCGGCACCGGCTGGCCCGGCGCGATCAGTACGACTGCGCCCGCCGCATCGGGAAAGCCGAGCGTCAGCACCTCGGACAGAAACTTGCCGATCTGGCGCGGCGGGAAGTTGACCACGGCCGCGACCTGACGCCCGACCAGCGCCTCGGGTGTGTAATGCTCGGTCACCTGCGCCGACGAGCGCTTGACGCCGATCGTCGGGCCGAAGTCGATGCGGAGCTTGAGCGCCGGCTTGCGCGCCTCCGGAAAGGGCTCGGCGGCGACGACGGTGCCGACGCGGATGTCGACCCGCAGGAAGTCGTCGAAGCCGATCGCCTCGGCCGCCGGCGCGGCGGGATCGGGAACCAGATGCATCAGAAGTCCACATTGTCGTAATGCTGCGGCGGCGCGACCATCTCCATCCGCTCGCTCAGCAGCGGGCGGAAACTGGGGCGGCTCTTCAGCCCGCGATACCAGCGCGCCGTCTGTTCGTGCCCCTTCCAGTCGATGCCGCCGAGATAGTCGGTGACCGAAATCTGCGCCGCCGCCGCCAGATCGGCGAGGCTCATCGTCGCCCCGCCCAGCCACTGGCGGTGATCGAGCAGATAGTCGGTATAGTCGAGATGCTTGATCGCGCCCTTCATCGCCTCGCGCAGGTGCCGCGCCTCGGGCGCTTGCCCGTGCGCGACGCGCTTTTCCATCCGCTCGAACAGCAGCGGGCCGGTGACGTCGCGGAAGAAATCGGTGTCGAACCAGGTGACGAGGCGGCGAATTTCCGCGCGGTTGACGGCGGTGCCGTTGATCATCGCCGTCTTGTCGACGGTCTCCTCCAGATATTCGCAGATCGCCATCGAATCGATCAGGACGATGCCGCGCCCCGCATCGACCATCACCGGCGTCTGGCCGGCGGGGTTCATGTCGATGAACTCGTCGCGCCGCGCCCAGGGCGATTCGCGCACCAGCTCATAGCCGATGCCCTTCTCGCCGAGCAGCAGGCGCACCTTGCGGCTGAAGGGGCACAGGGGGAATTGGAAAAGCTGCCACATGGCATCGTCGTTAGGCCAGCGGACGAGGCGCGGGAAGCGGTTGCGCGGCCGAGCCGTCATTTCTAGAAAGAACGCGACTTTTCTGGAAAGAGCCGATGGGCATCAGCATCAAGCATGACGAATATGAACGCGCGATCCGTCAGCTCGCGACCGAACGCGGCCTGTCCCTGACCGACGCGATCGGCATCGCGGTTCGCAACGAGCTCAAACGGGAGGGCACGCCCGTGCGCTTCGAGTCCTACCTGCACCAGATCCGCGAGGCACAGACCATCATCGCGACGATGCCGGTGCTCGATCCGCGAACGCCCGACGAAATCCTCGGCTATGACGAGCACGGCCTGCCGACATGATCGCGCTGGATACGTCGGCGCTCGTCACGATCCTCGAACAGGAACCAGAGGCCGACCTGTATGCGGAAACGATGGCGGCTGCCGATCGGCTGTTGATCGGTATGCCGACGATCCTGGAACTGCGGCTGGTGATGACGGCGCGGGTCGGCGCCCTCACGGCGGAGAAAGCGATTGCCGCGCTGCTGGCCGACACGGTCGAGCAAATCGCTTTCGGCCGGCCGCACCTCATTGCCGCGACCGGCGCGCTTGATCGCTTCGGCAAGGGTCGCCACCGCGCCGCGCTCAACTTCGGGGACTGCATGGCCTATGCGGTGGCGGCGGTCGCCGGGTGTCCGCTGCTCTACAAGGGCGATGACTTCGCCCAGACGGATATCATGTCGGCGCTAACCGCCTGACCCTCAATAGTCGGAACCGTCTCGATCCCCGCCCGCACCTAGCGCCGCGATCACCGGCGCAAGCGCGGCGTCGAGACGGTCGGCGGTGCGCTTCAACTCGCGCGCCTGCCTTGCGGCGCCGCCGGCCACCGCCGCAGCGGTGCCCATCGTGCGGCGCGTGCCCTGATAGAGGTGGTCGTCGAAGCGCGGGTCGTCGCGCCGCACGAGATCGCCCAGGGTGTCGGTAGCCCGCACCCGGTCGCGCGGATCGGTCAGCGCCGCCGCCGGCCCGACATGGGTGTCGAGCACGATCCCGACCAGCTGCGTCAGCGATCGTGCCGCCAGTTCCTGAACGGTCGGATCGCCGAGCGCGGCGACCGCCTGCTCGGGTGTCGGACGGTGGTGCTCGGCCGGTGCCGCGATGGCGGGAGCGGCGACGACAAGACCAAGGGCGGCAAAAGCGACGCGCATGGGGACCTCTCGAAAGCTGACTGGGATGCGGACGACTCCGCACCCGAACGCTTGCATCATAGCAGCTTAACGGCAGCTGGCCAACGCACGCCGGTCGCGTGTGGCCTTCGCGCGGTCGCACCGTTAAAGCCAGGGGATGAGCGACGGGTTCGAGACGGTGGCGATCAGCTATAGCCAGCCGGAGGCGGCGGTGATGATGTCGTTCCTCGCCTGGCACGGCATCGACGCCTATGC
Organism: Sphingomonas sp.; assembly: GCF_965200135.1. Classification (GTDB taxonomy): domain Bacteria; phylum Pseudomonadota; class Alphaproteobacteria; order Sphingomonadales; family Sphingomonadaceae; genus Sphingomonas. The sequence goes on from NZ_CBDATK010000007.1 coordinate 283,038, forward strand.
GCTGAGCGAACACGCGCGCACCGACATGGGGCTGGTGACGGCGCTGGGCGGCATCCCGGTGCGGGTGCACTGGACGCTGATCGATGAGGCCCGCGCGCTGCTGGCCGACGTGACGCCACCGACGCCGTGGACGCCGCCCCCGCCACGCCGCGGCCTTTGGTTCAAGGTGAAGGCGGTAGGCTGCTTCCTGCTCGGGTCGCCGCCGCCACCCCCCGTCAGGGCCGAGCTGCGCTAAGGCTACTCCGCCGCCACCGCCTCCGGGAGCTCGTCCAACGGGTGCGGCAAGCGGCCCAGCATTTCCTTGGGCACGACCTGCCAGAAGCGCGGCAGCGCGCGGTCCCAGTCGTCGAGCAACCCGCGCGACCATTTGCTGTCCGTGCTGCGCGCGTGCTCCTCGATCAGGTCGCGCAGCGTCGCCTCCCAATGCGCGGTCGCGACGCGCTGCCAGACGATGCTGTCGCCGTTGGCGCGGCGCTCGAACGAGCCGTCGGTGTCATGGATAAAGGCCATGCCGCCGGTCATCCCCGCGCCGAAGTTCTGCCCGACCGCGCCCAGCACCACCGCGACGCCGCCGGTCATGTATTCGCAGCCATTGGCGCCGCAGCCCTCGACCACCACGGTCGCGCCCGAGTTGCGGACCGCGAACCGCTCCCCCGCCTGCCCCGCCGCGAACAGGCGGCCGGAGGTTGCGCCGTAGAGCACGGTGTTACCGACGATGGTGTTGTCCTGGCTCGCCAGCGGGCTGGAGACGGCGGGACGGACGACGATGGTGCCGCCCGACAATCCCTTGCCGACATAATCGTTGGCATCGCCGAACACCTCCAGCCGGATGCCCTTGACCAGGAACGCGCCCAGCGACTGCCCCGCCGATCCGCGCAGCCGCACGGTGACGTGGCCGTCCGCCAGCTTGTCGCCACCGAAGGTGCGGACGATCTCGCTCGACAGCCGCGTCCCGACCGCGCGGTGGACGTTGCGGACCGAATAGGTCAGCTGCATCTTCTCGGCGCGGGTGAAGACGTTGGCGGCGTCCTTTATCATCTGTGCGTCGAGGCTGTCGGGCACCTCGTTGCGGAAGGTCGACAGGCTGAAGCGGCGCTCGGCGTCGGTGGCGTCGACCTTGGCGAGGATCGGGTTGAGGTCGAGGTCGTCCAGATGCTCGGCGCCGCGACTGACCTGACGCAACAGCTCGGTGCGGCCGATCACCTCGTCGAGCGAGCGGACGCCGAGCCGGGCGAGGATGTCGCGGACCTCCTCGGCGATGAAGGTCATCAGGTTGATGACCTTTTCTGGCGTTCCGGTGAACTTGGCGCGCATCCGCGGGTCCTGCGTGCAGACGCCGACCGGGCAGGTGTTGGAATGGCACTGCCGCACCATGATGCAGCCCAGCGCCACGAGGCTGAGCGTGCCGATGCCGAACTCCTCCGCGCCCAGGATCGCGGCGACGACGATGTCGCGCCCGGTCTTGAGTCCGCCGTCCGCGCGCAGCCGCACCCGGCCGCGCAGGCCGTTGAGCGTCAGCACCTGATTGACCTCCGACAGCCCCATCTCCCACGGCGTGCCGGCATATTTGATCGAGCTCTGTGGGCTGGCGGCGGTGCCGCCGACATGGCCGGAGACGAGGATCACGTCGGCATGCGCCTTCGCGACGCCGGCCGCGACGGTGCCGATGCCCGCCGAGCTGACCAGCTTGACGCACACCCGCGCGCGCGGATTGATCTGCTTCAGGTCGTAGATGAGCTGCGCCAGATCCTCGATCGAATAGATGTCGTGGTGCGGCGGCGGCGAGATCAGCGTCACGCCCGGCGTCGCATGGCGCAGCTTGGCGATGTATTCGGTGACCTTGAAGCCGGGCAGCTGCCCGCCCTCGCCAGGCTTGGCGCCTTGGGCGACCTTGATCTCGATCTCCTCGCAGGCGTTGAGATATTCGGCGGTGACGCCGAACCGGCCGCTGGCGATCTGCTTGATGACCGAATTGGCATTGTCGCCGTTCTCGCGCGGGGTGAAGCGCTCGCTGTCCTCGCCGCCCTCGCCCGACACCGCCTTGGCGCCGATCCGGTTCATCGCGATCGCCAGCGTCTCGTGCGCCTCCGGCCCGAGCGCGCCGAGGCTCATGCCCGGCGACACGAACCGCTTCCTGATCTCGGTGATCGCCTCGACCTGATCGACCGGCAGCCCCTCTGCGGGAAAGTTGAACTGGAGCAGGTCGCGCAGATAGACCGGCGGCAGGTCGGCCACGCCGCGACTGAACTGGAGGTATTGCGTATAGCTGTCGGTCGCGACCGCCGTCTGCAACAGGTGCATCAACTGCGCCGAATAGGCGTGGACCTCGCCCTGATGCCGCTGACGGTAGAAGCCGCCGATCGGCAAGGTCGCGACCGCGCTGTCGAACGCCGCGTCGTGGCGGATCGTGGCGTTGAGGTGCAGCGACGCATAGCCCTCGCCCGAGATCTTCGCGGGCATGCCGGGGAACAGGTCGTTGACCAGCGCGCGACTGAGCCCGACCGCCTCGAAATTATAGCCGCCGCGATACGACGAGATCACCGCGATCCCCATCTTGCTCAGGATCTTGAGCAGGCCGTCCTCGACTGCGATCCGGTGGCGGCGCAGGCATTCGGTCAGCGACAGGTCGCCGAACAGTCCACGGGCGTGGCGGTCGGCGATCGCGGCTTCGGCCAGATAGGCGTTCACCGTCGTCGCGCCGACGCCGATCAGCACCGCGTAATAATGCGTGTCGAGGCACTCGGCGGTGCGGACGTTGACGGAGGCGTAGGAGCGCAGTCCGCGCCGGACGAGATGGGTGTGGACCGCCGCCGCCGCCAGCACGCCGGCGATGGCGACGCGGTCTTCCGACACGTTCTCGTCGGTCAGGAACAGCTCGCTCTTGCCCTGCCGCACCGCCTGCTCCGCCTCGTTGCGGATGCGCTGGATCGCGGCGCGCAGGTCCGAGGCGTCGCCGCCCGCCGCGAAGGTGCAGTCGATCGTCGCCGCGCCGGTCCCGAAATACGCCTGCAGCCGTTCCCAATGCGCGCCCGTCAGCACCGGCGAGTCAAGCACCAGCACCCGCTCGCGACTTTCGTCGACGTCGAGGATGTTGGCGAGATTGCCGAACCGCGTCTTCAGCGACATCACATGGCGTTCGCGCAAGCTGTCGATCGGCGGGTTGGTGACCTGCGAGAAGTTCTGGCGGAAGAACTGGCTGATGAGCCGTGGCTTGTCGGAGATCACCGCCAGCGGCGTGTCGTCGCCCATCGAGCCGATCGCCTCCTTGGCGCCGTCGACCATCGGCGACAGGATCAGCTCCATGTCCTCCAGCGTCTGCCCGGCCGCGACCTGACGCCGCGCCAGCTCCGCGCGCGGATAGCCGACGACGGTATCGCTGGGCGGCAGGTCGGCGAGCGTCAGGAACTCGCCGATGCGGCCGGCATAGTCGACCTCGCCCGCGATCCGGTCTTTGACCGCGCGATCCTCCAGCACGACGCCTTCGTCCAGGTCGACCGCGATCATCTGGCCGGGGCCGAGCCGGCCCTTGGCGACGACGGTCGATTCGGGCACCACGACCATGCCGCTTTCGGAGCCGACGATCAGCAGCCCGTCGCTGGTTCGGGTATAGCGCAGCGGGCGTAGCGCGTTGCGGTCCATCCCCGCCACCGCCCAGTGGCCATCGGTCATGGCGAGCGCCGCCGGACCGTCCCACGGCTCCATGACACTGGCGAGATAGCGATACATCGCCGCGTGGCTGTCGGGCGTGTCGCCGTTCTCGACGAGCGATTCGGGCACCAGCATCAGCTTCGCGGTCGGCGCGTCGCGGCCGGAGCGGCAGATCGCCTCGAACACCGCGTCCAGCGCGGCGGTGTCGGATGCGCCTGCCGGGATCACCGGCTTGATGTCCTCGCAATGCTCGCCGAACGCGAGGCTCGCCATCCGGATCTCGTGGCTGAGCATCCAGTTCTTGTTGCCGCGGATCGTGTTGATCTCACCATTGTGCGCGAGGCATCGGAACGGCTGGGCCAGCCACCATTGCGGGAAGGTGTTGGTGGAATAGCGCTGGTGAAAGATCGCGACGCGCGAGGTGAAACGCTGATCGGTCAGGTCGGGGTAGAAGACCGACAATGATTCTGCGAGGAACAGCCCCTTGTAGACGATCGACCGGCAGCTGAGCGAACAGATGTAGAAGCCCTGGATCTGCGCGGCGATGACGCGCTTCTCGATCCGTCGACGGACGAGATAGAGGTTCTTCTCGAACTCGGCCGCGTCGACCGCATCGGGCTCCGGCCCGGCGATCATGATCTGCTCGATCTCGGGCCGCGTCAGTTGCGCCTTGGTGCCGATCACGCCGACGTCGACGGGCACCTGCCGCCAGCCATAGATGGTGTAGCCGGCCTCGATGATCGCGCTCTCGACGATCGTGCGGCAGCTCTCCTGCGCGCCCAGGTCGGTGCGCGGCAGGAAGATCATGCCGACCGCCAGCCGGTTCGGCCGCACCTTGTGCCCCGACGCGGCGATCGCGTCGTCGAAGAAGCGCACCGGCAGGTCGAGGTGCAGCCCGGCGCCGTCGCCGGTCTTGCCGTCCGCATCCACCGCGCCGCGATGCCACACCGCCTTCAGCGCATCGATCGCGCACTGGACGACGCGGCGGCTGGGCCTGCCGTCGGTCGCGGCGACGAGACCGACGCCGCATGCGTCGGACTCCATGTCCGGCCGGTACATGCCATGTTCGGCGAGGTAGGTGCGGTTCGTCTCCGTGGTCATGTCAGCAGCCTCCGTTCGGCGATCCGCGCGCGCAGATTGGCGTAGGCAGCGACCAGCAAGCCGCTTGCTACCCAGGTCTGGTTGACGCGATCGACCTGTTCGCCCTCGTCGGTCGGGTATTCGTGGACCAGCCTGTTGCGCAGCTCCGATGCGCCGATCCAGTCGTCCGCGTCGGCGAAAATGCCGAACTTCTCCAATTGATTGGCCTGATCGCGGCGCGTCATCGCACGCACGTCCTCCAGCTCCCAATCGAGATAGGCGCGGAACAGCCGGCCCAGCATGTCCTGAAGCTGCTCGTAGCGTTTCAGCAGCGCGACGCTAGCGATCCGCTCGATCACGGGGAGCCGCTCCAGCTCATCCTCCGTCGCCGGAAGCCGCGGCAGGAGAAATGGCCGCAGGTCGTCGAAGCCGCGTACGATCCGATCGCATCGTTCGACGGCGGCGCGGATCACGTCCTCCGTCGTCATGCGATGACGATCGAGTCGGGCGCGATGAGCCGCGCGAACGCCGATAGCGGGCGCCCGCGTTCCACCAGCACGACATCGACCTTCTGTTCATCGATATGTCGGAACAGCAAGTCCTTGAAAGCGCCCACACGACGCCATACGGGCTGATCGCTGACGTCGGCCTCGATCAACAGGTCGATATCCCCGCCGCGCAGGTCGTCGCGGGTGCGGCTTCCATATAGCCGGACCGTCGCCGTTGCGCCGAACACGTCGCACGTCGCCGTCTTGATCGCGTCGACGTCGCGCTGCTTCAGCCTCACGCCGCCCTCCGCGCGCCCGCTGCCCGCGCCCTGAGCCATTTGTGCATGGTCGCCGCGACGTCGCGGCCGTCGCGGACCGCCCACACCACCAGGCTGGCACCGCGCACGATGTCGCCGGCGGCGAACACGCCGTCCAGGCTGGTCATCAGCGTCCTGCTGTCCGCCAGCACGGTGCCCCAGCGCGTCACCTGCAGGTCGGGCGCGCCGAACAGGACCGGCAGGTCTTCCGCGTCGAAGCCGAGCGCCTTGATGACGAGGTCGGCGCGCGTCGTCGTGTCGCTGTCCGGCTCGTGCTCGGGCGCGCGGCGGCCGCTCGCGTCGGGCGCGCCGAGCCGCATCCGGCGCAACGCGACCTCACCGCCGTTCGGGCCGTCCCGCAACGCCGTGGGGGCGGAGAGCCATACGAACTCGACGCCCTCCTCCTCCGCGTTGGCGACCTCGCGCTGCGATCCCGGCATGTTGGCGCGGTCGCGGCGATAGAGGCAGCGGACGCTCGCCGCGCCCTGCCGCACCGCCGTCCGCACGCAGTCCATCGCGGTGTCGCCGCCGCCGATCACGACGACGTGCTTGCCGGTCGCCGACAGCGTGCCGTCGTCATAGGCCGGCACGCTGTCGCCGAAGCCCTTGCGGTTGGAGGCGGTGAGATAGTCGAGCGCCGCCGTCGCCCCGTCGGCGCCCGGCATGTCGACCTGGCGCGCACGATAGACCCCGGTCGCGATCAGCACCGCGTCGTGGCGCTGTCGCAGCTCGTCGAGGGAGGCGTCCTCGCCGACCGCGAAGCCGTGGTGAAAGATGATACCCCCGTCGCGCAGCCGCTCGACCCGGCGCATCACCACCGGCTTTTCCAGCTTGAAGCCGGGAATGCCATAGGTCAGTAGCCCGCCCGCGCGATCGTGCCGGTCATAGACATGGACGTTGTAGCCGTGATTGCGGAGGTATTCGGCGGCGGTCATCCCGGCGGGGCCCGCGCCGACGATCCCGACCGACTGGCCGCGTGCCGGCCCGACGGCGACCGGCTCGACCCAGCCTTCCTCCCATGCCTTGTCGGTGATGTATTTCTCGACCGAGCCGATCGTGACGGCGCCGTGGCCGGCGAACTCGATCACGCAATTGCCCTCGCACAGCCGGTCCTGCGGGCAGATGCGGCCACAGATCTCGGGCATCGTCGAGGTCGCGTTGCTGAGCTCGTACGCCTCGCGCAGCCGCCCCTCGGCGGTCAGGCGCAGCCAGTCGGGGATGTGGTTGTGGAGCGGGCAATGCACCGTGCAGTACGGAACGCCACATTGCGAGCAGCGCCCGGCCTGATCTTCCGCATCCGGGGTAGCGTAGCGCGCGGCGATCTCGGCGAAGTCGGCGGCTCGGTCGCCCGCCGATCGCTTGGCGGGGTAAGCCTGATCGCGCCCGACGAATTGCAGCATTGGATCGACGGCCATGCGGAGACTCGTACAAGGAGTGAACGTCACCCCTGTAACAGAGCCTTCGTGATCTTCTAGTCAGGCTAACTTACCTATATTGTAATTTGGAATCCTTCATCGCAGCGCATCATAAATATATGACGCTCAATCACGCCCGGATCGGAACTATTTCAGCAGGAACACGAGCGCGAGGCCCCCCGCTACGATGCGATACCAGGCGAACGGGGCAAAACCATGCCGCCCGACCAGCGCGACGAAACCCTTTACTACCCCGAGCGCCACGACGAACGCGACGATCGCGCCGACGCCGATCTCCGGCCAGCTCACCCCCTGCCCCGCCGCCAACGCATGCCGGTTCTGCCACAGCTCCAGCGTGCTCGCCCCGAGCATCGTCGGGATCGCAAGGAAGAAGGAGAACTCCGCCGCCGTCCGCCGCTCCACCCCCAGCGCGACGCCGCCCAGGATGGTGGCGCCCGAGCGGCTGACGCCCGGCACCATCGACAGGCACTGGATCACGCCGATGCCCGCCGCCGTCCCGACCGGTATGTCCGCGATGCCGCGCGTCTCCCCCGGCCTGGCGAACCGCTCCACCAGCAGGATTGCGACGCCGCCGACGATCAGCGCCACCGCCACCACCGTGGCGTTGCCGAGCAGCGCCTCCACCTTCTTGTGCAGCGCCAGTCCAACGACCACCGCGGGAAGGAACGCGATCAACAGGTTGCGGACGAAACGGACCGCGCCGTCCTGCCACCGTAGCAACCCGGCCGCGACGGTCCAGAACGTGCGCCAGTACAGCACGACCACCGCCGCGATCGCGCCGAGCTGGATGACGACGTTGAACAACGCCCAGCGCGCCGCGTCGTAGCCGAGCAGCCGCGTCGCCAGGATCAGGTGCCCGGTGGAGGACACCGGCAGAAACTCGGTCACGCCCTCGACCACGCCCAGCAGCGCGGCGGTCAGCAGGTCGCTCATGCGCCGACCTTCTCCGCCTGAAGCTCGACCGATTCGGTGGCGCGGCGGGCGAACCGGCCCTGTTTGCGATATCGGACCAGCCAGCCGGGCGCGACCGAGGCCATCGGCGTCGGCTCGATGCCGAACGCGGCGAGTCCCTCAGCGCCCGGCGCCACGACATTGTCGCGCTGGAGCATCAGCCACTGATCGCGCGTGATCGGCGCGCCCGGCAGGAACCCGGCGCCGGCGATCAGCGCGCCGGCGATGTCGGGCAGCTCGACGAAGCGCGGCCGCCGGTTGGTCTCCGCCGCGATCCATTGCAGCAGCGCCGCCATCGTCGGCGTGTCGGGGCCGCCTAGTTCATAGGTGCGGCCGGCGAACCGGCCCGGCTCGGTCGCGGCGAAGCGGATCGCCTCGGCGACATCGCCCACGAACACCGGCTGGAAACGGGTATTCGGCTTGAGGACGGGCACCATCGGCGCCTTGGCGATCAGGCCGGCGAAGCGGTTGAGGAACTGGTCCTCCTGCCCGAACACTACCGAAGGCCGCAGGATCGTCGCGGCCGCGAAGGCCACGCGCACCGCTTCCTCGCCCGCGCCCTTGGTCTGCGCGTAGGCGGACTGGCCGGTCGCGTCGGCACCGATCGCCGAGATATGGACCAGCGCCTCCACCCCGGCGTCGGCGGCGGCCTGCGCCACGATCCGCGCGCCGTCGACATGGACGCGCGCCATGTCGCCGAAGCTGCCCACCAGGTTGACGACGGCGTCCGCGCCCGCAACCGCGCGCGCCACCGTGTCGGGGCGGGTGATGTCGGCGGCGACGAACTGGCTCTGCCCCAGGCCACCCAGCGGTTTCAGGTAAAAGGCGCGCCGCGGATCGCGCTCGGCGAAGCGCACGCGCGCGCCTGCCCGCAACAGCGCCTGCGCGGCATAGCGGCCGATAAAGCCCCCGCCCCCGAACAGCACCACCAGCCTGTCACGCATCGCCCAATCCTCGCACCGAACGCGCGCTCCCTGCTCTCCCGCGCTCCGGTTGACAAGGCGCCGACGCCGCCCCTAAAGGCCCGCCCCTACCCGGAGCTTCCAGCTCCCCGTGCCCAGATGGCGGAATTGGTAGACGCACCAGCTTCAGGTGCTGGCGATCGCAAGGTCGTGGAGGTTCGAGTCCTCTTCTGGGCACCATTTCCCTGTTCGCGAGAGTTCGCCACTGGTCGACAAACCCTAGGTTTTCTGCCATTTTCGCCAGCGACACGGTTGCTGGCGTACGCCTTTGTTCGCCGACAGCCGGGCCAAAACAGGGGCCTTTTTGGGGGCCCTTTTTGGAGGGCCTGATATGGCGCTTACCGATACGGCGATCCGGGCGGCAAAGCCGAAGGAGCGGGATTACAAGCTCGCGGACGGCAGCGGCCTCTATCTTCTGGTGACTAAGGCCGGCGGCAAGCTCTGGCGGCTGAAGTACCGGGCGCATGGCGTCGAGCGGAAGTTGGCGCTGGGGAAGTATCCCGATGTGACGCTGGGGGCGGCCCGTAAGGCGCGGGGCGAGGCGCGTGCGAAGGCGGGCGCGGGCGACGATCCGGCAGCGGCCAAGCGGCGCGAGCGGGTCGCGGCCAAGCTGGCGGCAGGCACCACTTTCGGCGCTGTCGCCCTGGAATATGTCGGCAAGGCTGAACGCGAAGGCCGCGCGCCCGCCACGATCGCTAAGCTTCATTGGGCGCGAGAGTGGCTGCGACCCGCGATCGGTCATCGTCCGGTCGATCAGGTGGAGCCTCACGAGTTGCTGGCCGTCCTAAAAAAGCAGGAAGCGCAAGGCAACCTAGAGACTGCCCGCCGGACCCGCGCCTTTGCCAGTCGCGTGTTTCGCTATGCGGTCGCCACCGCTCGCGCCAAGGCCGATCCGGCCGGGCTGTTGCTCGGCGCGGTGGCGTCGCCCAAACCCAAAAACCTGTCCGCAATCGTCGACCCCAAGCGGATCGGCGAGCTGCTGCGCGCAATTGACGGCTATACTGGACAGCCGGTCACGCGGCTGGCGCTGGCGCTTTCGCCCCATGTGTTCGTCAGGCCCGGCGAGCTTCGCCAAGCGGAGTGGAGCGAGTTCGATCTGGAGGCAAACGTCTGGCGCATCCCGGCGGCGCGCATGAAGAAGCGGCGCGAGCATGTCGTACCGCTATCCCTTCAAGCACTGGCGATCCTTGGCAATCTGCGCGAATTGAGCGGCGGCGGGCGACTGGTATTCCCTGCGATGGGCAAACGTGATCGTCCCCTTTCAGAGAATACGGCAACGGCCGCGCTTCGCCGGATGGGGTTCGGCGCGGACGAAATGACGGCGCATGGGTTCCGCGCAATGGCGAGCACGCTGCTGAACGAGTCGGGCAAGTGGCATCCCGACGCGATTGAGCGCGCTCTGGCGCATCGTGACAGCGATCAGGTTCGCGCCGCCTACCATCGCGGCGCGCATTGGGACGAGCGGGTCCGGATGGCGCAATGGTGGAGCGACAAACTGGACGCGCTGAAGACCGGGGCAACTATCCTGCCGCTGACGGCTCAGGCCCTTTTGCGTTAGCGTGCTTGATCGAACGCGACGGCTGGCGATAGTTGGCGAGCATGGCCGAACACTGGATTGAGGCACGCGAGGCCGCTCGGATCGTCAATGATACAGACGCGCTTCGCCAGCGCGTGTCGTTCGGGATGGTGCGATGCTGCGCCCGACGCGCCACGATCGACGGCGAGCCCGTCGAGTTCCTCTGTCTTCCCGATGAGTTCTGGTCCGACAGTGGACGAGAGCGCCTGCAACAAGACTGGGAGCATGGCGACTTCCAATCTAGTTTCGATGGGCTGACGGTTTCCTGCGCGTTCGGCGTGCGCTTCGACGCTTCGGATGTGATCGCAATGGTTCCTGTCGAAAAGCGGGCAGCGGCTGCGCGCAGTCTATCAGTTGCGGGCAACGCGGCGTGGGTCTCGGCGCGGGAGGCTAGGCGCTTCGCTTACGATATGGCGGGGTTTAACCCGATGACGGCCGGCGCAGCTGTGGTCGAGCAATGCCGACTTGGGTTTGTGACAGCGCGAGCGATCGAGATGCGATGGGCGGCCGGGCAAAGGCCGGATGACTGGACGCAGGAAGAGCGCGAGTGGGACATCCCAGCTTGGTTTTGGGAGCGTTTCACGACGCAAGACGCTAGTTCGCAGGATTGGGAGCAAGGTCGGTTTGCTGGACGGGGGCGCGCACCTCAGGGCTACGGCTGGCTAACGCTCAACGGAGTGCACTTCCTGCGGTCCTCGCTCGATGTCCTTTTGCCGGTTGCGCCACCAGTGCCGGGAGAGCACGACCAAGCGGATCCGCGCAAGCCGGCACTTCCGGAAGCCGAATTGGAGAGATGGTGGAATAAGCTCGCGAAGGCACGAGACGGGCTTACGCAGGAACAGCTACGCGGGCTCGCGGCCAACGATCATCCGCAACATAGCGTCTCGCGAGATCGCATCCGGGCGCTGGCAGAAGGCCGCAAACCGGGCCCAAAGACAAATTAGGCGGGAATCTTCCGCGGAATTGCCGCGCAATAGCCGCCGAAATAGCCGCCTGATTCCACCTGCCTCAAACCCCGATCATGTCCGCCGATGCTCGCACGGACACGGGAGTGACGCATGGAAAATCTCGCAATTTCGATCAACGACACGGCAAAGGCGCTGAGCCTGGGCCGGACGACCGTTTATGCGATGATCGCCGATGGGCGATTGGAGGCGTTCAAGCTGGGCCGTCGGCGGCTGGTGAAGGCGGAGTCGGTGCGCAGGCTGATCGAGTCGCAGGGTTAGGGCGGTCGCTATGGCCGCGCGGCGGGCCGGCCCAAATTCCGTCAAGCTCAACCGCACCTATGACGTGGCAGAGCTGGCGGCGCGATTGGGCGTGCATAAGAATACGGTGCGCCATTGGCAGCGCGACGGGTTGAAACCGCTCGACAGCGGCCGGCCCGTGCTGTTCCACGGCGCGACAGTCCGCGCCTTCCTTTCGAGCCGTAGCGCCAGCCGCAAGTCGCCCTGTCCGCCGGGGACCCTCTACTGCTTCAAGTGCCGCTCGCCGCGTTCGCCGGCTTTGGGCATGGTCGATTATATCCCGATCAACGCCACGGGCGGCAACGTCCGGGCGATCTGCGCCGCCTGCGAAACCGTCATGCATCGCCGCGCCGCCAAAGCCTCGCTCGCGACCATCCTGCCCGGCTGCGACGTCCAAATCGCGCAAGCACCGCCACGCCTAAAGGGCAGCCCCTCGCCCTCCCTGAACTGTGACTTGGAAAGGCAGGCGACAATATGACGAAGCACAACGCCGCAAACGAGCGGGTGAAGCGAGATTACTACCGCTATCTGAAGGAGGCGAAGGGCCGTGACGAGGCTACGATCGACGCCGTTGCCAAGTCGCTGGCGCGGTTCGAGGAATCGACCAAGCGCAAGGAGTTTCGGCGCTTCCACCGCGAACAGGCGGTCGCCTTCAAGCGGGCGCTGGCAGACGCGTTGAACGCGCGCACGGGGGAGCGGCTGAGCAAGGCGACGATGCTGTCGACGCTGCGCGACCTCCGCGCCTTCTTCTTCTGGTTGGCACACCTGCCTGGCTTCAAGTCGCATATTGCCTATGCGGACGCGGACTATTTCAACCTGAGCGACAAGGACGTGGCGGTCGCGCGCGCGCGGCGCGAAAAGCGGGTGCCGACACTCGCGCAAGTGCACCTCGTTCTGTCGTCCATGCCCGCCGACACCGTGCTCGAAAGGCGCAACCGGGCGCTGATCGCTTTTGCCGCGTTGACCGGCGCGCGCGTTGGCGCGCTGGCATCCTTCCGGCTGGGGCACGTCAACCTGGACGAAGGTTATGTCGAACAGGATGCGCGGTCCGTCCGCACCAAGTTCGCCAAGACGTTCCGTACCTATCTCATGCCGATCGAAGGCAGCGCGCAGACCGTGTTCGCCGACTGGACCCGCGAGCTGGAGCGGGATCATCATTGGGGCGGCGACGATCCGCTGTTCCCAGCGACCGAAATGGGGCTCGACGAAAACGGCGGCTTTCGCGCGGCGGGGATCATGCGGAACGGCTGGAGCACGACACAGCCGATCAATGCGGTGTTTCGGCGAGCGTTCGAGCGGGCCGGCCTGCCGTATTACAACCCTCACAGCTTCCGCGATATGCTGGTGCGCCATGCGATGACGCTCAACCTGTCGCCGGAAGCGATGAAGGCATGGTCACAAAATCTGGGCCACGCCGACGTACTAACCACCTTCACGAGCTATGGCAGCGTACCGACACACCGCCAGGGCGAACTTATCCAATCAATCTCGCATGCAGGGGGATCGTCACCAGCCCGCGACGAGGTCGCTCAGGCTCTTGCTACGCTTCAGCGCGTGATCCCCGGACTAGGCGGTTCGAGACACGCGTAACTGATTGGCCTTGTCGGGTCCGAACGCCCCAGGCTAACTAGCAGCCTGGGGAAGGGGCACCAATGAAACCATACACACGCTCAATTATCGAGCTTTTCGATGGTAAGAAGCGATACCTGATCCCCCTTTATCAACGCCAGTATGCGTGGAAGGTCGAGCCGCAGCTTAGGCTGTTGTGGGAAGACATTGTTCGCGCATACCAGCGCCTCTTGAAGGATCGGGCTTCGGTGGTCCCCCACTTCATGGGGGCAATGGTTATCGCGCAAATTAAAACCTTCGGGAAGGAGGTCCAAGCGTTCGAAGTTATTGATGGGCAGCAAAGGATGACTACTTTCCAGCTGTTGCTGGCGGCGCTTCGTGACGTGGCCGCCGCGAACGGCTCGTCGTATGCTGCCGAAATCCAGAAGTACCTGTTCAATGAGGGTATCATGGAGACGCCCAACGTCGAACGATTTAAGGTTTGGCCGTCGCTGATGGATCGAAGGGCGTTTGCGCATGTCATCGATTCCGCCATCAATCTTGATGAGATCGCGAAGAGGCCGCCGGAAGAAGATGGTTTCGTTCGTAAGGCCGTGCAAGCACACGAGTGGTTCCGCGAGCAGATCAACGCCCATGTCGGTAGCGGTGAGCACTACGACGAAGCCAAGCTTGAGAAGCTCTTCGAAGCCATGAAGGAGGGGCTCGCTGTCGTCTCAATCGAGCTTGAAGGCGGCGACGATCCCCAGACCATCTTCGAAACGCTTAACAGCCGTGGTGTCGACTTGACCCCAGGCGATCTAATGCGGAACTTCATATTTCAACGCGCAAAGGGCATGGGCCAAGAACAGGGCTCTTTGAAGATCGACGAGCTGTATGAGAAGCACTGGCTCCCGCTTGACGGTCCCTTTTGGGGAACTTTGGCTTATCGAGGTCGGCAGGGGGCGAGTCGTCTGGACTGGATGCTGACCGACCATCTCTCGATGGAGAAAGCCGACGTCATCTCAAAAGAGGCACTCTTCGAGAGCTATAGGCGGTGGATTATTGATCAGCAGCCTTTTGCGGGAGTCGAACCGGAACTGGCAGCGATCACTGCGTCGGCAGCCGTCGAGCGGAAGATTTTCGAAAAGGACAAGGACAACCCAATCGGCAAGTTCGGCTTACTTGCGGAGGCCTTTGACGTCAGCACGGCGTTTCCTTTGGTCGTATACCTAGCCACGGAGGCCGATGTCGGCGAGAGGCTGTCGGCCGCGCTTGAAATGTTGGAAAGTTATATACTGCGGCGTGACATCGCCGGCCTCTCCACGAAGAGCTACAATCGATTTTTTGTGGGCACAATCGATCGCTTGCGGGAAAGCGAAGGATGTAAGGTCGCCGCGCTGGCGCGGTGGCTTTCGACAAGGCCAAATGAGACGGATCGGTGGCCCAACGATGCCGAGTTTAGGCAGGGATGGCTGGGACGCGATCAGTATAAATCAGCTCGCCAGCCCCGACTGCGCTACGTTTTCGAGCGGATCGAGCGCGCTAAACGAACGGCCCTTAGTGAAGAAATAGAGATAAAGTCCGCACTGACTATTGAGCACATTATGCCACAGAAGTGGCGTGACAATTGGCCAATCGAGGGGTTCGATCACGCAGGGTCCGCGTACGCTGATCCAGACCAACTGAGCGCAGAGATTAAACGAGACGAGTGCATCAACAAACTCGGCAACCTGACGCTAGTTACGTCCCCACTTAACTCGACCATGTCGAA
The DNA here is from genome assembly GCF_965200135.1 of Sphingomonas sp. GTDB lineage: Bacteria > Pseudomonadota > Alphaproteobacteria > Sphingomonadales > Sphingomonadaceae > Sphingomonas. The sequence continues at coordinate 298,059 of NZ_CBDATK010000007.1, forward strand.
CGGGCCGTTTTCAGCCAAGCTTCCGGCGCTGCGGGCTCATGCCAGTCTCGCGTTGAATCGTGAACTGCACGACTTCGATGTCTGGAACGAAGGATGCGTCGAGGCGCGTGGAGCGGCGTTGTTGGAGGCCGCGCGAAAGGTGTGGATGCCGCCGCTTGAAGCCAAAACTGCTTTCCCCGAGCTGGGTCGCTTGGGTGAAAACGGCAACCTCCCGGCTGAAGGCACCATCTGTCGATTCCAGTATGGCGGCGAGACGTTCATAGGTCTGGTCAAAAGCCGTAAGATGGAAGTGGAAGGCGTCGGAGGCTCGCACAGCTCTTTCTCCGGGGCCTCGTCGGCAGCGACTCAAACGAGCCGTAACGGATGGAACGATTGGGAGCTAAAAGGCCGGGACGGTTGGGTTTCGGCCGACACCTGGCGCTCTCAATCGGGTGCCGGCACGGCATAACATTGATCGGCGGGTCGGAGCCTCGGTGCCCGCGCGAGTGGAAGGTGCACGAGTGGAATTGAGTGACGACGACAAGGCGCTGATCGCCGACCACCTCGCGCGCGGGGAGCCATTGCCGGACCGGTTCCGCTGGACGCTGTTCCGCGAACCGCGCGAGGCGGAGCTGATCTGGCCGGGCAAGACGAGCGAAGTCACCAACGTCGTCCTGCCGTTCCAGAGCATCGAACAGATTGACGAACCCCGCAGCGAGGCGGGCGCTCAAGTCGCGGACCTTTTCCAGATGGGCAGCGGCGGGCGACAAGGCGGTGGCTGGTCGAACAAGCTGATCTGGGGCGACAACAAGCTGGTACTATCCAGCTTGATTGGCGGCCCCTTACGGCGTGATATTGAAGCCGCCGGCGGCTTGAAGTTGGTGTACATCGACCCTCCATTTGACATTGGGGCCGACTTTTCAGTGGAGCTGGACGTCGGGGGTGAGACTCTCTCCAAGTCTGCAAGTGTCATTGAAGAGATTGCTTACCGAGACACGTGGGGTCGTGGAACAGACTCCTATGTTCACATGATTATTGAACGTCTTCGTGCAATTCACGCGCTGTTGCATGCCGAAGGTTCAATAATGGTTCATGTAGGTTGGGCCGTCTCTCACATCATGCGGATAGCCTTAGATGAGGTATTCGGCGCACAGAACATCATGAACCAAATCATTTGGAAACGGCAAACCGCACATAGCGATGGCGGTCAAGGTGCTCGACATCTAGGCCGTATCCATGACGTTATCTTGTATTATAGAAAGTCGGAGTCTTTCACATTCAATACGCAGTACACTGATTACGATGCAAGATACTTAGAAACCCATTACAAGGGCAAGGAGGAGGGCACAGGTCGACGATTCGAACTTGATAATCTAACCGCTCCTGGCGGAGCTGGGAAGGGTAACCCCTACTACGAACTAATGGGTGTTAAGCGGTACTGGCGCTATAGCATCGACAAGATGGATCAACTGGTGAAGGCCGGTCGAATAATTCAACCAAGTCCCGGTGCTGTGCCGCGGTACAAACGCTACCTCGATGAAATGCCTGGTCTTCCGCTCCAAGACATATGGTCTGACGTCAGTGCGATAAACTCTCAGGCAGTAGAGGCGGTTGGATACGCAACACAAAAGCCAGAGTCGTTGATGCAACGGATCGTATGTCTAGCATCCAATCCCGGAGATATAGTAGCCGACCTGTTTTGTGGCTCAGGGACTACCATAGCCGTTGCCGAGAAGCTCGGCCGTAAGTGGATTGGCGCGGACTTGGGCCGCTTCGCTATTCATACCAGTCGCAAGCGCCTGATCGGAGTGCAACGCGAGTTGAAGGCGGCTGGCAGGCCGTGGCGCAGCTTTGAAATTCTTAATCTCGGCAAGTACGAGCGCCAATGGTTCGCGGGGATCGACCCCGCGCTTCCGGCGGGGGAGAGCGCTCAAGCGGCGGCGGCGAAGGAAGCGGCCTATGTCGCGCTGATCCTGGAGGCGTATCGCGCGCAACCCGTCGAGCAGTCGCCGCCCTTCCATGGGGTGAAGGACAGTGCCTTCATCGTCGTTGGGCCGCTCGACGCGCCGGTTAACGAGCTGACCGTCGCCGAGGCGGTGGAAGCGGCGCGGCGCATGGGCGTGGCGCGGGTCGACGTGCTCGGATTCGAGTTCGAAATGGGCCTTGCCCCGCGCGCGGTCGACGATGCGAAGGCAAAGGGTGTCGCAGTCGCGCTGCGCTATATCCCGAAGGACGTGTTCGACCGGCGGGCGATCGACAAGGGACAGGTGAACTTCCACGACCTCGCCTATGTCGAGGCGCGCGCGACGATCGCCGACAAGAAGGCGCGGCGGGTGACAGTCACCCTGTCGAACTTCGCTGTCGCCTATCGGCAGGACGGGCTCGACAACCTGATCGACGGGATGCGGCCGGGCACCAAGGTGGCGGTCGACGACGGGCAGGTCGTCAAGCTGACCAAGGCGAAGGACGGCACCGTCACGCGCGAGGTGCTGACCAAAGAATGGACCGACTGGATCGACTATTGGGCGGTCGATTTCGACTACGCCAGCCGTCCGGAAACGATCCACGAAACCGTGACGCAAGCCGACGGGACGGTGAAGCACGTGCCGCAATGGACCGGGCGCTACATCTTCGAAAACGAGTGGCAGAGCTTCCGCACCCGCCGCAACCGCGCGCTGGAGCTGACCAGCGCGACGCATGAGTATGCGACGCCCGGCCGCAAACAGATTGCGGTCAAGGTGATCGACATATTCGGGAACGACACGACCAAGGTGATCGGGGTGGAGGTTTAACCCATGCCGCTCAACCCCGCCTTTTCCGCCGACCCCTATGTGATCCTGTCGCCCGACGTCCGTTGGTATCCGGGCGACGAGCTGTTGGGGGGTATGGGGCAAGCCTCGCTCATTCCGCCGCTGGTCGACAAGGTCCGGCGGGGTGTCGCCTCATGGCGGGCGGCGAGATATGCCGGGGCGAGCGAGACGACGCGCGCGCTGCTGCGCTGGTGGTTCGAACGCGAACACGTGCTGTACGGCGACGACGGCCCGTTCCTCTGGCAATGGTATTTCGCGCAGCGCGAGGCGGTGGAAAGCGCGGTGTGGCTGTATGAAGTCGCCAAGGCGCGCGACCCGCTGAGCCTGATCGCCTATGACAGCACGGGCGCGGTATCGCAGCAAATGTTCGACGAGCATTGGACGCGCTACGTCCTGAAGCTCGCGACGGGCGCGGGCAAGACCAAGGTCGCGAGCCTGCTGATCGCCTGGAGCTATTTCCACAAGCTCTATGAGGCGGATTCGACGCTTTCGACCAACACGCTGCTGGTCGCGCCGAACATCATCGTGCTCGACCGGCTGCGCGTCGATTTCGATGGCGCGCGGGTGTTTCACAGCGACCCGGTGTTGCCGCCGAACGGGTATGAGGGACGCGACTGGAGCGCTGATTTTCAACTGACCGTGCACGTGCAGGACGACATCGGGCACGTCGCGCCGCGTGGAAACCTGTTCCTGACCAACATTCACCGGGTCGACGAGGGCGGGCGGGCAACGCCGACGTGGGATTTGCGCGAGCAATTCCTGGGCGCGAAGCCGGTTGCCAAGACGACGGACAGCAAGGCGGACCTGGGCGTCATCGTGCGTTCGGTGCCCGACCTGATCGTCATCAACGACGAGGCGCACCATGTTCGCGAGGGCACGGCCTGGTTCCGGCAAATGGGCGAACTCGACGCTGGGCTTCGCCGGCGGGGAACCGGGCTGTCGGCGCAATTCGACCTGACCGCGACGCCCAAACACAACAACGGCGCGATATTCGTGCAGACGGTGTCGGACTATCCGCTGGTCGAAGCGATTGCCCAAGGCGTGGTCAAGACGCCCGTCCTGCCCGACGCCGCCAGCCGCGCGCGCCTGACCGTCCGGCAAAGCGAGGATTTCGTCGAGCAGTATCAGGATCATCTCGACTTGGGCGTGCTAGAATGGAAGCGGACCTTCGGCGAGCTGAGGAAGGCCGGCAAGAAGTCGGTGCTGTTCGTCATGACGGACAACACGTCCAATTGCGACCGGGTCGCTGAGTGGCTGGGCACGCGCTATCCCGAACTGAAGAACAAGGTGCTGGTGATCCACACCAAGGACAACGGCGAGATTTCGGAAAGCTCGACGGGGAAGGGCAAGGCCGAACTCGACGAGTTGCGCAAGCAGAGCCGTGAAATTGATGGCTGGGAAAGCCCCTATCTGGCGGTCGTGTCGGTCATGGTGCTGCGCGAAGGCTGGGACGTGCGCAACGTCACGACGATCGTCGGCTTGCGCGCCTTCAAGGCACCGTCGAACATCCTGCCCGAACAGACGATCGGGCGCGGGCTCAGGCGCATGTTCACCGGCCGCGACGTCAAGGAACAGGTCAGCGTGCTCGGCACCGAACGGTTCCTGGAGTTCGTCGAGACGATCAAGAACGAAGGCGTCGAGCTGGAACAGCGGCCGATGGGGAGCAACAGCGGACCCGCCGGGCCGATGGTTGTCGAAATCGATCGCGACAAGGACGTCGCCGCGCTCGACATCGAACTCCCCAAGCTGAAGCCACGCATCGAACGCCAGTTCTATCGTTTCGAGGAAATCGACGACGCTAGCCTGCCCGCCCCCCGCGTAACCTTGCGCGAGTTCACCGAAGCCGAGCAGCGCGAAATCGTGTTCCGGGACATCCGCACCGACGAGGTGAGTCACACGACGCAGCTCGACGCGGGCGCGGTCGCGGACTGGCGCAACGTCGTCGGCTGGTTCGCCAAGTCGATCAAGGACGATTTGCGACTGGTGGGCGGCTATGACGTGCTGTTCGGGAAGCTGGTGCCATTCATCGAAGACGGGTTGTTCGACCGCAACGTGTCGCTCGACGACCCGAACGTCTTGCGGAACCTGAGCGAGACGGGCGTCACCCGCGCACTGTTTGACACCATCAAGGGCGCCATCAACCGGCTGACCGTGCACGACAGCGGCGACACGCACGTCGTCGACCGGATCAAGCTGTCGGCAACCCGGCCGCAAGTAACGAAGCGGCGGGACATGATCGAAGCGACCAAATCGCTGATGAACAAGGTCGTCGGCGACAACGCCTTCGAACTTGCCTTCGCCCGCTTCCTAGAGGCGGCGGCGGACGTGCAGGCGTTCTTCAAGAACACGGAAGCGACGGGCTTCACCGTCGAATATCAATCAGCCGGGGGCGGTATCGTGCGCGACTACCGGCCGGACTTCATCGCGCGGGCGGTCGACGGCACCGTCTGGATCGTCGAAACCAAGGGACGCGAGGATTTGGACGATCCGCGCAAATGGACCCGCCTCAAGCTCTGGTGCGCTGATGCGACCAAACAGGATGCGCCGAACCACTACCGGGCGTTGTTCGTGCGCCAGGAAGCCTGGGAAGGCCGGTTGAACCCCGTTCGCACGCTTGGGGAGGCCTCTGCCGCCTTCGACACAAACGCCGACTGAAGTCGCTAGTCGTGAAGCAAGCCGCACAAGCTTGCTCGGTCAATCAGTCGCGCGCGGCCCACCTTCACACTGCGGAGCCTGCCCGACTTCATTAGCTCATATATCGTTGTCCGTCCGAGGCCGTGCCTACATGCCGTGCCTACTCGCACGGTAAGCGGCTCCGCTTCGTCGATCCACACTTCGGCCATTTGAGGCTCCATATCGGTCTGGAGCGTGGTGGGCACTACACAATGCATGCAGAACATATGACGGACAACAGCGGGCCGTCAAGGTCGAAGCCCGCGGATTAGCCCGGATTTTCGCGACTGACCATCAGTGATGGGCAGGTGGTCATTGACCACGAACCGCACGCCTTATGGCCAAGCGTAAGATGCTGTATTAAAGCGCATTATCTGAGGCGCGCCGCGTAAGGTGTGCCTGGTTTTAAGCGCATAGTGAGTGGCTATTAGGCGAAGCCCAAGCTTCTGAGATACGGTTCTATATACCCTTCTGGCGGGAGCGCCGGAGGCGCAACAATGCTCCAGCCTAAGGACCGTGCCTCCGAGCTGAACCCATTGACCGGTTAACCCGGGGGCGGTCGCCTGCACCGGTGTCGTAGCGCGTTGAAGGACCTAGGCTTGCCCCGGCAGTTGCAAGAGACCTAAGATCGTAATCTGAAGTCCACCGGAGATAGAAGACGATGATTTATCATGTGGGCTCTTGACCGTGGGCGATAAGTTGGCGGGCCAGAAACACGCGAGGCTCGTGAGTTCGAAGGGGGACGACGTGGCGGACTTAGATTGGGAAGCGATCGGCTCAGCCGTCAAGAGTGGCCGGTACAATCTGCTCTTGGGAGCGGGCGTGAGCTTGGACAGCCAGAGCGGGCTGCCCAACGAGAAATGTCCGGCGGCTGGAGGGCTAGCAAAGGCACTGCAAGACGCATTGCCGGGAGTGCGTCCCGGTTCCTCATTGAACCGGCTATACCGAACGATGAAGCCGGAGCAAATTGAGCAACAAATAACCAATAGGTTCCGTGGCTGCGTACCAGGCGATACCGTCAAGGAAATCGCGAAATTTAGATGGAAGCGCATCTTCACATTGAATGTAGATGATGCGCTTGAGAGGGCCTACGAAACTAAAGAGCTTTCTGTTCAGAGTGTCAGACCGTTTAACTATGTGGACCCGTACGAGAGTATTCGTGACCTTCGTGTCCTCCCGATTGTCCATCTTCACGGATGGGCCCGCCGCCCGGAGGATGAGTACATCTTTGACATCAAGGAGTACATGGGTGCAATCAGCTCCAACAATATTTGGGCTCATATCCTTGGCACCCTAATCAGAACGGAGCCATTTATTGTCCTTGGCAGTTCGTTGGAAGAGCCGGATATCACATACTTTCTCTCGGACAGAGCTAACGTAATCGAGCGAAGGGATCGTCCGCCATCGATCATAGTAGAGCCCTTTCCTGACGCTGGAACGGAAATCGACTGCGAAGAGTACAAAATGGGCCTCTTCACGGGATCGGCGCTGGAATTTCTGAATGAAGTAAATCGCCGGTTCCCAGTTCGCCCAACTGTCGATGAGGCTATCGCGGACAATCTCGGGGACATCGCTTCAGCGAAGATTGATGCCAGTGCCCTGACGGAATTTCACTCGGATTTCGAACGCGTTCCCGACGACGGGCGGGAGGGAGCCGACGGGGGAACGAACTTCGCCTACGGTCACCAACCCACTTGGCTAGATATTCAAAACGGGCGCGATGTCTCTCGCGAAAACACCGGGTCGCTTGAAGCGGAGATAATCAAAAACGGTGATAAAACACTTTATGTAGTCGCCGGAGGTCCTGGGGCGGGCAAAACTACCCAGCTGAAGAGGCTTGCATGGAACATCGCTCAGTCAGGCGCTCCGTGCTTCTGGCTCCGTTCAGTCGGCCGTATTCGTACTTCAAGCGCCGCAGCGGTGCTCGGGAGCCTAGGTCGACGCTGCTACGTGTTTGTCGACAATCTAGCAGATAACGTGTCTGAGATACTCGCACTCCAACAACGGTTACCACGCGACAACGTGGTGTTTGTTGGGGCGGAACGAGCCTACCGGATCGGCCATGTCCGGAGAGTCCTGGGAGGCGGCGTACTCACTCCGGAAATTCTAGGCCCTGTCGGAGAATCGATCGCTGGAGAGCTTCTCACCGCCTACAAGAACTATGGTCTCGCGAACCCGCCACAGCAGGATGCCAACCTGAGCCCGGTGGCGGACGAAGTTGTTGCAGTGGCCTGCTGCCGCATTCTAAATAACTTTGAACCCCTCGCAAACATAATAGATAAGTCTCTTGCCGATGCCCCGCAGGATGTCGATTGCTATGTCTTCGCGGCATTAGCTGCTCATTGCTTTAGGCAGGGGGTCGAGTACGACATCATCAGCGCGAAGTTTCCAGGGTATCAGGTGGAGACACAAATCGACGATGAAGCGGCTCTTCCCTTAAAGTTAGAAGACGTTTCAGGGCTAGAGCTTGTTACTCCGCTCAATGAGGCTGTTTCGGACTCCGTTCTAGGCCGCTTTACCAACCGCTTTCCCGATAGGTCTTTGAAGCTCTTCGGAGACTTGGCTCATGCGATTCGTCCAAGGGTTAGCATCAAGGCTATGATGGCCGGTGACCCAGCAGCACGAATTGCATCACGACTGTTTGATTTCGATGAGGTAGTCAAGCCGCTCTTAGGCATTCAAGGTGCTGGCCTATTCTACGAAGCGACTAAGAAGGAATGGAAGTGGAACTCCCGCTACTGGCACCAAATTGCCCAGTATCGGCTCGACTTGGCTGCATATGCAGACGACCCGGCTGTTAGAAAACAAGAAGCCGAGCTTGCAGTGCAGCATGCTCGTTTTGCAAAGACCATAGAGCGCTCACACCAGTTTACGATGACGACCATAGGCCGAGTTATTTTTGGTAAGATGCGTCTCCTCGGCAGGGTTATCCCGAGTGAGCTGGAGGAAGCGCTGGACGCGTTGTCCTCCGCAATACGCATAGAAGCTTACAAGGGCAGGGTAACGGTCCACCCCTTTATGATCCTCTTTAAAGGCCTTGCGGAGTCGCTCGAAGCAGGTGCTGTGCTATCAAGCGAGCAGAAGAGTATTGTGCGGTCACAAATCGAAAGGGCGATGGACGCTTTTAGGCGGGATCAAGACCTTGCCGCTGAAGCTAACCGCATGCGCAAATTAATTTGAGCGCGTCCACGAGACCGCCGCTTACGCGGGCAGCCGCCTCGCGATCACATCGTCGGCTGAGTGCGCGTACCGCGCCGTCGTCTGGGAGGGAGCGTGCCCGAGCAGCTTGCGGTCATCGACAGCGGTATGCTGTCCGAGAGGGTGACGCAGGCGAAGCTATTTCGAAGGTCGTGCAGTCGCACGTTCGGCAACGCCCCGCGTGTGCGCGGGCGTTCCCTTGCAGGAGTTGGAGCTCTTACGGCGATAATCTTGGATCATCGGCCCTCAAGTGCTCCATCTACCGGTTTCGATCGCGCTCGTTGCTCGGATGAGCCCGTCCGAAGGTCCGCCCCGCCGCAGGAAAGTAGGCGCACAAACTTTTCTGGGGGCCCTTCTGGGGGCCCTTCACTAATGCGGAATTATTTAAGCTTTAGTCTTCAATGGTTTGCACTGCAAACGCGCGTCCTCTTCTGGCACCACTTCCGGTCAAAACTGGGCACCGTAGCGCAAGCTGCGGGATCGCCTTTCCGGGCGGCGTTTTCGAGCGCAGCCTTCGAACCGGCGATGATGATCTCGTTGTCGTTGACCGTCACGTTGGACACCAGCAAGCGTACATACGCGCGACGCATTTCGCTGTTTTCGGCCAGAATGCTGGCGCGCAGCGCATTACCGAAGCGCTGGATTGCTTCGTCGGTGATCTGGTGCGCGGCGTTGCCGAGCTGCCCGGCCAGGCTGCGCTCGGTTTCGGCGAGGGTGGCGATGGAGGCATTGGCCTCGGCGAGCTTGGTCGCGAAGATCGGATCGCGGACGCTCATCATTCCGTCCTCGACGATCTCGAGCAGCCGGCGCAGCCGCGTCTCCGCCGCGATGCGTTCGCGACGCACGCGGTGGAGATCCTGTTCACGGCGCTGCCTGGCATCATCGGACCGATCGAGCACGTCGGCGAGCAGCGCGCGCAAGCGATCCGGCGCTAGGACGCGATGGAGCAGGCCGTCGAGCACGATCGCATCGAGCGCGTCTTCGCGAATCGACTTGCTGGGACATTCGCTTGCGCCCGCCGTCGCCTTCTGGTTGCAGACGTAGTAGCGATACTGACCACCCTTGCCGCTGCGGATCACCATCCCGGCATTGCACTCGGCATGGCCGCAGGTCGCCAGGCCACCCAGCAGCACGGGCGAGTTGGTGATGCGTGGCGCCGTCACACGCGGCGCGGCCTTCGACCGAATCGCGGCGACGCGCGCCATCACGTCAGGCTCGATGATCTTCGGGCATTCGACAACGATCTCGTCGGCGGTGTTGGGCGTAGCACCATGATCGTCGCGCGTGCGGTCCCGGTAGGATCCGGCGTAATGTTCGCGCGTCAGGATGCCATCGACGTTGCTGTGATAGAACTTCCTGCCGCGCAGCGTGTAGCCCTGATCGTTGAGATATTTGGCGATCGCCCGCGTGCCCATCGGCTGGCCGGCCAGACCGGTGCACGCCAGTTGCACGATCAGGCGAACGACCGCCGCTTCGGGCGCACGCACGAACAGCTTCTTCCGCTCCTTGCGTCCCTCGACGCTGACTACGCGCGATTCATAGCCGAACGGGACCGGCCCGCCGTTCCAATATCCCGCCTGGGCATTGCCGCGCCGATCGCGGCAGGTGAACGTGGATGCGTCGTTGGCGTACTTCTCGTTCATCACCGCGATGAAACCGCGCATCATCCGGCTGTTGGGATCATCGCCCATTCCCTCGATGACGGAGATGAGCTTCACTCCAGCCTCGGTCAGCTTGTGCTCGGCGGTGACTTGAGTGAGCAGCCGCCGGGTGAACCGGCTCAGCGCATAGACGACCACGACATGCACCGGGCGGGCGGGCGACGTCGCCAGCGCGATCATCCGGTCGAACTGCCTGCGCTGCAGCTTCCGGCCCGACACGTTCAGTTCCTCGAACACCTCGGCGACCGCGATGCCTTCGCGTTCGCACAGGGCCCGGCAAGCAGCCTCCTGCGCGGCGCTGGAGGCGTTGTTGCCGCCCTCGTCGTCGTTGCTGACGCGCAGATAGATGAAGGCGCGTCGATCATCACTCATGGCTCATCCTCCTGTGTCATGACGTTAGGGACTGAAGATATCGGCGAGCGCCTCTCCGAGATGCTGGAGGACCAGATCGCTCTCGTCGGGCAGGACGGAAAGTCGTTCCGGGATGTCGGTACGGACAAGACGCGACGGCGACGCGCGTTCCCCGGCGATGCTGCGCTCGCCGCAAACGTTCTCGCTGTCGGCCTGGCGGTCCATGGCCCGGGACTGCCAGCCCGGCCCGCGCCTGATCTTGGGACATTCTCAAATTTCTATGGGGACCAGGAGAGGTTGATCCGAACGGGATCATGGAAAAAAGGAGCTGATATATGTCCATCATCATCGCACTGATGATCATCACTTTCGTCTGGCATGCAGCCGTGGTGATCGCCCGATCGACGGTCGATGCTATCGCAACTGCCGTGGGCGTCGTTCTCTTCTGGCGCGCCGCCCGTGTCGAACGCCGCATGATCGCGATGCGCGAAGGGCGTGGCGCCGCCGAGTTCGACCGGCGGCCCAACCGCGCCGAGCGGCGGCTGATGGCGGACGGGCTTAGGCTCGCCATTCGGCAGACCGAGTTGCGCAGCCTGTTCCCACAGGTCGGTTCGCGCTGCGATCGTCTGCTCGGGCTTGCCGGATCATCACTGTAATTCCGCGGCGCGGGCCGTCAGATGTTCGACGTCAGGCCAAGTTACCTGATACGGCACCGAACCGGTCGCCACGATCAGCGTATGACCGAAGAACGAAGATACGGGTTCCTCGATGGTATGGATTCGCCATCCTCGCCCGCGCCAGACGGCATGATCGACGATTTCCTCGAGCAGCCGCCCCACGGCGGCCGTCGCCAGGGTTTCTGGTAATGCTGTGTCCAACTGGACCCGCAATTTTCCGAACTTCGTGTCGAGCCAGACCGGCGCGATCCGGGTTTCGACCTCGACCGAATGCTCGAATACCTTCATCGTGATGTATCCGCCCCCAGCACGATTGATGACATGTTCGTGCGAGGCGGCGCTGCCCAATCGGCTCGGTGATGGCCCAGAGACGTAATGCCACAGCATCTGACTATGGCTGGTCTGATAGCTACGGAAGCGGCTCAGACGTGTCGGGCGCTGCGTTGCGGACTGCTCGGACACCATCATCGCCATGGCGTCGTCCAGCGTCAGACCTTCGACCGCGAGCAGTGATATCAGCAATGGCGATGCCGATCTGATGGCGGCGGTAAGTTCGGTGCGTAAGGTATTCGCCACTTCAGCATCGCGAGCCGCATCGATCTCGTCGTAGCGCGCTCGTGCCTGACGGCGGGCGTTCCGGATGCGACGACGATCATCATCGGTCGGCGCATCGGAAACGCTGGGCCGATCGGAGAGCTCGGCGTTACTGGCGGGGAGCGATGGACGCTTCCGGCTCACGACAGTCCGCCCGAGCCGATGATCACCGACAGTAGGTGACGGGTGAGCGCGTCGGCGCCCTTTCTGTAGGCCAGTTCGCCCCATTCGTCCCAGCGGTGCACGCGCTCGGCCAGCCACGCGAACAGGTCGTCGCGCGACTTCGCATCGGCGAAGGACTGGGACCAGGCGACGCTGCGCGTGGGCATCCGCGCGCCGACCTTGATGCCGGTGAGCGTGACCAGATAGTGTGCCGCCACGCCTTCGCGCGCGAAAACGTGCCGGCGGAAACCGACTTCGCGCTCGAAGGCGAGCAGCGCTCGCTCGCGGGCCTCAGTATCCAGACCCTTGGTCGCCGTGACCGCCGCCACGACCGCCGCCATCGGCAGGCGCTCGAATTCCGGTTCGCGGGTCGCCTGCAGCATCATCAGGACCGACCGGCCGAGGGCGGTGAGCGGTGCCTCAAGTGCGGAGCGCCCGTGCGACGTCTCGACCATGCCGATCGATGCGAGCCAGCACTGGTGGAACCGCCAGAACATCATGTCCCCGCCGAACACGTCGTGCTTGCTCTCCCGGACGAACCAGCCCGCCTGGATCGAGGTCATGACGCGCAGCATCAATTCGTGCTGCTCGGGCGCGAAGTGGACGGGTGGGAAGCCGAGCTCACCTTCCCAGAAGGCGTCCCTGACACTCTGCCAGACACGGCCGTTGGCATCCTCGAGGCCTTCAGGACCGGCGCGCAGCCACCAGCCCCACGGCAGCTCGCCGACATGGCGCGGGAACTCAGTCACGGCCACCTCCGCGGCTGGGATCGAGACCGACCGGCGGCGGGGATCCGTCGCGGGGCGGCGCCTCCTTCCCGTCGGCGATGGCGCGCAGCTGCGCCGCGAGTGCGATCGTCTCGCGGACGACGTATGCATCGTCGCGATACGTCCGGGCGAGCTCCGATGCCGCCGGACCAGGCGAATGGCGCGCGTCGCCGGGGACCAAATCGAAGGCGTGGTTGCAGCTGAAGCCGAACCACCACGCGTCGCCGTCCTCGACGCGGTAATCCGTGGCGTGCCGCAGCGGCTCGAACTTCGGCGGCGGGACGACGCGCACGTGGCAGATGCGCGCCGCCTCCACGATGAGGCGCGGTGAGGGGCTGGGACCGTGCTGGCATACCCGCGAATAGGTCAGCCCGCCGTGGACCTCGATCCCGAGATCGGGCGGCACCGCGTCATGCTCCCAGCCCCAGAGCGGGTGATCGCGGGATACGCCGACGTAGCCAGAAAGAAAGTGCCGGTTCTTGTCGCGCAGCAGGATGCAGTCGTAGCCGGATGCCTCGTCGCGCCAGCTGACCTTGTCCGCCTCGCCGAGATGGGCGCCCTCGTCGCCCCTATGGGCCGCGCGGTCGTAGAAGACCTCCTCGGCGGGAACGACGCACTCGCGGGTGGCGTAGCCGCGGCCGGTGACGCGGACGATGCCGTCCTCGCGCGTGATCTCGCCGCCGGCGCCGATGAGCTTCGCCACAGCGAGTTCGGAACGGAGGACCGGCATCAGCGTGTCGGCGGTGGCGCAGACGATGGCGGGCGTCGCCGCCTTACGCGTCGCGGGCGGTTTGCGCTGGCCGGCAGGGACGAGTGCGCTCGATTTGCCGGGCTTCTTCATCGGATACTCCTTCGAAATGCTGATGAGGTGATGACGGCGCGCTGTGTCGGCGCTGCCGAACATGGTCGATGGGGATGGTCGTGCCCGGCGAAGCGTGACACCGAGCGATTCGGTCGATCAGGAGCTGTCGGTGGCCGCGATCTGACCGTCACATTCGGCGACCGGATCCTGCTCGCCCGACTGCCAGGTGATGTGGCGAAGTTCGCGGCAGAAGGCGCGGACACCCTGCTTGCGCGAGCGGTACCACATCGCCTTTGGACAGATCGTGCAGACCGTGTCGGGACGATCCTCCTCTGGCAGCGCGCTGACCACCGGCCCTATTTCGCTCATCGCGCTTCTCCCCGTCGATTAAGGGAGGGGCCGCAAAAAGCGCGAATGGGATAGCGACCATTCCGCCTGACGATCGGCGCGCACGAGGTGCTGTTAAAGCGGCTCTCGACCGTCCTGACCCAAGGGTCGGTTCCCGCAGCCACGGCGTTGCCGCTTGCTGAGACCGACTGATGGTCGTTCGCGGGTGCCCAAAAGCCACGCACCAGCGACGCGAGGTGCGCCTTCTGCCGAGCGGTCGCCCCGAAAATCACGAGCATGAGGCTATGCGGGGTCTGTTCCGGTTTCCCGCCCTCTTTGCCGAAGCGCAACCGCCTGCGCAGAAAGTACAGGTCGGCCTTCGGCTTGATGAAGTCCTGGAACCTAGGACTGTCGACCCTGACCGGCACGAGACACACGATCGTCGTGACATTCCCCGTCGCCCACTCGTCGTGTGCCTTATCGAGCCAATCCAGCACTGCGGAGTAGGGCGGGTTTACATAGGCCAGCCGTCCCGACCATGGATCGTTCAGACCGTCGTCGCCCTGATCCAGCAACAGATATCGGTTCGCGATGACTGGACTGGCGCGATGAGCGCAGGGGTCAATATCCACCGGGCCGAACGAGACATAGATCGATTGCATGAAATCGGGCGGCGAGAAGCGGCTGTCCCGCTCGGCCTTCTTCTCCGCTCCCCAATATACCCGCTCCGGAGCCCGCCGCTTCACCTTCGGCGCGATGACGGACAGCAGGCGCAGCAGGTTTTCCACCGAGCCGCCGCCGTTCTCCAGTTCGATGATTGCCTCCGGCGACAGCGACGCCTTGGTGGCCACGTCGTCGAGCGACAGGCCGACCTTGCCCCTGCGGGCGCGCAGTTGCTCCGCAAAGCTGGCGGCCGGAGCGAGGACGGTCGGCTGGAACGGCAACGCCCTCATCACCGCCACCAGCGTGGTTACCGGTCCTTTACCGGCTTCCAGCTTCCGGATGGCGGCGGGCGTGACGCCGGCCATCTTGGCGAGATTGGGCACCGAGCGATGCTCGGCTTCGCGCGCAATTACCAGTTCATCGATGAAGTTGCTACGCGGCGAACGCCTGCGCTGCGATCGGGGCGAATTGCTGGGCACGATCGATGGCGCAGCGGGGGTCGTATTGCGATGGGCATAGGTGCCCATGGCGGTCTCCTTTGGACAAGAGTGTTCAAGGAGACCGCGGCACCCGACAGCCCGGTCCTGAGCCCATTTCCTGGCTCTTACATTCCTTCCCAAAAAGGGACGGCGGCTCAACCGCATCGACAACGATTGATCACAGACGCGTCGGGTCTGCGTGCTTATTGCCGACTCGACCCTTCACCAGCAGGTGATCGATGGCGTCTCGGCTCAGATTGCGTACCTAATCTCACTTTTCCGGGGATCAAGGGTCTCATGACGCGTCGCGCGGCACCGTGCCGAGATGGGACGATCCATAATTAAGGCCCGGAAACATGGCACGGCGGCCACCGTCCGCTTGCGTCGTCTTTGGGCCGACTGCAGACTGGCGGCTTCTAGCTAACATACTTCAAAGGCGGACATCGAATTGTCCGACATAGCCAGTCAGCGCGGGAAATCCTCGCCATGCTTGCGTAGCACTTTGCGGAAGTCGCGGCGCGGCGCCCAGTGGGCGCGCCTAAAGCTGTCATGGATGCCGATCGCTTCGAGCGGTTCGCGTAGAAACATGTCGTCGATATAGCAAAAATAGAGTGCGAATGTCTCGCCCACCCCGAGTTTCTTCGGGAGGCCAGTGAACGGTCCGTTGCTGAGATCGGGCAACCTCGGGTCTACCAGCGGGTTAAGGACGCCGAGCGCCACGCGTCTTTTGTACCAAGGCTTGCGGGGTCGCGCGACGGCGCAACTGATCGTCACCTCGCCCGGACCGAAGTTGGTGATGTCCAGCGAGAGAAACCGCTGGCGCGGATCGCTGCCGACGACGTGCATGACCATAAAGCTCACGGCGACGCGCGGCTTGGGAAAGACGAACTTCGACCATACATTCCAGATGAAACCCGCCAGCGACAGCAACAGCGAGAACAGGCTGATGATCAATGCCCAGTCGGAGGTCCCCATCCGCCCACTATATCGGGCTGTTGCGGGTGCGCCAGTAAACCGGCGTGGTCGCCGATGATCGGCATCGCAACCACCCGCATCCGGCCTCTGACCGAGGATGTTTGCAACGAGATCATCGAGGCCGCCGGTGGGCGGCGTGCCCATCCCGACCAGGCCGAGCGCAAGAAGCGCAATGCCGACTATATCCTCGGCGACTCCGTGATTGAGTTGAAGATCCTCGAGGACGAGGGGCTGAGCAAGATCGAGCGGCAACGGAAGCTAGCCGAGATCTTCACGGCGCTAGATCCGGACCGTCCGGTCTATGTACTCGATCGCGCCCAGCTCGATCTGAAAGGCCAACGGGCCTACGACCGCGCGATGGAGAGCCCAATCAAGGGCGCGGTCAAAAGCGCAAAAGGCCAGCTTGTCCAGACGAGGTCGGAGTTCCCCAACAGCAAAAGATCGATCCTGCTGCTGGTCAATAACGGTAACACGGCGCTCGACCATGACGAGATCTGTGAGCTGGCCGGTCGCCGCGCGCGCAACGATACCGACGATATCGACGGCGTGGTCGTTGCCGGGGCCTATCTCCACAGCGACGGGTTCGACACCCTAGCGTTATGGCCGATCCATTATGTGCCAATCAGCCTAGACCAGCCCTTTCCGGAATATGATGCGCTGCATGAGGCATTTCATGGCTATGCTGAGCGGGCGATGACCGAAGCGGTCAGGGACGGTCTTTCGCGGGGACTTACCAAAGGACCGGTTCTCGACACCGGTTTTGATGTCGACGGCAAGACCTTCGTCAAGCCGGCGCCGCCGCTCGGCCAGAGCTCGGACTTCTACGTCAACGGTCGGCCTCGACTGAACAGCGCCGGCGACGATTTTCCCCCGGTCGGCTTGGTATTCCCAGAACTTGACCGCGCCGAATGGAACAGGTTTCGGGAATTTATGCCCGACGATGAATCGTTGGGCGAACGGTATGGGGATTGGCTCGCCAAGCGCGAACGGGCGCTCGGCGAGGGCACCGAGCTGAAGCCGACCGTGCCGATGACAGTCACGCTGGACGGCTGGATTGCTAGCCTAGACGGCGCGGCGCCGCCCCGGCGGTTCGGCTCCGTGCGTCTTTACGCAACGGCATTGTTTCAGCAGGCCGTCAATGCCGTGCTCGAGGGCTCGCGCAGTGTCGAAAATACCCGGATCGTGCCTAGCCGGTTCGTCTTGGTGACGACCGAGATCATCGGCCAAGACCAAGCCAACGACGTTTCGCATATTTTGCTCATCGAGCCCCAGGCCGGAGCCGCGCCGCAAATTACTACGCTGGTGAAGAATGCCCGGATCAGATTCCAACATGCGGGCGCGCTCGGTGCCTCCTATGCCGCCAAGCACAGCGCAAGCAGCTTGCAATGGCAAAGGGACAAGACCTACGCGTGGCAATAATCGGCAATGAGCAAATCCTTCGATCACGGCCGCACACCCGACCGCCTCTAGCCGGCCGAACCGCGGTCGATCGGCACAAAACGTTCGTCGATTAAGTCGTTTGGTCTTCACCGCTAAAGCCACCCGCTGCTTCGACATTCCCCTTCGCGCGCTCGGGCGGTCTCATTTCATTCATCAATTTAATCCAGAGCTGAGGGGGCACGGGCAACCTGAGCCGACGGCAGGCGAGCAAGAGGACCGGCCAGTGCTCGAGACGTATGGCGGAAAGCGCGGGATAGTCCGGATTGACCTGCGCCTCGGCCCGCTGCGCCGCGATTAGTTCCGAGCCGTCGGTGCCGACTTTGAGTCCGGTGATCGACGATCCCTGCCACGGGTCGCCCTGCCAAATCTTATCCTCGGTCCGGCTGTTGGGAACCCACGCTTGGAAGCTGCAGTCCGGCGCCTCAGTCTGCTGGAATTCCCCGATCGCGGCGACGGTGTCGCCATCGTCCAAGATGTAGGCGACGGTCGCTAGCAGCGGCATGGTGACGCTCGCCGCCATCGCCGCCTGCCGGTATTCGTCGGTCGCGCTTTCCGGATGCCGCAGGAGGAAGCCATAACTTCCGTCGTCCGCAGGATAGCGGCCGTGGTGTCGGTAGGCGAGCATGATGCGCTGCGCCGCCTCGCGAACCCACCGGCGCGCCGCGTCCCTAGCGTCGCGCACGGAGCACAGAAGCAGGAGCGCGAGCGCGAGGTCGGTCGAATGGTGGTCGGCGAACGGCGTCAGTAGCGTCGGGTTGGCGAACGGCATCCGTCCCAAAGCCTCTGCGACCCTCCTTGCCGGCCAGTTCGGGAGGTCGGAGGTCTGCGGCGCGGCGCCCTTTCCTGGTTCCATCCAGAGCTGCCAGAGCCCACCCATCGCCACCCGGCCCGCAGTCTCGAACATCGACAGGTTGATGTCGAGTCCGTCGACGGACCTGACCGCGAAGCTGAGTACGTGCAGCTTGCCCGCGTGGGGCATGACCTTCTTCCCGTACAACTCGTCCCATATCTGAAGGTGCAGGCTGACGACTTGGTGAAATGAGTGACTGGCGTCGAGCCGGCGACCGCGATCTCCCTCGATCTGCCGATACAACAGGTCCCAAGCCCTCAGCGTCACAATCTCGCTCGCCTGATAAGGTGCCTCCAAGTTCCCCGCGTCCCGACCCCAGACGAACAGGATCCACAACGCGAGGTAGAGGATACGGACCTTCGCCACGGGATCGGCCTCGCCCTGCGCGACCTTGGCAACGAGCCGCTCGATGTGCGCGATCGACCGCTCGGGGTCGTCCGCCGTCGCAGCCGCCTTCCTGAGGAGCGACCGCAGCTCGCCCGAGAACAACTCCTCGCGGAGCGCACCGTCGAGGATCTTGCGGGTCAGCGTGTCCCCGGTCCAGACTTGGTAGTCCAGCGTCTCGGTCCGGTTGGAGCTCATGTAGCCGTTGACCAGCGGCTCCATCGCCTCAGGCACGATGCCGCCGAGCGTGATGCAGATCACGACCTTCAAACCCTGGTGCTCGGGAGCGCGGTTGTTGAGGATGACGTCCTTGATCTCGTCGAGCGACTGGCGAAGCGCTTGGTCGGCGCCCGCCCACTCCTGCCGCGTCAAGTCACCGCGCTTGATCGAGAACACAAACAGCTTACGCTCACCGTCCGCGTCGGTGCCGAGGGCGATGACGTCGGCGCCATACTGCCTGTTGCCAGAAACCGGCCTGCGGACGACCTCGAACCCCATGCTCGTCAAGAGGTCGGGGATCACGACGTCGAGTTCGTCCTGCTCCCTCAACCCCTTGAAGTATTCGCGGATGATCGGCGTGATCACGGCGCCTTCCCCATCGAGAGCACGATGCGTTGATACCAGAACCCGACCGGATCGATCGCATCCAGCCTCGCGAGGGGGATGGAATGGGACACGGTGCCCATGCGGAACTCCTGCCGCTGCGGCGGACCGTCGCCGGTGAATACCTCGCTCACGACGCTGTCGCCGTGCAGCACGCGCGTGACCGGAATGAAGTCCATTATCGCGGACCGCTTGGGCATGTCCTCGCGGATACTGCGCTGCGCCTCGGCGCGATACAGCTGCCGCAGGAAGTTCTGCCGTGCCGTTGGACCCAGCTCCGGAATGACGCCAGCCGACCGCACTGCGGCCTCATAGTCCGCGAGCGAGGACAGCAGGCGCGATATGCGCTCCTGAACGATGGACGGCTGGCTGGGCGATGCGTTCTCGAGATATTCCTTCGGACCTTCCCAGTAGCTGATCAGCACGGGGTTGAAGAGGAGCGCCTCGAGGCCGTCGCCGGCATCCGCGTGCCCCGTGCGCATGAGGCCCAAGACGATGGACGTAGCAGTCACTGGCTGAATCATCAGGCCGCTGACGACCTTCCTGGCCGAGGCGAGGGTCTGGTCCGCGCTGAGTTGAAAACGGCCGAAGTCCAGCTCGAAGGTCAACTCGCTCTTGGACGCTGTGAGAGAGGCGATGTCGCAAACGGCGTTGATCAGGCCGTCCGACCCGTCCGCGACCCAATCCTCGACCAGCGCCTCGAGCGACCCGTCGTTCGCGGTGAGCACCTGGTGGGCGCTGTCGTCCATCGCCTCGATGTCGGCAATTCCGCTCGCCAGGATGCGCTTGAACAGCGCGCGGTACGGCTCACCCTCGTTGCCTCGCAGCCGCTGGGCGATCGCCATGTTGACCGCCTCGATCGTGTCGGCCTCACCCTTCTCGACCCCCCCGAGCAGCGCCAGCAGTCGCCGCCGAAGCCCGTCGGGAATCGTGTCCCTGGCCAAGAACATGCGGGTCGCCGCGATACGACGGAGGCGCGCATTCGCCTGATCCGCGACCGCGTCCAGCGCCGCCTCTGCGCCGGCCGGGTCGCCGCCGTTCCGGAGGCCGATGGTGAGCGCGGCCTCGAACGCGCTCGCCCGGCGTTCGAGATCACCGGCCGAGAGCGCGGTGGAAATCGCATCCGACACAATGGATCCCTCGGCCTCGTCCGCGGTCGAGACCGTGCCGAGCACGAAGCCCGCCGCGCTCGCCTCCGAGGCGTCACCCGTGACCAGCATGTTCGCGACAAAGGGCAGGTATCTCGCGCGGTCGACCCGCAGGCCTGCCTGGAGCGTGGCGATCCGCAAGGAGGCGGGGGCGTCCCCGACGCCCATCGCCTGGAGCATAGCGTCGACACGGCTCTCGTCGCAGGCCGCCCAGCCAGCGACCGCATCGAACATAAAGTAGGGGACGGTCCCGTCCCTCGAGCGCGCCGCGAACGAGTTCGCCATGCCGATGACGGTCGCCGCATCGACCTCCAGCGCCTCGATCGCGGCGCCGTAGACCGTGCCCGCGAAGTGGTCGACGGGTCCGGGCGTCCCCGCCGCCGTGGCGGCCAGGTCGATCAGGCCCGCCCGATGGGCGTCGGCCACGGACTCCTTGAAGCGGCCGGCCGCATCGTCGTCGAGTGCGAGGAGCGCATCGCGGAACAGCATCTCCAGCGCGCCATCGGCGGCCGCGCTGCCAAGCGCGCCGGGCGAGATGTCGGGTGGTTCACGTCGACGTGCCATGGCCGCACCGGATCACGCCGAGGCTGGCACGGCAACCGATATCGACGGGCGGGAAGAAAAGCTGCGCTTTCGCTAACAAGCAGCACACGTCTTCCGGCGAAAAGCCCGTGAGCAGTCATGGCGGTTGTCGACAAGGCGCCACAAAGCGACTTCAGTGTGCCGATGAAGATCGCGACAACGATTTGCGGACACGTCCACCAGGTTTCACGGAATGCTTGATTTCACCCGGATCATCGCCGGCGTCGCTGGCCAGCGCGAGACCTTCGAGGAACTCGTGTGTCAGGTCGCCAGGCGACTGCCGCCGACCGGAAGCGCCGAATTCCGAAGGATCCACGGCGCGGGCGGCGACGGCGGGGTCGAAGCCGTCTGGCTGCTGACGACCGGCGACGAGGTCGGATACCAGGCCAAATACTACGTCACCTGCGCCGGCATCGACTGGGGCGCGATCGACAACTCGGTCGACACCGCGCTTTCGACCCACCCGGCGATGACGACGATGCACCTCGCCATCGCCTGCTCACTCACCGGTCCGACGAAGCGGCGGACCAGGGCGGGCGCGCCAACCGCCAACGGCTGGAGCGAGTGGGACACGCACAAGGCCAAGTGGATCGCCAACGCGGCAGCCCTCGGGCGGACCGTCGAGTTCATCCCATGGACGGCACCCGACCTGGAGGAGCTGCTCACCAGACCGGAGGCGATCGGGCTCTCCGAATACTGGTTCGGTGCGATCGAACTGACGCGGGAGCGCCTCGCGGCGGAATGCCAACGAACGGTCGACGCGTTGGAGGAACGGTATCACCCCGAGGACCACGTCGACGTCTCGACGCGGTCGGTCTTCGACGGCCTGCTGCACAACGCCGCCCTCGGCCAAGCCATCGCGACGACGCGCACCACGCTCGTCGAAACACGACGCCTCGGCCGTCGGCCGACCCAACTAGGCAGCGCGGACGGCGCGCGGTTGGATACGATCGACACGCTGGCCACGAGGCTGATCGACAGCATGGCGCAACTGCCCGGACCGCGCGATGCGGCGGCATACGCCGGCTGGGAGAGCACCGCGCTCGAACTTCGAAAGCTGCTGTTCGAGTCGATCCAGGCCGGCGGGGACCTCCAGCGCAAGGCCAAGGATAAGGCAAGGGCCGACCCGCCCGATGGGACGACGCCGATACCAATCGAGGAGGGCAATGACCGCGCCTTCCTCGACTACCACATCGACGGGTTACGAAAACTGCAGGACGCGGCCGGCGACGTCCTGCAGCTGCTTGCCTCCAGCGCCTGCCGCGCCGACGCGTCGCGCTTCGCCCTGCTCGACGGGAGAGCCGGCTCGGGCAAGTCGCACCTCATCGCCTCCGAGATCGAACGCGCGCTGGCAAGTGGAGCCCCGGCCCTATTCATGATCGGGACGGACTTCACCACCCACGGCACGCCCGAGAACCAGACACTGGCGCACTTCGAATGGGGCCAGTCCACCTTCGACAAGATGCTGGGTGCGCTGTCGGCCCGGGCCGAGGCCGAGGGGATACGGGGCCTCGTCGCGATCGACGCGCTCAACGAGGGCGCAGGTGCCGAACTCTGGAGGAACACGCTTCAAGGGTTCGCCCGGCGGGTGCTGGCCTTCCCAAACCTCGCCCTCTGCGTGTCCTGCCGACGCGAATACCTGGATCACCTGATAGTGCCCGCGGTCGCCCAGATGGCGACGTTGGTCGAGATCACGGGCTTCGAGACCCCCGCCGACATCGAGCGGGCCGCGCGGGTCTACATGGACAAGCGCGGCATCGTGCGCCCTGCCACGCCCTGGCTAAATCCGGAGTTCTCCAACCCGCTATTCCTGCGGACGACCTGCCTCGCGCTAAAGGCGGAAGGGCGCACCGCGTTCCCCCGCGGCATGCGCGGCACCAGCGAGGTGCTGAACTTCTTCCTGACGTCGACCGGGCGCCATCTCGGCACGAGCTACGATGGTGGCGACTTGCTCGTCGGACCACTGCGTTCGGCCGTGCTGGCACTCGCGACGTCGATGGCGGACGCGAGGCGGGACAGCGTCCCGCGCGGCGACGCGCACCGGATCGTCGAGCAGGCGTTCGAGGGGTTCGCCCCTCCCGCGAGCAAGACTTGGCTCGAGACCCTGCGGTTCCGGGGACTGCTCAGATACGACCCTGACCCGGACACCGATCCCAAGGATCCGCTCGCGGTCCCGATCGACGTGGTCCGCTTCTCCTTCCAGCGCTTCGGCGACCATCTCGTCGCGCGGGCGCTGCTCGAGGGCGCTTCATCCCCCGCCGGCCTATTCGATCCCGGCGGGAAGCTCGCATTCCTGCTCGCCAGATATGGCGTTGCCCACGAGTGGAGCGGGCTGTTCTACGCGCTCTGCCTGCATTTTGCCGACCGCTACGGCGTGGAACTGGTCGACGAACTGCCGGGCGGCTTCGACGCCTGGTGGGACAGGTGGCCGGTCGAGGACGCGTTCGTCGACAGCATCCGCTGGCGTTCGCCCACCGCCTTCTCCGACAGGACGCTCGAGCTGCTCAACCGTCTCAGCCGAAGCGACGATGACATCACCGCGCTGTTGGTTGAACTGGCGGTCGTCGAAGACCATCCCTGGAACGTCGAACTGCTCCACCGCAACCTGATCTCGCGGAACCTCGCCGGGCGCGACGCCTTCTGGACGGTCGCGATCAACGCCGCGCATGACGACCCGGGTCACCCGCTCGTCCGCCTCACGGACTGGAGCCTGAACTCGGGCGTCGCGCATGCCTCGGACGCGACCCTGGGCCTCGCGCTCGCGACCCTCGCCTGGAGCTGTGCCAGCACGAGCGCCCGCATCCGCGACACGGCGTCGAAGGGGATGCTGTCGATCCTCGCGACCCGCCCCGCGCTCGCCGCGCCGCTGTTCGAGCGCTTCATCGGCTGCGACGATCCTTACGTCGTGGAACGGCTTTACGCCGCGCTTTATGGCGCGGCGCTGAGGACTCTGGAACCCACCACCTTAGGCATGTTCGCGAGCGTCGCCTGGAGGAACTGCTTCGAGGTCGGCGCCCCGGTTCACCTGCTTGCGAGGGACTACGCACGCGGGACCATCGAACTGGCCGTGTCGGCGGGCTCGTGCGACACAACCGTCGATCTCGCACGCTGCCGCCCCCCTTACGGCTCGACGGCACCCAGCTTCAGCGTCACGAAGGCTCGTGTCGACGCCCGCGGCGAGCGGGCCGGCGCACATTCCATCCTGAATTCCTGCTACGACGGTATTGCCGATTTCGGGCGCTACGTATTGGAGGGACGCGTTCACCGCTTCTCGGAAGCCCGCCTGTCCGGGCCGCGTCCGATCACGGCGGACGAAAGCGGGGAGGCGTTCTTCAAGGAAGTCGTCGCCGGCCGCACCGACATCGAGAGCGCGTTCTCTGATCTCCGCACCGCCTACGCAGAAAGGCGCGTCAGCTTCGACCGCGACACCTTCAAGGTGATCGTCCCTCCGGCCGACCGCCGCCGGATCGTCAGTGCGACCGCCACGCTCCTGGCGCTCCTGACGCCGACGCAGCGCAAGCGCTACGCGATCGAGGCGAACGCCTGGGTGACGGGTAGCGGCGGCCACGAGTGGATCATACCCGGTAAGGGCAAGGGCGCTGAGTTCGACGCCGAGAAGTGCAAGGTCTGGGTGGCCAACCGGGCGCTTTCGCTAGGCTGGGCGGCGGATCGCTTCCCCGGCGACCGATATCTTTCCGGAAGAAGCGAACGGGGCGGCCGCATCGAGCGGATCGGCAAGAAGTATCAGCGGATCGCGATGTTGGAACTGCTGGCCCGCCTAGCCGACAACTTCTGGATGAAGCCGCAATGGGGAAGCGGGGCCGCGGTGTACGACAATCCGCTCGACGTCGAGTTCACCCGTGACCTCGAACCGTCGATCATGCCTGCCGACCAGGAGACGACGGTGCGGGCCGACCTGCCGCGGGTCCCGCCACTCGTCTGCGAGCCGCTTCCGGTCGAGCGGAGAGCCAATTGGGTGGCGGATCCGGACCTGCCCGGCAGCCGTCTCGCCCTGGCAACCTGCCCCGACGTAGGCGAGCCGGGTTGGCTCACGCTGTACCGCTATGCCGGACACGACATCGACGCCGAACGCGAGGACCGGCATCTCGATGCGCCGTGGCTCCAGAGCGACTTCCACTTCCTCGCCGCCATCCTCCTGTCTCCCGACGACAAGGCGCGCCTGATCGAAGATGCCGTCGCCGACGCTTACGACTTCCACGAATGGCTGCCGCACCAAACGACCGACGGCCCCTATGTCGGCGAGCTGGCGCGACGCGACACGTGGCGTGATGAACCATGGACGACACTCGATGCTCGCTTGATCGGGAAGTCCCGCAGCTACAGGGTCATACGGCCGACCGCGGACTTCGTCTGGGAGAGCCATCTCGACGGGAGCCTCCCCAACGGGTTCTCCCGTCACGTGCCGATACCCTGGCTGATCCGTGGTCTGGGACTGACGGCGGACACGAATAACCTCGGCGTCTTCCTCGATGCGGCGGGATTGCCGACGATCGTCACGGGGAGTGCCAGTGGCGGCGACCGGGGCAGTTTCGTCCTTGTCCGCCGAGACCCGTTCCTGGACTTGTTGCGGAGGAACGGCCTCGAGCCGATCTGGACAGTGATCGGCGAACGCCGCGCGACGACGCTCAAGAAGAAGCGACATCCAGACATCCGCCTGCGCTACAATGGATTGCTTTGGTTCGAGGGCAACACGGAGAAGCATGTGCACTGGTCGAACAACGACTAGGGGCGCTCCTTTGGTCAGCTTTTTCAGGTGGAGAGGGACGGGGTAAGCAAACGGCAGGTTTCGGGCCTGCGGCGGGTCAGCCTGAATGACCGAAACTAAGGCGCGAAGCGGCCGCTTACCCGTGCCTATGCTCGATCAGCCGGATTAGTCCCCGACGCTCAACGGCCATAACCCCGCCGCTGTATCATTCGACCCTTTCGCCGTCGAAGGCTCGGACGTTGTCCGAGTGCGTGGATCGCGAAGGCGATATGCGGATCGACACTGATCGGGCTCAGTGCGAACGCCATGTCGCACACGACCCGCTCGACGTCCGGCGACAATTTCAGCTTGGCAAACGCCGGCGTGAAGGCACGACGCATGACCATCATCGCCTTCACTAGCTGCCCCCGACGGGGATGGAAGCTGGACAGCGACCTCGCGCGACGCGGATCGATCAGGGCGTGCCAGAGGTCTGCGTCGCGCTTCGGATGATTCCAGACCATTGGATCGAAGCGGGCGGCGCTGCCCGGCTTCTTCGGCGCGGGAAGATAGTCGAACGCCAGTTTTAGCCCCAGCCTAGTGTTTGCCTCGAGGGTCGCGTCCTTGCTCGCGTTCGCCTTCGATCCCTCCAGATAGTCTTCGGCGGCGCCGACGATGCGGCGTTGCATGGCGGGATCGGCGTGCGTCCGCATGGCCGACCCAAGTTGTGCCAGTACGATCCGTGAACTCTCGCCGATCTTCGCGCGTGGCTTGCTGCCGCCGTATCTCCTGCCACGGCGGGTCGGGAACCGAGTGCGGGCGTCGTCCAGCGCGACGATCGGCAGAACCTCGCTGGTCAGGCCATACCACCGCACCGCCTCGTCGTTGCGGAGCACGGACTTGCGTCGTTCGCCGTTGATGGCGGGTCGCGTAAAGGCCTGAACCAACGCCTTCCGCACTTCGGGATCGTCATGGAACGAGGCGGCGGCGCTCGGCAGCTCGCCGCGCGCGAAGGCCCAAGGCGCATAACCCGCCGGCAAAGCTCCGACCGCTTTCGGGTCGCGATCGAACAGCAGGTCCGTCATCGCGGCGGACGAGAACGTGATATATTCGATCCAGCGATAGACCTCGATCAACGCGGCGGGCTTGAACCATGTGCTGAGCGGCAGCGACGAGGTCAGCGCGTCGAGGAAGCGCGGGCGGTCGATGATCGATCGTGCCCGGGCCATGTGGCGCATGATGAGACTGGCACGCTCGAAGTCGGCGATGATCCGGAAGGCATCGACCAGCGGGAACCGGAATTGTGACCCGTTCGGGATATCGTCAAGTAGCGAGCAACGCTGTCGCGCCAGCTGAAATTCGTTGCTCAGCAGCAACCGCCACACCTCCGGACGATCCGCGCGGATCGACCGGCACAGGTGGAACAGCTCGGCGGGATCGAACCGGAAGATGCGGGCGAGCTCGTCGGCATGGGCCGCGCCGATGCCAATGATACTGCCGACGTAACTGACATAGTCGAGCTCTGAGACCGGCAGGCGGTATGGTACCGTAGCCTCGGAAAACTCGGCCGGATCGATCACGGGCGAAAAGCACAGCTTTGCGTACCGTCCGCCGGTGAAGACAGGCCAGCCGCCGCTGCCCGGTGAGCGACCGTCGTCGAGGCCGGCCACCAGGAAGCGCAAGAGGTGGCGGATGACCGATGGTGCCAGCTCTTCAGGAGCGACGATGTCGCGGCGACCGGCCAGCCGGTCGAACAGGCGGTGACGTAGGATCGACCCCTTGATCTCGGTTACGACGATGCTGGTCACCGGCTCGCCCGCTTCTCAGCCAAACTTGAAGATCGCCGCGAGCAGCGCGGCCATCGCGACCAGTTCGATCTGAATAATAAGGAAGTAGCGTCCCATCCCCAGCGATATGGTGTCGAGCATGAGCGCGCGGAAGGTCTGGTCGTACACCGGGACGCGCTGATCGAGCGCCTGGATCATGCGATCGTGGAACAGCTTGGAGAGGACAGGCTGCTTCACCCCGCGGCCCAGCCGCTCGTAGGCAGCGAACGCTTCCCTGGCGTCCTTGACGATCACTGCCATCTGCTCGCGCAGGATCTTCAGCTCGCCGGCGGCCGACCTGATTTCGCCGGTGTGGAAGGAGATCTGGTCGGTCGCCTCCTGCACGACCGTCCCGATCAGCGACTTCCAGCGTGCCAGCGCGCTGTCGATCTGAGCCTTGGCGACCCGCAACGACTGCTCGAAGTCGTTGCGGCCCCGATCGCCGGCCGCGACGACCGCGAGCATCTGATCATAGGCGTGGGCGAACATCTTGAGCAGCGCGACCAGGAAATAGACCGCGTCGTCGCTCTCCATGTCTTTATCGCGCGAGTATTTGAGGACGGCGAGCCGCTCCTTTTCGTTGAGCAGCTGCGCCAGCAGTTCCTCGGCGGTCTTTTCGGCGCCGCCGGTGCCGCCCGCCGTCACGCGAACCTCCACGCGAACTCGGCGTCGAGGCCGAGCAGGCCGTGGATGCCGCGCAGCTGCTGCGCCCACGCCGCCAGCCAGTTGCGCACCGAAATCCGTTCCGCCGCGCGCAGCTGCGTCGAGCCGACCGCCTCGTCGAAGGTGATCTTCAACGCTTCCGCGCGAGCGAGCACCCCGGCATTGAGCGCGGGCATATCGAGCACGACGCCGCCGACCTCCGCGAGCCTCGCCTTCGAGCGGCCGCTGACCACGCGGCCGTACCTGTCCGGGAAATCCGGTGCGTCCCACAGGACATAATCGTCCGGCGAACAGCCCCGCATGCTGCGCACGACGACGTAATGAGCGTCGGGGCCGAACAGCTCGATCGCCTTGGGGACATCGACGATTGACGAGAGGCTCGGCGTGATCGGGATCATGACGATCAAGCTGCGTCCGCAGGCCCGGTTGTGCTCGACCCATTCCGGCGCCGCCAGATTCTCGGTCAGCGCGCCGAACGTGTCGAGCGAGGTCGCAGGGCCGTCGAGGATCAGGAACCGGTCCTCGATCTCGGTGATGTCGAACAGCTTGTCGCGTTCTTCCTTCCTGAGCACGTTGAAGGCGGGCACGCCGGCTTCGAATGTCTGGTCGGCGAGGATCATGCCATCGGGGTCGCGCTCGCCGATCCGGTTGATCGACGTTCCCGTGCTGCCGTCGAGATCGATCAGCGCGGTGGTGAAGTGGCGGGCGCCGACCATGCGCATGACGGTCGCGGTCGCCATGGCGATATGGCTACCGCCGACACCGCCCTTGTTCTTGATGCTGAGGATCGTGGTGCGACTCGGCGCCGCGTGGCTATTGTTGTTCATGTTGCTTTCCTTTGGGTGATGGTCACGCCCGGTCGGGCGGGAGGCTGGATCGATCGACCGCGAAACTGCGGCGGCCGGCGGGCGGCGATGGCGGCGGGCGGGGTGATCCGACCGGGGCCGGACCCGCGGCCGGCGGTTCGTCCGCTGACATTCCACGCGCTGGCGCTTCGGCCGTGACGACCGGCGTCGGCGCGGCGGCCGGGAGGGGGCTTACTGAGGGCGGGGACGAGGCCCGGGCATCGCGCCGCAAAGGCTGGTTCGCGGTGATCAGCCCCTCGTCGCGCAAGCGCTTGCGATACGAGCGCAGGGTCGCGGCGTTGATCTCATAGCCTGCCGCGGTCAGGAGGGCCGCGATCATTGCATCGGTCCAGCCGAGCCGCGTGCGCGCATCAATGAAACCCGCGAATTCGCGCACGGCATCCATGAGCGACGGGCGGGCCTGCGGCGGCGACTGCCGGTCGATGACACCGAGCCGGGCTACGTCGGCGATCAGCTTCTCGCCGTCGAACATCTTTCTGGGCATTGGCTTCGCTCCTGTCAGTGACAGGAAGTCGCCATCCGCATCCGGCAGATTTTTGATTGGGACATTCCGGAAGTTCGTTCTGCCGCGCGTCGCTTTGCCGGGTGCCGCGCTCCGCTCCGCTCCGCTGAGCTTTGCCGCTTGCCACGCCACGCCACTCCACGCGGGGTTACGCCGCAGCTTGCCACGGGAAGGGAGGATTTTTCACACAGGATGCGGGTTCGAGACGGCGCGCGGACCCGGGGTCGGACGGTCGCTCCGCCTGCTGACGCAGGTCTCGCAACCGTGGTCCCGGCGTTGCCGGGTAAGGTTGGCGCATCGCTTGGCTTATGCCCGCGCGATGCCGATATCATCAGGCATGATCATCAAGCTGGTCGACCGCAAGGAAGGAGCGAAGGGGGCGCTGCGCTATGCACGCACCCTTGCCAGCTACATGGCCGATGCCGATCCGCGCCGGCTGCAGCCGGACGCGGCGGGGCTCGACTACGGCCTGACGCTGTCGGCCTACATGACGCGCGAGCGGGAGCGGAATGCAATCTCACGCGAACGCGTGCTCTGTCGGGGCGCGTTGATCGGTGGCGAGCAAGCCGGCTGGGACGATGGCCTGGCCGAGATGGAGCGCCGGCTCGCGCGGCGCAGCAGCCGGGTCAAGAAGCCTGCCCGCCATGTGGTCCTGTCTTACCGCGCGGGCGAGCAGCCCGACGTGCAGCAATGCCATGACGCCATTGCCCTGCTGGCGCACGAGCTCGGCTGCGAGGCGGCGGCGATCCTGTGGGCGGCGCATGCCGACACCGCTAACGTTCACATCCACGCGCTGTTCGTGACCGTCGATCCCGAAACTGGGGCGGCCCTGCCGTTCGGGCAAGGGGCGGACGGCAGGGCCAACTACAAGGAAGCGATGCAGCGCGCGATCGCCCGCATAGAGCACGCCCAGCAGCTTCAGCCGGAGGCGAGCGGACGTTACGAGATTAGCGAGGGGCACGTGGTTCGCAAGCCCGCACCGGTTGAGCAGGACGGCTCGCCGCGGGCACGCAAGCGCGCGCCGCTGCGGCAGGAGATTTTGGCCTTCGAGGAGCGATCCGGATTCGCGTCGTTCACCCGGTTCGCGCAGGAAGTCGCTGGGCCGATCCTCGACGACGCGATGTCGTGGCCGAAGCTACACCGCGATCTGGCTGCGATCGGGTTGGGTGTCCGACAGTCGGTCAACGGCGGCGAACTCTACGCCGGTGCCGAACATGTCAAACTAAGCAACGTCGATCGGCGGCACAGCTGGACGCAGCTGGTCAAGCCGGACCGGCTCGGACCTTACGTCCCGCCGAAAGGTATTGAACTCGCGCCGTACGAACCGCGCATCCTCGACCAAGGCAAAGCCGCCGACTGGCTGGGACGGCGTGAGCGGGAGCAGGCCATCTCGGTGCAGATCGACCAGCGCATAGCGGCGCTTTTCGCCGCGCGCGATGCGACGCTAGCCGAAATGCGCGCCGACATCGCTGCCCATCGCAATGATCTTGCCGGGTTCGACGGCGATCCGCGCCTGCACCGTGACATCGCCGCCGCTTGGCCGCGGATCGGTGCCGATGCCCTTGCATCGCTGGGTGCGGCATTCGATGCGCGTATCGCTGCCGTTCGTGCACTCCGCCATGCCGCGGCTGGATTGGACGATCTCGACATGGTCGATCTGGCGGCGATCGGTGCGGTCGAGAGCGGTGTCTCTGCACCGTGGCATGGCGATCGCACGTTCTCAGCGGCGACGGTGCTCGCCGGGTTCGACGCGGAGCACAGCGGATATATGGTGCGTTACTGGGCGCGGAGCGATCGGGCGCGCGCCGGGCAACCGGCGCTGGTCGATGCCGGCGCCATTATCTGGGTCAACGACACCTCTGATCGAGCCGTCGAAGCTGCCCTGACGCTCGCTCAGGCGCGGTTCGGGAGCGCAGCGGTTTTCGGGGATGCTGTATATCTCGCGCAATGTGCAGCGGTTGCCGAGCGGCTCGGTATCGCGATCGAGACGATAACTGTCGCCGAAGCGCGGCGGCGGGCGCAACGAGGGCAACCGCCTCGGCAAGTTGTCCGCCAGCGCGCGCTCGACCGTCACGACCTCGATCGGACTGACGCCGTATCGCGGCAGAGGGCTTGGGCGCGTGCTTACAATCGCGCCACTCCTGAGGATTATATGGCAGCGCCATCGAACCGCGAAGCAACGCTGCGCGATGTGCCGCACCACTCGGCAATCCCGACATCACAGCCGGAAGCGCTTCCAGTTTCCGCCCGCAGTTCTGACGCAGTCTGGCAAAGGCCAACGCCATCGCGTGACTCCGAGATCGGCTGAGGCGCGACTGGCTTACCTCGTCGTCGCGCCCCGCATGTTTCCAGCGTGGAAAAGCGCATCCGCACCGGCCGGCGCTCAGGATCAGAGTGGAGAGCAGGTTGAAGTGAGCCAGAAGGTGATGGGAAAAATGCAGATAGCATTGACCCGTCCCTGACGGCTCCGCGCGTCGCAATGGCGACGCGCGATCTCAGCCTGAAGGAATGAACATGTCCAATATCGCCACCATGCCTCGCGCCCGCGAGGCGGGACCGAGTGTCCTGCGCGTGCGTCCGCCGTTCAACGCACGGCCGGTCTGTGCCGCCGGGCGCGAGAGCCGGTCAACAGAAGGACCGTATGCCACGCACTACACCTCGACCGCCTCGTATCTTTACATGAACCGGATCAGCGGAAGCGACCGGTTCGGCGCCGTGCCCGACAGTTACGTCATGCGCGGCGATCTGGTCGCCAGCGGACGGTGCCATCCGCAGAGGCTGCCGCCGCGGCTGCGTTCGGGCGATACGCTGTGGCGCGAAGCCGATGATGCGGCGGCGCTCGAAGGACCGCGCGCTATCTCGGCAACCCACATCGTCGCCGACCTGCCGACCGGCGCCGACCCCGCGCGCTGGACTTGGCTGGTCGAGAAGTATGCGTTCGACCATCTGGTCGACAAGGGCATGATCGTCGATTGGTCTATCCACGCGCCCAAGGGTAGCGGTGACAAGCCGCCGGCTCCGCCACACGTTCACCTGCTCGCCACGGCAAGGTTCTGGCGTCCGACCGGCCGGTTCGGGTCGCGTCAGTGGCAATGGCTCGCCAACGCCGACCAGATTCGCACCGCAGAGGATGACTGGCTCCGCCTGATCGGGCTGCGACCCGCGATCGCCGCCTGACCCAAACCCCAGACTCATCCCAAACGCCCGTCGCTCCCCCGAGCGGCGGGCGTTCGCTTTTCCAGGAACAGCCTATGTCTTTCTATCATCTCAATCCTAGCCGCCGTGGCGAGCGTATGGCACGCCGGATCGAGCAGCTCGACGATTATCGCGTACTGCGCCGTCTGCCGCGGCCCGATGAAATGTGGTGCCGGTCCATGCCCGTCTCGAACAACGAGATCCGACTTGCGATCGTCGACTGCGAAACCACCGGACTCGATCCCAAACGCAACAAGATGATCGAGTTCGCGGTCGGCATGCTGACGATCGACGCCGAGATGGGCGACGTGATCGACGTGACCCCGCCGCAGTCGTGGCTCGAGGATCCGGCCGAGGATCTGCCGATCGAGATCGAGCGGCTGACCCACATCACGTCCGAAATGCTGATTGGGAAATGGTTTCCGGAAGCCGCAATCATGAAAGCTATGGCGGGCATCACAGCTGTGGTTGCGCACAACGCTAAATTCGACCGCGGTTTCGCAACCAAGCGCTTCCCGGCGCTCTCCAGCCCGCCTTGGATTTGTTCGATGGACGAGGTCGACTGGCCGGCTCTGGGCTTTACCGGCGGTCGCGGCATCAACGCTCTATTGACAGAAGCCGGCTTTTTTCTGCCCGACGCGCATCGCGCCGCCGCTGATGTCTGGGCGACGACGTGTCTGCTCGCCTCCACCGCGCCTGATGGCCGCGCGATCGCGGCGCAGATGGTCGAGACGGCGCGGCGACAAAGCGAGCGGCTCTATGCGACCCGTGCCCCGTTCGAATGCAAGGATATGCTGAAGGCCGCCGGCTACCGCTGGTCGCCCGAACGCAGAGCCTGGTGGATAGAGGGCGACCCCGAGCGGATCGCCAACGAGCACAGTTGGTTGAAGGGCCTGGCCGGCTCGATTCGACCACTTACCGAGCGAATCGATTGGTTCGTGCGTCATCGATAATCGCCGCATCAACGGCGATACTCATACCATCGCATCTGTTGGCAAACTGCCGGACCAGGAGCGAGGTACTCGGGATGTGCTTTCTTGCTATCTTCCGAGCACGGACATACCTGCTTAGAATATGCACCCGAGACATTTCGGTTCCTGATTGGCGACCTTTGTCGGGCTTGGTACAATAAGGACTGGTCGCTGCGGGGGATGTCGCGCTTCTATCCCAGAAGCGCGAATGAGATGCGAGGGCCGGTGACTACGTGACACGCTCTCGTTCGAGAACGATCCGCGGGCATCCCGCGCTCCGGGCGGCAATCGCCTGGTTCGGGCCACCCGCTGAGCGTCCTGAAGACCTACGTGGTGTCCCCGCCCGTAACGACCACGCCAATCGCGAGGCGATCCTCGCATTCCTGGCAGATTTGAAAGTGCGTCGGAGCCGGCGCGTTTATCGCCGGCCGGACCCTTTCGACAAATCGCAAGAGAGCGTTCCGCTTTCCGCCGCGCGGTTCCGCCCGTTGATCGGCGATCCTGACATCGATGGTGATGGCGGGGTGTTTGGCTTCGGTCCTTGGGGCACCAGCCTTGAGGGTGTTCGGATCCGCATGAGTGCAACCGGCGTGCTCGAAATGGCGGATCGGTGGGGCGACGACGCGATAGTCGGCAGCCACGCGAATGCACCGTTCGATGATACGGTCTGGGATACCGACGAATGGGACCTGCCCGCGCCCGTCCCGCCGTTGCACATGCCTTCCGGCGCCGTGGAGCGGTTCGCACCCCGCGCCGCGGCCATAGCCGCCGACATTCTAGCCACGCACCCCACCGATCGCGCCGCCGCCGCCGCGGCGATCGCCGCGCACTTGAAGGCCTGTCGCCCTTGGTCCGATCCTCCGCCGGTACTCTGGTTCGCGAGCCCCGACGCCGCCTTGGACGCGTTGTCTGCCGCGAAAACCGGATACGGCAATCTCAAGCGAGACCTCCGCGATCGACCGCTTTTCAATTTTGATCAGGAAACGACCGTAAGGCTGAACGGCAGCCTCGCCGTTTGCGGTCATGCCGTATGGCACAAGGGCTGCGGCACCGCTGTCCAGGATGCGGTGTGGCGGCTGACCGGCGCGTCCTTGGGGTATGATACACAACGCGCTATGCTCGACATGATTGTCGCTCGCGGTGTCCAGCCAGGCTTCGACTACATGGGTCTGATCGCAGACCATGCGCGGCTCGCCTTTTACGAATTCCTGCGGGCCAGTGGCGCGGATCTGTCGGATATCGCCGCGACGTTCTGCGCCATGACCAGTTCCGTCTGGTTGATGTTCCCGACGCGGACCATGATCTACGCGGTCGATCGACCTGTGGCGGCGGTTGCAGATGATGTAGAGCTGCTGCTTCTATTTTCCGACGATAATCGTCTGTCGCTTCCACGTTCAGCCAGAGATTGATGTCAGGCTGCTCACTGCGGTTTGTTTCGCTCGGACTGTTCTAGACTTCCGAGACTAGGGATCTTCCCGCGTCGGTCGCGAGCGTGAGTGCACCGGTGCGTGAGACCGTTCATTCATTCCGCCAAGCGTGGCGGCCATTCGAAGCGTCGGATTGACGGATCCAGCAAGAACTCCTCAACCCGGTCGATTAGTGTCGCCTCTGCCTTTTTACCCAACGCGCATTCCCATATAAGTGCGAAGCGCCAGCCGAGCTTCTCAAGGTTGGCCTCGGTCTTCATGTCGCGCTCGATGTTTTGGCGGAACTTGGTTTCCCAGAACTCGACATTGGTCGAGGGAGTTGTTGTCTTCGCGCAGCCGTGACGATGCCAGAAACATCCATGTACCTGAATGACGGCTCGATGTTTCGGAAACACCAGATCGGGTTTTCCGGGAAGGTCACTGACGTGCAAGCGGAACCTGAACCCCCGCGCATGCAGCGCTGACCTCACGACGAGTTCGGGCCGGGTATTCCGGCCTCGGATGCCTGACATCATCCGCGACCGGGTTTCCGGTGAAACTATGTCGGCCAACAGCATGCTCCAGCGGTTTCGGCCTGGTCAGGGCCGCCGGAAGACATATAGGAATTGATCTGAGGGAGGCCATGTGAGCAGCGCGATTGAGATAATAGATCTGTTTGCCGGCCCCGGCGGACTTGGCGAGGGTTTTGCTGTGGCCGGGCGGGAAACGGCCAGTCCGATGACGATAAGGCTGTCGGTCGAAAAGGATCCGTATGCGATTCGGACGCTTCGGCTACGTGCCTTCCTGCGTAGTTTCGAGGGCGAATTCCCCTCATGCTATTATGACGCGCTCAATGGCGCACGTCCTTTGCCGGATTGGAACAGTCTTCATCCGGCGAACTGGAAGCATGCGTTACGGGAGGCACAGCAACTCGAACTGGGTTCGCCAGGCGTGTTCGAGCAGCTTTCAGTCGAGCTGGACCGCGCGCGGGAGGAGCGCGCCGGGCGCACGATCCTCATCGGAGGTCCACCCTGTCAGGCGTATTCGCTCGCGGGCAGATCCCGCAACGCTGGAAACAGGGGTTATGTCGCGGAGAGCGACAATCGTCATTTCCTCTATCGCGAGTATGTTTCGATACTCGACCGCCTCAGGCCGGCCGTCTTCGTCATGGAGAACGTGAAGGGGATGCTGTCGAGCCGGGTATCAGGCGGGGCAATTGCAGACAGAGTTTTCGATGATCTGCGCATGGCGGGCGACGGCTACGTGTTGCTGCCCCTCACTGCGGAGGGAAACCTCCTCGATCACCGCGACCCGCGCGAGTTCGTCGTGCGTGCCGAGGAGCATGGTGTCCCCCAGTCACGACACAGGGTGATCATCGTCGGGCTGCGGTCCGACCTCGCACACGGCCGCAGCTTCGAGGGACCTTTGCTGGTCAGGTCGCGGCCTTCCGCTGCCAATTCTGTGATCTCGACGATTGGCGGGATGCCGAAACTCCGAAGTGGTCTCAGCCGCAACGATGGCGGCGCGGCATGGAGACAAACCGTGGAAGGGTGGGCAGAACGCCTGTCCGGGGATGCGGCCCTGCCATCCAAACTCCGGTCAGAGTTCCAGGACCTCACCGGCACGCGCCGAGCACGCGCACTGAACCGGGCAACTGGCAAGCAGGCTTCGGCGATCCGCCCCGGACCTTTGGCGCTGTGGCTGGAGGACCCGGGACTGGACGTGCTCCTCGATCACGAGACACGCGGACACATCCCCGAAGACTTGGGACGGTACCTCTTTGCGGCGGGGTTCGGCAAAATCAATGGTCGGTCACCGACCCTTGTCGAGTTTCCGGACTATCTTCAACCACGTCACGCGAATCGCCAGACCGGCGCGTTCGCAGACAGGTTCCGGGTGCAGCTAGCTGCCGCACCATCAACCACCGTCACGAGCCATATCGCGAAGGACGGCCACTATTTCATCCATCCGGACCCGGCGCAGTGCAGGTCGCTGACCGTCAGGGAAGCCGCCCGTCTCCAGACCTTCCCCGACAACTACTTTTTCTGCGGCCCGAGAACCGAACAGTACAAGCAGGTCGGCAATGCCGTTCCGGCGTTCCTCGCCCGCCAGATCGCGCACGTCGTGCACGACTTCATCGATGGCGAGATCTGACGGGTCAGTCGCCCCCGATTTCGGGAATTGCTTCTGAAGGCTCGGGGAATGAAGCAGCTCTGACCGCCTTCCAAGTGTCCGCCCGTTTCGCCACTTCAGAGAATTGCCGGCCCGGCGCGATCTTCTCGAAGGTCGCGTTGACGATCTTTGCCCAGTCCCAGAGGAGACGCGCGAACTCGTCTGAGATGCCCTGCTGCTGCCACACCAGTTCGAAGTCGATCCGACCGGCCAGCGCTTCGGACAGGGCTGCGACCGTGTAGGTCGCGATGTTCACCCAGCCTTGGCGGAAGACTTCCTTGGCGTCCCTTTTCTTGATGGCGCCCTCGATTGCCCTGAAGATGATGACCTTGGCAATCATGGCGCGATACCATTCGGGCGTAAGGGGATTGGGCACGAGCTCAGGGTTCTCGTCGAGCGCTGCCATGAACGCTGCGAAGTTCTTTTCCCCGGCAAGAGCGACTTGCGTCGGCCTGCCCCTCCACGCCTCGTGGAATTTTGCGATATCGTTCTTCGACAGCTTGTGCCGCGTCGGTACCATGCGCTGAAATTCGCGCCGCTTGGCGTCGGTACGCTCGCGCAGCAGTCTGACCTGATAGGCGCCCGCAGCCCGTTCGTAGAACCAGCGGCTCGCACCGTCGGCGCACCAGACCTCCTCCGACAGTTTCTCCAGTTGAACATGGAACGGCCGGTTGGCGGAAAGGTCGGAAGTCTTCACGGCGTTCTGGCTGTTGGCGAACCGGGAAATGTTGGCGATCAGTCTTTCGCGCGCATCGTCATCGTCGCCCTTGAGAATGATGATCTTGGCTGGGACCATCACGTGACTGAGGTCGATCTCCTTGCGGTCTCGCGAGGCAAAGAAGATCGAGGAGGTGGTCTGGCCGCCATTCACGATCTGCAGCCCGCTCATCAGCGAGAACCCGAGCCCGCCATCCTCGCAACGGCTCAACTGTGCGCTGTCGCAGACCA
The DNA here is from genome assembly GCF_965200135.1 of Sphingomonas sp. Classification (GTDB taxonomy): domain Bacteria; phylum Pseudomonadota; class Alphaproteobacteria; order Sphingomonadales; family Sphingomonadaceae; genus Sphingomonas. The sequence continues at coordinate 336,438 of NZ_CBDATK010000007.1, forward strand.
TGACGAGGCCGTTGTTGAACGCCATGAAATGCTCGGGCTCCCTGAGGAGGGTGTCGGCGATGCCCTGGTTAACTTTGCTCCGGTAGCCGAGGAACGTGCGGACATTGGCTTCCAGCAGTCGAGGTCCGTAGCGCAGGTAGAGCTCGCGGATGATCTCGCCCGGAATTGCCGTCAGTGCGTATTCATAGTCGGCGTCAGGATCGGGGACATGGATGCATGGCAGCGGTCGCCCGAGCGTCTGATCAAAACTTATCGATACCTCCTCGCGCGGCTTGCCGGAGGTGTGCCGGTAGAGCCGCTCGATATCCATCGCCTCGATCGCGACGATTTTTCCCTGAACTTCCTTTGGGGCAAAGCGCTTCGATTTCGTTAGCCCGTCCGTGACCACGAACACCCGCAGCTGCTGGAGGTTCGCCCACTGTTCTCGGATGAAGAGGACTAGCTCGTAGATTTCGCCGCTCGTCTCGATCCTCGAGCCAAGCCGGCCACTGGCCGCTTCGAAAAGAAACTTGATCCCTTCCTTGGCCGTCGATGCCGCTTCCGAGTCGCGCAGAGTTTCGATCTCGTCGGTGCCGAAGTAGCGCGTGACGAACAGGTCGAGGCAGGTCTCGTCCGCCGACTGCGCATATCCAGTTATTCGCAGCCGGGCATTCCCGATCGTGCCGGTCCAGTGGCATACGGTCGGAGACTCGCAGATGTTGGCATTTGCGATCTGCTCCATCGCAAGCTCTGCGTAGATCAGTTCCTCGGAGGGAAAGCTGCCTTCATCGCTGCTGAGCCTTTCGGCGACAACCGCGTGCAACTCGGCGCGCAGGCTGCGGTGAAATTCCTCGATGCTCATTGAGTGATTCCCAGCGCGGACAGGGCTCCCGGCAGTCCCACATCGGGCTGCGGAACGGAGCTAAGATCGAGGGTGTATGTTGCCGCAGTGACTTGCGCCGGCAAGGCCGCGCGCCTGAGCGCAGGAAATTCCTCGTCGACGGCATAGCACCTGAATTCGCAGACGGCTAACGGACGCGCGTACAACGAGGCATGCTCGTCGTAATATCCGCCCAGAACGAGCAATGCGTCGAATGCCCTCCGCCGGCCCCGACTTTCGGCGAGGTCGCGCATCAGGGCCACTAATGCTGACAGGCTGGTGCCGCTCGGATCGTCCGTAAGGCGAACCGCGCCCACGAACATCGGTTGCCTTTCGGAATCGAGCTGTTCGATGCTGTTGATGCGCGCCTTGAAAGCATCGCTGGTCGAGGTTGTCTTTACTTCGAGGGCACCCGAGCCGAGATGGAAATCCTGCGCCGAATGCATGGGTCCTTTCCATGAATCGAATGACAGGCTGCCGGGCATGACCTCGGTCAGAAGCCGCAAGGTGGCGAGTTCGCCGTAAAGTCCTGCCTGCGCTTCCTGCGAAAGCGGCCTTGAGCCGCGGGACATGAAGGCCTGCCACTCCCTCACACGCTGGAGGAATGCTGCGACGAGGGCCCGGCCGTCCTGTGTCTTCCGATCGTCGAGAAAACGCAACAGATCGACGGCCATGATGGCGAAGATGTCGAACGCGCCTTCCACGCGACGGATAAGCGCGATCACGTCCTTGCCCATGAAGGCGGCGTGCCCCTCGATCATTGCCGCCTCGAAGCCGCGTCCGTCCGGCAACCCTGTCGATTTGCCCAGCCACCCCGACGGAAATGCGACGATCAGCGCCTCCCTGCTGTCGGGGAAGTGTCGGCCCGCTTGGACGGAGACCAGACCGATTGTCGTGAGACTGACCAGCCGCCAGTCTTCGTCCGCCTGCTGTTCGGCAAGGGCTCGCCAAGAGCGGATGAGTCCTTCCTCAGTCCACCCAGACATTCAGGGCCTCCCACATCACGCTGTTCCCCATGTAGGCGGCATTGCTCACCCTTCTCGTCGAGGTGCTGCCTGGGAAGCTGACCGCGAAGGCAACTACCGGACCGGAATCCTTGATCGCGGCGACGCCGCTCACCGCCGGGTTCAGCAGATAGAGGAGAAGCAGGCCGCGTTCGCGTTGCGCGGGCTGCCCCGTGGCCGGATTGCCCTCGCCCAGTGTCTTCCGGATTGCAGGGCCTCTCGGCTCGGCCGGCGGCTCCCGCCCGTCATTCCGTTCAGCGTCCTGCCGCCAGGTTTCGCGGCTGAGCGCGAGCGCCGCTTCCCATTGCGTCCTCGTCAGATCGATCGCCTGGTCGCGTGGCGAGATGAGGGTCTTGATGGAATAGCGATCCTCATGGTCCACGGTCTTCTTGCGGGTGAGCATCGCCATCTCGAGACCGGCGATGAGGTGCTTGTCCTCCGGATTGGGATTGTCCTTCGAAACAAGCGCCACTGTCCATTTCACTAGTTCGCCGTCCTTGTTCATCTCGTCGATGAAGTCGGCAATCAGCGGACTCATGATGCGGAAACTCGCGGGGTGCGTCCGATATTGCCGCAGGAACGCCGTCACCTGATCCGAAGGCACTGCCCGCCACAGATGCCCCGCCCAGCGCTGGCCTTCGGGCACATAATGCTGGTCGCTAAGATCTAGGGCAGGTCCGAGACCGGAGACAAACCGCTCGGTCGTGTTGAAGTTGGCTTCGATCTCCTCAGCCCTGTTGGGAAACACGATCGTCTGGAGCAGGTCACCGGAATAGGTGAACGACACCGGCCGGGCATTTCGCATCTTCGCTCGTGACGTGATCGTCAGCACTGAATGCGACCTGACACGCAGCCCGAAGTCTTTGGGCGTGCCGCCGGCGGCGACCATGTTGTCGAACTCCTGCCTCAGTTCCTCGGCAGCGTCCGCGATGTGACCGAACCACTCGACAAGTTCGGTCGTCGTGTACAGCCTGCAGACGTCAAGATAACCGTCCCGGTAGCCGAACCAACGCCCCATCTGCATGAGTGTGTCGTACATCCGTGCACAGCGCAGGAAGTAGCTCGTGCACAATCCTTCTAGGGTCAGGCCCCGCGCAAGCTTGTCGCCGCCTATCGCGATAACCTTCAGGCCGGTCTGTTCGTTCTCGGCATAATCGAGGGCGTCCTTGGCCGTGCCGTTGATCTCCCTGACCTTGATGTCGGCAATCACGTCGGGAAGCACTTCGCGGATCTGCGCCCAGTCGAAATCCTCCAGTTTCTCGTCCGCAACCAAGTCCGCCCGAATGCGGGCCATTCCCGGTCGGAAGTTCTCCTCATACTCGCGCCGCATTCGTGCTTCCGTATCCGCGAGATCGATGCCGCGCTGGTACCGCCCTTTCAGCTGCCGCACGTATTCGGCGACCTGCGACACCACTTCCGCCTGTACCGACGTGAACCGCGTCACATGGACCAGCATGGACGCATGGCGGCTTCCCTGACCCCTGAGCTTCCTGACGGCGCATGCGTACATGAAGGAGCGGACCGCCTCTTCAAGCGAGTCCGGCAACCTTGCCTCCCCGTCCCATCGCGGCCGGTGGCCGTTCTTGTGGCGTTGCGGCATCCAGGCTGAGTACTCGTTCTCGGCGAGCGGCCTCGTCAGCGGCAGGTCTGCCGAAGTTGAAGAGGCTGAACCGAAGACCCTTCCAGGGCCGATATAATTGGACGGGGCCGCGAGGTTGGTGATGAACGCCGACGGGAAGAGATCGGGACCGTGTTCGTCCGTGGCACCCTTGTCGTGGATGAAGATGTTGGCGAACGGTGTGGCAGTATACCCCACATAGGCCGACCGGGCGAAGTGATTGAGGACGGACCGGATCAGGCGGTTGATCGTGGTGGGCTGGTGCTCAAGATCGGGCTTGCCGAACTCATCGACCACGTCCTCTCCGGTGTCGACCGATCCGTGATCCGACTCGTCGTCGATGACTAGGATCGGCAAGTTGGTCACCAGCTTCCGGCCTGTAACCGGATCGGTATGGTCTGCCACCCGGTTGCGGATCCAGCTGAGAAGCCGTTCGAGAACCGTCTTGTTCTTCTTGATGACGAACAGCCAAGGACGCTGTTCCGGAGTGACGCCAAGCTTTGCTGCTGCCTGTTTCGTGAAGTCGCCGTTCTCCGTGCGGTTGGTCGCGTAGTTGGGTCGTATCGAGTGGTCCGCATCGATGAGACCGACACCGACAGGGGGAAGGTCCTCAACGTTCGCCAGGGTAGCGAAGCCGAGAAAACCCTCGTCGAGCCGGATTTGCGTCTGCGCCCGCAGGTTGTTGTGAAGCCCCGCAAGGACGATGATAATCTTGTATCCCGCGTCTGCCGCCTTGCAGATGAGGCCCGTATAGTTTCCGGTCTTGCCGGACTGGACGTGACCCACGACGAGCCCGCGCCTGTCCCATGTACCGGCGCGTCGCGGATCCTCGAGATGCCCCAGCACCTCGTCGGTCGCCTCGTCCAGCGCATCCAGCGCGACAAGCGGCAGCTTTGCCTCCATGTATTCCGAATAGCGTCGCCAGTAGAGCCAGTCCTTCTTCCGCTCGGCCGTCAGCCAAGGAACGTGGTCGGTATCATCCGAGAGGGTCGCGTTCCGGCCGATCGTGTGGCTGTAGCGGCGGATCAGTTCGTCAACGAGCTGGTCGCGGTCCACGAGCGCGAAGTCCGCTTCCATGATCGCCTCGAGCTTGTTCAGTTCGGAGTCGATCATTTCGGGTGTGACCGCGTCGCCCGTATTGGCCACGGTCCGCCGCAGAAGGTTCTGCGCCATGCTCAGGATGGAGTCGAAGGCGCGCTGGTCTGTCGTCGTCATTTTCTGTTTCCGCCAATTCTCTGTACAATATCGGGGTGCTGATCGAACGGGGGGGTGCGTGACAGTCGCAGCCGCGCTTCATCGGGGCTGAGACCTCTGAACTCGACCAGTGCCTCGAATAGGCTGGTCAGTGTTGTTTCCATCTCGTCGGGTGCCGCTGCAAAACCGCCCCTGGATGCGTTCGTCTGCTCGGCGGTATCGAGCCATATCCTCTGCACCGGCACGGTTTCCGCGATCAGGCTGAGCAGCGAAAGTATGTCCGACCTCAGCGGCCCCGCACGGTCCAAGATCGAGGCGACCAGATCATGCTGTCTCGATATCCGGTAGGAGTTTCCCTTCGCGGAGTGATGAACAGCCCATACGTCCTGGATGCCGCCGCCGGCTTCTCCCCGTCCCGTGACCAGCCTGCCGCGATGCGCAAAGACCCTCTTGGCGACGTCGCGGGTATCCGATGCAAGCCGGATTAGCTGGCTCCGCAGGCGGACCGGCACGCTGGCCGTCGATTTCAGGATGTTGATCTTCCATTCGGCGTCGGCCGTGTTCGGTATGTCGAGACGTATCCTCGCAAGGCGGTGTGCCTCGTCGCGCGTCCAGCGTCGTCCACGTTCGCCCAGTCCGAGCCATCCTCCTGCAAGAAGCAGGCGGCGGTTCCGGTAGATGTAGAACCCTTCCTGTGCCGGCCAGCCGAGCGGACCGGCCGCCGCTTCGTATTCTGCAGGCTTCAGCAAGTCCTTGTGCGGGAGCACATGGCATTGCGCCACAACGCCCGCTGCGTTCTGCAGCCGGTATTCCACGCTTTGCATGGCCTTGCCCGGATGGCCGGTGAGAAACGGATCCCAACTCCGCACGCGCCGACCATTGATCCGTATGTCCAGTCCGTCATCGATCAGACGGTGGAACGTCATCGCCAGATAGCTGTCGACCTGTTCGATCAGGTCGATCAGGTCCTGTGCGGTGAAGCCGTCTGTCACGATGCGGTCTGGGTTCTCCCACAATACGACCGTACCCGTGTCGTCGGTCAGTCCGGCTTCGACCCGCTCCCTTGAACCAGTCCGCGCACCCTCATGAAGCAGCCAGCTTCCCTCCGCTCCACCGAGCTGGTCGAGATCCCAGCGAAGGCAGCACCGTTCATGGCCTGCCTTGCTGCTGGCAACGGTTAGGATTCGCGCCTGCGAGAAACTTGCCGTCTTCAGGCCCATGCCGAACCTGCCGAGATCGCCGGCGCGTCGTTGTGCTCGCGGATCGCGGGCGCCGAGACGCATTGCGGCTTCAAGTTCCGCGTCGGTCATTCCCCGACCGTTGTCCGCGATCCTGACCCAGCTGTCCGGACCGTTCCATTCGAACAGCACGTCCACGCGATCAGCCTCCGCACTGACGGAGTTATCGACCAGATCGGCGATCGCAGTCGCGGTAGTATAGCCGAGCCCACGCAGCGATTCGAGCATCGCGCCGGCCGCCGGCGGAACGTTTCTGGTGGTCCCCATTCAGAGAAGCCTCCGCAAGGCACGTCGTCGGGTCGGGTGTTTCAGTCTCTGAAGTCCCTTGGATTCAATCTGTCGGATTCGTTCGCGTGTGACACCGAAGACTTGGCCGATCTCCTCTAGGGTCATGTCACTCTCGAGATTGATGCCGAACCGCATGCGGAGAATCGCCTCCTCGCGCGCTGGCAGGCTGTTGAGCTCCCGACTGATGACGCGGGCGGCCTGCGATCTCGAAACGATCTCGTCCTGCCCTTCCCAGCGCAATGCGATGGTCCCTTCCACTCGATGAAGCGGAACGAGGGGCGAAAGCGCAGATGCCAGCGACCTGATCGTTGCGACTTCGACGCCGGTAGCTGCCGCAAGCTCCAGCTCTGTTGGGGAGCGTACATGCGAGCGTTCGAACTCCTCCGAGTGTGTCGTGATCTTGGTATTGAGCTGCACGCGATGCACGGGGACACGGATCATGGATCCTTGGTCTGCTCGCCAGCGGCTTATCCGCTGTCTGATCCAGAGCAGTGCGTACAGATAGAAGCGCACCCCGCGTTCGGGGTCGAAGCGTTCCGAAGCCCTGCGGAGGCCGAAATATGCTTCCTGGAACAGCTCTTCCGCATCCTCGTCGGCTTTCGCCATCTTCGCGGTTTCGCGCCGCATGAAGGAAAGGTGCGCAAGGACGAGCTCCTCGGTCGCACGGTCGCAGGTGTCCGTCAGCCTGCGGATGGACCCCTCCGCCGCCTTGCCCAAGCTGGCCGCGAGCCCCGCCAAGCAGTCCTGACGGGTTTCCAAGTCCTCGAGCGCTTGGATCGTATTGCGTCGTGCCCGGCCTCCGCTTTCGACGCCGCCCTCGACGGCATCGCGCAGAGCCTCGATATTGCGCGCGAAGTCGTCGGCATCCCCATCTTGGGCGTCGATATCAATATCCAAGTCGGTGAACTCGTCCGGTGCAAGTTCGCCTGCCAAAATAAGCTCACCACGCCGGACGACCTCGGCCAAGACGCCGGGTGTATCCAGAATTCCGTCGAGCAGGTTCCGACGGGCATTTGCTATCTCGCGAAGGATTCTTTCCTCGGTCGCCCGGTCGATAATAAACGGGCCGTTGCCGGGAACGACGGTATTGCGGCAGCAGGCGGCGACGATCGCCTCGCTCAGCACCGTCACATCGATCAGGTCGAGGGCTGCGTCGGGAAAGGGACGAAAGTCTCTAGCGTCACGGATTACATGGATTCCGGCAGCTGCGAGTACCTTCCGGACATTGGCCTCGAGATCTGTCCGGCTCGGGTTTCCCCGGCATGCGCCCACCAAATCCCGGATTGCCTGCTCATCCACCGTGCCGGTGGCGAGCGCCTCGACCGCCCAGGTCTCCGCCAATTCCTCGGACAGCGCGAACCTTGTATCCCTGAGCTTCCGGGGCCGGCGGGACCGACGAGTGCCGGAGGAATGCGAGAAATCGGCAGCGTCGTCGAGGTCCGCGGGCCGGACGGCCTGGTATTGTGAGGAGCCAGCTGCGCCTGCCTTGGCAAGGCTCGCCGGGAGTTCCCAGTCGTCATTTTCCTCCGGTCCGCCACTGCGCATTCCGGACCGGGGGGATATGGCGGTGAAAATGGCCGACACTGTGCCGATCTGTTGTCGCGTATGATATTCGGCGGGCTCTTCGAGCGCATCGAAATCGAGCAGATCGACACCAGCGTCTGCAAACGGCTGCAGTTCGTTCACTCGGGGTTGCGGCTCGGGGTGGGGCGGGGAGGAGGGAACAGGGGCAGTTGCTTCCGGTTCGGGGCCGCCAAGTAGGCGGGCAAGGCCCAAATGACCAGATTCTGCCGCCATTTCCGCCGGAGTCTGCCGGGCGTCGTTCCGGGCTTCCGGATCGGCGCCGGCTTCATAGAGCGCGTGGCACGCGGTCAGGTGGCCGCCCGCAGCTGCAAGATGAAGCGGAGTATCTCCTTTCGGGTTACGGCAGCCAAGACGCCCATCCGCGATGATCGCGGCAACGACGCGCTCGTCACCTGAGACCAGTCCGCGCTGCTCGGCTGCTTCCAGCAGATCCGGGCGGCTGGGGGCCTGTTTCGGGGGGCTCGCTTCGGGCCGGGCGGGCGTCGCCTCGAGTGAACGCGCGAGCGCAGCATAGCCCGCAGCCTTTGCAAGCTCCGCCGCTGTACGCCCTGAATTGTCGCGCATCGACGGGTCGCACCCCGCAGCGATGTAGATGCGGCAGACGGCTGCCCTGCCGGACATCGCAGCGAGGTGGAGATGCGATCGTCCGGCTGCGTCCACTTCGACAAGATGAGCGGGTTCGCGCGACGCGCGGTAAGCCCGTTCCTCTTCAGTCATCGACGCGGCGCCAAGGGACACGGACGTCACGGCAGTCGATCAACCGGACGGTTACGAAGCGGCGTGTTGCGCAAAAGCCCTTGGTGCGCGCCTCGGTCGGCCGCCAAATTACCCGATGGATTTGGCGCGCAGATGCTGGCGTCTAGCTGCGCCTCCGTAAACATCCTCCTGTCGCTGCCATCCTCCAGCAGGACTTCATACAAAACGCGCCCCCCCCTGATCGCCGATACTTTGATAATTTGGCCAGCACAGGACGGGTCGCTGTGCAGTTGAGCGATCGTCCCCACCGTAAACATCCAGCCCCCTCAAAATCTATTCTCGTAAATTTGCCGCAGCGCGATGCTCCCGTGCACGCCGTGCCTCGTCAAGCCTCGATATTCAGACCAAATAATCAGTTTGGTACTTGGCACGAGCCATAGCTGTAAGCACGATGCGACAAAATCGGACGCAGAGGCGGATGACCGAAAGAATGGCCAAGCTGGACCGGCTGCTCGCCCTTGTCCACGCGCTATCGGAAGCGACCGACGGGCTGACGCTCGACGAAATGGCCGAGCGGCTCGGCGTCAATCGGCGCACCGCCGAACGGATGCGGGACATCATCTCGCATCACTTCGATCTGGATGAGGTCGTCGACGATCGCCGCAAGCGCTTTCTGATCCGCGACAGCCTGCGTCGCGTCTATACGCGACCGACGCCGGCCGAAGTTGCAGCTCTGCAGGCCGAGGTCGATGGCCGCACGCTGGCGGGACAGAATGCCCGCGCCGAGCAGCTGGCCAGCCTGCTCGCCAAGGTGAAGGGTGCGCTCGACGACCGCGAGAAGCGGCGGCTCGATCCTGATCTCGACGCCCTCGCCCGGCTCCAGCGAACGATGGTGGTAGCCGGGCCGATTGCCACTGTTGCGCCGGAAACCGTCGCGACCATCCAGAGAGCCATTCTCTGCGGCCAATGCGTCGAGTTCCACTATGCGACCGATAAACGGCCGGAACCGCGCTGGCGGCGCGTGATCCCCTATGGTCTCGTTCACGGACCGCTGACGTACTTGCTCGGGAAGATGCCGGGGCGCGAAGACCAGCCCGTCTATTTCCGGCTCGACCGGATGTCCGGGGCGATGGTGAGCGATACTATCGGCTGCGCGCCGGACGACTGGGATATCGACGCCTGGCTCGCCGACAGTTTCGCGGTGTGGCGCGACGAGAAACAGGATGTGGTGTTGCTTGTGCCGCGTTCCTCCGCCGACCGCGCGCGGCACTGGCGGTTCCACGGTCAGCAACAGATCGAAGACCTAGGCGACGGCGGCCTTCGCGTCCGGTTCACCACCGGCGGCATGCGTGAGCTCGCCGAGCATCTGTTCACTTGGGGCGGCGAACTCGTGATCGAGGGACCGGACGTCCTCGTCGCGGTGATGCGCGAACGCATCGCGGCGGCGACCATGATGCTGCCAACAGGTGATATGCGACCGATCCTGTCGCAGGACACCGCGAAAGGTGCGTCATGACGATTCGCCCTCCCACCTTCCTGCACGGTGTGCCGGAGCATCTCGTCCGGGCCGCCTTGGCGAACGCCGGCGGCAACGAGATCGAGAGCGGCAAGCTCGACAGCCCGGAGAGCAGCGCGGCGCTGGCGGTCAACGCATTCGGTTGGTTCATTGAACGCGCTGGCGACCTGCCGCATTTTCCCTGCCTCGCCGATCTGGACTGGCCCGCCGTGCGAGTCGATGTCGAGCGGCAGATGCGGTTCCCATGGCGCGGCGGACGACACCCTTGGCTCGATGCAGCGGTTGAGACCGGCGGTCATGTCATCGGCGTCGAGTCCAAGCGGTTTGAGCCGTTCCGCGACGCCAAGACCGTAAGCCTGTCCGATGCCTATGACCGCGACGTGTGGGGCGATCGGATGACGCCGTTCACCGTCATGCGCGACCGACTGCGTGCCGGTGATGGCGGCTATCACCATCTGGATGCCTCCCAGCTGGTCAAGCACGCCCTCGGGCTGGTCACCGAGGGACGGCGGCTCGGCAAGGCGCCGGTCCTACTATATCTCTACGCCGAACCGACCAGTCGTGGCGCCACGCCCATTCCGGCCGCTGCGATCGAGCGCCATCGCGCCGAGATCGCTGACCTCGCTGCCGCAGTGGCGGGTGCCGAAGTCCGCTTCGCCGCCTGTTCGTGGCGCGAGTGGCTGGCCGGCTGGACCGGCGATACCCGCGAGCACGCCGATGCGCTCACCGAGCGCTTTCAACCCTGATCCGGAGATCGCCCTTGTCCCGCACAACCATCTACACCGTCGATGCCGCCGGCACGCTCACCGCGATGCGCCCGTCGGAACCCCGCAGCGAGGATTTCATGCAGAGGCTGGTTGCCGCCCATCCCGAGCTGATCGCCGATCAGGATGGCGCCTTGCTGCTGATCCGCCGCGAGCAGCCGATAGCCGACCGCGAAGACGGCAGTGGGCGCTGGTCGCTCGACCACCTGTTCGTAACCCGCAGCGGCGTGCCGGTGCTGGTCGAACTGAAGCGCGCGGTCGACACGCGGCTGCGGCGCGAGGTGATCGGCCAGATGCTCGACTATGCCGCGAACGGCACCGCCTACTGGCAGGGCGGCCGTATCGCCGAGAGCTTCGCCGCGGCGATGAACGAGCAGGGCCGCGACGCCGATGCCGAGTTGGCGACCTTCCTTGCCGGCACGACCGAGCCGGAGGAGTTCTGGCAGCAGGTGGATGCCAATTTCTCGGCCGGCCGCATCAAGATGGTCTTCGTCGCCGACACCATCCCGCGCGAGCTGGCCCGGATCGTGGAGTTCCTGAACGAACAGATGAAGGCCGATGTGCGGGCGGTCGAGCTGTCCTGGTTCGAGAGCGAGGGCGGCGTCACCGCGCTGACGCCCCGGATCATCGGCGAGACCGAGCGTGCGCAGACCGAGAAGGCAGCGCGTGGAGCGCTGCCGCCGATCGCGCGTGAGGCGTGGATCGAGGAACATCTCGCGAAATTCGGTCCTGCGACGACCTCGGGCGCGGACGCCTATGTAGCGATGATCGAGGAGGCGGGGGGTCGCGCAACCGTGGCGTCAACGCAGGGATCGATCGTGGCGGAGTTCGATGCCCCGGGCGGCTGGCTCTATCCGTTCGCGCTGACGCGCTACAGCAAGGGCGGTGTCCAGCTATGCCTCGGCTATCTGATGAATCGGCCAGCGTTCGCCGACGTCGATGTTCGCCGGCGGCTTTATGATCGCTTCACAGAAATCGTCGGCCCGCTGACCACCAAGACGTTGAACGGGTTCCCCGGCTTTGCCGTCACAAAGCTCAACGATCCGTCAGTTCGTGCCGAAGTGGCCGCATTCCTCAACGAAGTGCGGGCGATGGCTGGAGAAACGCCATGACCGATCGTCCGCGCCGCTTCGGCCTGTCCAAGTCGAAGATCACGATGTTCGAGCAATGTCCCAAGCGATTGTGGCTGTCCGCCCATCGCCCGGAGCTGGCCGAGCAGGACGCGGGCGCTGAGGCTCGCTTCGCCACCGGTCACGAAGTCGGCGCGATTGCCTGCGCTCTGCTGCCGGACGGTGTCACGGTCGAGGCCGAGCCGGACCTAGCGGCCGCGCTCGCCACGACGCAGGCGCTGCTCGACGACGGCCATGACCGGCCGATCTTCGAGGCGACGCTCCAGCATGACGGCGTGCTCGTGCGCATCGACGTGCTGGAACCAGACGGCGCCGGCGGCTGGCACATGGCCGAAGTGAAGAGCTCGACCAAGGCGAAGGACTATCACGTCGGCGATCTCGCCACGCAGCTCTGGGTCGCGCGCAACGCGGGTGTGCCGATTAGCAGCGCGGCGATCCGCCATGTCGACAGCAGCTTCGTCCTCGAACGCGAAGGCGATTTCGACGGCCTGTTCGCCGACGCCGATCTGATAGCGGCAGCCGAGCCGGTCGCCGCGGGCCGGGGAGAAGTCGTTGCCGCAGCGCGGGTGACGCTGGCCGGTGCTGAGCCGGGGACCGCACCCGGCGCCCATTGCGACGCGCCGTTTCCGTGCGAATTCGCCGATCATTGCCACGGGTCGCTGCCGATCGGACCGGAATGGCTGGTGACAGTCCTGCCACACGGCGGCGGCAAACGGTGGGTCGAGCAGGGTATCGTCGATCTGCTGGCCGTCGACCCCGCGGCGCTTACCAGCGCCGTCCACGCCCGGGTCCACCGCGCAACCGTGTCGGGCGAGGTGTATCACGATGTCGAGGGCGCCCGCGCAGCGATGGCCGGCTGGGCGTTCCCGCGCACCTGGCTCGATTTCGAGACGATCGGCTTCGCGGTGCCGCGCTGGATCGGCACGCGGCCGTACAGCCAAGTGCCGTTCCAGTTCTCGGCCCATATCGAGACCGAGGAGGGCGTCATCACGCACCGCGAATTCCTTAGCCTTGATGGAAGTGATCCGCGCCGCGCGTGCGCTGAGGCGCTGGTCGAGATGGTGCCGCCCACGGGCGCGGTCATCGGTTACAACGCCAGCTTCGAAAAGGGACGCATCCTCGACTTGGCCGCCGCGTTCCCGGACCTTGCGGACGCGCTGACCGCGATGGCGGCGCGCGTCGTCGATCTGCTGCCGGTCACCCGCGCCAACTGGTATCATCGCGACCAGCGCGGCAGCTGGTCGCTCAAGTCCGTGCTACCGACGATCGCCGCCGAGATGGACTACGCGGCCCTCGAGGTGAAGGACGGCGGCAGCGCGCAAGAAGCCTATGCTGAGGCGATCGCCAAGGGTTGCTCGGCCGAACGCCGGCTGGCGCTCGACGCTGCGCTACGCGCCTATTGCCAGCGGGATACCGAAGCGATGATCGTGCTGGCGCGGCGGCTGACCTCAGCCTGAATTTGCGGGTCGGCATGGCCGGCTACAATCTGGAGATAACTAATGAAGCCGACGGCAATTCAAATCGATTGGCCCATCTCGCATGACTACGAAGATTTTAACATCCGAGAGCAGCTCGAGGCTGGCGGCGACGAGGGGCCCCTGCTGGTGTTGTCCGCCGAGGCACGCCGACGGCCAGGTCGCGAGCAATTCGTCGCAGTCTACCGCAATGTAGACTGGTATATCGCCAGCCTCGTCGAGCAGGATGGCAATGTGCCGCGCGAGCGATGGGTTGGATTGGTGCGAGGCTCGGATCGCGAGAATGGCGATGCCGCAATCGTCGCGTTACAGCGTCTGGCACATCGGCTTTTGCCGAAAGTCGCTCAACGTCCGAAGCGAATTGGGTCGCGCGACAGGGATCAGCTATCCGTAGCATATGGCGCGCTTACAGACATCGTTGATTGGGATGGCGACTTGGCCATTGAAAATCGAGGCGAAGGATTTGGTGATATATCGCGGATGTATCCAGCCTTGGAACCTGCTATGCGGGTTTGATTGACCGCAAACCTGAACACCGGTTCGGGTAATGCGCACGAGTTCTGCGGCGCGCGCGCTTGTCGATCTGGCAGGTGACCTGTTAGATCAGCACGTCGGTGGGACTGGGCTGCCGCTGTATATTTCGAACAGCTCGCGGAAAAAGCGGTCATAGCCGCGCAGACGCGGATCACGCCTCACCGACGCCCGCAAGGTGACGTGGCGTTCACGAGGCTGGCCGCGACCGACACGCACGAATTCATCGCACCATACCTCGCCGATGACGCACACATCGTCCGCTTGGCGGGCAACATCTGTCTGGGAATAGCACCATAGCTGCGCCCAAACGTTCGGCCACAGGTTGGTCGGCACGAACATCTTAGTGTGCTTGATCTCGACGATCAGCACCTTCGAAAGCGACTGGTTCTGATACATCAGGTCCGGCGAGACCCGCAACGGCATGCCGCCGACCCGCAGGTGATCCACAGTCAGATAGTCCACCGGCTGGCCATCCGGTTGCTCGATTCCGTTGTGGATCAACGCCCAGTTCGAAACGACCTTGCGCAGATAGGCGTTGTCGACGCCCATGTAGATGGCACGCCTGCGATCTAGCACTTCTTGTTCGACTTCCTTGCCGCGCTCACGGTCCTCATCCTTGCCGATCGCGCTGCTGTAGAGCGAGTAAATCCACGACGAGAAGCCCGAGGCAGTCGGCTGTGGATCGACTGGAGGCCGTCGACGCGCGTTGGCAAGGAAGTCGGCCGGAACGATGTTGAAGGCTTCGGCCTCGCGCTTCTTTTGACGATGGAAGCCGATCTCGCCTTCATCATCAGGATCGTCGATATAGGTGACGATCGGATCCTTCACCTCCAGCGAGCTGAACAGCGAGAGCATCCGGCGTTCGTTGGCGTCGTTGATCCACTGCCGGATGCGCCATCGGCTGCGCGACCATGACGTATATTCCGGCACGAAGCTGACGCGCTGCCCGGACGAACCCGCTGTGTTTTCGTCGCGCGCCTCGTCTGCCTGATCGTCTGGCTGTTCCTCATCCCTCGGCGTCGACGATATCGCTGATCAGTGCTCGTGAGAACGGCGCGCGACTGGCGCAGGATACGAATTAACGCACTCCTTGGTTACCTACGGCCTAGGGAGATTGTCCAGTAGTCTGAGTGCCCAGCTTTGTCCCCTGTGGGGCACCATTTACCTGTTCGCAGGCGACCCCCATAAGTCGACAAAGCGGCGTTTTTTTGACAATTTCGCCCTGGTCTGGTCGCGGCATTCGCCGTTGTTCGCCTGTAGCCAGCACAGTTGGGGGCCTTTCCGGGGGCCTTCTCTGGAGGCGGGTATAGCGTTTACCGACACGGCGATACGGGCCGCGAAGCCACGGGATCGGGAATAGAAGCTGGCGGACGGCGGGAGCCTCTACCTGCTGGTTACGCCGGGAAGGGGGCAAGCTGTGGCGGCTCAAATATCGGTCGCACGGTGTCGAACGGAAACGCGCCCTCGGCAAATATCCGGACATTTCGCTCAGCGCCGCGCGAAAGGCGCGCAATGAAGCACGCGTCAAAGCGGTATCTGGCGACGATCCGGCGGCGGCAAAGCGTCGCGAACGGGTAGCGGCGAAGCTCGCGGTCGGCGCCACCTTTGGCGCGTTTGCGCTCGAATACATCGACAAAGCCGAACGGGAAGGCCGCGCGCCTGCCACGATCACAAAGCTGCGCTGGGCGCGCGGTTGGCTCCAACCCGCCATCGGCCATCGGCCCATAGATCAGGTCGAATCGCACGAGCAGTTGGCCGTGCTGAAAAAGCAGGAAACCAGCGGCAATTTGGCGACGGCGCGACGGACGCGCGCCTTCGCCAGCCGGGTATTCCGTTACGCGGTCGCCACGGCGCGGGCCAAGGCGGACCCAGCGGGGCTGCTTTTGGGTGCGGTAGCATCCCCAAAGCCGCGAAATTTATCGGCGATTGTCGAACCTAAGCGGATTGGCGAGCTGCTAAGGGCAATGGTCGCTTACGGCGGCGCGCCAGTGACGCGGCTAGCGCTGGCGCTGTCGCCGCATGTGTTTGTCCAGCCGGGCGAGCTTCGCCAGGCCGAATAGGAAGAATTCGATATCGAGGCGAAGGTCTGGCGCATTCCGGCGGCTCGGATGAAGAAGCGGCGCGAGCACGTCGTGCCGCTGTCGCGACAAACCCTAGCCATTTTGGAGGAGTTGCGCGCGTTGACGGGCGGGGGTCGGCTAGTTTTCCCTGCTATGGGTAAGCGGAACCGCAGCCACGGCCCGAGTTGCTCGACGACCTTCGGCATAACGATCGCGACGGGATGGAGCCTCGCGCGAGCCTAGCGCGCCAGCCGCACGAGCGCTTCGTCCAACGCCTGCAGGAAGCGCGATCGGTCGGTCTTCGCGAACGGCGCCGGCCCGCCGAGCTGATCGCCGCCCGCGCGCAGGTCGGCCATGATCGCCCGTGTCGCGATCGCCGCGCCGATCGACGACGGCGTGAACGGCTTGCCCGTGGGCGAGAGCACCGCCGCGCCCGCCTTCAGACAGCGGTCGGCGAGCAGAATGTCGGCGGTCACCACAACCGCTTCCCGATCCGCGCGCTCGGCGATCCAGTCGTCGGCGGCGTCGAAGCCGTCGCTCACCACCACCCGCTCGACCAGCGGATGCTCGGGCACGCGCATCCGACTGTTGCTGACGATGCTGACCGGCACGTCGCGGCGAAAGGCGACGCGATAGACCTCGTCCTTGACCGGACAGGCATCGGCGTCGACCAGCACGCGCAGGCTCACTACGCGCGCGGCCCGCGGCGTGCTGGCGCGCCACGCGGCGGACCGCCCGGTGCGCGCTGCGGCGGCGGTGCACCCTCCGCCCGCTCGATCCTGACGCCGCTCTCGTCCTCGGCGCCCGCGCGCCCGGTCCGCGCCACAGCGGCGGCGAACTTGGTCGCGACGGCGCGCGGCACCTGGAACCAGGATTCGCTCGGCCCGATGCGGATCGCGCCAATCTCGTTGCGGGTGATGTGCCCGCGCCGGCAAAGCAGCGGCAGCACCCAGCGTGCCTCGGCATTCTGGCGCCGGCCGATATCCATCCGGAACCAGACCGTGTCGTCGAAGCCGGGACGATGGCCATCCGCCTGCGCGCGCCGCGCCTCCGGCGTCGCCTCGATGAGTTCCTCGGGGTTGGGGAGCTTGGCACGATGCGCCTGGACCAGCGCGGCGGCGATCTCCTCGGGGCTGCGTTCAGCCAGCAGGCGCTTCGCCAGCTCGCGATCCTCGTCGTCGACCTCGATCGGGGCCAGCAGCGCCGCCAGCATCCGCTCGCGATCGCGCGCGCGGATATCGTCGGGGGTCGGCACGCCCATCCACTCGGCCGCGATCCGCGCGCCCTTCAGCATCATCTCGACGCGACGCCGGCGCGGGTAAGGGACGATCAGGACTGCCGTCCCCTTGTTGCCCGCGCGACCCGTCCGCCCGGAGCGATGCTGCAACGTCTCCGCATCGCGCGGCAGCTCGACGTGAACGACGAGGCTGAGCGTCGGCAGGTCGATGCCGCGCGCCGCCACGTCGGTCGCGACGCACACCCGCGCCCGCCCGTCACGCAGCGCCTGCAGCGCGCCGTTGCGCTCCGTCTGGCTATGCTCGCCCGACAGCGCCACCGCCGCGAAGCCGCGTTCGATCAGGCTGGCGTGGAGGTGGCGGACATTGTCGCGAGTCGCGCAGAACAGCATCGCCGTTTCCGCCTCGTGGAGCCGCAGCAGGTTGATCGCGGCATGCTCGATCTCCGACGGGGACACCGTCACCGCCTGATACGCGATGTCGCCATGGCCGCGATCCTCGCCCACCGTCGAGATTCGCAGCGCATCGCGCTGATACCGTTTGGCGAGCGCGACGATCGGCTTGGGCATCGTCGCGGAGAACAGCATCGTCCGCCGCTCGCCGGGCGTCGCGTCGAGGATCTGCTCCAGATCCTCGCGAAAGCCCATGTCGAGCATCTCGTCCGCCTCGTCGAGCACGACGACGCGCAACGCCGAGAGGTCGAGCGCGCCGCGCTCCAGATGGTCGCGCAACCGCCCCGGCGTGCCGACAACGATGTGCGTGCCGTGGTTGAGGGAGCGCCGCTCCTTCGACGCATCCATGCCGCCGACGCAGGTGGAAATACGCGCCTGCGCGCCCGCATAGAGCCACGCCAGCTCGCGGCTGACCTGCAACGCCAGTTCGCGGGTCGGGGCAACGACCAGTGCCAGCGGCAGCGCGGGCGGCGGCAGCGCGCCATCGGGCAGCAACTGCGCCGCAAAGCCGAGGCCGAACGCCACCGTCTTGCCCGACCCGGTCTGGGCGGAGACGATCAGGTCGCGCCCGTCCGCGTCGGCCTCCAGCACGGCGGCCTGGACCGGGGTGAGCGTGTCGTAACCGCGCGCGGCGAGCGCCTCGGCCAGAGGCGGCGGGAGTGTCGGCAAAGTCATAAGCCGCCTAAATGGCTTGCCCGGCCGCTCGACACAAGGCGCACGTCACGCCGGCACGGCGACACCCCCGCCCTGTCCCACCCGCTCACGCAGCCGGAACGGCAGCGCGCGCCGGGCGATGATCGATCGCCACGCCCATTCGACCGGCGCGATCCGATAGTTCCTGACCCACCAGTTCGCGCCGATCAGCAACGCGGCATCGACCGCCACCGCCGTCAGCATCAACGCCGCCCAGCCCTGCTTCCCGTACAGCGCTAGGCCCCAGGGCGGATACAGCACCCACAGGCACACCAGCGTGTGCCCGATATAGATCGACAGCGCCGTCTTGCCCGCCGCCTCGAACGGCCGCAGCAGCCGCGCGCCCACGCCCGTCGCGATCAGCAGGTTGACGAGGCCGATATGTCCAAGCGTCGTCGCCAGCCGCGCCACTTCGCCGGTCGGGTAGGCGAGGCTGGGTTGATGAGCATAGTGCGTCATCACATAGGCGGTCCACGCCCGACAGCTCAGCCCGACGGCATAGGCCGCCACGGTCATGCCGGCATAGAAGCGCCGGCTCCGCGCACCCTGGATGATCCCCAGCTTGAACAGCGCGGCGCCGATCAGCATCGTGCCAAGCGCTTCCCAGACGAACAGGACCTCGAGAAACTGTTTCTGGAGCCAGATGAACGGCTCCCACGCCGCCCAGATCCAGGTCCGCACGGTCGCGGTGCCGGCGGTGCGCCATTGGTCCTCGGCCGCCACCTTCGCGGCGGTTTCGGCGCGACCCTTGTCGCGTTCTGCCAGGCGACGGCGACGATCGGCGAGCGTCTTGCGATCGGCGGCGGTGATCGCCTGCCCGGCGCGCTGCTTGCTTTCGACTTGCGCCGCCGCCGCACGACGGTCGATCGACTGGATTGTGAAGAAGCCACCGATGGTGAGCTGCAACATGGCGCCGGCGAGACCGGCGACCAGCAGCCAGCGCGGCCGCCAGCGACGGAACAGCACCGCGAGCAGCGCCGCCAGGCCATAGGTGTGGAGGATGTCGCCCGGCCACAGCAGGATGAAGACATGGACGAGCCCGAACAGGAACAGCACGACGTTGCGGACCTGATAGGCGCGCATCACCTGCCACTTGCTCATGGCGGTGGCGGCGCGATCGGTCAGAATCACCATGCCGACGCCGAACAGCATCTCCAGCATCGCGCGCGCCGTGCCGTCGGCCAGCACCTGACGCAACCACCAGGCGATCTGGTCCGCGCCCGACCATCCCAGGTCCCACGGCTCGCCGGACTGCGACCGGTAGAGCGAGGCGCCCATGTCGTTGATGTTCATGAACAGGATGCCGAGGATCGCGATCCCGCGCAGGATGTCGATCACGGGCAGGCGCGGTGCGCCGTCCGGTTCCTGCGGCGTCGGCACCGCGGTGGTCATGGCGTCGGACATCGGTTCCCCCCGTTCCGGCCAACGCTCCCCGCGTCGGCTTGCAACAACCGTCTTACTCCAGCAACACACGGCCCGCAAGCCCAACGCAAGTGGGGCGCCGCGGCCAACGCCGCGACGCCCCATTTAAAGCCTGTACGGATCGCCTACTCGGCGGCGACGCTGCCCTTGGGCGGACGTGGATCACGGCGCTCGGCGATCCGCGCCGACTTGCCGGTGCGGCCGCGCAGGTAATACAGCTTGGCGCGCCGGACCGCACCCTTGCGGACCACCTCGATCGAATCGATCGACGGCGAATAGAGCGGGAAGACGCGCTCGACGCCCTCGCCGAAGCTCATCTTGCGGACGGTGAAGGAGGAGCCCATGCCCTTGTTGGCGCGGGCGATGCACACGCCCTCATAGGCCTGGACGCGGCTGCGCTCGCCCTCGACCACCTTGACGCCGACGCGCAACGTATCGCCGGGGCGGAACTCGGGAATCGCGCGGACCGCGGTCAGCTTCTGGATCTGCTCGGCCTCGAGCTGCTGGATCAGGTTCATGTCTCAACATCCGTTTCGCGCCGCGCGCCAGAGGGCGACCCGACCCGAACGCTGTCATAGCGTTCCCAAAGGTCCGGCCGCCTTAGCCTTGTGTCGGTCTCGGCAGCGGCTCGTCGCCACGCCTCGATCCGCGCATGATCCCCAGATCGCAGCACTTCGGGGATCGTGCGTCCCTCCCAGGTGACCGGTCGGGTGTAATGCGGATATTCGAGCAGCCCCGTTTCGAAGCTCTCGTCCAGTCCACTATCGGGCGCGCCCATTACGCCGGGGAGCAGCCGAACGCAAGCATCCAGCAGCACCAGCGCGCCCAGCTCGCCGCCCGACAGCACATAGTCGCCGATCGACACGGGCTCGACGCCCCGCGCCTCGAACAACCGCTCGTCGAATCCCTCGAACCGCCCGCACAACAGCACCGCGCCCGGTCCCGCAGCGAGCGCGCGGACGCGCGCCTGGGTCAGCGGCGCGCCGCGCGGGGTCAGCGCCAGCACCGGCCGCGCGTCGGCGACGCTGTCCAGCGCCGCCGCGACCACGTCCGCGCGCAGCACCATTCCCGCCCCGCCGCCCGCCGGACTGCCGTCGACCGTACGGTGCCGATCGGTCGCGAAGTCGCGCATCTGCACCGCGTCGAGCGACCAACGCCCCTCCCGCAACGCCCGCCCGGCGAGCGACACGCCGAGCGGGCCGGGAAACATCTCCGGATAGAGGGTCAGAACGGTGGCGGCGAAGGTCACCGGGTCCAGTTCTCGATGCGGAGGTCGGGAATGTCGGCGAAGTCGCGCTCGTTGTTCGTCACCAGCGTCAGACCGAGCGCGAGCGCGTGCGCCGCGATCAACCGATCCAGATTGCCACGAGAGAAAGGCAGTCCGGCATACCTGTCCGCCGCTCGGCCATCGAACGGCAGTGCCTCGATCTGCGCGAACAGCGCTTCGGCCCGATCGACCTGTTCTCGCAGTTTCGCTCCGAGCATCACCTCCGCACGCACGATCGCGGAGGTGACCACCTCGCCACGTCGGCGCGTTTGGAAGCGGCGGGCGGCATGTTCGCCCCGACCATCGAGCAGATAGATGCAAATGTTCGTATCGACCAGGAACAGCGGCTCAGGCATCGCGGGCGACAGCTTCCCATTCGCGCGGGCTATCGACGGCGGGCGGCCGGCGGATGCCGGGCACGGACCCATAAATGCCGGTCAGGTCGATGTACTCACTGGACGGCATGCTAGGTTCCACGATGAAGCTCCCATGCTCCTCACGCACCGTCATCTCCATGCCTTCTTTGAGGCCAAGCGCCTTGGGCAGACGCAGCGCGACAGAGTTGCCGGACTTGAACACCTTGGCCTTGTATTCGTTACCCATCGCGGTGCTCCTGTAGATACAGGACGTATATACTTCACTGGAGTTTGCAAGGCGCATGATCGACTGCCTCATCATCGGCGGCGGCCCCGCCGGGGTAACCGCCGCCATCTATCTCGCCCGCTTTCACCTCGAGGTCCGCGTCGTCGACGCCGGGCAGAGCCGGGTCACCTGGATACCGCGCACCCAGAACCACGCCGGTTATCCCGGCGGCATTCCCGGCACGGAGCTGCTCGATCGGATGCGCGAGCAGGCGGCGGAGTTCGGCGTAGCGGTCGAGCGTGGCGTCGTCGAACGGCTGGCGAAGCTGGAGTACGGCTTCGAGGCGCACCTCACCGACGGCGGGCCGATCCGGGCGCGCACGGTGCTGCTCGCCACGGGCGTGGTCAACAATCCGCCGCCGATCTCGCCCGAGCTGCACGATCCGGCGATGCGGCGCGGACTGCTCCGCTATTGCCCGATCTGCGACGGCTACGAGGTGACCGACAAGCGCGTGGGCGTGATCGGCAACCGCACCCACGGCTTCAAGGAGGCGGTGTTCCTCCGTACCTACACCCGCGACGTCACGCTGATCGCGCCCGACCAGGACATCGAGTTGTCGGACGAGGAACATGCCAAGCTGCGCGAGCTCGGCATCGAGGCGGTCGGCGGACCCTGTGCGGCGCTGCGGATCGACGGCGACCGCATCGTCGCGCCGACGCCGAAGGGCGACCTGGCGTTCGACAGCATCTATCCGGCGCTGGGATCGGTGATCCGGTCGGAGCTGGCGATGGCGCTGGGCGCGGAGCGCTCGTCCGACGGCTGCCTGGTCGTCGACGAGCATCAGCGGACCAGCGTGGCCGGCCTCTATGCCGCAGGCGACGTGGTGAAAGGGCTGGACCAGATCAGCCACGCGATGGGCGGCGGCGGGGTCGCCGCGACGACGATGCGGAACGATCTGGCCGAGCGAAAGGCGCTGTGGCGTTGATCGCCGTCGCCGACGCAGCTCAGATGCCGCCGGCCACGATCGAGTAACCGGCCGCTTCCAGCTGGGCCGTCAGGTCGGCGATACAGTGATCGACCGACGCCTCGTCGGGACTCCGCACCACGAAGTTGGCCCCGACCCGGCCCTCGCGGAAGAACGGATAGGAGCCGATCGCTACCCCCTCATGCGCCTTCTCGGTCCCGCGCAGCAGGTCGGCGACCTCGCTTTCCGCCACCCAGCCGCCGACGCTCTTCGACACTACCGGCCGTCCGCCCTCCAGCGTGCCGGTCAGCGCGTCGAGCATCCCCGCCGTGATATGCGGCACGCCCGCCATGATGAAGATGTTGCCCCAGCGGATACCCGGCGCGCCCGACACCTTGTTGACGATCAACGACGCGCCCGCCGGCACCCGCGCCATCCGCGACCGCGCCTCGGTAATCCCGCCGCGCGTCGCATAATAGCGCTCCAGCGTCGCCATCGCATCGGGATGGTGCTCGACGCCCACCTCCAGCGCCGCCGCGATCGCATCGACCGTGATGTCGTCGTGCGTCGGGCCGATGCCGCCGGTGGTGAACAGATAGTCGTTGCGCGCGCGCAGCGTGTTCACCGCCTCGACGATCGCGGCCGTGTCGTCTGCGACGACGCGCACCTCGGCCAGCCGGATGCCCTGGACGTTGAGCCACGCCGCCACCTGCGCGACGTTCTTGTCCTGCGTTCGCCCCGACAGGATCTCGTCGCCGATCACGACCAGCGCGGCGGTCCAGATACGTTCGCCCAAATCCATGCTGCCCATCGGTCCGGCATAGCCTCGCAAAAGCGTCGCCGCCACGTTATATCCGCTCGCGATGACCGACTATCTCTCCGTCGCCGCCGACACCCCGCTGACCCGCACCGGCGCGATCAAGCTGCACGGGCCGGCCGCGTTCGCCGGGATGCACGCGGCCGGCCGGCTCGCGGCGGAAACGTTCGACATGCTGGTGCCGCACATGGTGCCCGGCGTCACCACGGCGACGGTTGACCGCCTGGTCTACGACTTCATCACCGCCGCCGGCGGCGTGCCTGCGACGCTCGGCTATCGCGGCTATACCCACTCGACCTGCATCTCGATCAACCACGTCGTCTGCCACGGCATCCCGTCGGACAAGACGCTCAAGAACGGCGACATCGTCAACGTCGACGTCACCCCGATCCTCGACGGCTGGCACGGCGACAGCAGCCGCATGTTCCTGATCGGCGACGTGCCGCTGAAGGCACGCCGCCTGGTCGAGGTCACCTATGAGTGCCTGATGCTCGGTATCGAACAGGCGCGGCCGGGCAATCACATGGGCGACGTCGCCAACGCCATTCAGCGTCACGCCGAGCGCCACCGCTATGGCGTCGTCCGCGATTTCTGCGGCCATGGTCTCGGCCGCCTGTTCCACGACGCGCCGGAGGTGGTGCATGTCGGCAAGCCCGGCACCGGGCCGGAGCTTCGGCCCGGCATGATCTTCACGATCGAACCGATGATAAATATCGGTCGCCCCGACGTGAAGCTGCTCGACGACGGCTGGACCGCCGTCACGCGCGACCGCTCGCTGTCGGCGCAGTTCGAACACTCGGTCGGCATCACCGAGGACGGCTGCGAGATCTTCACGCTCAGCGATTATGACGCACGTCATTCCCCGGACGCTACCTAATTGCTGATGGATATTATGCGTCGATCAACTGGCAGACGACGCGGGCGCACCATCCTTTGGGTGATCCCTGCGATTTTACTTATTTTGGTCGGCACGGTGGCTATGTGGGTGCATACTCACCGCTACGATTTCAGCATCTCGGTCGGTGACCCCGGAGCCTCGGCATTGCTGAAAGGCGTCGTTGAGAAGTCAGGTCTTTCCGGCGAGTACGCGGATGCCGTGGAGACGATCAGCGCCGACGGGACGACGCCTGACACGGCGCGCCAGACGCTGCACGTTGACCAACCATCGGCGTCAATCACTGCGGCGGTGCGGCATGCATGCCGTTCGCTCGGCCTCGACTCGCCCGACCCGATGGCGCAGCGTTCCGACCCGTCTGCGGTATGCATGGGACAATGGCACGATCAGTTCGCGACGGTGGGCCTGCGAACCGACTGCGCCGGACGTTGTAAAGCGACGGTTACAGCCGAACTGAACTGACGAAGGTGGGAACGGAAAAAGATGAGCCAGAGGAGTGACATCGAGCCGCGGCGTGACGATCGCCGGCTGAGTTACACTCGACGCTGCGGATGGGTCGATTGGGGCCATGCTCGCCCTGGCGCAGCACTGTCGCTGAAGCGCCAAATGGAAACCGAGCAGGGCGATGACGTCGAACTGCGGTCGGTCGATCTCACGCTAGAAGGCGCGCCAGCATATGTGCTATCTTTCGGTGAGGAAATGAGAACCACCGCCTTTGGCATGACGCTGCGCGCTTCGACGGAACATGCATGGGTGGTCAAGAAAGGGCTGCTACCGGCTGTACGCGAAGAAGTAGCTCTCGGCATCTTTCTTAAAGCATCATATGAATTTGAACGAATGCAAAGCAGCGTTCCATATCGTTGGAGAACCGACAGTGGTTTCAGCGTAGAAGATCTCGCATCGGACCTAATAGGATTTTACATTGCATTTCGCGGTTTCACCATGGATCAAATGCGCAACATCTGCGGTGAAGTAAGTGTTAAAGAGAGCTACCGCATCTGGGATCGTTATACACCTCACGGGATTGGTTCTTTGAAGAACTATACCGCCAAACCGCATTTATTTCCGACAACGGAAGGCGTATACACCGCCGCAGACATAGCCTTTCCGCCGCAACTGGCCACCATCCGGCCCGCGCCAGGCGGTGGTGACTGGGTCAGTCCCGAGCGGGGCGTACTGGATTCTCGACTGGTTCAGATGAAGGCGAAGATCAACGTGTCCAAAGTAGGCCGGGTCGGAGCTGCTGCCCCTGGATCGATCGCAGTCCCATCGAGAAGTCAAGGCCGACCCGCCGATAATCGCTCACGTCAATGGGGCATTCAGCCGGTGCTGAGGCGGGTTCGGACCCGTCACGTCTTAACGTAGTACCAACTTCACCGCTTTGTGCGAATCCGCGTCAACTTTCCACACCATGTATCTGTGCACGGTGACGACGCACGGCTATCGCCCTCCGCATGACCGCCATCACTCCCCAGATCGTCGTCGAGCATGGCCTCAATGCGGACGAATACGACCGCGTCCTCAACGCGCTCGGCCGCGAGCCGAACCTGGTCGAGCTCGGCATCTTCTCGGTGATGTGGTCGGAGCATTGCTCGTACAAATCCTCGCGCCTCCACCTGCGCAAGCTGCCTACCACCGGGCCGCGGGTGATCCACGGTCCCGGCGAGAACGCGGGCGTCGTCGATATCGGGGACGGCCAGTGCGTCGTCTTCAAGATGGAGTCGCACAACCACCCGTCCTATATCGAACCGTATCAGGGTGCGGCGACCGGGGTCGGCGGCATCCTGCGCGACGTGTTCACGATGGGCGCGCGGCCGATCGCCAACTTGAACGCGCTGCGCTTCGGCCGGCCCGATCATCCGAAGATGCGCCACCTGATCGCCGGCGTCGTCCACGGCATCGGCGGCTATGGCAATTGCGTCGGCGTGCCGACGGTCGGCGGCGAGGTCAATTTCCATTCCGCGTATGACGGCAACATCCTGGTCAACGCGATGACGGTGGGCGTCGCCGATCAGGACAAGATCTTTCTCTCCGCCGCGTCGGGCATCGGCAACCCGATCGTCTATGTCGGGTCGAAGACCGGTCGCGACGGCATCCATGGCGCGACCATGGCATCGGCCGATTTCGGCGAGGATGCGGACGCCAAGCGCCCCACCGTGCAGGTCGGCGACCCCTTTACCGAAAAGCTGCTGATCGAGGCGTGTCTGGAACTGATGGCGACCGACGTCATCGTCGCGATCCAGGACATGGGCGCCGCCGGCCTCACCTCTTCCTCGGTCGAGATGGCCAGCAAGGGTGGCGTCGGGATCGAGCTGACGATGGACGACGTGCCCCAGCGCGAGGAGGGGATGTCCGCCTATGAGATGATGCTGTCGGAGAGCCAGGAGCGCATGCTCATGGTGCTGAAGCCCGGCCGCGAGGGCGAGGCGGAGGCGATCTTCCGCAAATGGGAACTCGATTTCGCGGTCATCGGCCGCGTCACCGATACCGGCCGCATGGTCCTGAAGCATCACGGCGAGACGGTGTGCGACATCCCGCTCGGCCCGCTCGCCGACGACGCGCCCTGCTACGACCGGCCGTCGACGCCCACCCCCGCCCCCGCGCCGCTGACCGGCGTCGGCGAAGAGACCGACATCGCCGCCGACCTGCTGCGGCTGATGGGGTCGCCCGATCTCGCCTCGCGCCGATGGATCTGGGAGCAGTACGACTCGATGGTCGGCGCCGATACCGTCCAGCGGCCCGGCGGCGACGCGGCCGTGGTGCGCGTCCACGGCACGCAAAAGGCGCTGGCGATCACCACCGACTGCACG
Source organism: Sphingomonas sp. (assembly GCF_965200135.1). Taxonomy (GTDB): domain Bacteria; phylum Pseudomonadota; class Alphaproteobacteria; order Sphingomonadales; family Sphingomonadaceae; genus Sphingomonas. The sequence continues at coordinate 363,535 of NZ_CBDATK010000007.1, forward strand.
CCGCGCTATTGCTTCGCCGACCCGGTCGAGGGCGGCAAGCAGGCGATCGCGGAGGCGTGGCGCAACCTGACCGCGGTCGGCGCGACGCCGCTGGCGGCGACCGACTGCATGAACTTCGCCAACCCCGAGCGGCCCGAGATCATGGGCCAGTTCGTCGGCTGTATCGACGGCATGGCGCAGGCGTGCCGCGCGCTCGACTTCCCGATCGTGAGCGGCAACGTCAGCCTCTACAACGAATCGAAGGCGACGGGCGGCGGCAGCGCCATCCTGCCCACCCCCGCGATCGGCGGCGTCGGGCTGCTCGCCGACTGGCGGCGCAACATGACGATCGCGTTCAAGGAGCGCGGCGACATCATCCTCGCGATCGGCACCCGCACCGGCCATCTCGGCCAGTCGCTGTGGCTGCGCGAGGTGCATAGCCGCGAGGAAGGGCCGCCGCCGCCCGTCGACCTCGCCGCCGAGCGCCGCACCGGCGACTTCGTCCGGGCGCAGATCGAGGCGGGTCACGTCACCGCGTGTCACGACGTCTCCGATGGCGGCCTCGCGGTGACACTGGCGGAGATGGCGCTGGCGGGCGATATCGGCGCGATGATCGACCGGCCGCAACCCTTCGGCTGCGCCCGCGCCTTTTTCGGCGAGGACCAGGGAGTGTACGTGCTGACCGTCCACGACCACGCGCTGATCGAATTCCTCCACGCCGCCCACGCCGCCGGCGTCGAGGCCGAGCCGCTCGGGCGCACCGGCGGGAGCCGCCTCATCTTCGAACGCGCGCACGCCGACTATGCGGTGTCGCTCGCCACGTTGCGCGAGGCACATGAGGCGTTCTTCCCGAAGCTGATGGGCACCGACGCCGCGCTCGCCTGATTGTTATTGCGACACATTCACAAAACAGTTGCGAATCGTTCGCACTGGCGTTAGGCGCTTTCGCGAGAGGGAGCGCTTCATGGTCGTCTGCATCTGCAATGCCATTCGCGAACATCAGATCCGCGGCGTGGCGCGTCAGTGTCAGACACCGTGCCAGGCCTATTCCGCGCTCGGGTGCCAGGCGAAATGCGGCCAATGCTCGGTCGCCGCCCGCCAGATCATCGATCAGGAACGCGCCGCCGCCTGACGGACGGACGGACTTGAGAGTGACTCGCGCGAGTCGTTCGCGCTTGCCCAGCAATTGTCGGTGACTCTACAGCCCCTGCAAAGGAGTTTGCTATGGCGATCAAGGGCGACCCACGGGTCATCGAGCTGCTTAACGAAGCGCTCAAGAACGAACTGACCGCGATCAACCAGTATTGGCTGCACTATCGCATGCTCGATCACTGGGGTGTCTACAAGCTCGCCAAATACGAGCGCGAGGAGTCGATCGACGAGATGAAGCACGCCGACTGGCTGTCGGAGCGCATCCTCTTCCTCGACGGTCTGCCCAACTTCCAGCTGCTCGGCCGGCTCCGGATCGGTGAGACGGTGGAAGAGGTACTCAGGTCCGACCTGGCGATGGAGGTCGAGGCGGTGGAGCAACTCCGCGGCGCGATCGCCTATTGCGAGACGGCCAAGGACTTCATCAGCCGCGAACTGTTCGCCCGCATCCTCGCCAGCGAGGAGGAACATGTCGACACGCTGGAACGCCAGTTCGAGATGATCGCCCGGATGGGCATCCACAACTATATCCAGCTCAACTCGATCTCGGAAGACGACAAGCCGAAGAGCGGGGCCGCTCCCTATCTGAAGGGCTGATTTCCGAGCGATCCGAGCGATCCGAGCGAGAAGGCTGTCCTACACGGGAGAGCTTGGGATAATCTTCGGCGGGTCGTCGATCGGGCTGCCGCCCGGATGGCGACCCGTCGGTCCGCTCTATTTTCCAGCATATACCCGACGGCGTCCGACGGCCGGTTTGGGCGTTACCTTTCGTTACCTTTGACCAGCCGACGCGGCCTGAACGGCGACGCAATCCGGGTCGGTCAGTAATGGGCCGTCTTGCGTCCGAACCCCCCGCCCTGCGGCTTGCGCGCCACCAGCGGATTGGCTTCGCGTTCCAGCAGCGTCAGTGTCTCCGAGAAGAGCGGCCGCAGCTTGACGATGTGCTCCAGCGCGACTTCGGGCGTATCCTGCAGCTCGACGCAATCGCGCGCGATCGCTTCGATCGTCTCGGCCAGCGCGCCCAGCGGTTCCGCCCCGAACTGCCGCGCCTCGCCCTTCAGCGTGTGCGCGGGGATGACCATCGCGGCCGCGCTCTCGGCGCGCATCGCCTGCTCGATCGCGGCGACCGACTTGACGCCGTCCTCGCGGAAATAGCCCAGAATGCGAACGAAGCCGGCGCCCAGTTCGCTGCGCGCCTGTCCGAATGCGTCCCAGTCCACCAACGTGCTGCCCTCGAAACCCACCGGCGACTCCTCCGCGCGCTCCACCCGTCGGGGCGGCCGCGTCCAGCCCCCTCTTTAAGGTCCGCCGGTAAACAGTTGGTTTCGCGTCAACCGCGCGAACGGCCGCGATCTGCGACTTTGGTCTGATCGAACGGGTTCTTCGGCGCGCGGAAGGTCAGCCGCACCGGCACCGCCCCGAACCCCAGTTCGCGCCGCATCGAATTGACCAGATAGCGTTCGTAGCTGGCGGGCAGCTGATCCACGCGGGTGCCGAAGATCACGAACGACGGCGGCCGCGACTTGATCTGGGTGACGTAGCGCATCTTGATCCGCTTGCCGCCCGGCGCGGGTGGCGGATTGGCCTCGATCGCACGCTCGAACCAGCGGTTCAGCTCGCCGGTGCCGACCCGCTTCGACCACGCCTCCCGCGTGTCGAACGCCGCGCCGATCAGCTGGTCGATGCCCTTGCCGGTCGCGGCCGAGACGGTCATCACCGTCACGCCCTTCACCTGGCTCAGCCCGTCTTCCAGCGCCTTTTTGACGCCGTTGAACAAGGACGACGCGTTTTCCGCCACGTCCCATTTGTTGAGCGCGATGACGAGCGCGCGGCCTTCCTCCAGCACCCGGTCGGCGATCCGCAGGTCCTGCGCTTCCAGCCCCAGCGTCGCGTCGAGCAGCAGCACCACGACCTCGGCGAAATCGACCGCGTGCAGTGCGTCGGCGACCGACAGCTTCTCCAGCTTGTCCTGCACCTTGGCGCGCTTGCGCATACCGGCGGTATCGATCAGCCGCACACGCCGCGTGCCGCCCTTGGGATCGGACCACAGCCAGTCGACCGCGATCGAATCACGCGTGATCCCGGCTTCCGGCCCGGTTATCATCCGTTCCTCGCCGAGCATCCGGTTGACCAGCGTCGACTTGCCCGCGTTGGGGCGGCCGACGATCGCGAGCTTCAGCGGCGCGTCGGGGCTCTCGTCGTCCTCGGGCTCCTCGACCGTCTCCTTGCCGTCGAGCAGCGGCAGGATCGTCTCGAACAGGTCGCCCATGCCCTCGCCATGTTCGGCGGAAAGCTGGACGGGATCGCCGAAACCCAGCGACAGCGAGTCGAGGATGCCCGCCTCGCCCGCACGGCCCTCGGCCTTGTTGGCGACCAGCACGACCGGCGTCGTCGACCCGCGCAGCCAGCGGGCGATCTCCTCGTCCAGCGGCACCAGCCCGGCGCGCGCGTCGAACAGGAACAGCGCGACGTCGGCCTCCGCCACCGCCGCCTCGGTCTGGCGACGCATCCGGCCGGGTAGCGACTGCGGGTCCTCGTCCTCATACCCGGCGGTGTCGATGACGCGAAAGTCGAGGCCGACCAGATGCGCGTCGCCCTCGCGCCGGTCGCGCGTGACGCCCGGCCGATCGTCGACCAGCGCCAGCTTCTTGCCGACCAGACGGTTGAACAGCGTCGACTTGCCGACATTGGGCCGGCCGATGATCGCGACGGTGGGTAGGGACATGGGCGCCTGCTAGCAGGATAGGCGGCCCACGTCTTCCCTCTCCCCGTCCACGACCAGGAACAACCCTAACGCCAGGCGGTCAGCCGCCCCTTCTGATCGACCGTGTACATCACCGAGTTCGCCACCACCGGTCCGAGCGCGAAGGCGTCCTTGCCCTTGACCGTCGTCGTCACCGCGCCATCGCTCGGGTTGGCATAGACGATCTCGCCCCGGCTGTTGGTCAGCACCAGCCGGTTGCCCGCCAGCACCGGTCCGAACCAGATGATCGGCCCGCTACGCTTCTTCAGGTTGCGGAACCGCGGCAGCTGCGCGATCCAGCGCGCCTTGCCGCTCGATCCCGACAGGCAGATCAGCCGGGCATCGTCGGTGACGACGAACAGCCACTCGCCCGCCAGCCACGGCGTCGCGATCCCGGCCAGGTTCTGCTCCCACAACCGCCGACCGGTGCCGAGGTCGAGCGCGACCATGCGGCCGCCCTGTCCGACCGCATAGACGCGGCCGTTGTCGATCACCGGTGCCGCGTCGATGTCGGCGATCGACGACACCGAGGTAGAGATCGATGTCCGCGACAGCGCGTCCTGCCACAACTGGCGGCCGTTCTCGTAGCGATAGGCGTTGAGCTCGCCCGACGAGAAACCGGCGACGACGGACCCCTGCCCAGCGGCCGGTGCCGCGACGCCGAACACGCCCTGCGACTCGGCGGTGCCCTGGCCGGACCAGTTGACGGTGCCCTTGTCCTGATCGAGCGCGAACAGCTGATCGTCCTGGCTCAGGACATAGACGACGCCGTTCGCGACCGTCGGCGCGCCGCGCAGCGGGCCGCCGGGCTTGGCGCGCCACAGCTCCTTGCCGTCCGCCGCCTGCAACGCGACCACCTCGCCCAGCCCGTCGGTCGCATAGACCCTCGTCTCGTCATAGCTGACGCCGCCACCGAAGCGCGACGGCCGGTTCTCTCCGTCCTTCGGGATCGCAACGGTCCACAACACCGCGCCGGTCGTCGCGTCGAACGCACGGACGTTGGCCTGAACGTCGACGACGAACAGCTTGCCCTCCGCGACGACCGGCGTCGCCGCCAACCGCTCGCGGTTGGAGCCGGCGTCGATCTGCGCGGTCCACAGCTGCGCGGGCGATGCACCCAGCGCCAGCTGGCCCATCGATTTCGCCGCGTTGCCGCCCGGCTGCGTCCAGCTGTCGTTGGCGGCGGCGGCGGGGAGAAGCACCTGAACGTCGGCGATCGTGCGGTCGTTCTCGATCGCGTTCTCGGCGACCAGGATGGGCACGCGGTTGCCGACGGTCGGGGTGCGCTTGCCACCCTTGCCGGTGAAGATGCCGCACCCGGCCAACGCCACCAGCGCCGCGACCATGACGGGCGCGCGAAAGTATCTGCTCATGGGGTCGGGGTAGCTCCTGCGGGCGAAACGGCGGCGGACGGGGCAGCGTCGACGCCCATGCCGCCGGCCATCTGAACCGCGCGTTGACGGATGGTTTCGGGCACGTCGTCGGCGCGTGCGATCTGGCCGAACAGCTTGCCGGACAGGTCGCGGCGGTTCTGGCGCAGATAGGCGATCGCGGTCATCTCGCCGGCGCTGCCGAACCAGGGCGAGCCCGGCACCGCCAGCGGCCGCAGCCGCTCGATCACCTGCTGCGGCGGCAGCGTGTCGAATTCGATCGCGGTCTGACGCAGCGTCGCGAGATCGCGGAACGGCTGACCGTACGAAGCATCGCCAGCGACCGCCGCGAACTTGGCCACCGCGCCCCGCACGTCGTTCTTCTTTAGCAGCAGGTCGCCTTGCGTCATCAGCGCCATCGCACGGGTGCCCTTACCCTCCGCTTGCGCGAGCGCGGCCAGCGATGTCGTCGCCTGCGGGATGCTGCCGGCGTTGATCTGGTCATAGGCGGCGGCGAGCTGCTCGCCCTCGACGCCCGCTGCCTGCTCGCGCCGGTGCTGCCAATACAGCCAGCCGCCGAACAGCAGCAACGCCGCGACGATCGCGATCGCGGCGCCGAGCCCCCAGCGGCGGGCGGCGGCGGCGACCTGATCGCGGCGCAATTCTTCGTCGACTTCGCGTAGGAAGGCCTGATCGGTGGCGGGCGGACGAGCCAAGAAATGCTCCGGAAATAGGATGAGGCCCCGGTCCTTAGCGGCGGGCCGCCGCAAACGGAAGCCTCACGCCTTCGGCGCGTAGACCTGCTCGGGTCCCGGAAAGGCGCGCGACCGGACATCGGCGGCATAGGTCTGTGCCGCCGCGCCGATCCGCGCGCCCAGATCGTCGAACCGCTTCACGAAGCGCGGCACCCGCTCGAACATCCCCAGCATATCCTCGGCGACCAGCACCTGGCCGTCGCATTGCGCCGACGCACCGATACCGATCGTCGGGCAATCGATCGACCGGGTGATCGTGAGCGCGACCGGCTCGACCACGCCTTCCACCACCAGGCTGAAGGCGCCGGCGCGCGCGATCGCCTGCGCGTCGTCGACGATCTTCGCGGCTTCCTCGGGCGCCCGGCCGCGCGCGCCATAGCCGCCGAGCATGTTCACCGCCTGCGGGGTCAGCCCGACATGGCCCATGACCGGAATGCCGCGTTCGGTCAGGAAGGCGACGGTCGGCGCCATCGCGGCACCGCCTTCCATCTTCACCGCCGCCGCGCCTGTCTCCTTCAACAGCCGCGCGGCACTCCCGAACGCCTGCTCGGGCGAGGCTTCGTAGCTGCCGAACGGCATGTCGATCACGACCACAGCATGATAACTGCCGCGTACCACCGCCGCCCCGTGCGCCGCCATCATCTCCAATGTCACCGGCACGGTGGAGGGCAGACCGTAGACCACCTGCCCCAGGCTGTCGCCGACCAGCAACAGGTCGCAATGCGGGTCGAGCAGCTGCGCGGTACGGACGGTGTAGGCGGTCAGCATCACCAGCGGCTCACCCGTGCCGCCCGCGATCTCCGCCTTGCGTCGGCGCACCGCCGGCACCGTCAGCCGCTTCATCGGCGCGGCGACCGGCGTCGCGCGGCTGGTGGAGGTGTCGAGCGTGAAGGTCGTGGACATGCGTGGGCGTCTACGCCTCGCGCGTCAGCCGATCCACCCCCGCCGCCGCGCCAGCCGCGCCACCGCGATCTGGAAAAGGCAGACGGCGGCGATGAACAGCGGGAAATAGCTTGTCCGGAGGCCCTTGTGGGCGATCACGTCGGTCTGCGTGAACACATAGCCGAACTGGATCACCACCCCGATAAGCGACAGTACGAACAACGGCACCGCGATCGACCGGCGGGCCAGCAGCGCGACGGCCCCGCCGACGCCGGTGACCTCTGCAAAGGCGAAGTTCCAATCGTACCAGCCGGGCATGCTCGCGAACAGCTGGCGGTCGTAATCGGTCGCGGGCGGATAGGCGTCGGCGCCAAGCCTGAATTGCTGGACGCACACATAGGCACCGAGCAGATTCCAGAGCAGCAGCACGGACGCGAGGACCCAGAACCACATCGGCGGCCTGATCGTGCTCATACCCGTTCTCCCTGTCGGCAAGACTGCGCCGCTCGCGCGCTACTCACAAGGGGTGGTTTCAATCCCCGGTCAGGATGCGGTCGACCAGCTGCTTCACCGTCGGCACGAACCCGTTCGAATAGAACGGATCGCGCTTGAAATTGTACGCCGCGTGCCCGGCGAACATCAGGTTCTGCTCGATGTCGCCGCCATGCGCGATGTCCTGCAGCGTCTTCTGGATGCAGAAGGAGCGCGGATCGGCCAGCCGCCCGGTCGAGTTGGTCTCCGTGTCGGCCCAGCTCGAAAACAGGCATTGCGATAGACAGCCCATGCAGTCCGCCTGGTCCTTCCTGATCTCCGCCTTTTCGGGCGGCGACACGAACACCAGCGTGTTGTCGGGCGTCTTGAGCGCGTCGGTGAAGCCGTGCCCGAACCACTCGCGCGCACGCAACAGGTCCCCGCGCGTCACCCAGAAGTTCTTGCCCTTCACGCCGACGTCCAGCTGGAAGACATGGTCCCCCGCTTCCTGCGTCGAGAACGCGATCTGCCGCTCCGACCGCGCCTCCAGCGCGCGCAGGAAGGGATTACGCACCGCGCTGGAATAGAAGCCGGTCGGCGAGAAGCGGTGGAGCAGCACCTCGCCCGCCTCGATCCGCGTCAGATGGTCCTTCCAGTCCTGCGGAATCGGGCTTTCCTGCGTCAGCAGCGGCCGGGTGCCGTACTGGAACGCGATCTGCCCCAGTTCGGGGTTGTCGACCCACTCGTTCCAGTCGCGCAAATACCACACGCCGCCCGCCATCACGATCGGCGTGTCGTCGGAGATGCCGCCCGCGCGCATCGTGTCGCGCAGTGCCTTGACGCGGGGGAAAGGGTCCTGCGGCTTCAGCGGGTCTTCGGCGTTCGACAGGCCGTTGTGTCCACCCGCCAGCCACGGGTCCTCGTACACCACCGCCGACAGCCATTCCGCCGCCTTGGAATAGGCACGCTTCCACAACGCCGAAAAGGCGCGGGCGGAGCTGATGATCGGCAGGTAGCTGACATTGTAGGACGCCGCGATCTCGCTCAGCTTGTACGGCATGCCGGCGCCGCAGGTGACGCCGGAGACCAGCCCGCGTGTCCGCTCCAGTACGCCGTGGAGCACGCGCGGCGCGCCGCCCATTTCCCACAGCACGTTGATGTTGATCGCGCCCTTGCCGCCGGCGATGTCCCAGGCGCGCTTGACCTGCTGCACCGCGCCCTCGATCGCGTATTCGACCAGCTCGTCGTGGCGCTGCCGCCGCGTCAGCGCATGATAGACCTGCGGGATGATCTTGCCGTCGGGGTCGTAGCTGTCGGCATTGACCGCGCTGACCGTGCCGATGCCGCCCGCCGCCGCCCACGCGCCCGCCGACGCATGGTTCGTCGCCGCCACGCCTTTGCCGCCCTCGACCAACGGCCACACTTCGCGACCGGCATAGGTGATGGGCTTCAGGCCTTTGAACACGGGCGGAACTACCTTTCGGATGGATGAACGCCGGTATAGCCAAACCGTGCCGCGACGCGAGAGAAACCTAGATCAGCCGCTCAGCGCACCGGGGCGACCGAGCGCCGTCTCGTACAACGCCCGATAACGCGCGATCATCAGCGTCTCGTCATACTCGGCCGTCGCGCGGCGTCGGTTCGCGTCGCCGATATACCGCCGGAGCGCTGGTTCGCGGACCAGCGTGTCCAGCGCGTCGCGCAGGAAGACCTCGTTGTGCGCGGGGATCAGATAGCCCGCGTTCTCGGGCGCGACCATCGCCGGCACGTCGCCGACGCTCGTGCCCGCGATCGGCAGCCCCGCCGCCATCGCCTCGACCACCGAGATCGGGAACTGCTCCGACAACGAGGAGGAGGCGAGCAGGTCGAACAGCCCGACATAGCGGTGCGGCGCCGGCAGGAAGCCAGGCATCACCAGCCGGTCGGATAGCCCCATCGCGAACGCCGCGCCCTCGATCCGCGCGCGTTCCGGTCCGTCGCCGACGATCACCAGCCGCACGCGCGACGCCAGCCCGCCGACCGCGCGCACCAGCATCGGCAGGTCCTTGACCGTCCGCAGCCCCGCCAGCGCACCGATCACCACCTCGTCGTCGCGCTTGACCAATCCCGGAATCGCATCGGGCGCGCAGGGCCGTGCATAGGCGGCGGTGTCGATGCCGTTGACGATGCGGTGGACGCGCGCGCGCGGCTGTTTCCAGATCTCCAGCGCGATCCGCTCCAGCGTCCGCGACGGCACCGCCAGCGCGTCCGCCGCCGCCATTGCGATGCGGCGATAGACGTTGCGCTGCACCTTCAGCCCGCCCGCCTCGTCGGCGTTGAACCCGTCCTCGTGATGCACCACCGGCGGCATCCCCTTGGGAAACGCTCGCCGCGCCATCACTCCGTCGATCGCACCCCAATTATACGTCAGCACCAGGTCGAAGCGCCGCATATACTTAGCGATCGCCTCGTAGCGCGCGACGGAAGGCTTGCCGGTCAACGGCGGCGGGTCCTGCGCGATTTCGTATGCGACCCCCGCCGGGATCGCATCGCGCGCGCCGAGCGCATCGGACACGCCGGACACGATCACATGCCGCGCCCGATCACCCCACGCCGTCATTAGCCGCACCGCGCGCGCTTCCTTGCCGCCGAGATCGAACGACGAGTGGAGGTGGAGGATGCGGACCGGCGCGGGCATGACGCGATTTAGCAGACGCGCAAGCCTCCGCTACTCCCATCTACCTTCCGGCAACTTATGCCGCGTTTGCGTGCCCACCACCACGACATCGGGCAGCCATGTCACATTACTGTCCATTAGGGTGATCACACCTGACGTATCGATCATGCGATTGTCACTGGTTCGGGAGAGCCTGGCAAAGCCGGGCTCCTCGTAGGACAGGATATGCGTCATCCACTGCCAACGATTGGCGGTATAAAGATCGACACGATACTTGCCATCCGGCGATACCGAAGAGTGTGAATAATTCCAGCCGCCGCAACTATATACTACTAGTCCCGAGGTGGTGATGGCAAAGGCAAGCGCAACGATCACGCCGATCCAGCGGCTCTTCGACCTCACAAATAAATCTCAACGTTCTGTGGAAGCATCGCTAGCCGGTGAACGTCGCTAAAAATCGTGAAATCCCCCCCGTGTTTGGTCGCGTTACGGTATTGGTCAAACGAGCCGTTGCTGACGCTGAAATACCGTGGCCTGTTCACGCTTAACGAGCCGATGCCGATCGTCCAGTTTGCATCGTTCCCAGCGGCTGGACGCTCGATGGGAATGTCGAGAGTGTTGCTGGCATAAGTCGTCACACCACCCTTGTTCCAAAAGCCCAAGCCCTGATCCCCGGTGAAATCATAACTGTCCCGCAGGTAGACACCCATCTGATCGACCACCAAGGTAGCCCTCCCGCGTAGACTCGTGTGGTATGTGCCAGCGACTGCAAGATGCATCGTTGCACGTCCCAAAGCGGCATAGAAATCGTCAAATGGATCAAATGGCGATCCAACGCTGCGGCTATTCGCCTGACAGGTAGCATTTACGACAGGAGTCGGCGCGGAGAGGTCCCCAAAGCGAAATTCGCTCTTCCTTACACCGTGCGCCGCCTGCCACGTCGCTATCCTACCGCGCAGGACATTGGCCGATGCCTGCGTGATCCACTCCCGTGGAGCCGATAGGCAGTGGAAAACACGCGAGGGAAGCTCAGCGCCCAATCCATCGTTACTAGGCGAAGCTCCAAGGCGCTGGCAGGTAGAATCCGATAGTCAACACTGCCGATCTTCTCCAAACGCGACATCTCTCGGGCAGGGGTTCGAAACCAGCGCTCCATACAGTCCGCCCCGACGCGCCAGCCGCGACCACGCATCACGGCCGGGATATCTCTAATCCAGAAAGACATTGGTCGCGATCGCCTCACGGTGCCGGAGAGGCCCGCATCGCAAATACCTAACCAACTTCTGTCTTGTCTAGCCAAGTCACCCGGCAGGCAATGTCCGCCTCACCGCTCGCCACGATCCAGTGATCCCCCCCATCGACCAGCCCCGTCGTGAAGACGACGTCGTCGACGTACATCTGGTGCTTCAGCCTTTCGGTCAGGTGCGGCGCGGGCTCGATCAGTGGCGGGTGCGCGGTCGCGACCACCGTGTCGGGCGCGTCGCGGTCGAGTAGCGACCAGTAGGTGCGATAGATGCCCACCGCGCCCGACGGCTCGACGCCGTGCCACAGCGACAACCACCCCCCATCGGTCAGCACCGGCGGCGCGCCGCCGCCCATCCGCGCGGTCGAGACGGTGCGCGCGTGAGGACGCAGGCCGGGACGGTCGTGCGGCTTCCAGTGCAGCGCGTCGGGCGAGCGCGCCAGATTGATCGACGGCCCCGCGCGCCACACGCTGTCGGGCGGATAGGCGAACCAGCCGTCGCCCAGCGGCCGCGTCTGCGCCCAATATTCGCCGCCGATCAGCCCGTTGAAGATCAGCATGTCCTTGTTCTGGTGATCCAGGACGATTCCCTCCAGCCGCCAGTCGCGGGCGTCGTCGCTGGTATAGAGCGTCGTGCACTGCCGCTCCGGGCTGACCGAGCAGGTGGTCATCAGCCAGCGCTCGCCTACCCGGCTGATCCGCGCGTCCTCGATGCCATAGCATTGATAGGAGGCGGCGGGGGCGATCGCGCGGTCGTAATGGACCTGCTCGATGCGGCGACCCTCCGGATCGAGCTCGACCGGCAGCAGCCATGACAGGCTGGTCAGCGCCTGCGCTTTCCAGCCACCCCCCGCCATGGTGAACGCGCGCGGATCGGACGTGTCGACCAGCGACAGCGGCCAGGCATCGAGGTGGTAGGCACCCTGATCCCACCGCACCGAATGTACATGCCCGTCATGCTTCGGCTGCCTCAGCGCTTCGGCGATGCGGACCATCAGCAGCAGGTTCCCATTGGGCAGCCGCGTCATGCCGGGATTGAACGCGCCGAGCACATAGGTTTCGGCGTCGATCCTTCCGGCCAGCGGCGAGCGCGCAAGGTCGACGTCGTCGGGCGTGAAGATCAGGTGGTCGAGGGAAGAGGCGGTCATGCCAAACACCATTGGTTACGGCCCGCGAACTTTCCTCCGTGACGCTGTTCCTCGTCAGCCCCGCGGAAGCGAAGACCGAACTCCCACCCGTCGAGCATTCGCAGCGCTGGCGTGGCGACAGAAGGCCGGCGATGGGTCCCCGTTTTCGGGGGAATGACGGAAGGCGTCATTCGGAGCCCACTCCGCGCGGCGCGATCGTCAGTTGCTGCACCACCACCCGGTTCGGCTGGGTCAGCGCATAATGGACGCCGACCGCGATATCCTCGGCGCGCAGCATCTCCTCCTTGACGATCGCCTCGCGCTTCTCGTCGTCGCTTTTCTCGATCATGTCCGAGCCCGTGAGCCCCGGCTCGACCAGCGTCACCCTAACGCCCTTGGGCCCCTGCTCGCGCCGCAGCGCCTCGGCGAAACCCTGGATGCCGTATTTCATCCCGGCATAGACGGTAGAGCCCGGCCCGAGCACATGCGCGCTCATGGAGCCGGTTAGTACGATATCGCCCTTCCCGCCCAGCCTCGGCAGCGCGGCGTGCGCGAACAGCAGATAGGCGGTGAAGTCGGTCGCGATCGCCCGGCGCAACGCCGCCTCGTCGGTGTCGCCCAGCCCCTCCGCGCCGACCGCCGCGTTGGCGACCGCGATGTCGAGCCCGCCTAGCCACCCGCAACCCTGCGTCACGAACGCGCCGACATTGTCCGCCTCCGCCAGGTCGATCGCGACGCCGTCGCCCTCGCCGACCTCGCGGATATGGGCGAGTGCGTCGGCGAGATGCGCCGGGTCGCGACCGCAGACGAAGACCCGCGCGCCTTCGCTCGCCAGCAGCACCGCAATCGCGCGGCCGATGCCGGTGGTGCCGCCGGTGATGAGGGCGCGACGGCCCTTGAGCGGCTTGACGGCGGTATGGGCCTCGCTGGCGGGATCGGTCATGCCCCGCGTAGCGCCTCAGACGCGCGCCGGTTCCCCGACGCGCGCCAGCAGCCGGTCGATGCCTGCGATCGCCACCGGCTCCTGAAGCGTGGGCGCGTGTCCGACGCGAGGCACGGTCACCAGCTCCGCCTGCCGCAGCCGCGTCACCATCGCGGCCGCCGTCGCCGGCGCCAGCACGTCGGACCGTTCGCCCCGCACCAGCAGCACCGGCACTGCCGCCAGCGCGTCCAGCGCCGCCCACAGATCCAGCGGCGCTTCCTCGCCCGTCACCTTGAACGGCTCGGCGATCCGCAGGTCGTAGTCGAGCACGACCTTGCCCTTGTCGGTCAGCCGATAAGCCCGCTTCGCCATCGCGATCCAGTCGTCGAGTTCCCAGTCGGGATAGACGTCGCGATTGCCGTCCTGCACCGCGCGCGCCGCGTGGAGCCAGGTCGGGTGGCTCGACGGTCGGCCGACATAGCCGCGGATGCGCTGCATTCCCGTCGCCTCGATCGTCGGCCCGATGTCGTTGAGTACCGCACCCGCCAACCGTGCCGGCTCGTCCGCCGCCAGCATCAAGGTGATGATCCCGCCCAGCGAGGTGCCGATCGCGACGAACCGGTCGATCTCCAGCGCCGCGAGCAGCACGCGGGTATCCTCGGCATAGGTGGCGGGCGCATAGCTCGACCAGTCCTCCGCCCGCCCGCTCTCGCCCCGGCCGCGAAAGTCGACGCCGACCACGCGCCACGCGCCCGCGCATCGCTCCGCCAGCGCCGCATAGTCGCGCGCATTACGCGTCAGGCCGGGCAGGCAGACCAGCGCCGGCCGCGCCGGCCGCGCCGGGTCGCCGGGATAGTCGCGCGCGTGAAGGCGCACGCCGTCGGCAGCGGTGACGAAACGGTCCTGATATGCCGAAGCCATTGCGCCGTGCGTCTCCCTTCCCCCATATCGCCGGATGCCGCCGCCCCCGCAAGCTTACCGCCCGTCTACCGCGTTGCTGGGCCTCGGCTCCGCCTTCTGGGACCCGGTCGCGGCCGCCGACTTCCCCGAGACCCGCCTGCGCTTCCGCAACGATCGCGCCGCCGCGCAGGTCGGTCTCGACGGGTTGGACGATGCCGAGTGGATCGCCCATTTCGGCCGGTTCGCGCCGCTGCCGAACACGCTGCCGCAGCCGCTCGCGCTACGCTATCACGGCCATCAGTTCCGCAACTATAACCCCGATATCGGCGACGGCCGCGGCTTCACCTTCGCGCAACTGCACGATCGATCGGGGCGCCTGATGGACCTCGGCACCAAGGGGTCGGGCCAGACGCCCTACAGCCGCTTCGGCGACGGGCGGCTGACGCTGAAGGGCGGCGTTCGCGAGATCCTGGCGACCGAGATGCTGGAGGCGCTCAACGTGCCGACCAGCCGCACCCTGTCGCTGATCGAGACGGGCGAGGCGCTGGATCGCGGCGACGAGCCCTCCCCCACCCGCGCTGCCGTGCTGGTTCGTCTCAGCCACGGTCACATCCGCATCGGCACGTTTCAACGTCTCGCCTTCGAGCGCGACGAGGCGAACATGCGCCGTCTCGTCGGCTACGTCCTGCGGCAGCTCTACGGCGAGGACGGCGACGACCCTATCCGCCTGCTCCACCTCGTCGTCGGCCGCACCGCCACGCTGGCGGCGCGCTACATGGCGGCGGGGTTCGTGCATGGCGTGCTCAATTCCGACAACATCAACGTGACGGGCGAAAGCTTCGACTATGGCCCGTGGCGGTTCGCGCCGACCTGGGACCCAGGCTTTACCGCCGCCTATTTCGACCAGCAGGGCCTGTACGCCTTTGGCCGCCAGCCGGAAGCGATCGGCTGGGACGTGTCGCAGCTCGCGGCGTCGCTCCGCCTGCTGGTCGACAGCGAGCCGCTGATCGCGGCACTCGACGGCTTCGGTCCCGCGTTCCAGGCGGCGCTGACCGAGGCGATCCTGTGGCGGCTCGGCGTGACGGCGCGCGACGAGGCGAGCGACCGCGAACTCGCCCGCGCCGTCGAACGCACCTTGCGGACGACGGCGGCTCCGCTCGACCGCTTCTTCTTCGACGCATTCGGCGGCACGCTGCCCGCACACTACGGTGACGAATGGGCGGACCTACGCGCCGCGCTCGACGGTTATGCATCGCGCAAGCCTCGCGACGACGCCTATTGGCTCGGCGAACCCTGCGCGATGTTGATCGACGAAGTCGAAGCGATCTGGTCGCGGATCGCGGCGGATGACGACTGGTCCGCCCTCCACGCCAAGGTCGCGGCGATCAGGGCGATGGGAGACGCGCTACGATGACCGAGCCGCTTGCCCTGTAACACTTGTCAAGCGATAGGTCCGCCATGCCGCTCCTCCAATCCCACGAACCCGCCACCGGGGCGCTGCTCTGGGAGGGCGAGGAGTCCGACGTCGACGCGGAGGTCGCCGCCGCACGCGCCGGCTGGGCGACCTGGGCCTCGCGACCGCTCGCCTTCCGCATCGAGACGCTGCGCCGCTTCGCCAACATCGTCCGCGCCCGCGCCGACGACTTCGCCGACCTGATCGCGCGCGAGACCGGCAAGCCGTTGTGGGAAGCCAAGACCGAGGTCGAGTCCGTCATCGGCAAGGTCGACATATCCGTCACCGCCTACGCCGAGCGAAGCGCCCAACGTCGCCACGACTCGCCGATGGGCGCCCGTGTCGCCGTCCGGCACAAGCCGCACGGCGTATTGGCGGTGCTGGGGCCGTATAATTTTCCCGCGCACCTCCCCAACGGTCACATCGTGCCCGCGTTGATCGCGGGCAATGCGGTGATCTTCAAGCCATCGGAGAAGACGCCCGCCACCGGTGCGTTCCTGGTCGACTGCTACCGTGCCGGCGGGGTGCCCGAGGCCTGTATCCGGCTGGTGACGGGTGGACCGGCAACGGGTAAGGCGCTGGCGGGACACGCAGGCATCGACGGGTTGCTCTTCACCGGCTCGGCGCGTACCGGGCTCGCGCTCAACCGCCAGTTCGCGGGCACACCCGAAAAGATCCTGGCGCTGGAGATGGGCGGCAACAACCCGATCGTCGTCTGGGACACACCCGACGTTTCGACTGCCGCGACGATCGTCGCACAATCGGCGTTCCTCTCCGCCGGCCAGCGCTGCACCGCCGCGCGGCGATTGATCGTCCAGGACTCCCTGTACGACGGGCTGATGGCCGAACTCACCGCGCTCGCCGGTCGGCTGATCGTCGGCGCGCCGCACGACAGCCCGTTCCCGTTCATGGGCCCGGTGATCGACAATGCCGCCGCCGACCAGTTGCAGGAGGCGTTCGTCGCCCTGCTGACCCGCGGCGGCCGCCCGATCCGTCACCTGGAGCGCACCGATCCCGACCAGCCGTTCCTGTCGCCCGCGCTGATCGACGTGACCGAGGTCGCGGAACGGCCGGACATCGAGCTGTTCGGCCCCATCTTGCAAGTCGTCCGCGCTCACGAGTTCGACGAGGCGATCGCGGAGGCGAATCGCACCCGCTACGGCCTCGCCGCGTCGCTCATCAGCCAGACGCCGTCGCTGTTCGACCGCTTCTGGTCCGGGGTTCGTGCGGGTGTGGTCAACTGGAACCGCCCGACCAACGGTGCGCCCTCCAACGCGCCGTTCGGCGGCGTCGGCTGGTCGGGCAATCACCGCCCGTCCGCTTATTACGCCGCCGACTATTGCGCCTATCCGGTCGTCAGCAACGAGGCGGACGCGGCGCGCGCCAGCATCGGCATCGGGCTGCGCGACGCGTGAACTCCCGACCCAGTCGCGCGTTGCGGCGGAAAGGGAGGGCGCGACCATGACTTGTGGTGTCGACGATCCGAACGTGAAGGCGTTCTTGAAACTGATCCGCTATGCGGAGCATTACCCGGTAGAGAGCGACAATTGGTACGACTCGCTCTATGGCGGCAAGAGGTTCGTGGGGTACCAAACACACCCAAACAGTCCTCAGACACGATGGGGAAAGACATCAACGGCCGCGGGTGCGTACCAGATCCTCATCGCCACCTACAATGACGCGCATAGCCGCGGCATCATGACCGATTTCACGCCTGCGTCGCAGGACCGCTTCGCTTTTTGGAAGATCGGCACGCGCGGCGCGCGTGACTTCGTTTGCGCCGGAGACGTAAGGGGAGCCTGCGGCAAGCTGGTGCGGGAGTGGGTCTCGCTACCGGGTGGGTCGCAGAGCCGGATGACCATGGCGATCGCCGAGGCGGCGTTCGTCCGTTACGGGGGTACACTCAAGACATGATCGCATTGATCCTGCTGGCGATGGCGGATGCGAACCTCCGCGCGCCTCAGACTGCCACGCTGGCGTGCGGCGCGGGGACGTTCATCGCGGAAAGTCGGCGTTGGGCTGGCGACCAGGCACCGCTCGCGCCCGCGACGCAGTCGCTCAGCGTCACCGTCGCCAAGACACGCAGGAGTGTTCCCCTGGAACCCACGCGCATCGTGGATGTAGAGGAGCGCCAGGTCCGAAATCGTTTTCTGGCCAACTGGGGCTGCGTGAAGGGCGTGACCGGAGCAAGTTACGTCGTGCTTGGCTATGCCTGTGCCGTTGACCCCGGCTACGCGAATGATTGCGGCGGAGAGCAGGAGTGGTTCCGCTACTTGAACGATCGCGGTCGCGTCATGGACATGGGCGTTCCCCACAATGGGCCGGTACGCACACGGCTTCAGCGTCGACTGGGCATCGCCCGCGCCTTGCGGACAGGCAGGCGGTTCACGGCCGTGGTGAGCTGATCACAATTTCCTCTACCGCGTCGCGAAGCACGGCTGTTGTTGCGCCGAGGCGATAGGGCGCGCATCGCTACCCACATGGTCAGCCTTCTCGATCCCACCGCGCGCGGGCGCGTCGTCCTGGTCGGCGCGGGTCCGGGCGACCCGGAACTGCTGACGGTGCGCGCGGTGAAGGCGCTGGCGAGCGCCGATATCGTCGTCCACGACGGGCTGATCGATCCGCGCGTGCTCGACCTCGCCCGTCCGGAGGCGCAGCGCATCTCGGTCGCCAAGCAGCGCGCGCGCCACACGCTGCCCCAGGAGGCGATCAACGCGCTGATCGTCGCGCATGTGAAGACGGGCGCGATCGTGGTGCGGCTGAAGGGCGGCGACCCGTTCATCTTCGGACGCGGCGGCGAGGAGGTGGAGGCGGTGCGCGCCGCCGGCCTGCCGGTGGAGGTCGTGCCCGGCATCTCCGCCGCGCTCGGGGCGGCGGCGGAGGCGATGCTGCCGCTCACGCATCGCGATCACAGCTCCGCCGTCTCGTTCGTCGCCGGCCAGTGCAAGGGATTGAGCGAACAGGACTGGTCCGGTCTCGCCGGTCAGGGCCGCACGCTCGTCATCTACATGGGCGTCGCGACCGCATCGGCGATCGCCGACAAGCTGATGGCCGACGGGGTCGCCCCCGACATGCCCGTGGCGGTGCTGGAACGCGGCACCTGCCCCGGCTCGCGCGCGCTTCGAACGCTGCTCGCCGATCTCGGCCCGATGGTCGAGCGCGAGGCGGTGTGCAGCCCGGCGGTGATCGTCGTCGGCGAGGTCGTCGAGCTGTCGGACGCACAGGACAAGCTCGCCCGCTGGGCACGCGCGGCGGAGGCGGTGGCGGTATGAAACTCCTGACCGGCAACGACCTGCCCAGCGGCGACGTGATCTGGTGGACCGGTACGGGCTGGTCGCGCCATGTCGAGGACGCCGGTGACGTCGGCGCCGAGGGCGACCCGATCGCCCAGGCCGAGGAGGGTGCGCGCCGCGTCACCGGGCCGTACGTGATCGACGCGACCGGAACCCCGGACGGCCCCCGTCCGGCGCACATCAAGGACCGCATCCGCGCGCTCGGCCCCACCGTGCGCCTCGACCTGACGCTCAAGCCGAGCGATCCCACCGCCGGAAGCTGGGTGATCTGATGTACAGATACGACGAATACGACCAGTCGATCGTCGACGCCCGCGTCGACGAGTTCCGCGATCAGGTGGCGCGTCGCCTTGCCGGACAGCTGACCGAGGACCAGTTCAAGCCGCTCCGGCTGATGAACGGCCTCTATCTCCAGCTCCACGCCTACATGCTGCGCGTCGCGGTGCCTTATGGCACGCTGGATTCTCGGCAGATGCGGATGCTCGGCCACATCGCGCGGAAGTACGATCGCGGCTACGGGCATTTCACGACGCGCCAGAATATCCAGTACAATTGGATCAAGCTGGAGGACGCGCCCGACATCCTCGCCGACCTGGCGACGGTCGAGATGCATGCCATCCAGACCAGCGGCAACTGCATCCGCAACATCTCGTCCGACCAGTTCGCCGGCGCCTCCGCCGACGAGGTCGCCGATCCGCGCCCGTGGGCGGAGCTGATCCGGCAATGGTCGACCTTCCATCCCGAGTTCAGCTACCTGCCGCGCAAGTTCAAGATCGCGGTGATCGCGTCCGACGAAGATCGCGCGGCGATGCGGCTCCACGATATCGGGCTGCAACTGGTAAAGCGCGAAGGTGTGCTCGGCGCGCGCGTCTTCGTCGGCGGCGGCATGGGCCGCACCCCGATGATCGCGCCGGAGATCAGGGATTTCGTCACCGCCGACGACCTGATGAGCTATCTGGAGGCGTGCCTGCGCGTCTACAATCGCTACGGTCGCCGCGACAACATCTACAAGGCGCGGATCAAGATCCTAATCCACGAGCTCGGCGCGGAGGAATACCGCCGTCAGGTCGAAGACGAGTTCGCCGCCGTCAAGCAGCTCGGCATCGACCCGCCCGCCGCCGAGCTGGCGCGGATCACCGCCATGTTCGGCGCGCCTGCCTTCGACACCGCCGCGCCCGCCACGCCGGACCGTTCCGACCCCGACTTCGCGGTCTGGCTCGACCAGAACACGATCGCGCATCAACAGCCGGGCTACGCGATCGTCAACATCAGCCTTAAACCCATCGGCGGTATTCCCGGTGACGCTTCGGCGGATCAGATCGACCTGATGGCCGACCTCGCCGAGCGCTACAGCTTCGACGAGCTGCGCGTCACGCACGCACAGAACATCGTCCTGCCGCACGTCCGCGCCGCCGACCTTCATGCGGTGTGGTCGGCGCTGCGCGACGCCGAGCTGGCCGAAGCGAACCTCGACCTCATCACCGACATCATCGCCTGCCCCGGCCTCGATTACTGCTCACTGGCGAACGCCCGCTCGATCCCGATCGCGCAGAAGATCGCGACCCGCTTCGCCTCGCCCGAGCGGCAGCGCGATCTGGGCGAACTGAAGCTCAAGATCAGCGGCTGCATCAACGCCTGCGGTCACCACCATGCCGGCCACATCGGCATCCTCGGCGTCGACCGGAAGGGGACGGAGAACTACCAGCTGCTGCTCGGCGGCTCGGGCGCGGAAGACGTCTCGCTCGGCAAGATCACCGGCCCCGGCTTCGACGAGGATGGTATCGTCGACGCGATCGAGCGCGTCACCGACCGCTATCTCGTCGAGCGCAGCGAGGGCGAGCGCTTCCTCGACACCTACCGCCGCGTCGGCATGGAGCCGTTCAAGGCGGCGATCTATGGCTGAGCCCGCATGACCGATCCCGATCGCAGCACGATGACCCAGTCCGGCGGCGGCGACGCACCGCTCCGCTTCCGCGACGACGTCGAGCATCAGGAGCCCGCCGTCACGCTGGACGCTTTCCTCGACGGCCAGACCAACGCCAACGCGGTCCGGCTGGAGGCCGGCGACGATGCCCGCGCGCTGGTCCCGCATCTGGAGCAACTCGCGCTGGTGGAGGTCAGCTTCCCCAGCTTCCGCGACGGGCGCGGCTATTCCGCCGGGCGCATCCTGCGCGAGGCGGGCTATACCGGTGAGCTGCGCGCGGCCGGCGACGTGCTGGTCGACCAGCTGCCCTTCATGCGCCGCTGCGGGTTCGACAGTTTCGCGCCCGAGGCACCGATCGACTCCGCGACGCTGGAACGTGCGCTCGGCCGCTACCAAGAGCATTATCAAACGGCCGCCGACGATGCCGTGCCGGTGTGGAAACTGCGTTACGGCGGCTGATCGGACGTGTATCAGGCAGACGATGCGCCGCGCTCTGCTGCTCGCCCTGCTTCTCGCCGGTTGTAACCGAGCGGTCGTCGTGCCTGCGCCGCCGCGCGTCGACAGCCCCGCCGACCTACCCGCCGAAAGCTCCACGCTGGTGGTGCCGCTCGCCGCCCCGTTGGGTGAGCTGGAGGCGGCGCTCGATCGCGAGATCCCGCGCCGGCTGTGGGCGATCAACCAGCACATAGATCGCTGCGTGCCCGCGCAGCGGATCAACCTCGGCATCGCCAGGGTGAAGGTGCTGCCGACGCTGGGCTGTCAGGTGGTCGGCCAGGTCACGCGCGGGCGGCTGCGGCTGTCCGGGCGTGGCGACCGGCTGCTCATCACCATCCCGGTCACCGCGACGATCAAGGCCGACAAGGTCGGTGGCCTAGCGTCGAAGACCGCGACCGGCGCGGCGATCGTCCACGCCAACGCACGGCTCTCGATCACCGGCAACTGGCAACCGACGGCGCGCGTCACGATCGATTACGACTGGCGGCAGGAACCCGGCATCGATTTCCTCGGCCAACGGATCAAGTTCACCGACAAGGCCGATCAGCGCCTCCAGCCGATCGTCGCGCAGCTGGAACGGACGTTGCCGAGCAAGCTGGCGACGCTGCGGCTGCGCGACCGGCTGGCGGCGGTGTGGCGGCAGGGCTTCACGGTGCTCAGCCTCAATCGTGACAACCCGCCCGCCTGGATGCGGGTGACGCCGCGCCGGCTCGGCTTCGGCGGCTACCGCGTCCAGGGTCGCACGCTCCAGCTGACGCTGGCGGCGGAGGCACTGACCGAGACTTTCGTCGGGCCGCGCCCAGCCGATCCGCCAGCGACGGCGCTGCCACCGCCGTCACCGATCCCGCCTGAGCGCGGCCTGCGCTTCTTCGTCCCCGTCCTCGCCGACTTCCACCAGCTCGAACCCGTCGTGCGCCGCGCCCTGCTCAAGCGCGCGACTAGGGGCATCAACCTGTCCGGCGTCGGACTGGTCGACGCACAGATCGGGGCAGTCACCATCTACGCGACGCAGAACGGTCGGCTCGCGGTCGGCGTCGAGGCCAAGGTGACGTCGCGCGATCACTCGTCGCTCAACACCACCGGTCGGGTCTGGCTGACCGCGTTGCCGTTCAATCGCCCCAATTCGCAGCTGATCGAGGCCCGCGACGTGCAGCTCGCGGCGGATACCGACAACGGCATCGCCAACCTGCTGATCCAATATTTCGGCGACGGCAGCGTGCGCGACTCGATCGCGCAGGGCCTGCGCCACGATTTCGCCCCCGACTACACCCGCGTGCTGGGCAAGGCGAAGGACGCGATCGCGTCACGTCAGGAGGGCGCATTCCTGTTGTCGGCGCGCGTGACGCAGGTGGAGACCGGCACGCTGGCGGTCACTGGCCAAGGCCTGTTCTTGCCCGTCCGCGCGAGCGGCGCGGCGACGATCGCCTACCGACCACACTAACCGGCGCTGCCCCTTAATTGTGGTAGACGAGCGGGCCCGCCGGCAGCAACTTCTCCACGTCCGAACTCATGGTGGCATCGCCCAAGCAGCGCGCCTCCGACACCGTTCGTTCGCCCCTGCGCACGAGCAGTCCCGCGCTGAACCCGGTTCCACCCAACTCGCCGCCCGACATCTGCCGAACCGCCCGGTCGAACACGATATAGGAAAAGCCGTTGTTGGCGAACGAGACCTGCCGCTCGCCGCCACCGGAATACATCGCGTGGGCGGTGGTCAGCCGGTTGGACGATAGCTCGACCCGGCCCGGCACGCCGAACCTATAGGTGGCCCCCCGGCCGTCGCCGCACACCGACACCAGCTTGCGTCCGATCGGGCAGGCGAACAGCGGCTGCTCGCCCGCGATACATAGATTGCGTCGAGAATTTGTGATCGCCGCCGGGGCACTGGACGCTGTGGAGAATGTCAGCGCTGCGGCTGCACCGATGGTGACGGCGGCGCCGGTGCTGACCGCAATGGCCGTGGGTGCGGTGCCCATCGTTCGTTACTCCCGGCGGTGCCACCATCGAGGCGGCGGCGACGCCGACAGCCACCTTGCCTTCAGGGTCGACCATCGCCGCGTTCTCGGCGAGAGGTGGTAGGCGAAAGCCTATCGTCCGCGCCGACGCGTGCTGCCCTGCCCGAATCCCTGCGTTCGCCGACTATCCACCTGGTCCTGTAGGACCAGAGCACGAGTCTGCAACTCGCGTGCCTCGGCATCGGACAGACCGCCCGCACCATACCGCTCGCTTAGCGTGTCGATCTGCCCCGCCTCGCGCCGCGCTTGCCGAGCATCGGTCCGGCTGAGCTGTCCCGAACGGCGCCCGTCTCGAATGCGCTCACGGATATCCGACGGTCCGCGATCGACCTCGATCCGGTAGCTCTGAGGCGCCCGGCCTTGCGGGATATTCGGCGGACCTGCGATCTGTGCGGCCACCACGCCCGGCCACACCGCCACCAGCAAGATCAATCTCGGCATGAGTCCTCCAGAACGAGGTGCAAGGCTGAGCGCCCTGACCTGAACCGTCGCCGAACGGCAGCGCTAATAGCCCGCGTAATCGCTGAACTTCGTCACCGTCGGATCGAACTTCATCGTCACCTTGCCCGTCGCGCCATGGCGTTGCTTGGCGACGATCAGCTCGGCCAGACCATAGACCCGCTCCATATCCGCCGCCCATTTCGCGTGATCGTCGAAGGTACGTGAATCGTCACCCTCGCTCGGCCGCTTCGGCTCCTTGGCCGCGACGTAATAGTCCTCGCGATAGACGAACCAGACCATATCCGCGTCCTGCTCGATCGAGCCCGATTCGCGCAGGTCCGACAGCATCGGCCGCTTGTCCTCGCGCTGCTCGACCGCGCGCGACAGCTGCGACAGCGCCAGCACCGGTACGTTCAGGTCCTTGGCCAGCGTCTTCAGCCCGCGCGAGATTTCGGAAATCTCCTGCACGCGGTTGCCGTCCGACTGCTTGCCCGAGCCAGTCAGCAGCTGGAGATAGTCGACCACCACCAGCCCGATCTCGTTGTTGTGCCGCCGTTGTAGTCGCCGCACGCGGGTATGCAGCGCGGAGATCGACAGCCCGCCGGTGTCGTCGATGAACAGCGGCAGGTTCTCCAGCTCCGCCGCCGCGGTCGCCAGGCGGCTGAAGTCCGCTTTGCTGATCTTGCCCATCCGCAGCGCCTCGGAGCTGATCCCCGACTGTTCGGACAGGATGCGCGTCGCCAGCTGATCGGCGCTCATTTCTAACGAGAAGAACGCGACTTTCGCGCCCACCGAGTCGGCGGGCGCGATGCCGTCGCGCATGTCGCGCATCCAGCGCTGCGCCGCGTTGAACGCGATGTTGGTGGCGAGCGAGGTCTTGCCCATGCCCGGTCGCCCGGCGAGGATCATCAGATCGGAATGATGCATGCCGCCGATCTTGCCGTTCAGCGAATCGAGCCCGGTGGTGACGCCCGACAGGTTGCCGCCCGACTGCAACGCGCGCTCGGCCATCTTGACCGCCATCGTCGTCGCCTGCGCGAAGGTCTTGACGCTGGACTCGGCGCCACCGTCGCCGGCGACCTTGTACAGCTCCTCCTCGGCCAGCTCGATCTGCGCGCGCGGGTTGACCTCTTCGCTGGTGTCGATCGCCCGGTCGACCAGCGTCCGGCCGACGGTCACCAGTGCGCGCAGCATCGCGAGATCGTAGATCTGCGTCGCGAACTGGCGCGCACCGATCAGCCCGGCGCCCGATCCGGTCAGCCCCGCCAGATAGGCCGGCCCGCCCAGCTCTTTCATCCCCTGGTCCGCCTCGAACATCGGACGCAGCGTGACGGGGGTCGCCAGCATGTCGTTCGACCGCAGCGTGCGGATCGCGGCGAACACCCGGCCGTGCAGCGGCTCGTAGAAATGCGCCGGGTCAAGCCGGTCGAGCAGGTCGTCGGCCAGCCGGTTGTCGATCATCATCGCGCCCAGCATCGCCGCCTCCGCCTCGACGTTGCGCGGCAGCAGCTGCGGCTCGGGCTGCGGCGCGGGGGTGGGGAATGCGAGCGTGGCCATGGGCCTGTTCTTACCTGCTGAGCCGATCCGCTCAAACGAGTAACCCGTGGATATCTTCCCGTCATCCCGGCCTTGAGCCGGGATCCCGCTTCTTCTTGCGCTCTTGCCGGGCAGCGGGACCCCGGCTCAAGGCCGGGGTGACGGGAGCATGGAAGCGCTTTATCGCAAGACGGTGCCCGACCCGCGCATCATCGACGTCCAGCTGGACGACCGCACCATCCTGTGGCGCTCGGCCGATGTCGAACAGGAGCGGCGGATAGCGATCTTCGACCTGATCGAGGGCAACAGCTTCGCGCCGCAACGCGAGCATCCCGACGGCTATGCCGGGCCCTACCGGATCGCGCTGTCGGTGGAGGAAGGCCGCCTGGCGGTCCAGATCAAGCGCGCGGACGACACCCCGCTGGAGGTGCTGATCCTCGCCATGGGCCGCTTCCGCCGGCCGATCCGCGATTATTTCGCGATCTGCGACAGCTATTACCAGGCGATCCGCGCCTCCACGCCGCAACAGATCGAGACGGTCGACATGGCCCGACGCGCGATCCACAACGAGGCGGCGGAGCTGCTCCAGGAGCGGCTGGCGGGCAAGATCGAGGTCGACTTCGACACCGCGCGTCGGTTGTTCACGCTGATCTGCGTGCTCCACATCCGTGGCTGACTGGCGGCTCGCGGTCGGGGCCGTGCTCGCGGTCGGGCTGGCGATCGGCGGCCATGCGGCGGCGGTCCACTGGCGTCCCTCGCCCGCTACCTACCCCCTGCAGGGCATCGACCTCGGCGAGCAGCCACCCGCCGTCGAGTGGGGCAGCGTCCGCGCCGCCGGCGCCGACTTCGCCTATCTCGTCGCCACCAGCGGCGCGCGTGGGCGCGACCCCGGTTTCGAGGCGAACTGGCAGGCTTTGCCCGACGCGGGACTGCGGCGCGGCGCGGTCCACCTCTATTCACTGTGCGAGGACGGCGCGGCGCAGGCGGACGCCTTCAACGCGGTCGTGCCGCGTACCGCCGATGCACTCCCCGCCACCGTCGATATCGACGATCGCGACGGCTGCGATCCGCCCGCGCCCGGCCCGGCCGCGACGAACGCGCTCCGCACGTTCGTGACGCGGGTGGAGACGCATACCGGCAAGCCCGTGCTGCTGCGCCTGTCGCGTGCCGTCGAGCGTCGCTACGGCTTCTCGACCGCGCTCGTCCGGCCGCTATGGCTCCAGGGCAATTTCTTCCGCCCCGGCTATGCGGCGCGGCCCTGGCGGCTGTGGCGGGCGAGCGACATGCGAAGGATCGACGGCGTGGAGGGTGCGGTGAACTGGGACGTGGTGGCGCCGTGACACCGGAGGAACTGATCGCCGCCGCCCGTGCCGCCGCGCGTCACGCCCACGCACCGTATTCGCGCTTCGCCGTCGGCGCGGCGGTGCTGCTGACCGACGGCAGCGTCGTCACCGGCGCCAATGTCGAGAACGCCAGCTACGGCCTGTCGCTCTGCGCCGAGACGGTGGCGATCGCCACGACCGCATCTCAGGGTCGCCTCGCCGACGTGGTCGCGATCGGCGTAGTCGGCGGGCCGATGGACGG
Organism: Sphingomonas sp.; assembly: GCF_965200135.1. Lineage (GTDB taxonomy): Bacteria > Pseudomonadota > Alphaproteobacteria > Sphingomonadales > Sphingomonadaceae > Sphingomonas. Next base: position 390,470 of record NZ_CBDATK010000007.1, read on the forward strand.
GGGTGGCGAGACCCCCGTCAGCCCGTGCGGGCGGTGCCGTCAGGTACTCAATGAAGCGGCGCAGCTCGGCGGGCGGGACCTGCCGATCTATTGCGCCGGCCTGACCGGCGACGCCTTGGCCGAACATCGCCTTTCGGCCCTCTTACCCCACGCCTTCGGACCTGCCGACCTGGGGTTCGGGGCCGTCTGACGTCGGCCGCGCATCTGCGTCGCGTCGGCCGCGGTTGGGTTATTCGTCGGTTTCGTCGATGGCCGCGCCCGGCCCGTTATTGAGCACGGAGGCGATCGCGTTGCGGGCGCTCGCCTTGGACGAATAGCCTTCCGTCCAGAAGATCGTCTCGCTGTTGTAGACGAAGCGGGCGACGTACTCGCCGGCCTTGTTCTTCTTGATCGTGAACTTGTGCGCCATGATCGCCTCTCCTCTTGGATTAACTTGGGTTACCACTAAATCGCTTTGGCGCATAGCGTGCAGCCTCGACTCCCGCCGGCATCTCGCCGCGTCCCAGCAACAGCGCCGCCGCCAGCTGCGCCGCGGCCGGTGCGGTCTGGATGCCGAAGCCGCCCTGCCCCGCCGCCCAGAAAAACGAGGGCACGTCCGGGTCGTAGCCATAGACCGGCAGCCGGTCCGGCGCGAACGAGCGCAGCCCCGCCCAGCGCCGCTCCAGCGCCGCGACGCGCCAGTCGACCACGCCCTCGAACCGATCGATCGCGATCGCGACGTCCAGCTCTTCGGGCGCCGTGTCGTGCGGGTCCACCGGCGTCTCGTCGTGCGGCGACAGCCATAGCCGGCCGCCGGCTTCGGGCTTGAAATAGAAGCGTCCGGCGATGTCGGCGATGTGCGGCATCCCTTCCGGCGGAGCGGGTTCGGTGCGGAGCTGCACGACCGTGCGGCGATAGGGCTGGATACCGAGCGGCGCCACGCCCGCCAGCGTCGCCACCGGATCGGCCCACGCGCCCGCCGCGTTCACCAGCACGCCCGCCGTGAACTCGCCCGCGCCGGTCGTCAGTCGCCAGCCGTCGCCGCGCCGCTCGGCCCGCTCCAGCCCCGCCCGCGTGGCCAGCACCGCACCCGCCTGCTTCGCCGCCTTCAGCGCCGCCGCGTGCAGCCCACCAACATCGATGTAGGCACAGCTCGGCTCGAACACGCCATGCACCCAATCGGGCCGCAGCCCTGGCACGAAGCGCGCGGGATCGACCCGCTCCAGCACCACCGACGTGTCCGCGAACGCTGCGATGAACGCATCGATCGCGCCTTCGTCCTCAGCGCGCCCGATATGGAGGGAACCGAGCGGTTGCAGGAACCCGCCCGCCCGGAACGCCTCGGTCGACGCCGCCGTCAGCGGCTGGATGCCCGGTCCGCCATATGTCTCCGACCAGAACGCCGCCGAGCGCCCAGTCGAATGATACCCCGGCTGGTCCTCCGCCTCCAGCAACAGCACCGACGCATGCGGCGCGACCTCGGCGGCGAGCGTCGCGCCGACGATGCCCGCGCCGACGATGGCGAAATCGTACCTGCTCACCCTAAAGCCTTTCGATCGAGAAAGCGGTCGATCGCGTCGAACGCCCGTTCGCGCACCGCCAGTCCTTCGCGCAGCACCTCATGCCCCGCCTCCGCGCCGAAGCGGACCACCTCCGCCGCCGGCATCCGCGCGGCCACCGCCAGCGCCGCGCGCGCATCGACCAGCCGGTCGTGTTCGGGCACCAGGAACAGCACCGGCACCGGCACCGCGTCCAGCCGGGGGTCGGCGCGCAACGCCGCGCCCGATCGGAACGCCTCGGCGAGCCATCCCCAGCTCGGCGCACCCAGCCGCAGGCTGGCGTCCGCCTCCCACCAGCGCACGTCCTGCCCGCGACTGCTGTCCACCGTCAACCGACGCAGCCGGCGGTTGACCGCCGCCGGCTCGTCCGACAGCCGCCACGCCGCCCGCTTCGCCGCGCCCGTCGCACACATCCACCGCGCCACCCGGCCGCCGACCACCTGCCCCAGCGGCGAACGGACCTGCACCATCGGCGCATTCAGCACGACCGCGTCCGGCGAAATCCGCCCGGCCGCCAGTGCGCGCAGTACGATGTGTGCGCCCATCGAATGCGCCAGGATCACCAGCGGCCCCGCACCTTCATCGCGCCACATCGTCCAGAACGCGGCGAGATCGTCCTCCCACCCATCGAACCGTTCGACATGACCGACATCGCCCGCGACCAGCCGCCCCGAGCCACCCTGCCCGCGCCACTCGAACGACGTCACGCCCCAGCCACGCGCGTTGAGGTGCCCGACCACATCAGCATATTTCTCGATCACGTCGGCACGCCCGCCCAGGATCAGAACGCGCCCTCGCCGACCGTCGCCCGAATCGAAGCGGCGGTGATCCCACCCGTCCCCCGCGTGCCAGCGCGACAGCCGCGTGCCGGCGGGCAGTTCGGTCGGGAGGGGCGCGACGTGGGTCATGGTGCCCGCGCCGGTTACGTTTTCGCAAGGGTGCACGTCTAGACCCAGCCTGATGGGGAATACCGTCTTGCCGCTCGTGCTGCTCGGCACGCTGGTGCTGCTGCTGCTGGCGGCGGGCATCGAGGACGCGCATCGACGGACCATCAGCAACTGGACGAACCTCGCGGTCGCGGCGCTCGCGCCCGCCTGGTGGTGGGCACAGGGCTATGCGCCCTGGCCCGACGTGCCGTTGCAGCTGTTGCTCGCGGGCGTCGTGTTCCTGCTGTTCGTCGGCGCGTTCGCGCTCGGCCAGATGGGCGGCGGCGACGTCAAGCTGATCGGCGCACTGGCGCTGTGGCTGCCGATCGGACCGCTGGTGACGCTGCTGCTGGTGATGTCGATCGCCGGCGGTGCGGTGACGGTCGTGATGATGATCGAGCGGCGGCTACGCCGAAAGACCGGCGCGCTGGAGATCCCCTACGGCGTCGCGATCGCCTTTGCCGGGCTGCTCAGCCTGCGCGAACCGATCCTTAACCATTTGGCGTGATGCTTAACCGCACATCAACCGATGCCATCCCCGGAAAGGCGCGAGTGAAGCATGGATAGTCGCAAGGTCGTATTGCTGGTCGGCGCATTGATCGTCGCCGCGCTGACCGCTTTCTTCGCCCGCACGCTGCTGATGGGCAGCGGCTCGCCGCAGGCCGTCGCGATGGGTATGCCCGTCGCCGCGCCCGTCGACGGACCGGAAGTGCTCGTCGCCACCAAGGCGCTGCCGGTCGGCACGATCATCGACGCCACGGCGCTGGCGTTCAAGCCATGGCCCAAGGAACTGGTCGATAACGCCTATTTCCTGCGGACCGGCACCAACATCCAGGCGCTGCAAGGCACGGTGGTCCGCACCGCGATCACCGCCGGCCAACCGCTGACACAGGGTGCGCTGGTCAAGCCGGGCGACCGAGGCTTCCTCGCCGCCGCACTCGGACCGGGCATGCGCGCGGTCACCGTGCCGGTGCAGGCACAGGCGGCCGTCGCCGGCTTCGTCTTTCCGGGCGACCGGATCGATCTCGTCCTGACCCAGGCGGTGCCGGGCGGCGGCGATGGTCCGCCGCTCAAGGTATCCGAGACGATCGTGCGGAACATGCGCGTGCTCGCCACCGACCAGCGGACCGACAACGTCGTCGGCGAGGACGGCAAGACAGTGGTCAAGACCTTCACCTCCGTCACCGTCGAGGCGACGCCTAAGATCGCGGAGCAGATCGCCGTCGCCCAGACGCTGGGGTCGCTGTCGCTGTCGCTGCGCTCGCTGGCCGACAATTCGACCGAATTGGAACAGGCGATCGCGTCCGGCTCGATCCATGTGCCCGATGGCGCCGATCCCAAGGCCGAGCACGCCATGATGGTCCAGCTCGCGACGCAGCCCGCCAGCGGCAACCCCAGCTTCGCCACCGGTGCCGACGTGTCCCGCTACCAGCGCCGCACCGTGCCCGGCAAGACGCCGGTCGCACCCAGCGGTGCCCCGGCCGGTGCGCCGACGCCCGGCACGGGCTCCAGCTTCCCGGGTGGGGGTCCTGCGCCCACCGGTCCCATCGTGCGGGTCGCACGCGGCAATTCCATGACGGCCGTTCCGGTCGGGGGGTCTCGCTAAGATGCTCAAGCCTCGTTCCATCCACCGCCTGCTCGTCGCCTCTGCGGCGGTGGCGCTGATCGCCGGCCCGGCGGCCTCCGCCGGTGCCCCGCGCAAGGCTCGGCCCGCCAGCCGGCCCTCGGTCAGCCGTCACCTGGCGCAGCAGCCCCCCGGCGTGCAGCGGCCCACCACCGAGGTGCTGCTCTCGGTCGGCCAGGGCGAGCTCATCACGCTCCCCTCGCCCGTCGCTGACATCTGGGTATCCAACCCCGACGCCGCCGACGTCTACATCACCAATTCCCGCCAGATCAATCTGTTCGGCAAGGGGCTGGGCGAGACGACGATCTTCGCGACCAGCGCCAACGGCGCCGTGATCTACGCCACCAGCGTCCGCGTCAGCCCGAACATCAACTCGGTCGACGCGATGCTGAAGCTGGCGATGCCCGAAGCGAACATCCGCGTCGTCACCGCCGGCCGCATCGCGGTGCTGGTCGGCACCGTCGGCACGCCGGAAGATGCCGCGGAGGCCCAGCGCCTGGTGACCTCCATGCTTAATCCGGGCGCGGACCCGGCGAGCACCACCGCCCTGCCGATCACCGTCGTCAGCCGACTGAAGACCGCGACGCCGTTGCAGGTCAACCTGCAGGTCCGGATCGCGGAAGTGAGCCGCAGCTTCGTCAAGAACGTCGGCGCGAACCTGACGACGATCGACGGGTCGGGAGGCTTCAAGTTCGGAATCGGCAGCGGTCGGTCGCCCGCGAGCACCTACACGACGGACCCCAACCTGCCGCTGGGTGTCGGCCAAGCCGTCCAGGGGTTCACGCGCGACCCCATCACCGGTCTGATCGTTCAGCGCCCCGGCACCACGATCACACCGGGCACCCAGCGCACCACCATCGGCGGTCTGACCAGATTGCTGGGGCTGGACATCCTCGGCGCACTCGATCTCGGCGAAACAATCAACCAGGTCACCACGCTCGCAAACCCCAACCTTACCTGCCTGTCGGGCGAGACCTGCACCTTTCTCGCCGGCGGCGAGATCCCGATCCCCGTCAGCCAGGGATTGGGCGCTGTCTCGGTCGACTATAAATCCTATGGTGTCGGACTCGCCTACACCGCGACGGTCCTCTCCAACGGTCGCATCGCTTTGCATGTCCGGCCCGAGGTGTCGCAATTGTCGGCGCAGGGCGCTGTTCAGATCGCCGGCACCACGATCCCGGCGATCACGACCCGGCGGGCGGAAACGACGCTGGAACTCGGGTCCGGCCAGAGCATGGTGATCGGGGGACTGCTTCAGAACGACAACCAGAACTCGATCGACAAGACGCCGGGGCTGGGCGACGTGCCCGTCCTCGGCGCGCTGTTCCGGTCCAATGGATGGCGGCGCAACGAAACGGAGCTGATGATCGTCATCACGCCCTATCTCGTGCGGCCGGTCGACAATCCCGGCGATATCGTGCTGCCGACCGACGGCGCGCAGACTACCACCGATGCTCAGCGCATCCTGTTGGGCCAACTCGGCTCGGGTGTCAGCGGTCAGCGCCGACCGGTCCCGACAATGGCGCCCTCATCCGGCGCGGCGACGCCGATGGCGCCGCGAGAGCCGATGCCCATGCAGGGCGGGAGCTCGGTCGGCGCACGTAGCGCCCCGCCGGTCCGGCGCAATGCCACGCCGGTGCCCGGCTTCTCCAACTGATGCTGCAGAGGACTCACCCGATGCTCAAGCGTTCGCTGCTCCTGTCCTTCGTCGCGCCCTCGCTGCTGCTCGGCGGGTGCATGGGGGGGACCGAAAACCGAGGCGTGGAATCGGTTCACCAGCCGGTGGTTACCCGCCAGGACTATCTCCTCGACCTCCAGACCGCTGGCAACCGACTGGGCGCCGGCGAACAGGCGCGGCTGAACGGGTGGCTAGCCGCTCTGCGGCTGAGCTATGGCGACCGGGTTTCGATCGACGATCCTGGGAACGACGGCGGCGTGCGGGACGACGTGGCGCAGAGCGTCGCCAACTTCGGCGTGCTGCTGTCCGACCAGCATCCCGTGACCAATGCGCCGATCGCGCCGGGAACGGTGCGCGTGGTCGTCAGCCACAGCCGGGCCACGGTCCCCGGTTGTCCGGATTGGAGCCGCGACTCCAGTGTCGACTACAATCAGAACACGTCGTCCAACTATGGTTGCGCCGTCAATTCGAGCCTGGCCGCGATGATCGCGCAGCCGGAGGACCTGGTCCACGGCACCGGCCCGGGCGCCAACGACACGCGGCGCGCCGTGAAGACGATCGACGCCTATCGCAAGGCACCGCCGTCCGGCGGCGGCGGCACCACGGTCGCAAGTCCGGGAGGTAACTGAGCATGAACGCACCCTGGAAAGCCGCGGGCGCCGGCACGCGCGAGCCGTTCGTCGCCTATGTCTGCGACGACACCACCGCGGAGTCGCTGCGGCCCGTCGTCGCGGAACTCGGCTGGTCGGTGGAGAAGATCCACAAGGGCGGCCTGCGTAATGCGGTCCAGACCCTGTCGGTCTCCGCCAGCCCGCAGGTGCTGTTCGTCGACCTGGCCGAGTCTGGCGATCCGCTCAACGACATCAACGGGCTGGCCGAGGTTTGCGAACCCGGCACGGTCGTGATCGCGTCGGGACAGGTCAACGACGTCCGGCTGTACCGCGACCTGGTCGCGTCCGGCATTCAGGATTACCTCCTGAAGCCGCTCAACCCCGATATGCTGCGCGAGGCGTTCTCGTCGGCGCAGGCGATGATCAACGCGCCCAAGCTGGCCGAGGCGAGCGTCGAACGGCCGCATTGCTCGATCGCGGTGATCGGCACGCGCGGCGGCGTCGGCGCGTCGACGGTCGCCACCTCGCTCGCCTGGCTGCTGTCGGCCAAGGAAGGGCGCTCGACCGCGCTGCTCGACCTGGACGTTCATTTCGGCACGGGGGCGCTGGCGCTCGATCTGGAACCGGGCCGCGGGCTGACCGACGCAATCGAGAATCCCAGCCGCATCGACGGGCTGTTCATCGAACGCGCCATGGTCAAGGCGTCGGAGAAGCTGGCGGTGCTGTCGGCCGAGGCGCCGATCAACTCGCCGCTGCTGACCGACGGCGCCGCCTTTTACCAGCTACAGGAAGAAATGCGGACGGCGTTCGAATGCACCGTCATCGACCTGCCGCGCGGCATGCTGGTGCAGCATCCGTCGCTGGTCGGCGACGTGCAGCTGGCGGTGGTCGTCACCGACCTGACGCTGGCGGCGGCGCGCGACACGATCCGCATTCTGTCGTGGCTGAAGAGCAACGCGCCCAACACGGTGGTGCAGGTCGTCGTCAACCGGATGCAGGCGTCCGGCGGGCAGTTGGAGATCGGCCGCAAGGATTTCGAAAGCTCGATCGAGCGCAAGATCGATCATGCGATCCCCTATGACCAGAAGCTCGCGGCGCAGGCGGCGAAGCTGGGCAAGCCGTTCGCGGAAGCCGGCAAGAACACCAAGACCGTCGCACCGCTGGTCGCGCTCTCCGACTTCCTCCTCGCCACCGCCGACGAGGCGGCGCCCGCGCCCGACGACAAGAAGGGCAAGAAGGTCGTCGGCAAGGGCGGTTCGCTCCTCGGCAAGTTCGACCTGAAGGCACTCCTGAGCAAGAAGAAGTAGCCTCCGATGTTGCCTGTCATCCTCCTCGCATGCAGCACCTCGCTGATCGTGCTGCTGGTGTGGCTCGCCTTTGCGGGTCCTTCTCCGGCCCGCGCGCAGGCCCGGCGGATGGGCGTGCTGCGCGAGCGGCACGGCAGCATGCCGATGATCCAGGCGGAGCGGATGCGGCGGATCACCGCCAATCGCGCCACGAGCTGGGATCTGGCGTTCGGTCGCATCCTGCCCAATCGCGCGCTGCTGCAGAAGCGGCTGGCGATGACCGGCAAGAGCTGGACCGTCGGGCAATATGGCGGCGCGTCGGCGGGGCTACTCGTCGTGTTGACACTGCTGCTGCGCCTCAAGGGCATGCCGCTGATGCTGGCGGCGCCGGCGGGCCTCGCGATGGGGCTGGGCTTGCCGCACTTCTTCGTGAGCAAGGTGATCAGTCGGCGGGTCGGCAAGTTCACCGCCAAGTTCCCCGATGCGATCGAGCTGCTGGTGCGCGGCCTGCGCTCGGGTCTGCCGATCTCCGAGACGATGCAGGTCGTCGGCGCCGAGGTCGACGGCCCGGTCGGCGAGGAGTTCCGCGCGGTGTCCGATCGGATGAAGATCGGCCGCTCGATGGACGCGGCGCTACAGGATACCGCCGACAAGCTCGGCACGCCCGAGTTCCAGTTCTTCGTCATCACCATCGCCATCCAGCGCGAGACCGGCGGCAATCTGGCGGAGACGCTGGCCAACCTCGCCAACGTCCTGCGGATGCGCGGCCAAATGAAGCTGAAGATCAAGGCGATGTCGTCGGAGTCGAAGGCGTCTGCCTATATCGTCGGGTCGCTGCCGTTCATCGTGTTCACGCTGATCTGGTTCATCAACGCCGAATACATGCAGAACTTCTTTATCGATCAGCGGCTGATGATCGCCGGCATCGGCGGGCTCGTGTGGATGAGCCTCGGCGCCTTCATCATGGCCAAGATGGTCAACTTCGAAATCTGAGGCGCGGCAGATGATGACCCCTCCCCATCCGACGCTGCTCGGTATCGACGTGATCTGGGTCGCGACGCTGCTGTCGGGCGTCGCCGCCTTCGCGGTGCTGGTCGCGCTCTATGCCGTCACCACCGTCCGCGATCCGATGGCGAAGCGCGTCAAGGCGCTGAACGATCGCCGCGAGCAGCTGAAGGCGGGCATCACCGCGTCGACCAAGCGCCGCGCCAAGCTGGTCCAGCGCAACGACACCGCCGACCGCATGCGGACGCTGCTGTCGTCGATGAAGGTGCTGCAGGACAGCCAAGTCAAGGTCGCGCAGCGCAAGCTGTTGCAGGCCGGCATCCGGTCCAAGGAATGGGCGGTCGCGGTCATCTTCGGCCGACTGGTGCTGCCCATCGTGTTCGGCGCCTTCATTCTGTGGCTGGTCTACGTTCACGACTATTTTCCCACCTGGGGACCGCTCAAGCGCTATGGGCTGGTCGCTGGCGTGTTCATCCTCGCCTACAAGGCGCCGGACATCTTCCTCAACAACAAGATCTCAAAACGCTCGGACGCGATCCGCAAGGGCCTGCCCGACGCGCTCGACCTGCTGGTGATCTGCGCCGAGGCCGGTCTGACCGTCGACGCCGCGTTCCACCGCGTCGCCCGCGAGCTGGGTCGCGCCTATCCGGAGCTGGGCGACGAGTTCACCCTCACCGCGATCGAGCTGGGCTTCTTGACCGAGCGGCGCCAGGCGTTCGAGAACCTGGCGCACCGCGTCAACCTGGACGCGGTCAAGGGCGTGGTCACGACCATGATCCAGACCGAGAAATACGGTACGCCGCTCGCTAGCGCGTTGCGCGTGCTGTCGGCGGAGTTCCGCAACGAGCGGATGATGCGGGCTGAGGAAAAGGCGGCGCGGCTGCCGGCGATCATGACCATCCCGCTGATCCTGTTCATCCTGCCGGTGCTGTTCATCGTCATCCTCGGCCCCGCCGCCTGCTCGATCAAGGACGCGCTGATCCATTGATGGATACGTGACCGGTCCGGATCGTTGAGCCTGCGTAACAGGAGGTTTGTCGATGCAGCCGTTCACCGTCACCCAATGGGCGATCCTGGCGCTGGTGTTCGTCGCCGGCTGGCTGCTGGGGCTCGCCAGCCACGCGGGCGGCCGCAAGTGGCGCGAGCGCTACGCCGCCGAGCGCGACGCTCATGCCACCTATCGCCGCGACGACGAGGCGCGGGTCGCCGCCGCACGAGCGGATGCCGACACGCGCGTCGCCGCGGCCGAGACGCGGGCACGCGAGATCGAGCGGGATCACGCCCGGCTCGCCGCGGCGGCGCCGGTGACCGCCGCTACCGTGGCGCCGACCCGGACCGTCGTGACGCGCCCGGTCTATGCGCCGGGTGAGCGGCGCGGGTGGTTCGATTGGGGCAACCGCCGGAGCTAGCCCCGCCGCTTCAGCGCCGCCTGCGCTGCCGCCAGCCGAGCGATCGGGACGCGGTAGGGGCTGGCGCTGACGTAATCCAGGCCGACCTCTTCGCAGAAGGCGATGCTGGCGGGATCGCCGCCATGTTCGCCGCAGATGCCTAGCTTGATGTCGGGGCGCGTGGCGCGGCCGCGATCGACCGCAAGGCTGACCAGCTCGCCGACGCCCTCGACGTCGAGGCTGACGAACGGGTCCTTGGCGTAGATGCCCTGTTCGACATAGGCGGCGAGGAAGCGGCTGGCGTCGTCGCGGCTGACGCCGAGCGTGGTCTGGGTCAGGTCGTTGGTGCCGAACGAGAAGAACGCGCCCGCTTCGGCGATCTCACCCGCGCGTAGTGCGGCGCGGGGTAGTTCGATCATCGTTCCGACCAGATATTCGACTTCGCGGCCGCGCTCGGCGAACACAGCCTGCGCGGCGCGGTCGACCACCGCCTTCATCAGCTCCAGCTCGCGCTTGGTGCCGACCAGCGGGATCATCACCTCGGGGATCGGCGCGTCGCCGGTCCTGTCCGCGACGTCGATCGCGGCCTCGAAGATCGCACGGGCCTGCATCTCGTAGATCTCGGGATAGGTGACGCCCAGCCGGCAGCCGCGATGGCCGAGCATGGGGTTGAACTCGTGCAGCTCGGCGGCGCGGCGCTTGAGCTGTTCGACGTCGAGCCCCGACGCCCTCGCGACCTCCGCGAACTCGGCCTCCTCGTGCGGCAGGAACTCGTGCAGCGGCGGGTCGAGCAGGCGGATGGTGACGGGCAGCCCGGCCATTACCTCGAATATCGCGGCGAAGTCGGCGCGCTGTTCGGGCAGCAGCTTGTCGAGTGCGACGCGGCGGCCCTTCTCGTCCGACGCGAGGATCATCTGGCGGACCGCCGTGATGCGCTCGGCGTCGAAGAACATGTGCTCGGTGCGGCAAAGGCCGATGCCCTCCGCCCCGAAATCGCGCGCGGTGCGGGCGTCGTTGGGGGTGTCGGCGTTGGTGCGGACCTTCATCCGCCGGATCGCATCGGCCCAGCCCATCAGCGTGCCGAAGTCGCCCGACAGCTCGGGCAGCACGGTCGCGACCTCGCCCGCCATCACCTCGCCGGTGGCGCCGTCGATGGTCAGCGTGTCGCCCTCGCGCACCTCTCGCCCTGCCACCCGCATCACCTTGTCCTTCGCCGAGATGGCGAGCGAGCCGGCGCCCGACACGCACGGCCGGCCCATGCCGCGCGCGACGACGGCGGCGTGGCTGGTCATGCCGCCGCGCGCGGTCAGGATGCCCTTCGCCGCGTGCATGCCGTGGATGTCCTCCGGGCTGGTCTCGGTGCGGATCAGGATCACGGCCTTGCCGTCGGCGGCCCAGCGTTCGGCGGTGTCGGCGTCGAACACCGCGGCACCCGACGCGGCACCGGGGCTGGCGGGCAGGCCGTTGGCGATCACGTCGCGCTGCGCGTCGGGATCGAGCGTCGGGTGGAGCAGCTGGTCGAGTGCGGCGGGATCGACCCGCGCGATCGCCTCCTCGCGGGTGATGAGCCCCTCCTCCGCCATGTCGACCGCGATCTTCAGCGCCGCCTTGGCGGTGCGCTTGCCGGCGCGGGTCTGGAGCATCCAGAGCTTGGTCTTCTCGACCGTGAACTCGATGTCCTGCATGTCGCGATAGTGCTTTTCCAGCGTCGCGAAGACCTGCGCGAGCTGGCCGTAGACCTCGGGCATCGCCTCTTCCATCGAGGCCGGCCTGGCGCCGGCTTCCTCGCGGGCGGCGCGGGTCAGGTATTGCGGGGTGCGGATGCCGGCGACGACGTCCTCGCCCTGCGCGTTGATGAGGAACTCGCCATAATAGGCGTTGTCGCCCTTCGACGGATCACGGGTGAAGGCGACGCCGGTCGCGGACGTGTCGCCCATGTTGCCGAACACCATCGCCTGCACGTTGACGGCGGTGCCCCAGCTGGCGGGGATGTCGTTGAGGCGGCGATAGACCTTGGCGCGCTCCGACTGCCACGAGCCGAACACCGCGCCGACCGCGCCCCACAGCTGATCGTGGACGTCCTGCGGGAAGGGTTTGCCCCACTCGGCCTCGACCAGCTGCTTGTATTCGGCGACCAGCGCCTGGAGGTGATCGGCGGTCAGCTCGGTATCGAGGTGGAAGCCGTTGTCCTCCTTGGCGATCTCCAGCGCCTCCTCGAACGCGCCGTGGTCGAGTTCGAGGACGACGTCGGCATACATCTGGATGAAGCGGCGATAGCTGTCCCAGGCGAAACGCGCGTCGCCCGAGGTTGTAGCGAGGCCAGCGACGGTTTCGTCGTTGAGGCCGAGGTTGAGGACGGTGTCCATCATGCCCGGCATCGACGCGCGCGCGCCCGAGCGGACCGAGACGAGCAGCGGGTCCGCTGCGTCGCCGAAGCGCTTGCCGGTGACCGATTCGATATGCGCGAGGCCGGTGGCGACCTCGTCGCGCAGGCGTTGCGGGAAGCTGCCGCCTTCGTCGTAATAGACCGAGCAGAAGTCGGTCGAGATGGTGAAGCCGGGGGGCACGGGCAGGCCGATCGACGCCATCTCGGCGAGGTTCGCGCCCTTGCCGCCGAGCAGGTTGCGGTCGCCTCTCCCGCCGTCGGACACGCCGCCGCCGAACCTGTACACGTACACCATATCTAGTATCCCCGGACGGCGCCGCGTCTGAGCGACGTTGACCATGTTGACCCAACGGGTTGAATCTACGCGCCCTCGATCTTCGAGAAGTCGCCGACCGTGTGGACCGCGTCGCGGATGCGGGCGAGCAGCGCGAGGCGGGCGGTGCGCTTGGCGGGATCGGGATCGTTCACGGTTACCTCGTCGAAGAAGCGGTCGATCGGCGCACGCAGGCTTGCGAGCGCCGCCATCGCGTCCTCGAACCGCTCCGCCGCGACCGCTTGAGCGGCATTTGGTTCGGCGGCGTCGAGGGCGGCAGCCAAGGCCTCTTCGGCGGGTTCGGGCGTGTAGAACAGCGAAATATCGTCATGCCGAGCTTGACCCGGCATCCATGCCGCCTCGGGCGTCGCCGCCTGTGGCGCGATGGACCCCGGCTCAAGGCCGGGGTGAGGGGATTTTTCCGCTGCGCCGTACCCCTCCTTCTTCAGGATGTTGGCGGCTCGCCGGTAGCCGGTGAGGAGGTTGGCGCCGTCCTCGGTCGCCATGAACGCCTGAAGCGCGCGGACGCGGGCGAGGAGGCGGACGAGGTCGTCCTCGCCGCCGAGCGCGAAGACGGCGTCGATGAGGTCGTGGCGGACGCCGGCTTCGCGTTGTTGGACTTTGAGGCGGTCGGCGAAGAAATTTAGCAGCCAAATACCCCGCGCGTCGACGAAATCAAACAAACTATCTTTTGAGTGATAAAACACGATTATATGGCTTTGAGCCGACAAAACGTGATGGAATTCATTACCCCGCCGAATTACAAACTCTAAAGGTTTCCACCTAGCAGTGTCCAATCCAACGAAAATATCTCCCGCAGCCGTTAAATGCTCAATTGTTCGAGGAATGATATCTTCATCGATGTGCTTACGTCGATCAAGTAGCAACGGTCGGAGAAAGTCGGCCGATTTGAGGATTGCAGATTCAAGCGAGAACCGGAGACGGTTCGCGAGAACTATCGAGAGCACACCAAGGGCGGCGCGGCGAAGTGCAAAGGGGTCTTTTGAGCCGCTTGGCAATTCGGCAAGCGCAAACAGGCCTACCAGCGTATCGATCTTGTCCGCCAGACTCACCGCCACCGTCACCGGCGCGGTGGGCACGTCGTCGCCCTGCCCGACCGGCTTGTAGTGGTCGCGGATGGCGGCGGCCACCTGGGGGTCTTCGCCTTGTGCGAGCGCGTAATAGCCGCCCATCACGCCCTGAAGCTCGGGGAACTCGCCCACCATGCCGGTGACGAGGTCCGCCTTCGCCAGTCGCGCGGCGCGTTCGGCGAGGGTGGCCAAATCCTCCACGCTCGCGGGGAGGGGGACCGCTCGCGTAGCGAGTGGTGGAGGGGGCTCTCCACCGGCGGCAGCGCGCGTGGCAGCCCCCCCTCCACCAGCCTGCGGCTGGTCCCCCTCCCCGCCGTGCGGGGAGAATTGGGAGGCTTTGACGATGCCCTCCTCGACCAGCCAGCGCGCCAGTTTGGCGACGCGGTCGACCTTGTCGGCGACCGTGCCCAGCTTTTCGTGGAAGACGATGCGCTGGAGCTTCGCCGCGTGCTCTTGCAGCGAGACCTTGCGGTCCTGTTCGTAGAAGAAGCGCGCGTCGGACAGGCGGGCGGCGAGCACCTTGCGGTTGCCCTCGACGATCTTCGCGCCGCCGTCGGCCGCATCGATGTTCGCGGTGCAGATGAAGACGTTGGCCAATCCTCCCCGGGACGGGGAGGTGTCGGCCGCGCCAGCGGCTGACGGAGGGGGGGCAGCCGCAGGCGGTAGGCCCGGATCGGCGCCCCCTCCGTCAGCCCTTCGGGCTGCCACCTCCCCGTCCCGGGGAGGAATGGGATTTCGGCAGACGAAATACTTCTGGTTGACGCGCGCGGTGAGCTGGATGACCTCAGGCGGCACATCCAGAAACGCCTCGTCGAAGCGGCCGAGCAGCGGCACCGGCCATTCGGTGAGGCCCGCGTTCTCGGCGACGAGGCCCTCGTCCTCGATCAGCTCCAGCCCGTCCTCGGCGGCGAGCGCGTGGGCGCGGTCGCGGATCAGCGCGGCGCGCTCGTCGGGGTCGACGACGACGTGGCAGGCGCGCAGCTTCTCGACGTAATCGTCCGCCGAGCCGATCGTGATCGGGCCGGGGTGGTGGAAGCGGTGGCCGAGCGTCGCGGCGCCGCTGGTGACGCCCGCGATCTCGACCGGCACGATATCGTCGCCGAACAGCGCGACGATGCCGTGGAGCGGGCGCACCCAGCGCAGCGAGTCGGCGGCGGCGGACGCCGCGCCCCAGCGCATCGACTTGGGCCACGGAAAGGCGCGGATCACCGCCTCGATCGCGGCGGGCAACAGCGCGGCGGTGGCGCGGCCGGGCGTGCTCATCACCGCGAACAGCGTCGCGCGACCCTTCGCATCGGGCCGCGTCTCCAGCACGTCGCGCGACACGCCGCCCAGCTTGCGGAGGAAGCCCTGCACCGCCGCGTCCGGGGCGTCGGCGGGCGGGCCCTTGACCTCCTCGCGCGACGCTTCGGTGGCGTCGGGCAGACCGCGCAGGATCAGCGCGAGGCGGCGCGGGGTGGCGTAGGTGACGGTCTGCGTCGCGACGAGGCCGGCCCTGGCGAGCTCGGCCGCGAACAGGCGGGCGAGGTCGTCGCGGGCGCGGGCCTGCATCCGCGCGGGGATTTCCTCCGAGCGGAGTTCGAGGAGGAAGTCGGTCATTTGCGGTCCTCCCCGCTCGCGGGGAGGTGGCGGCCGCGCAGCGGCTGACGGAGGGGGCGGGCGGCATGGGCCACGACCGCGTTCGCCGTTTCGTCCGCGTCGCGGAGCACCTCGCGCGCGGCGACGCGCAGGACCGCGTAGCCCTGGGCGGTCAGATACGCGGTGCGGGCCTCATCGCGCGGCGGTCGATCGCCCATGTCGTGCGCCGCGCCGTCGACCTCTACGACCGGTCGCGCGGCGGCGCAGTAGAAGTCGGCGCGGTAGGGGCCGATCGGGTGCTGCTTGCGGAAGGCGATGCCGCTGGGGGAGCCTTTGAGACGCTGCCAGAGGAGCACTTCGGGCAGGGTCATGTCTCGCCTGTCCGTGCGCGCTTCGTATGTTTCGGGGCGACGGAGTGATCGCGAGCCCCCTCCACCACGCTTCGCGCGGTCCCCCTCCCCGTGCCGGGGAGGATTTTGAGGGGCCGCCATCACGCTGCCCACCCGTGCTTCGTCATCCACGCGGCGCAGGCGCCTTTGGCGAGGTCGCGGACACGGCCGATATAGGCCTGGCGTTCCGCCACCGAGATGACGCCGCGGGCCTGCAACAGGTTGAAGGTGTGGCTGGCCTTGATCGCCTGTTCGTAGGCGGGGATCGGCAGCGGCGTGTCGCGGTTGAGGCAGTTCTCCGACTCCGCGACCGCCTTGCGGAACTGGTCGAACAGCGTGTCGGTGTCCGCGACCTCGAAGTTCCAGGTCGACTGCTCGACCTCGTTCTCGTGGAACACGTCGCGATAGGTGACGCCCGCATCGTTGAAGGCGAGGTCGTAGACGCTGTCGACGTTCTGGATATACATCGCCAGCCGTTCCAGCCCGTAGGTCAGCTCGCCGGCGACGGGCTTGCAGTCGAAGCCGCCCATCTGCTGGAAATAGGTGAACTGCGTCACCTCCATGCCGTCGCACCACACTTCCCAGCCCAGTCCCCAGGCGCCCAGCGTCGGCGACTCCCAGTCGTCCTCGACGAAGCGGATGTCGTGGGTGGTGAAGTCGATGCCGATCGCCGCCAGGCTGCCGAGATACAGTTCCTGCAGGTCGGGCGGGCTGGGCTTCAGGATGACCTGATACTGGTAATAATGGCCGAGCCGGTTGGGATTCTCCCCATAGCGACCGTCGGTGGGGCGGCGGCAGGGCTGGACGAAGGCGGCGTTCCACGGGTCGGGGCCGAGCGCGCGCAGCGTCGTCGCGGTGTGGAAGGTGCCCGCCCCCATCTCCATGTCATAGGGCTGGAGGATCAGGCAGCCGCGATCGCTCCAGTAATCGTGCAGCGTCAGGATCATGCGCTGAAAGGAGAGCGGGGCAGGCATAAGCGCGCGGGCTTTGGCGGATGGGATTGGCGCTGGCAAGGGCCGCGCGGGCGTGTAGGGAGGCGACCATGACCCGCCTTCCCCGCCTGCTCCGTGCCGTTCTGCCGACGCTGCTGCTGGCCGCACCCCTGCCCGCCTGCGCGCAGCCGGCGCCGACCGCGCGCGCCGCCGCGGTGCAGGACGCCGATCCGGCGTTGTGGGTGGTGCGCGATGCGGACACGACAATCTATCTGTTCGGCACGATCCATGTGCTCAAGCCCGGCCTGACCTGGTTCGACGAGGCGGTGCGTCAGGCGTTCGACCGGTCGGACGAGCTGAAGCTGGAGATCGTCGAGGCGGACCCGGCGACGATGGCGACGCTGGTAAGGACGCAGGGGTTGAGCCCGACCGGGCCGACGTTGACGGAGAAGCTGCCCGCCGCCGACCGCCCCGTGCTGACGCGATGGATGAAGCAGATCGGGCTGCCGCCCGCCGCCTATGACCGGATGCGGCCGTGGCTGGCGGCGAGCATGTTGCAGGTGCAGAGCCTGGTGCAGGTCGGCTACGATCCCGCCAGCGGCCCCGAACAGGTGCTGACCGCGGCGGCGAAGACGGCGGGCAAGCCGGTCACCGGGCTGGAGACCGTCGAGCAGCAGATCGGCTTCTTCGCGGGGCTGTCCGATGGCGCGCAGGTAGCGATGCTGGACGAGACGCTGGACGAGATGCCGACGCTGCAACGGTCGATGGGGCGGATGGTCGACGAGTGGGCGCGCGGCAAGACCGACCTGATCGCCAAGGAGCTGAACGACGGCATCACCCGCTCGCCCGAGGCGATGCGCGTGCTGCTGACCGATCGCAACAAGCGCTGGGCGGACTGGATCGCGGCGCGGATGGCGCAACCGGGGACGGTGTTCGTCGCGGTCGGCGCGGGGCATCTGGCCGGGCCGGCGAGCGTCCAGGCGGAACTGGCGCGGCGCGGGGTGCGCGCGCAGCGAGTGCGCTACTAAGGCGCGGGGTCGCGGCCAAGGCCGCGCGGTCGCTTGCGGGAGGCGCGGATGGTTGCCTTTTCCGCCCTCTCCCGCTATGCGCGCCCGCTTCCGACCCTGCTACATCCCTGGAGGAGCGGCCGGAAAACACACTCGCACCCAAAGGAACTGCAATGAGCGACCAGTTGACGCTCGCAGCCGAGGCACGCGAGCGGGTTGGCAAGGGAGCCTCCCGCCTGCTGCGCCGTCAAGGCCGCGTCCCCGCCGTGATCTACGGCCAGAATCAGACCCCGACCGCCGTCCATCTGGAGGAAAAGGCGCTCGTCCGCGCGCTCGGCACCGGGCACTTCATGAACACGGTCGTGACCGTCGGCGGCGTCCGCACGCTGCCCAAGGACGTCGCCTTCGACGTCGTCACCGACCGTCCGCTCCATGTCGACTTCCTCCGCATCGGCGAGCACACCACCGTCACCGTCGCGGTGCCGGTCGTGTTCGCGGATCAGGACGAGTCCGAGGGCCTGGCGGCCGGCGGCGTGCTGAACGTCACGCATCACGAGCTGTCGCTGACGGTCGATGCCGCCGACATCCCGAGCGAGCTGACCGTGAGCCTGAAGGGCCGCGTCGTGGGCGATGCGATCCACGTCTCCGACCTGTCGCTGCCGGCCGGCGCCGTGGCCGTGCTCGACGCCGACGAGGCGATCGCGACGATCGTGCCGCCGACCGTGCCGACCGCCGCCGACGATGCCGCTGACGCCGAGGTCGCCGAGGCGCAGGCCGCCGAGTCAGAAGAGGCCGCCGAAGCCGAAGCTGCGGCTGAGGGCGACGAGGACACGACCGAGAGCTGAGTTGTTGCCCTCTCCCTCGCTCGGGGGAGAGCGCCGGGAGAGGGGCAGTTCCGGGCGGTGCCGCTGGTGGCGGCCCCTCTCCTTCCGGCGCTTACGCGCCTCCCTCTCCTCTACAGGGGAGAGGATTGCATGCAGATCTGGGCGGGCCTCGGCAATCCGGGGCCGCAATATGCGATGCACCGGCACAATGTCGGGTTCATGGCGGTCGATGCGATCGCCGCGCTGCACGACTTCGGGCCGGTCAGGAAGCAGTTCGCGGGCTGGACGCAGGAAGGCCGCGTCGGCGCACACAAGGTGCTGCTGCTCAAGCCCGCGACCTTCATGAACGAAAGCGGCCAGTCGCTGAGCGCGGCGCTGCGCTTCTACAAGCTGGAACCCGACGCGCTGACCGTGTTCTACGACGAGCTCGATCTGGCGCCGTTCAAGGTCAGGGTGCGCGTCGGCGGCGGCGCGGCGGGGCACAACGGCATTCGTTCGACGGTCCAGCATCTGGGAGCGGACTTTCGCCGCGTGCGGCTGGGCATCGGCCATCCGGGGCACAAGGACCGGGTAACGGGCCATGTGCTCGGCGGCTTCGCGAAGGTGGAGATCGACTCGCTGACCGACATGCTGGGCGCGGTCGCGGCGGAGGCCGGGTGGCTGGCGGACGGGGACGACGTCCGCTTCATGAACGACGTGGCATTACGGCTGCAGCCGGCCCGCGACTAGCGGGGAACGGAACGGACTATCGCGCCGCTTCAGTCGGGCTGCGACGTCGCGACGGCCGGTGCCAGCTTGTCATCGAACCAGTCGAAGGCCGTCCCGACCACCGCCTCCGCCGCCCAGCCGATCGCGGCACCGGCGACGATGTCCGACAGATAGTGGTTGCCGGTCGGCGCCTGCCCCGCCGCGATCGCGACGGTGGCGATCGTCGCGGGGATCGCAGAGCCGTCGATCTCGTGCGCGGCGGCGCGCGCTACCGCGACCGCACCGGCGGTGTGGCCGGACGGGAAGCTCTTCTCCTCGTGGCCGCCGCGATCGCCCTTCTCGAAGCGGTGGCCGTGCGCTAGCGCCTCGCTGGGGCGGGTGCGATCGAACTGGTGCTTGATCGCGAGCTTCGCGCCGGTCGCGAGCAGGTGCGAGGCGAGCATCCGCACGCCGCCGCGCATTAAGTCGCCGCGCCGCGTCAGCAAGCCCACCAGCAACGTCCCCGCCGACGCGACGATCAGCGGCGGCTGGTCGCCCGCCTCGATCAGCGTGGCGAAGAGCTTCATCGCCGGGCGGTCGCGGAACCGCGCACTGGCGTGGGTAACCTGCCGATCGGCGCGCGCGACCTTGGTGCCGCCCTTCTTGACCGCCTTCACCGCCGCCGTGGCGGGCTTGCCGACCTGCGCCGCCTTGGTCTTCACCGCCGACTTTCGTGTTCTGGTCTCGCTCATCGCACCCGAACGGGTGGCGGGGCCGATGGGTCCGGGGCTAAGGCGGCGCGATGGACGAGCCCGCGATCCCGCCCGAACATTCCGGCCGCCGCCTGTATGGCCGCAGCAAGGGCCACAAGCTGCGCCAAGGGCAGGCGGCGCTGATCGACGCGATGCTGCCGGCCGTAAGCGTGCCAGAGGCGGGGCCGCTGGACGCCGTGACGCTGTTCGGAACTGGCATGCCGCTGGAGCTGGAGATCGGCTTCGGTGGTGGCGAGCATCTGGCGGCGCAGGCGGCGGCGCGGCCGGACACGGGGTTCATCGGCTGCGAACCGTTCCTCAACGGCGTCGTGCAGGCGCTGGGGCATCTGCGCGACGGGGGTCTGGGCAACGTCCGGCTGCACATGGGCGACGCGCGCGACGTGATCGATCGGCTGCCCGACGCGAGCCTGGATCGCGTCTACCTGCTCCACCCCGATCCCTGGCCCAAGGCGCGGCATGCCAAGCGGCGGATGGTCAATCACGGCTCGCTGGACGCGATCGCGGCGAAGCTGAAATCCGGTGGCGAGTTCCGGCTGGGCACCGACGACCCGACCTATTGCCGCTGGGCGATGATGGTGATGGGGCAGCGCCGCGACTTTCGCTGGACCGCCGACAGCGCGCGCGATTTCCTGGAACGGCCGGAGGACTGGCCGGAAACCCGCTACGAACGCAAGGCGCGGCGGCACGGGCATGAGGTGTGGTACTTCCGCTACGCGCGAATCTAGGCCAACGGTGACCTGCTCCCCGGAAATCATGCCATTGGTAAGTTAGCTCGTCAGATGGAGACGAGCGATGCGGCGAAGCCGATTTACCGAGGATCAGATCATTGGCGTGCTGCGCGAGCACGAGGCTGGCGTGAAGACGGCGGACCTGTGCCGCAAGCACGGGATCAGCGATGCGACGTTCTACAATTGGAAGTCGAAGTACGGCGGGCTGACGGTGTCCGACGCGGCGCGGTTGCGGGCGCTCGAGGATGAGAACCGACGCCTGAAGAAGCTGCTGGCGGAGTCGATGCTGGACGTGTCGGCGCTTAAGGATCTGCTGGGAAAAAACTGACCCGGTCTGCAGAGCGCTATGCTGCGGTGGAGAAGCTGATGGCCGATCACGGCTTCTCCGAGCGTCGCGCCTGCAGGCTGATCGGGGTCAATCGGTCGGCATGGCAATATGAGCCGCTTCGCGGGAAGGACGATGCTGTCCGCGAGCGGATGCGTGAGATCGCGAACGAGCGTCGTCGGTTCGGCTACCGGCGGCTGGCGATCCTGCTGCAGCGTGAGGGCAAGGGCATGAACCTGAAGAAGGTGTATCGGCTGTATCGCGAGGAGCGGCTGACGATACGCAAGCGTGGCGGGCGCAAGCGCGCGCTGGGCACGCGGGCGCCGATGGCAATCCCGCAGGAGCCCAACCAGCGCTGGTCGCTCGACTTCGTATCGGATGCATTGGCCTGCGGCCGGCGGTTCCGCTTGCTCAACGTCATCGACGATTACAGCCGGGAATGCCTGGCCTGCATCGTCGATACGTCGCTGTCCGGTCGGCGGGTCGTTCGTGAGCTGAGCGCTATCGCCGAACGTCGCGGGCTGCCGTGCATGGTGGTCAGCGACAATGGCACCGAGCTGACCAGTCACGCCGTTCTTGCCTGGTGCCAGGATACCGGGGTCGACTGGCATTACATCGCGCCGGGCAAGCCGCAGCAGAACGGCTTCGTCGAAAGCTTTAATGGTCGCTTGCGCGACGAGTGCCTGAACGAGCACCTGTTCCCATCGCTGGCCGCGGCAAGACGGATCATCGAGGCATGGCGGACGGACTACAACACCGTGCGTCCGCACAGCAGCCTTGGCGGGTTGGCACCCGCCGAGTTCACCAACTGCCCCCGCCAGGGGCATATGGACACTGAAGCTAAGTTATCAGCGGCCTGAAAACGGGGAGCAGGTCACCGCTACTCTCCGGGACGCAGACTTCATGCCGCCGGCACCCGGCGCTGATGATGCAAGGCCCGCACTGGCGCCCAGCCCAGCGCCGCGCCCATCTGAAGGTGCCCCATGTAGGACCCACCCAGCTTCCCACGCCGCGCCGCTTTGGCCTTAGTCGCCGCCGCATCCCTTGTGTAAGTGTCATAAAGAAGGTGGTGCCGCCTACAGGACTCGAACCTGTGACCCCCGCATTACGAATGCGATGCTCTACCAGCTGAGCTAAGGCGGCCGGCCGGGGCGCGCCCGGTCAGGTCGGGATGCGATAGCAGCGGTGCCGCAGGCTTTCAACCCGTCGGCAGTGCTCACATCCTTTACGCGGTCTTTACCATGTCGGGTCCACACCGCCGTCGGGCACCACCCAGGCCAAAGATGAAGGCACCCGGCACGATGGACATGCGAGCGCTAGACGACATGGAGGTCGATGCCCCCCTGTCGGTGGAAACCACGGACGACGGCGCCGACGAAGGCGTCGCCGACCAGATGTTCGATCTCGGCGGCGACGAACGGCGGATGCACGTCCGCGCCTACAATCACTGGGTGTCGCTGCTGAAGGGGCGGCCCTATCCGGCGATCGACGATCTGGAACCGTCGAACATCGCCGATTTCGGCCCGCACAGCGTGCTGCTCGACTTCACCCACGGCCTCGACGACCCGCGGATCGCCTGGCTCGGCGCGACGTTGCGACAGGAATGCGGGCTGGAGGGGTCGCCGGAGCGCGTCGCCGACGTGCCCAGCCGCTCGCTGCTGTCGCGGCTGACCGACCATTATCTCCAGATCATCGCCAACCGCGCGCCGATCGGGTTCGAGGCGGAGTTCGTCGGCACGCGCGGCAAGCCGACGCTGTATCGCGGCATCCTGATGCCCTTCTCGTCCGACGGCGATCGTATCGACTTCATCTACGGCGTCATCAACTGGAAGGAGCTGGTCGACGCCGCGACCAAGGCGGGTCTGGAGGCCGAACTCGCCGCCGCCCGCGTGGTGCCGGAGCCGGTCGCGGCCGACATCCCGGTCTGGGCTGACGGCCCCGCCGCGGATCATGCCGCGACGATCGGCACGCTGGCCGACCAGCTCGCCATGGCGCGCGAGTCCGCCGCCGCCGTCCGCGCCACCGACACCCGCAGCCGCGCCGCGCTGTATCGCGCGCTCGGCCGCGCCCACGACTTCGTGCTCGCCGCCGCCGACGATCCCGATGGCTTCGCCACGCTGCTCGCCGAGTCCTGCATCAAGGCACAGGCGCGCGCGCCGATGACGCCGGTGGTGAAGCTGGTCTTCGGTGCCGACTACGACAAGACGCGGCTGACCGAGTTCGCCGCCGTCCTCGACAACGCCCGCCGCAGCGACGTCGGCGCGGGTGCCCTGCCGCAGTTCCTGGAGCTGCACCGCGGCGGGATCAAGGCGGTGGTCGCCGCCGAGCGCGCCGCACGCCGGCCCGCGCCCACGGTCGATCTCTACGAACAGGCGCGAGCCGAGCTGCGTGCCCGCCCCGTCCTGGCGCAGCTTGCGCTGCCCATCGCCGGCGACGGCGAGTTCGTCGTGCTGCTCGCCCGGCGCGAGGGCGATGGCGTAAGCGTGGTGGCGCAGATCGAGGGTGGGTTCGTCCAGCAGGCGGTTCGCAAGGCCGCCGCCTGACCGGGCCGGCGATGTTGCACCGCCACAAGGGTTGAGCCCCCAAACCGCCGGGCGCATAGGTCCGCCATGGCCGACCTTTCCCCTCCCCCGTCCCTCGCCGACGACCTCGCCGCCCGCCTGACGCGCGGCGCGCTGCCCGGCGAGCTGGCCGGTTTCGAACCGGCGCAGGTGGCGGAGGCCGCGCGCTTCGTCGCCGCCACCGCCGCGCGCCGCGTGCCGGGCGAGGCGGCGTTGCAGCTGGAGCCGATCCAGAGCGGCGAGGACACGCGCCGCCGGATGCGGCTCGCGATCGTCAACGACGACATGCCCTTCCTGGTCGACTCGATCGCCGCCGCGATCGGCGAGGCGGGGCTGGCGGTCGACCGGATCATCCATCCCGTGATCCGCGCCCACCGCACCGCCGACGGCACGCTGGAGGCGGTCGGGGGCGCCGGCCAGCCCGAATCGATGATCTATATCGAGCTGGAACGCGCCGATGCGAAGGAGCGCCGCGACCTGCTCCAGCACCTGACGTCGGTGCTCGCCGACGTCCGCGCGGCGGTCGACGACTGGCCCCGGCTGCAGCGCGCGGTCGCCGCCGACGAGGCGTCGCTGCCGACCGGCGAGGGCGCGGCGCTGTTGCAATGGTTCCTCGATGGGCGACTGACGCTGCTCGGGCATCAGCGCTGGCATGCGGACGGGGCACCGGGAGAGGCGCTCGGCATCGCGCGCAACGAGCACCCGACCCCGATCCTCGCCGAATATTCGCGCAATCTCGCGATCCGCTGGTTCGAGGCGGGCGGCGAGGCGCCACTGCTGCTCAAGTCGTCGCTGATCTCCCCCGTCCACCGCGCGACGCCGCTCGATCTGGTACTGGTCCCGGTCCGCTCCGACGATCGCGTCACCGGCCTGTCGATCCATGCCGGCCTGTGGACGTCGGCCGCGCTCGCCACCGCGCCCGCCGCGGTGCCCGTGCTCCGCACCCGCCTCGCCGCGCTGGAGGCGAAGCTGGGCTTCGATCCCAAGGGTCATACCGGCAAGGCGCTGACCCACGCGCTCGCCGCGCTGCCGCACGACCTCGCCACCGCATTCGAACCCGAACAGCTGGAGGCGCTGACGCTCACCGCCATGTCGCTCGCCGACCGGCCGCGTCCAGCGCTGGTGCTGGTCCGCTCGGCGCTGGGCCGGCATCTGTTCGCGTTCTGCTGGCTGCCGCGCGACGAGCTGACGACCGCGCGCCGCGTCGCGATCGGCGAGATGATCGCCGAGGCGGCGAACGGCCCCGTGCTCAACTGGTCGATCGCCATGGAGGATTCCGCGCTGGCGCTGATCCGCTACACGATCGATCTGCGCAACGACGGTCGCGTCCCGGACACGGCGGCGTTGCAGACGCGGCTGGAGCGGATGGTACGCGGCTGGGCACCGGCGGTGGAGGCGGCGTTGTCCGCGCGCGTCGGCCCCGCCCGCGCCGCGCGCCTGACGCTGCGCCACGCCAACTGCTTCCCGCAGGGTTACCGCAACGCGGTGTCCGCCGACGAGGCCGCCGCCGACGTGATCCGGCTGGCGACGCTGGAGAACGCCGGCACTCGCTCGGTCCGCCTCTCCACCGACGCGACCACGACGCGGCTGCGGATCTATCGTCAGGGCGGCGCGCTGGCGCTGTCGGACGCGGTGCCGGTGCTGGAAAACTTCGGTTTCCGCGTCATCGAGGAGATCCCGACCGCGCTGACCGATGAGGCGCGCTCCTACGTCCACGAATTCCTGGTCGAGGCCGACGCCCCGCTGACCGGCGAACAGCAAATCCTTGAGGATGCGATCGCCGCCGTGCTCGAAGGACGCAGCGAGAACGACCAGTTCAACCGCCTGATCGTCGACGCGGGTCTCGCACCGCAAGCGGTGCTGCTGTTCCGCGCCTGGTTCCGCTATCTGCGTCAGGCGGGGCTGCCCTATGGCCTGTCCACCGTCGTCGACGCGCTGCGCCGCGCCCCCGGCGTCGCCACCGCGCTGATCGCGCGCTTCGCCGCCGCGCACGGTCCCGACGGCGGCGACACGACGGGCACCGACGCGACGATCGAGATCGGCCTGAATCAGGTCGCCGCGATCGACGACGACCGCATTCTGCGTGCCTACCGCGCGCTCGTCACCGCGTGCCTGCGGACCAACGCCTTCGCTCCCGCCGGGCAGGAGGCGCTCGCGTTCAAGCTCGACAGCCACCTCATCCCCGGCCTGCCCGCGCCGGTGCCGTGGCGCGAGGTATGGGTCTATTCGCCCCGCGTCGAGGGCATCCACCTGCGCGCCGGACCCGTCGCGCGCGGTGGCCTGCGCTGGTCCGACCGGCGCGACGATTTCCGCGTCGAGGTGCTGGGGCTGATGAAGGCGCAGCGCGTCAAGAACGCGGTGATCGTACCGACCGGCGCCAAGGGCGGCTTCTATCCCAAACAGCTGCCCCCGGTGACCAGCCGCGACGCCTGGCTGGCGGAGGGGACGGAGAGCTATCGCATCTTCATCCGCGCGCTGCTGTCGATCACCGACAACATCGTCGACGGCGCGGTCGTCCACCCCGACGGCATCCGCATCCACGACGGCGACGACCCCTATTTCGTCGTCGCCGCGGACAAGGGCACCGCGACCTTCAGCGACGTCGCCAACGCGCTGGCGCTGGAGCGCGGCTTCTGGCTGGGCGACGCTTTCGCATCGGGCGGCAGCGTCGGCTACGACCACAAGGCGATGGGCATCACCGCCAAGGGCGCGTGGATCTCCGTCCAGCGCCACTTCGCCGAGGCCGGCATCGACGTGCAGACCGACCCCATCACCGTCGTCGGCTGCGGCGACATGTCGGGCGACGTGTTCGGCAACGGCATGCTCTTATCCAAGGCGATCAGGCTGGTTGCGGCGTTCGACCACCGCCACATCTTCCTCGATCCCGATCCCGATCCGGCGACGAGCTGGACCGAGCGGGCGCGGATGTTCGCGCTGCCGCGTTCCTCCTGGGCCGACTACAGCGCCCCCGTCTCGGCGGGCGGCGGCGTCCACAGCCGCGCCGCCAAGTCGATCCACGTCACGCCCGAAGCCGCCGCCTCGCTCGGCATCCTGCCCGGTGAAATGGAGCCGACGCAGCTGATCGCCGCGATCCTGAAGGCGCCCGCCGACCTGCTCTGGTTCGGCGGCATCGGCACTTATGTGAAGGCGGCGGCGGAGAACAACGTCGCGGTCGGCGATCCCGCCAACGACCGCCTGCGCGTCGATGCGGAGGAACTGCGCGTCCGCGCGATCGGCGAGGGCGCGAACCTGGGCGTCACGCAGGCGGCGCGGATCGCCTTTGCGAGCAAGGGCGGCCGGATCAACACCGACTTCATCGACAATTCGGCGGGCGTCGACTGCTCGGACAACGAGGTCAACATCAAGATCGCGCTCAACCGCGAGATGGCCGAGGGGCGGCTGGCCGAGGCCGACCGCAACACGCTGCTCGCGTCGATGACCGACGACGTCGCGCATCTGGTGCTGGAGGACAACCGCCTCCAGACGCTGGCCCTGTCGGTCATGCAATCGGACGGCGCCACCACCGTGCCGAGCTATGTCCGCGCGATCGAGATCTTCGAAGCGTCGGGCCGCCTCGACCGCCGTGTCGAGGGGCTCGGCCCCAACGAGGAGCTGTTGCGGCGCGGGCAGGAGGGGCGCGGGCTGACCCGCCCCGAGCTGGCGGTGCTGCTCGCCACCGCCAAGCTGGCGTTGCAGGACGCGATCGAGGTCGCGGCGCTCGGCGACCAGCCCGAACTGCTCCCCGACCTCCACGCCGCCTTCCCGCGCGCGATGCAGGAACGGTTCGGCGCCGCGATCGACGCACATCGCCTGCGCCGCGAGATCGTCGCGACCAAGCTCGCCAACCGCCTCGTCAACCGGATGGGCGTACTCTACCCGTTCGAGCTGGCCGAGGAGGAGGGCGCCGCGCTGGGCGACATCGCGACGATGTTCGTCGTCGCCGAGCGGCTGTTCGGGCTCGACGCGCTATGGGCGGCGATCGAGACCACGCCGATGCCCGAGGCGGCGCGGCTCGCGCTGTTCGACGAGGTCGCGGCGGCGACGCGCTCGCATATCGCCGACCTGCTCCGCGCGACGGGCGCCGGCGCGCAGATCGGGCCGGTGCTGGCCCGGCTGACGCGCGGCATCGCGACGCTGGACAGCGCCACCGAGGCGCTGTTGCTGGAGGAGGGCCGCGCGCAGAGCGACGGCATCGCCCGCGAGCTGGAGGCCGCCGGTGCCCCCGCCGACCTCGCGGCGCGGGTGGTGCGGCTGTTCGAGATCGACGGCGCGGTCGGGCTCGCCGATCTGGGCGAGCGGCTCGGGCTCGATGAGACGGTGCTGACCCGCGCCTTCACCGCGCTCGGCCAGGCACTGGGCCTCGACTGGGCACAGGCGACCGCCGCGCGGATCGCATCGAGCGACCCGTGGGAGCGCCTGCTCCTCGCCGGCCTCGCGCGCGACTTTCAGCAGCTGCGGCTCCAGTTCCTCGCCACTGGCCGCGCGGCGGACCCGCAAACAACGGTCGACACCTGGCTCGCCGCGAACACGGCGCGCGTCCAGCAGTTCAAGGCCGTCGTCGACCGCGCCCGCCACGCCGCGCAGCCCAACGCGGCGATGCTGGCGCAGATCGCCGGCCAGGCGCGGGTGTTACTCGGCCGCTGATCCTCCCCGCCTGCGGGGAGGTGGCGCGCGGTCCCTTCGGTCACCTCACCGTTCCGGCGGAGGAGCTCAGGCCGCCCGCGCCCGCTGCCGCGCCGCCAGCTGCGCCTTCCACCCGCGCGCACGCCACCACATGACGATGCCCGTCACCGCCAGCATCGCCGGGATCAGCCCGCCCAGGAACACGATCGCCGCCCAGACCGTCCCGCCGATCTCGCCCTCGTGCAGCTGGCGCATGAAGCGGCCGACGCCGCCCTGCCCGCCCATCGCCGGCGCGACCGCCGCGACGCCGTCGTCGTCCGCCACCGACACCGTTACGGGCGCGCCGCGCTGCGGGCGCAGCTGGACGCTCCAGTCGGGCTTCTTCTCGGTCGGCCAGGTCACCTGCCGCACCGTGCCTGCCGTCAACGCCCGCGCGCGATCGATCGCCGCCCCGGCGGACAGGCGCGCCGCCTCCACGGGCCGCGCGCGTGCCTGCGCCATCCGGTCGGGCCCGCGCGGCCGCCCTTCGCCGACCAGCCCGCCGAAGAACTGCGGAAAGCTGATCCACGCGCCCGTCAGCGACAGCACGAACAACGGCAGCGCGATCCAGAAACCGAAGGTCTGATGCAGGTTGGTGTCGACATTACGATGCCGCCCCCACCGCAATCCCCGCTTCAGCGACCCCACCGTCGGCCACCACAGCCACAGCCCGGTGAACGCCGACACCATCATCGCCACCCCGATCCAGCCGACGATCGACCGCCCCCAGCCGCCGGGAATCTGCAACGAGCCGTGCAGCACGTGGAAGAACCGCACCAGCCCACCGCCGCTCGCCGCCACCTCCAGCACCCGCGCGGTCGGCGGATCGAGATAGACCACCGTCCGCTGCGGTGGGCCGGCACGCGGCGGGCCGGCCGCCTCGCCCGGCTTGGGTGCGGGGGACAGCGCCACGGTCACCGCCCCGCCCTCGTCCGGATAGCTCAGCTGCGCGATCCGCTCGCCCGGCCGGCTGCGCGCCTGCGCGGCGGCGACGTAGCGGTCCGGCGTCAGCAGCGCCTCGCCGCTGGTCGCATAGCGCTGCGGGTTCACCGCGCGGTCCAGCGCGTGGCCATAGACCAGCGCCGCGCCCGACACGCATAGCGGCAGGATCGCGATCGCCAGGATCAGGCCGATCCACTTGTGGACCGAAAACCAGGTCCGCCGCCACTTCACCTTGGTCATCCGTCTTCCTACAGCTCGGCCCAGCGCCGCAGCAGATTGTGATACACGCCGGTCAGCTTGACCACCGCCGGATCGCCCGCGCCCAGCGCGCCTGCCGCCGCCTGCACGCCCTCGTCCAGCTCGAACAGCATCCGGCGCGCGCCGTCGTCGCGCACCATCGACTGGACCCAGAAGAAACTCGCGACCCGCGTCCCCCGCGTCACCGGCTCGACCCGGTGCAGGCTGGACGCCGGATAGATCACCAGGTCGCCCGCCGGCAGCTTGACGCGGTTTTCGCCGAACTGCCCCTCCACCACCAGCTCGCCGCCGTCATAGCTGTCGGGGTCGGCTAGGAACAGCGTCGCGGACAGGTCGCTCCTGATCCGGAAGTCGCTGCCGCGCCGGATGCGGATCGCCGCGTCGACATGGGTGTCAAAGGTCTGCCCCGCACCATAACGATTGAACAGCGGCGGAAACACCTTCAGCGGCAGCGCCGCCGCGACGAACAGCGGCGACGCCGCCAGCGCATCGAGCACCAGCGCGCCAGCCGCGTTCGCCGCGTCGGAGTCCTCGGGCAATTGCTCGTTGCGCTTGGCGAGTGCCGACTGATGCCCCGACGTCGCGTTACCGTCCGCCCACGGCCCCGCGTCGATCAGCGCGCGCACCCGCGCCACTCCCGCCTGATCGAGCAGCCCGGATACGACCGTCAACACCGGTCGAGCACCGCCACCCCGCGCAGCCGCAGCTCCGCATCACCCTGCCCCGCCAGCCAGTCGCGCAGCTGTTCGCGAAAGCGCGGCGTGCCCAGCATCGCCGCCTTGCCGATCCACGCCAGCGCCTCGCGCACCCGGCCCTTGCCGACCAGCATCCGCGCATGGTTGAAACAGCCCCGAAAATCGCCGCCATGCGCGGCGCGCGCATAGCATTGCGTCGCGGCGAGCAGGTCGACCGGCGTCGCCCAGCCGTCCTCGTGGAACGAGCCGACGAAGTTCTCCGCCTTCGCAAACCCCCGCGCCGCCGCCCTGCGGAGCCAGGCGAGCGCCGCCGACTTGTCCTCCGCCGCACCGCGCCCCAGCGCCAGCTGCGTCGCGTAATTGTACATCGCTTCCGTCGAGCCGCGCTCGGCGGCGACGCGATAGCATTCGGCCGCGCGCGCCGCATCGGGCGTCACGCCCCACCCCAGCTCATAGCAGCGCCCGACCATGTTGAGCGCCGGCAGATACTCCTGCGCCGCCGCGCGCATGAACCAACCGAAGCCCGCACGCGCGTCGGCGGGCAGCTCGGTGCCGTCGAGCAGCATCTGCCCCAGCACCGCCTGCGCCTCCGCCAGCCCGCTCTCCGCCGCATCGCGGATCAGCGCGACCCGCGCCGGCCCGGCCAGCGCCTCGCGCGCCGCCGCCGGCGACATGGTCGCCCACACGCTCAAAACTTCAGCCCCACCGTCCCGAACACCGTCCGCCCCGGCGCGATGGCGGCATAGTGCGCGGTATAGGCTTGGGTGAAATACACCTTGTCGGTCAGGTTCTGCGCGTTGACGCTCAACTCCACGCGATCGTTGATCGTATAGCTGGCGCGGGCGTCGAAGCGCCAATAGCCGGGGATCGTCCGGTACAGCACCTTGGTCGCCGGGTTGACCGTCACCACGCCGGCCGCGGTCTGCGTCGCGCTGCGGTTGTCCGAGTAACCCCCGAACACGCGGCTGGTATAAAGCGCCGAGCCGCCGATCTGGAAGGCACGGAACAGCGTCACGTTGGTGGTCGCGGTAAAGCTGTCCCGCGCGGTCTGCGTCGCCTGCTTGCCGGTGTTGACCGATGGCACCAGCACCACCTGCGCCAGCTGCGTGCCGACCGCCGGCGCGGTCAGCGCGGTGAAGCCGCCGTCGACGATCGTCGGATCGAGGTGCGTATAGCCGCCGAACACCGTCCAGCCGGGCAGGATCGTGCCGTTCGCGTTCAGCTCGATCCCGCGGATGCGTCGTTCGCCGATGAACGCGACGGTGTTGTTCTCGCCGGTGACGCGCGCATTGTCGGTCTTGGTCTGGAACGCCGCCAGCCCCAGCTGGAGCCGGCTGCCGAACAGACTCGCCTTGGCGCCGACCTCATAGGTCTTGCTCTTCTCGACCTTGAGCGAGTCGAGCAGCAGCAGGTTCGCCGCCGTGCCGGTGGTCGGGAGCGCATTGGCCTCCTGGCCCTCGCCGAGCAGGCTGTTCGGCGGCGTCGCTGCGGTGGCATAGCTCGCATAGACCGACGTGTCGGCGGTCGGCTTGACGATCAGGCCCGCCTGCCAGTTGAACAGCTCGTCCGTCCGGGTCAGCCGCGTCGTGTTGGGCGTGGTGAACGTGCCCGCCGGCCGGATGGTCGACGAGAAGCGGTCGTACCGGGCGCCGAGGTTCAGGATCACCGCCGGCACGATGGTGATCGAATCGAACGCGTACAGCGCGCGGGTGTTGCCGTCGTTCTGCGTCTCCTCGCTCGGCAGCGTGCGGACGATCGGGGACGGCACGGTCGAGGTATCGCTGGCGTAGTTCACCCAGGGGTCGGACGGGTTGGGGGCGAACAGGCTGGTGCAATAGTAGCGCGCCACCGTCGTCGTGTTGCAGCGCGGACTGATCGTCGAACCCTGCGACAGGATCTCGGTGCCGCCCGCGTTCAGGTAACCGCGGGTGACGAAGGTGCCGCGCCGCGCCTTTTCCCACGCCAGCTCGGTGCCGAGCGAAAAGCTGTGCTCGATCCCGCCGGTGCGGAACGTGCCGAACAGATCGGTCTGGTTGATGATGCTCTCGACATAGCCGTACCGCGTATTCGCGCGTCGCCAGACATAGCCGCCGCTGGTCAGGTTGGCGCCCGTGTTGACCGCGGTGGTGCCATAGACGTTGCCCTGCTGATCGTCGGGCTGCGTATAGATATAGGCTTGCGAGCTGTGCGTGTAGCGCGCGGTGTTACGCAGCGTGACGCCGCCGAAATCGTGCTCCGCGCGGATCGTCGCCTGGTCGACCGTCGCATCGCGGAAATCGCGCGACCGCAGCCCGTAGAAGGTGGAGCGATCGACGAATCCGGTCGCACCGCCCGCGGTCGTCACCCGCCCGAGCGCCGGCGGCGAATAGATGACGCCGGTGCCGGGCGCGTTGCCGATCGTGTAGATATAGGGGATGCCGCTGTCGGGCAGCTCGTGGCTTTCCAGATGGTAATAGCTCGCGGTCAGCCGCGTCGGGCCGCCCAGGCCGATCGTCACCGACGGCGCCACGCCCCAGCGGCGCGCGTTGACCGCGTCGCGGCCGGCGACGTCCTGATCGTGCCACACGCCCTGCACCCGGAACGCGACGTTCGGGGCGACCTGCAGGTTCAGGTCCGCCGACACGCGCTTGTAGTCCGCCTCGCCATAGCTGGCATAGACGCTGCCGAAGTCGCCGACGCGGGGCAGGCGCGAAATGATGTTGATCGTGCCGCCCGCCGAGCCGCGTCCGCCCAGCGTCGAGTCCGACCCGCGCACGATCTGGACCTGATCGATCGCGAACACCTCGCGCGTCTGTGCGCCGAGATCCCGGACGCCGTCGACATAGATCGAGCCCTGCGAATCGAAGCCGCGGATGAAGGGCCGGTCGCCGATCGGGTTACCGCCCTCCGCCGCGCCGAAGGTGATGCCCGGCACGGTGCGGAGCGCGTCCTGGAGGCTGTTGGAGCCGGTCTGCTGAATCACCTCGGCGGGGAGCACGACGATCGATCGCGGCGTGTTGACCAGCGGCGCGACGGCCTTGGGACCATCGCTCTCCTGCACGCGATCGCCGTTGACGACGACGTCGCCGGGCCGCTGCTGATCCTCCGGCGCGGCAACGTCGGTCGGATCGGTGGCGGCCAGCGCGGGCGCGGTGGTGAAGGCGCCGACACACGATAGCGCCAGAAACGAAACGGTCTTGGTGGTCACGAACAATCCCCTTGTCGGGAGGCTCGCTAATGAGAGTCGTTCGCAGCGTCAACCTTGTTGCGAATGATTGTCACTCTCTTGCAACAGCCAGCTCCGCAACGCCGAGGCTAGATTGGGCGCCGTCGCTTGCGCCGCCCGCCGCGCGTCGATCTCGGCGACCAGCGCCGACAGCGGCACGCATCGTCGTTCCGCTGCCGCCTCCAGCGCCGCCCAGAACACCGGCTCAAGGCTGATCGACGTCGCATGCCCGGCGATCGTGATCGAGCGCTTCACGGGGCCGACGAAGGGGGTGGGCGTCATGCCGCGTGCCTACGCCCTCCGCCGGGCCGATCAAGCGCGACGAAACGCCTGTCCTACAGGGCTGCGGTCTCGTTAGATCCGTCGCGCTCCTTCGCATCGCCGGCACCCGAGTCATCGTCCCCGAGAGGCAGGAACGATCGCGCAACGGCGGGTCGTCGGAAAACCCGTTTCGGTGTAACCTTTGCTCACCTTTGGCCGATCGTCGCCCGCGAACGAGGCGGCGTTGCGCCCATCGGCAGCGTCGCTTTCGTCAGCGCGCGTCCGCGTCGAACAGGCTCGCCAGCTGCTCGATGATCGTGCCGCCCAGCTGGTCGGCGTCCATGATCGTCACCGCGCGTTCGTAATAGCGGGTCACGTCGTGGCCGATGCCGATCGCGACCAGCTCGACCGGCGACTTGCCCTCGATCCAGCCGATCACCTGCCGCAAATGCCGCTCCAGATACGAGCCCGAGTTCACGGACAGCGTCGAATCGTCGACCGGGGCGCCGTCGGAGATGACCATCAGGATGCGTCGCTCCTCCGGCCGCGCCAGCAGCCGCGCGTGCGCCCACAACAGCGCCTCGCCGTCGATATTCTCCTTGAGCAGCCCCTCGCGCATCATCAGGCCCAGATTGGCGCGGGCGCGCCGCCACGGCTCGTCAGCCTTCTTGTAGACGATGTGGCGGACGTCGTTGAGCCGCCCCGGCTGCGGCGGCCGGCCGGCGGCGAGCCACGTCTCGCGCGCCTGTCCGCCCTTCCAGGCGCGGGTCGTAAAGCCCAGGATCTCGGTCTTGACCCCGCACCGCTCCAGCGTCCGCGCCAGGATGTCCGCGCTGATCGCCGCGATCGAGATCGGGCGCCCGCGCATCGACCCGGAATTGTCGATCAACAACGTCACCACCGTGTCGCGGAAGTCGGTATCGCGCTCGATCTTGTAGGACAGCGACGACCCCGGAGACACGATCACCCGTGCCAGCCGCGCGGCGTCGAGCAGGCCCTCCTCCTGGTCGAAGTCCCACGACCGGTTCTGCTGCGCCATCAGCTTGCGCTGCAACCGGTTGGCGAGCTTCGACACCACCGACTGGAGGTGGACCAGCTGCTGGTCCAGATAGCCGCGCAGCCGGATCAGCTCGTCGGCGTCGCACAGGTCGGTCGCGGCGATCACCTCGTCGAACTGCGTGGTCCACGGCTTGTAGTCGAACTGCGGCGACAGGTCCGCGAAGGGCCGGTTGGGGCGGACCGGCTGCATCCCCTCCTCGCCCTCGTCGCCGGGCTCGCCGTCCATCTCGCCGGGCTGCTGTTCGCCCTGCTCGTCGCCCTCGCCGTCGCCGTCCTCCGCCTCGCGGCTCTCGCCGCGCGCGTCCATCTCGGCCTCGCCCTCGCCGCTCTGCTCCTCGCCTTCCTCGCCCTCTTCCTGCTCGGCGTCGCTGGTGCCCTCCTCGTCGGCGCCGCCTTCGTCGGCCTGATCGGGGATCATGTCGCCTTCGATCAACTCCAGCTGTTCGAGCAGGCGCGTGGCGAGCGTCTGGAACGCGCGCTGGTCGTCGATCGCCAGCGCCAGCGCATCCAGGTCGGCGCGCTCCTCCACCCACTCGCGGACCAGCGCCAGCCCCGGCTCGGCCACCGCCGGCGATGGCCGTCCCGTCAGCCGCTCACGCACCAGCAGCGACAGCGCGGTCGACAGCGGCACCTCGGCGCGCGTCCGTGCCCGCGTGATCGGATCGGCGCGCAGCCGGACGTCCAGCGCGGTCTGCAGATTGTCGCCGATGCCCTGATAGCCGCGCGATCCGAGTGCCTCGACCCGCGCGCCCTCGATCGCGTCGAACACCGTCCGCGCCACCGCGTCGTCCGGGCTGCCACGCCCATGCAGCGCCGCATCGTGGTGCTTGAGCCTGAGCGCAAAGCCATCGGCGAACCCACGCGCCTCCGCCACCTGATCGGCCGGCAACTGCCGCGCCGGCATCGGCACCTTCAGATGCTTGCCCGACTGCACCGGCGCGTCGGCGGTAAAGGCCAGCTCCACCTCCGGCTCGTCCGCGATCGCGCGCGCCGTGCCGGCGAGCACGGCCTTGAAGCGGTCGAGAGGGGTGTCGGCTGCCATTACCAGACCACCTTGCAGCCGAAGTCCGCGATCGCCCTGTCGCGGGTCACCACCGTCAACTCCTCGTCCAAGGCCTGTGCTGCGATCAGGCGATCGAACGGATCTCGATGCGCCCCATCCAGCGTCCCTGCTCGCACCGCATGCGCGCCGGTGATCAGCAACTCCGTAAAGTCGTTTCGCGCCATCAGCGGCGCAAAGCTGAGCCGCGGATCGCCGAGGTCGGGCAGCTTTCCCAGCCGCCACTTCAGGCTGATCTCGAACGCGGACGCCGCGCTCACCGCGAAGCGTTCGTCCGATTCCTCCAACAGCGCACGCGCATCGGCGCCGAGCTTGGGCAGATCGGTCCACCACCACAGCGCCGTGTGTGTGTCGAGCAAATAGCCGCTCACAAGCCGTGCTTTTCCAGCCGTTCGCCTTCCCACAACGCCAGCTCTTCCTCCGGCATCGGATCGAACCACACGGAGTCGGGAATATCGCCGGCGAGCGGCCAGCCCCCCGGCCGCCGCTTTACCTTGGTCGGCAGCGCATAGGGGACGAGCCGTACCCATGGCACGCCCGCCTTCGCGACGACGATCTCCTCGCCGGCATGGGCGCGATCGACCAGCCGGGAGAACTGCGTCTTGGCCTCGTGCACGTTGAACGTCTTCTGCGGGTCGGCCTCGGCCATGCTCGCCTCCATCAAGGTGGACTAACTACCCTGGTCCACCCCCGGCCTCAAGCCTTCCCCACCACGCTCTCCGGCAGGTCCTTGCCGAACACGCGCTGGTAGTATTCCGCCACCAGCGGCCGCTCCGCCTCGTCGCACTTGTTGAGGAAGGACAGGCGGAACGCGAAGCCGACGTCGCCGAAGATCAGCGCGTTCTGCGCCCAGGTGATGACGGTGCGCGGGCTCATCACGGTGGAGATGTCGCCGTTGACGAAGCCCTTGCGGGTCAGGTCGGCGACGCGGACCATCGCGTCCACTTCCTTCTTGCCGCCGGCATGATCGTACTCGCCCGACTTGGCGAGGACGATCTGCGCCTCGACCGCGGCGGGCAGGTAGTTGAGCGTGACGACCACGTTCCAGCGGTCCATCTGCCCCTGGTTGATCTGCTGCGTGCCGTGATACAGCCCGCTCGTATCGCCCAGCCCGACCGTGTTGGCGGTCGCGAACAGGCGGAACCAGGGGTTGGGCCGGATCACGCGGTTCTGGTCGAGCAGCGTCAGCTTGCCCTCGGTCTCCAGCACGCGCTGGATCACGAACATCACGTCGGGCCGTCCCGCGTCGTATTCGTCGAACACCAGCGCGGTCGGCGTCTGCAACGCCCACGGCAACAGCCCCTCGCGGAATTCGGTCACCTGCTGCCCGTCACGCAGCACGATCGCGTCGCGGCCGACCAGGTCGATGCGGCTGATATGCGCGTCGAGGTTGATGCGGATGCACGGCCAGTTCAGCCGCGCCGCGACCTGTTCGATATGCGTCGACTTGCCGGTGCCGTGATAGCCCTGCACCATCACGCGGCGGTTGTGCGCGAAGCCCGCCAGCACCGCCAGCGTCGTGTCCGCATCGAAGACATAGGCCGGGTCGAGGTCCGGGACGCGCTCGTCCGCCTCGCTGAAGGCGGGCACCTTCATGTCGACGTCCAGCCCGAACAGCTCGCGCACGCTGACGGTCCGGTCGGGCGCGTCGAGGATCGTCGACTCGCGGCTGTCGGGTTGGGTGTTGGAGATGTCGGTCATCGAAACGGGCCTGGGAAAAAGCGTTGGCCCTTTCAGTGCGAACGGATGGGGGCCGCGTCAAGCCGCCAGCTTGGCGGGTAACGCGAACAGATCGGCGAAACGTTGCGCCACCGCACCGTCGCCCTCGACGGCGAGCAGCCCTTCGCGGTCGAAGCCCTCCTTGCCGTACAGGCTGCGGCGCAGCGCCATGGTATCGCCGGTGAAGATCACGTCGACGGGCCTGTCGACGCCGCGCCCGATCGCGAGTTCCCCGTCCGCCAGCATCGCCACGAACCCGTCGGTCGGCAGCCGGAACGCGACCGTCGCGCTCAGCGTCCGCGCCTTCACCGGATCGATCAGGGTGCGGAGCGACACCATCGCGGAAGCGGGCGACATGAACAGCATCGGGTCGTGGCGCGGCGACCGCGCCGCCCAGCGGCCGAGCGCGCGGATCGCGGTCTCCGCCTCGCGACCCCAGTCGGTGAGGTCATAGACCTGCACGTTGGCCGGTGACGGCAGCCGACGACGGACGGCGATGCCCGACACGGCCAGTCCGTCCAGCCGTTGCGTCAGCACGTTGGCACTGATGCCGGGGAGGTTGGCCTTGATCTCTCCGAAGCGCCGCGGGCCGAACATCAGCTCGCGCACGACCAGCAGCGACCAGCGCTCGCCGACCAGCTCCATCCCGAGCGCGGTGCCGCAGGCATCGTCGTACCAACGCTTTTCCGTGTCCTTTCCAGCTTCTGTCACTTTTTCTGACTTCATGGTTGTCTTTTATAACCAGTGAGCGCACCAAAGACAAACATTGAGTCGCAAACGGAGTCTTCGCGATGACCAAGTCGATCTTCGTCAACCTGCCGGTCGCGGACGTCGCCACCGCCACCGCTTTCTACACGGCGCTAGGGTTCGAGCGGAACCCGACCTTCTCCGACGACCACAAGGCATCGTCGATGGTGTGGTCGGACGCGATCACCGTGATGCTGCTCCACCGCGACTTCTATGCGACCTTCACCGACAAGGAGATCATCGACGCGCACCGGCAGAGCGGCGCGCTGTTGTGCCTGTCGTTCGACGATCGCGCTACCGTGGACGCCTTTGCGAAAGCGGCGATGGGTGCCGGCGGCAGCGAGCTGCACGGCGCCGAGGATCACGGCTTCATGTACAGCCGCGCGGTCGCCGATCCCGACGGGCATGGCTGGCAGGCGATGACCATGGACATGGCTGCGTTCGAGGCGATGAAGGCCGCGCCGGCGGCCGCCTGAACCCAAGACCCCGAGGGAGAACGCCGATGACCGTGACGATCACCGCCTTCGACTGGGTGCCCGACTTCGCCAAGGGTCAGGTGCGCGACCTGCGGGTACGCTGGGCGCTGGAGGAGGTCAGCCGGCCTTACCACGTGCGCTACCTGTCGCAGGGCGAGCAGAAGGCGCCGCCGCATCGCGCCCTGCAGCCGTTCGGGCAGGTGCCGACGCTGGAGGAGGGCGACCTGAAGCTGTTCGAGTCGGGCGCGATCGTGCTGCATGTCGCCGAGGGGCAAGGCACGCTGCTGCCCGCCGATGCCGGTGGCCGCGCCCGCGCGGTCGAGTGGGTCTTCGCCGCGCTGAACACGGTCGAGCCGCCGATCATGGACCTGTCCTATGTGGACCTGTTCGAGGCCGACAAGCCCTGGTCGAAGCCGCGTCGCCCGGCGGTGGAAGAGCGTATCCGCGGTCGCCTGAAGGAAGTCGCCCGCCGGCTCGGCGACGCCGACTGGCTCGACGGGGACTTCTCGGCCGGCGACCTGATGATGGTCGCGGTGCTCCGCATCATCGAGGACGATCCGCTGCTGGCGGAACACCCGACGCTGGTCGCCTATGTCGCACGCGGCACCGACCGCCCCGCCTTCCGGCGCGCGCTCGCCGCGCAGATGGCCGGGTTCACCGGCACGCCGCCCGCAGGGTGGTAGGAACCAACCCAAGGAGAGAAGCAATGACCTATGTCGACGGGTTCCTCGCCCCGGTCCTCGCGACCTCGGACGAGGAAGCGTACCGCGCCTTTGCCGACAAGGCGGCGCCGATCTTCAGGGAATATGGCGCGACCCGCGTCGTCGAATGCTGGGAAGACGACGTGCCCGACGGCAAGACGACCGACTTTCGCCGCGCCGTGCAGCTGAAGGAGGGCGAGCATGTCGTCTTCTCCTGGGTCGAGTGGCCCGACAAGGCGACGCGCGACGCGGGCATGAAGAAGGTGATGGACGACCCGCGCATGAACCCCGGCGACCCGATGCCGTTCGACGGGCCACGCATGATCTATGGCGGGTTCCGCGCGATCGTCGATCGATAGGAGAGGCTGACATGGCAAATCCCCCTGGCACCCCGATCTGGTACGAGCTGCTGACCGACGACGTCGATGCAGCGAAGCAATTCTATGGCGAGATCGTCGGCTGGACCACGATCGTCCATCCGTCGCCCGGCGGCACGCCCTATACCATCTTCAACGTCGGCGAGACGGGCGTCGCCGGGCTCGCGATGCCGCCTGCGACAGCGCCGATGGCACCCGGCTGGCTCGCCTATTTTCATGTCGAGGACGTCGGCGGCAAGCTGACCGAGGTCGAGGCAGCGGGCGGCACCACGCTGATGCCCGCGACCGACCTGCCTAATGTCGGCCGCATCGCGCTGGTCGCCGATCCGCAGGGCGTCCCCTTCTATCTGATGACGCCCGCACCCCCGCCGGGTATGGAGGGGGAGAGCACCAGCTTCTCGCCGGTCCTGCCCGGTCGATGTTCGTGGAACGAGCTCGTCACCGGCGACCAGCAGGCGGCGTTGGCGTTCTATAGCAAGTTGTTCGGCTGGACCTCGACCGAGTCGATGCCGATGGGCGCGATGGGCGACTACACCTTCGTCGACGCCGGCGAGGTGCGGCTGGGCGCGATGATGAACCGCGCCGGTCCCGACCAGCCGCTCAAATGGACCTTCTACTTCCACGTCCCCGACGCCGACGCCGCCGCCGAGCAGGTGAAGACGCTGGGCGGTCAGATCGTGATGGGGCCGATGGACGTACCGGGCGGGCAGCGCATCATCCTGGCGGTCGATCCGCAAGGCGCGTCGGTCGGGTTCGTGTCGGGAGAGCGGCAATGAGCAGGAACACGATCTGCCTCTGGTATGACGGCGGCGCGGAGGAAGCGGCGCGCTTCTATGCCGGCGTCTTCCCCGACAGCGAGGTGACCGCGGTCCACCGCGCGCCCGGCGACTATCCCGCCGGCAAGGCGGGCGACGTGCTGACCGTCGACTTCACGGTCTGCGGCGTCGCGTGCATGGGCCTCAACGGCGGTTCCTACGCCAGGCACAGCGAGGCGTTCTCGTTCCAGATCGCGACCGACGATCAGGCGGAGACCGACCGCTATTGGGACGCGATCGTCGGCAATGGCGGCACGGAAAGCGAGTGCGGCTGGTGCAAGGACCGCTGGGGCCTGTCGTGGCAGATCACCCCGCGGGTCCTGACCGAGGCAATGGCGGCGGGCGGGGAGGAAGCGCAGCGCGCGTTCGCGGCGATGATGACGATGAAGAAGATCGACGTCGCCGCCATCGCAGCGGCGCGCCGGGGCGACGCGCATGCGTAAGGTCATCGGCAGCGTCTTCCTGACGCTCGACGGGGTGATGCAGGCGCCGGGCGGACCGACCGAGGACCCGACCGGCGGTTTCGGCCATGGCGGCTGGCTGGGCGGCATCTTCGACGAGGAGGCGGGGGCGGCGATCGGCGCCTTTTTCGACCGTCCCTACGACCTGCTGCTCGGGCGGCGCACCTACGACATCTTCGCCGCCTATTGGCCGTATCAGACCGGCGACAACGCGATCATGGGCGACGCCTTCACCGCGGCGGGCAAGCATGTGCTGACCCGTGGCGGTCAGGACCTGCCGTGGGCGAACAGCCATCGCCTGTCGGGGATGGACGACGTCGCCGCGCTGAAGGCGACGGACGGCCCCGACCTGCTGATCCAGGGGTCGAGCACCCTCTACCCGGCGCTGCTCGCGGCGGGGCTGCTGGACCGACTGACGCTGATGAGCTTTCCGCTGGTGCTCGGGCAGGGCAAGCGGCTGTTCGGCGACGGCACCCCGGCCGCCTCGCTGCGCCTCGTCGAGCACCAGGTGACGTCGGGCGGCGCGGTGATCGCGACCTATGAGCCGAACGGCCCGGCCCCGAGCGGCGAGATCGGCCCGCCCGCGACCAGCGACCGCGAGGCGGCACGCCAGCAGGCGATGCGGGAGGGCCGCTGGTGATCGAACTCTTCGCACACCCCTTCTCGTCCTATTGCTGGAAGGTGCTGATCGCGCTGTACGAGAA
This sequence comes from Sphingomonas sp., assembly GCF_965200135.1. Taxonomy (GTDB): domain Bacteria; phylum Pseudomonadota; class Alphaproteobacteria; order Sphingomonadales; family Sphingomonadaceae; genus Sphingomonas. The sequence goes on from NZ_CBDATK010000007.1 coordinate 432,262, forward strand.
CGCGACGCCGTTCACCTTCCGCACGCTCGGCCCGGATCAGCCCGACAACGACGCCGCCTGGACGCAGGCGTGGCCGCTCCGAAAGATGCCGGTGTTGGTCGATAACGGGCGGGTGGTGGTGGAGACCGACGCGATCGTCGAGCATCTCGACCGCGTCCATCCCGGCCCCGTCCGCCTGCTGCCCGGCGACGCCGCCGCCGCCGTCGAGACGCGGATGATGACCCGCCTGTTCGACGACTATGTAATGGCGCCGATGAACAAGCATGTCGGCGATGCGCTCCGCCCGGCCGACGCACGGGACCCGTTCGGCGTCGCGCAGGCGGCGGGCGAGCTGGATGCGATCTATGCTTGGCTCGACGCGCGGCTGGCGGGGCGGGCGTGGACCGCGGGCGACGATTTCACGCTGGCGGACTGCGCGGCGGCACCGGCGCTGTTCTACGCCGACTGGGTCCGGCCGATCCCAGCCGGGCTAGCGACGCTGCGCGCGCATCGCGCCCGACTGCTCGCCCGACCCTCGGTCGCGCGTTGCGTCGAGGCGGCGCGGCCGTATCGCGGCTTCTTCCCGCTGGGCGCCCCCGACCGCGACTGACCGGCGGCCGACTCAGGCGAAGGCGGGCGCCTGGCGCAGGTTCTGATACGCGGCGATGACCTTCTGCAACGCCGCCTCGTGGCTGCGGTCGCCGCCGTTGCGGTCGGGGTGATAGCGGCGGACCAGCGCCGAATAACGTTTGCGCAACGCCGAACGGTCGGCGTCCGGCGCCAGCCCCAGCACCTTCAGGTTCGCGCGGTCCTCTCCCGACAACGGCTTGCCGTCGCCGCGCTCGGGCGCGGGCTCGCGGCGATAGCGGGCGGCGATCGCGTCCAGCGGGTCGGCGAAATCGGCCCAGCGCGGGCCGCTCGGCTCGCCCGTGAACGCGCGCGTCTCGCGTTCCCAGCCGGCATAGGGCCGCTGCGCCAGGTGGATTTCGTCGGCACTCATGCCGTTGAAGAAATTATAGCCGGCGTTGAACGCGCGGACATGGTCCAGGCACAGCCAGCGGAACGGCGGCGGACCGTCCCGGCGATCGGGCGCGCCGTCGAGCAGCGGCGCGCGGAACTCGCCCGGCCCGTCGCACCCCGCCTCCGCGCACAGCCGTCCGTCCGCCTCGATCCGGCCATGGAACCGCGGGCCCGCGCGCTGTCCGTCCGTCACTCGTGCTCCCCGCGCAAAAGCGCGTATATAGGCGCGATGACCACCCCTTCCAGCATGACCGACCAGATAGAACAACGACTTAGCGCAGCGCTGTCGCCGACCGCGCTCGTCGTCCGCAACGTCAGCGCGCAGCACGCCGGGCACATGGGCGACGACGGCTCGGGCGAGACGCATTTCGAAGTCGAGGTGGAGAGCGCCGCCTTTGCCGGCCAGTCGCGCGTCGCGCGGCAGCGGCTGGTCAACAAGGCGGTCGGCGACCTGCTCGCGCCGGGCGGCATCCACGCGCTGGCGATCCGCGCCCGCGCACCGGGAGACGCCGCGTGAGCTACGACCTTTGGTACTGGCCGACGATCCAGGGCCGCGGCGAGTTCGTGCGGCTGGCGATGGAAGCTGCAGGCATCGCCTATCGCGACCGCGCGCGAGACGAGGGCGCGGAGGCGCTGATGGCGGACCTGAAGGCGCGGGGGCCGCGCGGCCCGTTCGCGGCGCCCTATCTGGTCGGCGACGGCGTCGCGGTCGCGCAGGTCGCGCACATCCTCGCCTGGCTGAGCGACCGCCACGAGCTGACGCCGCCAGACGAGCCGACGAAGCTGTGGCTGACCCAGCTGCAGCTGACGGTCACCGACCTCGTCGCCGAGGTCCACAACGTCCACCACCCGGTCGCCGCGATGGCCTATTACGACGAGCAGAAGCCCGAGGCGGCGCGCGCGGCAGAGCAGTTCCGCGCCGAGCGGCTGCCCAAGTTCCTCGCATATTTCGAGGCCGCCGCCGGCACCGTGCCGGGCGTCTTCGTCGCGGGCGATCGCTGGAGCCCCGTCGACACCTCGCTGTTCCAGCTGATCGAGGGGCTGCGCTATATGTTCCCCAAGCGGATGGCGGCGATCGAGGCGGACTATCCGCGCGTCGTCGCGATCCGCGATGCGGTGGCGGCGCTGCCCGGCGTCGGCGCCTATCTGGCGAGCGACCGGCGGATCGCGTTCAACGAGGACGGCATCTTCCGCCACTATCCCGAATTGGACGCGGCATGAGCCGGCCCACCGCCAGACAGCCCCGCCCCGCCGCGCGCATCCTGCTGGTCGATGGCGAGGCCCGCGTGCTGCTGTTCCGGTTCACGCCCTATGACGGTCGCCCCGCCTTCTGGTGCACGCCGGGCGGCAAGGTCGACGACGGCGAGACCTATGAGGTCGCCGCGCGCCGCGAACTGCGCGAGGAGGTCGGGCTCGACCTCGATTGCGGGCCGCAGGTGGCGCAGCGCTGGTGCGACTTCCTGACCATCGAGGGCGTCGAGGTGACCGCGGACGAGCGCTACTTCCGCGTCGACGTGGGCGCGTGCGAGGTCGACAGCGCGGGTCATACCGAACTGGAACGGCGCGTGATGGGCGAGTGGCGCTGGTTCACGCGCGCCGACCTCGCGACGCTCGACGAACGGGTCTATCCCGAGGATCTGCAAGCCCTGCTCGACCAGACGGAACCCGCCCATGCTCGATGATTTCGTGGATCAGATCCTCGCCCCCGTCACCCACGACCTGGGCGGGTTCAAGGTGCATCGCGTCCTGCCCGCGCGCGACCGGACGATGGTCGGGTCGTTCCTGTTCTTCGATCAGATGGGGCCGGGGACGATGGCGGCGGGGCAAGGGCTGGACGTGCGCCCGCACCCGCACATCAACCTCGCCACCGTCACCTATCTGTTCGACGGCGCGATCGATCATCGCGACTCGCTCGGCACCCGCCAGCGGATCGAGCCGGGCGCGGTCAATTTGATGACGGCGGGGCGCGGCATCGTCCATTCGGAGCGCTCGCCGGGTGACGAGCGGGCGACCGGCCCGGTGCTGTCGGGCATCCAGACCTGGCTGGCGCTGCCCGATGCGCTGGAGGAGAGCGACCCGGCGTTCCAGCACATCGCCGCCGCCGCCCTGCCCGTGATCGACCAGGGCGGCGCGCGCGCCCGCGTCGTGATGGGGACGCTATGGGGCGCGACCGCGCCGACCACCGCGCATGCCGGCACGATCTATGCCGCCATCGACCTCGCCCCCGGCGGCACCATCCCCGTCGACGACGGCGCGGAGGAACGCGCGGTCTATCTGGCGGAGGGGGAGGCGACGCTGGACGGCATGCCGCTGATGCCGCAGCGGCTGTATGTGCTGCGGCCGGGGATCGCGACGACGCTGGCATCGACCTCGGGCGGCCGCGTGATGCTGTGCGGCGGCGATGCCTATCCGACGCCGCGCCATGTCTGGTGGAACTTCGTCTCGTCCCGGCCCGAGCGGATCGAACAGGCCAAGCGCGACTGGCGCGCCGGCGAGTTCCCGACGGTGCCCGACGACCATGACGAGTTCATCCCCCTGCCCGACCGCCCGCTGACCGTGAGCTATCCCTAAGCCCCGAACCTTCCCATCGCACCGGAGGATCCGCCCATGACCGACGCCCTGCAGCGCGTGAGCCTGTCGACCGGCGTCGAGCTGGACGTGCAGGTCGCCGGATCGCGCGACCGGCCGGCGGTGATCCTGCTCCACGGCTTTCCCGAATCGCACCGGACGTGGCGCGACGTCGTGCCCGAACTGGCGCGCGACCATTTCGTCCTCGCGCCCGACCAGCGCGGCTATGCGCGGTCGTCGAAGCCGGCGGGGGTCGAGCACTACGCGCCCGACCGGATCGTCGCCGACCTGCTGGCACTCGCCGACGTCTTCGACCTCGACCGGTTCACGCTGGTCGGTCACGACTGGGGCGGGGCGATCGCGTGGATGGCGGCGTTGCAGCACCCTGACCGGATCGCGCGGCTGGTGATCGTCAATGCGCCGCACCCGCTGGTCTTCCAGCGCTCGCTCTACGACGATCCCGCGCAGCGCGCCGCCAGCCAGTATATCCGCCGCTTCCGCGACACGAGCCTGGACGGCGGGCTGATCGGCAAGGGGCTGGAGGCGTTCTTCTCCTCCACCTTCGCGCAGGTGCTGACCAGCGCGGTCGTCGGCAAGGACAAGGCCGCGTATCTGGACGAATGGGGTCAGCCGGGCGCGATGACCGCGATGCTCAACTGGTATCGCGCCAGCGCCGTGGTCGTGCCCGAACCCGGCGAGGACCCGCCCCGCCCCGCCTTCCTCGACGCCCCCTTCCCGCCCGTCACGCCGCCGACGCTGGTGATCTGGGGCATGGCGGACAAGGCGCTGTTGCCGGTGCAGATGGACGGGCTGGCGGCGCTGGTCCCCGACCTGACGATCGCGCGCGTCGAGGGTGCCGGGCATTTCGTGCCGTGGGAGGACGCGCCCGCGGTGCTCGCGGCGATGCGACACTGGGGCATCTGATTAGCGGCGAGCGGTGGTGCGGAACTTCGCAAACCTCACGGTAGATCGCGCCGGAGTCCGCCGCAGTAAGGCCCGGATCGAACGCCTCTTCCGTACCCCCGTGTCGAACTCGTCCATCAATGCCGATGGACGACGCAGGTCCAAGCGCGGCAGGCGTTGTTCGAACAGGTCGAGGGTTATCGCAATCGGCACCGCATACACTCGGCCCTCGACTGCCTGACGCCCGACGAAGCCCGGCAGCGCCTGGTCGGCCAATCCCTGCGGGTCGCCAAGCCGAGGAAGATCAAGCGACGCTTCGGCACGGACGTCGACACGCGCCCAGACCTTCGCCCTAAACGAAAATCCCGCCAACCGACCAGGCTGGCGGGATTTTAGATGGTGGGCGTGGCAAGGATTGAACTTGCGACCCCTGCGATGTCAACACAGTGCTCTACCACTGAGCTACACGCCCACGCTGTGTCGCGCCCTACCCGCGCCGACGCAGGGGCGCAACCCCGTTACAGTTCGCCGAAGCTCGCGCCCTGGAACAGGCGGTCGACCTCCAGCACCAGGTCGCGCAGGTGGAACGGTTTGGACAGGACGCGGGCGTTGGGCATCGCCTTACCCGCCTTCAGCGTCACGGCCGCGAAGCCGGTGATGAACATGACCTTCAGGTCGCTCGCCAGCTCGCCCGCGCGCTGCGCCAGTTCGATGCCGTCCATCTCGGGCATGACGATGTCGGTCAGCAGCAGGTCGAACCGCTCGGTCTCCAGCAGCGGCAGTGCCGCCGTGCCCCGGTCGACGGCGGTGACGGCATAGCCCGACCGTTCCAGCGCGCGCGTCAGATACTCGCGCATCACCTGGTCGTCCTCGGCCAGCAAAATCCGGATCATCTTGGCGCTCGTCCCTGGGTGTAACCGCCCGACTATGCGCCTATTCCTTAAGAAAGGGGAGAGCGTTGCGGCGGATCGCGCCCACCGTTAGCGTCCCGGCGATGGACAGGCCGGGCACGATGGCGGACAGCGGCGGCTTCGAACGCTGGGGCGACGCGGTGCCGGCCAGTCCGGTCGTACTCTCCGTGCCCCACGCCGGACGCGACTATCCACTGCCGATCCGGGCAGCGGCGCGAGGTTCGCTCGCGACGCTGGCGGCACTGGAAGACCGCTTCGTCGACGCGGTGGCACTGGCGGCGCGGGGCGACGAGACGCTGCTGGTCCAGCGCCGCGCGCGCGCCTGGATCGACCTCAATCGCGCCGAAGACGAACGCGATCCCCGTGTCGACGAGGGCGCGTCACCGGGACCGGTCGTCTCCGCCAAGGTCGGTCACGGCCTCGGGCTGATCCCGCGCCGCAGCGGCTTGTTGGACGACCTGTGGCGGCGGCGCTGGAGCGATGCGGAGGTGCACGCGCGGATCGCGTCCGATCACCGGCCCTATCACGCCGCGCTGGCCGATGCGCTGGCGGCGGCGCGCGCGCGGTGGGGCGTGGCGGTGCTGGTCGACCTCCACTCGATGCCACCGCTGACCGGTGCCGCGCGCCACACGCGGGTGGTGCTGGGCGATCGTTGGGCGCGCGCGGCGGGCACGCGGTTCGTGGCGCGGGCGGAGGCGGTGGTCGCCGCCGCCGGGCTCTGCGTGGCGCTCAACAGCCCCTATGCCGGTGGGCACATCCTCGACCGTCATGGCGATCCGGCGGCAGGCATCCATGCTATCCAGCTGGAACTCGATCGCAGCCTCTACCTCGACACGGCGTTGCGTGGGCCGGGTCCGGGGCTCACCCGCATCGCAGGGGTGATCCGCGATGTCATGGCCGCGTTGGCGAACGAGGCGCTCGCGGCGGGGCTGCCCCTTGCGGCGGAATAGCGGAGGACGATGATGCTGACCTTGGTGATGATGGCGACCCTGCCCGTCTACGTGCCGCCGCCGGGACTGGCCACGGTGGCGGGACTTGCCGGGTGCTGGCGCGTCGCCGGCCAGGTGCGGGGCAGGGACGCGGCCTCGATCGCCAAGGGTGAATGGCATCTCGGACGGCGCTACTTCACGCTCCATCTGCGCGCGACAGGCCCGCGCCCCTACGAAGCCGCCATCACATACGGCGCGGGCGAGCGGCCGGATGCGCTCGGCTCCGTTTTCTCCGACACGTTCGGCGGCTTGTACGAACCCTCGCTCGGCCTGGGCGAGACCACGCCCGACGGCTTCGTCCAGCGGTATCGCTTCGCCGACGCCGTCTACGTCAACCGCTTCGTCCGCCTGACGGGCGGATGGAGGTGGACGATCGTCGAACAGCCGACCGGCAAGCCGGAGTCCGTTTTCGCCGGATATACGTTGTGCCCGGCGCCGTGTCGCGGAATGCGCTTCGCCTATTAAAAAACCACCCCGTGCTTTCGCACAGGGTGGCCAAGGTTCAGGGAGGAGACACGCCGGGAAGGGGGTTCGCGCGGCGTGCCGTACACGTTCGTGAAAGGGGGGACACGAACGGTACGAGAGCTAAATGGGCGAGCGCGGCGATGGTTCAATCCCCCCGCACATTTTTGTGCGGACCACGATCGCGCGCGAGCGCTCAGCCCAGGGTCGGCTGCGGCTGCTGGCCCAGCTGCACCTGGCGCGCGAAGACGTCGCGCATCAGGCTGAGCGAGAACAGGTGCGCGTAGAGGAGCGGCAGCATCCCCGACTTGGCGATCTTGCGGAGCTGGTCGCCGCGCATGTCGGACAGCTTCTCCTCGTTCACCATCTGGAACCCGCGATAGATGAACGGCTGCTGGTTGCCCTCGGGCTGGATCGACACCTCGCCGTCCATCAGCAGCTCCATCTCCCTGAGCTCCTTCATGAAGTTGTGCGTGCGCTGCCCGGCCTGCTCGAACGATTCGTTGAACGCGAGGATGTTCTTGGTCAGCTCGCTGGGCTGGCCGTCGGTGAACAGCAGTTCGCCGTCGTCGAACGCGCCGATCGCATCGCTGGTCGGGTCGAAGCACAGCGACAGCTCGTCCGCCTCGGGACGCAGCTTCGCCAGCATGTACGGATAGCGACGGATATAGGCCGGGACATAAAAGGCGTTTTCGGTCAGCGTGCCCTCGTCGTCGACGAACACGTTGACCCCCTCGTTCAGCCCCATCAGCGCCAGCGGGATCGCCTCGTCGCCCACCGAGAAGACGATCGGCATGTAGCGCTGCACCATCGGGAACTCGTCCACGGTGATCGGGATCGCATGCTGCCCGGCGAGCCACGGCGCCTTGTCCTGCTGGCGGACCCGATAATTGGCGTGGGTCTCGCTCGAAAGCGGCTCGAGACCCTTGTAGAACAGGGGAAGCTGGGGCGCGCTGGCCATGACATCACTCTCCGCGATCACATATGAAAAGGGCGGGCCGTGAAGCCCGCCGCTAGACCGCAACCCTTATTGGCGCGCGGCACCGGGTGCAAGGACGAGCTTGCCGGGGTTCATCAGCCCGTGCGGATCGAGCGCCCCTTTGATGCCGGTCAGCACCGCCATCCGCGCCGGCGAGGACAGACGCGCGAGTTCGTCGCGCTTCATCTGGCCGATGCCGTGCTCCGCGGAGATCGACCCACCTGCCGCGACGACCAGGTCGTGGACGAACCGGGTGACGGTCGGCGCCGCCTCCGCATACCAGCGCTCCGGGTCGGCCCCGGCGGGCGCGCGGACATGGAAGTGGACGTTGCCGTCGCCGAGATGGCCGAAGCCCGAGGCGTGCGTGCCCGGAAAGCGCGCCTCGACCGTCGCCGCGCCGTCGATCAGGAAACGCGGCATCGCATCGACCGGCACCGAGATGTCGTGCTGCGTCGCCGGCCCCTGCGCCCGCTCGCCCGCCGAGATCGAGTCGCGCAGCCGCCAGAACGCCTCCGCCTGCGCCTCGCTGGCAGCGATCACCGCGTCGCGCGCGAGGCCGTCCGCCAGGGCGTCGCCGAGCAGCCGTTCCAGCAATCGGGCGGGCGGCTCGTCATCGGGCGCGGTCGCCACCGCCTCGACCAGCACATGCCACGGATGCGTGTCCGCGAGCGGCGCGCGCGCGTCGGGCAGATGCGCCAGCACCGCCGCCAGCGACTCGGCGGGCAGCAGCTCGAAACTCTCCACCCCATCGGTCGCCGCCTCCAGCCGCCGCAACAGCGCCAGCGCGGTCGCCGGGTCCGCGACCCCCAGCCACGCCACGGCGCGCGCGGTCACCGCCGGCGCCAGCCGCAGCGTCGCGGCCGTGACGATGCCCAGCGTCCCCTCCGCCCCGACCAGCAGCTCCTTCAGGTCGTAACCGCGATTGTCCTTCTTGAGCGACGGCAGCCCGTGATGGATCGAGCCGTCGGGCAGCACCGCCTCCAGCCCCGCGACCAGCCCGCGCATCGTGCCGTGGCGCAGCACCTGCGTGCCCCCGGCGTTGGTCGAGACCAGCCCGCCCACCGTCGCACTCCCGCGCGCGCCGAGCGTCAGCGGAAAGCGTCGCCCCTGCGCCAGCGCCGCGTCATGCAGCTCGGCCAGGATCACCCCCGCCTCCGCCACCGCCAGCCCCGCCGCCGCATCCACCGACCGGATGCGGTTCAGCCGCCGCAGCGACAGCAGCAGCGCCGAGCCATCCGCCGGCGGTGTCGCGCCGCCGACCATCGACGTGTTGCCCCCCTGCGGCACCAGCGCCACGCCATGCGCGGCGGCGGCCGTGACGATCGCGGCCACCTCCGCCGTCGTGTCGGGCTGGAGCAGCGCCGGCGCGGCGCCGTGGAAACGCCCGCGCCAGTCGATCAGCCACGGCGCGATCAGCTCGGCGTCGCGGACGATCGTGCGCGGCCCGACCTGACCGGCGAGCGCGTCGAGCATCCGTGTCTGGGCAGCAGAAGCGTCGGGAAGCTGTGGCAAAGTTCATCACCCGTTCAACGTGGCGGACTAGGGCGCGAGGACCCCATGCACCAGCTCGCCCTGCCCGTCACCCTGTTGTCCCTCATCGCTCCGATCGCGATCGCGGCCGATGCCGAGCCGCGCGGCAGCGAAGTACAGGTGGCGCAGCTCACCATCCGCGAGCGGATCATCATCCGCGTGCCCCGGATGCCGCTGCCCCCGCCCAGCGCCGCGCGATCGCTGCTGCCGCGTCCGATCGTCTGGCGCGAACGCCGCGGGCCCAAATGCATTCCCGCGCAGGGCATGGCAGGAGCGCTGGTGTCCGCGCCCAACCAGGTCGATCTGGTGCTGGTCGGCGGGCGGCGGGTGCGCGCGAAGCTGGACGGCGACTGTCGCCCGCTCGACTTCTATTCGGGCTTCTACGTGCGGCCGGGCGGCGACGGCATGATCTGCGCCGGTCGCGACGCGATCCGGGTGCGGTCGGGCGCGGCGTGCGAGATCGACCGGTTCCGGGCGCTGCAAGCCGCCAACTGACGTCGGCGCGGGCGTAATTTCTTGACTTCGGCGGCGGTTTCGGCAAGCGCGCGGGCGCCTGGGGCTCGCGCCGTCGCCCGCCCCGTCAGCCGGACATATGCATGAGCTTCGCCGATCTCGGCCTTTCCCCTGAATTGCTGCAAGCGGTGACCGACGCCGGCTATTCGGACCCGACGCCGATCCAGGCGAGCGCGATCCCGTCGGTGCTGATGATGCGCGACATCATCGGCATCGCCCAGACCGGCACCGGCAAGACCGCGAGCTTCGTGCTGCCGATGATCGACATCCTCGCCCACGGCCGCCGCCGCGCGCTGATGCCGCGCTCGCTCATCCTCGAACCGACCCGCGAATTGGCGGCGCAGGTCGCCGAGAATTTCGAGAAATACGGCAAGCAGCACGACCTCAAGATGGCGCTGCTGATCGGCGGCGTGCAGATGGGCGATCAGGTCAAGGCGCTGGCGGACGGCGTCGACGTGCTGATCGCGACGCCCGGCCGGCTGATGGACCTGTTCGGGCGCGGCAAGATCCTTCTCACCGGCTGCAACCTGCTGGTGATCGACGAGGCGGACCGGATGCTCGACATGGGGTTCATCCCCGACATCGAGGAAATCTGCACGAAGCTGCCCAAGCAGCGCCAGACGCTGCTGTTTTCCGCCACCATGCCGCCGCCGATCAAGAAGCTGGCGGACAAGTTCCTCGACAATCCCAAGACAATCGAGGTGTCGCGCCCGGCGTCGTCGAACCTCAACATCACGCAATATCTGGTGCCGGTCGACGGTCAGCGCGGCAAGCAGCCGCGGCTGCGGGCGCTGCTCGCGCAGCCGGAGGTCGAGAGCGCGATCATCTTCTGCAACCGCAAGACGACGGTGCGCGACCTCAACAAGGCGCTGCGCCAGAACGGCCAGCGGTCCGGCGAAATCCACGGCGACATGGAACAGTCGGCGCGGATCGCCGAACTCGACCGCTTCAAGGCGGGCGAGATCAACATCCTGGTCGCGTCCGATGTCGCCGCGCGCGGGCTGGACATCAAGGGCGTCAGCCACGTCTTCAACTACGACGCCCCGTGGCATCCCGACGATTACGTCCACCGCATCGGCCGCACCGGCCGCGCGGGCGCGACGGGGGTCGCCTATACGCTGATCGCGCCCGACGATGCGGAGAACATCGCCAATATCGAGAAGCTGACCGGCCAGACGATCCAGCGGCTCGCGGCAGCGACGCCGTCCGCTTCGCGCGGCGAGGAGGACGAAGCGCCCGCCGAGCGCGCCCCGCGCCGGACCCGCGGACGTCGTGGCGAGGGCGACGCGCCCCGCGAGGATCGCCCCGCCCGCGCACCCCGGCCGCGCGACGAAACCGACGCGCCGACCCGCGACGAGGCACCCGCCCCGCGCGAGGAACGTCCGGTACGTGAGGAGCGCCCGGTGCGCGAGGATCGGCCAGCACGCGAGGACCGTCCGGCGAGTGAGGATCGTGCGACGCGCGAGCCGCGCGCCCGCGAGGAGGCCCGTCCTCCCCGTCGCGACGCCCTGCCCCCACGCGACGCCGCCCCTCCCCGCCGCGACGACCGCCGCCCGCGCCGCGACGAGCGCAACGACGGTCCCGATGTCGGCTGGAACGGCCCGATCCCCGACTTCCTGTCGGCCACCATCGCCGGCTGAGCCTCGCATGTTCGAGCTGGTCCCGCCCGAACCGGCGGACGTGGCGAGCCCCTGCACCGGCGTCTGCGTGATCGGCGACGACGACCTGTGCGAGGGTTGTGCCCGCACGCTCGACGAGATCGCCGGCTGGAGCGCCGCGAGCTTCGCCGACCGCCGCGCGACCTTGGCGGCGCTGCCAAGCCGGAGATAAAACTCCCCTCCTCTTCAGGGGTGCTGGCGTTGGACAATCGCGACACCAGCCGCACGCGTGTCGAGAAGGTGATGGTCGCCACCTCACGCCGATCCTACAGGCGAACATAGCCCGCGAAGCCAACCTGCCGACCGACGACGCCGGACAGTATCGCGACATGCACCGCCACTTCGCCTCGCGTGCGACGACGCCGCACATGAAGGGCGTCTACGTCGACCCGCAGAACCCGGTCATCCACACGAACACCGTCGAAGGATCGTTCTCGATCTTCAAGCGCGGAATGCGCGGCGTGTATAAGCATTGCGGCGAGCAGCACCTTCACCGCTACCTGTGCGAGTTCGAGTTTCGGTATAATCACCGAATCGCCAACGGTGTGGATGATCGCGGTCGGGCTGATCGCGCGCTGGACGGTATCGTCGGCAAGCGGCTGACGTATAGGTTACCTGACGTTCGGGCCTGAGACAAAGCGTGTAGGTAAGCGGCAAAACTCCCGGTGGATGACAAAGCCTCACCGACGCTGACTCGCCACCGAGGAGGTGGAGCGATATGCCACTCCCATGGCGGAGACCCTCTTTGAGCTGCTGCCGGTTTCACGGACACGAGGTTAAGCTACAAGCGCTTGCCGCTCGAAGTCCATCGGGCTGAGATAGCCCAGGGTCGAGTGCCTTCGCGTGGGATTGTAGAAGCGCTCGATATAATCGAACACGTCGGCCTTCGCGTGATTGCGCGTTCGATATGTCTTGCGGGCGATCCTTTCGGTCTTCAGCGAGGAGAAGAAGCTCTCCATGGCGGCATTGTCCCAGACGTTGCCCGACCGGCTCATCGAGCAGGTGACGCCATTGTCCGCCATAAGTCTTTGGAACTGATCGATTGTATATTGGCTGCCCTGATCCGAGTGATGTAACAGGGTATCGGGTTTTCCGCGACGCCAGACCGCCATCATCGGCGCGTCGGTCACGAGTTGGGCGGTCATGGTGTCGCTCATCGACCAGCCGACCACCCGTCTGGAGAACAGGTCGATGACGGCCGCGACATAGAGCCAGCCCTCGGCGGTCCAGATGTAGGTGAAGTCGGCCACCCACTTCTGGTTCGGAGCATCGGCCGTGAACTGGCGATCGAGCACGTTGTCGGCGATGGCCGACCGCTCGCCAACATCCTTCGGCAACCCACGCCGCCGGGGGCGCGCTTTCAAGCCGTGAAGGCGCATCAGCCGTTCGATGCGGTGCAGACCACATGAAAGGCCTTCGGCCAGAAGATCATGCCAGACGCGGCGCGCGCCGTATGTCCGGTAGCTCGCGACGAAGCTCGCGCGGATCTTGCCAGCGAACTCTTCATCGGTGCGAGTGCGGGCGCTGGGCGCACGAACAAGCCAGGCGTGAAAGCCGCTGCGCGAAACACCGAGCGCTTCGCGAATCCACGACACCGGCCAGGTCCCCCGGTGCTTCGCGATGAACTCGAACTTTCACATCGAGTCCCTTGCGAAGTAGGCCGCCGCTTTTTTTAGGATGTCCCTCTCTGCCTTCATCCTGGCAAGCTCGCGGCGAAGCCGCTCAATCTCCTGCTGCTCCGGCTTCATCACGCCGTGCCCGGGAAACGCCGATCCCGGATTCGCCGTCTGTTCGCGCACCCACTTGCGCAGCACGTTCTCGTGCAGGTCCAGATCGCGCACCACCTGCGATACCGACACCCCGCGTTCCCGCACCAGCTTCACCGCCTCGAGCTTGAACTCGCGGCTGAATTTCCGTCGTTGCATTCACACCCTACGGATCCAAAAACACCTTATCTCGGTGTCCACGGAACCGGCAGCAGCTCAGGGTCCCACAAGCCGGCTATCGCGTCGATGAAGGCGCCGCGTGCACGCCCTAGCGAGGCCGGATCGTTCAATCCCGCCAGCGTCTTCACGAGGGCCACGCGATCTTCGTAGCCTCGTTTTCTGAAAGTCCCGCTATCCGCCTTGTAGCACGCCTCGGAACACCAGTCCCCAAGGTGGGTCCAGACGAATAGCCGGCGACGCCAGTTGCCTGCATCGCTATCGTCCGCACTCGCTGCGTCGTTGTGCATGTCGTCAGCGCCCGCCTCGCCGGGGTAATGATATGTCAGGTTCTTCGTAGCTGGCACCTCGAAGCCGCTGAGTGATACCATCCGCGATTGTTCATTCTGCCCGAGCGCCTGCTTGAGCCGGACGGGCAGCTTGAGGAAGCTCTGCTCCGGCCGGAAGTCCGACAGTAGGTATCCCCGCTGGATCCACAGGTCGAAATTGCTGAGCGAGTGCCTCTCGCGACCGACCTTGATCCCTGGAAGGCGGAGCTGGAGGCCCACCCCCAGGTTCAGGTCCGTCGCTGCATCGATCTCGCGAGGCTCGCCCGCTTCGGTCCCGGCCACGACCTCGTCGCACCAGGCTATGATGTGCGAGTGTCGAGACTTGGTCAGGCGACAGTTGGCAATCAGTTCGGCATTCTACGCGCCACTGAAGCCTTGCTTGGTCGCGTTGGCCGACCCGAAGATCAGGGTGCGCGCGGTCCTCTTCGCCTCGGTCCGCCACACGATGTAGAACAGCTTCAGGTGGACGAGCCCGGGCGCCGAGCCGAACACGCAGGTGAGCACGATTCTGCGCTTCGACGCCGCCACAGCGTCCCTTATCATCTGGACGTCATCGGGCCTGCAGCCATCGTCTATGACGACGTTGAGGCGCTTCGGCCTGAGGTCGCGGATGAGCCCCTCGAAGAACTCCCGCTCGACGTAGGGAGTGACGACGAGGACCGTGTCGGCCTTTCGGTTCACTGGTCGCTCAAAAAGATCATAGCTGTGGTCGGACGGTGCTGCCATGCTGAATCATGGACGCCGTGGTGCGCGGGGTAAAGGCAGCCGTGGCCCGAGAGCGACGTAGAGAGGATCAATGAAGCCGCGCGACCACCAGGACCCGTTGGAGATCGGCGCGATCGAGGCGGACGCGATCGATGATCCGGCATCCATGTTGGAAGCGCTGCTCGACCGGCAGTTCGACAACGCCATCCATGCCGTGCGCTCCGGGCTGCAAACCTACGAGAGTCTGCGCAACGTCAATGAAGTGGTCGGCGGTGAGTATGGCAGCCGGGTCGTGTTCGAGCTGTTCCAGAACGCGCACGACGCGCACGAGGCCGGGGAGGATGGCGAGATCAAGCTCCGGCTCGTCCTTGATGCGGACGGACTCGGCGACCTATACGTGGCGAACGCCGGTCGCGGCTTCAACTGGCGGAACGTCGGCGCGATCCGGAACGTCGCGGTCAGCAGCAAGAGCGTCGGCGAGGGCATCGGCAACAAGGGGCTGGGCTTCCGCAGCGTCGAGACGCTGACCGACGATCCCCGCATCTGTTCACAGACTGACGCGCGTCCCGCCGAACGCTTCGGGGGCTTCTGCTTCCGTTTCGCTTCGAAGGACGAGGTGCGGGATCGGATGTTTGGCCGCGCCGCCCCCGCCATAGTGGAGATGGTCGCCGATACGCTGCCGCGCTACCTCGCCGCGGTACCGCTTGTCGAGCAGGACGAGGCGATCCGGAAGTTCGCGCGGGAGGGGTTCGCGACCGTTGTGCACCTTTCTCTACGCGCGGCGGAGGTGGGGAAGGACGCTCGCGAACAGGTTCTCGCGCTGCTGGATCCGGCTGCGCCCCTTCTCCTGTTCCTGGAGCGGCTTAAGAAGGTGGTCATCGAGATCGAGGCGTCCGGCAGCGAGCCCGTGCGCGAGACGCTGACCCGCACCGTGACGGACCGGCCGCTGCCCGACGCGGCATCGACCAACAGGTACGAGGTCGCGGTCCTTCAGCCCGGAGGACACCGCTTCCTTGTGGTCCGCAAAGACGTGGACGGCGCGATCCTTGCGGGCGCCGTGGAGAGGAGCGTGTCCAAGGAGCCGCAGCTAGCGCGCTGGCGGGACTGGCGCGGGCAGCCGTCGGTGGCAGTCGCCGTTCCACTCGGCGAGGGCGAGCGGGACGTCGGGCGCATCTACAACTTCCTGCCGATGGCTAAGGAACTGAAGTCTCCGCTGCGCGCTCACATTGACGCGCCGTTCTACGCCTCGATCGACCGCCGCCGAGCCGCCTTCGACCTGCCGCTCAACGCGACCCTAATGGACCAACTGGCCGAGACCGCGGCGGCGGCGGCCGTTGAACTGAAGGTGGAGACGGGTTCGCTGGGTCATTGCCTGGTCTTCGACCTCATGGCGTGGGACCCGGACGACCTGCGGCGGGTCATGTTAGGCAAACGATCCCCCGGCAGCGCCTGGCAGGACTTCGCGTTGGTCCCGGCAGCCGGAGGTGAGGAAGCGTGGACGAGCGTCCGGAAGGCCGTGATCTGGGATGAGGCGGGCTACCGGCTGTTCCGTGCGAGACGATTGGTGAAGGCTGGCGTCGCCAACCTGGCGGACCCGTCTATGGGGCCTCGCCGCCTGAAGATGCTCGAGCGCCTTATCAGGACGCAGAGCCGCACGCCCGGCGCAGCCGATCACCAGCTAGCTGCCTGGGGCGAGGCGCTCGCGCGTTCGCTACATGCCGAGGGCACCGTCTCGCGCACCTGGTTTTTGGGTGAGGACGCCCTGGGGCTGGTCGATGGCAAGCTCGACGCCATAAAGGCCGAGATCGATGCCTGGGACACACTCTCCCGCTCGACCGCTTTCACGGCGTAGCGCCCGGTGGAGCACGATGAGCCCGAAGATCGGGCGAGGTTCTGGGTAAGAGCCCGAAAGTGCCGGCAGCGCCATGCACGTAGACGGCCGTCGGCAGACCTTCGGCGGCCGACCATCCCAATCGCCCATTCCACCTGTCTGGACCTGACTTTCGATCGAATGCTCGTGGTGGCCGCCGTTCTGTTGGGGATCTGTCGCCGATCAGGAGCCAAGCTGTGTCTCGACGTCGGCTGCACATGTGACGACGAATGACCTTGCCGTTGGTGGGCTCTCGGCGCCGGTTCGCCGGCCCGCCTGCTTTCGTGCCGGTCGCGGCAGCGGGTAAAGCCCCTTGCGACCGCACATCGAGCAGGAGGGCTGGTGGCCGTCGGTGTCGCTATATGGTTGCACCCCGCTTTGCTCCGCTTGTCGCCACCCTAACCTCGAGGTTTGTCGTGCCCGTCGAACAACGGGAGGCGGATCAGCATCCATGGCAGGAGTCGGCGTGATGGAACCGGTCGACGGTGACGGACGACGCGCCGACCCATGCAGCGCCTTCGCTGCGCTGGCGCACCGATCCCGCCAGCCTTAAGGCTCCGTCATGAAGGTCGCCATGCTCGCCCCGATCTCGTGGCGCACCCCGCCCGCCGGCTATGGCCCGTGGGAGCTGGTCACCAGCCTGCTGACCGAGGGACTGGTCGCCGCCGGGATCGACGTGACGCTGTTCGCGACGCAGGATTCGCACACTGCCGGCACGCTCGCCGGGGTCGTGCCGCACGCCTATTCCGAAGACCCGACGATCGACGCGAAGGTCTGGGAGGCGTTGCACGTCGCGCATGTCTTCCAGCGTGCGGGCGAGTTCGACCTGATCCACAACCAGGCCGATTTCGTCTCGCTCGCCTTCAGCCGGCTCGTCGACACGCCGGTGGTGACGACCATCCACGGCTTCTCGTCCGAGCGCATCCTGCCCGCCTATCGCGCCTATGACGACCGCGTGCATTACGTCGCGATCAGCGACGCCGACCGCCACGCCGACCTCCATTACGCCGCGACGATCCATCATGGCATCCGCCTCGACGACTTTCCGTTCGACCCGGTCGGCGGCGACGACCTGCTCTTCTTCGGCCGTATCCACCCCGACAAGGGCGCGGCGGATGCGATCGCGGCGGCGGCGGCGACGGGGCATCGCCTCGTCATGGCCGGGCTGGTTCAGGACGCAGGCTATCACGAGCGCGAGGTCGCGCCCTACCTCGGCGATCGGGTCAGCCACCTCGGCGTCGTCCAGGGCACCGAGCGCGCCCGCGTCCTCGGTTCGGCGAGGGCGCTGCTCCACCTGATCGGCTTCGACGAGCCGTTCGGGCTGTCGGTGGCGGAGGCGATGGCGTGCGGCACGCCGGTCATCGCCTATCGCCGCGGCTCGATGCCCGAGCTGATCGAGGACGGCGTCAACGGCTTCCTCGTCGACAGCTTCGACGAGGCGGTTGCCGCGATCGGCCGGATCGGCGAGATCGACCGCGCCGCCTGCCGCGCCTCGGTGGTGCGGCGCTTTTCGGTCCAGCGGATGACGGCTGACTATATCGCGCTATACGAGCGCATCCTGTCCGGAGAGATCGCCCCGTGAAGACCAGAGCCGCCGTCGCGTTCGAGGCGAAACAGCCGCTGGAGGTGGTCGAGGTCGACCTCGACGGCCCGCGCGCCGGCGAGGTGCTGGTCGAGATCATGGCGACCGGCATCTGCCACACCGACGCCTACACGCTCGACGGTCTAGACAGCGAGGGGCTGTTCCCGAGCATCCTCGGCCATGAGGGCGCGGGCGTCGTCCGCGAGGTGGGCCCCGGCGTCACCAGCGTCGTGCCCGGCGACCACGTCATCCCGCTCTACACGCCGGAATGCCGCCAGTGTAAGTCATGCCTCAGCGGCAAGACCAACCTGTGCACCGCGATCCGCGCGACGCAGGGCAAGGGGCTGATGCCCGACGGCACCACGCGCTTCTCCTACAAGGGGCAGCCGATCTTTCATTACATGGGCTGCTCGACCTTCTCGAACTTCACCGTCGTGCCCGAGATCGCGTTGGCGAAGATCAGGACGGACGCGCCGTTCAAGACGAGCTGCTATGTCGGCTGCGGCGTCACCACCGGGGTCGGCGCGGTGGTCAAGACCGCCAAGGTGCAGGCGGGCGAGAGCGTCGTCGTGTTTGGGCTGGGCGGCATCGGCCTGAACGTCATCCAGGGCGCGAAGCTGGTCGGCGCGGGACGGATCGTCGGCGTCGACCTCAACCCGGAGCGCGAGGCGTGGGGCCGCCGCTTCGGCATGACCGACTTCATCGACGCGCGCGGGCTGAGCCGCGAGGAGACGATCGCGGCGGTGCTGGCGCTGACCGACGGCGGCGCCGACTACAGCTTCGACGCGACCGGCAATACCGAGGTAATGCGGACCGCGCTGGAATGCTGTCACCGCGGCTGGGGCACCAGCATCGTCATCGGCGTGGCGGAGGCCGGCCGCGAGATCAGCACCCGCCCGTTCCAGCTCGTGACGGGGCGCAACTGGCGCGGCACCGCGTTCGGCGGCGCCAAGGGACGCACCGACGTGCCCCGGATCGTCGACTGGTATATGGACGGCAAGATCGAGATCGATCCGATGATTACCCACGTCCTGACGCTGGACGAGATCAACCGGGGGTTCGACCTGATGCATGCGGGGGACAGCATCCGCAGCGTGGTGATGTACTAAGGAGGAGGAGAGACGATGTTCAGTCACATGGTGGTCGGGTCCAACGATATCGACCGATCGAAGCGCTTCTATGACGCGACCTTCGCGGCGATGGGCGGCCGGGCCGGGATGCAGGACGACAAGGGCCGGCTGATCTATATGCACAACGGCTCGACGTTCCTGGTGACGCCGCCGATCGACGGTGAACCGGCGACGCATGCGAACGGCGGCACGATCGGGTTCGCGATGACGCCGGAACAGGCCGACGCCTGGCACCAGGCCGGCGTCGACAACGGCGGCACCGCGATCGAGGACCCGCCCGGCGTGCGCAAGGCCTCGTTCGGCAGTCTCTATCTGGCCTATCTGCGCGACCCCGACGGCAACAAGATCTGCGCGCTCCATCGGATGCCGGCCACGACCTGACGCGCTCCGGTGGTCTTTACGTCGCAAAGACGGTTTCATTACAATGCTGTAATGGTTAACGCCTTTCCGTTCGACGCCGCGATGGTCGCGGCGTCGACGGGAGGCCCGCGTGGCAACTGAGACGCCGACTTCCAAACCAGTGCCGAAACCCGTTCGCCGTACCCAGGCGGAGCGTAGCGCGTCGACCCGCGCGCGCATCCTGAAGGCGGCGGTCGATTGCCTGTTCAAACAGGGCTATGGCGCGACGACGACCGTGTCCGTCGCCGCCAGCGCGAAGGTCAGTCGCGGCG
Source organism: Sphingomonas sp. (assembly GCF_965200135.1). Classification (GTDB taxonomy): domain Bacteria; phylum Pseudomonadota; class Alphaproteobacteria; order Sphingomonadales; family Sphingomonadaceae; genus Sphingomonas. Next base: position 452,004 of record NZ_CBDATK010000007.1, read on the forward strand.
CGATGCTGCATCATTTTCCGTCCAAGGCGGACCTGATGCTGGCGACGCTCGCCCATTCGCTGCAACTGGACGCGGCGAACTTCGTCAAGGAGTCGCACAAGATCGGCGATCGATGGGAGCGATATGCAGCCCTGCCGGATCTGCGGCTCGCCGCCGGGCTGCAGCCCGCCGGCGTCGCGTTCATGGAGATCATGGTCGGCGCGCGCAGCGACGAGGCGCTCCGGTCGCGCTTCGGCGAGTTTCAGCAGCAGCTCAACTCCCGCACCGCGTCGCGGATGACCGAATCGGCGGAGGAAGCCGGCGTCAAATCGACCGCGCGCGACCGTGCGGTGTCGCGCGCGGTGACGCTCGCGATCTTCGGCATCGCCATCCAGAAGCAGGTGCTGCCCGACATCGACACCGAAGAGGTGCTCGAAGTGCTCCGCGAGCTCAAGCTGAGCGCGATGGAGCGCGCCTGAGCGGACCCGGAGCCGACGCCGGTCGTTAGACGGGGGTGATCGGCGCGCTTTCCCAACACACGGACCCCGGCATCTCCGCTCGTGCGGCGTTCGCCAAGGCGCTGGCAGGGTTCGACCGCGACCGCGCGATCGTCGTGCTCGGCCATTTCGATGCGGACGGGCTGGTCGCGATCGCGATCCTCGTCCGCGCGTTGCGACACGCCGGCTGGCAGGCCGAGCCGCGTGTCACCGGCAAGGGCGAGACGCCGTGGGACGACGCCTTCGCCGCCTCGCTGGGTACGCCCGGCGGGCTGATCGTCGCCGACCTCGGCACCAGGCCGGACGCGGTCCGTCCGGGCGTGCCGACGGTGGTGATCGACCATCACCTGCCGACGGGCACGCCGGCGGAGGCCATCACGATCAGCGGCAACGGCCTGACGCCGGAACCGACCACGGCGCTGCTCGCGTGGTGGGCGGCAGGGGCGCTGGGCGATCAGGCCGACCTGCTCTGGCTCGCCGCACTCGGGCTGATCGGCGACATGGCGGACGAGCGCGGCTTTCCCGAGCTGGCCGAGGCGCAGGCGCGCTGGGGCAAGACGGCGCTGAAGGACGCGGTCAGCCTCGTCAACGCGCCCCGCCGCACCGCGACGGCCGACGCCTCTCCTGCCCTGCGATTGTTGCTGGCCGGCGACGGGCCGAAGGCGATCACCAAGGGCGACGGTGCCGACGCGCGGGCGCTGGTCGCCGCCAAGGCGGAGGTGCGCGAGGCGGTCGAGGCGGCACGGCGCGTCGCGCCGAAGGTGCGCGGCGACGTGGCGCTGATCCGGTTCGCCTCGCCATGTCAGATCCACCCGCTGATCGCGCAGCAATGGCGCGGGCGGCTGAAGGACAAGATCGTGATCGCCGCCAACACCGGGTATCGCGACGACTGGGTCCATTTCGCGACGCGCTCGGCACGGGGCGAGAACCTGGTCGACTTCCTGGCCGGCCATCGCCCGCCCGGTGCCGACTCCCGCTATGGCAACGGCCACGCCCAGGCCACCGGCGGTGCGCTCCGCCACGGCGACTGGAACGCCTTCGTGACCGGGCTCGGCTTTCCCGAAGAACAGGTGCCCGCATGAGCAGACCGCTACGCCTCGGCTTCCCCGTCAAGGTGATGGGGCGACCCGACCTGAAGTCGCAGGATACGCGACGGTGGCAAAAGGGGCCGCACCTCAAATGCTCGCTGGAGCTGCTCGATCGCGTGCTCGACTATCTCGCGAAGGAGAAGCTCGACATGTACCGGCTGTCGTCGGACATCGCGCCCTATGCGACCCATCCCGGCATGCCGCAGTTCCATTCGATGGTCGCCGACAGCGATGCCGAGCTGCGCGCGTTCGGGGCGAAGGCGAAGGCGCTCGACATCCGCCTGTCGTTCCACCCGTCGCAGTATGTTCTGCTCAACTCCCCCGATCCGGCACTGACGCGCAAGAGCATCTGGGACCTGTCGAGCCAGGCGGAGATGCTCGACCGGATGGAGCTGAACGACGAGGCGGTGATGGTCACCCATGTCGGCGGTGTCTACGACGACCGCGAGGCGAGCCGCGCGCGCTGGATCGCTGGCTATGAGCAATGCCCCAAGCATGTGCAGCGCCGCATCGTGCTGGAGAACGACGACATCCGCTTTTCCGCCGCCGACGCGCTGTGGATTCAGGAGCGGACGGGCGTGCGGTTGATCTTCGATTACCAGCATTTCTGGTGCCTCAACCCGGAGCGGCTGGAGATGCGCGATACGCTGGAGCGTTTCCTGGCGAGCTGGCCGGTGGGCGTGCGGCCGAAGATTCACTTCTCCAGCCCGCGCACCGAGCTGCGCGAGGTGAAGCGCAAGATCACCGCGAAGGAGCGCGCAGCGGGCAAGGGTGCGAAGAAGGGCGAGCTGCTCAAGGCGCCGGTCAAGGCGACCGCGCGGATCAAGACGGTGCTGTTGCCGCCGATCTGGACCGGGCATGCCGACTTCACCAACCCGTTCGAGTTCGCTACCTTCATGCGGACGGCGGCGGGGCTGGAGTTCGACGTGATGATGGAGGGGAAGTCCAAGGACCTGTCGCTGCTGCGGCTGCGCCCCGACCTGCTCCGCTATGCGCCCGACGTGGCGGCGCGGTTCGGGATCACGCAGGCCGACGCGGCGGCGCTGGCAGCGGACGAGGCGACGCTGGAACGGGGCGTCGCGGCCGAGCAAGAGGCAGACGTCGACGAGGGGATGCAACTTGCAGCAGAGTGAGCGCGCTTGCGCGCCCGGCACCGCTGCTCCTACACCGGGCCGGATGAGGGGCGGGTCGGAGGTAATGACACGGATGCGGCAGAGCGCGCTGGTAAGTCGGCTGGAGCAGTATCTGCCGCTGACGACCGACGAACGCGACGCGCTGGACTGGGCGGAGCGGCGCGAGCTGCGCTTTTCGGCGGGGCAGCTGCTGATGGAGCAGGATCGCCCCAACGAGATGCTCTATATCGTCCAGCAAGGCTGGACGCACTCGGCGCGACGGCTGGTGACGGGCAGCCGGCAGATCCTGTCGTTTCACTATGCCGGCGATCTGGTCGGCACGTCGAGCATCGCCTGGAGCCTGGCGACCAACACGGTTACCGCGGTCAGCGACGTGATCGTCTCCGAACTGTCGAAGCCGCAGCTCGGCCGCATCTTCAAGGCGCAGCCGCGGCTGGCGGGGGCGCTCTATGCGATCGCCGCGGCCGAATATGTCGCAATCGGCGATCGTCTGACCTCGATCGGTCGGATGGGCGCGGAGGAGCGGCTGGCGCTGCTGCTGCTCGACATCATCGCCCGGCTGCGGGTGACGGCGGGCGGCGTGGTCGACTCGTTCGACCTGCCGTTGACGCAGCAGGACATCGGCGACGCCGTCGGGCTGACCAAGGTCCATGTCAGCCGGACGCTGGGCGACATGGAACGGCGCGGCCTGATCGAACGCAACGGCCGTCGCATCCGCCTGAAGGCCGAACGCGAGATGATCGCGCTGACCGGGTTCATCGATCGCTATGGCGTGATCGAGACCAACTGGGTTCCCGCCCCGGAGTTCTGATTACAGCGGCTTGCCCGAGTCCCGCCAGCGGTCGAGGATCGGCGCGGCGGGGGGCAGGCGATCGTCGGGGGTCGGTGCCGCCGCCGCCACGCTCGACGCCTGAAACGGCGGCTGGATCGTCGAATAGGTCGGGCCCGAGGCGCTGGGTGCGATGGCGATGGCCGGCGCCATCGGTGCGACCACCGGCACATGCGGACCCGGCACGGGCTCGCCGCCGCGATAGGCTTGCGAAAAGGCGGCGGCGGTGCCCCAATAGCCTTTCCAGCGATGGAAGAAGTGCGCGCCGACGACGTCGGTCATCACCAGCGTGCGGTTCCACGCCGGGGTGACGGCGTAGGTGTGGTAATGCGTCGCCAGCCCGACCGGCGCGTAGACATAGCCCGCCAGCGCCGCCGCCGCGACCCGTGCCGCGCGCGTCCAGGCGGTCCGCGACGGCACTCGCGCCATTGCGCCGTCGCAGGCGAAGGAGAACTGGCAGCCGCCGCGCTCCGACCCCTGGTAGACGACGCCGCAGACCGTCGCGGGAAAGGCGGGGTGGCGGGCGCGGTTGAGGATGACCTGCGCCACCGCGCGCTGGCCGGCGTCGGGCTCGCTCGCGGCCTCGTAATAGATCGCATCCGCCAGGCATTGCAGCGCCCGGCCCCGGTCCAGCCCCGTCGCGGCGGCGGTGGAGAAGGGTCGGGCGGGGACGATGCCGGTCTCCGCCGCGACCAGCGCCTGCGCCTGGGCGGCCGAGACGGGGAGCGGCGGCAGCTCGATCGTGCCGGTCGCGCCGGCGGGAGCGGGGGCCGGAGCGTCCGCGAGATAGAGTGCGGCCGCACCGGGAAAGTGATCCTGCGCCTCGTAACCGACCGGGATGATCGCAGCGGCGGCGGTGGCCGGGTGGGAGGCCAGCGCCCGCCACGCCGCACCAGTCGCCATCGCGCCGCTCAGCCCGAGCAGCCCCAGCGCCGCCACCAGCCAGCCGCGCAGGACGGCACGGGTCGAGGAGAGGGCGCGCCGCATCGCGGCGGCGCATAGCCCGATGGCCCTTACGATTCCGCTGTCGTTTGCGCCCCGTCCCGCGCCGGGACGGGGCGGCGGGTCGTCAATCTTCGTCCTGCCCGCCGCGGCTCTGCGCGAACAGCACCGCCGCGGCGATCGCCGCCGAGCCGATGCCCGCGGCCAGCCCGATCTTGGCGAGCGGCCAGTTCTTCGTCTTCGCCGCCACCGCGCGCTCGGCGGCGCGGGCGTGCGCCTTGACCTCCGCCAGGATCTCGTTGGGGGCGTCGTCGGTCTGGTCGGTCACGCTTTCTCTCCTTCGTACTCGGTGCGGAACCGGTCCGCGAACGTCGTCAGGCCGCCGCGCTCGATCGCGGCGCGCAGGTCGGCCATCAACGCTTCGTAGAACCAGATGTTGTGTTCCGTCATCAACATCGCGCCCAGTATCTCGCCCGCGCGGACGAGATGGTGGAGATAGGCGCGGCTCCACGTCGCGCAGATGGGGCAGGCGCAGGCGGGGTCGAGCGGGCCGGTGTCCTCCGCGTGGCGGGCGTTGCGGATGTTGAGCGGGCCGTTGCGGGTGAACGCCTGGCCCGTCCGCCCCGAGCGGGTCGGCAGCACGCAGTCGAACATGTCGACGCCGCGCTCGACCGCGCCGACGATGTCGGTCGGCTTGCCGACGCCCATCAGGTAGCGGGGCCGGTCGACGGGGAGCTGGCCGGGGGCGAAGTCGAGGCAGGCGAACATCGCCGCCTGACCCTCGCCGACCGCCAGCCCGCCGATCGCATAGCCGTCGAAGCCGATGTCCATCAGCGCGTCGGCGCTGGACCGTCGCAGCCCCTCGTCGAGCGCGCCCTGCTGGATGCCGAACAGCGCCGCGCCCTCCGCATGCGTGCCGCCCGCGTCGAAGGCGGCGCGCGACCGGACGGCCCAGCGCATCGAGCGCTCCATCGCGGCGGCCTGAACCTCCGGGGTCGAGGTGGTCGGGACCAGCTCGTCGAACGCCATGACGATGTCCGAGCCGAGCAGCCGCTGCACCTCGATCGAGCGCTCCGGGCTGAGCAGATGCCGGCTGCCGTCGAGGTGCGACTTGAACGACACGCCCTCCTCGGAGCGCTTCGTGAGGTCGGCGAGGCTCATCACCTGATAGCCGCCGCTGTCGGTCAGGATCGGGCGGTCCCAGCCCATCAGCGCGTGCAGCCCGCCCAGCCGTGCGACGCGCTCGGCGCCCGGCCGCAGCATGAGGTGATAGGTGTTGCCGAGGATGATGTCGGCGCCCGATGCGGCGACGTCGGCGGGCTTCATCGCCTTGACGGTGGCGGCGGTGCCGACCGGCATGAACGCCGGCGTGCGGATCGTGCCGCGCCGCATCGCGATCGCGCCGGTGCGGGCGCGGCCGTCGGTGTGATGGATGGCGAAGTCGAAGCGGGGGCGCGTCACCCGCCGCCGCTTGCCGGGGCGGGTCCCGCCTGTCCACCCTCGGCGGCGGGGCGGAGCCGGCCGACGGTGCCGGGTGTGTCGCGACCTGCGTCCGTTCGCCGTCGTGGCGGGGTCAAAGGTGACGAAAGGTTGTACCCAAAACGCATCGCCGTGCGGCGGCGGTTCCCGGCGTCGAGACAAGCGTACCGGCGGTGTCAAAGAGTGACCACGGCCATGCGCCATCCGCGCGCTTGTAGGACAGGCCCTTGCTACCGCGGTGGCGGCTGCCCGCCGGGGATGCGTTCGCCGCGACGCTTGCCCTTGCCGGGCTCGCCGGTCGCATAGGCGCGGATCGTCAGCGCCTCGGGGCGGGTGACCGCGCCGTCGCCGTTCTTGTCGAGCCGCGAGAAGAGCTTGCCGAACTGCGCCTGCAACTCATCGAGCGAGATGCGGTTGTCGCCGTCGCGATCGACCTCGAACGGACTAGGCAAGGCTCCCTGATCGCCCAGCCATTTCGTCTGCCAGGCGGCATAGTCGAGATAGCCGATCGTCGCCGCACCGGCGGGAAAGCCGTGCTGGATGCAGGCGTCGAGCTCGGTGCGCGTGGTGCGGCCGTCGGCATCGGTGTCGCAGGCGACGATCAGCATCGCGGCGGGCTCCACCACCAGCGTCGCGGGCACCTGTGCGTTCGGCCGCCCCGGCGCGACGACGCGGACGTCGGCGGCGGGCGCTTCTTGCGCGAGGAGCAGCAGCAGGGCGGCGAGCGGCATGGTCATGGCTCCGGCAACAGCAACGAGGCGTCGCCATAGCTGTAGAAACGATATCCCGCCTGAACGGCATGGGCATAGGCCGCCTGCATCCGCTCTCGCCCCATCAACGCCGATACCAGCATGAACAGCGTCGAACGCGGCAGGTGGAAGTTGGTGAGGAGGCCGTCGATGCCGCGGAAGCGATAGCCGGGCGCGATGAAGATGCGGGTGTCGCCCTCGAACGCGGCGATCGTGCCGTCCTCGCGCGCGGCGCTCTCGATCAGGCGGAGCGACGTGGTGCCGACCGCGATCACCCGGCCCCCGGCGGCGCGGACGGCGTTGAGTCGCGCGGCGACGGCGGCGTCGAGGCGGCCCCATTCGGCGTGCATGCGGTGATCGGCGGTGTCGTCGGCCTTGACGGGCAGGAAGGTGCCGGCGCCGACATGGAGGGTGAGGGTGACGTGCTCGACGCCGGCCGCCGCGAGCGACGCCATCAGCGCGGGCGTGAAGTGGAGCGCGGCGGTGGGGGCGGCGACCGCGCCCGGCTGGTCCGCGAACATCGTCTGATAGTCGGCGGCGTCCCGAGCGTCGGTCGGGCGGCGTGCGGCGATGTAGGGCGGCAGCGGCATGTGGCCGGCTCGCTCCAGCAGCAGCTCGACCGGCTCTTCGCCCGCGAAGGTCAGCAGCCAGCTGCCGTCGTCGTCGCGCCGGGTGGCGGTGGCGGTCACGTCGCTGCCGAAGTCGATCGCGTCGCCGTCGCGCAGGCGGCGGCCGTTGCGGATGAAGGCGCGCCAGCTGCGCGTGCCCTCGCGTTTGTGGAGCGTCGCGCCGATCTTCGCGTCGCCGCGTCGGCCCTCGAGCCGGGCGGGAATGACGCGGGTGTCGTTGAAGACGAGCAGGTCGCCGGGCCGGAGCGCGTCGGCGAGGTCGCCGACGTGGCGATCCGCCGTCGTTGCGCCGTCGAGCACGAGCAGGCGCGCGGCGTCGCGTGGCGATGCGGGCCGGAGCGCGATGCGATCGGCGGGGAGGTCGAAGTCGAAAAGGTCGACGTTCATGGGGTCGCGATCGTTACCCGCCGCTCATTCGTCATCCCCGCGGAGGCGGCGGGCTTGATGCGGCGGTTTCGAGTGGGGTCATGGGCGGGAGATGGGTCCCCGTTTTCGCGGGGATGACGGAGAGCGCGACGATCAGCGGGCGGAGCGGCGGCGGGCCGGTGCCGTGCGGCGGGCCGGAGCGCGGGTCGTTGGGGCGGGCTTCGGCGCGGCGACGGCGGGGCCGGTGGGCAGCAGCGCGGGCGTCGCGGGCAGCGCTGCGGCCGGCGGCGGCGCGGGCTGATAGGCCGGCGGGTTGTCGGCGAGCACATAGGCGTGGACGATGCGGCTCGGGTTCGCGGGCGGCTCGCCGCGCTCGATCGCGTCGACATACTGCATGCCGTCGATCACGCGACCGAACACGGTGTACTTCTTGTCGAGCTGGAAGCGCGGCTGAAAGACGATGAAGAACTGCGAATTGGCGCTGTTCGGGTCGTCGGCGCGCGCCGCCGACACGGCACCGCGAACGTGCGGCAGATAATTGTACTCGCTCGGCAGATTGGGCAGCGTCGAGCCGCCGGTGCCGTCGCCCTTGGGGTCGCCGCCCTGCGCCATGAAGCCGTCAATGACGCGGTGAAAGGTGAGGCCGTCGTAGAAATGCTGTCGCGCCAGCGTCTTGATCCGCTCCACCGTCTTGGGCGCGACGTCGGGCCGCAGCCAGATGGTGACGCGCCCGCCGGTCGACAGGTCGAGCAGCAGGATGTTCTGCGGATCGGTCGGCGAGGCGGGTTCGGCGCGACCGGCGGTGGTCGGGTCGACGATCTGCGCGGCCACGGCACCGGGCAACAGGACGGCGGCGAACGCGAACAGGGCGGCGAGGAAGCGCATGGGCAGGAACCTATCGGAAGACGCCGGCCTCCTAGAACGGAACGCCGATTGCGCCAAGATGAACGGCCGCGAGGTGGACGGCCATTGTGGCTCGGTGAAGGCAGGGTTCACTCGCCCCGGCGGCCGGTCTGCCCGATGCGGTCGAGCACCTCGGCGCGGACGCCCGGCGTCACGAACTTGGCGATGTCGCCGCCGAACAGCGCGATCTCCTTGACCAGCTTCGACGCGATCGGCTGCAACGCGGCGTCCGCCATCAGGAAGACGGTCTCGACGCGGTCGTTGAGCTGCTGGTTCATGCCCGCCATCTGATATTCATACTCGAAGTCGGCGACCGCGCGCAGGCCGCGGACGATGATCGAGGCACCCTCGCGGTCGGCGAAGTCCATCAGCAGCGAGTTGAACGACACCACCTCGATATCGCCGGACAGCGGTTCGACTTCGCGGCGCACGCTCGCCATCCGCTCGTCGACGGTGAACATCGGCGATTTGGAGGGGTTGGTGGTGACCCCGATCACCAGCCGGTCGACCAGCTTCGCGCCGCGCCGGATGATCGACAGGTGGCCCAGCGTGATGGGATCGAACGTGCCCGGATAGACGCCGATCCTCATCGATCCCGCTCCACTACATAGGCCGCGATCGCGCGGAGCAGGTCCGCCTCCTCGCCATAGGCGTGGAGGTGCTCGACTGCCTGCTCGGTCAGCATCCGGCACTGCGCGCGCGCGCGTTCGGGGCCGAGCAGCGAGAGGAAGGTCGCCTTGCGCGCATCGGCGTCCTTGCGGAGCCGCTTGCCGGCCGCGTCCTCGTCGCCCTCGGCATCGAGCAGGTCGTCGGCGATCTGGAAGGCGAGGCCGAGATCGTGGGCATAGCCGCGCAGGCCGGTGCGACCCTCCGGCGGGACATGGCCCAGGATGGCGCCCGCCTCCACCGACACGGCGATCAGCGCGCCGGTCTTCATCTGCTGGAGCCGGGTGATGCCGGTGAGGTCGAACGGCGTGGCGGCGGCGGCGAGGTCCATCGCCTGCCCGCCGGCCATCCCCGCCGGCCCCGACGCACGGGCGAGCGCCGCCACCAGCTCGGCACGGACGAAGGGATCGGGATGGACGTCGGCGTCGGCGAGCCATTCGAAGGCGAGCGCGTGGAGGCAGTCACCGGCCAGGATCGCGGTCGCCTCGCCATACGCCTTGTGCGCGGTCGGCTTGCCGCGACGCAGGTCGTCGTCGTCCATCGCCGGCAGGTCGTCGTGGATCAGCGAATAGACGTGGATCGCCTCGATCGCGGTGCCGACGCGCTCGCTGGCCTCGCGATCGACACCGTGGAGGTCGGCGGCGGCGGCGACGAGCAGCGGGCGCAGCCGCTTGCCGCCGCCGATCGCGGCGTGGCGCATGCAGCGATACAGGTCGGCGCGGGCGTCGTCCGGCACCGGCAGCAGCGCGTCGAAGTGCCGGTCCACCGCCGCCGCGATGGCGGCCATGGCATGCGCGAGGTCCGCCACGTCAGCCCGCGACGAAGGGCCGGGTGCCGGCCGGGCGACCGTCCGCATCGAGCCGGATCGCCTCGATCCGCGCCTGCGCCTGATCGAGCCGCTCGGCGCAGCGCGCGCGCAGCTTGTCGCCGCGCTCGTAGAGCCCGATCGACTTGTCCAGCGTCTCGTCACCGGTTTCCAGCCGATGGACGATCGCCTCCAGCTCCTTCAGCGCGTCTTCGAAAGAGAGGGTCTCGACCGGCGTATCCATCGCGTGGCGCTATGCGACACGCCCCGCCCGGTGGCAACCTCGTGCGGCAAAGACGCCCTCTCCCGCGACGGCGGGAGAGGGCGTCGCGTCTTCATTCCGTGACGGGCGCGACCTCGGCCTTGCCCTTCTTGCGGGGCTTTTTGGGCGGGGCGGGCTCGATCTCGAAGGACAACGCGCCGTCCTTCATCTTCACCGTGACCTCGCCGCCATGGACCAGCTTGCCGAACAACAGCTCCTCGGCGAGCGGCTGCTTGATCTTTTCCTGGATCAGCCGGCTCATCGGCCTGGCGCCGTAGAGCTTGTCGTAGCCCTTGTCGGTCAGCCACTTGCGCGATTCGTCGTCGAGCTGGATATGGACGTGGCGGTCCGCCAGCTGCAGTTCGAGCTGGAGGACGAACTTGTCCACCACGCGCGCGACGACCTCCGGCGGGAGGTAGCCGAACGGCACCACCGCATCGAGCCGATTGCGGAACTCGGGCGTGAACATCTTCTGCACCGCCTGCTCGTCCTCGCCCTCGCGCGTCAGATTGCCGAAGCCGACCGTCTCGCGCGCCATGTCGGACGCGCCCGCGTTGGTCGTCATGATGAGGATGACGTTGCGGAAGTCGACGGTCTTGCCGTGCTGATCGGTGAGGCGGCCGTTGTCCATCACCTGCAACAGGATGTTGAACAGGTCCGGATGCGCCTTTTCGATCTCGTCGAGCAGCAGGACGCAATGCGGCTGCTGATCGACCGCATCGGTCAGCAGGCCGCCCTGATCGAACCCGACATAGCCCGGCGGCGCACCGATCAGGCGGCTGACCGAGTGCCGCTCCATATACTCGCTCATGTCGAAGCGCTGGAGCGGGATGCCCAGGATCGCCGCGAGCTGCTTCGCCACCTCGGTCTTGCCGACGCCGGTCGGGCCGGTGAACAGGTAGTTGCCGATCGGCTTTTCCGGTTCGCGCAGGCCCGCCCGCGCCAGCTTGATCGCCGACGCCAGCTTCTCGATCGCCGCGTTCTGGCCGAACACGACACGCTTCAGGTCCGTCTCCAGCGTCGCCAGCGCGATCTTGTCGTCGCTCGACACCGACTTCGGCGGGATGCGCGCCATCGTCGCGATGACCTGTTCGATCTCGCGCGTGGTGATCGTCTTCTTGCGCTTGGGGGCAGGCACCAGCATCTGCATCGCGCCGACCTCGTCGATCACGTCGATCGCCTTGTCGGGCAGCTTGCGGTCGTTGATGTAGCGCGCCGACAGCTCGACCGCCGACTTGATCGCGTCGGGCGTGTATTTGACCTTGTGATGATCCTCGAACGCGGTGCGAAGCCCGGCGAGGATCTTGATCGTGTCCTCGATCGTCGGCTCGTTGACGTCGATCTTCTGGAACCGGCGCAGCAGCGCGCGGTCCTTTTCGAAGTGGTTGCGGAATTCCTTGTAGGTGGTCGAGCCGATGCAGCGGATGGTGCCCCCCGACAGCGCGGGCTTCAACAGGTTCGACGCATCCATCGCGCCGCCGCTGGTCGCGCCGGCACCGATCACGGTGTGGATCTCGTCGATGAAGAGCACCGCGTCGGGCAGCTTCTCCAGCTCGTTGACGACCGCCTTCAGCCGCTCCTCGAAGTCGCCGCGATAGCGCGTGCCCGCGAGCAGCGCGCCCATGTCGAGCGAATAGATGACCGCCGGCAACAGCACCTCGGGCACGTCGCCCTCGACGATCTTGCGCGCGAGACCCTCGGCGATCGCGGTCTTGCCGACGCCGGGGTCGCCGACATAGAGCGGGTTGTTCTTCGACCGGCGGCACAGGATCTGGACGGTGCGGTCCACCTCCGGCCCGCGGCCGATCAGCGGATCGACCTTGCCGTTCTTCGCCTTTTCGTTGAGGTCGACGCAGAACTGCTTGAGCGCGCTCTCGCCCTTTTCCTTGCCGCCGGCGCCCTTGGCGGGCTTCTCTTCCTCGGCCGCGCCCTTGGGCGTCGCGGCCTCGGCGGCGCCGCCCTTGCCGACGCCGTGGCTGATATAGCTGACCGCGTCGAGGCGGCTCATGTCCTGCTGCTGGAGGAAATAGACCGCATAGCTCTCGCGCTCGGAGAACAGGGCGACCAGCACGTTGGCGCCGGTCACCTCGTCGCGGCCCGACGACTGGACGTGGAGGATCGCGCGCTGGACGACGCGCTGGAAGCCGCTGGTCGGCGACGGGTCGGTCGAGGCCGAGACCTTGAGCGCGTCCAGTTCCGCGTCGAGATAATGCGCGACGGTGGTCTTCAGCTCGCCGAGATCGACGTTGCAGGCGGTCATCACCTTGGAGGCGTGCTCGTCGTCGATCAGCGCGAGCAGCAGATGCTCCAGCGTCGCATATTCGTGGCGGCGGCTGGACGCGGCTTCGAGCGCCTTGTGGAGCGTGGTCTCGAGCGCGGGGGCGAAAGAGGGCATGTTCTACTCCTGTCGGACCGACCGCCAAAGAACTGGGGGATGCGGGTCCGTCCACCCCAATGTCGGGATCGTGCAGGCCCGCATCAAGCGCCCAGGCGTCGCGCCGATGCGAGAGGCCCGGCGCCGAGGCACTCTATGGCCTGAATAGCGCGTCGGCGCTTGCGCGATGGTTAATGGCGCGTTCAATCTTTTGCCGGGCGCGGGCGATCTCGCCCTCCAGCGCGGCGATCCGCGCCTCCAGCTCCGCGACCGAGAGCGGGTCGAGGTCCTGGCGGACCAGCTGCGTCAGCAGGTCGGCGGGCCGGGGCTGGGCGTCTTCCAGGTCCATGTGCACGCAGCGTTGACCGGGCGCGCGACGCTGTCAATAACCGCCGCAACTTGGGGAGCGAACGGCATGGCGGTGCCATTGACGATGCAGGCGATCGATCCGGCCGAGCCGGGCGGGCCGGAGGTGCTCCGGCCGGTCGAGCGGCCGGTGCCGGTGCCCGGCGAGGGCGAGGTGCTGATCCGCGTCGCCGCCGCCGGGGTGAACCGCCCCGACGTGCTTCAGCGCAAGGGCGGGTATCCGCCGCCGCCGGGTGCGCCGTCCATCCCCGGCCTGGAAGTGGCGGGGGAGATCGTCGCGACGGGGACGGGCGTCGATACGGTGGTCGTCGGCCAGCCGGTCTGCGCGCTGCTCGCGGGCGGCGGTTATGCCGAATATGCCGTCGCGCCGTACGGCCAGTGCCTGCCGCTGCCCGAAGCGCTGAGCACGGTCGAGGGCGCGGCGCTGCCCGAAACGCTGTTCACCGTGTGGACCAACCTGTTCGAGCGCGCCTATGCGACCGAGGGCGACACGGTGCTGGTCCATGGCGGCACCAGCGGCATCGGCACGATGGCGATCGCATTGGGGCGGCTGTTCGGGCTGACGGTGATCGTCACCGCGGGATCGGACGAAAAATGCGCGGCGGCGGTGGCGCTGGGCGCGGCCCACGCGATCAACTATCGCACGGAGGACTTCGTCGCGCGGGTGAAGGAGGTGACCGGCGGGCGCGGGTGCCAGGCGGTGCTGGACATGGTCGGCGGCGACTACGTGCCGCGCAACCTTCAGTGCCTGGCCGATGACGGCCGCCACGTCTCGATCGCGGTGCAGGGCGGTGCGGTGGCGACGGTGCCGATCTTCGAGATCATGCGCCGCCGCCTGACGCTGACCGGCTCGACGCTGCGTCCGCGCGATGCGGCGTGGAAGGGGCTGGTCGCGGACGAGCTTCACCGTACGGTGTGGCCGCATGTCGAGGCCGGGCGGCTGAAGCCGGTGATCGACCGGAGCTTTCCGCTGGCGCAGGCGGCGGACGCGCACCGGCGGATGGAGGCAGGGGACCATGTGGGGAAGATCGTGCTGACGATGGGGTGAGGGGGGCTGTCTAACCATACCGCTGTGCCAACCCGCCCCTCCCTCCGTCATCCCCGCGAACGCGGGGATCCCGCTTATTCTTGAGAGGGCGATGTGAGCCGGCAGGGTTATATCTACATGATGGCCGACCGTTACCGGGGTGCGATCTACACTGGCGTCACGGCGACCCCGTTCCAGCGGATCTGCCAGCATCGCCACGGCGCCGGCTCGGATTTCTGCCGGCGCTACGGGCTCGGCCGGTTGGTCTACATCGAGGCGACGGAACTGATCGTCGATGCGATCGCGCGGGAAAAGGCGATCAAGAAGTGGCGACGGGCGTGGAAGATCGAGCTGATCGAGAAGGACAATCCGGAATGGCGCGACCTGTACGTCACGCTGCATGGGGGCGCCGAGGAGGAGCGGGATCCCCGCTTTCGCGGGGATGACGGAGGAGGCGGTCGAGCGGGCCAGCCTTTGGCGCGGGGGGATGACGGAAGGGATGCGGGATGACGACAAGGGGTGACGATACGTGACGACGGCAGAACACGAACCCCGCGAACCGGTGCGGCAGGTGTGGCACTTCGCGTTGCTGGCGCTGGTCGGCTTTATGGTGATCGCTTGTCTGGCGCTCTCGGGGCGGGCGCCGTTGCTGACGAGCTTCAACAACGTCGCGCCGGCCGGCCCGGTGCCGGCGGGGATCGTGCCGGATTACGGCGACGACTGGAGCGTCATTATCCATCGGTCGGACTGGAACGCGCGCGCCGCGACGCTGCTCGGGCGGACCGGCGAGGGCAACCCGCTGCGGATGGGGTGGGTGGTACGCGAGTGGAGCTTCCTGGGCCTGCCGCTGTTCGCGACGCGGCAAGGCGATCTCGCGGTCTTCAAGGAGGATAGCTATGGCTATCGACTGGCGGGACTGACCGAGGACCAGCGGGCCGCGATCGAGCGACGCGGCGGGCCGGGCTGGTTCCCGTTCTGGCGCCATTGCTGGGGCTGGATCGCGGTGGCGGCGGTCGCCGTGTTCGCCTGGGCGGAGCTGCGGTGGCAGGCGCGGCGTCGCGCGGTGCTGGGGATCATGTAGGGCGGGACCGGCACGCGGCCGGCCCCGCCGAACCGCGCTCTAGTTGCTGTCCGAGTCGTCGCCGTCCTTCGTCGCGACCAGCACGATCACCACCAGCGCGGCGAGCACGCCGATCGAGATCAGCGTCGAGGTGCCGACCTCCGCGCCGAGGGCGCTCCGGTTCGTCGACGGCGAGGCCGCGCGGCCGTGCGCGATCGACAGGCTGGCGGCCGGGTTGGCAACGGCGGCGGTCGCCGCGGTGGTCGTGGTCAGCATCGCCGCGACGGCGGCAGTGGCGAACAGCGTCTTGAAACGCATGGTGATGAACTCCCTTTGGTGCCCGTTGGGCTTACGCGCCCGATGCGCCCGCCCTCAACCCGTTGCGAATCGGCGGGTCGTCGGTGGCGATGCGAATAGCCGCCGCCTGTTGCGCGAAAGTGACAGCCCGCTTGCCCTTGCGCCCGGCCACGACTAGATCGGTGCCATGCAGGGCCGCTCCGGACAGGGGCGGCCGTTTTTATATCGGAGTTTCCGCATGGCCCAGCCGCTCATGCCTCACGCGACCGCTTCCTGGATGGTCGACAGCACCTCGCTCTCCTTCGAGCAGATCGCGGAGTTCTGCGGCCTCCACATCTTGGAGGTGCAGGCGATCGCCGACGATACCGCCGCGACCAAGCTGACCGGGCGCGACCCGATCCGCGCGCACGAGGTGACGCAGGAGGAAGTCGACAAGGCGCAGGCCGATCCGAATTACCGGATGCAGATGGTCAAGGGCCCCGAGCAGGTCCGCCGCACCAAGGGGCCGCGCTACACCCCGGTCTCCAAGCGCCAGGACAAGCCGGACGGCATCGCCTGGATCATCCGCAACCACCCGGAGATCACCGACGGCGCGATCTCGCTGCTGATCGGCACGACCCGCACGACGATCGCGGCGATCCGCGACAAGAGCCACTGGAACATGGCGAACATCACGCCGAAGGACCCGGTGACGCTGGGTCTGACGACGCAGCGCGAGCTGGACGCGGCCGTCGCCAAGGCGGCGAAGGCGGCGGGGATCGAGGCGCCGACCTCCGATCCGCGGCTGGAGGGCGATCGCGAGGCGCTGATCGGTCAGCTGCGTGCCGAGCGCGAGCAGGCCGCGCGCGACCTGGCGGCGGGCATCGCGCCGAAGTCGCAGGCCGACGCGCTGTTCGATCCGTTCCGGCGCTAGCGCACACGCGCGCAGCGCAGCGGCAAGCGGGTCGCGCAAGCCCGGCCGGCGGGTCGCGCTTGCGAACCGGTCCGACCCCCGCTTTCGCGGGGGCAGGCTGCGGCTTGGCGCGACGCTGACAGCCTCCGATCCGTAAATCCTCCCCGCTCGCGGGGAGGTGGCGTGCGAAGCGCGACGGAGGGGGCTGGCCACTAGCGACCTGCTCGCGGCGAGCCCCCTCCACCACCGCCGCTTCGCGCCGGCGGTCCCCCTCCCCGTGCCGGGGAGGATCTGAGTGACGCCTGCTCCCTCAGTTGCTACGCGCAACCGATGGCCACCGCACCCGCCCATCGGACCGACGACGCGATCGAGCGCGACGACGTCGTCTACCCCCTCGGCGGCACCGCCCCGCAGCCCGGCGACCTCCACGAGATCGCGCCCGGCGTCCGCTGGTGGCGGTTGCCGCTGTCCGGGCCGCTCAAGCACATCAACGGTTATGTGCTGGGCACCGACGACGCGCTGACGCTGGTCGATACCGGGTTCAACAGCGACGCGGCGGTGGCCGCGTGGCAGGCGCTGTTCGCCGGGCCGCTGGCGGGGGCGACCGTCGCGCAGGTGCTGTGTACGCACTTTCATCCCGATCATGTCGGGCTCGCCGGCTGGCTGTGCCGCCAGCACGACGCACCGCTGGTGATGACGCGGACCGAGTGGCTGCAGCTGCGGATGCTGACCAGCGACAGCCGCGACGACGTGCCCGACGAGATGAAGGCGTTCTGGCGCGGCGCGGGCTGGGACGAGGCGCAGATCGCGCAGGCGTCGGAACGCGGCTGGGGCAATTTCGGGCGGGTCGTCTCGCGCCTGCCGCTCGGCTTCCGCCGGATCGCCGAGGGCGACGTGCTGACGATCGGCGGCACCGACTGGGACGTGGTGGTCGGCAGCGGCCACAGCCCTGAGCATGCCTGCCTGCTGGACCGCGCGCGCGGCATTCTGGTGGCGGGCGATCAGGTGCTGCCCCGGATCAGCTCCAACGTATCGCTGGGCGTCAGCGAGCCGGAGGGCGATCCGCTGGGCGACTGGCTGGCGTCGATCGCGAAGCTGCGCGGGCTGCCGGCCGACCTGCTGGTGCTGCCGGGCCATGGCGATCCGTTCACCGGGCTGCACACGCGGCTCGACCAGCTCGACGCGGAACATGCCGGGCGGCTGGATGCGGTCGCCGCGCACCTCGCCACGCCGGCGCGCGCGGTCGACTGTTTCGGCCAGCTGTTCCGGCGCCCGATCGGTCCCGACGTGCTCGGCATGGCGACGGGCGAGGCGCTGGCGCACCTCCGGCATCTGGAAGTGACGGGGCGCGCGGTACGCGAGGTGCGCGACGGCGTCTGGTGGTATCGCGCCGCTTGACCGTTCGTCGTGGGCGTGTTCCACCCTTGTTCCGATTCGAGCAGGGGTAATCGCAATGGCCGAGCTGACCTTCTACACCAATCCGATGTCGCGCGGGCAGATCGCCCGCTGGATGCTGGAGGAGGTCGGCGCCGAGTACGAGCAGGTCATCCTCGGCTATGCGGACACGATGAAGTCGGCCGAGTATCTGGCGATCAACCCGATGGGCAAGGTGCCCGCGATCGTCCATCGGGGGCAGGTCGTGACGGAAGGCGCCGCGATCTGCGCCTATCTGGCCGAGGCGTTCCCCGACGCCGCGCTGGCACCGCGCGCGGAGGAGAGGGCCGCCTATTACCGCTGGCTGTTCTTCGCCGCCGGGCCGGTGGAGGCGGCGGTGACGAACCACAGCATCGGCTGGAACCCGGACGACAAGCAGCAGCGGATGGCGGGCTATGGTAGCTACGAGACGGTGGTCGATACGCTGGACGGCGAGATCGCGGGCAAGCAGTTCGTCTGCGGCGACCGGTTCACCGCGGCGGACGTCTATTTCGGGGCGCAGATCATCTGGGGCGTGGGGTTCGGCTCGCTGCCGAAGCGCGACAGCTTCGTGGCGTATTCGGAGCGGCTGACCGCGCGCGAGGCGTATCGTCGCGCGAAGAAGATGGACGACGACCTGATTGCGGCGATGCAGCCGCCGGCGGGCGGGTGAGGACGCAAACTGCCTTCCTCTTCAGAGGCGATTACGTATTTGACAAACCCGTCAGGTGTTGCCTGATTGACCGCAGTTCGGTTTCTAGCTCCGCTAAGCGATCAAGCACCCGGTTCGTCTGAAGATCGAGGGCGCGACGGGCTAGTCGGGCATCTTCGGCAACCTGCCAGATCAACGCTCCGAGTAAGATGGCTATGAGGATCAACACCCAGATCATCTCATTTGTCCGATTAGCCAGGGATGCAGAATGCGAACGCCGTAAACGCCGGTCCCGTTAGATAAACGTTGGGCTGGCGCGGTTCAGCCTTCGCGATCTCGTATTGCCGACGCCACTCCGCCTCCAAGGCATCGGCGGCACGCTGGCAGCGCGCGGCACTGGGGTAGTCGACCACAGTCGTTCCACCCGCCCCCACTACGATAACGAGCTTGTACGCCGCTGGTTGTTGCGCGACGACAGGTACAGACAGCAGGAATGCCGACAGCGCAAAGCGCTTCATTCCGGCTTCTCCGGCGCCGGTTGCTGCTTAACCAGCTTCCTGACCCGCTCGTCAAAGCGCGCTTCGTCGTCGTCGCACTCTAGCTGGCGGGCGGCTTCCTTGAACTTTGAGGTGGTGCTGGAAATCTGGACAGGCGGCTAAGCTATCCCGGAGGTGAGGGATGGACGACAATGAAGACGACGCGGAAGCGGTATACGGGCGAGTTCAAGGCCAAGGTTGCGCTGGAGGCGATCGGGGGTGATCTTACGCTGGCGGAGTTGGCGGCCAGGCACGGCATTCATCCGACGATGATCGCGACATGGAAGCGCCAGGCGACAGACGGCATGGCGGCGACGTTCTCGGGCGCGAGCGAGGCGAGCAAGACCGCTGGCGACACCGAGATCGAGAAGCTGCACGCGAAGATCGGGCAGTTGGTGGTGGAACGGGATTTTTTGTCGAAGGGGTTCGCGCGATGAGCGTCGAGCGGCGGCGGCGGCTGATCGAACGCGGACATGCCAGCCTGTCGATCGTGGCGCAGTGCCGGCTGGTGTCGATCAGCCGGTCGTCCTTCTACTATGCGCCGGCGGCGGAGACGGTCGAGACGCTGGCGCTGATGGCGGTGATCGACGCCTCGTTCCTCGATCACCCATGGTATGGCAGCCGGCAGATGGCCCGGCACGTGTCGCGGCTCGGGCATGCGGTCGGACGACGGCGTGTGCGGCGGCTGATGGCGAAGATGGGGCTGTCGCCCATCTACCAGCGCCCGCGGACCGGCGACCCGCACCCCGAGCATCGGATCTACCCGTACCTGTTGCGCGATCTGGAGATCACGCGGCCGGACCAGGTCTGGTGCGCCGACATCACCTACATCCCGATGCGGCGCGGCTTTCTCTACCTGGTCGCGATCATGGACTGGGCAAGCCGGAAGGTGCTCGCCTGGCGGCTGTCGAACACGATGGATGCGGAGTTCTGCGTCGTTGCCCTGCAAGAGGCGCTGGTGCGGTTCGGCAAGCCCGACATCTTCAATACTGACCAAGGGAGCCAGTTCAGCAGCAACGACTTCACCGACGTCCTGCGCGGTGCCAAGGTGAAGGTCTCAATGGACGGCCGTGGCCGCTGGATGGACAACGTGTTCATCGAACGGCTCTGGCGGTCGCTGAAGTACGAGTGCGTCTACCTGAACGCCTTCGCGACCGGCTCCGACCTGCGCGCTGGGCTCGGCCGGTGGATCAACCATTACAACGGGCACCGGCCCCACTCCCGCTTCGGCGGCCGAACGCCGGACGAGGTCCATGGGCAAACAGACGCAACGCCATGTCCGGGGCATGCCCCGGACATGGCGCTCACCAGAATGGCAGCGTAAATCAACAGGGGTATAGCTTAGCTCAGCCGCCAAACTGTCCAAAAAGGCGGAACCACCTCAGACGTTCGTCGGCAAGCAGCGCTTCCAGCTTACGCAAGTCGGTCGTCGCCTGCCGGAGCTCTCGGCTGATCTGCCAATCGGCGGGGATGCGATCTACCACGGCTTCGCCTTGGATGTGAAAATACAACTGCCGCACGTGCTCATGAACAGCCTTGCGGGCCACCGCCTCGGCGACGTCGTCTTGACCGGCTTGGCCGATCTGGATCAACGGGTGATCACCGGTGTCGTCACAGACGGGAATGAGACGTACGACGACCGACTTCCGGACGGCTGGATCCGGTTGCAGCTCAGTCCTGACCTGCTCCCCGTTTTCAGGCCGCTGATAACTTAGCTTCAGTGTCCATATGCCCCTGGCGGGGGCAGTTGGTGAACTCGGCGGGTGCCAACCCGCCAAGGCTGCTGTGCGGACGCACGGTGTTGTAGTCCGTCCGCCATGCCTCGATGATCCGTCTTGCCGCGGCCAGCGATGGGAACAGGTGCTCGTTCAGGCACTCGTCGCGCAAGCGACCATTAAAGCTTTCGACGAAGCCGTTCTGCTGCGGCTTGCCCGGCGCGATGTAATGCCAGTCGACCCCGGTATCCTGGCACCAGGCAAGAACGGCGTGACTGGTCAGCTCGGTGCCATTGTCGCTGACCACCATGCACGGCAGCCCGCGACGTTCGGCGATAGCGCTCAGCTCACGAACGACCCGCCGACCGGACAGCGACGTATCGACGATGCAGGCCAGGCATTCCCGGCTGTAATCGTCGATGACGTTGAGCAAGCGGAACCGCCGGCCGCAGGCCAATGCATCCGATACGAAGTCGAGCGACCAGCGCTGGTTGGGCTCCTGCGGGATTGCCATCGGCGCCCGCGTGCCCAGCGCGCGCTTGCGCCCGCCACGCTTGCGTATCGTCAGCCGCTCCTCGCGATACAGCCGATACACCTTCTTCAGGTTCATGCCCTTGCCCTCACGCTGCAGCAGGATCGCCAGCCGCCGGTAGCCGAACCGACGACGCTCGTTCGCGATCTCACGCATCCGCTCGCGGACAGCATCGTCCTTCCCGCGAAGCGGCTCATATTGCCATGCCGACCGATTGACCCCGATCAGCCTGCAGGCGCGACGCTCGGAGAAGCCGTGATCGGCCATCAGCTTCTCCACCGCAGCATAGCGCTCTGCAGACCGGGTCAGTTTTTTCCCAGCAGATCCTTAAGCGCCGACACGTCCAGCATCGACTCCGCCAGCAGCTTCTTCAGGCGTCGGTTCTCATCCTCGAGCGCCCGCAACCGCGCCGCGTCGGACACCGTCAGCCCGCCGTACTTCGACTTCCAATTGTAGAACGTCGCATCGCTGATCCCGTGCTTGCGGCACAGGTCCGCCGTCTTCACGCCAGCCTCGTGCTCGCGCAGCACGCCAATGATCTGATCCTCGGTAAATCGGCTTCGCCGCATCGCTCGTCTCCATCTGACGAGCTAACTTACCAATGGCATGATTTCCGGGGAGCAGGTCACCAGGCTTCGAACTCGGACTGGGCGGATGAAGGATCCTGCGGGAGCACAGCATTCGCAGAGGCGGGTTCGAGGTTGTCGCCACTGGTCGCCCTCATGAATTGGCGACCGTTTTCGGGTAGCCACGCAAGTGCCTCGAATGTCCACTACCTGGGCCCTCGCTTCTCGTTAGTGGAGGTGGCGCTGGTGAAAAGCGATCCTGCCGCTTCCAGGCACTTGGGTCGTGTAAGCGGACCTCCGTTCAGCCTTCGCGAAGCTAAGCGCGCACCGTCTGCTCGTCGAAGCATGGCGCTGATCCGCCTGGATCTCCGTCGAGCACTCGTATCGCATCACATTGATCGCGGCTGCGAAAGGCGTCGCCTTTCCCGCCCATGTGTGGCGAAGATCGCGTAGGAGATCCCAATGGACAGGGATGAGAGAGTTGTCGAGGGCGCGCGGCTCGGCGGCAGTTTCGAGATTGGCGAGGGACGCACCATCCTTGGCGAGCTGACGATCGCCGGCGCGGCGACATCGCTATACCTCCACGACCCGGAGTTCTTCCTCATTCGCGACGAGGTCGAGCAGGGCCTTCGCGGGATCCTGCATGACCGGACCAAGGTGACGGTGCTTGGAAGTTCGATCCATTCGGAACTGGGATCGGCGACACGCTACGAGCAGAGCTTCAACTTCGCGGAGCTGGCACCGGCCTACGTCGTTTCCGGAAGCCGACACCTATCCTCGTCGGAAGCCGAGATCTCGAAGATAACGTTCCATATCGACGACGCCGAAACGGTCTTCCACGATTTCGATGCGATGGGCCGGGTCATCGATCCGAGACCGCTTATTAAGGCTGTAGTCGGCGCCAACGAGAAGCGGATCAACCGCAAGATCCCTACAGGACCGGATGCGGACATCGCCTTCTTCGCCGGGCGGACGGAACTCGCCTCGGTACTGACCGCGGTCGGTCTGGTCAGGATCTTCCATCGGCCCTCGCCGTCGCATCCACTCGCGACCCGCGAGGTCGGGATCCGGAACCGCACGCTGATCGAGATCGGCTTCGAAGAACCCCGATTGCTGACCGGCGCGCTCGACGCGGTTATGTCGGTGCTGCGCTTCGTGAACATGCTGGCCGGCCGGCCGCAGAACATTGACGGCATATGGCTCGACACGGTGCACGAAGGTCCGAGGTCACCGCTGGACCTCTACTGGACGCATCGTCCAATTCGACCATCGGAATGGGAGGAGCGTCGTTCGCACCCGGTGGAGATACTTATCTCGATCGTCGACGATCCGGAGCAGTTCGCGACGGTGCTCAGGCACTGGCTCGCTGCGGACGCGGCGCGGCAGGACGCACGGGTTCGCTTCTCGAACGGATTCGAGCAGCAGCGCAGCTTTCCGATCGACCGGATGGTGGGCGCAGCCAACATGTTCGACATCCTGCCTGACGACGCCTTCCCGGCGGCTGCCCCGATCTCGCAGGATGTCGCAGACGCCAAGGCAACGGCCAAGCGCGCATTCAAGTCCCTTCCGCTCTCGCCCGAGCGCGAGAGCGTGCTGAACGCGCTTGGGCGGATCGGCCGTCCGACCCTCAGGAGCAAGGTCCGCCACCGAGCCGAGCTTGTGTCACGCGCCCTTCGCGGACCCTTGGCGCATCTCGACGACGTCACTGATGAGGCGGTGCGCTGTAGAAATCACTACGTCCACGGGTCACCAGGCAGCTTCGACTACTCCGAGCACGGCGGCACGTTCACGTTCCTCACTGGAGCGCTCGAATTCCTATTCGCAGCCTCCGACCTCATAGACGCGGGATGGAACATAGCAGCCTGGCGGTCGCGGGGGAGCGTGCTGGCGCACCCCTTCAGCCGCATCCTGCACAGCTGGGATGTCGAGGCCGAGCGGCTCCGGGCGCTCAGGAACCCCCGCCCCTGAGCCTGACGATGGTGGGGACAAATCGGCTTGAATGCCTGCCGGACAGTACTCCCTCCGGGGCCGCGGATTCGACCTCACCTATCGCGGTGGAAGGAAAAGTGGAGCGTGGATGATGCACCTTCCGCTCGGTGATCGAGCCGATGACCGTGGCATTGGCATCGAGTTCCACATGAGATCAAGATGAACGAAAGTCCGGCTTGTGGAAGCGCACAGGGGTCGTCGAACGACCGATATTGGGTCTCCGCGACCATAGGATCGCGGCCGAAGGCGCCGCCCTCATGCCGTTCATCGCTGAAATTTGTCGACCGCGTCCTCCAAATTATCGAGCCACGCCGACAGATCTTTGGCTTCACGCGGAAGCTGATTGTCGTGCGCTACCTCGTTCCGGAGCGTATAGTCCTTACCGAGCTCTGCGCGAGTCCGCGGATCAGCATGGAAGATTATGTCAAGTTGCTGGCGCACTGTGAGTGCCTTGATATTTCCCTGGATCTGGCGCCATGCGTGACCGTGCACCGTGTTTGTCCTTGCGTGCTCTTCGACGGCATCTTTCGAAGCGCGACGGACTAAAAACTCGAATTGGCCCCAACCTAACAAGTAGAAAGCTGTATCCAAGAGTCGCCGGAACTCCTCTAGATCCTTTGTAGATCCGCGACGAGCTCGAATCTCTTGGTCCAATAGCTCCGCAATCTTGTCATATGCTCGACGGGTTTGCTCAAGCCTGCTCATGCTAGAAGGTCGCGGAGCACTTCAGCGTCGAGCGGGCTAACCTTGCGCCGATCCGACTTGTCCACCACCTGCCAACTAAACTCATCCTCCCTAGAAGCACGCACCAGCAGCGTCGTTCCCGAGCGGGTCACTAGGTCGACACGCCCGAAAGACCCGAGCACCCATAGCGCCCGCGGGATGAAGCTTGCGAGCACGTCGTCGGCGCGCACAACATCTAGGATCGGTAGTTCGCGATCAGGCACCGCAAACTTCTGCATCAACTCTTCAGACATTGTGTATCGACGGCTGGTATCAAACTGGAGCGAGGTGTCTGACTGAAGGGTCGTACGGCAGAACGTGAACAGGCCGTCTATCGCGTTTTGCCACCTGTTGACTGAGTTGATTACGTCGGCTCGGCCGAACAGGCTGTCTTCCGTTTTCTCCCAAACCTCGACTGGTTCCCAGGCCGTCTCGTGAAGCGGATCGGGAGTGCCGATTACAGTGAGCGATAGCCGGTCAATGTTGAAGAACCAAGTCTCGAGCTCTCTTCCCTCCACCGCAGCCTTAGATGCACGGTCGAAAGCTCGCTGATAGTCGGCGTTTCTAACGGGGCCGTCGCGGGTCTTGACTTCGACAAACAAGGAGCGACCTCGTTCATCTTGGAACTGAATATCCCAACCGTGCTCAGCTGGGTCGATCTCAACTTTGAGAAGCCCGGCGACTTTGATGGTTTCTACTACTCTTCGCTCAGACGCCTCCACCTCATCATGGACGCGCGGAAGAACCGCGAGTTCTTCAGGGTCAAAGGCAGCTGCAACGGGCAATCCGGTAGGCGGACCGAATACGACGAAACGGTTGCCGATATTGACGAGAATTTGCCTTCCGGCGCTGATCTGGTCTGCGGTCACATGTGCTTGATGACTGCCGCACACCGCTCTTGCAAGCGGCTCGGCATTCCCGTGGCTGCATCGGGGAGCGCCGCCACGCTGCAGAAGGTCTCCGCCAAAACCAGTTGTCCGTCAGTCCTGGATTGTACAGCCGGCGACGAGGGCGGCAAAGGCCATCGTCCGCGATGCACGGCGCCGTCACTACTGCCGGCGTCAGAGTGACAAGCCTGAGATTCGCGCTTCGGCAAAGGTGAATGAATGACCGTGTCGGGAAGCGGGGCAGGATGCTTCAACGGCCGAATGTGGGTCGAGTCCCCCCGCCTGCCGCCGGGTCTGCGCACCTAGCCGACCGATCATCGGCAGCGAACAGCCGCGACATGGGACCCCATGGTGATGTCTGGATCAGGATCGGAGCGAGCGGGCGATATCCCGACGTAGCTCCAATCAGCGGTCCCCGGAAAGCAAGGACGCAACGATGGAATACGAGCCCGCCCCCAGAGGCGAAGAGCTAATCAACACCATGGCTGCGGGCCGCCCGTGGTGGAAGCTGTGGGCGAGCGACATCGCACCGTGGATCCGGGATCTGCCGAAAGCGGTCCGTACGAACAAGTACAATCGCATCGAATGGATCGGCCGACCGTGGGACGGCGTCTCCGACATCGCCATCGGCGAGCAGCCCTGGGACGGCGAGAGAGACAGCAGCGAAGCCGAACCCCTGTGGAATGGCGTATTCCCGGAGGCCGACTATGTGGTGCCCGCTGCCGACGCGGCATTGCTCGTGGGTGAACTAAGGCGTCAGATCGGTGAGCTGCCGCTTCTCGGCATAGCGCTTCCGGATCACCGCAATGTGCGGGCATGTCTCGCAGGCCCCGAAGGCAGCATATCGGAGCCCACGCCCGGCACGCTCACCATCGACTTCGACCTCGGAGACATGGTTCTCCCCCTGTGCATCGAATACTGGCAGCTTCGTCCCGACACAGCGACGCCGATGCCTGCCGTCGCCCGGCTGATGATGCGCAAGCTCATTCATGCGGCCAGGCATCGCAAACGGCTGCTCCGGCGGGAACTGCGCATGCGCACTGCGTTCGAGGACATCATCGGCGAGATCGGCGACGGCGCCGCGCCGCTCTGGCTTCGGTTGGAGCCGCTTCGGTTCGACGATGCCGACGACCTCCTGACGCACCTGCCCTACGTCGCGCTCGATATCAGCCTCGATCTCCACCAGGTCTGGGCTCCCTCGGGCGTGGAGCGCGTGAAGACCATCGCGAAGCTGCAGAAGATGCATGCGTGGCGCCCGACGGCGCACCGGCGCGCCGTCGCCCGACTGGCAGAGATGCATACCAGCGGCTCGATCGGCTGGATCACCGACGTCGCGCTGGCCCTGATAGAGGCGCGCGGCCTCAACCCCGCCGAGGTGTTCCGCCAGGAGCGGGACGCGTCGTTACATGGAGGCCGGTCAAGCCATTGGGGCGTGGTCGACCATTTCGGCGGGCTCTTTTGTAATCATGGGATTCTCTCCCCGTACTTCCGCTTCGACGGTGGCGACTACAACGACGGAACCCTGACGATATACGGCAACTTTCCTCACACGCTTGCGGCTGGAGCGGCGGGCAGACCGCTCGCTGCCTTCGCGGACCACCCGGCATTCGTCGCGTCCGGCGCTACCGTCGCGCGCGCCGAGGAGCTGGACGGCCGACTGGCGGTGGTCCACGAGCCCAGGCTCATCCCTGTTGAAGAGGCGGAGCGCAGATGGATGTCGACGCCGTGTGCGCTCCTCGACGGTTACGGTTGAAGGCACCTGCCCCGCCCCGCCGTAACGTCGGGCATGCACCTAGCCGACCGGTTCATTGCCGATGGCCTGGTCGACACCTCGGTTCATGGGAAGGCCGGGATCAGAATCAGAACGAGGCGATGAGTTCCCAGGCTTGGTGCATCCACAGGCGAACCGCGCTGCTGACGAGCACGCCATACCCGCCTCGCTCAATCCCGTCGTCGACGAACTGGTAAAGCTCCTAGCACGGCGAATCGCGGCGTCTTATGTTGATGCGTCCCTGGGCAGCGGAGAGGATCTATGAGCGAGCTCGCGATCGGCTATGGCCGCAAGAGCTTCGACGACCCGGATCAGCGCACGTCGTCGGTCGACGACCAGCGGATGTTTGCGGCGGCCTATGCCGAGCGCCACGGCTTCGAACTTGTTGCCTTCCACGGCGACAACGGCATCACCGGCGCGACAATGGAACGTCCGGGCCTGCAGGCGATGCTCCAGTCGGTGACGCGCGGCGAGGCCAAAATCGTCATCATCGAGGATGTTGATCGGCTGGGCCGCGACCAGGAACATCTCCAGCATATGATCAAGCTGTTCCGAGTGTACGATGTAGTCATCCATACCGTGGCGGCAGGCCGCATCGACGACCTCGTGTTCGCGTTCAAGGGGATCATCGGCGAGCAGCAGCGCATGCGCATCGCCTACACGACCAGGCGTGGTCTGAAGGGCAAGGCGAGCCGCGGCGGCGCAACCGGCGGCCGCGTCCTGGGCTACACGCGGGTCGTCACTGGCCAGGATGCGCAAGGCCGTGACCTCGACTGCCTGGCCATCGAGGAAGAGCAGGCGACGCTGGTCCGACGGATCTTCCAGCTCTACGCCGACGGACGCAGCCTCAAACAGATCTGCAACACGCTGAACGCCGAAGGCATCCCCTCCCCCCGCGCCCGCGAGCGCGGCAAGTACAATGCCGGCATCTGGAACCCGTCCACGTTGTCGGGCGACGTGACGCTCGGCGAAGGCATCCTTAACAACGAGATCTATGTCGGTCGACGCATCTTCAATCGGCGACGCTGGGTCGAGGTGCCCAACGAGCGCCGTGGCTTCTCGCGCAAGCCGCGGCTGAACCCGGAAGCCGAATGGGTCGTCCGCGACGAGCCCGCCCTGTGTATCATCGACCAGCCGCTGTGGGATGCCGTGAAGGTCCGCCAGGCGCAAGCGCGCCTTGCGCGTGACGAGCAGTTCGGGCTGACCGCTAATCCGCTAAGTGGAGCGAAGCGCCCTGCCCACCTCCTGTCCGGCCTGGTTGAATGCGGTGCCTGCGGTTCGCCAGTCCTGGCGACTGGTGCTGGGCGCTGGCGCTGCAAAGGTCATCGCACCGGCGCCTGCACCAACGGCTCGGTGACGACCAGCGAGCTTGAGAACAGGGCGTTTGCGGGCATCCGCGACAAGCTGCTGACGCCTGAAGTCGTCAGCCAGTTCGCAGCCGCGTTCCAGCGGGAACTCGAAGAAGCGCACCGCACAGACAATGCCGAGCGCGCTCGCAACGAGATCGAACTCACCGAGACGCGCGCGCGTATTACAAAGCTGGTGACACGCATCGAGGAGGATGACGATGCCCCGCGCTCGCTCAGCGTGCGCCTGAAGGAACTCGAGGCAAGCGAACAGGCGCTGGAAGCGACACTGGCCACCCTGCCCAAGCGTCAGGTCGTCCGGCTACCGGCCAATTACGAAGCGCTGTATCTCCGCGCGATCGCGGACCTGGATCAGCATCTGGCATCGGGTGACGGCGCGGCCGCGCGTCAGGCCATTCGCTCACTTATCGAGAAGATCGTGGTGCAACCGGGCGACGCGCGCGGCGGCAAGCGCCGACCGATGCAGCTTTACGGCGACCTGTTTCGGATGCTGGAGGTAGCGACCTCAGAAGGCCCAGACGCAACAAAGCCCCGTCCGGTTAGGGACGGGGCTGTTGTGACACCGTTGGTTGCGGGGACAGGATTTGAACCTGTGACCTTCAGGTTATGAGTGCTGTAGCACCATTTACGCTTACTTACGCAAAATCCCGCTATACTGCGCTATATCAGGGGCTTCGCTTGACTTCCGCCCGCCCTACCCCCTCCTAGTCTACGCGGGCTTCCGCGCCTCTTCTTAGCACCCTGCTTCCAGTGTGCTTCCACGGATTGGCGCCGAGTGGGTCCGTGGTAGCAAGGAGCTGATGAGCCATGTCACGGGAAAACATCAAACTTACTAAGGCGCTTATATCCAATGCCGCACCGAGCGATACCGATTATGTCATCTGGGACACCGAAGTACGCGGTTTCGGACTGAGGGTTCTGCCCAGCGCACGCAAGTCGTTTGTCTTCCAATACCGGATCGGACGCGTCTCAAAGAAGTTGACGCTAGGTTCTGGCGAACTTTCGCTGTCGCTGATGCGCGATCTGGCCCGGCAGGCCGCTGGCAAAGTGGCCGCCGGTATCGACCCCGGTAAGGAGCGGGATGACCTCCGCAACCGGGTTACGATCGCCGAGCTGGTCGAGCGGTTCGACGTCACCCACATCACCTTTCATGTAAAAGCGAGCACCGCCAAGGAGTACCGGCGGGCGATCCAGCTCTACATTCTGCCCGCCTTCGGGACGATGCACGTTGCGGACGTCACGCGTTCGCAGATCCATGCCTTCCACCAGAAGATGAAGAACAAACCCACCCAGGCGAACCGAACGCTGGAAATCCTGTCGAAGATGTTCAACCTGGCCGAGGAGTGGGAGTACCGGGCGCCCAACACGAACCCGCGCAAGGGCATCAAGAAGTACCCGGAGACGAAGCGGGAGCGATTCCTCAGCGCGGCCGAGCTCGAGCGAGTCGGTGAGGTGCTCGCTGAAATGGAGGACGATCGGATCGAGATGCCTTCTGCGATCGCCGCGGTCCGGCTCCTCATGTTCACCGGCTGCAGGCTCAACGAGATCATGATGCTGGACTGGCGGCACGTGGACCTCAAAGCCGCGTTGCTGCGGCTGCCGGACTCCAAGACGGGCGCGAAGAACGTGCAGCTGGGCGCCGCCGCTGTCGCGGTTCTCAGGTCGATTACGCGGATCGAAGACAACCCGTGGGTGCTGACCGGCAAGCTCGACGGCGGGCGGCTGACCGACCTGCAGCCATTCTGGCAGCGGGTACGTTCGCGGGCCGGGCTGAACGATGCGCGCATTCACGACCTACGACATACCTTCGCCTCGATAGCCGTTGCCGACGGGATGCCACTCTACTCAGTGGGCAAGTTGCTCGGGCATGCCAGCACCCAGACCACGGCTCGCTATGCGCATCTGGGGGCTGGGACGATGCAGGTGGCGGCCGACCGCGTGTCCTCGCTGATCGCCGGGCACATGCCGAAGTCAGCAGCTGAGATGTCCGCTCGCTAATCCCCAAGGGTCTTGGCTGTCGCAAGTGCTCTGCCATAAGCCAGCGGTCCCAGTGTCTTCTTGGGACCGCTGGCCTGCAGCCGACCGATACCCTCGTCATGATCTCCAGCAATGCGCCCTGTGGTCGCT
The DNA here is from genome assembly GCF_965200135.1 of Sphingomonas sp. Lineage (GTDB taxonomy): Bacteria > Pseudomonadota > Alphaproteobacteria > Sphingomonadales > Sphingomonadaceae > Sphingomonas. The sequence continues at coordinate 482,625 of NZ_CBDATK010000007.1, forward strand.
CAACAGAGTGGATTGAAAGGTCGCCGGCTTGCGGCGAGCAGTACGTCGCCGCGGTCTTCCACGATCCTGGCCAAATGGACGCCTATCGCTTGTGCCGCCTCGACAGCAGCGTCGACGCCGCCGTGCCGTTCGATGGACGTCCCCTTTCGCTGGCTCATCGTCGCAGAGCCGTCAGCGACGGTGTCCAGCCAGCGTACGAGCCAATCGTCTGCCACTACCCTCGCCTCCTCACGCCGCCGCCGGGCAGGCAATCTGTGGGTGAGCCTTGATTCAGCGGCTGTCCGCTTTCGCTTACAGCCGGACATCCGTAGCCCCGGCTGGGCCGTCCGGAATTGGATACCCGTTACAGAGCTGCGGCCTTCGCTAACTCAATGAAGCGCGTGCTTGAGCGCCACGATCGATATCACGAAATAAGCGAACTTCGCCTTATCTTCTTGGCGTTTGCTTTTCGGCGTCGCCGAGCCCGAACAAGAAGGTGAGTGCGGCTGGCAAACGCTTCGCCCATGCATCTTCGCCATGATGTGCGGCCGGATCGATGACCAGCTTAACCGTTGGCGCAGTCAGTGCGGCGGCGAGCCGATCGCGTAGCCGCTTCGCGCCGACGACGAGCCCGGCATTGATGCGCGCGATCTGCTCGCGCATTGCCGGTGGTGCGCCAGGTGGTATCGCCGCCTCCTCACCGCCCATCCCGACATAGACTCGATCAGGTAGCGTGGCGGCGTCGGCCGCGTCGCGCAGCAACTGCCCATTGCCGACCTGCAAGGATGGGCTCTCGATCAGCGCCTTGCCGAACAGCTGGGGATTGCTCAGCGCCATGTGCAGCGTGGCTACGCCGCCATAGGAGAAGCCGCCCACCCCAATCTCGGCTGGATCAGTCGATACGCGGAACGATGCCGCGACCGCAGGCATGACGTCGCCCGCAAGGAATGCTGCCATCCGATCGCCTTCCACCTGGCCGGCTGTCGGCATGAACGGGTCGGCATACGGGAGATACTCGTTGGCACGACGCGCGCCGGCGTTATCGATGCCAACGATGACGATCGGCGAGATAGCTCCGTTTGTGATCAGCCGAGTGGCGACTTCATCCAGCGTCCACTCGTGGCCCTGATAGCCGGTGCAGGTGTCGAAGGCATTCTGACCGTCGAGAACGTACAGCACAGGATAGCGTCGCTGCCCCGACGTATCGTAACCGGGCGGCAGCCAAATCCGCAACGTGCGCTCGCCGGGAAACACCTTGCTCTGCAGCGTGATGGTGCGGACCGTCCCGACGACGCTGGAGCGACACGCGGGAGCGCTTGATACCGCAGGGGGAACCTGTGCGGGGACCGCCGTTGCAGCCGCGAGCATGACAGCCACCATCATCTCACGTCCCCTTGGTCGAAAGTTGTCGTAGCAAACGGATAGCGCTCACGGATGCAGGTAGCCAGCCTCCTTGGCGATCTCGGCCACGGTCGGGACTCGGTGGAGAGTCCGCTTTCCACCAGAACCAGACATCCAACGCCCGCCGAGCGAATGACCGCTAACGCCCAATAGCGGACATTGCCGCGCTTGTGACAAGCCGCCAAGTCGCTCTAAGTGCGTTGCGGATTATGCGGAGTCATCGTGATGAGGAAGGCCTGGATAGTAGCATCTTGGTTGTTATGTGCCGCATGCCTCGTGCCGCCAGTATCCGCGCAGATGGACCCGGCTATTGTTGCGCAGGGTCAAGTGCTGCGCAGTATGAACCAAGGTTATGCCGATCGGGCCAACCGCGCGAAGCAACGACCTATGCGTGCTAATCCCACCCGCCAGCAGGTCAACGCCTGCCGCAACCTGCCTAAGTTTACGGCCCAGTATGGGTCAGGTAACATCAAAGTTCAGCAATTGAGAAGGTTGTGCAGGTCTGCGGGACTGGCTTCCCGATAGCTACCGCGTATCGCACGTCCGGTTTCCACCAATTGCGGACCTCCCGCCTCAATCAGCGCGGACCCAGGTTACTTCGTTTCGCAATCACTTGATCGACGCACTCCGTCCAGATTCGCCAAAGCGCCAGATCCGTTGGCTGCTCGTTCAGATAGTCCGGGCGATCCGTACCATCGGCGAGAGTGCGCAGCATACCTTGGTCCAGTTGATTATCGAGAAAACTGTTCAAGAAAAGATGCAGGGCGTCATAGCCTTCGACGACATCGATCTGGTCGAGATTGCCCGTCATCGATCTGTCTCCAGCTATCTAGGCTGTTTGCAAGCACGGCCGCCTTCGGTCAACGTCCCACCAGCAACGGACCTCCCGCGCGCCGGTGCGCCCATGTCGGCTACCGCCCAGTAGCGGACATTGGCATATTGCAATCACCCGCTATAATTGGCTGGTGAGTGGCAGCGTTCCTTTCACCCTCATTACATGCGCGCTCGCGATATACGGAGTGTGGTTTGTAAGGCGGGACCTTCGCCGTGGTACGGCATCTGGGCGAGGCTTTCGCTTCAGCAAGGACGCTCGGCCGAAGCGGTATCAGGCGGTTATGAGCTTCAACATCTTCACCGTCGGTCTCGTCTGCGTTGGGGCGATCATCCAGTTAGTCGAGCTGACCCGCGCAGCCTAGCCTGCCGGCGCTGATGACCGCGTTCGCCCAGTAGCGGACGCTTAGATCCGTTGGTAAGAGAGACACATGGAACGCAGTGTCCTCATTCTCTTGGCGACGCTTCTACTAGGCTTGGGAGCGAGTACCCGGAGTGCGGGGCAGAGTGATCCCGCCAATCGTATGAGCGTCGCTGACAAAGCAGCCTGCGAGGCACGCGGCGGAAGGGTTATGGTCCTTGGCTTGCTCGGTCAGCAAGGCTGCGTCCTCCCCATGCGAGATGCAGGTAAATCATGTACCGACGGGGCGCAGTGCGAGGCTCGGCAGTGCCATTGGGACGAGAAACGCAGGCGTAGAGAACCTGGTCCTGGAAGAAGGGCAGCGGGCATATGTCCTGCCACTAACTTTCCTTTCGGTTGCGCAACCCGCATTGTGGCTGGGAGATCTACCGGAGGGACTTGCGTAGACTAAGTCCGCTTTCCACCACAACCGGACATTCGCCGTGTGCCCAGTCCGAATATCCGCTTTCGCCCAGTAGCGGACATTTCCCATAGTTGGTAAGTAGAACCTGATGCTAGGCTCCTATGAACCGCCAAATAGGCCTCCAAATCGCATAGAGCAGCTGATCGCAGGCGTTTGGCTTTCCGCGTTTCTGCTTTCCTCTCTGAACCTGTTGGCGGGGTGGCACTGGTTCGGGAGGTACGATCGGAACGCTCCAATCGGGCTTCTGATGCTGGGGCTAATACTATCGAGGTTTGCGCCCCAAGTTAGGCGTGTCGACGACTAGCGGAGGTCCGCTTTCCACCAGAACCGGACATTCGACCGGATCCGCTGCGAACGTCCGCTATCGCCCAATTGCGGACATTGACCTAGCGGCTATGGTGGCAGGATGTCCGAACGCGCCGCCTCTGTCGCAATGGCGATCTTTTGCGCTACTGTGACCATAGGACTGACCTTCGCGTCTGTCCAACGACGCCAGACCGGCAGCCCTCACCTGCTGTTTTGGCGTATAAGCGCGCGAACGCATGGGACCATCCGACCGATGTTCTTCCAGGGATCGGCGGCCGAGGCATCTCGCATCCTGATCTTCGCTGTGGCTACTTTGATCTGTTTATCAGCATCATTCACCTAGTAGACGCAGGTCTGCTTTCCACCAACAGCGGACATTTGGCACGGCAATCGGCGGAATGTCCGCTAACGCCCAGTTGCGGACATTGAACCTAGCGTTCGCGCCGGACCGCAAATAGCCATCCAACACCTATGACCGCGATAAACAGAACTGCCATGACAGCGATTATGGCGAGATTGTCAGGTCGACGGTCTGCTAACGCTCGCGCGATGATAGCCGCAGAAAACAGGGCAAGACCTCGTCTCAGCCATGTTGAACCTGATGCCATGCCACTACCTTCCGCAACGGCGTCAGCGGGTCAATCTCGAACGTCCGCTTTCCACCAACAGCGGACATTCAGCTCGGCCCGCGCACGATCAGCTCCTTCACCCGCTGCCCGCCGCCGGTCGCGGCCGTGCTGATCGTGTAGGTCTGCGGCCGTGCTGATGGTGTAGGTCTAACGTCCGCGCGCCATGCGCTCCGCCTACCTCCCGCGCTCTAATGCGACAGCGATACGTTGGCTCGCGACCTTTTCCGCCGCGGCTGCCATCTGCTCCCAGCGTTCAGCTGAGCGAAGGAGCTGCTCCCGCACCCTTGGCAGCGTCTCCTCCGTTGCCTTGGTTCGCTCGCCTCTCGCGATTGAGCGGCAGCGCAGGGCTTCTTCTTCGGCGTTCATGGCGGCGCGTATGGCGACGGCCAGGCGCTCAGCAAACGGGCACTCTTGCTGCGTCCCAAACCGGGACACCGCTCATTCGCGAGGGCGGCGGGGCCTTTTTTCAGCACGGTCCTCTGACGATCAACTCACGGGCCGCCGTGCCGCCGTCCATGGCCGTGCTGATCGTGTAGGCGGTTCCGCCTTAGCAAAGCGTCTGAAACGGGTGCTTGCTCGCGGCAACTAGCGCAGCACCCTTATCATCGATCAGCTCGACAAGATGAACTTCGCGACGCCTTGCAGCGGCGATAGCCTGTTCGATGCCCCCATTCGCCACGATCGACGAAAGCTTCCGCTGGCTCATCGTGGCGGCGCCGGACTGAACGGCGTCCAGCCAGCGCGCCATCCACTCGGTTTCTTCAGCTATTCAATCTACCTCGCCGCTCCTGTTGGCTCTCGATGTAGGGGTGCTCGGCTCGCACGATCGCGGCAGCCTGTTCGACCACCGCTCGCTCGCCATCGCTCCCACGCGGCGTCACCCGCCAGTTCGACCGGATGTTGCACCAGGTCGGCAGCTGCGTCACCGGCCCGATCGCCTTGCGCCAGCGCACCTTCGACCCGCCCGCAGCGCCGGCGATCAAAGTGGCGAGCAGATCGACCAGCTCGTCGGGCGTGTGGAAGTGAACGCGGGTTGCCATGCGAAGGAGAGTCACTCCTCCCGAGTCGGGTTCCGCGAATGTCCGCTAACGCCCAAGAGCGGACGTGTGGCAAAATTTACGAGCTGCTACATCCCGGCGCTGCAAACGTGACGCGCGATGTCATAGCGCGTAGATTCGCATTGAGCGTTGCATCCATAACGGTTTTGTATGGAACGGTTGCGCCCGCCCGAAGCATTAGCGATCGTGACGCTGCGGACGGCGTGTCTTCGACAACGCGCCACGCGCTACCAGCCGGGGCGACATCCCTTATAAAAAGGGTGACTTCGTCGGGCTTGCCACTGACGCGGAGGATGACGTCTTGCGATGGTGCGGCACACTGCTCGATAGCAGGTGGTGAGTCGAAGATCATCTTGCATCTCCTTGAATAGCAAATTCTTGTGGTGGCGTATCGCTCATGGCTACCACTTTCTGTGAAAACGGAGAAGCCGCCGTTCCGCTTTCCACCATAACCGGACATTCGCGGATCTCGCGCTCAGCGCACAACCCTACGCGGTTGCTCGCACTGAAGTATATACCAAACAGCACAATCATCACGGATACCCTCGCAGACACGCCGAGTCACTCCTCTCGAGTCGGGTTTCGCGAATGTCCGCTATCGCCCATTAGCGGACATGGTGGACCGTGATACGATAAGTCGATGACGAACGTATTCTGGCGGCTCGCCTACAAACTGTACGCGCGACGCAACCCCTCCATCTGGTTTGAGCTACTCGCCATCGGGTTCGTAGGCTTCATGGCGTTGATTTACGCCTACGCCGTGTCGGTCAACCCGATCACCGGCAATATCATTCGCCTTCTGGTTGCCGTACTGATCGTCTCTATCGGGTTCGCTCATCGGCGAGTGCGGTTGGAACGCGCGAAAGGGGCCGAGGCGCTGTCTGCAAAGGCGATGACCCGCAACGGCTGAACGTCCGCTTTCCACCATAACTGGACGTCCATGCGTCCGGTCGGCCAAGGCCCGCAATCGCCCAATAGCGGATTATCGCCACCTCAGGTAAGCGAGTGCATGGTTCGCATACGAGCATACTCCTTCGTCATGTGCCTGCCGCTTATGCTGGCGCTCGTGGGAATGGTCTGGTTCTTCGTTGCCGATGACGACGGTATGATGATCGGCTCGTCAACCTTCGCTGCTGGATTTGCCTCGCAAGTGCTTCTTGGGCTCACGATTGCCTGCCCCAGATGCGGTAAGTCCCCCTACACGATCGGCCCAAATTGGGGACCGCTGGGTGTGGCAGGCAAGCCGATCCCCGATGTGATTTGCTCCAAGTGCGGGCACGATTTTCGCATAAAGTCGAACAGCAGCTAACCACCATCGCCGGACATCCGGCGCCCGCCCGAGGGAACGTCTGCTAACGCCCACTTGCGGACGTTCAACCAAGAACGCATGGTGGGTATTATAAGGAGGACGGCATTGAGCGAAGACGCACGCAACTCCGTCTATCTGTGGGCAGGAGGCCTGACATTCTTCGGACTGTTTTGGGCTGCGCTGCACTTTGATTGGGCTGCGGGGCAGTCAGCTCAATGGTTCTGGCCTCTGGCCTTAACCTCGTTAGTGTTCAACCTCGCCAAGGTTTGCTGGAGCCTTTGGAAACGGCGAGCCATACCACCACAGAATGAAAGCTAACCACCAGAACAGGACATTACTCTCCCAAAATGCAGGTGCCGTTATCGGAGATTGTGCTCTTAGCGAGCGTACACAGGTCGCGGTCAGCTGGGTAGGTTAGGTTGGCTCGTTTGCCAAGGCACTCGTCATAGTGCGAAAGACCAATGGCTGGCGGTTCAGATCGATAAATTGGTTTGGCGAACTGCTCGCAGGCGAGCCTTGCTGAACTCACTGCTTCCGAACTCGGGCTCTGAGCAGCGATAGAGTCTGACGAACCAGGTGCGCGACTTTTTATTACAGGTGAGCAAGCCACCAATGAAAAGGGGAAACTCAGCGCAATTAGCTTGGTTCGGAGCATGACACGCAATATCTGAAAAAAAATAATCTTCCAAATCTGCCTTTAGCTCGCGCAATGTCCGCTTTCCACCAATAGCGGACATTCGCGCGAATGGTCGGCAGGATAGCGGGTCACTCCCGTTGTCGGGCAGAAAGGCGCATGCAATACGAAGGCAGGTGCAGGAGCAAGAGATGATCGAGTATAGGGGGAGCTGTCATTGCGGGCAGGTGCAGCTGGTCATGCGCGACACCCCGGTCGAGGCAGCTGAATGTAATTGCTCAATTTGCAGGCGCACCGCCGGACTCTGGCATTACTGCGCTCCTGACGCCCTAGATGTTGCGGGCGAAGCCGCCTCTTATCAACAGGGTGATCGCGCACTTGATCTGTGGCACTGCCCCACCTGTGGCTGCACTACGCATTGGAGCCCGACCGATCGAGCCTACCCGCGGGTCGGGGTCAATCTCAGGATGTTCGACACGACACTGTGGTCTGACCTTCCCCGCCGCGCGGTCGACGGTGCGAGCTTCTAGCACGTAGCGGGTGTACGCTTTCCACCATCATTGGACATTCCCCGCGTCGGCTCACCGAACGTCTGCTATCCGGCATCGAACATTGGTGGGTGCGGTGCGCCCAACGTCGGCTAGCTTCCAGTAGCGGAAGTTCAGCGAGCGACAGGCAGATAGCTAACACGCACACCATTTACCGATTTATGCGCGGCCTGAGCGCATTTGCGAATGGGACGGATTGGCTGTTCACCGGATCGTTTCGTTTCGACACAGTCATACAGTCAGTGTTGCTCAAGGGGGGATTAACGGGTAGCGCCGGGCTAAGACGAACGTGAACCAGGGGATCGTATGAAAAAGCTAGCCATTGCAGCCGCTGCGCTGCTTGCCGGGGCCAGCATGCCGGCGGCCGCGCAGACCTACTCGCTGTCAGGCGACTTCGGCAATCCAGTGTTTCAGTATGGAACGGTGACGACCGCTAATGGCGTAAACAGCTTCAATGCGTTCGGTCAGTCGAACTGCAATGACATTGGCGTGAGCGGTCTCTGCTATCGCGGGGGCGACAAGTTCCAGGTCGAGTTTCAGCGCAACGCGGACAGCGTCCTCGTTCATCCCGGCCCGGGCGATGGCGAGAACTCGTTTCTGCTGTTCACGGCACCGAAGACGGGCGTGTATACGTACGACGTGACAGTCACCCGGGGTGACAGCGGCGACGGGGTCAACCTGTTCACGTTTAATAGCTTTGACGGCACCAAGCCGATGATCGCTACGGTCAACGCCGGTTCGCCGAACTACGTGTTTCAATACAGCCAGCTCCTCACGGCTGGTCAGCAGGTCGGGCTCGGCATTGATCGCGGTGGCCCGGGGAACACCTACTTCAACGATTCGACGCTTTTCAGCGGGACGATTTCGGGTGCCGTGCCTGAGCCCGCCACTTGGGCGCTCATGATCGTCGGCTTCGGCGCGGTCGGTGGCGCGATGCGCCGTCGTTCGGCCGTGCGTACGAATGTCAGCTTCGCCTAACTTGACCGCAAGGCTAGGCTGAAAGGGGCCGCTGTTTTCTAGGGGGAGAGCAGCGGCCTTTTTCATTTCGTGCCGACCAGCTTCTTCACCCGCTCATCACCGTCGTACACCGCCGTTCGAAACTGGTGTGCCATCCTCCCTGCAAGCCCCTGCGAACGTCCGCTAACGCCCAATAGCGGTCGTGCGGTCAGTCATGTATCAGATCGGCAATGCTGGACTGGTTGCGCAAAAGGCTTTTCAAACCTTCGCCTTTGGCACGGTCAAGCGTGAGTTTCGAGACGGCAGCATAGTAACGAGCGATGGTGGCGGGGACGACCGGGCATTGCCGATTCAGACGTTGCGCCGGGTGGTAGTAGCTACGGACGATAGCGGCCCGTGGGGCGCAGACCTGGTGTTTCTGCTCTATTCGAATGATCCTGAACCAGCTTGCCTATTTCCCCTCGAAGCGAACGGGCGAGGCGATTTCGTGAAATGGCTGGCTGCGCAGCCAGGCTACCGAGAGCGGGATTTGGAAAAGGCAATGGGCTCGACAGCGGTAGCCAGGTTCGAGGTTTTGGTAGTCGAACCGAACGGCAGCTAACCACCATCGGCAGACATTCGTGGCTTGGTGTAACAGTGGGCGCTATCGCCCACTTGCGGACATCGATCGATCCTTTGCAGTGGCATAGCTTTAGGCATGGACCGACGATCAACCGGCCGCGTTCAGCGTCTCGCCGACGCTTGGCACAATGGCCTTTCGCCGGGCGATGGGATGGGGTTGCTGTGGCATCTGGCTCTTCGCCGCTATCCATCCGCGATGACAGAGCTTGGTCGCCGCATCGGCGAGGACGGCTTATCAGCCGCCGATCCATTTTCTGCGGCGGGCTTAGGTTACCGAGCGTTGCGGCAAGGCGATCCAACGGGCGCGTACAACCTTGCGATGTCCAGCTTCAACCGCCGCAACTTACGCGGTTACCGGCATTGGCTACGTCTCGCAGCGAACGCCGGGGATGAAGATGCTCGGCAGCAACTTCGGCGGTTTGAAACCCGGCTTCCCCACGGAGCAGCCCGCGACATCAGGCGTGGTCGCCCACGGCGGCTCTCCGATTGACTAACCAAATGTCGGCTAACCACCAAAAGCGGACATTCACGTGTCCATGTTGAGGCTGGTGGACGCCTGGATGTGGAAAGGACGATCCGGCGCAGCTACCTCCTTCGGGACGGGTTCGCTGTTCGCGTTACAATCGACTTCGATGTAGTCCAGATTGCCTTCATCGTTGGCGAAGATGATGATCTCGATGGTCTTGCCATCGGCCAGGCGAAAATCTGCTTCGAAAATGGCACCATGACGACGGGGCAGAACCTCGCCCTTGGGCGGCACCAGTGGTCGCGCTCCCCCGCGATTTTGCACGCCGAAGCTGTTACACCCGCACGGGCAGAACTCATCAAAGGTGGCGTTTGCAAGCTGCTCCCGAAGGGTGGCTGGCGCGGGATACTCGCACCGCGTCAGGATGAAGTCCGCCCAGAAGGCGGCACGATCAGGACCATTCTCCACACGCCGACCATACGATCGCAGCCGCAGCCCTCAAGTCCGCTTTCCACCATTAGCGGACAGGCAGACCGCGTGGCACGATCGGATATGCCGTCAGGTCAGAGGACAGAACGAGGCGTGCTGGAGCGGCATTTCGGATGGTTCTTCGTCCGGACTACAGCTGGGCAGCGCTGGAGCATCGAGGGCGACCAGCAACGCTTCGAGCACCTGGTAGGACTGTCAGTCGAGGTGACCGGCCTATTTCGGCACGGCACGATCGTCTTGCATGGCATTCGCCCCGCCTAAGTCCGCTTTCCACCATCAGCGAACATCCGCCGCCCCGTTAGCGCAGTCCGGCGCGGCGCATCGGCATGGCGTCGATCGTCTCGCGGATTGTGTCGGCGGAGAGCGGCTCGGCGCGGCGCAAGGCCGCGTTGCCGTCCTTGCCGATCAGCACCACTTGGAAGTCGCGCGCGGGCAGCCGCCAATTGCGGCGCAGTGCCGACGCCGGCTCGGCGGCGCCTTCGACGTGGTCGCCGACCACCTCCACCAACGTAAGGTCGCGCTCGGCGGCGCCTTCCCGCCAGTCGTTCAGCTGTTGTCGCTGCCGGGCCAGACGGGGATCGGCGGCGGAAGGGGCGGCGACGAGGAGCACGCGCCGATGATGCTTCATCGCAGCGATCGTGGTCGCAGAGGCGACTGCAACGAGCGAGGTCGCGGCGGCGGGAGTGACAAGCTGAATGATCATGCTCGATCAACGCACGGCGCACGGCTGATTTCCCAGCGTAAGATCGGGTCTGCTAAGCCAGAGCTTGTCAAGCCAATGGCCCAACGACGATTGGCGATCGAGACAAACGAGGAAGCGCTACAGGTCTATGCCTTCTGCCAGCGCGAGGGAGTCCTCTATGTCGACGCCAGGGTAGCGCACGGTGCTGTCGAGCTTCGAGTGGCGAGCAGGATCTGGATGACCCGTATGTTCCCGGTCTGCCGGTAGAAAAGCGCGATCGAGTCCCCTCGATCAAAGAAATTGCTCAGATCGTGAAAAGCGCGTTAACGAAACAGTTGCGAGCAGTGATTAACGGTAGCCAACTATCGCCGAATGGGCTCCGCTTAGACGCCACGGAACTGCCGCTGTCACAGACCATTGCGCGGAATAACAGGGGGGTCGACGTGCCAAAACAACACGGAAAAGCTCCAGGGCTGAGCGGCTCATCAATCAACGCGAATCTGACGGGCAGGGCTCGCCGATGAACGCGGAGGGGAGTAATTTCATGACGGTCGGACGTCAGTTCGATGTCGACCCCAGGCTCTTGGTGGCCATCGCCGGCGCGGAGACTGGGTTCGGCAGAAACGTCACGTCCGGTGCCAATAACGCATGGAACTGGCGTTATAATGGTGGCAAGTCGCCGTTCGTCTCGTGGCTTACCGGCATGACCTCCGTGGCAAAGGGGCTTACCAAACCGCGCAGTGTCTACGACCTGACCAGTACGACGCTATTTTACGCAAAATTCTGTCATGGCGATTGCTCGGAAGGGCTGCGCAACCTCGGCACCTTTATGCGGGAGCAAGGGGCGGATGTGAACGCGCTTGGCTTTCCGGACAAAGGTGGCGGTGCTCAATGACGCGTTTCAGCATTCTTTCGGTTTGCCTCCCGGCCTTGGGACTTCTGTGTGGCACCGCGCCAGCAAGCGCCCCGCCCACACAAACAGTAGCGACAGGCGCGGGGTTAATCCTCGCCGTTCCGGCTGGGTGGCGCCGTGTCGGCTTATCGGACAATCGTCTGCTGTTGCTTAGCCCGGGTCCGGGCGAGGAGGGTGTCGTCATTGCTCGACACCAGGCCATGATCCTGGCGATGCCGGTCGAGGGCTGGCAGACTGGCGGCGATTTGGAGTCCACGATCCGGGGGGGACTTGGTGACGATCGGCTGATCGCCCGCAGGAGCTTGCGACTAGGCAGGGCCGCCCGTGACTGTCCGGTAGTGGAGGAAGTCGACACTGCTTCTGAGGTCGCGCCGGGAGCTGAGCAGATCAACACGATCTTCTACTGCGTCGCCCGCGGTAAAGCGGTGCTGGTCCAATTAACGCATTGGCCGCGCGACCCGTCGCGGCTGCGGTTTCGAGCCGTCGCGCTTAAGGTGATCCGGAGTCTGAGGGTGAGTGGCTTACGCGGCGGGTGGGGGAAAGCTACTGAGCAGCAGCACAGTTCTCGCCAATTTCTAGGAGAGGACGAAAATTGGGGTTAGACACCGTTGCTTCTACGCTAGCGATTTCCAACTTGGACGCGACACTGACCGCCTAACAGGATGATCGTTGCACCAGAATGGATGCCAGTCGCCGTTAGAACGGCTCGCGCCTTTCGTGCCGTTACTCGCGGGGACCGTTCCGCGCGTCACTCCGTCTATGTTGTCCTCCTTCACGACAAACGCCGCGCTCAGCCATGGGGGCTTTATGTCGGGCAGTCCGTACGCGACCCGGACTGGCGCCTGGACCAGCATAAAGCAGGCTACCGCGCGAGCGGTGCGGTCCGCCGGTTCGGTCTCTATCTGCTGCCCGAATTGTTCGACCACCTGAACCCGCTGGCACGATGGGAGTCGTTAGAGCTTGAAGAGGCGCTGGCGGATGCTTTCCGAACTGCGGGCGTCCCATGGGTCGAGGGCGGCCACTAGGCCGCGCCTTCGAAGGTACGGGTGCAGGCCGCGAGCGGGTCGCCAGGCGCAACGCCTCGCTTCTAAGCGCGGCTTGAGGAAAGATGCTAACGACGTTGCATGGCCAGGCGGCGGCGTCCGCATCTGGTTCAAGTCACACCCTCAGCCCGACTAGGTCCGGATTTTGCGCTTTCGTTGTGCGCGATCTAGTCGCGCACTCGGTGGAGCGGAGCCCCGGCAGAGCCCGCCTCTACCATGATCATCTCGGCACGGGCGTCCAGCGCCGCCGCCTTGATGTCGAACGGGTCGGACGGGATCTGGCGGTAGATAAAACGATGCCTGTTGGGCAGTCCCGGACCAGCAGTGAAGCTTGCGAGCTTCTTACCGTCTGACAGCCGCAGGATGGACACCGTCCCGCTGATCTGTCTCTCGTTGGTGGCGGCTGTATATCGCCCGGCGCTCATTGATGACGGGCCTGTGGCCCCCCTCCACGTGAGTGCCAGACCCTCGGCCGGTGAACCATCGGGCTGCGTCGCGACCACTGCGAGGGTGACCCCGGGATCGATGGTCGAGGGCTCAGCTCGATCTAGCCGGCCTGGCCGCGGATCATTGTAGATGTGGATGTCTTCGCCGTCGACGCGCCAAAGCCCCTCTGCTCGGATACCGCCTTGGCCTCCATCGGCCGACACGGTGTAGAGAGCGGTGTGATCGCCGTTCAGATCGACATCGATCGCGAGTTCTTCCTCCTGGAAGTGATAGCGACCGACCAAAATTGAAGGATCTTTGATCTCGACATAGTATTGCGACTGTCCACTACCACCGTCTTGAGCAGCATACGTCGGCTGTACGCAAATGCCGGACAGGACGACGGTAGCAGCTACAATTTTGCGCCAACCAACTAGCCCATCAAGCCCCTCGCGACGTTTCTCACCCTCGCCTGTCAACGACCGCCTGCCGCCTTAAAAGCTGCACCCATCTTTGCATCATACCCCTTCTGCTTCGGCCCGTTGTATCCGAGAGCAAAGCCGAGCCAGTCATGGCGCCGTGCCTTCCCGGTCAGACCGTTGTCGCTGCAAAATGCTTCGAATGCCTTCAGCTGGTTGACCTCAGACACGTACATAGCGGCCACGAAAGACCGGACGTCGGGCCAGCCATTATGATTGCTGCCAAGCACCTGGAACTTGCCCCACGAAGCTGCGCTGAGTGCCGCGTCAATGTCGAGGACCATGGCCTCGTACAAGCGCTCATACTGGTTCCAGCTATAAAATCGAGCAGCGGTCGTGGTGTCACCATCTCTGCAGGCGAGATGGGGATGAGTCTGGTTGAAGCGGTTCTTGGTGAGCGGTCCGAAGTGGTGGGCCTCGAACAGGATCTTCGGACGCCCCAGATCATCGAAGCCTTTACGACCGCCACTTTCGACTGTTGCGACTGCCTTGATCGCAGCGACCTCTAGATTGTTGCGTTGCGCCGCCGCGGCATAGTCAACGTCGGTCAGGGCCGCAGGTACACCGGCTGGGACAGGCAACAGAGCGTGGCAATCCGCGTCCATGGTCAATAACGGTCCGGTCCTGCGGCGTTGAGCAAGCTGCACCAGCGAGGTCTTAATGGCCTGTTTGCGCCAGTCGTTGATCATCTTGACGACGTCGTCCGCTAAATCGTTGAGTGGATTATTAAACGCTTGGCGGCTGACCTCAGCCAAGTTCGCGGTAGTTATTTTGGAGTTTTCCGCCGCGGCCTCGCCCGACCAGTCGGCATGGCGGGCGACGGCTTCCAACCGCTGCGGCCCGATAAAGGTGCCGACCTCCACCTGTTCGGGTATGTTCAGCGACTCAATGATGCGCCGCATCTGCGGACCGCTATTGAGCTTCAACGCGCTCAGGACATCAGGATACTGAATTGTCATCGTGCGCCTCCTTGCAGGCGCCGGCGAACCACCGCCGCGGTCGCAGCTCCTTCCAACCGCCGCTCGACGGCGGGAACCCGCCGCGCCGCACCAGCTGTGACGCGGTACGCCAGCGCTCGGCGATCCGTGCCATGTCCAGGCCCTATCTGGCTGCTGTTGTAAAGCACGACCACGCCGTTGCGGCCGCCGCGTTGCAACGGCGTAAACAGCACGGCGGTCACGTCTAACAGGAAAAGGTCGGTCGGTTCATCAGGGCCAGCTAGCGGCAGCGTGCCGCCCGGTATGATGAGGGTGCCCACGAAGCCGCCGTCCGGCAGGTCACTTGTTCGTCGCAGCACGACAGTGGCGTGCGCATAGGGACCAGCCCTACCTGCAACAGGCCGATGTGCGAGTGCTCGCTCCGACGCAGTAGGCGCATGCTGCGCTAACAGCCCGGCCGGCAGCGACGCACAAGCTAACGCTGCTCCAAACAGCAATGTCGTTCGCATCGTGGGTTGCTCCTGTCGGCGGAAGATGTCGGAGCGCCTCGGCAGAAGCAAGGGCGCGTGCGACAGGTCCGCGACGCGCTGGCCCCAAGCAGTAGGTGCCGCCGCTGACACTACATGCCGTCTCGTGCAAAAAGCATGGGACATGGAAACGAGCGAAGCGCCAGGTCGATGAGTGACTGCCCTGCCGCGGCTTGCCCCGCTGGCACGAGACATCCCAGACCAAGGAAACAACCTCCGACACAGACTCCAGACAGCCTATGCGCTGGAGTCCTACCACGGCACCGCTTGCTCGAGAGAGGAAGTGGGGCGTGGTAACCCCTGACTGCTGCAACTCGGTCGTATTCGGCCGGGTGGCATGCGCGCATGTCCAGCCGGCTTGCCGGTAAAGGCGCATGCGCTCTGTGCAGTGCCAGGGTTACCAACATCCGGCTTCGGCCGTCGCTCCGAGAGGTACATAGGGCGACAGGAGAAGCGGGACATGACAGTCAGGCTCGGTGCTATCGCCAATGACGGCGAGCGCGACGGCTCCCCTGCCCCGCGGTTACTGTCGCTGATCAGCCAGATACGCGCGCGGCTGGAAAGCGGCGCCTACGTTAATGAGGCCGCCATCACGACCGGCGTGGTCAATCCAATCCTCGCCCAAATCGGCTGGGACACCGCCGACCCCCAGCAGCTTGTGCCCGAGTACACCGTCGGAAAGCGCCGCGTGGATCTTGCTCTGCTCGGAGCAGGCCGTAGGCCAGCCGTGTTCATCGAGGTGAAGGGGGTCGGCCGCGCGCTTGATGGCGACCGTCAGCTGTTCGAATACGCGTTCCATGAAGGCGTGCCGCTCTGCATCCTGACCGACGGACGCGAGTGGAGTTTCTATCTGCCTTCCGGACAGGGCAGCTACAATGACCGACGCGTGTATCGGCTTCAGCTGGACGACCGCGATCCGACCGAGTGCGCCCGTGTCCTCACCCGCTACCTTGCTCGCGAACGCGTACTGAACGGCGCTGCGTTCGAAGCAGCCCAGCACGACCACCGCGACGTCGCCGGCCGCAGGACGGCCGCTGCTACTATCCCACTAGCGTGGCAGCAGCTGCTTGCTGGCCCCGAAGACCTGCTAATCGAGCTGATCTCCGATCGAGCCGAAGCGGAAAGCGGCCACAAACCCGCGGTGCTGGACGTGCTCGATTTCCTTCGAAGTTTGCGCTCCGACGTCCCTGCAGCCTCAACCACTGAAAGACGCGTTGTGCCGATCGCCGTTGCTACCGCGCGACCGGCTACCGTTCTGGCTTTAGCTACTGACGACCCAGCCCCCGCCCCCGCCCGCGGATTGCACTATCAACTCTTCGGGAAGTCCCAGTCTGCCGGCAACGCTAATGAGGCCCTGGTCAACATCCTAGCTGCCTTTGCCGCTCGCGATCCGTCCAAACTCGAAGCGCTGGCGCAAGCAGTGCAGGGCCGGAGCCGAAACCACGTCGCCCGCACGACTGCCGAAATATACCCCAGCCGTCCTGACCTGGCACGGGCCGAAGAGTTCGCGCCCGGCTGGCTGGTCGGACTGAACGTCTCCAACCAGCAGAAGATATCGATCCTGCGCACCGCCTGCGACGTGTTTGGGTTGAGCATGCCGGGCGACCTGGTCATCCAGCTGCCCAACGCCACCTGACGCCCTCCGGTCCCTTTATCATCATGGGACCAACCGGCTGCAGCCTGCGCTGCAATAAACTGCAGGTTTGCACCGCCGCCCTCGTCCAGATCTTTCAACGAGCGCGCTCGTGGGTAAGATAGCGGCAGATTGCGGGCTTCCACACGATACAGTCTAAAGACGCCGACCGCCGCTTCTGACGAGACGAGCGACCTTCAGGTTTGTTCTCCGGCCAGCTACCCCCCGGTGAAATTACGGATTTGCATAAAAAAATCCCCAACGCCGGTGTCCGACCTGACCTCCCAGAGTTATACAGCCCCCCACCCCCAAGCTTGCGTTGACCTTTGCTGATGCGTGACGGGGATGCCTGGCCACGCTGCCAGGTGATCGCTTCGGCGATCTCGCCATGTATTGATGTCGCGCGGTCCGCGGACGTTGTGGCTTCACTATGATGATCGATTGTTCTGAGAGCTAGGGTCAGGACCCATTGATGTGAGCGTCGCGATCTGATTCATGCTCCGCGAGGAGACCGTGGATGAGCGACCTGTACTGGCTCACGGATGAGCAGATGGCGCGCCTGCAGCCGTACTTTCCCAAGAGCCACGGCAGGCCGCGGGTCGATGACCGGCGGGTGCTGAGTGGCATCGTCTTCGTCAATCGCAACGGGTTGCGCTGGTGTGACGCACCAAGCGCATATGGTCCGCACAAGACGCTCTACAATCGCTGGAAGCGCTGGGGTGAACGGGGCGTCTTCCTCCGCATGATGGAGGGTCTCGCGGCAGCGGAGGCCGTGCCGAAGACGGTCATGATCGACGCGACCTACCTGAAGGCGCACCGCACGGCATCGAGCCTGCGGGTTAAAAAGGGGGTCTTGGGCGGCTGATCGGCCGCACAAAAGGCGGCATGAACACCAAGCTGCACGCCGTCAGCGATGCAAACGGGCGGCCCTTGAGCTTCTTCATGACCGCCGGGCAGGTCAGCGACTACACCGGCGCGGCAGCCCTGCTCGACGATCTGCCAAAGGCGCAGTGGCTGCTTGGTGACCGCGGCTATGATGCCGACTGGTTCAGGGATGCCTTGGAAGCCAAGGGCATCCAGCCCTGCATCCCAGGTCGGAGATCGCGCAACGAGCCGGTCAGGTACGACAAGCGGCGCTACCGGCGCCGCAGCCGCATCGAGATCATGTTCGGCCGCCTCAAAGACTGGCGCCGCGTCGCCACCCGCTACGACCGATGCCCAACGGTCTTCTTCTCCGCCATCGCCCTCGCTGCCACCATCATCTTCTGGCTATGACCAATGAGTCCTGAGCCTAGAGCGGTTTTCGATCAGTCTGCATCGTAGCCACATGCGGCGAAGTAGTTGGTGCATTCCTGGGGCGAGTAGAGGTCGAGGATGCGGCCGATGGCATTCCAGAGGCCGTGGATGGTGCGCTCGGCGGCTTTGCGGAGGTGGGCCTTCAGCTTGGAGAAGGCCTGCTCGATCGGGTTGAAGTCGGGGCTGTAGGGCGGGAGGAACAGGAGCGTGGCGCCAACGCTTTCGATAGCGGCACGTACTGCCGGCGCCTTGTGGCTCGATAGGTTGTCCATCACGACCACGTCGCCGCGTCCGAGCTCGGGCACGAGGACGCGGGTGACGTAGGTGAGGAACGCATCGGCGTTCATCGGTCCGTCGAGCACCCATGGCGCGACCATGCCGGTGCGGCGCAGGCCGGCGACGAAGGTCGTGGTCTTCCAGTGGCCAAACGGGATGCCGGCGCGCAGGCGCTGGCCCCTCCGGCAGCGACCATGGCGCCGTGCCATGTTGGTGGACGCCCAGGTCTCGTCGATGAAGACCAGCTTGTCGGGGTCGAGATCGAGCTGACCGTCGAACCACTCCTCGCGGCGCTTCAGGACGTCGGGACGATCCTGCTCGGTCGCGTGACCGGTCTTTTTTTGCGCGTGATCCTGTGGCGGGCGAAGAACCGCCACAACGTGGCGATGCTGGTGCTCACGCCGTGCCGGGCCAGCATCGCGCGCAACTCGTCCAGCGTGATGTCGGACTGCCGCTCGATGGCGGCATGGATGAGGGCTGCATGATCCTCGATCTTCGCAGACCGGCGGTCACCGCCCTGCGGCTTGGCGGCAGGTGTGCCATGCTGCATCGTCAGCTGCCGCCACCGGATCGCGCTCGCTGCGCTCACCCCGAACCGCTCAGCCGCAGCCCGGCACGACAGCCCACCATCTACAGCGGCAACCACACGATCCCGCAGATCACGCGACAAAGCTCGACCCATCACCGCCAGCCTCCTTCGCCAGCAGGAAGGCTGAATCAGAAAACCCGTGCCGTGTGAATCCTCAACGATTCAGATCGGCCGAAAACCGCTCTAGCGTGAACACAATAGCGTCGAAGGCTGCTAGCGGTCGATCGACGCCGCGACGACGCCAAGTGCTGAGAGCGCGCGCTTCGCACGCTGCGGCCCTAGAGTTCCGATATAGCAAGGAGCGGGACGCTCAGCGCCCCGCCCTTCTCTATGTACTATGCCAGACTTACAGCATTGCGATTACTGCGAACCTTCACACGCTCTTGGCTACGTGCGGCTGCCCTAACATCGCCAGTACGCGGAACTTTTCTGCGTTGTTAGTCGAGTTGGCAATCCGCAGATATTCGGCACGATCCCTCTCTTGGATTCCCTTTACTGGATTCTGTCCGCCAATCTGGCGGGCACCTTTCGGCCGATCTGGCGCTGGGGTCAGCCCGGTCTGGCTGGCGGCGGTGACGATGAAAGTTATGACCCGGCGACCAAACTCGAAGTGCACCTTGATCTTACCGTTCTTGCGAAGATGGGAAAGGTGTCGCGTGACAGTGCGCTCGCCAAGATTAAAACGCTTCCCAATGCCCTTGTCTGTCATGGTGCAGCGCCCCGTGCGATTGCACAGGCCGCCAAGGCGCCAAAGCAGATTGTCAGCACCAGTGCATCCGGTCTGCTGGTCGCGAGCCCAATCGACTATGCGAAAACTGCCCATGGCTTAGTTTCGCACCAAACGCTCGTAGGCCTCAATATCGTCGATCGAGTAACGGACGCTGCCCCCGATCCGGTGAAACGCGGGGCCGACACCCTTCCAACGCCATGCTTCCAAAGTCCGGTCGGCGATCCCCAGCCGCTCAGCCAGCTCGTTCTGATTCAAAAACTTCTTCATCTGTCTTCTCCCGTCAAAAGTGACGGAGAGCGACATGTCGAATCAGAAGGTGGAGAAAGAGAGTGGAAAAAGGCGTCGGCGTCTGCATTCTGCGATGCGGCTAGCGGCCAGAGGGATATACACGGGGCGGCCGCCCGCTTAGCTTTAGCGGATGTGGGTAACCGAGTTCCCTCCAGATCTCTCGAAAGATATGCTTGTTGAGAGAGCGGCTCTGAATATCACTCCTCGCAAGTGCAAAGGTCTTCGACTCGCTTAACGCCACCCCCCTCTGTTTGAGGCGATGTGCCAACCAAGCCCTCACTTGATCTTCTACCCTACGCCTTTCCTCGTCAGATGAAAGCAATTCAGGAGGTTCAACAATAGGACCAACAAATACTTGAATATCCCGCAGACGGCGAGGCCCAATATCCATCTCGCCAGTCTCAAAATACACTGATGCGCTCTGCAAAGTGTGGAAGTCTAACTCTTCCGATAAACCAGTCTCTTCAGCGATACCCTTTACAGAGCACTCATTCTTGAAAACGGAATCGGCTATCCGGGCCGCAAACTCTCGCTCGAGTGCGCGCCGTTCGAAAAACAATTCCGCGTCCTCTGATCGATCGTAGGGTATATCTCTCAGTGGTCGAATGGATAGATCAGAGAGCTTTTCAAGTGCATCGCGTCCGATATCACGTACCGCAACGTAGCGTTTCCATCTTTCGCTATCGATCACCCACTCTATGTAATTCAATAGTCTCATGGTCTACACCGTTAGTTGTAGTTACTTAGATCAGCTCAGACGACTGGTGATGAGAGGGACAGCATTGTATTCACCAATAAAGCATCCAGACTTTAGCTTCTTCCAAATAATCACTTTGTTACTTTAAAGATGGACTCAAGTTTTATCCTAGCGTCTTTGCGTATATACTCGTTCAGTAGTAGACAACGCTGGAAAAACAGTAACAGTGCAGCGCTTTAGCCGTTTTAATGCCCTGGGTGCACAGATTGCTGGCACTACGCAGCGATCAATTCTCCAGGTTAGCCTCTCGCTCGTTCACTTTCCTCTGCAGTACTGCGTTGAACGCAGAGCGATCCGACGCGTAGTGGGCACGGCGATGGCAATTTGGGCAAATACCCGCGACGTGCCTGGGGTCGTCGGGTCCCCCGTCGCTTAAACGCCGAATGTGATGTGCCTCAAGATATGGCCGCCCTGAAGCGGTAGCGAAGGGAGCAGGGCCTGCGCACCCCTCGCAGACGCCGCCAGCCCGCGCGAGCACGTAATCCCGCACATCACGGCTCCGGACGTACATTGTTGCAGCAGAGGCCGCTTGCTTAGTCTGAGCAGGGGCAGCTGCTATAATTGCACGTGTGCGCAGAGTGACGAGATCTACCTCCGGCTCGGGCTCGACAACCAAGCCATCAGCCTCAAGCTCGGTCTCCCTAAGGGGCACCAGACTGAAGACGATCGCATCTCGCTCCGCGCCAGTGACATCAGGCTGACGCTCTACCTCCCACCCAGCACAAGCGAAAAGCCCAAGAAAGCGGATCGCTCCGCCCTTCCCAAGCTGCTCGAAAAGCAACAAGTCTTTTCCAGCGAGAGAATGATCACGGATTGCGGAATTGCCAGAAGCCATAACCATGTCGCCGACTTGGCCCTGCCCGGTATAACGGAAAGACCCATCCCCCTGGAAGGCATCCTGATAGCCGATGGCGCCACCTCCGTACCCGGTAAAATAAATATGGCGGGCACGTCCTTTGGCGTGACGATGCCGCTTTGACGCTGGCCGCCGAACGCGTCGTGCACGTTTAGGCGCCGATTGTAAGTCTGATGAATCAGGTACGGCCAATGCATGGCAACAGTCTGCTGGCTTGTGCTTCGAGTAGCAACAGCGACCGGTTGAGCACGAACTAGTTCTGGGGGATCATGTGCCGCCCTCGTCGGCCATTCGCGACGGGCAGCCGACTGGCCAATTCCATAGTGACCCACGTGCCGTCGTCCACCCTTGCTTTTCGGCTGCTCAAGTTCGGCCATTCGTTCAGATCCGACCTTTGCCGGGCATCGTCGCTGGTCACCCGAGACCAGCGGAATCGAATTGGGCACTGACGCGCCGGTCCACGGCACCGTCGTCCAGGTGAAGCCCTACGAGCCAAGAGGATCGTCTTTAATGTAATTGCCCCGGTAGAGCCCTACCGGGTCACAGCCACGCTCAGTCGTCGGGAATAACAGGAAGACCGGCGATCTTTTGAGCTGCATGAAGCAGCTCAACCGGCAGCATCGCGATGATCGTACTGTTGTGCTCCACACCGATCTCAGTCAGCGTTTGCAGCCGTCGCAGCTCCAACGCTCCCGGCGCGCTGCCGATCATTGTCGCCGCTTCAGCGAGTTTCTGAGCAGCCTCATTCTCACCCTCTGCCTTGATGATCCGGGCGCGCTTCTCGCGTATCGCTTCCGCCTCACGGGCGATTGCTCGCTGCATCTGCTCTGGGATGTCCACATCCTTGATCTCGACAGCATCGACCTCGATGCCCCAACGACCCGCCGCAGCCGAAAGCAAGTCGAGCAGGCGCTTGTTGATCCCGATCCGATCCTTGAGCATCTGATCGAGATCACTCTGGCCAATCGCGTCGCGCATCCCCGTCTCTGCTGCCTGGACCACCGCAGCTTCGAACCGCTCGACGGACGTCACCACGCGCGCCGGATCGGCCGCTCGATACCAAAGCACGGCATTCACTCGGACGGCAACTCCGTCACGAGTGATGGTCTCCTGCGTCTCCAGTTGGACGGTGACCGTCCGGATATCGACCTTCACAACACGGTCGATCAGTGGGATCAGCCAATACCAGCCGGGCCCCTTGGTAGCGCCCAGGCGGCCCAGTCTGAACAGGACGGCCCGCTGGTACTCTTGGTTCACCCCAAAAGTCTGCGAAGCGATAAAGAGGAGCACGATGACCGGCAGTGTCAGCAGGAAGAGGTACGGCATGGTTCGACCCTACACCCGACCATAGCCATTCGCCATTGCGCTCGGGAAAAGGGTGAACCCATCGCCGCCGAGCCCAGCACCACGGTCGTGCGTCAGGGTAAGTCGCCCAGACGTGAAGACTCAGAAGCTGCCTTCCAGCGAACCTTTGACGCTTCCCGACAGCGGCCATTCGTTCAGCTAGCCGGACACAAGCAGCGTGCTGGATGTTGGCAAACTCGCCCGAGAACCTGCATAGGATCGCAAGCAGCTGGAGCAGCAAAATGTCCTTTTCACTTTACGATGCCGTTGTCCCATCAAATCTCCAGATCCTGAGTGCTCTCGCCAACGTGCTCAAGAAGGCAGAAGTTTTCTGCCAGGACCGCGGGATGCCGCACGCGGAGCTGATTGACGCGCGGCTCGCCCCGGACATGCTCCCGCTCGGTTATCAGATTAAGTCATGCGCCGTGCACTCGATCGGCGGCATCGAAGGTGCACGCGCCGGTAGCTTCTCGCCCGACATGAGCGCCTGGCCAAGAGATTTCGCCGGTTTGCAAGCGGTCCTCCAGCGCGCGAACGCCGAACTCTCCTTACTCGATCGTGACACGGTTGACGCGCTGACCGAATCGGACACGCACTTCGCCTTTGGAGAGGCTAAGCTGCCGTTTACCGGCGCCAACTTCCTGCTCTCGTTTTCTCAGCCCAACTTCTACTTTCATGCCACGACGGCGTACGCGATCTTGCGAGCTCAGGGCGTAACGCTCGGCAAGCGCGACTTCATCGGCATCCCTCGCACCAAGCGATAGCTAGCGCCTACCGTGGCCGGATTGACCCATGAGTAGCCGCTCATGGAGGTTATGCCGGCTCTCAACATCGGCCGCTCGTTCAGATTAGCGAGGCGTCCGATCGACTATGTAGCCGTTCTTCCATATCGTAACGATGCGGCGGGTAGCGGTGATGTCTCGCGTCGGATCGCCGTCAAGCAGCAACATGTCGGCCTTGGAGCCGGGAGCGATCCGGCCGCGATCCGCTGTACCAAAGAACGTCGCTGGTGCCGATGTCGCCGATGCGAGGGCCTGCATGGGCGTTAAGCCGGCTCGAACCAGCAGCGCCAACTCAAGATGGAGCGACGCACCAAACGCCGTGGTCGGGTTGGGAGTATCGGTTCCGGCGATGATCGTCACTCCGGCCCGGGCTAGCCGGCCGGTGTTGGCAGATGCCATGGCGAAGTCCGCCGACCTCTGCCGCTTCCAGACGAGCCCTAGCATGCCCTTCTGTCGCGCCGTCAGATACGGTGCGATGGCAGGGTCGGCCGCAAGCCGACGAGCATCATCTGCGCCTGCCAACCCGGCATAGGTCGCCAGCGTCGCGGTCTGCGCCACGCCCCTGGCCTTCATCGCCGCGATTAGCGCATCGTCGACCGGCGCGTCGCATACGGCATGTTCCAGCGCATCGGCGCCGTTGGAGACCGCGATCCTCGCGTCGGCTAGCTGCTGAATGTGCACCACCACCCGCTTACCGGTCGCCTTCGCGGCGGTCAGGGCCGCCACGAAGCGCTTCGGCGTAAACGCGGGCAGGCTCGCTGAACGGCCAGGCCGGGTGCCGTCGTCCTGCAGCACCTTGATATAGTCGGATCCCGCCGCGACCCTGGCTCTCATGAAGGCGTCGGCATCGTCACCTGGCGCCAGGGTCGGCGGCATGGCCATGCCGGCGGGCATATCCTTGAAAAGCTCCATCGGGTGACCGCCTGGCGGCGTCGCACCGACCCCTGCCGTATAGGTGTCCGCTTCCGCGACCTTGCCGACCGATGCGCGCTGCGCCCGCCAGCGATCGATCGTTGGCCGGTCGGCGATAGAGTACATGTCAAACACGGTGGTCACCCCAAACCGCAACGCGTCCGCCTGCGCGCCGGGAAAGACATGGACGTGCCCATCGATGAGGCCGGGGATCAGCACGCGTCCCTTCGCCTCTACCGTCTCGATCCCCGCTGGCGCCCTCAGCCGACGCGCCATCGCCGCGATACGCCCGTCCGTCACCAGCACATCGCGCACGCCCAGCATGCGGGTGCCGTCGAACACACGCGCGCCGTGGATCAGCACGTTGCCGTCGCGCGCCAGTGCCGGCGTGGCGGTGACCAACGCCGTCAGAAAAATGGAAAGACTCCTCAACTTCATGCCTGCCTCCGTGATGACGGGGCAATACGAAGCCGCCCGGGCTGACGTCGGCAACACCGGTGGCCTGGACCGTGCGACCCATGGCACGAGCCGTGCCGCTACCTGCTGATTGCACCCAATCGTTCTTCCAAAACCGCACGATAGGTGCGGCTGACCGGCATCGCGGCCCCGCTGGCGAGGAGAACATCGCCATCACCGTTCCGGCGCCCATTGATGGCCACAATCTGATCGACCCGCACCACGGCGGAGCGATGGACGCGAACGAAGGCCGGCCCAAGCCGGCCGATGAGCTCCGTGATCGGTGTTCGCAGCAGATGCACTTCATCGCCCGCATGAACGCAGAGATAGTGCCCGGCAGCATCGACGCGGTCGATCGCATCCAGAGCGACGAAGCTGATGCGAGTGCCGTCGCGGATCTCGAGATGGGTTGGTTGGGCTATGTCCACTACATTGCGAGCCGACAATCGCCGAACGCGATCGAGAGCCCGAGCGACGTCTGTCTCGGTCGCCGGCTTGAGCAGATAGTCGAGCGCCTCGACTCCGAACGCAGGCAGCGCGTGCTCCGGAAAGGCCGTCAGGAAGATCAGCGCGGGTCGCGACGGTCCAAGCTGCTCGGCCAGCATCAGCCCCGTGCCGTCGGGCAGTTCAATGTCGAGAAAGGCAAGGTCGGGCTGAAGCGTGTTTGCCTGGGCCAGCCCGTCAGCGAGAGTGGCGGCCTCCCCGATCACGCTAATGTCGTCATGGACCGCCAGCAGCCGGCGCAGTGCCGATCTGGCCAGCGGCGCATCCTCGACGAGCAAGGTCCGGATCATGATGCCGCATCTTCTGATAGAAGCGGCAGGCTAATGCGCGCGACGAACCGGTCGGGTCGCTGGTCCGTCGTCAATTCGCCTCCTCCCCCACTCCATGCGGCCACGCGCTCACGCACGCTTGTGACGCCTGACCCGAGCCCGCGCGACGGGGCGTCGGTGGGGGAGATCGCATTGGCCACCTCGATCGCCAAATGCCCATCCCAGACATTGGCGGTGATCGTCAGCCACGCCCCTTCCGTCAGTCGGGAGAGGGCATGAACGAAGGCATTCTCGACAAGCGGCTGGAGAATGAGCGCTGGCACCTGCGCCACCCACGCTTCCGGCGAGATCGTCAGCCGCACGTCAAGCGGGCCCGGCAGCAGCAGACGGTGAAGTTCGATGTGGTCCTTGGTCAGCGCTACTTCCTCCGCCAGCGTGGCAGCCGCCGCATCGCTGGCGAGCGTCGTGCGCAGAACATCGGCGAGGCGGCTGATCGCAAGCTGCGCCGTTGCCGCATCGCGGTGCGCCAGCTCGCTGATCGCGCTTAAAGCGTTGAACAGGAAATGAGGATTGATCTGCGCGCGCAACGTATCGAGCCGGGCACGGGCCAGCATCCGCTCCCGCTGGCGCGTACGTTCCACCCAGATCAGCGTCTGTCCGATGCCGATGACAGCGCCGTACACTGGAACCGAGAAGAAAGACGTGATCGCCACGCCGGCTGCCAGGCGCGACAGGGACATGGCATGCCGCGGGCCGGACACCCACTCCAACATCCACTCGAACGCCAGGCCTATGGCCGTGATCGTCGGGACTGCGACAGCCCCCACCACGGCGAGCAGCATCAGCGAGCGTCGTGTGCGCCCGATACCGAGCGGCAAGCGGGCACTCAGCCGCAACAATGGCGGTGTGGCTATCGCCCATGGCAGGAAGAAGAGGACCATTGCGCTGATCGTCGCAATCGGTGAACTGCCCTGGCCCTGCGCGGCGCCAATCATCCATACTGCCGGCGCATAGGCCAGCGCCACGACTGCCCATCCGCCTGCGATCGTTCGTGCGCCGGGCTGCAGATCGAGCGGGAGCTTCGCGGCGTGCATGGCAGCTGGTCTGACAGCCGTCACGGCATCGATCAACGGCGTCGATTTTTAGGGTCTAGCGCTGCGGACTGGACCCACTTGCGGCCGTTCAGAGCTTTTAGGCTGGCCCTTGCAAGCCGACGTTCGTTCATCTTGAATTTGCCGGCTCGCTAATGGCACTCCGCTGTTTGACGCCTCCGTGTACGTGCTGCGCGAGACGGCGCTTGAACCTCAGGTTAGCTCTGGCTGGTAACGGAGACCCGCTCGGGTAACCCGCTGGGCTCGCCGATGTCGCCGTCAGCAATCCACTCGCGCCAGATCAGAACCAACGCTGCCATCACCGCAGGCCCGACAAAGAGACCCAGCAGCCCGATCGTTTCGACGCCACCGACGATGCCGATCAAGACCCAAACGAATGGCAGGCGGGTTGCCCCGCCGATCAGGCCTGGGCGGAGGAAATGGTCGATCACGAAGTTGATCGCAAAGCCCAGAATACCGACCACGATCGCTGCGGTCACACTCCCTTTTATGATCAGCAGCAGCACCGCGATCAGCAGCACGGCAATAAGTCCGAACGGCACCACTGATGCGAGACCGGACAGCAATCCCATCAAGATCGGGTGAGGCACTCCGGCTGACGCGTAGATTACCGCCATGATGATGCCCTGCGCCAAGCCGAGCAGGACCAGACCGTCGACCGTCCCCCGGACCGACGCGGCGATCTGTCGACCGAGACGAGGGCCAGCTTCACCGAAAGCTCGTCTCGCACCACGTTCCAGCTGATGAGCGACGGTTTCTCGATCGCGAATGAGGAAGAAGAGCACGACGATCGTAAAGGCGAAGACGACGACGCGCCGGATGACGTTGTGAGTAAGCAGCTGCGATTGCTTGAGGAGCGTATCCATGTCGATGCGACCGAACTGCTCGGACGCGGCTGCGGCGGTAAGAAGATGGGTGTTCCACCATGCAACAATCTCCGCCGAGCCGATCGGCAGCGTCGCGACCCACGCAGGCACCGGAACGCCATCAGCTCGAGCGTGCGCCAGCCATAGGGCTACTCCCTGGGCTTCAATCATGGCCCGGGAGAGGGCGATGACTGCTGGCACGACGACGATCAGCACCACCGCCAGCGTGATCAGGCTTGCAGCAAGCGTTCTGCGGCCGGGCCAGCGAGCGAGTATGCGCCGGCGTAGCGGCTCAACCGCCACGGTCACCACGCCGGCCCAGATGACGGACGGCACGAATGCTGCACCAATCCACAGGGCTCCCAGCGCGATCGCTGCCGCGAGCGCGATCCGAGCGCGCACTTGCGCCGACGCCGTCGTTTCCAAGCTCATCCCCAATGCCTTAGTGTCTCAGTCTCAAGACGATGCCATGTATTCTGAGTATCGATAAAGGGCATATCGTGCTTCGTTGGTCGGCTTCGACGCTCATATAAACCGGCGCCTGTTCATCCTGTTTGAGCAATACGCTAGGCGCCTCTTGATCGAAGCGTGTGCACTGCGCTTCATCCGGGGTGTCGATCCTGCAGACCCGGAGGACGCATGTCTCGGACCATCATCGTCACCGCTGCTGCGCCCGCTGCCCCACCGGCCTACAGCCAGGCCGTGAAAGCCGCAGGGCTGGTGTTCGTGTCGGGCACTGCGCCAATCGATCCAGGCACGGGCAAGATCATTGAGGGATCGGTTCAGGACCAGGTTGCGCAGTGCTTGACGAACATCAGCGCGATCCTTGCCGAAGCGGGCAGCAGCCTCAGTCAAGCCGTCAGTGCTATGTTCATCATCGCTGACGAGGAGGATTTTGCCGGCGCTAACGAAGAATGGCTTAAATGGTTCGATGCTGACCCACCTGCACGGCAGGGTGCGAAGATGCCCGTCCGGATCCCCGGGATGAAAGTGTCAATTGCCATGATTGCGGAAGCTTAATAGCGGGCGCGACCGCGCTCGTCAGGAGGATCAGTAGACCCAAACGTGAACGTTCAGGAGCACCAATGAGGCTCCCAGTGGCGGTCGTTAGTTCACGCTAGCTCTATGAGAGTAGGATCACTTGACAGTCGCAACGAGTCGACACTGGGCGGTCGTTCATTTTGAGCGAGCGGAGGCTGGCGAAGGTATTAGCGACTGACCGCCTTCAATACTCAATGCGCAAGTGGCGATTGCTCCGTGCGGCGAAATCGCGACACGCTCTCCTGGCTCGGATCAACCGGATCGGGGACGATTGTCACTTCGACCATTCCAGCTTGTGGACAACCGCCTGCAACGCCGGACGTGCCCGGAGGAACAGCCGGTAAGCGCGTTCCAGGGCGGCGAGGACGAGGCCGCTGCGGGCCGCCAGACCGATCGGCCGCAGGACCGGTATCGCCCGTCACGTCGCCGCAAAGGCGGCCGCGCCCGACAGCATCGTGCCATCCTCGCGCGCATGAAACCGGGCCAGCAACGCCGCCCGGTCCGCGGGGCAGACGGCGTATAACGCGGCCACGTCGACGAACTCGATCTCGCCACGCCGGTCGAGCCGCCGCATCAGCGCGATCTCACGCCGGCACAGCGGGCACGCGCCGTCGTGCCAGACCGTCAGGACGGTCATGCGGGACTGGCCCCGGCATTGCGCCGCCAGATTTGCTCGGCGAGCAGCGTCGCGAAGCCGAGCCAGGCAACGAACGGCACCGCCGTTGCCGCCGCCGTCCGATCGACCCTTGCTGCCGCAACGACATAGCCCGCACTGGTCGCGACCAACGCGCCGGAGGTCGCCGCGCTTGCGCCGAGGCGGTGCTCTTGGAAGAACAGCTCGGTCTAGCCGCCGACCATGGCGGTGTTGAGCAGCCATAGCCCCACCGCCAGATCGCGACGAACGCCTGATGGTAGCCGTAGCAAGCGGTAGCCACCGACCGCCAGACCGGTCTCGAGCACCGGCCACATCGCCCCGAATGCCGCATCGGGCGGTGTGTACGTGGGTTTGTCGAGCCCTTGATACCAGTGCCTGGTCCGCGGATGCGTGGAGTTGGGGGCATTGCGACGCCCGATCAGCGCGCTAGCGCCAAGCACGGCATCACGATCGCTCCGGCCGCGAGCCGCGACAGGCCGCCGGCCACTTCAGCCGACGCCTTCACGCCTGCCGCGCCGGGGTGGCTCGCGGGGATCATCTCGCGGCGCCTAAGCGCCGCCCAGCCTCAAAGATCAACCTTCACGTCCTCGATGTGGTAGGGATTGCCCGTTACCTTTGCCTTGACGAATGAAAGCACGGACACGACCCCCGCACCCGGGCTGTCCCAGTACTCGGCGCCGTCGGCGTGCACCTTGATCAGGACGATCTCGGGATCTTCTGGGCCGTCCGGAAACCAGGCCTCTATGCCGGCATTCCACAGCTGCTTGGCCTTCTCGACGTCACGTACAACCTCCGCCTCGCCGGTAACTGACACCCACGAGCTTCTGGACGAAAGGGCGACGTTAACGCGCGGCGTGTGGCCGATCTGATCGACCTTGCGGCCACCTTGCTTGGTGAAGAACCACAGGTCGCCATCGAACTCGACCTCCTGCACCGCCATCGGCCGGCTCATCATTTGGCCGTCGTCGGCCATCGTCGTGAACATGCAAACCCGCGTGTCGGCGATGAGCCCAGCAAGCTTGGCAACCTGGTCGTCGGACGATGTGTCAGGAACTTGGGGGGAAGTGCTCACGATGATCTCCGATCGGTTGGCGTGACGTTTGGGAAACACGTCGGCCGCTTCGTTTTTCAACGCCTCGCCAATGGAAACGACCCAGCAATGATGACGATGCAGGTGATCATCGTGACTTCTTTCCAGCCCAGTTCATATCTTGATGCAGACACCAGGTGATTTGCGAACTCGTTACAATTAGATCGCGCAGCCGCACCGTCTTGCGACGCGCGATAGCTGGTCGATGTACTACGCCTTGTAAGGGCTCGAGCCCATAATTGCCGTGTCGGCGAGGACGAGGCTGTAGTCGGTAGCGAGGAGGATCGGGGAATCGAGATAGAGGCGCTTGACCAACCCACCGAACCGCAGGCCACGCACCTCAATCCGACCAGCGTGGCAGCAAAGCGGAGTCGGTGCTCGCCTTCTCGCTGAGTGTGTAGCGCGTGGCTCAGCTCGATCAGTGGCGCCGCGTGCACGTTGCCAATCGGTAAGGCATAGTCGATCAATAACCGGTTACCGCGCGTCGGCGATGGCTAGCGGCATGCCCGTCCCGCCCCTGCCGCGTCAAAAG
Source organism: Sphingomonas sp. (assembly GCF_965200135.1). Taxonomy (GTDB): domain Bacteria; phylum Pseudomonadota; class Alphaproteobacteria; order Sphingomonadales; family Sphingomonadaceae; genus Sphingomonas. Next base: position 513,673 of record NZ_CBDATK010000007.1, read on the forward strand.
GATCGTCTGGATTGGCGTCGAGCAACTTGGCCACTGGCAAACTCACTCGAGACAAACCCCCTGAAACGCTCCGTCAGCGCACGTGTGATTGCGTTTCGGGATGCTACGACTCGCTCACGTCAGCGGCCTCAAACTCGCCGAACGCCTGGCGCACCTTGGTGACCATCGCCTCGTCCTCGATGTCGACCGAGACCGTGACCGCGCCGTTCAGAGGTGCGTCGCCCCGCGCCTCTGGGCTTGGGTCGCCCGCGTCGCTGTCCGATCCCGCCTGCTCCTCGCCAACGGTGTTCTCATTGCCGGCGGCGGCGATGAAGATGTCGGTGCGGGCCAGTCCGTGCTCCTGGACCAAGCGCTCGACGGTCATCTCGGCCTCGCGGCGTGTTTCGAAAGTGGCGTTTAAAGTCGTGCCCATCATTATACTCCCTTCCCGCCTGCGGAAGGCCGGGGTTGGAACCAGAACGCACGGAAGCGCATCAGGTCCGTCTTGATTCATTCATTCCGACGACGGCCGCGTCCGATACTCGTGAGCACCCATGCGGTACGACTGGAACCGACGCTTAAGTCTCGGCTACTTTACGGCAGGACGGAATTAAACCTCGAAAGTGTGAGACTGACTCTCCTGAACGCCGTGACCTCCCGTCCGTGGTCCGCTTACTCGGCGCCGCTCGCGGTTACGTCGCCGTTGTCATCCTCGCCCTTGAGAGCGTCCATCCCGGCTTGACCTGAGTTGTCCTTGTCCATCTCTGCCCCAGTCGTCGCACCGCCTACGTCACCTTCGAGCGAGGAGATGCTGGGCGGCGAGATGCCGGCGATCGCCGGATCCATCTGCTCGCCATTCTCACCAACCAGCTTGGTGCCGCCAAAGTTGTCGTCGTTCCCAGACATCGTGCTCTCCTGCTCCGTCGATCAAACGGGGTAGTGCAATGAACACATCACGCAGATCCTAGTCGCATTACAATCTCGACCGGAGATGATCTGCTTGGCTGCTCGTTGCTGATGACGATCGGGCCGGCTCCGTCCAGGTCGACGCGACGAGGCGATTTTTCACCTTGGCGAAGCGACACGGCACCTCTTGCTCCGGCCGGCCGTTGACGTCGAAACCTTAGGAGGGAAAGTGATGAGCGGGACAGAGATGCCAGTCAGCGGTGGCGGAACGTCGAAGGGTGCGCCCGACGGCGTGTCGGGATCGCCCGACGGCGGCAACGTCGGCGGTCGCACCCCAGGAGGCGAGAGCGACGGTGGCGGCTACGACAACCCGCATGCGGGCAAGGAGCCGACCAACAGCGGCTTCATGGGCCATGGCGGCCAAACCGAGATCGGCTATCATGGCGGCGGTCAAGCCGGAGAGCAGGGCGGCGATGCCCCGAACTCTGTGACCGGGTCTGATAGCTCGGACGGCGAGGAGGAGGGTACCGACCCTTGGGCAGCGCCCACCTACGAGCCTCATGCGGTCAGCGCGGGCGGACGGACCTTCGAGGTCGTAGAGACGAACGGCGTCGCTCAAGCGGAGCAACTGGGCAAGGTGGGCACCGACGCTACCTATGAACGCGAACAGGAGAGTCCCGGCTCTGGCTGAAGGTCTCGTGCAAGACCAATCAGTCCAAAGCGGTAAAGAAGACCCAATAGTCGACACTCGCGGGCTCTTTCCGCCTTCCCGACTCCGGTCGTTGGTTCATGTCGCGGGAGCACGGGTCGAACGGCTTGGTTTGGGACATTCCCGACGTTCGCACGCGACATATCGAACGGCAGCTCGTGTCAGAAGCCGACGTTGCACGTCGCCCAACCGACATATCAGACGGACGGAACCTGCGCCGGTTGCAGACCGTAGTGTTTCTGTCGAACACATGCAGATAATTGCCATCGACGACATAACGCGGGGGCGTGCGAAACTGCGCCGTTGGCCGCGCTTAGTAATCGGTCAATGAGTAGTACCGTGGCGGCTCAATGCCTGCCAAACCATATCGCCGATAGTACTTCCGTGCCGCGCGCCATGCTCTTACGAAGCTCGGCAGTGAGGCGTCGTTGGTGATTAATGGATAGTCGTACCATTCTCCGGTGATGACTTGATCCTTGCTCAGACGTGGGGTGGTGACGCCAAAGCTACTTGCCAATATGCGAACCCGCTCGCGCTGGGCGCGTCTGATCACACTTAGCAGCCAGCCGTCCAAAGCCATCAACTGCTGTGGGTTCGTGATAAGCGGGAAGAACCCCATGAGCCCACGCATAAACGGCGGCTTGGTATCATCGTTTAGAAAGCCCGCAACATGGGCTTCTCGAAGACCGCCGTAAATGTACTTACGGACCTCGTTGATGCAGGTCACGAGATCCCAGTCACCGAACCCTGGACCCACTCTGGTAGGGTTGAATGCTCCTCCCGTTCCGCGTCGATGAAGAAAGAGATGTTTATGGATCATACTCGATATCCGAGTTTTTATCCGCTTGATCGACTTGACGGGCATCTCGACGCCACCGGTTGTGATGCTGTGACCCAGATAGTCGATATTTGATATGGTGGTAAGCTGGTCCCCATCATCGGTATCGATAACGAAAGTACGTTTTTCACGCTCGGGGGTTCCTCCAAATAGTAATATACCAGGTGACTTGTTGTAGTTGATCCTGAGACCAGCTGACTTGCAATGGGTTCTGAACGCTCCCGAGATCGCAAGTGCGTCGGAAAAGGAATGCGCAACCGCGACCACGTCATCGGCGAATCGAACAAATGTCCCGTTCAGCTTCTCTAGCGCTAGATCGAGTTCGTGAGCGGCGGCGTTCGATAAGAAAAGGGATAGGGAGCTACCTTGGGGAACTCCTTCCCGCCTAACATCGAAGACGTTATTATTGTAGTTTTGATGTGTGCGTATTCATGTTCAAGAAAAGCGCTGATTGCGTTTCTTTCTGCCTCCGGCAACAAGAATAGCTGCCTTTCAAACAGGATCTTCCTGATGTATGAATGATCGATTGTATCGAAGTACCTAGAGAAGTCGTACTGGACTATATACGATTTTGATGCATCGAGTGACCTGGACAGGTTCAGGATTGCGTCAAATACGTTTTGATCTGGCCGGTAGGCATAGCTCAGTCGTGAGAAAAGACTTAGATTTCGCTTGGTCGCCTTTCGATGGATCACGTTCGCTAGTGCAGAATCCGGGATAGCGAACGCCATAATCTTGCGAGAGGAGCCGTCAGGCTTGGGGAGATCAAACTGGATCGCGGGAACAGGGTGATAGAGATTGTCCTGGAGCTTCCGCCAGATTGTACGACTCAAGAAGCGAGCGTGACGAATGCAATATGTCGGATCGAAGTGCGGATGGTAACTCCACCACGCGGGATCGGCCTCCGAAGGAATACCCGGAACAAGGCCCGTTCTCTTGCGATACCGATCAGCGTTTTTGAACGCACTAGCCCGCTCAATCCTGCGGTTCCTGAGCACGGAACGCGCCTTCCGAATGATGGCTTCTTCAATGAGCTCTTGCAAAATATCCCCCTGTTGCGGAACGCGCCCCCGTGCAGAGCACGGGGGCGGCCACCACAATCGGAGAGTCAGGGTTTCGTTTGCGATTGGCGAACGAGCCTTGCAAAGCTCGACTGCAAAGTAAGCATCCCGACGTGGCTAGTGCGTCCCGCACATCCTTGCAGTTCATAGGCTGAAGGCACGCGAGTCAAGAGCATCGGCTTTTGGATGCGAGGCGAATCTGCCCGACGGCCGAAACGATGTGCGATACCGTCATGCATCAGACCGGCTCGCGCTCCGCCGGCGGTCGGCTATGGCTTAATCCGAGCCGTCCACATCTGCTCTCCCGTCGCACCTTAACGGGCGACAGCCTCTGAGATCACCGCTCGACCCGTTGATCGGCGAGGATGGGCGCGTTGCCGATCATCCACGTTGACAGGCGCTACCGTGAGCATCCGTCGACACCGGACGTCCATCGGAGATGGAAAAAAGGACTGCTTGAGCCGGTGGCGGTCTGGCTAGTTTCCGAGTGCGGGAGTCGCATAGCCGCCATTGATCAGCGCGCAACACTGCGCAGCAGCCCCGCCTGATTGCGCACCATTTGACGATTGATTATTCGTCAGGTGGTGCGTATATGGCTTTTATCAGGAGGCGACCATGGCCGACATCATCAAGCTGGGAGCGCGAGCTCCGCTCACCCCAATAGATGTGCAGACCTTCTCCAAGGGAGAGGACCGTAATCGACTGTCTGGTGTCGCGCTCAAGGCGTTTCGATCTCTCATCGATCAATGGGGCTTGTCCAACTCAGAAGCCGCTGCCCTTTTGGGCGTCAGCGATAGCACATGGGACCGGATCAAACGCGGCGCGTGGGACCAGCCATTATCGCAGGATCAATTGACCCGGGCGTCAGCGACGATCGGTGTCTATAAGGGTCTGCATCTGCTCTTTGCGGACGAAATGGCCGATCGTTGGCCCAAGCTTCCTAATCGCGGGCCGATCTTCCAGCGCGCGTCTCCGATTCAGGCGATGATCGAGGGCGGCATTCCGGTGATGCTTGAAACCCGTCGTTATATCGATGCCGTTCGGGGTGGTCTCTGAACGATGCTGGACGGGCTGACCATTACCCGTGAGGCCCTACCAAGGACGATACGTCTCGTCACGACGGCGCGGTTGCGTCCCCCCGTACTCAGTACGCTGGTTGACGCTGACGAGCTTGCTGCGCTGGCAGAGATCGAAGGCGCGACCAGTAACCGCCTGTTAGCGCAGAACCGCGGTACCGCCGACGTCCAGGCCTATGAACTGGTATACGGGGTTCCGCATGCCGCGTTCATCAACGCCTCATTCACGTACGCCAAGCCGCGTGACGCGAACCGTTTCAACGGGGCTGAGCGCGGTGCATGGTACGCCGCGCTCGATCTCGACACATGCCTTACCGAAGTCCGTCATCATCTGACCGAGGCTTTGACGCAGACGGGCGTTTACGAGGCCGTCGTCGACTATGCCGAGCTTTATGCGAGCTTTGCTGGCGAGTTCGTTGATCTGCGCCCGCACATTGACCACCTCTCCCTCCATCCGGAGAAAGGCATCGGCTATCCCGCTGGGAACGCGCTAGCCGACGCGGCGCGGGCGCGCGGCCTCAACGGTATCATCTACCCCTCGGTCCGCCATGCGGGCGGAACCTGCATAGCAGCGCTCTTTCCGCATTCTGTCCAATCGGTTGCGCAAGGCGACGTGTATCGCATGACCTGGCGCGGCAGACCCGAGCCGATCGTTGAAAAGGTCGCTGGGTGATGGCGACTTATCCCCAGCTCGGCGCCTGCACCCTCGATCTGCCTGACAAATGGGTCGACGCTTGGAAGTTCGAGAGAGCGTTTATGACCTGTGGCGACGCGCTGGGGGCGTCGTACAACACGATCATCATCAAGGTGCCCTCCGGCTGCAAGCTGATGATCGACGTGATCATCCGGCTGCTGAGCTTCTGCAATCAGGCGGTCGCCTGCACCAAGCGGGTCCGGCTTGAGTTCGGCACCGACGGCACTGCAATGGGCTATCTTAACCGCATCGGCTTTTTCGATCATCTGTCACCTGCCGTCGAAGTATCGCCGGCGCGGCCGGCTTATTCGGGTGCGGCAATGCATCGCGGCGGCAATCGCGGTCTCGTCGAGATCGAGCGATTCAGTCGCTCCGCCTCGGTCGATCAAAACCTGGTGCCGCGTCTGGTCGCGGCGGTTGAACGCGGGTGCTCGGCCAGGGCAGACGTCAAGCAGATCGGCGATGCGATGTTCAGCATCTTCGGCGAGCTGATCAAGAATGTGTTCGACCACAGCCAGACCAGCCTTGACGCCTACGCCGCACTCCAGACCTATCCCCAGGGAAACCGCCTTACCGTCGCGGTGTCGGACAGCGGCATCGGCATCATGAGAAGCCTGCGACCGGCCCTAACGGACAGCAAATGGCACAATCTGAGCGATGTCGATCTCGTCGTCGAGATCTTCCGCGAGGGAATTTCGAGCAAGCCCGAGGACAAACGCGGCCTTGGCCTGAAATCGAGCGCTCGGCACGCGATCGGGTTCAGAGCGGATCTCGACGTACGCCTGCTCAACCAACGGGTGCTGCTGAAGCCCTCGAACAACGAATATCAGCCAAATATGGCCTATTCGCAGGAGCAGCTGCCGCTGCTCTGGGGAACACACATCGCTTTTTCGTTCAAGCTGGATTGACAGGTCACGTGCCCTCTGATTAAATGTGTTCAGTTAACGAGAATCAGGTGTGTTTATTCGGCTGATCGACCTCATGGATGGCGCGACGTCAGGCTGGGACCGTGAGCAAGCGGTTCCTGTTGCGGCGAAACTCGTCTCGCATCTGGAGTCGATGTCGGATCAGCGCGTGGCGAAGGTCTCGATGGCTGGTGTAGAGCGTATGGATGCCTCCTTCGCGTCCGAGGCGATCGTTGAGGTCATTGGTCGGTTTCGCAAGTCGAAGGGCGTCTGTCTCGTCGATCTGAGCAACAGGGCAATCCGGCTCAATATCGATTTGGCTGCCGAGCGCATCGGCGTGCCGATCACGGTGTGGAATGGGGCAGAGGTTGCGGTAATTGGTTTGAAGCCTAGCGCAGGGAATCGAGAGCCGCTCGATTATGCCTTGTCCCGGGCGGAGGTTCGGACCGCGACGTTCGCGGACGTGGCAGGGATATCGATCGCGAATGCGAGCACGAAGTTCAAGCAACTGTGGGAGCAAGGATTTCTGATGAGGACCGAAGGCGCAGCCGACAGTGGCGGAGTTGAATTTTTGTACCGTCGTATTGGCTGACATTTTTTTAACCGTCGTTCAGCGGTTTCAGTGAACGAGATTATGGAGTGAAGAGAATGACTGATATCAAGTTGCATGACGGCACGGACGGGCTGGCGTTGGCGAGCAAGCGCGAGCCGCCGGAGATCCACCGGGTTCCCATTCGCTTTGAGGCGCATGACCTCTTTATCGACGTGAAGGCCGACCGAACGATCGAGCACATCCTGACGATCGTTGCGACCGACCATGCTCTGCTGGTCGAGAACCTTTACATCGTCCGCGAAGGCGAAGATGCGCCGCTTGCCTGCGAGCAGCCGATTCATGACGGGCACGAGCGTCGGCATCATGTCCATCATCGCCAGCCGGTGACCGTGACGGTCAACTACCAGGCAGCCTCTCATCACCACGAATTCCGCCGTCACGCGACGCTCGAAGGAGTTCTCGATTGGGCCATCCGCGTGTTCGGCATCGATGCGTCGATGGCGGGCGAATTCGAGTTGACCCGGACGGGCAGCACAGAAGAACTGCCGCTCAGCAACCATGTCGGCCATCTCGCCGGCAAGCATGACGCGCTTGCGCTCGACCTGGTTCGCGGCGACATCGCCAACGGAGGTCACCATGCTTGATCCGGCCGAAGCCCGTGTGCAGGCCGAGCTCGACGACCCCGGCTTCATTGCCGGGGCCCAGGCTGGCCGCTGGCGCATCCACGCGTTCGCGTTCCCACGCCTCGATTTCTACATCGCGGCGACCGAGCCCGACGGCAGGACGGCCGCCTACGGCTTTCGCGGCGATGTCACCAATTTCCCGGCCACGAACCCAATGGTACGTATCTGGGATCTGGTGGCGAACACGCCCCTCAGCGCGCCCTTGCGGCCCAAGGGCAATCAGCGGGTCGCGATCACCTTCCAACAATGGGGCGACGATACCGTCTACCGGCCCTGGGATCGCATGACCGGCCCACACAACAGCAATGCGGTCAATCTGCCGCACCTTGCCTGGCGATCCGATCGCCGACTCCAATTCATTTTCGAGGACATCCATGGCATCCTTAATCTCAACGCTCGCGCGCATCGCCTTCGGGCCGCCGCCTGAGCTCGTCTGCCGGAGCAACGTCTGGCATGCCGGCGTCGCCGAGTTGCGCAGGCGTACGCGTGGAGAGCGGGAAGCAGGAGCCTTCCTACTCGGCCGGCAAGGCAAGTGGCGTGTTATCGAAGAATTCGTCTTCTACGACGATGTCGATCCCCTTTCGCTGGCTACTGGCATTGTCGTCATCGATGGTCGCCGTCTCGGGGCGCTTTGGGCGCATTGCCGGGCCACGGGTCTGAAGGTCGTAGCCGACGTCCATGTCCATCCTGGAGGCTATGGACAGAGCAAGTCCGATCAGGCGAACCCGATCATCGCCGAGGTCGGGCACATCGCGGTGATCCTCCCGGATTTCGCGGGTCGTGCGACGGATCCGGGCGCAATCGGCGTCCATCAATATCTCGGCAACAAGCGATGGCGCGATCGCAGCCGTGAGCGGCGCAACCCCTTTCATGTCGGATGGTGGCCACGATGACATTGATCCGTCAGCTCAGCCGCGTCGCCAAATTGTTGGTCGATGCCGAGGGGATAAGCTTCCCGGAAGCGGAACAGCGCCTGAGCGTGATGACCCTCGAGATAGTGGTGGGACCGAATGCGGCGAGCCCGGCCGGACATGCCGCGGTCCTGACGGCATTCGCGGTCAGCCGGCGAACTTTTCTTGGCGGCGTGCGAGTGACCGGCGATCTCGGCCAGCCCCTGCAATCCTCCCTGTCCTTATGTTGCACGCTCGGCGAAGCGCTGACCGAGATCGGCGCTATGGGCTTCTTCGGGCCAGCGGCGGTCACGATCGGCATCGGCACGACCGGCGAACTTGGTGAAATTCTGGCCTGGTGGGATGGCTGGCGCTCCGGTGTTAGAGCCGAGGATGAAGTTACGCCTGGCATATCGAACAACCCGCTCGCCGGTGTGGCGGCGGGCGCTCACGCAGTGGGTGCAGCCTTTCAAGCGTTGCGTGGGCGTACTTCGCTGCCCGCCGATATTGATCTATGGCCCGGTACCGACGACCCACCCGATTTCGCCGAGGTATTCCTCCCTTCGGCGCTTTGGATTTTTGGCCTCGGCAATCTCGGGCAAGCGTTTTTGTGGAGTCTCGCGGCTCTTCCTTATGCGCCCGGCGCAGGCTGCGCACTGGTCCTGCAGGATTACGACCGGGTCAGCGAGGAGAATTGGGGAACATCGATTCTCGTCCCTGACAATGCCTTCGGGGATCTGAAGACCAGGATGGCGGAACGCTGGATCGAGGCACGGGGGTTTCGGATCGCGCGCGTCGATCGCGCTCTACGCGCTGATCTTCGAGTGGCTGAAGACGAGCCGCGCCTTGCGCTATCCGGGCTAGACAAGGTCGCACCGCGTCGGTTGCTAGTCGATACCGGTTTCGAGGCCATCATCGATGTAGGCCTCGGGCGAACGTCGACCGATTTCGACCGTTACCGGGTGAACGTCTTCGACGCACATCGCAGGATTGATACACATTTCGACGGCGTCGCTGATCCCATTCCAAAGCCTGCCGCCCCGGACCTGCCAGCTTATGCGCGCCTCGAAGCACAGATCGGGCGATGCGGCGCGGCGGAAATCGGCAACGCTAGCGTCGCGGTTCCGTACGTAAGCGCCATCGCGGCGGCAGCAGCGGTTGCGCGGGCGATCGCCATCTGCTCCGGACAGGCCTGTAGCCCAGGCGAAGTCCAGAAGCTGTCGGCTACAGAGCGAAGGGCCGTTGCAGAACCCTACTTGCCGCAGACACGCGGCATTGGTCATTCGAATCGACCGCAACATTAGTTTAGCAACCGGGCTGGTGAATGGCAGACTATTGAGCGAATATCGGCAAGGACGGCAGCGCGTATGGGTCCGGCCGTGCCTTCTCGCCGCAGGGTGAACGAATGGCCGAAGACGCGTCCCCGCGCTCCAAAGCGGTCGGGCCGCTCTCCACCAACATTCACCACGGCGGCGCATGCCCCAGACCCCGGGTCAGGTGACACCGACGCAAGCCGCAACTGATCACGAGCTAATGCCGATCAAGCGGCAACGGATGATCAATCGCAGCGAGCTACTGATATCTTCGCGGGACCCTGCTTCCACGGTGCTTCCACGGTGCTTCCACGGTGTTTCCACGGGTCCCGCGGCAGATGAACGCCGAACGGCAAAGAGCCCGCCAAGTCTTTCGACTTGCGGGCTTTTTGTTGGTTGCGGGGATAGGATTTGAACCTATGACCTTCAGGTTATGAGCCTGACGAGCTACCGGGCTGCTCCACCCCGCGCCAATGACCGCGCACAATCCTCATAACTGGAGGAACGGGCGGAGACTTGTGAATGGGTTCTTCTCTCTTCGCGCCGCACCGGCTGCAATGCCTGGCGACGACCTACTCTTCCATCGCTTGAGCGATAGTACCATCGGCGCAGTCGGGTTTCACGGCCGAGTTCGAGATGGGATCGGGTGGGACACCGACGCTAAGATCACCAGGCAATGAAGCCGGTGCGAATGCCCCAAAAGGAGCGTGCGCGGAGAGAGGTTCTAAATCGATGCGTGCACCAAAGATGTATAATCTGGCGTCGACTGATCATCCAGCCATCACCCAGCCCAAGGCTGACATTGATGGTGGGACTCTCAAGCGCGAATAGGACAATTAGTATCGGTTAGCTCCATGAGTTACCTCACTTCCACATCCGATCTATCAAGGTCGTGGTCTCCGACCGTCCTAAGAAATCTTATCTCGAGGGAGGCTTCCCGCTTAGATGCTTTCAGCGGTTATCCCGTCCATACATAGCTACCCTGCTGCGCTCTTGGCAGAACGACAGGTACACCAGAGGTATGTTCAACCCGGTCCTCTCGTACTAGGGTCAACTCCTCTCAAATTTCGACGCCCACGGCAGATAGGGACCAAACTGTCTCGCGACGTTCTGAACCCAGCTCACGTACCACTTTAATTGGCGAACAGCCAAACCCTTGGGACCTGCTCCAGCCCCAGGATGTGATGAGCCGACATCGAGGTGCCAAACAACCCCGTCGATATGAGCTCTTGGGGGTTATCAGCCTGTTATCCCCGGCGTACCTTTTATCCGTTGAGCGATGGCCCTTCCACAAGGGACCACCGGATCACTATGACCGACTTTCGTCTCTGCTCGACTTGTCAGTCTCGCAGTCAGGCTGGCTTATGCCATTGCACTCTAACAGCCGGTTTCCAACCGGCCTGAGCCAACCTTTGCGCGCCTCCGTTACTCTTTAGGAGGCGACCGCCCCAGTCAAACTACCCGCCACAGAGGGTCCCTGTTCCTGCTTCAAGGAACGAGGTTAGACATCAGAAAACAACAGGGTGGTATTTCACCTATGGCTCCACATCAGCTGGCGCCAATGCTTCAAAGCCTCCCACCTATGCTACACAGTTCCTTCCTAATGCCACTCTGAAGCTGCAGTAAAGGTGCACGGGGTCTTTCCGTCTAACCGCGGGTACTCCGCATCTTCACGGAGAATTCAATTTCGCTGAGCATGTCCTGGAGACAGTGGGGAAGTC